>JBPOGH010000002.1:0-386152 GCA_051252135.1 Verrucomicrobiaceae bacterium | reverse complement strand
AGCCAAGGCCAAAGAAATTTCCCACGCCTACCTCAAGCGCCGCGAAGCGGAACTCGCCGCCAACAAGCGCAACATCTACACCATCGAAGGCCACACCGACGACGGCTTCCCTCAGAAGTAATCTCCAAAATAAAAACTCTTCCTGAAAAGAACGCCGGGCAATCGCTCGGCGTTCTCTGCGTCTATCAACCTCACTCCACTCTCGCCGACAGACTCTAAAATAGGTAAGCTGTCGCACCAATGACCGAGACCACCCCGAAGTTCCAGACCACCCGTTGGACCCTCCTCGATCAAGCCAAAGAGCCCGAGGGCTCCGAAGCCCTCGATGAACTCTGCCGCCGATACTGGGGCCCCGTATTTTCTTTCCTCCGCCGTCTTGGATGCTCCGAGGCCGATGCCAAGGACCTCACCCAGGACTTCTTCGTCACCTTCATGGGCCGCGAAGGATTCTCCCTCGCCAAAAAAGAGCGCGGCAGCTTCCGAAGCTTCCTCCTCACCTCCGCTCGCAATCATTTCCTCAACGCCCGCAAAGCCCAGGGACGCATCAAGCGCGGTGGACACCTCGAATTCCTCGAGGTCAACGAAGAGCTCGACGCCACCTCCGGGCTCTCACCCGATGAGGTCTTCGAAAAACGCTGGGCCGAGGACCTCATCGACCGTGCCCTTTCCAAACTCAAAACCCAATGGGAAACCAACGGACGCCCGTTCCAGACCCTCGCCCCCTATCTCTCCGGCGACAACGGAGCCCCACCCCTCGCCGAAACCGCCGAGGCCCTCAACGCCTCACTCGCCGCCACCAAGTCAGCCGTCCTCCGCTTCCGCAAACGCTTCGGTGAACTCGTCAAAGAGGAAGTCCGCGCCACCGTCGGCACCCGCACCGATGAGGCCGACGAACTCGAATACCTCCTCCAGCTACTCTCCAGATAGATGAGCACCCAATCCTGCCCGGACTGCGCAAAGACCACCGACGGTCTCTGCCCGCGCTGTCTCGCCGCAGGCCTGTTCACCGACGAATCAGATCACTTCGAACTCCCCGAATCCCTCGGCGGATTCCTCGTCAAAAAACGCATCGGCCGCGGCGCCAGCGGCGAAGTCTGGCTCGCCTTCCAACCCGGACCGGATCGCGAAGTCGCCCTCAAGGTCTTCCTCGACCCCCGCCTCGGCGGCGTCGCGGACCGCACCCGCTTCCTTGCCGAAGCCAAAGCCCTCGGCAAGCTCGACCACCCCGCCATCCTCCCCGTCTACGCCACCGGCGAGGAAGCAGGCTACCTCTTCATCGCCAGCCCCTGGATGCCCGGCCGCACCCTCGCCGAACGTCAGCAAAAAGGAATCGCTCCACCGGATCAACATCGGGCCATCGTCGGGACCATGCTCAGCGTCACCCGCGCCGTCGCACACGCCCATCGGCACGGCCTCGTCCACCGCGACATCAAACCCGCCAACGTCCTCCTCGGCCCCTCCGGCGAACCCTACCTCGCCGACTTCGGCATCGCCGTCAATGAAGGAGAACAGGAGGAAAACTCCACCAGCGGAACCCCCGCCTACATGGCCCCCGAACAAGCCCGCGGGGAATCCGTCACCACCTCCGCAGACCTCTACAGCCTCGGCGCACTCCTCGTCGACCTCCTCACCGGAAAACCTCCGGAAACCGGCCGCCCGGACCTCAAAGGGATGCACCCCGACCTCGTCGCCATTTGCCTCAAATGCCTTCAGGACGACCCCTCCCAACGCTACAGTTCGGCCAATGACCTCGCCGACGATTTCGAACACTGGCTTGCCGGAGAACCCGTCAACGCCCGCCCCGTCGGCCCTGCAGTTCGCTTAAAAAAATGGGCCCGCCGCAAGCCCGGCATCGCCATCCTCGCCGGTGCCACCCTCGCCACCGCCATCATCCTCCTCGGCACCCTCATCGTCGGATCGGACGCGCTGCGCAAAGAACGAAACCACGCCGTCTCCCAGGAACAAATCGCCCGCGCCAGCGAACGCGAGACCGCCCAGATCGCCAACTCCTTCCAGCTCCACTCCTACGCCGCCGACATGTACGCCGTCGGCAGCGCCATCCAGGAAGGCCAGCGCGGACTCGCCCGCCGCATCCTCGATCGCCACCTCCCCGCGGAAGGGCGTAAGGACATCCGCGATTACGCCTGGCACACCTACCAGGCCATGATGGAAGGAGATGAATCACGCTCCTTTCATGACCATTCCAACTCCATCACCTCCGTCGCCTTCTCACCCGATGGCCAACACTTCGCCAGCGCCGGATTCGATGGCCAAATCATCGTCCGCTCACTCACCACCTTCGAACCCATTCTCACCCTCCCCAAGCCCGACGCCCCCACCGGAGGATTCGAAATCCCCATCATGACCAAGGTCGCCCTGCGCTCTCCGGAAATCCGCGAGCAACTCCTCAGCACCCACCTCTCACCCGACGAAGTCCGCATGCGCGGACGCCCCTCCCGCCTCGGAGAAATCGACACCCTCGTTTGGTCCCCCGACGGACAAACCCTCGTCTCCGCCGGGGGCGGATCCTACCTTCGCTTTTGGAGTTTCCCCGAGGGTAAACTCATCGGCATCCTCCCCTTCATCTCCGTAAGATCAGTCTATTTCTCAGAGGATGGCCAACACCTTGCCTTCGTCTGCGTCAACAGCAGCAGGAAGCTTGCGCTCCATATCCACAACACCCAAACCCTTGAACCGGTCTTTCAACAGCCCTCCATCGAACCGGGATTTGCCGTTCACGGAAACCACATCGCCTACGTCCGCAACCCCGGCCTCACCATGGTCGTCACCACCTTCGAAAATCCCGACCGGGAGACCACCTGGCACGCAGGCATGACCCTCTCAAAACTCGCGTTTTCCCAAAACAACGAACGCCTGCTGGGCCTCGACTACAAAGGCCGTGAAATCGCCCTCTGGCAAACCCGGTCCGGAACCCTCCTCTCCCGTGAACACGCCCAGGGCGAAGCCTACCGCTCCCTCATTTCCATTCCGGGGGGATTCGCCATGGCCGGCTCCCACCAAAAAATCGACTTCTACACCAACGACGCCCTCCTCAAACCAAAAACATCCCTCCGCGGACATCAGGACGAAATTCTCACCCTCTCCATCTCCCCTGACGGGCAACGACTCCTCTCCGCCGGCAAGGATCGCAGCGTCCGCCTCTGGGACATGCCCGGCAGCTCCCCTAACGAATTCCAAAACGCCGCCGCCTTCCCGCCCCTCAAATGCCATAGCCCCAACGCACAACATTTCCTCGCCAAAACAGGCAACGGGACCCTCTGCATCGGCACCTCCGGCGAACCCCTCAAACACCTCGATGACGGCATCCCCCGCAACGCCCTCTCCTTCCATCCCACCGAAGACCGCGCCGCCACCTGGCGACAGAACGATGAAAACCTCATCATCGAATGGTGGTCGATTCCCGAAGGCCTCAAACTCTCCCAATCCTCAATCCCCCTCTCTTTCCGCGACCCCGCCAAAGTGGCTGCCAATCCCCTCCGAACAAACTTTGCCGTCACCGCGGAATCCCAACCAACCTATTTCTATGACCTTGAATCATTAACTCCAAAGGGGGAACTCCCTCCAACTGGCAAGGGCTCCTTCCGCCTCTCCCTTTCCCCTGACGGACAAAAAATCGCGCGAATCGATTGGCCCCGATACATCCGGGTCGGCGAACTTGGAAAAGGTTGGAATCAACGCTTCAAACCCACCCGCGGCAACCTCGGCCCCGTCATCTTCTCCAACGATGGAAATTGGCTCATCTCCGGGAATGATGAAAACCTCATTGCCATCCACGACGCCCAAACCAGCGAACTTATTCAGACCCTCACCGGACACTACCAGCGGGTCGTCTCACTCACCCTAAGCCCGGATGGCAGGACCCTCGCATCCTCATCCGATGACCTCACCCTCAGAATCTGGCACCTCCCCACCTGGCGGGAACTTGGAGTCCTCGATAACGGCACCTCCAAGTTCTACCTCGGCTTCGATGACCAATCCCGCCACCTCTGCGCAGGCTACTGGGGACTCCACGGCAGCGCGGTCGCCACCTTCCCCCGACGCCTAACGCCGCCGGCCGAGAAGAACTAAAAAGGCCAACCCTCCCAACAACCCCGCCCCGGGTTCGGGAACTGAAGCGATCTCCAATCGAGTACGGGCCTGCGGGCCGCTCGTGATCTCACTCCAGCCCCCGGTAGCTGGGCGATTCCAGCTATTGTCCAAATCCCACCCAAGGGATTCCACCGGTGCATTGCTATTCAACATCGAATACCATCCCGCCCCACTGGGAACGGTCAGGTGCACCCAATATTCCGAGTTCGAGGCAAGCGTAATCCCCGACCCCGGAACAAAACTAATCGTCGTAATGCCCGATGGCGCGGCAGGCAGCACCGACCCCAGAGCCGTCGGATTGGTTCCCCCCGGGACGTTGGGGCCGGTGCTGATTGTAGCCACGATCGGAGAGGTATTGTCAGCCACGCTGATCACCAGACTAAGAGAGGTCAGATCGCCACCCGCCGGTCCCGTGGTGAATCGAAAAGCTGATTCAAGATTCTTGGACCCTGCAAAGATTGGCCCCACCCCTCCCGCATTGGGACCCGAAATCCCCGTCGCAAAACTTTGCGTCCCCACCGCGATGTTATCGATAACCACGGCGCCATGGGTGCTGGCGATGGAAAGAAGCATACAAATATTAAGGGTGAACTTGATCATGTCACCTGTCCTTAAAACAGTTCCCGGAAAAGGATTCCCAATTGGTCCCAAAAAAGTTTTTTCGTGAAAAAACGAATCCTTTCGCTCCCGGGGTTTTAGGAACAGATGACATGAATGCCCTCACCCGCCTTCGCCCCCTCACCGCTTGCCTGCTCACTTCCTTCGCTTGCGGAAGCGAGGTCTCCATGACCTTCGACTCCCTCCCGCTTTCCGCAAATCCCAACCTCAACCTCTTTGCCAACCCATGGACCGAAAATGGGATGATCCTCACCTGCAAGCATCCCACCAATGCCTCCTTGATGGAGATCGGCACCTTCGGACAGACCTCGACCCGACACGTCCCCACCATTGCAGCCACCTCAAAGTGGAGCATTAGCAAATTCACCTACGCCCGCGAGGACGGCGGCCCCTTCACCATGAAGTCCATCAAACTGCATCCCTACACCCCGGGCTCTGGTGGTACCGTTCTCTTCACCGGCGTCAAACAAGGAGGCGGAAGCGCCGTGCATGCCACCTTCTCTACCGGCACCAACATCGCCGGCATCGTCCAAACCTTCCCCGCCACCTTCGACAACCTCGAATCCCTCAGCTGGGAGGTGGGCAACAACCAGCCCAACAAAGCCTATCATCAGTTTGATGCCCTCATCGCCGAGGTCCCCGCACTCCTCTCCATCCCGGAAGAAATCACCCTGAGCGAAGGCCACTCCGGCTTCGAACTCCCCCTCATTCTCTCGGCCTCCCTCCCGCAAAACAGCACCATCAACTACGACGTGAGCGGCACCGCCATCTGGCCGGATGACTACACCCGCAGCCTCGGCGTCTCCGGTGCCATCATGATTCCCTCCGGCACCACCCGCGTAAATCCCATCTTTAACATCGCCGCCGACACCCTCGACGAATCTCCCGAGACCATCGTCATCACCTGGACCTTCGGCTCCGGAGACTACTTTCTCGCGAACAACACAACAATCTTCACCATTGGGGATACCAACGCCAATAGTTATCCTGACTATGTCGCTGGACACGGCCTCACAAACATAAACGCGTCTGCCGGCGCAGACCCCAATGGTGATGGCTTTTCCAACATCGAAGCCTACGTCCATCGCTTCAATCCCGCCGGACCCTCACCCGCCGGATGGCAGGATCGCCTCCCCCGGTTCACCACCAACATTCTCCGAAGCGGCACCTACCCCGCTCTCACCTACACCGTCCCCAACCCCCTTCCCGAGGACGTCCGCTTCAACATCTACCAAAGCAAAAACCTCCAACAATGGAACCTCATCGGAAGCCGCACCGGATACCGCGTCGGTTCGCTTTGGACCGGCGGCACCCTCATCCAGGATAACGCAAATGCCGCCGGACGCAGCATAACCGCCCGGAGCGCCGACCCCATCGAAGGAAATCCCGGCCAGACTTTAAAAGTGGAATACACCTACTCCCCCGGACTCAGCGGAGGCGGAGGCTCCACCCGAAACTAAAAATTACCCCTTGCCTGAATAACACCCGAAAACAGACGGGCAGGATCGTGGACAACACCCTCACGGTCCTGCCCCATTTTTTGGATAATCCTCCCCTTCAATCTCCGCCTCTTGGAGGCTGTCTGAAAAATGCCGAATGACTGCTGCGAAGGAATTTCTCTTGAAGCAAGGCGGGACGAGAATGGACTGGAAGGACATAGCCTGCGCGCGGTGCAGCCCGCAGGGTTCACCTCCTGCCTCCTCAGCGAAGCGGCATGTCTTTCAGCACCCAATGATCAGAACACTCGTTGGGCATTTTTCAGACGGCCTCTTAGGATAACCCACCTCGCCGGCGCAGCACCCACTCGCTCGTCAGTAGCACTCCCAGCAGGAGCAACAACGGCCACTTGTCCCACAACGTCGTCTCCCGAAGCTCCTCTTTCGAGTCCTCACCCGTCAAAAAGAGCTCGGCCAAACCTGCCGCATCCTGCTCCCCCAAAACCCGACCACCCGACATCCGGGCAATGTTCTCCAGCAGCGGCAAATTAAGTGTCGTCTCCGCCAACTCCACCGCACTCAGCGAGCCCACCACCCGAAAACCCGTCACAATCTCCTCCTTCACCCGGTCCCCCACGAGCCGCACCTCGTAGCTCCCCGGCGTCCGGAACGGCCCCGCCAGCACCTCGTGCAGACCATTCGAACCCTCGCGGTATCCCAAAGGCACCGTCGCCACCCGATTCCCATCAAGCGAGATCTCCGCCCGCAAACTCTCATCCTGAATCGGAGCCAAATTCACCTCCCGCAGCCGCGCTATCACCTTCACCTGATCATCCCCCGTGTAGGTCAGCTGGTCCGTCCCCAATCTCGCCGTGACCGACCCCGTCCGCAGATTCGGGCCCGCTCCCCATCGCACCAACTGGCCCCAAAATCGATGATGATAAACATCACCCACTCCCTCGCGCAGCCGCCACGTCCGGTCCGTCAAGAGCATCGCCACCTTGCCATTCCCCGTCTGCCGCGTCACCAACAAGGCATTCTCCGCCTCCGTTTCGCGCCGCCGCGCCACTTCCGCCAACGCCGCATCCAGACTCGCTGCCGAGTTCACTTTCGTCTGCTTCTCCCCCACCTCTTCCGCATAAAGCAACACCTCCGCACCATCCTTGATTCCCTCAACCGGATGCCGCCAGCGAATCACCGGAAACTCCGCCCATGTCTGCTCGTTCCTCACCTCCCCCTCCACCTGCGAGGTAATCACATGCGATCGCCCCCCATTCGTCAGCTTGAAATGAAACTTGTCCTTCCCTCCAAAATACGTCCGTCGTGACGCCGCATACTTCACCGGAATCAACGCCTCCGCCGCCGGATCCGTAAACGCATGGGGCATCGACCTCGGCCCCGCCACCATCACCAGCAACGCCGCACGATCCACCACACAACGCCGCACGATCGCCCACTCTTCCCCGCTTAAATCCTCCGGCGACAAATCACCCAAAATAATCACATCAAACTTCCGCCACTCCTCTTCATTCTCCGGAAGCGCCGTCGCCTCACTGTCTCCAAAAGGGCGGCTCGCCGACGCCGGCACCCTCTTCTCTTCCTGCCCGATAATCCGGTCCGGCTCCAGCAGAACCGACTGCAAATGAATCGACTGATCCCGCCCGTAAAAAAGGTTCCTCAAGTAACGAAACTCCCACCTCGGCGAGTTCTCCACAATCAACACGTTCGTCCGCGCATCCGTGATCACCGTTTGAAATGACCACGCATTGTTGTTGTCAAATCTCTCCCCTTCCAAATCCTCGATCACCACCCGGTATTCCCGAATCCCTCCCTCCTCCGGCACATGCCTAAATCGAACTTCCTCGCGATACTCATCACGCGGCACCGCCACCTCCCGGCTCTCGATCTCTTCCTCGCCATTAAAGAGCGTCACCTTCGCCTTCTTCCCCCGATACCCGTCGAACTTCAGCTTCGCCGCCACCCGCATCCGGTCACCCAGGTATACCGAGTCCGGCGCACGCACCGTCACAATCGCCGCATCCTTCGGCGGCTTGTCACTCCCCGTCGGAACCACCGCAATCGGCGCATCCAAAATCCCAAAACGCCGCGCCGCATCTTCCACACTCCCCGGCCGGTTATGCCGCCCGTCACTCAGCAACACCATCCCCGCCAGCTGATCCGGCGGCACTTGTTCCAGCACCTCGTCCAAGGCCGCCGCCAAATCCGTAGCCTGATCCCATCCCTCCACCGCATCATCTCCCGCCACCAACGCACTCCGCGCCGCCCGCACTTCGCGCACCGCCACCCTGCCTTCCAGCTGCGAAAGCAATCCCGTCGCCTCCAGCCGCTCCCGCGCCAGCTCAATCCGCGACTTCTCCTGCCCGTCATCCACCAGATTCATCGAGGCCGACGAATCCACCAGCACCACCACCTCACGCTGCAAATCACGTTCCTCGATCCGACTAAACACCGGCTGCAAAAGAATCCACGCAAACACCGCCAAACTCCCCAGCCGCAAGCCCACCAACCATCGACCCCGCCGCACTCCCACCGCTTCCCGTTCATATCGATACGTCCACAAGATCACCTCCGCCCCCACCTCCCCCACCAGCGGAATCACCCACAACGGCCACAGACCCGATAATTCCAGCCCGCCAGCCAGCAGTGTCACCAGCCCCCACAGCCCCAAAAAGACCACCGCTCCACGAATCACACTCTTCATTTCCCGCCTCCCTTCACACGCGATAACGCATCCACAAACTCCGCCGAGCTCTCCCCGCGTTTTTCAAAATCAACCTTCACTTCCTCTCCCGCCTTGCGCGACTTCGACACCCACCGCGCCAAAAACCCCTCCGCAAAAAACAACACCAACGCCGCCAGCGCCAGCACCTTCCAAATCTCCCGACCAAACCCTTCCCCTCGCAACACCGCTAACAAATCCGCCCCCGACTTCACCTCGATCAAATCCAGCTCTCTCCGGATCAATCCCCGGTCGTCCTCATTGAACGCTTCAAAACGACTCTCTTCGGCCTCCCGCAACACCACCAACGGCACCTCCTCGCGCCCCTCCAGCGATCCCCGCACTTCCTCCGGAACTCCCACCCGATACTCTCCCGGCAGCGCCGATCCCGACACCTGCAGCACCCGCCCGCGCCGCCCTTGCAGCGCCTGCACCTCCCGCTTCTCCCCACGCGGATCATTCGCCTCACTCTCACCCACAATCTCATCATCCCCCTCGCCACCCAGCGGCACAAAAGCCGAAGCCGGAATCACTTCCGTCGTCCCATCCGGCTTCGTCCAACTCAAGCTCACAAACGCCTCACCCCACTCTTCCTCAAATCTCGCTCGCAGCGGAATCGCATCTCCCGCCTCCAGCCGAATCGCGGCCGATTTCTTCTCTCCCCCCGTCGCATCAATCACCACCTCGTCATCCAGCAAGAGCTTAAAATTGTCATCCACCTTCACCGTGAAGACGTAATTCCCGCTCTCCGGCACCACCAACGCGCCCGACCACAGCACCCGAAACTCATCCCGGGGCAGCCCCTTCCCAATCCCCTCATTCCCCCAATCGAAATCAATCGTCGCATCAGTCCGATCCACCATCATCGCACTCTTCTCACGCTTCCCCCTGAAATAACGACCCCGCAACCCACTCCCGCCCGGCAACCCAAGCGCCGGACTCCAGCTCGCTTTCACATTCAAGTCCACCCCGCGCGCCCCTGCCAACCACGTCGTCACCTCATGCACAAATGGCACAAAACTCGGCCGCACCGGCAAACTCCCGGACCGTCCGTCCAGACCGCACGTGCTCAAAATCACCCGACCCCGCCCCACCGATCGCGTCACCAGGCTCGGCTCTCCATCTTCAAATCGCGCCGCCACCTGCGCCCCCTTCTTCGCCCCGCCCGTCGCTCGATACGAATCCAGCAACCCCTCACCCAAATCCTCCCCCGCACGACCCTGAAAAAGTCGCAACACCGGATGATCAAAACTCCCCGGCGCCATCCTCACCCCACCCTCCGGCACCACCATCTCACGCAGCTCAATCGGCATCATCGCACCATCCGCACTCCGCCAATTGTTATAAAATCCCTCCTCCATCTTCGGCCCCCCAATCACCCACAACCCGCCACCCTTCACCACAAAGTCCGCCAGCCGCGACGCCACCCCCGCCGGCAGCCGCGCCACATCCGCCAGCACCACCACCGCCACTCCTTCCAAATCCAACGATCCCACCGCCGTCGCATCCACCACCTTCGGATCCATAAACCATTCCCCCTCCTGTGACGAATCCGGCACCAATGCCAACCCCAGATAGGAGGCCGCCCGATCAAAAAATTCCCCCGAAGGATTCCCCTCCACCAGCACCACCGGCAGTGACTTCTTCACCCACACCACCCGCTCCACCTGATCATCCCCCGTCATGTCATCCGCACTGCTGATCTTCGCTGTCAGCACCTTCGGCCCCACGCTCGTGAACCGATGCCGGAACTCAATCAACGCTTCCTCCCCCGGCGCCAGCTGACCCACGCCCTTTTCCCCCACCACTTTGTCCTCCACCCGAAATTCCACCAGCCCCGGCGTCACTGCCTCCGTCCCCGTATTCTCCACCGGCAAACGAACAATCACCTCCCGATCCATCCCCACCACCTCACGCGACACCTCAATCCGCGTCAGCGAAACATTGCGCAGCTTCCTCGGTGCCGGAATCGATCTCAACAAAAGTCGCGGCTTCGATGGCAACCCCTCCCACGCCTCCCCCAGATTCTCCCACGCACTCGGGCTCTCAAATCTCCACCCCAGCCGCTGCGAATCCGTAAAGGCAACGATGTCCTTCGTCGCACCCCGCCCCTCCGCCAAACTCACCGTCGCCACCCCCAGCGCCTCATGCGCCCGAAACGGACCACCCACCGGCTCCAGGCCATCCAAAACTTCCAGCACATCCGCCCGATGCGTCAGCGGCGTCGCCGTCCGCAACTCCGGAGCAGGCCCACCCAGCACCACCGAAAACGCCGTCCCCCGCGGCGCGTTCTTCACCAGCTCCCGCGCTTCCTCCACCGAACGATCAAACGCGCTCACTCCTTTGTCCGTGAGCGACATCGACGTCGACCCGTCAATCACCAACGCAATGTCCCGACGCTCACTCGTCTGAAACCGCTGTAAATTCCACTGCTTCTCAAACCACATCATCACCCCCGCCGCCAACACACAAAAAAATCCCACCCCGCGCACAATCCACCGCGGCTTCTTCTGCGACAGCACAAAGGATCCCCCAAATGCCGCCACTCCCAGCAAGGCCATTGGCAGCACAAACAACCACGGCACCTGCGAGTCCGGTGGCGTAAAGGGCCGCGCCAACGCCAAAGCAATCAAGGCCAGCAGCAAACAACGCGTCACCATCAGCAGCAAATCCTCCCACTCCATCCGCCGACGACGCGTCGCCACCGTATCGAACAAAAATCGCATCGCACCCCAGTCGTAGGGCTTCGCCGCCTGACTCCGGATCAAATGCAGGATCACCGGGATCAACACCCCCGCCAACCCAATCAACAGCCATGGATTTAAAAAGAGCATCCCCTAACGCCTCCTCCTTCCCAAGTATCGCGTTAGCGTTTCCGGCAACGGCGTCTTCGTCGTCACCGGCACATAATCCGCCCGGATGTTTCCACACACCGCCTCCACCGAGGCAATGAACTCCCGCAGTTTATCCAGATAAGCCGCCCGCACCGCCTGCGGATCAATCCGCAACATCTCCTCCACCCCCTCCAAATCCTTAAACCGCTGAAAATTTCGAAACGGAAAGCTCAGTTCCTCCTCCGCCAGCACATGAAACACCACCAGTTCATGCTGCCGGAAATCAAAATGGTGCAGCGCCTCCACAATCTCCTTCGGATCATCAAAGAGATCACTGATCAACACCACCAACCCCCGTTGCGGAATCCGTTCCGCCACTTCGTGCAGCACCTTCCCCACCCCCGTCTCCTCACCCGGCTCGCTCGCATGCAGCACCTCGCAAATTCTTCGTACTTGGCTCGGCCGGCTCTCCGCCCGCATCAGGGCCCGCACCTCATGATCAAAGGTCACCAACCCCGCCGCATCCCCCTGCTTGATAAACAAATAAGCCAAGGCCGCCGCCAACTCGCTCCCATACTCAAACTTCGACTTCTCCGATTGCTCACCCCGGAAGCTCATCGACCCCGAGACATCCAGCACCACCGTCGCCCGCAGGTTCGTCTCCTGAATGAATTGCTTCACCACATTGCGATCACTCTTCGCCATCACCCGCCAGTCCAGATTCTTCGGATCATCCCCCCGTGCATACTCCCGGTGCTCCGCAAACTCCACCGACACCCCCTTGTCCGGACTCGTGTGCCTCCCCGAGAGCGTCCCTTGCATCCGTCGCCGCGCCAGCCATTCCAGGCGCTTCATCACCGCCATCACCTCGGGCGTGAGCAAGCGCATGCACTCTGGCATCTTCAGCTTCTCACTCCCGTCACTCATCGTCAGTCGGAGGGATTAAACCTGAATGTCGACTTCCCCGGAGCCAATTTCCTCAAGCAATCGGCGAATAATGTCATCGCTCTTCACCCCCGCCGCTTCCGCGTTAAAGGTCGTCAGCACCCGATGCCGGAGCACCGGATAGGAAACCGCAGCCACATCAGCCGTCGTCGCATGCATCCGGCCTTTCAACACCGCATGCGCCTTCGCCGCCGAGATCAACGCAATCCCCGCACGGGGACCCGCCCCCCAACCCACCATCTCCTTCACAAAGTCAGGCGCATCGTCACTTCCCGGACGAGTCGCCCGTGTCAGCTTCGCCGCAAAGTCGATCACATGGTCACCCACCGGCACCCGCTTCACCACCTGCTGCAGCTCCAAAATCTCCTCACCCGTCATCATCGGCGTGATCTTCGCCTCACTCGGGCTCGTCACCCGCCGGATGATCTCCCGCTCTTCCTCCTCGCTTGGGTAATCCAGCAGAATGCTGAACAAAAATCGGTCCAGCTGCGCCTCCGGCAGCGGATAGGTTCCCTCCTGCTCAATCGGGTTCTGCGTCGCCAACACAAAGAAAGGCTCCGGCAAATGCAGCGTCCGCTCACCCACCGTCACCTGATGCTCCTGCATCGCCTCCAGCAACGCCGCCTGCGTCTTCGGTGGCGTCCGGTTAATCTCGTCCGCCAAAATCATATTCCCAAACAGCGGCCCGTTCACAAAACGAAACCCCCGGTGACCCGTCTCCGGATCCACTTCCAGCACGTCCGTTCCCGTGATGTCCGCCGGCATCAGATCGGGCGTAAACTGCACCCGCTTGTACTCCAGATGCAGCGCCTCGGAAACCGATGACACCAGCAGCGTCTTCGCCAATCCCGGCACACCCACCAGCAAGGCATGACCACGACAAAACATCGCCATCAACACCTGCTCCACCACCTGATCCTGCCCCACAATCACTTGCGACAGCTCCTCTTTCATCCGCTTGTAACTCTCGTGCAATTTCTGCACCGCCGCTTTGTCGTCACTCATTCCGCTTTGATACGCTGGGGGTTCTCCTCGTCTTGCTCCCTAAAAAATAAATTCTCACCGATTTCACTCACCCCGCAAAACCCGCGCTGCCGCTTTCGCAAAGTAAGTTAAGATCACGTCCGCCCCCGCCCGCTTGATCCCCATCAGACTCTCCATCATCACCTTCTCTTCATCGATCCAGCCATCCTTCGACGCACTCTTGATCATGAGATACTCTCCGCTCACCTGATAAGCCGCCACCGGCAGCGTCGTGTGATCGCGCAACTCCGCAATCACATCCAGATAAGGCCCCGCCGGCTTCACCATCACAATGTCCGCCCCCTCTTCCTCATCGAGCAAGAGCTCCCGCACCGCCTCCCGCTTGTTCGCCGGGTCCATCTGATAAGTCTTCTTGTCCCCCGCCTTCGGTGCCGACCCCAACGCCCCCCGAAACGGACCATAATACGCCGAGGCATACTTCGCCGTATA
Source organism: Verrucomicrobiaceae bacterium (assembly GCA_051252135.1). GTDB lineage: Bacteria > Verrucomicrobiota > Verrucomicrobiia > Verrucomicrobiales > Akkermansiaceae > SW10. The sequence goes on along the minus strand of JBPOGH010000002.1, from coordinate 371,996 downwards.
ACTGCAAATCGACACCTGCTCGTGCCCATGCTCGTCCAGTGCCTCCCGCAATTCCCCCACCCGACCGTCCATCATGTCACTCGGCGACACCACATCGGCTCCCGCCTCCGCATGACACACCGCCTGATGACACAACACCCGAACCGTCTCATCATTCAAAATCTCACCCTCCACCACCAACCCGTCGTGCCCATCCTCATTGTAAGGATCGAGCGCAATATCCGTCATCACCACCAGGTCCGGATGCGCCTCCTTCAGCGCCCGGATCGCCCGCGGAATCAAGCCCTCCGCATTGAAACACTCTTCCGCCCCAGACGTCTTCAATCCCTCCTCAATCCTCGGAAAAAGCACCACCCCCGGAATCCCCAACGCCAACGCTTCCCCTGCCTCCTTCACCAAGCCCTCCAATGACCACCTTACGCAGCCCGGCATCGACTCAATCGCCTCATCCTCCGCCCCGTCATGCAAAAACAAGGGCAGAATAAAATCACCGGGCGAAAGCAAAGTCTCACGCACCAGAGCACGCACCCCGGCAGATTTACGGTTACGTCGGGGTCGAATCGGAAGGTCCACGCCCCACACTCCCCCTTTCCCACAAAAACCTCAAATCTCAATTTCCAAATCTCCCCACTCCCATCTCCCATCTCCCAAAAAATGAACTAAAAAAGACAACCCCGCCCATGGAAAGTTCCCAAGCTCTTCCAGCTACCTTCTCCCCTCAAATATCCTGAACGACAACAACGCGGACATGAGGGATCACATCATCAGCGCCACTTTCTCCCCTCAAATGTCCTGAAAGGACAACAGAACAAAGCCTGGGGCTTCAGCCCCAGGAAAACACCCGTCTGCCTGCAGACGCACTTCACAGATCAGTGCGAAGCACTGATTCCCTTCCCCCCAACCAAGCCCCCCAACCAAGCCCCCCAACCAAGCCCCCCAACCAAGCCCCCCCAACCAAGCCCCCCTCCCCCACTCTCTCCATCCCTCTATCCCCCCAACCAAGCCTCTGCTCTCTCTGTGGTCAAATCCTCCTCAACCAAGCAATTCCTGATCCCTAATTCCAAATTCTCCCCCCTCAACCATCTGCGTAAATCTTCTTAATCTGCGGACACCCTCCCCAACCCAAGCCCCCTCAACCAAGCTCCCCAACCCCGGCAATTCAAATCTAAATGTTAGATGTTAAATGTTCAGTGTTCATCCCCCCAACCAAGCCCCAACCCAAGATTCGCCCAATTCGCAAGATTCGCGTTCCCTCCCCCCCCAACCAAGCCCCCCAACCAAGCCATCCCTTCCATCCTGTCCATTTGCCTAAAGGCTATCTCCACTTCGTTCCGGTTGCGGTTAAAAACCTCCCCTCAACCAAGCCCCCCACCTTTTAAATCTCCCTGTTCAAATCTCAAAGTTCCCTTACCGTCCCCGCGTGGCCCACACTCCCTTCCACGAACTCCTCCAAGGCGACCTCTCCACCCTGGAAAAAAACCTTCGTACCCTCCTCAAGCCACACCTCAGCGAAAAAGAACACCTCAGCCTCCTCAATCTCGCCTGCGGCCGCGCAGACGAAACCGGAGTCCTCGCCAAAATCCTCGCCGAAAAATCAAAATCCGCCCACATCCAGGGCCTCGACATCCGCGCCCCCGAGATCGGCCAGGCCAACTCACGCTGGAAACAGGAACTCGAGGAAAAGACCACCTCCGACTTCATCGTCCACCGCGGCGACCGCCTCCTCGACCTCAAAGAAGTCGGCACCCCGGACATCGCCTTCCTCCGTCACCAAAACTACTGGAACGACAAACCCGTCTGGTCCCAAATCTTCGACCAGGCCCTCGAGCGCCTCGACCAGGACGGTCTCCTCGTCATCACGTCCTACTTCGATAAAGAACACGAGCTCGCCACCCGCGCCCTCGAACAACTCGGCGCCATCCAGGTCGGCTCCCTCGCCAACCCAAACTCCCGCGCCCTCTCCGACGCCCCCGGAAAATCCGTCGACAAGCACCTCGCCGTCTTCAGAAAGTCCTAGGCCCGCAAGAGCCCACGCCCCCTCCGCGCGCAACCGAGCGCTAGTGTTCGGCGTTCAAATCTCCCCCGCCAAGCCGCGCAATCTTCGCCCTGTTCAGCTTCTTCTGATAGCGCCCTTGCACCAAATCCGTGAGAATCAGCACCCCGATCACGAAGTAAAACGTCGTCTTCGTCATCGCGTGAATCTCATTCCCGAAGAACGCGAGATGCGCCAGATGCCCGCCCTCCGTCAGCAGCATAATTCCCACCACAAAAAGCACAAAAAGCCCCAGCACTTCATACATCCGGTTCTTCTGAAGAAAAGTCGACACCTTGTCCGCCAACACAATCATCAGCACCCCGCCAATCAGGATCGCCAGCACCATCACCGGCAGCTGATACCCGACCGTCATACCGCTCGCATCCTTGATACTCGCCAAGGCCATCGCACTCAAAATTGAATCAAAGGAAAAGATCACGTTCATCAGCACGATCTTGAAAATCACTTTCCCCGAGGAAGATTCCTCCCTCTCCTGCAAATGCCCGTCCTCCTCCAGCGACATCATGTGCAGAATCTCCTTTACCGCCGTATACAGAATAAAAACACCCCCGAAGAGCACGATCACAGAGTGGAAATTAAACGTCCCCTCCACCCACCCGCCCTTCGGAAACGAAAACCACGGATTCTGCAAGTGGGAAACCAACTGAATCAGCACAAACAGCAAAACAATCCGCAACCCCACCGCGATCCCGATTCCCAACTTCCGCACCCGACTCTGATCCGCCTTGGGAGCCCGGCGGGACTCCAGTGAAATATAAAGCAAGTTGTCAAATCCAAGGACAGCTTGCAGCATCACCAACAAAATAAGGACAATCAACGCTTCAATCATGCGTTAAGGCTAACCAGTGAATCAGATCAGGCAAAAAAAAACGGCCCCGGATATCCCGGAGCCGTTAAAAAATGGATGCCGCCGATCTAATCGGTCGTGTCCGGCTCCGTAATTCCCGGAATCTCGGGTGGAGCGGGAGCCTCATCCGTGGGAGCCTTGGGCGGAGTCGGTGGGGCCGGAATTTCGGGCACATCCGGATTTGCCGGAATCTCAGGAACCGTCGGAACAGGGATATCCCCAACCGGCGGTGCTGGAGGCGTTGGAGGTGCCGGAAGCGTCGGATCAAAGGTCGGAACAGAATCAATGGGCACAAAGCCGTCATCATCAGGCACACCCGGAATCGCCGGAGGCATCCCCACACCGTCAACAGGCTGACCCGGAATGTAAGGCACCGCATTGATCGAGCCCTTCTCGGTCACCATGATCTCGGGAACAAACCCCACATCACCCGAATCAAGCTCCACCTTCAAATAGGAACCTTGGGACGCCACAAATTTCAATGGCGTTCCCGCTGGCAGCACCTTGTCTGCGGTCGCATCACCCTTGGGAATCGCACGGAAGAAAGTCGAGTTCGCCATGGAGGTCTCCACCCACTGGCCGGGCGTGTAGGCCACCGCAGAGGGCGCGAAAGATTGGGAACCGGAAGTGTCCCGGGTGCCGGGACCGTCAAGGGGATCAAAACTACCGTCCGTGGACAGAGGCTGATTCACATTCTTAAGAGCACCACAGGAGGTGAGTCCAATGGCGACTCCGCTAAGGAGCAGGTACGATGGGGTTTTCATTTGCACTCCCAATCGACCACAGTAAAAGATTCGGGTCAATGGCATTTGAACATCCTTCCCATGACTCCCACTAATCCATAAGAGTCTATCACTCCCGATCATCCTTAGTTGTTAAAAAGTGCGAAATTTAAGTTCAGTTCTGGTCACCGGTGGCGGCGGCTTCCTCGGCTCCTCGGTTTGCCGGCAACTCCTCGCACGCGATGGGATCGCCCGCGTCGTCGCCCTCGATAAAAGAACCGACTCCCCCGGACTCGCCAAAATCAAACATTCAACCCGCCTCCACCTCATCCCCGGCGACCTCCTTCAGCCTGATCTCGTCGAAAACATCCTCCGGGAAGGCACCATCACCGCCATCATCCACCTCGCCGCCGCCCTCCCCTCCAGCCCTCCCTCCGCTCTCATCTCTCAAAACGTCGCCGGCACCAGCCACCTGATTGACGCGGCGCGCCAAGCCCAAATCCCTCTCGTCACCTGCTCCATAGACGAGGTCTACGGGCCCACTCCCGTTCACCAAAAATTCAGTGAGACCACCCCCCTCGCCCCCGGATCAGCAGTCGCCGCCAGCTACGCCGCTGCCGATCTCTTCGCTGCCGCTGCCGCCAGGACCCACCGGCAGGACATCATCCTCACCCGCGCCACCAACTGCTACGGCCCCGGACAGCCGCGCCATGAACTGATTCCCCGCCTCGTCTATCTCGCTCTCAGGGATCAACCCGTCCAACTCGAAGGATCCGGCCGCCAAATCCGTGACTGGATGCACGTCGACGACTGCGCCCTCGGACTCATCGCCGCCCTCGAGCTGGGAAGCCGCGGGCAGATCTACCACCTCGGCGCCAACGGCGAAAATACCGACCTCGGACTCGCCCGCCGCATCCTCAAAATCCTCCACAAACCCGAATCCCTCATCACCACCTCCTCGGGAATCCCCGAAGACAGCCCACGGCACGCCCTCGAAACCCGCCGGGCCCTCCAATCCCTAAAATGGAAAGCCCGCATCCCCTTCAGGACCGGACTTGAAGAAACTGTGCGCCAACTCGCTGCCGAGCTGCGCCCCACCGGGACTCTCTAACCGATTCCCAGCTCCTCACCCAGCTCGTGCTCCACAAAGCTGATATCGCGCGCCGGAATCCCACCGTCACGGATTCCCCGTAACACCCGCTGGGAACCACGTCGCGTCTGGGGACCATTCACTTTCTGCATCATCGTCTCAATCAAAGCCGGTGTCAGCGCCGCCAATCCCAGACAAGCCAAAGAAAGACCCACAGACTTCCGCGCATTGTCGCTCAGGACATCCGCAATCAGCACCCCGGCCGCCGCACCCAGCACCGCAGGGGCAAACGCAGCCGTCGTATCAATCCAGTCCTTCTCTTCGTATCGCTCGTCCATGCCCTCACCTTAAACCATGGCCCCCCGTTTGCCCAAAATAAAAACACTCGTGCCGCAGTTTTGACAAGATGCCCCCCACCCGATTGAATCACCCCCGATGAGAGAAGCATACGCATTGATCCTGGCCGGCGGCAGCGGCACCCGATTCTGGCCCCTCAGCAGAAACGCCAAACCCAAACAACTCCTCAACCTGTTCGATGACTCCACCCTCCTGGAGCAGACCATCTCCCGCCTCTCCGGACTCATCCCCACCGAAAACATCCTCATCCTCACCAACGCCCTTCAAGAAGAGGAAGTGCGCAAGGTCGCCTCCATGCTTCCACCCGAAAACATCTTCGCCGAGCCCGCCAAGCGCGACACCGCTCCCGCCGTCGCCCTCGGCATCGGACTCGTCGCCGCGCGCAATCCCGACGCCGTCATGGCCGTCCTCCCCTCCGACCAACTCATTCAGGATGTCGACGCCTTCCAGTCCGTCCTCAAGGACACCCTCGAGGTCGCCTCCGGAAGCGATGGCCTCGTCACCATCGGCATCAAACCCACCTGGCCCTGCCCCTCCTTCGGATACATCGAGCGCGGCGCACAAGCCGACCTCGGAGAAATCTCCACCACCCACGAAACCGTCGAGGTCGTCCGCTTCCGCGAAAAACCCAACCCCGAGCTCGCCGAGGAATTCCTCCGCGAGGGCAACTTCGCCTGGAACGCCGGCATGTTCGTCTGGCACGTCTCCACCGTCACCGACCAACTCCGCAAGCACACCCCTCAACTCGCCGGCTTCATCGACACCCTCGCCGCCTCCGATGACGTCCACCAAACCATCGCCGCAGACTTCGCCAACCTCACCCCCATCTCCATCGACTACGCCCTCATGGAAAAAGCCGACCGCGTCCTCAATATCGAAGCCACCTTCGACTGGGATGACGTCGGCTCCTGGATCTCGGTCGCGAAATATCTCCCCGTCGAGGGCGATGACAACCGCACCAACACCCCCATCACCGAGATCGACTCGCAGAACAACATCGTCTTCAACGCCCGCAAAGACTCCCGGATCGCCCTCCTCGGCGTCGATGACCTCATCATCGTCCAAACAGACGACGCCCTCCTCATCGCCAACCGCCACCAGGCCGACGCCATCAAAAACCTCAGCCCCAAGCTCCCCGAAAACCTCCTCTAATGCACAAACACCCCATCCTCGCCATCGACCACGGAGACGCCCGCATCGGCATCGCCGCCACCGATGAATTCGGGATCGGGGCCCATCCCGTCGAGACCATCGACTGCCGCAAGACCCAGGTCATCCCGCGCATCGTCGAGATCATCGCCGAACGAAAAATCAAACACGTCGTCCTCGGCCTCCCCCTCCGCATGGACGGGGCGGAAGGAACCAGCTCCACCAAGGTTCGCGCCTTCGCCAAGGACCTCACCCCACACCTCGGCGATATCCCCCTCACCCTCTCGGACGAGCGCTTCACCACCGTCACCGCCTCCGAAAAACTCCGCGCCGCCGGCAAAAATGCCAAAAACCAACGCGGCATCATCGATCAGGCCGCCGCCCTCGAAATCCTCAACGACTACCTCGGCTGGTAACCCCCGACATGCGTCTCAAACTCACCATCGCCTACGACGGAGCACCCTTCGCCGGCTGGCAATCCCAACCCAACGCCGAGACCATTCAGGACCTCATCGAAGCCGCCATCGCAGTCACCGCCAAGGAAAAGGTCCGCCTCCACGGCTCCGGCCGGACCGATGCCGGAGTCCATGCCCTCGGCCAGGTCGCCCACTTCGATTCCCCCGACCACCTCACCATGAACCCCTTCAACTGGGTTCCCGCGCTCAACACCAAGCTCCCCGCCGCCATCCGCATCCTCTCCTGCGATGAGGTTGCGCCCGACTTCCACTCCCGCTTTCAGGCCGTCGAAAAAACCTACACCTACCACCTCTGCACCCTCCCCATCCTCCCTCCCTTCCTCGCCGGACGCGCCTGGCACCTCCCCCGCCTCCTCAATCCCGAGGACCTCACCGAAGCACTCGGCATGTTCCAGGGCACCCACGACTTCCGCGCCTTCGCCGCCAATCGCGGCAATGAAACCGAAGAGACGGATTACTCCCGCACCATCACCGAAGCCTCCTTCCAGCACACCCATGACGGCTTCCTCATCCGCTTCACCGGAAACGGCTTCCTCTACAAAATGGTCCGCCTCCTCACCGGCGCCGCCGTCAACTCCGCCCAAGGCTACCTCCGCCTCGATGACCTCTACCAACTCGTCGAAAAGCCCGCCGACACCAAATCCCCTCTCTGCGCCCCCGCCGATGGCCTCACCCTCCTCGAGGTAAACTACTAACCCGCTACCACCATGAGCAAGGCCAACAACATCACCTGGAAAAGGCGCATCATCATTGCCGCCCTCATCATCGCCGGGTCCATCTTCGTCCTCTTCCCCGCCTGGCTCCCCAACCACCCCACCCTGCCTAACGAGGAAAGCGCCGTCGAAGGCATGCAGGTCATCCTCCTCCTCGCCAGTGCCGCGTTTTGGTTCGGCGCCGCCAAGTCCGCCGGCCGCGTCGCCCCCTTCTACCGCGTCATGGGCTTCGGAGGCATCGCCGCCGCCGTCGGAGAAGCAGACGCCCTCGCCGAATCCATCCTTCACATCCCCAGCAAACTCCTCGTCATCCCCGCCGGCATCATCGTCCTCGTCATGATCTTCCGCGCCCGTAAGCAATTCCCCCGCTTCTACCTCGAGTTCTCCACTCACCCCGCCGCCGGCTTCTTCGCCTCCGCTTTCATCATGATCTACGTCCTCGCGCGCTTCCTCGGCACCCCCTACCTCTGGAGCGCCACCCTCGGAGTCCACTACCACCCCGACATCCCGCGCACCGTCGAGAGCTACCTCGAACTCCTCGCCTGCTACCTCCTTTTCGTCGGAACCATCGGCCTCTGCCTCCGCGAACGCTCACACGATCCCACCGCTGAATAACAACCACCATGATCCGCTCCCTTTTCTTCCTCCTCGCCTCACTCGCCCAAGCCGATGACTCCGGCTGGATCACCCTCTTCAACGGCAAAGACCTCACCGGCTGGACCCCAAAAATCGCCAAGCACCCCCTCGGAGAAAACACCTTCGACACCTTCCGCGTCGAGGACGGCATCCTCAAATGCGAGTACGACAAATACCCCTCCTTCGATAAACGCTTCGGCCACCTCTACACCAATCTCGCCTACTCCCACTACATCCTCCGCATGGACTACAAGTTCGTCGGTAAAATGATGCCCGACGCACCCCACTACGTGAATCTCAACTCCGGCGTCATGGTCCACTCCCAACCCCCTCAGAGCATGACCCTCGATCAGGGATTCCCCGCCAGCATCGAATTCCAGTTCCTCGCTGACGAAGGCAAAGGCCCTCGCCCCACCGGAAACGTCTGCACCCCCGGCACCAATATCGAGATCGACGGCAAGCTCGTCACCGACCACATCGTCCAATCCTCCTCACCCAACATCCCCGCCGACCAATGGGTCTCCATCGAAATGGAAGTCCGCGGCGACGAAGAAATCATCCACCGCGTCAACGGCAAGGAAGTCCTCCGCTACCAAAAGCCCCAGCTCGATCCCGAGGGCCGCGTCATCGCAACCAAAGACCTCCTCGCCGCCGGCGTCCCCCTCAAGCTCAGCTTCGGCCACATCGCCCTCCAGGCCGAAGGCCAGCCCGTCTGGTTCCGCAACATCAGACTCAAACAACTCGAGAAATAGCACACGCCCTTTTAAAATCGCCAATTCACCTCGACCTGCCATCATCCCCCACTTCCCACTCGGGAAACCCCAAAAAATAAACACACACATACCATGGCATTCATCGGCACCATCCTCATTCTAATCGGCGGCATCATCTGCTTCATCTTCGGCATCATGGTCCTCATTCAGGCCTTCAAAAAATCCATTCTCTGGGGACTTGGAAGCTTGTTTATCCCGCTCTTCGTCTTCGTCTTCATCGCAAAACACTGGGAAACCTGTAAACCCTATTTGATGAAGTGGCTCATCGGCCTCGCCCTGATCGTTGTCGGAGGAATTCTCGGCGGAGGAGTCGCCGGAACCTAGCCCACACACACTTCCATCTTCAACAAGGCGATCCCCAACGATCGCCTTTTTTACGCCCTCCTCCCTCATGAAACACATCCTCTTCCTCTGCTCCCGCAACCGCCTCCGCAGCCCCACCGCCGAGGAAATCTTCCGCAATCACCCCGGCGTCGCCACCGACTCCGCCGGCCTCAGCAAAGACGCCGACCTCCCCCTCTCCGCCGACCAAATCGAATGGGCCGACCTCATCCTCGTCATGGAAACCATCCACCGCACCCGCCTCACTAAAAAATTCGGCCCCCTCCTCAAATCCAAAAAAATCGCCATCCTCCACATCCCCGATAACTACCCCTTCATGGACCCCGCCCTCATCACCCTCCTCCAAAAAAAGTGCGCCCCCTTCCTCACCCCCTAACCCCAAGTTGTAGCGGCGGTCTATGACCGTCGCAATCCCCCCCCCAACCAAGCCAATTCCCAATTCCTAATTCCTAACCCTCCTCCCCCACCCCCGTCAGCAGGTATGTCGCAAACGACCCCAGCCAATGCTCCCCCGCATAACTCCCGCTGAAAATCTGCTTCAGCCCCGCCTCCTCATGCTCCTTCGCAATCCTTAAAAACCTCTCCTTCTCCACCCCCTCCAGCGCACTCGCAATCCCGCGCAGGTCCCATGCCCGGTTCAGATTCAGCCCCGCCAAGTGCACCAGATGCCCGTCCGTCAAATCACTCACCGTCGCCGGATCCTCCAAATTCCCCAAGTCCCCCTTCGGAAAAAACGACCCCAGCCACTTCCGGAAATCCTTCACCGTCAGCACCCGCCGCATCAGGTCCGCTTCATTCAGTCCCGCCGAAAAAAAATCATTCCCGCTCGGCTCGTAGCGCACCGGATACGCCTCATCCTTCAAATAAAAGTCACTCGCCTTCGCCACCAGTAACTTCTCAAACTCCACATCCCCCGTCGCCCTCGCCCAGTCGAGCAACTGCCCCAGCGCAAAGGATGACTCCGGATGAAACCCGCACCGGATCGGCCAATCCAGCTTCGGCAAATAACCCTTCGCGTGCTTCACTATCACCTCCTCCACCGGACCATACCACCGCGCCCACTTCTTCCCGTCCTCATCATCCAACCCGCGCAACTCCACCCCCAACCGCAGCGCCCACGCCCAGCCATACATCCGCTCAAACGACGGATTCGCCTCCAGATAAGCCGCCTCCTTCTTGAGCTTCTCCTCGGAAAACTTCGCCCCCAACGCCCCCCGCACCTCCTCCTGCCAATCTGCCTCCGGATACATCCGCAGCAACCGCACCAGCGTCCAATGACCATGCACCGACGAGTGCCAGTCAAAGTGACCGTAAAACACCGGAAACATCTCCTGCGGCGTCTTCAAATCCTTCTTCTCCTTCAGCACCACCGAGATCTTATTCGGATACTCCTTCGCCAACCCCGCCAGCGCCAACTCCACAAACTCCCCCGCCTGCTCCTCCGTCATCCGGTTCTCCCCCTTCATCGGAAGCACCATGGCCACCATCAGCAAAATCATTCTCATACCCGCAGCATGAAAAGGTTCTCCAAAAATGTCGAATTCCGAGTCGCCCGCTCTTCCTCTAACTGATAATTCTCCCCCTTCAATGCCACAACCGCTCATCGCCACTCTCGAATCCGGAGGAACTAAAATGGTCGCCGCCCTCGCCTCCGGCCCCGACGACATCCGCATCCGCGAACGCATCCCTACCACCACCCCGGGCGATACCATCCCCGCCCTCATCGCCTTCTTCCAAAAGGCCGCCGCCCAACACGGCTCTCCCGAGGCCCTCGCCATCGGCACCTTCGGCCCTGCCGATATCGATCCCTCTTCCCCCACCTACGGGCACATCACCGCCACTCCCAAGGCCGGTTGGACCAACACCGACTTCCTTTCCCCCATCCGCGATGCCCTCCGCGTCCCCGCCATTTTTGATACCGATGTCAACGCCGCCCTCGCCGGAGAAGCCCGCTGGGGCGCCGCCCAAGGACTCAATAACGCCGCCTACTTCACCATCGGCACCGGCATCGGCGGCGGCGTCATGATCGCCAACCAACTCATCCACGGCATGGGCCACACCGAGATGGGACACATGCGCATCAATCGACACCCCGACGACCCCTTCGCCGGCTCCTGCCCCTTCCACCACGACTGCCTCGAAGGCCTCGCCGCCGGCACCGCCATCAACGCCCGCTGGCAAACCCCCGCCCAGGAACTCCCCTCCGACCACCCCGCCTGGGAAATGGAGGCCCACTACCTCGCCCAAGCCTGCCTCAACCTCCTCACCATCGCCCCGCCTCAGCGCATCATCCTCGGCGGCGGCGTCATGCACCAGCAACACCTCTTCCCCCTCGTCCGCCAACAACTCAAGGAACTCCTCAACGGCTACCTCAGCCAACCCGCCCTTCAGAACGACCTCTCCGACTTCATCGTCCCTCCCGCCCTCGGCGATAACGCCGGCCTCCTCGGCTGCGTCGCCCTCGGCCACCAACTCCTCAACACACACTCAAAATGAACAACCGTCTCCTCTACTGGGCCATCACCTGCTCCCTCGCAGGCTTCATCTTCGGCTTCGACCTCATGGTCATCTCCGGCGTCGAACAACAGATCGAAAAACTCTGGGACCTCACTCCCACCCAACACGGCTGGGCCATCAGCGCCGCCATCTGGGGCACCGTCATCGGCTCCCTCCTCGGCGGCATCCCCGCCAATAGGTTCGGCCGCAAGAAAACCCTCATGGCCATCGGCCTCCTCTACTTCGTCTCCGCCATCGGATCCGCCATGGCTACCGACGTCACCTCCTTCGCCCTCTTCCGCATCCTCGGCGGCATCGGCGTCGGCATCTCCACCGTCGCCGCTCCCATCTTCATTGCCGAAATATCACCCGCCGCACGACGCGGACGCCTCACCGGCATGTTCCAGTTCAATATCGTCTTCGGCCTCCTCATCGCCACCATCTCCAACTACATCGTCCGGCAGGTCGTCGATGTCGACTCCTGGCGCTGGATGCTCGCCGTCGAGGCCGTCCCCGCCCTCATCTACAGCGTCATGTGCCTCACCCTCCCCGAAAGCCCGCGCTGGCTCATCGACAACAACCGCCGCGAAGAAGGCAAAAAAATCCTCGCTCAAATCAACCCCGATTTCACCCCCGAACAACTCGAGGCCAAAGTCGTCGAGATCGAACAAGCCGATGACCAACCCCAAACCAAAGCGGGCCTCAACTGGGGCAAGCTCAAGCTCCCCATCGCCCTCGCCTTCCTCATCGCCTTCTTCAACCAACTCTCCGGCATCAACGCCATCCTCGGCTTCTCGCCCCGCATCTTCGGCATGACCGGAATCGACACCTCAGCCGGACTTATCAACTCCTCGCTTGTGACTCTCGTGAACCTCGTCTTCACCCTCATCGGGCTTCGCCTCATCGATAAGATCGGCCGCCGCACCCTCCTCTACATCGGCTCCTTCGGCTACATCATCTCCCTCGGCATCTGCGCCTGGGCCTTCTCGCACTTCAAAGCCCCCTTCCAGGTCGCCGAAGCCGCCATTAATTTTAAGGGCGCCAGCGCACTCGTCGCCAAAGCCGACCTCTCCGAACAAAAGCGCCTCCGTGCCACCAAGGGATTCGAGGAAGCCCGCGCCGCCCTCGTCACCGCTTCACAGGATGACGCCTACCAAGGAGAGCCTCTCTCAATCCCCCCCACCCTCACCGAGCAGGAAAATGTCACCATTGCCGAGTCCGCGCTTCAAAAAGCTTCCGATCAAACAGGGTCCGGTAGCACCGTGGTCCTGATCTGCATCGTAGGCTTCATCGCCGCCCACGCCATCGGACAAGGAGCCGTCATCTGGGTCTTCATCTCCGAAATTTTCCCGAATCGCGCCCGCGCCTTCGGCCAATCCTTCGGCAGCGGCACCCACTGGCTCTTCGCCGCCCTCCTCACTCTCCTCTTCCCCATGGCCGTAGCCGCCTTCTCACCCACCGCCCTCTTCGCCTTCTTCTGCTTCATGATGATCCTCCACCTCCTCTGGGTCCACTTCATGGTCCCCGAAACAAAAGGCATCTCCCTCGAGGACATGGAAGAAACCCTCGGCACCAAATAATCGACCTCCCTTCCAAAGAATCCCCTTCTTTAGAGTTCCTCATCTCGCCTCCAACCGTTAAACAAATCCCCATGTATCTCACCGGATTCGCCGACGAAGCAGCCCAAGACCTCACCACCCAGATCAAAGCCACCAAGGAAATCGGCTGGTCCCGCATCTCCGCCCGTGGCGTCAACGGATCCAACATCCATGAACTCCCCGAACACGAGTTCGACGCCGTCGCCGACCAACTCGCCGCCTACGGCATCACCGTCCCCGAGTTCGGCTCCCTCATCGGCAACTGGGGCAAAAAAATCGACTCCGATTTCGACATCACCCTCGCCGAGGTCGATCGCGCCATCCCCCGCATGCAGCGCCTCGGCACCAAGCTCATCCGCATCATGTCCTACGCCCAGGAACCCTGGGGCAGCGACCAACACGAACAGGAACGCTTCCGCCGCCTCCGCGAAATCCACGCCCGCTTCGCCGATGCCGGCCTCCAGGCCATCCACGAAAACTGCATGAACTGGGGCGGCTTCTCGGCCGACCACACCCTCCGCCTCGTCGACGAAGTCCCCGGCCTCAAACTCGTCTTCGACACCGCCAACCCCGTCTTCCAGCTCGACCGCTCAAAAGCCGAGCCCTTTCCCTGGCAGGACCCCCTCGAATTCTACCAAAAGGTCAAGGACCACGTCGTCCACGTCCACATCAAGGACTGCACCAATCCACCTACCGGCGAGACCGAACCCGCCCAATACACCCTCCCCGGTGAAGGCCAGGCCAAGGTCCGCGAAATCCTCTCCGAGCTCAAAGCCGACGGCTACACCGGCGGCCTCGCCATCGAGCCCCACGTCGCTACCGTCTTCCACGCCACCGATGGCGCCGAACCCGACTGGCAGCAGTGCTACGACTCCTACGTCGAATACGGCCACGCCACCAACGCCCTCCTCAAAGAACTCGGCATTTAAAAGACTCAATCAAGAGCCTTCACCACGTCTTCGTTCTTCCCGTAGACCATCAGGACGTCCCCCTCATGCACCATGGCATTCTTGTCCGGTGCCCCCACAAACTCGCCCTCGGCCCGGTAAATCCCCAGCACCACCACGCCCACATCGGACGGCCGGCTCTCCCAGAGCGCTCTCCCCACCCAAGGATGATCCGGCCCCATCTCCTTGTCGTAAACCACGTAACCATCCCGCAAATTCAGAAGATAATCGTAATCCTGAATATGCACCAGACCCGACCGCTTCAGCGTCCACTGCATCAGCGCGTCCAGCGGCATCCGCAGCACCTTCACATTGAAGAGCAGCGCAATCGCCAGAATCACCAAACCCGTCAGGCCCAACCACGCAAAGGTCGACCCAATCTCACGATCAGAATCCTTCATAAAGGTCACCAGCAAGGTCGCTAGCGCCGACGTCAGCCCAATATTTCCCGCCACAATCAGGTGTAAAATAATCCGCCGCCGCACCGGATGATCCACCACCAGCTCCGCCTCCTTCGTCGTAAACCCCACCCCGAAAAAGGCCGACGCCGCCTGAAACTGCGCCACCGGTTGGGACATCCCTGTCAACTCCAGCGCAATCGTCCCCAGCCGCACAAGAAGAAGCGCTACCAGAACAATAATAATCAATGCCAGAAACGGTGCCATGCCCCAACCCTAACAAGTTTCCCCCCCTTCGACCATCGATCTTCATCGCCATCGAACCCAACCCACAAAAAAACCCCGCTACCGGACAACCGATAGCGGGGCTTTCAATTCTAAAAATTGCTTCCTAGGGGACCAGGAACACTTCCTTGGTGTAAGGATCACGCGCGAGCTCTCCGGACTTGAAGGTGCTCACATTGACCTCGTGATACGGAGCGTGCGGACTGCGCACGATTCCCGCCCGATTCGTCGGCGTGCCTTTCAAATATCCCGGTGCCTGGGGAACCGGAGTCTGGTAATCTCCCCCCGTATTGTAGGCTCCGGCTTTCCGGTTCTGGTTCTCTTTGTAAGCTGCGGTTCCCACTCCGGCTGCGCCACCGATCGCCGCCCCACGGATCACATCACTGCTGTCATCACCCAAGAGGGCTCCGGCTGCGGCTCCGGCCAATGCACCACCGGCTCCGTATTGTTGTTGGGTCTGGGTGCAGGACACAAGGGCCCCGCCTACGATCACGGTGAGAAAAAGTCTGGATGTTTTCATCATGGTATAAACGGTTTAAGTAACTGGGTTATTCAAACAATAACGGGCTTCCGTAATAAAACCACTTCTAATTGCTGTTTTTTTGGCACATTCGTTCACTCAATTTCAGGGGGCGCGGTCAACACCACCCAGTAGTGACGGTACTTCGAATTGGGGTAATGAAAATAACCCGTCCCATAGTAAACCTGATCCCGATAGAAGGGTCCGGTGGCCAACACGTGACTCTTGTGGGCCCCCGATTTCATCAACTGCTTCATCGTCTCCACCGCCCCGCCATTCCCCGCCACAATCGATTCAATTTGATTCGATTTCTTAAATGCCCGAAACACCGTCGGCAACCGGTATCCCGTTGCCAGCACCCGGAAGTTGGGCCCCGTGCCATCCAAATCCTCGTGCGCAAAATATCCCTGCACCGCCATGTCCTGCGCCTTGTCCCTCGCCGCGGCAGCCAGTCGGACATCGTAAATTAACTCCGCCCGCTTCTGCTTCGGGTGGGCACGAATCAACCCGATCAACGCACGCTCCTGTGGATTCCCGCTATCAGAGGAATGGATTTCCGGGGTCAACCCTTCAATCGGAATCGGCGACCCGCCGCACGAACATAAAACCACCCCTATCAGACCCCCCATAATCATTCGACCCAACATGAATATCAGCAAAACTACATATTTTACCCGCAAAGGCAACGCCCAAGCATAGAGGCCGTCTGAAAAATGCCGAATGAGTGCTGCGAAGCTGCAATTCCTTCAAGACCCCAAAATCAGAACACTCCTTGGGCATTGTTCAGATGGCCTCTTAGGCAAGGATGTCCTCGATCACTTCCCCGTGCACATCGGTTAAACGAAAATCACGCCCCGAGTATCGATACGTCAGTTCCTCATGATCAAAGCCCAACAGGTGCAACATCGTCGCATGCAGATCATGCACGTGCACCTTGTCCTCCACCGCCGCAAAGCCAAATTCGTCCGTCGCCCCATGGACCATCCCCCCCTTCACCCCTCCTCCCGCAAGCCAGGTCGTAAATCCATAATGATTGTGATCCCGTCCGTTCAACTTCCCCGCATTCGTCCCCGCCTTCGGCATCTCCACCACCGGAGTCCTCCCAAACTCACCCCCCCACACCACCAGCGTCTCATCCAGCATCCCCCGCATCTTTAAATCGGTCAGCAAGGCCGCTATCGCCTGATCACATTCACCCGCAAGCCTTCGATGATTCACTTCCAGATCATCATGATTGTCCCACGGCTGCCCCGAGCCATGCCACACCTGCACAAAGCGAACCCCTCGCTCCACCAACCTCCGCGTGATCAACATCTGCCTCCCCTGCAAGGTATCTCCGTATAGATCGCGAATGTATTGCGGCTCCCTGGAAATATCAAAAGCATCCGTCGCTTCCAGCTGCATCCGGTAGGCCAACTCAAAGCTCTCCAGCCGCGCCTCCAGCACCGAATCCCGACCCCGCTCCTCCGCATGCTTCTCGTTCAAGCTCCGCAAAAAATCGAGCTGCTCCCGCTGCCGTGACCGCTCCAGATGCTTGGGCACAATGTGCTCAATCAGCTTCGTCGGATCCTCGTTTTTGGAATCCACATAATTCCCCTGATACGCCGCCGGCAAAAATCCCGACTGCCAGTTCTGCGTCCGCGAAATCGGATACCCCCCCGGACACATCGCTATAAATCCCGGCAGGTTCTCATTCTCCGTCCCCAGCCCGTAAGTCACCCACGATCCCACACTCGGTCGCGGAAGCCGCGAGTCCCCGCAATTCATCAGCAGCAGCGACGGCTCATGGTTCGGCACATCCGCATGCATCGACCGAATCACGCACAAATCATCCGCACACGCCCCCACCCTTGGAAAAAGATCTGACACCTCCAGCCCGCTCTCCCCGTACTTCTGAAACGCAAAAGGCGACTTCATCGCCATCCCCGTCGGCCGCTCCGTCTTGAGCTCCAGCGGAATCTTCTTCCCGTCCCACTTCGCCAACTCCGGCTTCGGGTCAAAAGTGTCCACCTGCGATGGCCCCCCGTTCATGAACAAATGAATCACCGCCTTGGCCTTCCCGCCCGACTGGGGGATCTTTGGAGCCAACGGACTGTTCGCCCCCGCCGCCAACGCCTGTGGCATCCCTCCCATCGCCAGCGCACCCATCCCCATCCCGCAACGCGAAAGAAATTCCCGCCGCGTTCCAATGAACCCGCCATGCCCGAAGTCGTGATGATCCATATCAGTCGATGAAGAAAAATTCGTTACTCAACAAAAGAACCTGCGCCAGTTGCGCCATCGGCTCCAGCCCCGGCCCGCAAAAACCACTCGCCGCATGCGCCACTTCCTCCGCGCCATCCATCAGACGGGGCGACCATTGAAAGGAATCAAACCCCTGATCCCCCCGCGAATCCACCACGAACCAAAGCTCCTCACCCGCCCCCACCACAATCCCGCCAACCTCCGTCGACACCTCCCCTGCCGGACCCACCGGCCATTCACCAAGCACCTCGCCATCAGATCGCATCAACCGCCCCCGCACCCCGTTCCCCTTGTCGGTCGGCACGTTCAGTCGCCCCTCCAACCTCAACTCACCCGCTTCCATCGACCGCCATTTCAGCACCGTCGCCTTATCCAACTCCGGATGCCCGCCCGCCGATGACCAATGCAGATACCCCAACACCGGATCCGGTAACGTCCTCCCTCCCCGCCAACTCCCCTCAACAAAATGATCGTAGGGCATAAACTCCATCGAGCCCTCCCGCACATAACCATATTCCCAAGGCCCTGCCGTCCGCTGCATCCGCGCTCTCGCCAGCCACCCCAAGGCCGCCGCCATCTCATCCGCCCTCGGATCACGCCGCAACACTCTCCCATAAATCCCCTTCAACCCCTCCTCCCCAATCTCAACTCCCGACGCCAACGCCCGCGCCTGCTCATGCAGCACCGGACTGTTCATCAAATAAAGTGCCTGCATCGGCGTCGTCGTCTCCGACCGCCGCATCAGCGCCTCCTCCGACCCCGGAAAGTCAAACGCCCGCATCACCGACTCCAAATATCCCCGCCGCACCTTCCCGTATATCGTCCGCCTCCCCGTAAACGGAGCCGCCTCCAAAGCAACCGGAGTCCCTCCCATTTTCAAATCCAATTCCCCGCTCACCTGCAAGGCCGTATCCCGCCACCCCTCCAAATCCTTCCGCACTCGGTTCGCCCGCATAAAATACCGGTTCTCCGGATCCACCTCCATATCTTCCGCCCGCGCCCCACTCTCACGCCGCCATGCCTCCGATGTCATCACATGCGCAATGAGTGCCTTCGTCGACCACCCGTTCTCCACCAAATAAATCGCCAAATGATCCAGCACCGCCAGCTGCAACGGCACCTCCGTCTCCACCCCAAACTCCCCCGGCGAATCCACCAGCGGACTCCCCATCACATGCATCCACACCCGGTTCGCCCACACCCGCGCCGTCAACGGATTCCGCTCATCCGTCAGCCGATGAGCCAACTCCAGCCGACCACTCCCCTCCTCAAACACTTCCCCCTTCTCACGCAGAATCTTCAAAAAACGACGCGGCACCACTTCCCCCCGCGCCGACGGATTCCCCCGCTCAAAAACATACGGCTCCACCGCCTTCGCCCCCTCCCGCACCACCATCGCCCGTGCCGGAGCAAAAGGCGAACCCGCCTCAAACTTCGTCACCTTCCCCACCAACCCGCGAAACTTATCCCGCTGCGTCTGATTCAACTTCCGCGTGTGGTGCGGATGAAAATCCAACGCATCCTCCGGCCGCTCATAATCGGGCAGGCACTCCTTCACATACCCGTGCACCGCCTCAGCCAACTCCAGCCTCTTCCTCAAAAACTCCCGATACCCCGGCGAATCCTCTGGCTCCCGAATCACCGGAAGCTTCGCCGGCATGTCCGCACTCGCGAACACCCCATACAGACTATAAAAATCCGCCGTCGGAATCGGATCACTCTTATGATCATGGCAGCGCGCACAGGCCACCGTCAGCCCCATGAATCCCCGCATCGTCACATCAATCTGATCCGCCACCACCAAATGCCGGAGCCCGCCCTGATACTCCCGCCCCACCGTCAAAAATCCCAGAGCCGCCTCCTCTTCCACCGGCAGACCCATCAAATCCGCCGCCACCTGCCGATGCACAAACTCATCATACGGAAGGTCCGCATTGAACGCCCCAATCACCCAATCCCGATACGTATACGCATAAGGATAGTCCTCACTGTCCGTAATCGCCGCCCCCTTCGTATCCGCATACCGCGCCACATCCAGCCAATGCCGTGCCCACCGCTCTCCAAATGCCGGTTGTGCCAGCGCCTCCTCAACCACCCCCCGCATCCACGCCTCCCCCGTCCGCCCGTCCGCCAACCATCGCTCCCACTGCTCCTCCGTCGGTAACAAACCGGTCACCACATACCACGCCCGACGCAACAAAACCTCGCGACTCGCCTCCCCCACCGGCTCCAGATCCCCCGATACCAACAGCCCATCCACCGAGTGCCCATCCACCGAGTGCCCCTCCCCCCTCACCTCCCGAGCCCCCGGCATCACAAACGCCCAATGCTCACCCTCACTCCTCTCCTTCGGCACCGGACTATCCGGAAATGCCAAAGCCACGCTCGAAATGAGCAGTGACAGGACAGGGGCACATCGCATCCCCTCACTACGAACTAATACCAAGTAGAGTTTCAAAATAGCGGAATGCCGAAGTGATTTCTTGAGAGAGCAAGGCATGACGAGGGCGTGGTCTGGAGACCACAACCGAGGAAAAACGCCGCTATCTCAAGAAAGCGCTCGGCTTGATCAACTCCACAAAGTGCTGTTCAAAAATGAGCCCTTAAAACAAACATTCCGCTATTTTGGAACTCGGAGTGGTATAACCCGGGCGCATCTTTCCGCCCCCCAACTCCTTGCCCCCACTAATCCACCCAGGGCCGCGCCTGCTTGATCACCAGGTCTCCCGTCGCCGTAATCTTAAACTCGATCTCCATCGCAAAGTTCGGATCAAACCCCGGATACAGGCTATCAAAGTAACTGTTGAGAAGTCGCATCTTCGACACCAAATCCAGCACCTGCGCCCTCGTCAGCACCCGCTCTCCCGCAGGCAGCTGATTGGACGAACGGATGTATTGAATCTCATACTCCGAGGTCGCCAGACTCGCCACCAGCATCTCCTCCGGCGTCGAATCCGCATCCGGATTCGTCACCAAATCCTCCCCGATCTGCACGTTGATGTAGTAACCCTCCCAGTTCGGATCAAAAATGTTCCGTGCCACCGCCACCCCATTGGCCTGCTCATTCTTAAAGTTCGGATGCACCAGGATCCCCATCGCCGAAGCCAGATGATCAATCCGGTAAAACTCCCGCTCCTCCCACGCCCGGTAATTCCAAAGGCTCGCCCACACCTGCAGCACACTTTTCGAAATGTGACCCTCATCCTCCTTGTGCGTATACGAATCGTAAAGCCCCGCCCCGTTAAACTCCACCGAGTCCTCCGCATTCGCACTTGAGCGCAACCGCGGCGTCACCGCAGGCGGAAAAAGCCCCTGCAGCCTCGTTAAATCATCGAACATCCACGCCGGCATCGTGCTGCTCTTCTTCATCGCCGTCCGGAACGCCTTCAGACGATCCTTCCGCACCGCCGGATCACTCTGGAACTCCGGATCAGCCATCATCAACCGGGCTTCATCATAAAACCCGTTGTGCTTCATGAACTCGTCATAATAGTAAAAGGGAACCCCAAATCCATTGGGCGTGTTCCGTGGCAGGATCCGCTGCAACTCCGCCAAATTGGTCGTCTTCCCGCCAAAGGCATCCGTCTGCGCAAATCGAATCCCGCCCAACGGACGGATATCTTGAATCGCCAGATTGCGCCTCGGAAAACTCGGCTCCGTCGGACGAATCGATTCAAAAAATTCATCCACCTCATCCTGCGTCGCCAACCGAATCTCAAACCCGTCCGGCCTCACTTCATAAAAGACATTCTCCCCCAAAAACGGCGCAATGTCGGGATGCGTTCCCGCATTCGCAATGTAGGCATTCGGCGTGTTGTTCTGCCGCGCCTTCAGGTTCACGTGCGATAACGGAGTCTGTGGCACCTCCGTAATAATCCCCGCCACCTTCGTCAGGTCGTTCGGCAAATTCCGAAAGATCACAATGTCCCGGGCCGAGAGCGTGTCCACCCCGTCAGCCAGCGTCAGTTTCCCATAAGCCGATTGCTGGTTCATCGGCGTGTAATCCGTGCTCGAAAACAAATCGTCCGTATCGATCGACCTCACTGCCGAGTTCGCAAACTCCGCCGCTTGATCAATCTGCACCTGCCGCTGGGTCTCGCTCGGCGCATGATAAACCAGCCGATCGATAAAGGGCGCATTCGCCGCCACCATCTCATAAGCCACTTCGATATACTTGAACTCCACCGGATCGGTCGGCCAAAACTCCAATGTGAAAATTCCCCGCTTCCCATCCGGCCCAATGTAGTTTTCGTGATACACCAACGACCCCGCCAAATTACTTCGGGCCGATGTGAAATAGGTCTGGGCATTGAACACACTCAACCCGGTCCAGTAGTTGAGATTCGCATGAAGCCCGATCGCGTTGCGGGCAAAGTCATAGTGAAACTGGTGCTGGTTAACGTTCAGAAAATACAACCTCGGATTCGTCCGCACATCGGTGATGAGAAACTTCACCTCCCGCACATTTTGCGCCCCGGGAAAATTATCCCGCTTTGCCATCCGGTCATAGACTTCCTGACTCGCAAGCGTGTGCCCCCCGCTTTCCGCCGCCACCGGTAGCGCCGGATTCAACCACGCCCCTGAGCGCAATTCCGTAAAATCATCAGCCCCATCCCCATCCGTATCAAAGGGCAGGTGCAATGGCGCAAACCGCACTTCATAAAACGCCTTCTTCGCCGGTTGCACCGTATCCTTGACCACCCGCACATCTCCAAAAGGCGAACTTCGCGTCATCCCCACCGGCCACCACTTCACCATATCAGACGACCGGTAAAGCACCGCATACGTCCCCGGCTGCGTGGGAAAGGCCACACAGTTTTTTCCGGACTCCGTCGCACGAATCACTTGGGCAGACGCCAGCGGAGTCATCCCAAGGATGACCACGGCAATCTGCGCAAACCTTCTTAACATTTGATGGAGTCGGGGGCAGATCAAGCCTGCCCTCTTCTGATGACTTAACACCCGATACACTCACTATTCAACCACCTTGACGCGATAGAATCGTTGCATGTTGATGCTCACATGGGTCGCAGAAGTTAGCGTCCCTGTCGCCACCACCGTTCCCACATCCGCCCAGGAACCCGAGATCGGAAGGTTGGTCTGCAGGGTGTAGGTCTTTCCGGGAACCGAATTCCAGCTCACCGTCACTTCGTTCAATCCCGCTCCCGGACCAATCGACACAATGTGGAAAAAGGAACCCGAATCCAGCGGATCGGTCCCCGCCACCACTTCCGCACCATCCCCCGCCCCATCACCATCGGTGTCAGCCAACGCCGGATTCGTCCCAAGGGACGTCTCCTCGGCATCCGAAAGCCCGTCATTGTCAAAGTCCACCGGCGGAGCTTCTCCCGGAGTCCCCCCGGGCACCGATGACGCCCGCCAGTTCGCCGGATCATTGTAATCCCCTTCGGTATCAATCACTTCAAGCGACGACCCTCCCCCGTCTGCCGCCACCGGCCAGGGCGCATTGTTGTCATAGGTAAATTGATGAATGATGTTCCCCAACGGATCCCGAACCACCACCTGCTCACCACCATTCGAAAGCGCGCCCGAACTCCACTGCGCAAGCACCCGCGGCCCCATCCCATACTCCGCCTGAAATGACGTCGTATCTGACACAATCACCCCCCGCTCTCCCGGAGCAAGGGTGACATTCTCAAAGGTAAACGGAGCAAAGGGATTCGTATCGTCCAGACTCACCGACTGGATCAACAACGGATCCACCCCCGTATTCATAAACTCAAGAAACTCCAGCTGACCACCACCCACCGGATTGTACATCATTTCAGTCAGACGAAAATGGGCCAGCGTTTCACTGGTGGCCGAGGGATCAACCAGGAGCACGTAGTCAAACTCCAGTCGGAGCGAACTCGCCGAATCAGTCGCCGCAAAAATCCCTCCTTGAACCGCTTCCGTATTTGCCGGAACAAATCGCGTCAGCAAATTCGTCCAAACACCCGGTTCATTCCGGTAGTCAAAGTAGAGCTGACTTCCCGAGCGCCGCACCCTGATCACCGCGTCTCCTTCGGTCCAACTCAACGAAGCCAGCTGCGTGTAGCCACTCCCGGTCGCACGCCGCACCCGCAGAAAATCTCCATCCTCCATCCCGAAGGCATAGCGCACCGGCGAGCCACCCTCTTCCACTTCGACCAAAAGTCCGGTCATGAAATTCCCCTGCTGAACCGAATCCAACGCCACATCGGTGTGGAGCGAAAAATCCTCGCTCACCGGAAGATCACGGTAAATCCATGGCATATTCGGAGAGCTCATCGTCAGGGGCTTCGCCGCATCCGCCTCCAGCTTCAGAATGAGACTGCTCGGCACATCATCCAGACTGTAGGAAGCCGACGGCGAAAATCCGTCACGCACCTCGACATTCTCCGCCGTCCAATGACTGGAAAGAACAGGGCTCCCGAACGAAGTCCAACCCGACTCGGCATACACCGCCACCTCCCGCGTCACCGCCGTCTGCTGACTGTCGCCATCAGTCACCGTCAGGGTAATCGCATACAGACCGGGCGCCGAAAAGCCGAACTCCGCCACTCCCGGATTGATGACCGTGATCGCCGCCGAAGGACTCACCGACCATCCAAAGGTCAGACCTGTTCCCTCCGGGTCATAACTCGCCGAAGCATCAATCCCAAAAGAATCATTCACCGACGCATTGAACGACCCCGGACTCCCGTCCATCTCCACCACCGGAAACGCATTCCCGGACTTGTTAATCGTGAAGGTCTCACTCCCCACCACCTCACCCGAGCTGTTCACCGCCTGCACCACCACCGCATTCGCACCCTCGCGAAGCTGAATATTCGAAAGGGTCCAGCCCGTCTCCGAACCAAACTCCCACACCGCTTCCGGATGCCCCACCGCCCGAATCTCAAACGCCTCGTAGGAACTCGTCCCACTCAGCGAAAACGTCTCCGCCGAGGTGCTCGCCGAAGTGCCGGTGCCGGTCGTCACATTAAAGTTCGCCGTCAATGCAGAGCCAATCTCGGTATTCGCCCGCGGAACCCGATTAGTATTCCAGCTCGTATAAGTCCCCGTATTCGCCCCATAGGAGGTCGATGCGTCTTCTTCAACTTGGTGCCACGCCGCCAGACGGGAGGAGCCCGCCGTATAATCATCAACCATCCGCCCGAGGTAGTAGTTGAACCGCTGCTGGACATAGGGCTTCCCGAAAAAGTTCTGCACTCCCGCCAGCCCCCCAATGAACGCCGCGTTCGAATTTCCAAACGTGTTGTCCGAATCCCACTGGATCAGCATCCACTTCCCATCCGTGGCACGACGTAAAAAATAACCGTTCTTCCCCCGGTTCCGCGTAAGCGTATCCCAATCATCTACCCACCCGCGCACCGCCGCATTCGCCG
This sequence comes from Verrucomicrobiaceae bacterium, assembly GCA_051252135.1. Lineage (GTDB taxonomy): Bacteria > Verrucomicrobiota > Verrucomicrobiia > Verrucomicrobiales > Akkermansiaceae > SW10. The sequence goes on along the minus strand of JBPOGH010000002.1, from coordinate 346,977 downwards.
CCATCATGTCAATATCGGCCATCCGCTCGATCTCATCACGCGTAAACGAATTCCCGCCCACCTTTTCCGTCCAGTTGATAAATGACGAATAATCATACTCCGCCTCGCGCGATCTCTTGATCCACTCGGAGCTGTAACGCTCCGGCTCATAGGTCCCCTTGTATCCCCAGTCGGCATTTCGATTCTGACGCCCCCATCCATCATCGAACCACCACTCGTCATCGATCCGGTAAAGCTCGCCCTTTTGCCCATCTTCCCAATTCCGCTTCAAAAAGTCAGTCGCATTGGGCTCCACATCTTCCCGCAGCGCCGAGCTCCCTCCATTGATGATAACCCGCACAAATTCGTTCTCATTGGCGGCATGACCAAAAAGATACAGCCAGTAACGCACAATCCGGTTGTGGTAGGACCTACCCCCGCCCGCATCGTTATCAATCGCCCGCTTGGAGTAACCCCGGAACCGGTAATCACCCGGCGTCTTCCACTTCGCCCGCCCAAAGTCGCTCCCATTCGGTCGTGTCCAGGGACTCCCGCTCTTCCGGAACTCACAGTTGTAGATGATCTCTTTCTCATCCCCGATAAAAGTCGCATTGAAATAATGATTCGAAAGCCGGGGAAAGGCGTAATTGAACGTCCCCGAATCCCCCGTCTGGCCCGACGCACTCACATCCTGAGCCGAGACCACAAAGCGCTGGGTCCGCAGATCATTCGGATGATTCGTATTATCCACCACCCACATCGCCGGCTTCTCGGGAGCCATCGCCGGTTGCACCGTCGTCGCCCCTGCCGATGACGCCTCCACGTAGAACTGCACAATCGTATTGTCCGACTGATACTGCGTCAGCGTTGCCGTGAAAATTCCATCGTTCGCCAACTCATCGCCCCCGCTCGTCCCATCATCAAACATCGTTGTCGTCCCGTAGGCCCCGGCCCCCGATGTCGAATCCAGGCGATGCCGCAGATTCACCGACGACGCCCCACTCACCTTCGCCGTCACCACCACCGGATCCGAAGAGGTCGGAACCGCCGGACGATGAATCAATCCCGACACCGCCGGAGCCGCACCGGATAAAGCCGTCGAGTTCACCGCCCCCGGCGTCCCCAGATCATCAGGGACCGGCAGGTAAAAGATTCCTCCAAAGGAACGATCCCACGTCTCAATCAACACCGTCGGCTTCCCCGAAATCCACCGCGCATCAAATGTCAAAGTCAGCGAGTCGTCGTCATTGATCTGCGTCACATCGATCTCGCACCGGTTCGCCTTCACATCGCCGTGACCATCCGAAATCACATGGAACTCACCATTCTCAATCTTGCTCGCATAATGCGTCCCCTGACACAGCCACCCCGTCGCCGCACTCCCGTTCGTCACCACCGTCCCTCCACTGCCGGGCAGAATATTCGACCCGCTCCCATTGCGTATCAGCGACATATTCTTAAATGCCAGATGGCTGTCACCCACGCACTGGATGTGAAGCTCCTTGTAATCGCTCACTCCCCCGCGCGTCGTCAATTGCTCGTAGTTTTCCGTCAGCGAGTAACTCTGAAATGTCGATTTGTCCGACTCATCGGAATCCCTCCACGAGGTCCCCACCGAGTTATCCATCTCCGGATGACGCAGCTCCAGACTGCTCCCCAAACCACCCGCTAAAAGAGGCCAGGAACCACCGGTATGGTAGTGCAGCTGGTCCGCAACATTCCCCCACGCATCAACCAGTCGCAACAACTCACCACCATTCGACAACTCCCCGCTGTACTCACCCACTACCGTGACCCCGGAATGGGCCGCCGACGTCATCCCCGCATTCGCGGCAATCACCACATACCCCCCGGAGGGAATCACCGTCCCCGTCGGAAAAACAAAGTTCACCCCCTGATCAAATTCCCAACCCGATAGATCCACCGCACCGGGTCCCTTGTTAAACAACTCGATAAACTCCCCGTCACGATGACCGCTCGGCGGATCCACCATCAACTCGTTGATCACAATGTGGGTCTCGCGAGTCGGATTGTTGGTCGCGTTTTGCGTCCCACCAATCGACGCATAAAAATCTCCCGACCCATCGGGATACGCCGCCGAATAGGCCCGTGGATCCACCCGCTCAATAAACGCCGCATCGAGAACATTGTTCGATGAATCAACCAGGTAAAGAGTCACACTCCCGCCCACCACCGCAAAGGACGCCGTCTGCGAAAAATACCCCTTCGCCCCAATCGAAGCTCCCAACGCCACCTTGTCGGAAAAGTCCTCCAGCGAAGCCAGAAAGAGCCCGCTCGTGCTTACCGAAGCCGTCCCCGGATTGAACAACTCCACCCAATCGACATTCCCCGCCCCATCAAAGTGCACCTCATTAAGCTTCAGTGAAAAATCGGACGACGCACTCGAGTTCGAAGCGTCCCGCGTCGGCTGGGTAAACAAATACCACGAGTTCGTCCCATCCGCCTTTCGACCCAACGACCGCCCATCCAAAGGCATCGCGGCACTGATCGCATTCGATACCGACGTCCCGTTGGACTGCGTCAAATAAACCGCCGTATTCGCGGAAATCGATAACGACGACTCCGTATACCCCACCGAGGCCAGCCCTGACGCCGTCACCAAAAGATTCCCCGGAATCTGATACTTCGTCAGATTTCCCGGATCATCACTCAAATACCAACCCCCAAGATCAATCGTCGCTCCCGTAGGATTATAAAACTCCACAAAACCCGCCACCGCCGGAAGCACCTCATTGATCACCACACTCGGCGCCGAGGGAGCCGCAATGCTCAGCCGCGCCCCAAAAACACAATCGGAACTCGAATCATTAACCTGATGCACCTCCGCCGCGATCACGTTCGTGCCCACCACCAGCGCCGACCCGTTATTACTCGCAACCCCCAACTCCTCCACCGCATTCGTCACCGTCCGTCCCGCCGTAGCTTTCCAACCCGCATTCGCCGTCGTCCCCAAACCCCCGATCGGCGTCCCGTTGAGATAAAAATACGCACTGTCGTCGTTGATCATGTCCACCGTCACCGCCGCTCCGCTCGTCGCTCCCGTGTAGGTGAATTCCTTGCGGAAATAATAAGTGATATGATTCGCGTTGGTATCACTGTTCAACAATCCCGTCTGAATCCCCGGCGCAGGGAGCGCCGAACTCTCAAAGCCATACAACCCGCCATTGTTCCCCGCATCATTTTCCATCGTCCACCCCGCGTGGGTAAAGGCATACGCCGCATCCTTCCACGTCGTCCCCAGATCAAGATTCTGGTCATTGAAACTCCACTTGTCGCCATACTCCACAAAAGGAATACCACTGCTAAGATTCACCTCCGGATTGGGAAAAGCCTCCTCGGCCGCTTCCGGTTCGGATGACCCCGGAGTCGGCGTCGCACTGGCACTCGCACGCCAAACCCGATAATCGTCAATCGCCCGACTCGTGTCCGCCAGCACCAAACTATGCCCCGCTCCATCCGCCGATACCGGCCAGGGATGCCGGTCATCGTAACGCATCGAACACCGGATCACCCCATTCATATCCTTCAAGCTGATCCGTTCCCCACCATTCGCCAGGCTTCCCGTCCACGGCCCAAAAACCCGAACCGCATTCGGCAACCCGTAAGCCGCCCGGAAGGTCGCCGGATCCGTCTCGCAAATGACGACATACTCAAAGGCCTTTAAAAAACTATCACTCGCCGCTCCCGTCCCAAAAACCGGAAAGACATAATCCGCTCCCCCACTCAACTCCCACTCCGCAATGTCAAAAGGAGTCGCCGTCAAATTCCGCACCTCCACAAACTCGTATCCCCCGACAGGCGGATGATACATCACCTCGCTAAACACCACCTGCTCGGCGGATAAAAACGAAGGCAAGAGAGAGATCGAAACGGAAAGAATTCCAAAGAGCTTCATAGGCAAGGGGGTAGTGACCAATTCAAGTCAACCGGGCAGGTAATCAGCTTTGTCCCAGATAACAAGAAGCAAGGATCGCAAAGCCCTCCATTCCCGTTAATCGCTGTTCTTTTTCCGGCAATCATGCTTCATCCTTTCCTTGCGATGACCTTTTCCGACCTCAATCTCCCCCAGCCCATTCTCTCCGCAGTCGAAGAGACCGGCTACACGGAGCCCACCCCCATCCAGGCCAAGGCCATCCCCCTCATCCTCAAACGCCGGGACGTCATCGGCATCGCCCAGACCGGCACCGGAAAAACCGCCGCCTTCACCCTTCCCCTTCTCTCTATCCTTGGAGCCATCAAACCGAAAGCCCCCGGCATCCGCGCCCTCATCATCGCTCCCACCCGCGAACTCGTCGCGCAGATTCGGGATAACATTAACGACTACTCACGCCACATCAGCGTAAAAGTCACCGCCATCTACGGGGGCGTCGGAGAGCAACCCCAGATCGAAGCACTTCAAAAAGGGGCAGAGATCGTCATCGCCACCCCCGGCCGTCTCATCGACCTCATGGACCAGGGCCACATCGACTTCCGCGGCCTCGAAATGCTCGTCCTCGATGAAGCCGACCGCATGCTCGACATGGGATTCCTCCCCGCCATGCGCAAGCTCGCCCGCAAAGTCCCCAACGACCGCCAAACCCTCCTCTTCTCAGCAACCTTTTCCAATCAAATCGAAACCCTCGCCCGCGAGTTCCAGCAAAAGCCCGCCTTCGTCGAAATCGGAGAACGCACCAACCCCGCCAAGACCGTCAACCAATGCGTTTACGAGGTCCCTGGCCATCTCAAATTCCCCCTCCTCCTCCATCTCCTCGAAAGCCCCGAGCTCTTCACCGTCCTCGTCTTCTGTAAAATGAAGCACGCCACCGGACGTCTCGCCAAAAGCCTCACCCAATCCGGCGTCCCCGCCGAAGCCATCCACGGCGACCGCACCCAGAACCAACGCCAGCGCGCACTCGACAAATTCAAGCTCGGCAAACTCCGCGTCCTCGTCGCTACCGATGTCGCCGCCCGTGGAATCGACGTCTCCGGCGTCACCCACGTCATCAACTACGACTTCCCCCTTCAAAACGAAGACTACATCCACCGCATCGGCCGCACCGGCCGCGCCAAGGCCGAGGGCGACGCCATCACCTTCGTCACCCCCTACGAACAACGCGCTCTCCAGGACCTCGAACGATACATCAGAGTCGACCTTCCCCGCAAACACTCTCGGGACTTCGACTACGACGTCCCTGCACCCGTTCGTGACGAATCCCGCCGCAACGGCCCACGCAACGGTCCCCCGCGCAAACAAGGAGGTAACAAGCCCAACCAAGGAGGAAAAAAACCTCCCCAAGGCCGCAACAAACGCAGGAAGTAAAATCCCGCTGATCGGACTCTACTTTTTCTCGGCTCTCAGGAAGACCAGCTCCGTCGCCGTCGAATCCTTCGCACTGAAGCGATACCCTCCCGTCTTGAACTTTTTCAGTTCCTTCGGGTCCAAAATTCCCTTCCTCACAATATAATCCGCCATCATTCCCCGGGCCTTCTTGGCAAAAAAGGAAATGATCTTATACTTACCGTTCTTTTCATCCTTAAAGACCGGAGTAATCAGCTCCCCCTTGAGCTCCCCCTTCTTAACCGACGAGAAATACTCGTTCGACGCAAGGTTCACCACCCACTTGCTCCCCGACTGCTTCAAGTCCTTATTGAGCACCTCCGTGATCGCAGTCCCCCAGAAATCATAAAGATTCTTCCCGCTCTTCGTCGGGAGCTTCGTTCCCATCTCCAGTCGATAGGCCTGCATCAAATCCAATGGACGCAAAACACCATACAGACCCGACAAAATCCGAACCTTCTTCTGCGCTGCGGCAAAGTCATCCGCACTCCACTCGGAAAGCTCCATCCCCTGATAGACATCACCCGTGAACGCCAGAATCGCCTGCCGGCTGTTGTCTGGCGTGCAATCCGGCTCCCACGATAGATATCGCTCGTGATTCAACTCCGCCAACTTCTCACTGATCGACATCAACGCCCCGAGCTTCTTCGCCGATAGCTTCCGGAGCTCCCCGACCAGCACCGCCGACTGATCCAACATCCGCGGCTTGGTCCGCTTCCTGGTCAGCAGAGGGGATTCGTAATCGAGAGATTTGGCAGGAGACAGAAGAACTAACATGATAGGCTGCGGAAAACTCCTGCAACTTGATTCAAAATCGACGAAAGGCAAGAGGAGGAATCCCCAAGCCCATCCAAAAGTTTGACCTCGCTCACACCTGAGCCTCATCGGCAGGCGATCGACTCACCGGGACCCCCGTGAATCTCCTTACCCGAAGCGAGTAGCCAAAACAGAAAAACACTCCCGTGATCATTCCCGGCAACATCGTAGCCAGAAGCTCCGGAGTCCCGGCAACCGCGTGAGCACCCCAAATCAGTGCGTAAAATACCGTCCAGCTTGCCGCTCCGGTCGCCAACACCGGATAAGCGAGCCCCGCCAGCCGTCCACTCAACCACACAATCAATTCCGCCGAAAAGATCGTGGAAAGCAGACTCACCACACCCTGGGTCACCGCAACCTGAATCCGCGGACCCAACCCATATTCCCAGTTCACCCACAAGCCCCAGACAATAAAAAACGACATCGCCAGCAGACCTATCCTCAATGAATCCTTCGGACGCTTCCCCGGCGTATCTTCCTCTTCCAACATCAAAACCAGCCTTAGTAAAACCTGTCCAATTGTCCAGCAATCGACCCTGCTCTCAAGCAATCAGCCCACTCCAACTCCTTGTTCTCAACCCCGATAATACCCCACCCGGAACAAAAAAACACCTGCTACCGTGAGGTAGCAGGTGTGAGAGAATTGAAAATGAATTCGTCTGTTGTTGTGCGTGCGCAATCGCGATTAGCGACGACGACGTGCAACGAACACAAGACCAACAAGGCTCAGAAGAGCGCTGGAAGGCTCAGGAATTGCTGCGCCACCAAAGGCAACACCGTTTGCCAGAGCAGTCTTGAAAGGACCGTTGAGGCTGGTGGTGTCAGTTGGGCGAGCGGTTCCGTAAATCACGGTTCCGTCTTGGATTGGGTTGGCAACGTTGGCACCAAGGATAGCATCCTCGGTGACGAAGGTGCCAGGTCCCTGAATCACGATGAACTCTTCTGCAGACGCGAAGTCAGCAGCAGCGGTTCCATCGGACATGCCGTAGAAAACGACATAGATGTCAGAGGAGTCCTGTGGGGAAGCGGTAACGTTAACAGAATTCGAGAAGAAGGAACCACTGGTGGTTCCGTTCGCAAGAGGTCTGAAGTTAGCGGAGATATCCGCAGCAGAACCGTTGGCTCCCGCGAAGTTTCCCACACCGAATGGAACTCCCGAAAGAGGAACACCAGCGTTGTCAACGATCGCCAATCCCGAGGAATTGGTCAGATTGAAGTTGGAGACACCGACCGAAGTCGCCGCGTGAGCACAGGCCGCAAGTGCGAATGTGATCGATAGTAGTTTGGTTTTCATGTTTTGTTAGATTCTTGGTAGTGATCTTAACCCGGTCTCAAATTAGAGGCTGGAGTAGTAAGAAGGAACACCTTGGGTTACGTTTCCGCCACCTTGTGAGTTGATCACATAACCGGCAGGAAGGCTCACCGTAGCACCGTCAACAGCAGCAGAACCACCAGCGGCGTCAATCTGCGCCCAGCTTGGAGCTGAGAATGTTGGAGGAGCGAAGGCATCGAAATAATACTTGTCGTATCCACCGGCTGCATTCTGAACCCAGATTTGGTCAGAAGTTCCGGGGTTACCACCACCCTGAACAAGCGTGCCGCCGTCGGGGAACGCAGTCTGAAGGGTAGCTCCGGCAGGAGCGACTGAACTCACGAAGGTGAATCCACTCTGGAGCTCAAGCTCGGTTGCGCCAAGCTTCACAGAACCGGTGACAACGTGTGAGCCACTGGCTTGGGCGTTGATCACGATACCGTCTGCATAGACGAGGTTGATTGCACCACCATCAACGGCAGCGGAACCACCAGCGGCGTCAATCTGCGCCCAGCTTGCGGATGCAAATGTTGGAGGAGCAAAACTATCGAAGTAATACTTGTTGTATCCACCTGCTCCATCGGAAAGCCAAATCTGGTCAGCTGTTCCTGGGTTACCACCGCCCTTGGCGATCGTCACCTCGGCGTCGTTTGAACCGAACACGGAGTTGAGAGTAGCGACTGGACGAATGGTGAAAGTCGTGGTTCCTGCGACAACCTCTCCGGAAAGATCGGAAGGAGTTGTAATGGTCTCACCGGCCCAAGTGTTGACAATTTGAATCACACCATTGGCGTTTTCAATCTCAAGGACGTAATCGGTGCCGCTCGTAAGGAGAGCTCCGAAATCTGCACCGGTGACGGTGATGGAAGTGGCATCAGCTGATGCGATCACTCCGGAGGTGACAGGTGCCTGATGGAGACGAAGACCGACGGGCGTAAAGCCGACACCGTAGTCAAGAGTCTCATATCCGACGGGCTTGGAAGCCGCGTCCTGCGCTGCGGCGGAGCCAATCGCAAGGGCCGAAAGGCCGATGGCAGCTACCGCTTTCAAAGAATTCATTTTCATTTTCTTTAGTTGGTTGGTTGGTTGGATTTGAAGTTCATGGTGCAAGCACCAATGAGTTTCCGCAGGCAATCCACAGGCAAGATAGGTCGGCGCACCCCCTACTGACAAGGGGATTTTTGCCTTTTCCTGAATTATCTGCGGAATTGTTCATTTTCATAGGTTTCCCTCAATGTGCTTAAGAAGTCTAAATTATAGCTGTTTCCAAATTTCTCTGCAGCTGGACCTTCCAGACCCCACTCTCACAAGGTTTTTCGGCTACATCTTCAGAAATCTGGAGGCCTGCTCCACATCCTTGTCTCCCCGCCCGGACAAGTTCACAATGATGATTTCCTCCTTCTTCATCCCGGAGGCCACCTTGGAAACGTATGCCAGCGCATGGGAACTCTCCAGCGCCGGAATAATCCCCTCAATTTCCGAAAGTCCGCGGAACGCCGCCAACGCCTCGTCATCGGTTGCATAGGTGTATTCCGCACGACCAATATCCTGAAGGTAGGCATGCTCCGGACCCACCGCCGCATAATCAAGCCCGGCACTGATCGAATGGGTCAGCTCAATCTGCCCGTCATCATTCGCGAGAAGCCACGTCTTGGATCCTTGCAGAACCCCCAGCTTCCCTCCCTGGAATCGGGCCGCATGCTTCTCGGGGAAAATCCCCTCACCTCCGGCCTCAACTCCCACCATCCTCACGTCGCCATCCTCAACAAAGGGATGAAAAAGCCCCATCGCATTGGAGCCTCCTCCAACACAGGCCACCAGAAGTTCAGGGAGCCGCCCTTCTTTCTCAAGAATCTGCTCCCGTGCCTCCAGCCCGATGACCCGATGAAAATCACGAACCATCATCGGGAAAGGATGAGGGCCCAGCGCCGAACCCAAAATATAATGGGTATCCTCAACCGTTGCCACCCAATCCCTCATGGATTCGTTGACCGCTTCTTTCAAAGTCGCCTGCCCTGCCGTGACCGGCACCACCTTGGCACCCATCAGGCGCATCCGCGTCACATTCAGTGCCTGCCGTTCCATATCGACCGCTCCCATGTAAACAGTGCAGTCCATCCCAAAGCGCGCACACACCGTTGCCGTCGCCACCCCGTGCTGGCCCGCTCCGGTCTCGGCAATAATGCGCTTCTTCCCCAGCCGTTTGGCCAACAGGATCTGGCCAATCGCATTGTTGATCTTATGGGCTCCCGTATGCAGCAAATCTTCCCGCTTCAGGTAAATCTTCGCTCCGCCAAGCTTCTCGGTCCAACGCTCCGCAAAGTAGAGCGGAGTGGGACGACCGCAATAATTATGCAAAAGATCATCCAATTCGGCCTGAAACGTCGGATCCGCCTTGGCTGACTCATAGGCCGCCGCGAGTTCATCAAGAGGCGACATCAAGGTTTCGGGGGCAAAACAGCCTCCGAACTGACCATAGTGTCCGGTGGCATCTGGAACGGTGTTGGTGCTCACGGCCGGAAGCTAGATGCTCCTTTGGAAAAAAACAATCGGCATACTGCGATATTGCAGGATTGAGTTCCCGGGGGATCCCGCTACTCCTCGGCCCGTGAAGAAAATCGCGGTGCTTGGATCGGGAACGGGATCAAATTTCTCAGCCTTGCTGGACTCCATCGAATCAGGGGACTTGCATGCTCAAATCACCCTTGTCATTTCCGACCAACCCCATGCAGGCATTCTTCAAAAAGCGGAAGCCGCCAACATCGCGTCAGCAGTAGAGGTAGGCGGCCCTGATTTGAGCGCCAGAATAGCCACCCGTCTCGGCGACATCGATCTCATCTGCCTGGCCGGATTCATGCGCCTGATCAAGGAACCTCTCCTTTCGGCATTTCCCAACCGCATCCTCAACATCCACCCCTCCCTCCTCCCGAAATACCCCGGGCTCGAGGCTTGGCGTCAGGCCCTCGATGACGGAGCCGCCGAAACCGGCTGCACCGTGCACTACGTCGACGCGGGGATGGACACCGGAAAAACCATCCTGCAGGAAAAAGTCGCCATCCTCCCCAACGACACCCCCGCATCGCTCCACGCCCGCATCCAGCAAGCCGAACACCGAATCTATCCGGCGGCCGTCCGCAAGGTCCTCGAATCACTGTAGACCCGGCTATTCCACCGTCACCGACTTCGCAAGGTTGCGCGGCTGGTCAATCGGACAACCACGAAGACGCGCAATGTGGTAGGAAAGCAGCTGCAACGCCACCGTGCTTGGAATCACCGCCGTATGAAGCGGACAATCGGGCACTTCAATGTAGTCATCAACAGTCGCCATGGCTTCCTTGTCACCCTCCGTCACAATTCCCAGCACTCGCGAATCCCGCGCCTGACACTCCGCAACGTTCCCCAGCGTTTTATCCTGCCCCGGCCCCTTGTTGCACAACGCAATCACGGGAACCGAAGCCTCCAAAAGTGCGATCGGACCATGCTTCAGCTCAGCAGCATGGTAGCCCTCCGCATGAATATAGGAAATCTCCTTCAGCTTGAGCGCCCCTTCCAGAGCCACAGGATACATATACCCCCTTCCAATGAAAAACGCACTGCTCTGATCCACGTAGCGCTCCGCCACTTTGGCAATCTCATCATTCTTCGCCAGCACCCGCTCCACCAATTCCGGAAGCGCTTCAATCTCCTTCACAAACTGAATCCCCTGCTCTCTCGACATCCGTCGTGAACGGGCAAATTTGAGAGCAATCATGAGAAGGACCGACACCTGCGACGTAAATGCCTTGGTCGAAGCCACACTGATTTCCGGCCCGGCATGCAGAAACACCCCTCGCGCCGTCTCGCGCGCAATCGTTGAACCCACCGTATTGACGAGCCCCGCCACAAGCGCCCCCTTGTCGATCGCTTCACGCACCGCCGCAAGCGTGTCCGCGGTTTCTCCGGACTGACTGATCGCAATCACCAGATCACGACTTCCCACAATCGGATTCCGGTAGCGGAACTCCGCCGCCTGCTCGACCTCCGCCAACACTCCCGCAAAGTCTTCTATCGCATACTCACCCACCAGACCCGCATTCATCGAGGTCCCGCAGCCCACAATAAGAACCCGGTAAAGGTCAGCCAACTCACGGGGGCTCAGATTGAGACCCGAAAGAATCGCGTTGCCCCGTGCGTGATCCATCCGACCCCGAATCGTATTCCTGATGGCCTCCGGTTGCTCAAAAATCTCTTTGAGCATGTAATGTTGAAACCCTCCCTTTTCCGCAGCGTCGGAAGACCAATCAATCTCGGACGCCGGGCGGGATACCGGCATGGCATCCAGGGAACAAATATCCACCTTCCCCTGCTCAATCCGCGCGACATCGTTGTCATCAAGATAAACCGCCTGCCGGGTATGCTTGATAATTGCCGAGGCATCCGACGCCACAATCGTCTCTCCATCACCCAACCCGATCACAATGGGCGAACCACGGCGGGCCACCACCAGCACCCCGGGCTCCTCTTCAGCCATACATGCAATACCAAAGGTTCCCTCAACTTCCTTCAACGCGGACATCACTGCCTTCAGAAGTGAACCCTCGTAGGAAAAATCAATCAGATGGGCCAGAACCTCGGTGTCCGTATCAGAAACAAAAACATACCCTTCCCCGGTCAAACGCTCCCGCAAGGAACGGTGATTCTCAATGATCCCGTTGTGCACCAACACCACCCCGTTTTTCCCCCCGGCATGCGGGTGGGCATTGATCGTCGTAGGTGGTCCGTGGGTCGCCCACCGGGTATGGGCAATCCCGCAAGTGGCATTGTTGATCGCCAGATCATCCTCTCCCAGCAACCCGGCCAATTCGCTGACCTTCCCCTCACTCTTGCGCACTTGAATCCCTCCCTCAACCGCCACTCCGATTCCCGCGGAATCATACCCGCGGTACTCTAGACGTCGCAGCCCGTTTAATAGAACCGGGAGAGCTGGCTGGGATCCGGTGTATGCTACAATTCCGCACATGATATTATGATTCCTGAATGTCGTGACTCACGATCTCCCCGGGGAGCGTGGAAGTTCCCGGACCAAGTTTCCGGCCGGGGTAAAAACTTGTATTGATTCCGGTGTGAACACCAGCGCCGATAATCACTCCCAACTTGCGACGACCCGTATCCCTCAACCCTCCCGCCACCGCCGACCGGTGATTCGCACCATCGTGACGCAGGTTCGAAGTGATCGTGCCCGCTCCAAAATTCACCTTCGCCCCCAGCACACTGTCACCCACATAGCTCAAATGACCCACCGAGGTTCCATGCCCAAGAATGGAATTCTTCACCTCCACCGCCTGCCCCACATGACAGCTATCACCAATCGTCGTGGAACCCCGCAAATAACAATTGGGTCCAATCTTACAATCACGACCAATGATCACACTCCCTTCCACATAAACCCCCGGCAGAATCTTCGTTCCCTCTCCCACGATCACTCGGGAATCATCTCCCAACTGAATCAATTCATGACCGGGCCAATCGCAAATCTCTGAAATGATTGCCTCATTCACCGCCAAAAGGTCCCACGGATAGGTCACCTCAAAGGTCCGCCCCAACTCCTCCTCCCATTCCCCCAGCGACTTTCCCGCCACAAATAATTCGTCCCTCTCTCCCGAAAGCGGCCACAGCTGGAATCTCCCGTCATTCATAATCTATCCAATCGCCCGTTCAGCGGCTGCCACAATCGCCTTGCAGTGAAACTCCGCAAGCTGGGCGTCCTTTGCCTCCACCAACACCCGCAACTTCTTCTCAGTTCCCGAATAACGAACCAGAATCCGCCCGAGACTCCCCAGGGCCAACTCGGCCGATTTCATCGCCTCAACAATGGAGGGAACCTCTTCGAGAGGTGGCTTTTTCTTCACCGGAATATTGATCATCTTCTGTGGATATTCGCTCATGCAATCAACCAGTTCGGACAATTTCTTACCGGACTCGCGCATGAAGCTCAGCACCATGAGAGCCGACAAAATCCCATCTCCCGTCGTAGCAAAATCAGCGAAAATGATGTGGCCCGAATTCTCACCGCCCAGGCTCAGATTCCTCTCCCTCATCCTCTCAAGAACAAGACGATCCCCCACCCCTGTAAGCTCCAATTGAATGCCGTCCTTCTCCAAAGAATCCCGCAACCCCAAATTGCTCATCACCGTTGCCACCAATGCCCCCCCTTTCAGCTTGCCGCGCTTGTGCATCTCCTTGGCACAGAGGCAAAGTATCCTGTCTCCATTGATCACCTCCCCCTCCTCATCGAGAAACAACACACGATCCGCATCACCATCCAGACAGATCCCAATATCCGCCCCATACCCTCTCACCAGATCCACCGCCTTCGCAGGATGCATCGAACCACACCCTTCGTTGATATTTCTCCCGTTGGGTGCATCCCCAAAGGCCACCACTTCCGCACCAAGCTCCCGCAGAATCCGCGGAGCAGCCGCGTATCCCGCGCCATGCGCGCAATCCATCACAATCTTCAGCCCTTCCAGCGAAATCTCACCCACCGCCTTCTTCGTAAATTCCACAAAGCGATCAATTCCATCACTCAGATGCACCACCCCACCCACATTCACCGCCTGGGGTTGCAGACGCTCTCCCAAAATAAGCGACTCCACCGCCAGCTCCAGATCGTTATTGAGCTTGTAACCGTCACCCCCAAAAATCTTGATCCCGTTGTCCGTGAACGGATTGTGCGAAGCCGTCAACATCACCCCCGCATCCGCCTCAAGCTCCTTGATCAAAAAGGGAATTGCCGGTGTCGGCACCCCGCCCACCGAGATCACATCGGCCCCATCACTCACCAAACCACTCGTCAGCGCCGACTCAAGCATCGGACCACTCGCCCGCGTATCCCGCCCAATCACCACCTTTCGCGCTTTAAGCACCCGGGCCACCGCCCGACCCACTCGCAGCGCGATCTCCGGCGTGATTGGATATTCGTTCGCCACCCCGCGGATGCCGTCTGTCCCGAAAAGCTCTGCCATGTTTCGTCCCGATTCTATCACAGCTCATGGTTTGGTTCAAAAAAATTTGAACTTTGTCTCCGCTCTCGCCTTCCCCCCACCACAGGTTACGATATTGTCACAAACCAACAGGTGAGATGATGGAAAAACCGGTGATTCATACAGAGGCCATCATGCAGAACATTCTCATCGTCGAAGACGAAGTCGATATCGCCGAACTCATCTCCTTCAACCTCCAGCGGGAAGGATTCGGAGTCGACATCGCTCACGACGGCGCCGAAGGCTTAAAAATCGCCCTCAAAAGCCAGCCCGACCTCGTCATCCTCGACCTCATGCTCCCCCGCCTCGATGGCTACCAGGTCCTCAAGGAAATGCAGCGGGACACCCGCACCCATGCCATCCCCGTCCTCATGCTCACCGCCAAGAGCCAGATTGAAGACCGCATCCTCGGCCTCGAAAAGGGCGCCGACGACTACCTCACCAAACCCTTCAGCCCCAAGGAACTCGTCCTCAGAACCAAGGCCATCCTCAAGCGGAATCACGCCACCCCCGCCACCCTCCACTTCACCCACGGCCCCTTCATCTTCGATAAAAACAACCTCACCTTCTACCTCGACGAAGAACCCGTCAGCCTCACCTCAACCGAGTTCAAGCTCCTCCTCTACCTCTCTCAACGCGCCGGACAACCCCAGGACCGCAACGAACTCCTCCGTGCCGTCTGGGGCTACAGCGATGACGCCCATAGCCGCACCCTCGACACCCACATGAAACGCCTCCGCCAAAAACTCGGTGACTCCGGTTCACTCATTGAAACCGTGCGGGGAGTAGGTTATCTCGTCGCCGACGTTTGATGACATCCCTCTGGTTCACTCTTGCCCTCATTCTGGGCATCCTGCTCATTCTCGAGCGCCGCCGCGCCAACAGGCAGGCTCAAGAACAGACGGAACGATGCGCCCTGGAGAAGAACGCTCTCAAAATCGAAACCGAAGAAGCGCAACGCGAAACCCGCCGCCTCCTCGACTCCTTCCCCGACCCCCTGTTTTCCATCAGCCAAAAAGGCACCATCATCCGTGCCAACCAAGCCGGAAGAAACTACTTCGGCTCCCGGGATATCCTGAATCGCACCTGCACCCAGGTCTTTATCGACGACACCCTCACCGCTGCCATCAAGAGCGCCCGAAAATCAAACCAAACAACCTCCACCATCATCCGGCTCCCCTCCGGCTCCCCCTTCTCTGCCGGATACAATGGCCAACAATCCATCTGGGAAATCTCCTTCCGCCCCTTCTCCATCCAACGGGACTCACAGGAACTCCAGCTCTTCATGCGGGACATCACCGATGAAACCCGCACCGACCAAATTCGTCAGGATTTTGTCGCCAACGCTTCACACGAACTCCGCACCCCCCTCTCCATCATCTCCGGTTACCTCGAACACCTCACCGAGCCCGATGGCCTCAACAATCCCGCCATGGCCTCAAAAATGCTCGGCACCATGGATCGCCATGTCGAGCGCATCAACCGCATCATTGAGGACATGCTCGTCATCTCCCAACTCGAATCCGGAGAATCCGCACCCCTCAAAAAAGAACCCTTCTCCCTCAACGAATGCGTTCAGGACGTCATCGAACGCCTCGACCTCGTCATTCAAAAACAAAACGCCACCGTCACCACCGGAATCCCCGAAATCCCGTTCACCGGCGACCGCTTCTACTGGACCCAAATCCTCTTCAACCTCATCGAGAACGCCCTCAAACAAAACACCTCCCAACAAGTCACCGTCAGCGTCGAGGCCAAACAAATCGCCCCCAATCAACTCCAGATCACCGTCTCCGATGATGGCATCGGAATCCCCAACGACGACCTCCCCTTCATCTTCAAGCGCTTCTTCCGCGTCGAGAAACACCACGCCCAGTCCCAAATCAAAGGCACCGGCCTCGGCCTCTCCATCGTCAAGCGCGCCGTCGAAGCCCACGGAGGCACCATCACCGCCACCTCCTCCCCCGGCCGCGCCACCACCTTTACCATTCAGACCCCCTGCTGAGCGAGCTTGCCCCGCAACCCACCGTCTGCCATCATCACACGATGACAAAACTGCTTCTCTTCTTCCTCGCCCTCGCGTCCCTCGCCTCCGCCCAGGAACCCGAAAAAGCCCCCCTCCTCTACCCCTTCAAGGTCACCATCGGAGATCAAACCGCCGCCGTCACCAAACATGACGACCTCTTCGCCGTCATCGCCAGGCCCGTCAAAGCCGACGCCCCCCTCAAGATTGAAAAAGAATCCCCGCTCCTCATCATCAACGCCTTCCCCTGTGCCGATGACGGAACCGTCGCCGACGCCCAGGCCGCCAATATCATCTTCGCCCAAAACACCGCCGAAGTAAGCCTCAAGGACACCAAGGACCGCACCATGCAACCCAAGCCCCTCGCCCCCGGCACCTACCTTGCCAATATCGTCGCCCACGGAAAAACCTCCCGCGTCGTCTTCACCGTCCAGGGAAATGATGGCAAAGTAAAACTCCCCGACATCTCAAAAATCATCAAATTCCTCAAAGGCCAGTAACCCACGCGCCCCCGAGGAAATTTGACGGAACAAGTTCACCGGCGTAGCCTCCCACCACCATGAGACCTGTCATCCTCCTCGCCGCCCTTTGGCCCGTCCTCGCGAACTGCACCCCCGAAAAACAGGAGAAAATGAGCACCCAACCCAACCCGCCCGAACAACCCGCCGAGCCCGTCGAACTCACCGACGCCGAATGGAAGGAAAAGCTCACCCCCGAGCAATACCGCATCCTCCGCCAAGCCGGAACCGAGGCCCCCGATGGCGAAGTCTACAAGGAATTCAAACATCAGGGCGCCGGCACCTACTACTGCGCCGGATGCGACACCAAGCTCTTCTCCTCCAAGGAAAAATTTGACTCCCGCTGCGGCTGGCCCTCCTTCTACGACCCCGCTGACGCTGAAAATGTCAAAACATCCGTCGACTACCACATGGGATACGCCCGCACCGAAGTCCTTTGTAAAACCTGCAACGGCCACCTCGGTCACGTCTTCCTCGGGGAGGGCTTCGACACCCCCACCGACAAACGCTACTGCATCAACGGCACCGTTCTGAAATTCGTCCCCGACGAAAACTAAGCTGTCATGCCGGGCCCAAAAAGCGCCCTCCGCTCACCGGCACTCCTCGTGCTGGTGGCCGCAAATCTCGTCCCCCTCATCGGCGCCCTCGCCTTCGGCTGGGAGGCCCGCGACATCCTTGTCGCCTACTGGCTTGAGAACGTCGCCGTCGGCATCGTCAACCTTCTCAAACTCCTCACGAACCGGCACCGGGATACCCGCCTCCCCGCCGCTCTCTACCTTTCCGGATTCTTCGCCGTCCACTACGGCATCTTCACCATCAGTCACGGCACCTTTGTCTTCAGCTCTTTGTTCGGCCCGGGCCCCCACCCCTCGCCGCTCACCGGCATGACATCCGCGTTCACCACCGACCCCTGGATCTTCCTCACCTTCTTCGCCAGCCACCTCTTCTCCTACATCCAAAACTACCACCTCAAAGGAGAAGCCAAAACCCTCCCCCTGAGCCGCGTCATGTTCCTTCCCTACCCGCGGATTTTCGTGCTCCACCTCACCATCATCTTCGGTGGCATGGCAGTCGCCGCACTCGGTAATCAGGTGATCCTCGTCGCCCTCCTGGTCATCCTAAAGACCGCCGGAGACATCCTCCTTCATCTCCGCGAACACCGGAAATCCCAAGCCCCTCAATCCTCCTGATCACCCTCGGGATCAGGCAGCTTTACAAAGCGCAACTGCTCGATCCGGCGACCGTCCGTACTCGTCACCGTCGCCTCATAACCATCCACTTCCACCGTTTCACCCGGATCGGGAAGGTGCCCCAGCTGCTGCACAATGTAGCCCCCCACCGTACTCACCTCCCCGCTCTCAATGTTGAGACTCGGCACATAATCGGAAAGATCATTCAAGCTCACCGCTCCCTCCACCGCAAATTCATCATCGCTGATGCGCAGGAAATCGGTCTCCTCACCGTCGTCGAACTCGTCGTGAATATCACCCACCAGTTCCGCCATAATATTGTCCATGAAGACCAACCCGGCAGGATCGCCAAATTCATCCACCACCAATGCCAGATGCACCCGCTCGGTCAGGAAAAATTTCAGCAGGTCATCCAGCTTCATCGTCTCCGGAACCTCCTTCAACTCCCGGCGAATCAGCATCAAATCCTGATTCTCGGAATTAACCAACTTAAGAACATCCTTGATATGGATCAGACCCAGAGTCTCATCCAAATGCCCCCGAACAAGCGGGAAACGGGTATGCGTCGCCTTGATCGCATGAACCAGATTCTCCTGGAAATCACGATCAACATCGAGAAACACCACATCACTGCGCGGCGTCATCACGTCCTTCACCGACACGTCATTGAGCTCCAGGGCATTGATCAAAATCTCACGCTCGGTCTCAGTCACTTCCTGCTGCCGCTCACTCTCCTCCACCAGCAAGGCCAACTCCTCCGAACTATGCACCGCCTCGCCCTCCGAGACCGGATCAATTTTAAATACCGACTTCAACAGCCAGTTCGCCGTCCCGTTGAGCACAAAAATAAACGGCCGAAAAACCCAGTAAAACATGTGCAAGGGCCGCGCAATCACAAGCGTCGTCGCAAGCGACTTCCGGATCGCGATCGACTTCGGCAGCAACTCCCCCACCACCACATGCAGGAAAGTGAACGATGCCATCGCCACCCCAAAGGTAATCGCCTTGATGATCTCCTTCGACCATCCCGTCTGGAGCAAGGTCGGCCCCACCAGCTTCTCAATGAAGGGCTCCCCTAAAAACGCCAGCGCCAACGACGCAATCGTGATCCCCAGTTGGTTCGCTGACAAATAACCGTCCAGATTATTCACCACAAACTTCGAAATCCCCGCCCGCTTGGGCTTCGATTCCAGCTCGCCCTCAATCTGGCTGGGCCGCACCTTCACAATCGCAAACTCCGACGCCACGAAAAACGCATTCAGAAGCAGGAAAAAAATGATCCCCGCAATGTACCACGCGGCCTCAACCCAGGTCGGGTAAGTCGTCGCCACTTCGGTCGAGGCCGATAACAAAAGAGAAGCACTCATGGATGCCGGCTAGAGCTTTTCGTAAACTCCCTCGTCCTTTTTCTCGAGAACCGTAAACCCTGCCCGCTTCGCATCGCTATCGGAGTAAGGCTTACTCACTCGCGGAGTATTAACCCGGGAAATGACTTTTCGGACCGGGTGCCGACACAAAGGGCACGCCTCCAAAGCGTGCCGATCAATGGGCCGATGAAGCTCGAAACCCTTCGAGCAAATTCGACATGATAAATCCGGGTCCTCCGGACTTTCAGACTGATATTCGTAGATAGGCATGGGTGGAGCCGGATGAGGCCGTGCGGGGCACGTCACTCGGGTATGAGCGGCCCCATGCAATAGCCTACCAACTTGACTTTGTCACTCCGGGAATCAGCCCGTGTGAAGCCATCTGGCGGAATGCAATCCGGGAAAGACGGAAACGACGAAGGAAGCCACGGCGACGGCCGGTCACTTCGCAACGGTTCACGAGACGGGTCGGACTTGCATCACGGGGAAGCATTGTGAGACCGACATAATCCTTCTCCTTCTTCAACTCGTGACGAAGGTCTGCATATTTTGCAACGGTCTTAGCTTTGCGCTTGTTGCGCTCTATCCAGCATTTTCTTGCCATGGGGCGGGAAGAACTATGGATTTTCAGCCCGCAAGCAAGTCTATTTTCGCAATTTCGCTCCATTCTTGACCTCCCTAACGCGTTTTCCCCCAAAACAGAGGATCTCCTTAGGAAAAGCTAACTATTTCCATCTTCCCATCATCACCCTCAACTTCACCTTGCTTTGCAGCGCCCCGCAAACTACCTCCCGCACATGGAACGTCCCGACGGCCGCGCAACTACCGATCTCCGCCCCATTTCTTTCACCCCAAACGTCGCTCCGCACGCCAATGGCTCGGTCCTCGTCTCTTTCGGCAACACCCGCGTCATCTGCGCCGCCACCATCGAGGAAAACGTCCCCCGCTGGATGAAATACCAGGGCGTCAAGGGAGGCTGGCTCACCGCCGAATACTCCATGCTCCCCTACTCCACCCACGATCGCAAACAACGCGACATCTCCCGCGGCAAGCTCGATGGCCGCTCGTCGGAAATCCAACGCCTCATCGGTCGCTCCCTCCGCGCCGTCGTCAATCTCGAGAAGCTCGGCCAACGCACCATTTGGGTCGACTGCGATGTCCTCCAGGCCGACGGAGGCACCCGCACCGCCTCCGTCACCGGCGGCATGGTCGCCGTCGCCATCGCCCTGAACAAACTCATGGGCGAAGGCAAACTCAAAGACTTCCCCATTAAAAAGCTCGTCGCTGCCGTCAGCGCCGGCATCTACCAGGGCGAGCCCGTCCTCGACCTCAATTACCCCGAGGATCGCGACGCCTCGGTCGATTTCAACGTCGTCATGACCGAGTCCGGCGAATTCGTCGAACTCCAGGGCAGCGGCGAGGAAGCCGTCTTCACCTCTGAGGAAATGACCGCCATGCTCGACCTCTCTCGCGAAGGAATCCAACAAATCGTCGCCCTCCAAAAAGAAGCCATCATCGCCGCAGATCGCGCCGGTGAGGCAGACCTGGACAGCCTCAAGGCCGCCTTCGGCAAATAAGCCTCCGGACCTGCGACATTTCCTTCCTCTGCCCCCTCCTTTTGACTTGCCGTAGCTCACAGCAAGCGTAGCTTGTCCCGGTGGGATGAATATTTTTCATTTCACATATAAAACCCGGGAAGGATCCACAGATCCGACCCACACCATAACAGAATAATGAAACTGACTAAAAAACAGATGCGCAGTGGTTTCACCCTCGTGGAACTGCTCGTTGTGATCGCCATCATCGCCGTCCTTGCTGGACTCGCGACCCCGGCGATCCTTAAAGCGAAGAAAAACGCTGACAAGGCGAAGACGATCAACAATGCCAAGCAAATCGGCATTGCCCTGAACGACTTCGATAGTAGCTACGACAGCTATCCTTCCGAGGATACCCGTCGCGCCCTCGAAGATGAAGGTGCCGAAGTTCCTGATGGCGACGACGCCAACGCCTACTTCGCCCAACTCATCATCGGCCAGTCCACTGACAGTGAGAAAATCTTCTACGCCAAGGGTGTCCGCGGCGTCAAGGAAGGTGATGACGTCATCAGACCTGCTGACGAAGTACTCAAGCGTGGTGAAAACGGCTTCGGATACGTGATGCTCGCTCCTAGCGAGGCACTCTCCGCCAGCTACACCCGCAGTGCCACTCCTCTCGTGGTAGCACCATTGAAGTCCGGCGGACCTGACCCCGAGTTCGATGACAACGCCTACAACGGCGAGTATGTTTACCTTCGCGGTGACAACTCCGTTGCTACCGGCAAGCTCTCGAAGGACGGCAGCGGAAAAGCCCTTCTTAAGGGACAAGGACGCGCCACCCTCTTCACCGTTGGTGAAGACTCCGTTTGGGGCGATGACCAACCCGAGGTGAAGGCTCCTACCGGACTCTAATCCGGAGAGACTCCCAACTAATCAAATTCAAAAGGCGGGCCTCATGCAGGTCCGCCTTTTTTCATCCGCCACCGATGAACTCACCACTCTGGAAACGCCTTCGCGACCTCGAATGGGATGCCCATGGAATCGACCAAAAGTCCGCCCGGCTGACCCAAAAACTCCTGCAGGATCTCTCCTCACATAAGGAAGCCCGCTCCATGAAAGCCAGCCAGCAACTCTGGACCCTCCTCAAACCACCCTCCACGATCGGCCCCCTCATCGAGCCCTTCCTCCGCGAGATTTACGGAATCTCCACCTCCGCGGTCCGCCGGGAAATCAACGACCTCCTCAAACGGATCGAAACGGAACACTAGCTTTCCTCAACATCCCCCCCTTCAAAATCCGGCAGCGCAACCCGCCCCGCCCCTTGAGAAACTCCTCCACCCCCGGAGCACAAGCCTCATCCATCCAATAGCAGGGCTTGGCCTCCTGCGTCCCCTCAAACTCCAGATCCCCGATCGAAAAAGTAGTGCCGATCAGCGAGTTGAGATCCAACCCGCTCACCACCGCATTGCGGCGGAACGCACCGGGATCAAGAGCCGGTAAATCAAACTCACGCTTCACCGCCTCATACACCGCGTAATCAAAAAAGGTGATCTGCCCCTTGTAATCCTCCTTGTAATCAAAAAACCGATCCCCCGTGATCCCCCTCCCCGCCACCAACTCCACCTCATCGCGATCCACAATCTCATGCCTCTCCCGCCCCTGGCCATGGCGACCAAAAAAATCGTGCCCCGCCGAAATAAAGAGATGATGGATCGTGATCATTCCCCTGAAAACTAACGCGCTCCTCCTCCCGATACCAACCGAATCCCCCCATTCTCAAACACGATCTTCCGCGCCTTAAACAACGAGCCGGTCGCCTTCTTAAACACCTTCTTGCTCACCCCCAACTCCCGATGAACATCCGCCGCTGGCGTCGAATCATCAATCGCCCAAAATCCACCACGCCGCCCCAGCTCCTCAAGAAGCATCCCCTCCACCGGATCCACCCCCGCCTGCCCCGGCAGCGAAAGCGAAACGTCAATTTTCCAGTCATCCCTCACCTCCCTGACATACCCCTTCATGCAGTCCCCGATCCGGATCTTTCGAAAAACCTCGTTCGCAAAAATTAACCCCGATTGATACCCGTCCACCACCACCTTGTATCCCATATCCGTGATCGCATGAACGATCAGATCCACCTCCTGGCCGATCTCATACTGCGGCGCCGTCTCGCCCAAAAACTTCTCCACCCGCTGGGTCGCAATAATCCGGTCCGACGTTCCGTCAGGCGCCACATACACCACCACCCGATCCTCCGCCTGCGGCCGCCCCCGCTGCTCGCGAAACGGCAACAACAAATCCTTCGGCAACCCCCAATCCAGAAACGCCCCGATCTTCGTCGCCTCAATCACCCGCAACACCCCGATCTCCCCCGGCAGCACCTTCGGAATCTTCCGCGTCGCGATCGGACGATCCTCCGAATCACAATAAAGAAACACCTCCACCTCCGCACCCTCACGCACCTCCGGAGTCAGCTCGTTCTTTGGCAACAACACCTCGCCAAGCTGCCCCCCATCCAGGAACACCCCGATTTTCGACTCCCGGACCACCGGAAGTAAAAGACGCTCACCAATGAATGCCACCGGATTAAGGTTGGGATTCAATCGCCGATTTCACCGGCTTGGGGTCCTTGTAAATCGTCACCAGACACCCCCCGGCCGCCGCCAAAAGAATCCCCAGAAAAAATTGCCACCGCAACGCCCCAATCCCCCCATCCGGAGGATGAAGACTCAACGCCACCACCGCGTTCACAATCGGAGCACCCGCAAAAATAATCGACATCACCGCCGACGGAGGACCGCCCTTCCCAAAAGCCAACAGCACCCCCAGCGCACCCAGGGCACCCACCGTCCCCGCAATCAACGCCCACCAAAATCCACCCGAAGGCATGCTCAAACTCGCTCCCGACATCTTCAAAAGACCCAATGGCGCCAAAACCGCCACCAAAAAATAAGCCACTCCCACAATCAAAAACGCCTTATACCGCCCAAACTCCGGGTCCTGCATCCCCATCGCCCCCTTGTGAAGGAACACACCATAAAGCCCCCAAAAGGCCACCGTCATGAGTGCAAATGTTATCCAGTTCATCGAATTCTTTGTCGCCATTGCTTGTGCTACGCACGGACCATGAACCAGCCGCCGGATTCACGCGAACGGATTCTTCTTTTTTCAATATCCTTTTCTATCGCCTTACCCTTAATTTTAAAAAATGTTTACATTTTAGGGTTTTCTTGATAAATTTTTACTAATCCACGCAACCATGATGACCGCTACTCAAGGTTTTTTAATTTTCCTCGGCTCAATTCTCCTCCTGAGCTCGTGCGCCGTCGACAGCAGATGGGGACCTCCCCGGTCCGGTCTCCGCGAAAACATGGCGTGGCAATACAAGAACTACACCCCGCCTGCCTCCCCCGTTTCGCTCTACGCCTCCCAACCCGGTTCTCGATCGGTCCCCGCCGCAGAACCCTACCCGCCACTCCCTGATCACCAGCGGAATCTCGTGCGCCTCGTCGGCAACCGGGCCATCGCCCCACCCCACGCACCCTCGGCAGTCAAACGCGCCGTCGCAGCCGGAAACCACCTCCAGCGCTTTCCCTACAAGTTCGGAGGCGGACACGCCATCCTCAATGACCGCGGCTACGATTGCTCCGGCTCCGTGAGCTACGTCCTCCGGGAAGCCGGACTCCTCCACGACCAAATGACCTCCCGCGGATTTCTCACCTACGGAGAACGCGGCCTCGGAGAATGGATCACCGTCTGGGCCAAAAACGGACACGTCTACATGACCATCGGCGGCCTGCGCCTCGACACCGGCGGACCCCAACAAAGCAACGGACCCCGGTGGAAAAGTGAACCCCGAAGCCCTTCCGGCTTCTCCCCACGACACCCGCGGGGCCTCTAGGCGTTCTCTCCCTTGAGCACCACTCTGAGCGCATCGAACCCGTTCTCACGCGTGTAGTTCACCTCATCCTCAACATGGGGCCTGGCCTCGATGATTTCAATCGCCGCCACCTTCTCCACCAGCGCCTTTAACAAAGTCCGCACAATCAAACGCGCATGCGGCGCCCCCAGACAAAGATGCGTCCCAAACCCAAAGGACACATGCGGGTTCGGCTTCCGCTCAATGTTGACCCGCTCCGGCTCCTCGAAAACCTCCTCATCATAGTTCGCCGCCGCCCACCCCAGCGACACCCGCCCGTCCGCCGGCACCTCCGCCCCATGCACCTCGGTCGCCACCGGACACACCCGCCCGATATGCGTCAAGGGCATGAACGCCCGAAAAAACTCCTCCCCCGCAAGCACCACCCCCTTCGGATTTTCCTTCAGCTTCGCCAAATCCTCCGGATGCTTTCCCAAATGCGCCAGCACCGATGAAATACTGTGAATGATCGTATCCCGCCCCCCCGCAAAGGTCAGATTCGCAAACCCCATCGCCTCCTCGCGCGTCAACGCCCGTCCCTCATACTCCGCCTCATTGAGCGCACTGAAAAAATCATCTCCCGGACTCTCCGCCGCCCGATCAAGCGCCATCGCAAGATAATCCTCCAGCGATCCCCCCTCCCCGCTGAACACATGCATCCCCCAACCAATATAAACCTCACCCTCGGCCTCCGGCACATTCAGCAAGTAGGTCAGCGCCCGTGACTGAATCGGCAGCGCAAACTCCCGCACCACTTCCACTCCATCACCCGCCATCGCCTTCTCAAGCAACTCATCGATCAACCCCTCCACCTTCGCCACCACCTCTGCCGACTTCGACCGCGCAAAAAACGGCTCCACAATCGCGCGATACTTCCCATGCTCCGGCGGATTCGTCTCAATCGGTAACTGCCGCATCGTCCGCATCTCCTCCTCCGAGGGAATGGGCACCCGAAACGGCGCGTCCGAACTAAACGTCTCCCAATCCTTCGCCGCCGCCCGCACATCGGCATGACGCAAAATCATCGGAACTTCCTCACCCTGAAACGGACATTTCAGAACAGCATCATTCCGGCGGGCATCTTTAAATGGATCGAGTGGCATGGCAGTTCTCCATCCTTACCAAAGTAACCCAACCTGTGAATCGCAAAGGTCGGTCCAACCCTGTATGAATCCTGTCCTGCACTCGTATTTCTAGTTCCATGCTCTCCCGCCAGCTCATCCTCCTCCTGCTCGCCCCCCTTCTCGCCTTCGGCGAAACCCTCCCGCCCCTCAACGGCAAGCCCGCCCCACAAAGCCTCGATGAACTCTGGGCCGGCTTCGACCCGCGCGCCGAACCCCTCGATACCGAAACCCTCCACCAGTGGGAGGAAGACGATGTCGTCATGCGCGTCGTCCGCTTCCGCATCGGCACCTTCAAAGGCCAAAAATCCCTGCTCGCCGGCATCTACGGATTTCCAAAAGGCGCCACCAAACTCCCCGGCCTCCTTCAGATTCACGGCGGCGGACAATACGCCGATTCCAACGCCGTCCTCACCAATGCCAAACGCGGATACGCCACCATCTCCATCTCCTGGGCCGGCCGCATCTCCGCACCCGGCTACCGCGTAAATCCCGATGGCGTCCAACTCTTCTGGGACGACAAAAAAGACGACCCCAACTACAAGCTCATCACCGACTGGGGCGCCCTCGACGCCTACCACGCCCCCTGCCGGAATAAAGGAAACGCCTTCGCCCACACCTCACCCCACCCCTGGACCCTCGATACCGTCGACTCCCCCCGCAACAACCCCTGGTTCCTCTGCACCCTCGCCGCCCGCCGCGCCCTCACTTTTCTCGAACAACAAGCGGAAGTCGACCCCGCACGCCTCGGCGTCTACGGCCACTCCATGGGCGGTAAACTCACCGTCGCCACCGCCGCCTCAGACCCCCGGGTCAAAGCCGCCGCACCCTCATGCGGAGGCATCAGCGATCTCGACTCCAAATCACCCCTCTACCGCAACACCAGCAGCGACGACCAACAACTCCCCCGCATCACCTGCCCCATCATCTTCCTCAGCCCCGCCAACGACTTCCATGGCCGCCTCGGTGACCTCCCCGCCGCCATCGGCCAAATCAAAAGCACCCACTGGCGCGTCACCTGCGCCCCCCATCACAACCACCAGGACACCGCCCCATACGAGGTCGCCACCCAACTCTGGTTCGACCACCACCTCAAAGGCACCTTCACCACCCCCGCCACCCCCAAAACCGAAGTCGTCCTCAACGACATCCCCCGCATCAAGGTCACCCCGGACACCTCCCGCCCCATCCTCGGCATCGATGCCTTCTACACCCAACAAGGATCGGAAAACGAAACCCTCGAGGACGCCAAATACCGCCACTGGCACCACGCCGCCACCAGAGAAATCGACGGCACCCACCAAGCCCGCCTCCCCCTCCTCGATACCTCCCGCCCCCTCTGGGTCTACGCCAACGTCCGCTACCAACTCGACCAACCCGTCACCGGCGCCGGCTACTACTACCGCACCTTCACCGCCCCCCACTTCAACCTCTCCTCCCTCGTCCACCTCATCTCCCCCGACGAACTCAATACCGCTCAAGCAACCGACCAACCCTCCACCCTCATCGAGGACTTCCGCGGCGACTGGCAACAAGAATGGTTCAGCTACCGGCCCGACCTCAACTGGGCCCTCACCACCCACAAAATCAACGACCCCAAATGGGCCGCTCCCACGAACGCCCAACTCTCTCTCGACATCCGCTCACCCCGACCCAACACCCTCGTCATCCGGCTCGACGACCACGCCGCCGAGGTCGCCCTCACCGGAGGCCCCGACTGGCAAACCATCACCCTCTCCCCAGCCGATTTTAAAAACGCAAACGACGAATCCAACCTCACCTGGGCCAACGCCAAAGAACTCGAACTCTCACCGCAGGAAACCCTCCGCTCCAAAAACCGGAAAGATAAAGTCGACCTCGGAGGACCATGGACCGGACCCCAGCCCCGGTTCAGAAACCTCCGCTGGCTCACCTCCACCAACCCCAAAGCCCTCATGCCCACCACGCAGGACCACACCCACATGTCCTGGACAAAAGGCTTCCCCGGCAGAAACCCCGGAGCCCCATGGATCCGCACCATCGAATCCCCACACTTCCGCCTCGCCCTCAACACCGAAACCCTCGAAATCACCGAACTCGGCTCCCAAAAACAACCCGCCTCCCTCACCCTCAACATCACCGCCGACGGCAAAACCTACACCTCCACCGGCGGCTCAAAGGCCACCCGCTACACCGGACCCCGCCTCATCGAATCCGGCCAATTCTTCCAACGCTTCGACATCACCCACCTCACCTTCAAAGCAAAAGACGGCACCCAACTCAAAACCGACGCCCGACTCGAGGTCGCCGCCTGGACCGACCGACTCTCCTTCACCCTCCTCACCGATCCCCCGGCAGACCTCGAACTCACCCTCAAGTCCGGCGACAAAACCCTCCACCAAAAAACCACCGGCCCCCAAGCCCACCTCGCCCTCAATCCCGTCACCCTCCAATCCCTCCCTCCCACCGATCCCGTAAAAATCACCACCGCCCAACCCGTCACCTTCCATCCCGCCCAAGGATGGCACCGCATCAATCTCGATGGCATCAAACCCATCGGAAAAGAAAACGACGTCCTCGAACGCATCCCCTTCACCCTCACCAACCCCACCCAAATCGAACAATCCGCCCGCCTCATGTTTGAAAAAACCCGTGGCGGCATCAAGCACCGCTTCGGCTCCCCCATCACCGGCATCTCCGCCATCCTCCGCGATGCCGAAGGTCACCCCACCGGCATCCCCGTCCAACTCAGCAAGAACTGGCACCACAACGAAGAAGCGGGCACCTACGCCGGCCAATGGTTCCACGGCATCTCCCAAATCCGCCTCCCCGCCGGAGCCACCATCCATCTCGAACTCACCCTCGCCTACGGCCACTGGGGCGGAGTCCCCGCCGCCTCCCACGCCCAACTCTCCCTCATCGGCTGGGGCACCAACACCCTCTGGGAACAATCCGCCATCGGCTCCTGGGGCGAGAGCATCTGCTACGATCCCAACCAAGCCCTCGCCGATACCACCATCACCGACGTCCGCCCCCTCATGGTCACCGGCATGAACAACAAAACCCCATGGGGATGGACCGCCAACATCGGCGGCGGCGACTTCTTCCGCTTCTTCGATCCCTCCGGCAAACGCCTCCCCCACCGCGAAATCAAAACCACCCGCCACAAGCCAGGACCCTGTCTAACAGAAGTCACCTACGCCGGAAAAATCGGCGACGCCCTCACCCACCATACCACCGTCAGCATCTCCCGCAGTGACGACCTCGTCCGCGGCACCTACCGCATCCGCCTCGACGCCCAAAAAGCCGCCCCCTTCTCCCGCTTCGTCATCTTCCAGGTCGGCTCCGACACTTATAACTTCACCCGCGAACGCAAGTTCGCCTTTGGAAATGCCGACGGCCTCACCCGCGAATGGGACGCCCAATGGGGCGGCAACACCTACCCCATCGCCCCCACCCCGCTCCCCGGCTCCCACCCCTGGATCTCCCTCCACGATGCCATCACCGACGACTCCAAAAAAGGCGGCGCCCTCGGTAATCGCGGCATCATCATCCGCTCCTGGAACGCCCGCCTTGGCGGTAAAAAAACCGACCCCTACTTCGCCGAACGCGGCCTCACCCGACACCGCAAGGACTCCTCCACCATCGACCTCCTCCCCCCTCCCGGAATCACCGCGCTCCAGCCCGGCGACTTCATCGAAGCCACCATCGAACACCTCGTCATCCCCCAATCCGCCCAAGACTACTACGGCCCCAACCAAGCCCTCCGCACCGCCCTCACCCAACACGGCAACACCGCACTCATGGTCCTCCGCGAAGCCGCCGGCAACGCGCGCACCCTCACCATCGAAAAAGGAGAACTCATCCACACCTTCCCCGACATCCGCCTCAACACCCAAAACGGCGAAGCCGCCTTCACCCTCACCAACGGCCTCGGCTACCTCCCCCTCACCTTCACCGGCCTCACCTCCCATCGCGGCGGCACCCTCTTTCACAATGGAAAAAAAGTCGACCAATCCACCCACGGAAACGACTTCTGGCAAACCAACTTCGACCCCGCCACCGGCACCTGGAGCCAAACCTTCAACCTCCCCATCCAAGGCACCGCCCCCCACTCCATCCGCTTCCAGCCCGGTTCAAAATAAAAGCCGACCCCGGACCACTCCGGAATCGGCTTTGAAAAAATCCCATCAACTAGCGGGAGCGACGACGCAAAAGCGCAAGCGCACCAAAGCTCAAAAGCCCCAAGGAACTCGGCTCGGGAATCGCCGCAGCAAAAAACGCCGTGTCGCGGAAGGCCAGGTTGTCAACGTAGAGCTGGGTTTCAGGGCGTCTGGCCCACATTCCAACACCATCGATATTGCCGGATCCGGCACCAACAAGCGCGGCACCATCCACGGTCTTCACCCCGTTGACCCAAACGTCATACGAGGTCGCTGCAATCGAAGTAATCCCATCCTCATAAAGAACGGAAGAACCCGTGATGTTGGCCACAATGTCATAGTGGAAAAGAGTGTTGTCCGCCAAGTCGTCAACATTCACATCGACAAGCGCCGCATTCGAAGTTGTCCGACTCGCGGCAAAACGAATCCCACGATCACCTCCGCCTGCGCCACTCGTGCCGAGATCCACGATATCGAACGAGATGGTCAACAAGGTCCGCTGGGTTCCATCGTCCCAGTTCGCGAAGTTGAAGTTTGTCGCATCGGTCCCAACCAGGAGGTTATTGCTCGAAAATGCGGCGTTGGAAGCCTGCACGACGTAATCATCAGCGGCGGCACTCCAGTCGGTCGAGGTCGTCAGGTTGTTGCCGACCGTCAAACCATCGAAGTTCTCCGAATAGATGGTAGCAGCATGAGCTTGCGCCAAAACGCAAACCGAGCCCACCAACGTCGGGACTAATTGTTTAGTTTGTTTCATTATTTCTGTTTTTGTTTTTTTAGGATGCATTCCAATCGAGGTTTCCCCCGTTCGCCCTCTGCGAGAGCCTCCGTTTTTCAGTCTTCAAAAGCCTGCAATGAGGAGTGATGGAAAAATAATAATTCACCCATCACGCAACCACTGCCGCCTATCGGGCAATCTAACGGATTTTCTGGAGGAAAATCTCCTAACCCTCTGACTATTTGCTTCTTTCGCGCACCCATAGTCGCGCAAACCCCACCCCATCCTGCACCACATCCAGCGCAAACACCCTCTGGTTCCCATTCACTTGGGAACTCAGCAACTCTGCAGACACTGGCTCCCAATCGAACAGATTTGATGAAACCGAGAGCTCCACCACCGCATCATCAGCTGTCAAATTCGTGCTAAACGTCAGCGCCAGACCATTCGCTCCCTGAACAAACTCCAGGGGCACCGCCACCGCGTATTCCGTCAAATCTCCCCCCGTAAACGGCGTCGAATCACTCGCTCCCGGATTGCCCCCCACCGCAACCGATGGCCGCCAGTTCTGGACCAGCGCCGCATTGCCTCCCGCATAAACCAGCGAATACCCGTTGCCATCCGCCTCCTCCGGCCACCCGTCCTTGTCCTCATACCGGAAACTCAGAACCACCTCATTGTCCGCATTGGAGATCGTCAGCCGCTCCCCTTTGTCAGACAGCGCCGTATCCCCCTGAAACTCACCCGCAATGATCGCGTCAAATGAACTCCCGTAAACCGCACGGAAGGCAATCAGGTCCCGCACAAGCAGGATTCTCCCCCCGGCCGGAATCGCGGAAATAGCCGAGTGAAAATCAAACTCAAACTGCAACCCGTCCGTAAACCGCAACCCCGTCAACGACACCGGAAACGCCCCCGCATTCGTGATCTCCAAAAACTCGGAAAGCGGATCACCCAAAGGATTGTACATGATCTCACTGATCACCAAATTCCCCGCTCCAATCGTAAACGTCGCCTCGGTCAGCGCCGACCACTCATTGTTCGCCGCACGCGTCCGCGCCTTCACCAAGGTCGATTCATTCAGCGTAAATCTCGACCCCGAAGCAATCACACTCGCCGCCCCGTTCACACTCCCACCGGCCAATCGCGGATCCGAGCCATCTGTCGTGTAATAAATCGTCCCCGGACCAGTGATCTCAAGCTCATACCCAACCGCCACCACCCCTCCATATTGGGAAAAATCCGGAGCATCAGTGTCAGGGTAAAGATTCTCATTCCTCAACTGACTTAAGACAATGTCACTGCGCTGTGGAATATAGCTGCCGACCAGCCAGGTATTCATCGGCAGGTAGTCATCATCCCGCGTATAAAGATCAAAGTTCGCGGAACTCCACGGACCACTATTAACATCACGACGAAAATCCCCCCATCTGGCGGACTCCGCGACAACCGCATCATGCATCAATGCAGAACGAGTCGTCCAGGTCGTGCTCGAAACCGCCGGAGTCAATGCTCCGCCATTAAAAAAGTGAGCCCGCACCCGGTCCGCATAACGCAACCGATACTCCGCATTCAGCGCAAGCCGCTGCTGCAATCCCGTCGGTCGACGATTCCCGTTATTCCCCAGCACATTGGTATTCAACGCAGTGGTCTCAAAATTCGGAGGATTGGAAAAGTTACCCCCACCCACATGACTCGCCGCAAATTCCGTATCCCAGGGGAAGAACAAATAAGGAGCCCCCGGCTCACGCTTCCGCGCCGCACGCCAGTTGTGCCCGTCCCAATCCCGGTTCCCCACATACGCATTCAGCACCATGTAATCAATGAAGGCATCCACATCGAGATACTCCTGAATCGCCGCATACGTCCCCGCGCTCGTGATCGACCCGTAAGCCAAATCCATCATCTCATTGAAAGCCACCAAGTCCCCGTTCGTCGCCACCGAGGAATTGACCGTGTCGTAATCTTCCTTCTGCCCGCCATAATAATTGGCCATGTGATCCGCATCAGGACGCTCGTGCAAATCATAAAGTCCCCAGTAAATGCCATTCAAAAACAAATGAACCCAACGACCATGCGAGCCGTTCTGCCCCATCTTGTTAAACAAATCACTCGCCCACTGATCACGCCCATAAAGCGCATGCTCCGCTTGATACCAATGACGATGCATCCAGCCAAAATTATACTCCGGACGAAGCTGCAACACATCGAACTCCTCCACCGCCGTCTCTCCCCCGGGGGAATTCTCGTAAAGTGGATATCTCAGTTTCCCCGCACCATACTCTGACCGAAAACGGAGCGATAACGAATGCTTCGGAGTGTCAGGATTTCGCGAAGACCCCCCTTGGACACGAACCCCTGCATCAAGCTGAAATCCCGGCTCCGAGCCATCCGCCAGGAAAAACTCCGCGGAGGTCGGCCGCTCCCAGTCCACCCCCTCCTCCATCGGCCTTTGGTAAATCCCCGTGCTGGAATCAAAAAAGGCATCCGGATCAAACACCAGCGAAAGAGTGGGCATCGCCGCAAACGACTCATCAAAAAGATCCGCATACGCCGGATCATCAACCACCTCGGGATCCATGTCGTAATCAGCCCGCGCCCCACTCCAGGTCGACGGGTAATCGGAAGGTCGTGTCTGACGAACGATATCCTCAACAAAAAGGTAGGTCTGCGTGTCCACATTGGAGGATTGATAGCCGTTCTTCGTCGCAATCGCTCTCAGCGCAGTCGTCTCATCAATCGTGACCGGCCCCGTATAAATCATCCCGTTCGACTCCGATGGCGGCGTTCCATCAACCGTGTAAATAATGACCGCGCCCGGTGTCGCCGAAGTAATCGCAAGGTCAAAGGGCTCCGTAAAATAACCCCGGTCATGGGAGAACTTGGTGTCTTTCACAAAGCCAATCAAAGGAGCCGACACATTGGCCTCACCCGGAGTCGGCTGAAGAAAATAACCAAAACTCGTTTCACCAACCGCAGTCCCGGAAAGCCCGGAAATCATAAGAAAATCCGAGGAGTCACTCCCCGATGACGAGCGATTCAATCCGTGAATCGCCAAAATATTGGTGCCGTCCACCAAGGACGCCGGTGAAAGATCAAATTCAACCGGAATGACTGCTTCTTCATCAGAGTGAATACTCGTCGCACTAGAGGTATGGGTAAGCGATCCTTCAGCAGGGGCATTGGCCGAAGCCACACGGACCCCATTAAGGTAGGCTACAAACCCGTCCTCGTAACGCATGCTCAGCAAGAGCGATGAAATCGCACTCGCGTCTTCCACCTGAAATGGAATCCTCTGGTAAACCGAGGCGTTCACAAACCACATCGCACTCCGGGTGTCACCACCCGCGCTGATCAAATCATTGTATCCATAGCCAATCGAAACTCCGGACGCATTCCACCCGGCGTCATCAAATTCGGGCAATTGCCAGGAGTTTCCAATATTGCTCCCGGGCACCAGCCAGGTGGACACGTCACTTTGCGAAATGAAAGTGAACTCGGGAGACAAGGTGCCCGAGCCATAGGAAACATCCTCCTCCTGGGCAGGATACTCCGGAAAGAACTCCTGAACCAGTGAACCATCCGGGGCCCGCAGCGAGAGATACTCGCCACTTCCCTTCAGCGAAAAATTGGTGTGCAGATTCCCAGCCCCATCAGTGTAATTGGCCTCAACCCGACCGGAAGCAAAGACCGTAAGATACCCTCCCACCGGGATCAACGTCCCGGCCGGAAAGGTATAAAGCATCGGCTGCGCCGGATCATCCGTCAGGTGATACCCTCCGATTTCGAGCGGAACCCCATCCGGATTGTGGATTTCAATCCAGTCGGACGCGCTGCCATCTCCATCAAGGAGATGCCCTCCATTGATCGCGGCAAACTCGGTAATCTGAGGTGCGGCTCCGGCACCGACTGTCGCGCAGGCAAATCCCGCAGCGGCAAGTCGATACACAAGTCCCGGATCTGAGAAGGGCAATTTAAACCGCACGATAACCTAGGGTTCAGGGGTCGCTTCGATGATTCTCAGGAAGAACTTCTCCTGATTGGGAGGAATGGTGAAACCATGGGTCGTCACATTGGCCGTCGCCGTGACCACCTGTTCCAGCGGGAACCATGAACCGTCCTCCAGACTGGTGGAAAACTCGGCGTCGTAAGTTGTTCCGTTCTGGGAGTTCCACGTAAGCGTGACTGTCGACGCTCCATCGAATGCGATCGCCGTGACTGCATTCAAGCCACCTGCTGGAGGTGCCGTGATCGTCGCGACCGAGTCAAAGGCTGCCTTGATCTGGGTGGCGTCCAGAATCTGATCGTAAACATTGATGATCGCAATCTCACCAAGGAAACTCGTGAGCCCCTCCGGAGTAGCTCCCGGGAGTTCGGTGTTTCCTCCGAGATTGTTTTCACTTCCACCCACTGCGCCCGCTCCCCAGGCAAAGACCACCGCCCCATTTCCTCCCATGATCACTGCGGCAGTTTCAGTCGCTGTCCGCACCGCACCAAAGGTGTCACGCACCGAAACCGCGAAGGAATCAGTGGCCGTATCATGTGAGAACACCACCTGGATGAAGTCCTCCATGTTCAAACCGGCAAGAGGAACCACAAGGTCCAGGTTTCTCACGTTTCCGGCACTTCCAATAAACCGGAGACCATTTTGATTCAACAAGGCCGCAAGTCCGTTCTGTCCACCACCGGTCTCAAAGATCACACCATGATCTGCCGTCACCGCACCCGGACGAAGCCAAATCTCAAAGGTGGATTGGGCAAACTGATATGCACCCACGCTTGCTCCCACACCCGCGCTCTCCGCAAGATACGCGCCGGTAATATTCGTGTTGGGACTTTCCGTTGTCAAAGGAGCCAGGCGGATCAGACCACTGGCATTCAGGTTTTTGACATCAACCTGGTCAAACCAAGTGCCATCGGTGTTGGTCTCGGTCCCGGCATTGTAAAGATGCGCTGGCACCACTCCGCTAAAGGAGGAAACCGTCACATCCGCAGTCGTCGTTCCGAAGCTATTCGTCGCGGAAAGGGTGAAGGTCGTGGTTTCGTTAATAGCAATCGTTGTCGTGGTGAGCGCTGTCACATCGGTCGCACCGGGATCCAGCGTGACCGTGTCTGCACCAACAACCACCCAACTGAGATCAACGTTGGAACCGGTCTGCACCACCGCGCTCGATGCACCAAAATTCGTAATCTCCGGAGCTGCTCCGGAAAGAATCTTGATCGCATGGGTGTTTTCCACGTCTCCATTGACCCCCTTCAGATAGTAAGTCGTCGTTTCAGAAGGAGAGGCCGTGGTCGACCCCGAACCACCTGCAGTCAAAGGAACCAAATCGGTGGAATTGCCGCTCTCGTCTTCAAGAACAAGAGAATCGAAGGGCTCGGTGATGGTCCAGTTGAAGGTCACCGGATTTCCAGGGGAAACACTCAAGGTATCACTTGCGAATGCCGTAATCAGCTCAACCCCCGAAGGCCCAACCTGGGCGTTGGTCGCGAGTTGCTCATTGGACAACACACCATTCCCGTCGGAGTTATCGTAAATCGCCAACTCATCAATCGCCCCATCCAGGGCAAATGGACCACCGTCGGGAGAACTGGAGCCAATCACAGAGGCCTGACTATGGGGAGCGGTAAGCGCTCCGGTCCCCACTGTAGCCGGCCCGACTGTTGCCGCACCGATCGCAGCTTCGTCGATCACCGAACCATCAAGCTTCAAAACCGTGACCCGAAGTGGAGTGGAATCCGCGCTCGCCGAATCGTAGCGGAACGCACAAAAATACCACGACCCGTCATTTTGAAGGACAAGCGGGTGGGATGTCTGGGCCGTCGCACCCGACCCGTCACGGACAAGAAAGCGCACTTGATTCCCCGATGCGCCAAGATCGATCCGGATTCCGCGCAAGGTATTCAAATTTCCATCAAGTGACTCAAAAATCCGGTCATAAGCATTGAAACTGGAAGGTTGGATAAAGCACGTAAACGTGAACTGGTCCACCGGCTGCACGGCCGCGCTTGTCCCAAGGTTGAACGCCCCCGCATTGTTATCGGCGTCGTTCAAAAGATAGGAGGTGCCAAGGGCTTGGGAAGCCGACAGATGACCCTTGAGGATCGCGGTGATGGACGGGTCGACGTCAAACCCGGCAAGAGTAGTGGGCGTGCCGGAGACATTTTCCGTAACGGTCGTTGAACTCTGGGTCTCATCGAGCGGATACCAGGCGGCCAACTTGCCCTGGACAGGCAGGACCGTAATCACTGCCGGGAGCAGGTAGGTTGCAAATGTGTGTTTCATGGATCTGGATTGGTTGATTTTGAAAAAATAGCCTGAAAATAAAATCCTAGGAACGGCGACGTTTCACCAGCGCCAGACCGGCAAGCGCACAAAGTAATCCGGCAGACGGCTCCGGAATCGCATTCTCCGTGATCGACCCGAAGTTCAGTGCCAATGCACCCGCCGCATCCGCACCAGCGGTAATGCTCACCTCGATCACTCCCGACCCATTCGGACTCACTCCCTGCCAATCAACCACCGTGGTATCATTGAGTTCCGAAAAATGCGTCACCGTCGCACCACCCGTTCCCTGGGTGATGTTCCAAATTTGATCCACTCCCTGACCGTTGGCACGTGATCCATACAGCAAAAGGTCGTAGGTAAGCGCGCTGTTCAACCCGGACAAGGTCAGCACCATCGAGGGTGTCGTCCCTCCTCCTTGGTTGGCATAAATACTGTCTTGCAACGCCTCCGCCGCATAACTCGAAAGTGACGCCGGAAATGAGGAAACATTCGCCCCCGCACCGGCATTTCCGCCATTGCCGGTCCCCGTCTCACTCACATTCACCGACCACCCGGTCGCCGCAGAGCTCGTATCATTCAATGCCACAATGCCCGTATCCGCGTCCGCGCCGAAGGTGATTGGAACCGTATTGTAGGGACTCGGCGCGTTCGCCGTCCCGAAGTCAATAAGTGCCGTCACGGCGTGGGCCGAGCCGACAAGTCCTGCCACAAGTGGCAGCGCGATCAATGTGTGCATTGTTTTCATAATCGATGGAATTAACACTAAAGGAGTAGGCCCAGGAACGTTTCTTGTCACGGGGAAAGAACCCCATCCGACAGCAAATCATTGGCTGATAAAGAGTCAGATCACCCTATCACTTCCAACTCCGGAAAATTCTAACGTCCTCCCGGAAAAAAAATCACCGACTCCGCGAGCGACTCCCCTCAAAGAGCGCCCTCACCTCGCCCTCGCTCAACGCCGCACCATAAATTGCCAGCTCATCCATCCGTCCGCTCAAATTCCGGATCGTAAAACTCGGATCCTCCCGGAAGGGCTGCCCCCAGTTGCCAATCTCCCCATTCCCGATCCGCAGCTGCTCTACAAAGAACAAATCCTTGATCTCCTCTCTCGAAATCCGCTCCCCATTCACGTAATGGCAAACCTCCCGCTTCGCCGGACTAAAGGTCGACGTCAGGTGAATCCACTCCCCGCTCATCGACAGATCCCAAATTGGTGGGGAATAATAAACATGGTGAAAACGCGACTCATCGTTTTCCGGATGGGTTTTCGTATCATCCACCATCACCGAAAGCATCAGCCGCCCGCTATCCTCAATCTGCCAGTGCGGCTCTCCGTTCTCATACCCGTCACCCATGAACAGCGCACTGTACATCCGGTCCAGACTATCAATCCTCACCCAACAGGAAAAGGTGTAGGCCGAAAACTCACCCGGAATGTTTACCCGCACCCGCGCTCCCGGACGCCGGAATTCCAGCGCCGAGCTCAACCCCGGCCAGCGACCATCCACCGGCTCCGCTAAAATCACCGCCCCATCCAACTCCGCATCGCGCGGAAGCCCCAGATTCGGCACCAGAGGATTCTGTTCCTCACGCTCAAAGGAATAATAGGCAATCAAGCGCTCATCACGCGATACCGCATCACGGTGCTCCAGCCACCGCTCAAAATCTCCCATCCGCTTGTCCCGCGCATGCAGCTGAAACCTCCCCGAATCCGGAAAATCAACCGTCCCGCTCGCCGACTCCACCGACGGCCCGTCCGACTGCAACTCGCGCGCCGCCCCCTTCGTCAGCAACTGCGTCCCCTCATCCCGGTGCGTCAATTCAATCTCCCCGTCAAAAACCTCCACGTGCCCCTCTCCCCCGCGCACCACGAGACCGAACTCCGTCCCCAAATCAACAATCTCTGTCGAGGGCGAATTCAAAATAAACCCGCGCGCCGCCGGAGGCACCTGCATCCGCACCGCACCCTCCAGACAATATGCCTCCCATGCCGACTTCAGCGAAATCTCCGCCGGCCCCTCCACCGTCATCGTCGCCCCTGAGAAAAACTGAATCTCCGCCGCCCCGCCCGCAATCCGGAACACCTCGGTCCCCAGCGTATCCCCCTCATCATGACCCGCATCACCCTCCGGCCACGTCGCCCCCATCAGACTCTCCACCACCGCAAACCCCTCCGCAAAGGACTTCACCGATGGCTTGATCGGATCCCCGGAGGCCACCGCCGCTTCCGGCTTGGAAAACACATACATCAGCGTCAGCCCCAACACAAAGGCCACCGCTGCCGCCATCCCCAGCTGAACCATATTGGGAAATCTCAATATCGCCCCCTTCTCCGGCATCCGCCCCTCTTCATCCACCGCCTGCCAGGGAGAACCCGCATCCTCCGCACCGCTCCGCAGGAAATCATCCACCAGCAAATAACGCCGCATCACCTCCCGGAAGCCCGGACTCTCCACCATCCGATCCTGCATCGCCGCAAAATCCGCCGCGCTGATCGTGCCATCAAGATAGCCGTCCAACCAATCCTTCTCCTCCTCGCTGAGGTTCTTGAAATTTGCTCCACTCATGATTCTAAATTCTCCTGTTGTGTCTTCGACTCCATACAAATCATCAACTGCCGGCGCAGCCGCTTCAATCGCATATAAAACGCCGCCGCAGACGATCCCGCCTCCTCGGCCAGCTCCTTCACCTTCACCCCCGGCGTATACGCCAAAATCAAAAACTTCCGCTGCCGCTCCGTCATCTCCTGCATACACGACTCCAGCGCCAGATGCTCATCGTCCCGCCCCGCCAAATCATCAATCCCCTCGTCCGCCATCAAATCGAACACTTCCTCGCGAAACACCAGCCGGTCCCGCGCCATCTTCCGCCGATACGCCAGCGCCTCAAAGCGCCCGATCACACACGCCCACTTCATAAAGGGCGTCTCCGGATCATAGAGATCAAACTTCCGCCAGATCACAATCGCCGTCTGCTGCAGCACCTCATCCGTATCCACCGCCGTCGGCAGCAACGACCGGATAAACCGCCTCAGATCAGGCTCATAACGCGCAAATCTCCGCACGAATAGCTCGTAGCGATCCGCCGGTGGTTCCTCATCTGTGCGTTTCAAAGACATCCTTCGCCCAACTACTACCACTCACCTAAAAATCTAACCCTCAAAATCGTCCCCCCGCTCCCATTCCCACACCAAGCCATCCTCCGGATGCTCAACCTCTCCCGCTTTCCTAAATCCCAGCTTCTCCAGCACCCGCGTCGATGCCCCCTCCTCCGGCAGCGTTTGCGCAAAAATCCGAACCTCCTCCCCCGCCACCCTCAACAACCCCCGTCCCATCCGCGTCGCCACCCCACGCCCCTCCACCCCCGGAAAGGTAAAGTAAGCAATCTCCACCCGCCCATCCACCGGAGCCGATTTAAAGGCACACGTCCCCACACAAACCCCACCCTCCACCGCCAAATAACCCACCCAGGGCAGAACATATTCCTTCTCCCCTGCCATCGCCGCACACGACGCCATCACCTGCTTCGCAATCTCCGGCAATTCCCCAATCGCCTCCGCCGGCGTCCCTTCCTCACTGATCGCAACCAGTTTCATTTCCGCTTCAAATAACGAATCCGCATAAACTTCACAAACCCCTCCCCCGCCCCGGCCTTCATCGATAACACCAGCACCCGCTCGTCCGCACTCTTCTGCGTCACCGTCGTCTTCTGCACCATCTCCCTTCCATCCGGAGTCTTCGCCCTGGTCGTCCAGTGAACCGTCTTCGTTGCCGCATCATACTCACCCGTCATGCTCGCCGCATACGGACCATGATCCACCACCGTCCCCACCAACTTACCCTTCTCCAAATCGTAACCCACAATCGCATGAACCGTCATCGTCTGCCCGTTCACCTTGGTGTCCAAATCAGACGAAATCCAATACTCCCCGAATGCCCGGTTCGTCTCCACCGTCGTCATCGTCATCGGCTCCGAGTCCGGACCCGCCGCCCAAACCTCAACCTCCCCGTCCCACACCCCGATCGCCCCCTTCACCACCTCCAGCTCCACCGGCTTCGCACCAGCCTCCTCCCCAAAACAAGGCAGCCCAAACCCCAACGACAAAAACAAACCAATCGATCTCAAGCACTTCATAATCACAAGTTCCCTTCAATGGGAAGAACCCCACCCCTATCACAAACCCCACCTAATCACCACGACCATCTCCCCCCTTCCGCTTCTCGTACTTCCGAAAATGATGCGGAAACAAATACTCCCGTCTCAGCTTAAACGCATACTTCGCATCCCCTCCCGCCCCATCCGTCCCCTGCGCAAAGTGCGTCTCGTAAGCCTTCATCGTCCGGTCCCACTCGTCCAGGTAGCTCAGCGTCACCACCGAGTCCGAATCACTCCCCGGATCCTCCTTCCCGTGAATCTCCAAAATGTGATCCAACGCCTCCTCACTCCCGTTCACCGCATAATCGTAAGCCGACACCGCCAGATCAACCGCCGGGATCACCCGCAGGTTCTCCTGCTCCACCAAATACCGAAACCGCAAATCCTTCTCCGCCGCCGCCCGGTGAATCAAATCCGTCAGCCGATAGACATCTTTCCCCGGCTCCACCGCCAGCCTCACCAACTCATCCTGATCAAAAGGCTCCATCACCCCACCAATCAAATTGTGCTCATACGTCCCCTCCTCCCAAACCCGCGACACCCCCTCATCTCCCCTCTCCCTCCGCTCCCGCACCCTCTGCCCTCGCGGAAATTCCTCCCCATCCCCGGGCACCAACGAATCAATCGCACCCCCCGTTTCATCCTCACTCCCCACCACCCCGTCCTTCATCAACCAAACTCCCACCACCACCGCCAAACCCGCCACAACCCATAACCATCGGGAAAAATGTTTCACATCCCGAGCTTACCCAATCCCCACCAGCCTCCGAGCCATTAAGAGAAAAAAAACACCCTCCAACCAACACCTCGCGGATGAAAAACCCCTTCCATCACAAGAATTTAGTGCCCGCACCCACGCGTAAACTCTTCACGGGGCAACCCTCGAACAACTCCCGAATCCAGCTCCTCCGAACGACGCACAACCTCCGCATCATCAACAACGCAGTGAGCCTCATCGAGCGTCCCTAGGAGGAACTCAGCCAACTCCGCACGCTCAGACGTCGAGAGTTCGGTTGCCGCTCGGCGTAATTCTGAAATCTGTGTCATGCCTCCATTCTAAACCACCTTTGAAGACTCTGCGAGTGCCGAATGACCCCTCCCGATCCTCCCCATCACCCA
This sequence comes from Verrucomicrobiaceae bacterium, assembly GCA_051252135.1. Taxonomy (GTDB): domain Bacteria; phylum Verrucomicrobiota; class Verrucomicrobiia; order Verrucomicrobiales; family Akkermansiaceae; genus SW10. The sequence continues at coordinate 304,414 of JBPOGH010000002.1, read as the reverse complement.
CCAACCACCCGAATCCGCCCGGGCGCCGCTCCCCGCATCTCCGGCTTCTCCCCCTTCACCAAAATCTGCCACACCTCCACATGCAGCGCCACAAACCCATCCCCCGGCCGACCCTGCTCCTTCCATCCCACCACCAACCCATCCTCCGTCCACACGTAATCCATAAATCGCCCCTTCTTCGCCAGCCACCCCCGCGCCTCTTCCATCGACCCAAAATGCTGCTGCCCTTCCTCCAACACCGCATGCATCGACCCATCCCCCTGCGGCCGATACATCCCCAAACTCCCGTCCCACCGCGTCCGCCGCTCCTGATGCCGAAAGGTCTTATCATACCCCTCCCAAACATAGCGCCGCCTCATCCGATCCACAGACAACACCCGCATCGTCCCCTGCGATGTCGTCGCCTCAATCTCCATCCCCGGCCACATCACCAACTCCGCATCCCCACCATCCGGCCCCCTCGCGCACGACCCCATCAAAACCGCCACCAGCACTGGAAACAACCCCCTCATTTCTTCGAGTAAACCATGATCGATGAAAACTCAAACTTCAGCGCCTCCTTCGCCTCCACCACATGCAGCTCCACACTGATCGAATCAATCTTCGAAAGATCAACCCCCTCATACTTCGACAACGCAAACCGATACTCCTTCGCCCCCGTCACCGCCACCGACTCCTGCTGAAACTTCCCCGCCGAGTGCAAGGTCACCGTCAACTTCCCCTCCGCCGGAGCCGACTTCAACTTCACCCCAATGCTCCCCTCCCCACTCAAATCCGCCCCCAGCTTCCGCGCCTCCCCCCGCCGCCCGCTGTAACTCAAAAACACCCAACCTCCCGACCCCTTCGCATACCTCACCCGGTAAATCCCCGCCCGCACATCAAACTCACCCGCAATCGACTTCCCCTTCTTGATGTTGATCGAAGCCGACCGCGCCCCGCCCATCGTCAACTTTGGATCCAGCGCCGCATGACTCTTAAACGCCACATAATGCGTCGCCGTCGGTGCCGAAAAAGATTCCCTCACCTCCTTCGATGGCAACCCCGCCGAAAAAGTATCCACCACCCGATCCCCCCGCGCCGATCCCGTAAAAGCGATCAATCCTAAAACCAGCAGTGTGATGTAATTTTTCATATAACGTCAGAGGCCTGCCGCCCGCTACTGGGAGCGCGCCTCCGATTCAGGATTGGGTTTTTCGTTGCCCTCAGATTTCGAGTCCTGAGCGGTAGCGGGTTGGTCAGCGCCGACTTGTTCGCTTTGTTGGTTCTCGGGTAACGCGGGATCGAGCCTCCAAAAGGATTCGTGCAGCCCATTGATCGGGGTCGCTGTTGGCTGATCCTCAGCGTCGAGTTCGTGCAGTCCCCATCTGACATACTCCTCTCCTGTGTCAGGATTGGAGTTCTGCGGAACAGAGGTGTAATCCTCGAGTAGATAGCAAACCTCCCGAAGTGCTTCCGCCTCCTTGAATCTTACGAGTTCGGTTATCGCTTCGCGGCTCACCCCCGCATCGAGCATCTGTTGGAGAGCCTTGCCATGGGGTGAATCAGCCGAATGCTTCAATTCGTAGTCGATCCAGTTCGTCGTTCCTGCGCGAGTGACGCAGTCCCACATCGCACGAATCACTAAGAATCGCCCCAGTTGGGGAATGCCCTCGCTCACCTGGGAACTTGCCCACGATTCGGGATCGTTTGCGCCCAGCTTCCTGAACGTTTCGGTGAGTTCTTCTTGGTTCATTTTTGAAGCGAACAGTAGGGATCACCTGCCCCGGGAACCGGGGTCTGCGTGCATCCCCCTATTTCCCACTTCACAGGATTACGAAATTATATCGATTTGGAGAATCCCCCGTCAAGGTCCATCCCCCCAAAGTCAGCAGGAAGCGCCCTCTTATTTCTTTCTTCGCAGCCCAAAATTGGGATGTCGTCTATCATGCCGCAACACCGCGACTCAAACAGCATGATCATCCACTTCGTAGAGAAAATGATACGGGAATGACTTCAAGGAAACCCTGCGCAGTTCGCCGTCAGAAAAATGATGCCCCTGTGGATTCTGCATGATCGATGCTACCGCCGCCTCAACCTCAATGAAAAATCTGTCCCCGAGTTTCGAGCCTCCCTCTCCGTCATAATAATCAAGAGCGGATCGCAAATCCCGTTGGACCAGCCGATGGAAAATGAACTCGGGCACCTATCTGCCAAGACCGGTTCTAATCTCCTCCCACGAGCGACCCACAGAAGGATCACCCTTCATCTCATCAATGCGACGACGTCCTTCTGCCGACCCGTCATCAGGATCAGAGAGCACCACGGGCAACGACTCCAGTAAATCTGCAGCAAGTCTTGCCCGCTCATCTTCCGGAAGGGTCATTGCTTCCTCTTGAATCTCCGCCGCGTTCATTTTTTACAATACCTCAAACCCCGATCTCTGCCAAATTTTTCCTGTCCCCCGGCAGGGACGGGAACATTCCCCTTCTCCGGCACCCCAAAACTACAAACTTCTCTCTTTGCTCCAATTTTGTAGTCTCACCGCTTCATGCGCGCCGCTTTTTTCCTTCTCCTCATCGCCCTCAGCCCCCTCCGGGCTGCCTCCTCTGACACCCTCGTCAGCTACTGGAGCTTCGATGACCAACTCAACGACCTCTCCACCGCCGGAACCACCACCGACAACGGAACCTGGGTCGGCACCGCCGATTTCAACACCGGCGTCTTCGGCAACGGCCTCGAACTCAACGGCTCCAACTACGTCTCCATCCCAAACAGCACCGATGTCACCCAAGGCGGAGCCAACATCTCCATCTCCACCTGGTGCACCGTCGATTCCTTCAACAAAGGCTGGCAATGCCTCGTCGGCAAAGGAGAAGGCTCCAATTGGCGCGTCGCCCGCCGAGGCACCACCGATGAAATCAGCTACGCCGGCGGCTCGGGCGATATCTCCGGTGGAAACATCAACGACGGCCAATGGCACCACATCGTCGCCGTCTCGGAGGCCGGAGTCGCCACCCGCCTCTACCTCGATGGCGCCCTCATCGCCACCGGCAGCGGACCCGGCCTCGACTCCAATGGCCAACCCCTGACCATCGGCACCAACGCCGACCGCCTCGACCGCACCTGGAACGGCCGCATCGATGACCTCGGCATCTTTTCCTCTGCCCTCAATGACCACCACGTCGCCGCCATCCACTCACTCGCTCAAAACCCCGAGTTCCAATACACCCTCGGCCAGGTCAACGAGCTCATCGTCGCGCACGACTGCGGCCCCGGCACTTCCGCCACCGTCGGAGACACCACCTGGGACTACCTCGCAGCCGATCCCGCCGACGGACGCCTCTTCGTCCAACTCGCCACCGATGGCTCCGGCGTCGCCGGCAGCACCGGACCCGGCGTTTCCTCCTTCACCGTCGACCACCCCTTCATCCCCACCGGCGATCCCATCACTCTCTCCTGGGAAGTGGGAACATCAGCCACCGCCATCAGTATCGACAACGGCATCGGCGACGTCCTCCCCCTCACCACCAACGGCACCGGCTCCATCACCCTCGACCCCGGACCCACCGCCAACACCACCTACACCCTCAGCGCCACCAATCCCGATGGCACCAACGCCCGAACCGTCAGCGTCGAGGTCACCCCGAATCCCATCATCGAGTTCTTCACCGCCACTGATGGCATCGTCCCCCCCGACTCCCCCGTCACCCTCTCCTGGAACGTCCTCAATGCCACCTCGCTCGACCTCAACGGAACCGACGTCACCGGCACCACCACCTTTTCCTACACCGCCACCAGCACCGAAACCTTCACTCTCACCGCCACCAACCCCAACGGCACTTCCGCCAAGAATCTCCAGATCACCGTCATCATCCCCGGCGAGCCCGTCATCTCGGAGTTCTCCGCCGACAATGCCGGCTCCCTCACCGACGAGGACGGCGACGACTCCGACTGGATCGAAATCTACAACCCCAGCGCCTCCACCGCCCTCCTCACCGACTACTACCTCACCGATGATCCCAACGATCTCACCAAGTGGCGCATCCCCGACAGGACCCTGGACCAGCTCGATCACTTCGTCGTCTTCGCCTCCGGAAAAGACCGCACCGGCTCCGAGCTCCACACCAACTTCAGCCTCCGCGCCTCCGGCGAATACCTCGCCCTCACCAAGCAGGGAAATGGCGGCATCATCATCCTGTCCGAGTTCGATCCCTACCCCGAACAATTCCCCGGCATCTCCTACGGCCTCAACCCCGATGGCACCACCTTCGGATACTTCAACAACCCCACCCCCAACGGAACCAACCCCACCGGCCAAAGCGACTTCGTCCGCGACACCACCTTCGATCCCGACCGCGGCTTCTACGACGCCCCCATCTCCGTCACCATCGCCACAGCCACCGAGGGCGCACAAATCCGATACACCACCGACGGCTCCGATCCCACCCCCGGAAACGGCACCCTCTACACCGGACCCATCACCATTTCCTCCACCACCCCCATCAAGGCCATCGCCTATAAAACCGGCCTCATCCCCACCAACATCGACGCCCACACCTACTTCTTCGTCGATGACATCATCAACCAACCGGAAATGGATTCCGATGTCGTCGATGACCCGGCCTACAGCAGCACCATCCGCGATGACCTGAAATCCATCCCCACCATCTCCCTCTCCATGCCCAACAACAGCCTCTTCGGCGGCAGCGGCATCTACGATAACTCCAATCAATCCGGCATCGCCTGGGAACGCCAGGGCTCCGTCGAGTTCGTCTACCCCGATGGCCGAAATGACAAACAACTCATGTGCGGCGTCCGTATGCAAGGCGGCGTCGGACGCAATGCCAACTTCCCCAAGCACAGCTTCCGCCTCCTCTTCAAGCGCGACTACGGAGACACCAAGCTCCGCTTCCCTCTCTTCCGGGATGCCACCGAGGATGCAAATGGTGCCGTCGAAACCTTCGATAGCATCATCCTCCGGTCCGGCTTCAACAACACCTGGCACCGTGGCGTCACTTCCGAGGAAGAACGCGCCCAATACCTCCGCGACCAATTCATCCACAACTCCCAACTCGCCATGGGCCACGCCTCCCCGCACGGCACCTTCTTCCACCTCTACCTCAATGGCGAATACTGGGGCATCTACAACGCCGTCGAACGACCCAATGCCGACTTCGGCTCATCCTACTACGGCGGTAAAAAAGAAGACTGGGACGCCCTCAATTCCTACCCGCGCAATGTCGTCGATGGCACCGCCGCCGACTGGATCCAAGCCCACAACATCGCCAACGCCGGAGTCGGTGATCAAGCCGGATACGACGCCCTTTCCGAGTTCGTCGATATCCCCAACCTCATCGACTACATGATGCTCAACTTCTGGGGCGGCAACCTCGATTGGGATGACCACAACTGGTACTCCATCAACCCCCGCGTTGATGGCGGCGGATACAAGTTCGTCTGCTGGGACGCCGAACGCTCCCTCGAAAACCTCGGCGGCGACAACAAAACCGGCGTCGGCCAAGCCGACAAACCCTCGCGCCTCTACTCCCAACTCCGCGCCAACGCCGAGTTCCGCCTCCAGTTTGCCGACCGCGCCCACCAACACATGTTCAATGGCGGAGCACTCACCTCCCAACAAACCGTCCCCCGCTACCAGGCCCTCGCCACGTTCATCGATCGCGCCATCGTCGGCGAGTCCGCCCGCTGGGGAGACTCCAAGCGCGCCAATCCCTACACCCGCAATGCCGAGTGGGCCACCGAGCGCGACCGCCTCCTCAATTCCTACCTCCCCCAGCGCACCAATGTCGCCCTCTCGCAACTCCGGGGCGCCAATCTCTACCCCGGAACCGACGCCCCCGTCTTCAGCCAACACGGCGGCCATATTTCCAGCGCCACCGAACTCACCATGTCCAACACCTCCGGCGCCATCTACTACACCACCAACGGCTCCGACCCCCGCCTCCCCGGCGGCACCATCAATCCCGATGCCACCATCTATGATGGCTCCGTCAACACCACCACCCTCGTCGCCGATGGCTCCGAATGGAAGTATCTCGACGACGGCTCCGACCAAGGCACCGCCTGGAAGGAATCCGCCTTCAATGACTCCTCCTGGCCCTCCGGAAATGCCCAACTCGGTTACGATAACAACCCCACCACCGAGATTTCCTTCGGGGGCGTCGAAAACCAAAAACACCTCACCTACTACTTCCGTCGTACATTCGAAGTGAGTGACCCTTCGGACTTCACCGCCCTCTCACTCGAACTCCAGCGCGATGACGGAGCCATCGTCTACCTCAATGGAGCCGAGGTCTTCCGCTCCAACATGGACGACGGCCCCATCAACTTCGACTCCACCGCCAGAGATGTCGTCGGCGGAGCGGACGAAACAACCTTCTACAACAAAGCCGTCGACGTTTCCCACCTCGTCAACGGCACCAACGTCCTCGCCGTCGAAGTCCACCAAATCTCCCGCACCAGCTCGGACGTCTCCTTCGACCTCCGCCTCCGCGGCACCGAACCCAACGACGTCTCCGCCCTCTTCCTCGCCAACAGCGGAGACCTCAAGGCCCGCGCCCTCGACGGCACCGAGTGGTCCGCCCTCAACACCGCCTTCTTCTTCGTCGATACCGCCCTCGCCGATGAAACAAACCTCGTCATCTCGGAAATCGACTACCGCCCCGCTTCCCTCTCACTCGAAGAAGAAGCCGCCGGATTCACCGACCGCAGCGAATTCGAGTTCATCGAGATCGCCAACATCTCCGCGCAAAATGTCGACCTTACCAACGTCCGCTTCACCCAAGGGGTCACCTTCAATTTCTCCAACTCCCTCACCGGACTCATCCTCTCCCCCGGCGCACGCCTCATCATCGTCAATAAGCTCGAAGCCTTCACCGCACGCTACCCCTCCGTCCCCGCCTCCCTCATCGCCGGCGAGTTCGAGGGCAACCTCAACAACGATGGCGAATACCTCGAGCTCGTCGCCCGGGATGACTCCATCATCCAAAGCCTCACCTTCAACGACCAACTCCCCTGGCCCCTCAGCGCCGATGGCGGCGGCTCCAGCCTCGTCCTCGTCAACCCGGGCGCCAACCCCGCCCACAACTCCGGAACCAACTGGCGCCCCAGCGTAGGCACCCCCACCCCCGGCGGATCCGACGCCTCCCTCTTCGCCGGCACCCCCAATGCCGACCTCGACTTCGACGGCACCCCCGCCCTCCTCGAATACGCCTTCGGCAGCTCGGACCAATCCGCCCGGGACACCATCCTCCCCTTCTCCTCCAAAACCCGCACCGGCAACCCACCCCGCGATTTCTTCACCATCTCCTACCGCCGAAATCTCGCCGCCGATGACATCAAATACACCATCCAAATCTCCGACAACCTCCTCGACTGGACCAGCGACATCGACGACGTCACCTTCCTCAACTCCGTAAACAACGGCGACGGCACCTCCACCGAAACCTACCGCATCACCGACGCCATCGACCAACACCCCGCCCAACTCCTCCGCATCCACGTCTCCCAACGCTAACCCGCCCCCTAAGCAAACTCCACCTCGCCCCACCTCCCCGGCAGGTGCATGTTCACCGCCCCCTGCGGACTCCACACCCAGTTATCTTCCGGATGCGGCTGCTCTTCCGGATTCAGACTCTCCGCAATCGGCGTCCCATGCGGCGGAATCCGCACGTATCCACCGTCCACCACCTCGTGCTTCCACTGCACCCGTGAAAAATTCACCTTCCACACATCCCCCGGCTTCGGCGGCACCGCACCCTCCTTGTGATACTTCTTCAACTCCGACCACGGAAAGGCCACTTCCACCGACCACCCCTCATCCTCACACGAGGGATCATTGATCCGCCCCCGCACCTGCACCGTGCTCTTCAGCCCTTCCAAATTACAGCCCAAGATCGGCACCCCGCCCTCCCCATACGGCTTCGGCAAACTCAGCTCCCAAATCGTCCCCAGCGCATTGATCTCGAACTCATAATAATTCAACCCATCCCCATCCGGATCGATGAACACCTCAAAGTCATTGTCCTCAAACATCACCGCATTCTTCTCCGTGATCGTCCCCCAGACATGTGGCTCCTCCAGCTCGGCCCCCACGTAAAAAAAGTGCTCATCCCAAGCCATTTTCACCCGCGTCCGATACCGCGGCTTCAACGCCTCTTCCCCCGTGATGTCCACAAAGTCGTCACTCCAAGGCACCCCGCTCCACGCCGGATCCCGCAGCGATCCATCGACCTCAATCGGCCCCGCCACTTTTGCACATCGATATCGTCTCGGGCTCATTTCAAATCAATGGTCAAAATTGCACTCGCCACCGTCACCCCATCAAATCGCTCATTCAGCGACTCCCAAATCGCCCGCACCTCTCGCTCCACCTTCCCCTTAAATTTCTCCTCCCCATTCACCCGCACCACCACCTCGTCATCCAGGTCCACCAGCGCATCACTCAACCTCAACCGTAAAGTATCCACCCCCTCACTCTCGATCCCAATCACCTGCCCCTTCACCTCCGCCCGCACCGTCTGCCCGCGCATCCCCGTCCCCTCCGGCACCGCCAACCAGTAAAACCGATCATGCGTCCGCCCGCTCTGATGCCACACCACCTTCTTCGGCCAGGGCTCCCGCACCCGCTCCGCCATCCACGGCAAGGCTTCCCGATCCTTCCCCTTCATCCAATGCCCCAGCCCCTTGTAAATCGTCACCTTGTGCTCATATCCCTCCGCATCATCCTCCCGAAATTTCGCCAGCTTCTCCCCCCACTCCGCCGCAATTTCGTTCCGCTTATAAGCCGCATCCTCCCCGCCCATAAAAATCATAAAGGGCAAATTGCGTAAGCCCAACGGACTCGCATCATTCGGATGCCCTGCCATCATCGATGCCGCCGCAAACCGATCCGCCATCCGCGGCGCAAGTTGGTAAACCCCATCGCCACCCGCCGAGTATCCCATCAGGTAAACCTTGTTCGGATTCACCCCGCGCAACGCCACCATATCCTCAATCAGACGATCAAAGAGCGCATCAATGTGACCCTCATGCCACAGGTTCCACGTATTCGTCGGCGCCCGCGGAGCCACCACAATCCCTTCCTTCGGCTCATAGAGCCGAATCTGATTCTGCCACTGTTGGTCATTCACTCGCGCCGGCGCACCTCCCCCTCCATGCATCGAGATCCAAAGTGATCTCTCCCCCTCCGGCGCGTCTCCAAACACTCGCTCCAAATACTTCATTTCCTTCCCCGCCGCCCTCACCACGCGCCTCTTCATATCTTGCTTCCTCTCTTCCAAAATCTCTCCCCGAAGCGACTCCTCAATCAAGCGCGTCACCTCACCCGCCTCTTCCTCGGACATCCCCCCCTCCGGCACCGACAAATGCCGCTCCTCCGGCAGCAACGCCAGCCACCCCTTCACCTCTTCCAAAATACCCGCCGTCCGCCCCAGCCCCTCCCAATACAGATCAAGCGTCGCACTCTCTTTCGCTACCGAAAACGTCTCCTCCCGCACCTCATCTCCCACCGTCACTTCCACCCGATAACTCCCGCCCGCTCTCACCGGCACCGACGCCATATCATTCAAGTCCGCCGTCCCCGCCTTCGTCGTCACCGTTCCCAACACCTTCCCTGTCTCATCTCTCACCTTCAACTCACCCACCAAACGCTCCCCGCCCCGCTTGTCCCACAATCGAAAATACGCCGTCGCTTCCGCCGCCTTCTCTTCCTTCACATAACGCGACGTCACATTCACCGCCGGCACACTCCGATCCTTCAAACTCCACACCATCGGGAAATGATCACCCGTCTTCCGCCACGACGTCGCCCAAATCGCATGCCGCCAATCATCCGCCACCGCCTTCGAGGCATCCCCCGCAAACCATCCCCGATTCAACCCCTTCGCATCATACTCGTCCGCTCCCGTAAAAAACCACTGCCCCCCGTCATAAATCTCCACCCACGTGTGATTCCCCCGCTTGTTTGCCCACAACGCCGTCCCCGCAACCCGCGCCGGCACCCCCACCGATCGACACGCATCCACCAAAATAATCGACAGTCCCGTGCACGTCGCCATCCCCAGCTTCTTCGACTCAGCCGGACTCTGGTTCGGTGCCTTCCGCCCCGTGTTGTAGTGCACCCCGATGATCTTAAAAAACTCCCGGTTGATCACCTGCGCCGCCTCCGTCGTCGACTCGCAATCCTTCACCAACTTCGAGCACGTCTCATAAAACTCCGGCCGCCAACGCTCCCGCGTCTCATCCAGCGAGGCATAAGGCACCACATCATTAAAAAATACCCCTTCCGGCACCGCCTTCGCCCAAGAGAATTCCTCCCGCGCCTTCAACGCCAACCGCAAGTTCTCCATCAAAAACTCCACCGACAACTCCTCCCGATCCCGCTCCGGCATCCCCTCCACTAAAAACTCCGCCGCCCTCTTCGCCAGCGGCCCTTCCTTCGCCGCCGCTTCCACGAATTCCTCCACCCCGCCTAAGCAAAGACCCGGGAGAAAACACACCGCCAACAGAGCACGAAAGATCATGCGGCAGGATGACCCGCTCCTCTCCGTCTTCAATCAATAAAGATCAACCGACCTCTTAGAAAAACACCCTCCCGCTCAAAATCAACGTCCCGGTATCAACCCCCGGATCAGACGCCCGCGAAATCATGATCAACGGAACAAACCCCGTGTTGTAGACATACTCCGCGCTCATCGAAAAGTTCGGCGTCACCCACATCTCCGCACCCACCGCCAGCTGCGTCAGCTCGTAATAGGGATCGGTCGCACGCCCCTGCTCACCCCGTCCCCAGGATGCCGATAGCCTCGTCGGGCGATCCCAGATCGTCGTATCATACGCCGCCTGCAAGCTGATCGCCTCCACCGCCCGCCCCGTCGCCGGCCACGCCCGCTCGGTCTTGGTATACTCGGCAAGGAAAGACCAAGGCCCGTTCTTCGCTTCCACCCACACATCGTAAACCCCGTTCCGGTGACGCATCGTCAACGGGTCCGGTGCAACCCCCGGATGGTTTGCCGAATCACTATCGTAAATCGAACTATTCAAGTAACCCGCACCCACCGAGATATCCCAGTCGCCGCACTCAAAATTCCGCTGCGCCGTGAGCGCAAAATTCCCCAAAAAGTCGTCGTTCGTCGAGTCCGCCACCCGCAACTGCCGCCCGCCCTCCATCGCCGAAATCGTAAAATGCCAGTCATCGGACACATAGCCCAACTCCAGCACCATGTCCCTCATGTCCGTCCGGTAAAAGTGATTCGTCACCGTGTGCGTCGTCGGATTGTAAGCGTCCATCCTGCCAAAGTTGACCGTCTTCTTACCCGCCGCCGCATAGAACGGACTCTCCTGCAAATTACCAATCGTCACAAATCCTTCCCGAATCTGCGCCTCCTCCTGCCGCGGAAACTCAATGTCCGTATAAATCCCGTTCACATACACCGCCACCCAGGGCGATGGCGCATACGTCAGCGACATGCTCAAAATATCGATCACATCCTCACTCCCCGACGTTCTTGTGGCATTATGCTGCTCCGGAAAACGCCCCAGAATCGGAAACTTACCCGCCGTATCGGTCCGCTCCTCGTAATGCGAATACGACCCGTGACCCGACAAATAAACCTTACCCGTCTCCAGCTTCCCATCCCGCAGCGATTCCAACAGATGGATCGACTTGTCCGTCACCCCGCGCTGCAACGAGAGCATATGCTTCGAATACTCCAGATTCGTATCCAGGAAAAATCCCTCGCTAAAAAAATCATCACTCGATCGCAGGGTCTGCGCGGAAAGAACTGATGACGAAATAAGGCCGAACGAAAGAACGACAACTTGCTGGGGAAGGCCGGAAATATTCAAAGCATAGAAATGCTAAAAAACTGATTTCGGATAATCAAGAAAACTTAATCATTTTGAATCTCTAACCATTTTCGCCCAACGCCTCAAAAAAAATCCACTAAATCTGACATTCGTTTTCATCCCTCGCGATGGAGCAGGTGAAGGGGAAATCCCCACAACCTAAATCCATCCAAAAAATGAAAACTATTGCGTTCACCACCTGCAAACTCACCGCCCTCACTCTCTCCCTCACCGGCATGGCCTCGGCCACTACCGTCTCGGTCGATTTCATGGGCACCAGCTCCACCCCACCCATGGTCTCCTCCGATACCGCCGGAGTCGTTCCCGCCCAGTTTTGGGAACCTGCCTTCGGCCTCTCCGGAGGGGTCTCCCCCCTCACCGGTGCCGGCACCGTTTCCGGAGTAGCCGTCCAATGGAACTCCACCATGTCCTGGGATGTTCCCGGATACGTCGGTGGCAGCATCCCAGGCCCCGGTGATGATCAAATGATGAGCCGCGGCATCGCCACCTTCCTCACCAGCATGTCCCCTCCCTCCGCTATCCCTGTCACCGTCGATGTCACCATCGCCAGCCTCGCCTCCCTCGGCTGGTCCTCATATGACGTCTACATCTACAGCTCTCACAACAACGGCCCGGGCGGCCTTTCCGAGATCAGCTACACCAGTGTCGGCACCGGCTTCCTCCCGGAATCGCTCACTGAATCATCCCCCGCCTTCGGAACCGTCGCCGGCTCGAACTACATCAACGGCACCGGTGCATCCTCCGGGAACTACATCAAGTTCAGCGGCATGGACGATCTCAACTTCCGCATCGCCTCCACCCCCGCCGTCCTCCTCCCGAATAACGACATCTCCATCATCAACGGCATCCAAATCGTCGGCACCCCCGTGCCCGAACCATCATCGGTCCTCCTCTCACTTCTTGGAGGAACCCTCGCCCTCCTGCGCCGCCAGCGCGCCTAACAAACTCGGGTAAAACAACGGAGCGGTGAGGCTTTAGTCCTCCCGCTCCGTTTCCGCGTACACCGCATGATTCAAGGTAATAAACGTCCGCGCATACCACTCGTGATCCTGCACCTTCAGCCGCAAGGTCGGAGCCGTCACCACCAAAAACGGCCGGTTCGGAGCCCACACCCAATCCTTCTGACTCCCCTTCACCGCCGTAAAATTCCGCGCCTCGGATAAATGCGCATACCCCGTCTCCACCTGCCCCGTCGCCGAATCCGCAAACCGAAAACGAAACCCCTTCTCTCCCTCCGCCAACTCCTCCTGAATCTCCGTCATCAGCACAAAGTGCCCATAGAGCGGCTTCCACAACCACCCGCCTCCCTCCTCCGTATACGATGCCCCAAACGATCGAAACGAAATGATCGGCATCACCCCCTCATCCAGCGACCCCTTCAGCAACCCGTGAATCCTCTTAAGATGCGGGTCCAGCCCCTCATCCTTCTTCCGGTCCAGATACGCTTCCTCCAGCTCCGGCAAGCCCACATCACTCCGCACCCAGTTCGCCAGCCGCTGCATGTCCTGCCACGTCACGCCCGATTTGCGAAACACCGCACGACCGTCACGATACGTCGGCGACACCCGATTCCCATACTTCCCGATAATCCCCCGCGCCTTCGCCTCCGCCGTCTTCCCCGGCAACTTCTCATACCCCGCCCGCTCCGCCGCTCCTCCCATCCGCAGCTGATTCACCAAAGCACACGGCCCGCACCCCTCCGCATGCACCGCCTTTTGACTCAAAACCTCCTGCCCATAAAGAGACACACCCATCAACAGACTCAGGACCGCAAATCGCATCCCCGACGATGACACTTCCTCCGCCACTTCTCAACTCACGAGTCCACCTCCGTTCTTCATCCTCGCATTCCCCGCCATTTTTTAAAGAATACCACGATGCGCTTCGGCCCCCTTCTTTCCCTCTTCCTGGCTCCTCTCGCTTCCTTCGCCGCCGGGAAACCCAACGTCCTCTTCATCGCCGTCGATGACCTCGCCAGCTCCCTCGGCTGCTACGGCCACCTCATCGCCAAAACCCCGCACATCGACCGACTCGCCGCCTCCGGCGTCCGCTTCGACCGCGCCTACAACCAACTCCCGCTCTGCAACCCGAGCCGCGCCTCGGTCATGACCGGACTGCGCCCCGATACCATCCAGGTCTACGATCTCGACGCCCACTTCCGCACCACCGTCCCCGACGCCGTCACCCTCTCGCAGCAGTTCATCAAAGCCGGCTACTTCACCGCCCGCGTCGGAAAAATCTACCACTACAACGTCCCCGCCTCCATCGGCACCGATGGCTTCGACGACCCCCCCTCGTGGCAACAAACCATCAACCCCAAAGGCCGTGATAAAACCGACGAGCACCTCGTCTTCAACGCCGAACCCGCTCGAAAAATCAGTGGCACCATCAGCTGGCTCGAAGCCGAAGGAACCGACGAGGAACAAACCGACGGCATGATCGCCACCGAGGCCATCAACCTGATGCGCCAGAAAAAAGGCGAACCCTTCTTCATCGCCGCCGGCTTCTTCCGCCCACACTCACCCTTCATCGCACCCAAGAAATACTTCGACCTCTACCCCCTCGAAACCCTCCGCCTCCCCTACGCGCCGGAGGGCGACCGCGATGACATCCCCACCGCCGCCTTCGCCCACAACAACCCCATCCCGCACTACAACATCGAAGAACCCCACCTCCTCAAAGGCCTCCAGGCCTACCTCGCCTGCGTCTCCTTCATCGATGCCCAGGTCGGCCGCATGCTCGCGGAACTCGACCGCCTCGGCCTCGCCGAAAACACCATCGTCGTCTTCTGGTCCGACCACGGTTACCACCTCGGAGAACACCACGGCGTCTGGCAAAAACGCACCATGTTTGAAGAAGGCACCCGCGCCCCCCTCATCATCCGCGCCCCCGGCGTAAAAGGAAACGGCCAAGCCTCTTCGCGCATCGTCGAGTTCGTCGACATCTACCCCACCATCACCGACCTCGCCGGACTCCCGTTGGAAAAAGGACTCGAAGGCCGCAGCCTAAAACCCCTCCTCAACGACCCTCTAACAGAATGGAACGGCATCGCCATTTCCCAAATCCTCCGCCCTGCCGACTCCCGCCTCAAAGCCCAGGTCATGGGCCGCAGCGTCCGCACCCACCGCTGGCGCTACACCGAGTGGGCCGAAGGCCGGGAGGGCGTCGAGCTTTACGACCACGCCACCGATCCCAACGAATTCCACAACCTCGCCCTCGAACCCACAGACCAAACCCGCGCCCTCATCTCCCGCCTCCGCAAGCACTTCGAAGGCAAAGCCTCCGGCACCATCCCCACCTCCCCCATCAACCCCAAACGCCTCTAGGCAAACCCAACCAATCCCATGCGCCTCTCCATCCTCCTCCTCATCATCTCCCTCCTCCTCCCCACCTCGCTCTCCGCCGGATCACGCGGCGTCAACCTCGCCTTCCTCGATGCCACCACCGGCACCCGCTCCAAGGCCAGCATCCGCCTCGCCGAGCTCCTCGAAAAAGACATGCGCGCACTCTATGTCGATGCCGCCATCGGCAACGCCTTCCCCTGGAACGAACACAACCTCAAGCTCACCATCCTCAAATTAAAGGAAGCCGACCTCTCCTTCGACGCCCTCCTCAACACCAAGGACGCCAAAAAACTCCCAACCCTCTTCGAAAAAATCGAAAACCCCGACGGCCTCATCGTCTTCTTCCACGATGAAAAAAACGGCTTCGCCCGCCTCAAACTCTACAGCTGGGACGGCCAGGAAGCCCTCCTCATCCGCCTCCCCCTCGAGGGCCCAGACTCCCCCATGCCCGCCTCCCTCCTCAAAACCCACCGCCGCGGCGCCCTCATCGCCCTCGGAGCTGCCGTCCGCTGGAGCCCATAACTTGAAAAGTTTGTGCCTCTATCAAGGTATCTCTCTCACCAAGTCATGCTCAAAGCGCTCTCCCTCCTTCTCATCCCCATCCTCGCCCACGCGTCTCACATCGAGCGCGATGTCATCGTCTACGGCGGCACCTCCGCCGGCGTCGCCGCCGCCATCCAGACCTCCCGCATGGGAAAAAGCGTCATCCTCATCGAGCCCTCATCACACGTCGGCGGCCTCACCTCCGGCGGCCTCGGCATGACGGACTCCGGCAAGCGCGAAGTCATCGGCGGCATCTCACGCGAATTCTACCAGCGCCTCCAGCAGCACTACCACCAACCCGACGCGTGGCGACAACAACAAGCTGCCGACTACGCCTACTACAAGAAATCCGACGACGCCATCTGGCGCTTCGAGCCCCGCATCGCCGAGGACACCCTCCGCGCCATGCTCGCCGAGGCCAAAGTCCAGGTCGTCCACGGCCAACGCCTCGATCTCAAAAACGGCGTCACCAAAGAAGGCCCCAACATCACCGAAATCCGCATGGAATCCGGCGACGCCTACCGCGGAAAAATCTTCATCGATGGCACCTATGAGGGCGACCTCATGGCCAAGGCCGGCGTCACCTACACCGTCGGCCGCGAGCCCAATTCAAAATACGATGAAACCCTCAACGGCGTCCAAACC
Source organism: Verrucomicrobiaceae bacterium (assembly GCA_051252135.1). Taxonomy (GTDB): domain Bacteria; phylum Verrucomicrobiota; class Verrucomicrobiia; order Verrucomicrobiales; family Akkermansiaceae; genus SW10. The sequence continues at coordinate 288,017 of JBPOGH010000002.1, read as the reverse complement.
CGCAACGCCCGCTCCCACCAACTCGATCACAACGTCGACCCCTACATCACCCCCGGCGACCCCAAAAGCGGCCTCCTCCCCGGCGTGCAGGCCGAAGGCCCAGGCGAAGAAGGCGCCGGCGACCACCGCATCCAGGCCTACTGCTTCCGCATGTGCCTCACCGACGACCCCGCCAACCGCGTCGCCTTTCCCAAGCCCGAAGGATACGACCCCCTCCGCTACGAACTCTACCTCCGCTACATCCTAAAAGGTTGGCGCAACGTCTGGGGCAACCACAAACCCATGCCCAATCGCAAGACCGACACCAACAATCACGGCGGCTTTTCCACCGATAACATCGGCATGAACTACGCCTACCCCGATGGCGATTACGCCACGCGCGAAGCCATCATCAAGGAACACGAAACCTACCAAAAAGGCCTCTTCTGGTTCCTCTGCAACGACCCCCGCGTCCCCAAGGACCTCCAGGACAACATCAGCAAATGGGGCCTCGCCAAAGACGAGTTCACCGACAACGGAAACTGGCCGCACCAAATCTACGTCCGCGAAGCCCGCCGCATGGTCAGCGACTACGTCCAGACCGAAGCCGACTGCTTCCGCACCCGCCAAACCCCCATGTCCGTCGGCATGGGCTCCTACAACATGGACTCCCACCACGTGCAGCGCTACGTCGATGAAAACGGCTTCGCCCGAAACGAAGGCGACGTCCAGGTCTCCCCCGGCGGCCCCTACCAAATCTCCTACCGCTCCATCCGGCCCAAAAAAGAAGAGTGCCAAAACCTCCTCGTCCCCGCCGCCCTCTCCGCCTCCCACATCGCCTTCGGCTCCATCCGCATGGAACCCGTCTTCATGGTCCTCGGCCAATCCGCCGCCACCGGAGCCTGCCAGGCCATTGATCAAAAAGTCTCCGTGCAAGACATCGATCCCGCCCAGCTCGAAGCCCGCCTCCTCGCCGACAAGCAAGTCCTCGACTACGCACGCCCCGCCAAAAAAGCGCCCATTCCCGTCTCCAAGCTCAAAGGCATTGTCGTCGATGACACCGACGCCCAATTCACCGGCTTCACTCATCGCAGCCACTCCACCCCCGGCTACATCGGCACCGGCTACCGCCACAACGGCGGACCCTCAAAAGGTCCCGCCCAACGCGCCGAATACATCCCCGACCTCCCCGAAGAGGGAGCCTACCAAGTCCGCGTCGCTTACACCCCCAACCCGAATCGCGCCACCAACGCCACCGTCACCATCCACTACCACGGCGGCAGCAAGACCCTCAAAGTCAACCAGCGCAAAGCCCAAACCGCCCCCCTCATCACCCTCGGCGTCTACCCCTTCAAAAAAGGCACCACCGGAAAAGTCGTCATCTCCGATGAAGGAGCCGACGGCTACGTCATCGCCGACGCCGTCGAATTCTACAAAAAACCCGGCCACCAATAGCAGCCACCTCCCCAAGCTATCAGACAAGTTCCAGATTAGAAATTGCCACTCTGGGATTCAACACCTAAGCTGCGCACTTAAGTACATCTAGAAAAAGACTTTATGAAACTCTCCTACCTCCTGCCCCTTGCCATCTCCATGGCATCCACCGCTCCGCTCTATTCACTCGAGCTCCTCTCCTATCACAATTTCGACAACCAAACAGCAGACCAATCCCCGAACGGGAACGACGCCACCCTCGAAGGCGGAGCCGTCATTTCCGCAGATGCCGATGGCGCCAGCGGACAAGCCGGTGACTATTCACTCGATGTCGGAGCTTTCAATAATGGCGCTTACGCCCTCATCAGCGGAATCGACCTCTCCCTGGCAACCACCCGTAATGCCATGGCCGTGAGCTTCTGGCAATACGACATCGGAGATGGTGCCGGCGGCAACACCGGATCAACCACCTTCTCGGTTCTCAATACCGCGGCCTCCCCGGTTCGCGGCTTCCAGGCACACACTCCATGGTCAAACGGCATCCTCTACCTCGACAACAATGGCACGAGTGGACCCGCACGCCTCCAGGTCGACGCCCCGGCAGGCTTGCTCGACAGCTGGCACCACTTTGTCATGCAGGTTGCCGACGGCAACAAACAGATTTGGGTCGATGGAGTCCTCGTTGCCGAGACCCCCTCCGGAGCCAATGCCGTCCCCCAATTGGCCACCGACTTCTTCATCGGAGCGCGCGCCGCTGATGGCTCACAGGGATTCGGCGGGCGGATCGATGACTTCGCCATTTACGCCGACGCCCTTTCACCGGAGCAAATTGCCGACCTCATCGCCGGTCAGACTCCTGTTGAAGTCGCTAATAACTCAGATTCCGACTCCGACGGCATGGACGATGAATACGAGCAATTGATTATCGACGCCGATGAAAACGACGCCATCACCAGCATCGCAGACGTCCTCCCCGGCGACGATTTTGACAACGACACCCTCACCAACCTCGAAGAAAGCGTTCTGCTCACCTCACCCGTCAAGCCTGATACCGATGATGACGGCTTGCCCGACAACATCGAATCAAACTCCGGCACCTTCGTTTCAGCAGAAACCGATAGCGGCACAAACCCTCTCAATCCCGATACCGACGGGGACGGATTGAAGGACGGCGTGGAAGACCCCACCAAGCCATTCCTCGATCTCACCCAAACAGGCTCCAGCCCGTTCCTCGTTGATACGGATTCCGATACCATCAATGACTATCTGGAAGTCATTAAGGGCTCGGATCCAAACGACCCCAACGACACCCCCATTAGTGAGAACCTAGAACTCCTTGGATACTGGGACTTCGATGACAACTCCACCGCCCTGTCAGCTCCTGATGTGAGCGGAAACGCGCCAGCCGCAGGCTTCGTCAACACCGCCGCCTTCTCCGCGGACGCAGGAGGCCATTCCGGAAACCCCGGTGATCTCGCCCTCAACCTCGGACCCGCAAGGGACTCCGCCTACGCCTTCGTTCCCCTGGGCGATCATCTCGCTCAAGCCGAAATCAACAACGCCATGGCGGTCAGCCTCTGGCAGTATATCGATGTCTTCGGCGTTCAGACATCAAGCTTCTGGTTCACCGGGGCCCGTGGTTTCCAGGCCCACATCCCCTGGTCCGATGGCACAATCTACTTCGATAGCGCCGATGGCTCCGCAACCTACAACCGCCTCACCATTCCCGGAGCCTCCACGAGCCTCTTGGTCGAAAAACAATGGCAGCACTTTGTCTTCCAAAAGAAAGCCAACGGAGAAAAGGAAATCTACATCGACGGCGTCCTCCAGGGATCATCAATCGACAGCGGCCCTCTTTCAAACATCGATGGCGGCATCCGCATCGGCGGAAATGGTTCAAATGAATCTCAAAGCTTCGGTGGCCTCATCGATGAGTTTGCCGTCTTTAGCCGGGCCCTTGATCAAGAGCAGATCACCTCTCTCGCTGCCGGTGCCACACCGCTCCAGGTCCTCGTCAGCTCCCCTCTCGAAATTACAAACATCGTCATTGGGGAAAATGGCAAAGCCAGCATCACCTTCCCCGCCGATGCGGGCGCAACCTACAAGATCGAAGCATCCTACGATCTCGAAGACTGGATCGAACTGAACGACCAGGCGAGCTCCACCGATGGCTTCATCACCTACGAGGATTCACTCAATCCCGCAAACTCTCCCAAGATCTTCTATCGCGTCACCAGGAACTGACAGACATCGTTCCCGGCATTGATGCTCGAGGCCGGATCACCCTAAACCGTCCCCCAATAGATGCCCTTCAAGACCCTCCTCATCCTTTGCCTCACCGCAACCGCCGCTCTCGCCGAAAAAACGAAGATCGTCTGCTTCGGCGATAGCATCACCAAGCGCGGCTACCCCGCACTCCTCGCCGAACTCACCGGAACCGAAGTCATCAGCTCCGGCGTCGCCGGCCACAATTCCCTCCAGGGCCTCAAGCGCATTCAAAAGGACGTCCTCGATCATCATCCCGATATCGTGGTCGTCTTCTTTGGCACCAATGACATCCGCGTCGATAGCGACCGCGCCCACATCCCCCTCCCGAAGTACGAGGAAAACCTGACCGCCATCGCCAAGGCCTGCCGCAAGGCCAAAGCACAGATCGTCATCTGCACCCCACCTCCCATCGATCCCAAGCCCTACTTCACCCGGCACCAGGAAGCCGACTACAACGGCCCCGCAGGCCTCGCCAAACTCCTCTCCGACTACCGGGACACCGCCATAAAAGTCGCGAAAAAGAACGAAGCCCCCGTCGTCGACCTCAATCAACTCCTTCTCAAGGAACCCACCTGGATGCACCGCGATGGCGTCCACCCCAGCCCCGCCGGAAACAAAATCATCGCCTCCCTGATCGCGGAAAAAGTCCGCCCCCTTCTCCCCAAGGAGTGAGCCCCACCGGGGCACCTGAACTCCTGCTGAATTCATCTTCACCCTCTCAGGCACCATCCGCATCCCGCCATCGGCTCACCCTAGGAAAAATCCGTGGTGAGCATCACGATCACCGAGAGGCCATTGTTGAGCGCGTGCATCGCGACCGGAACCCAGACGTTTCCGGTCCACTCGCGAGCCAGGCCCAAAATAATTCCGAACACGAAAAGGAAACCCAGAATCGGCGCCTCGTATTGCACGTGCATCGAGGTCCAAATCAATGAAGTCAGGATCAGGGTCCCCCAAAGTCCGAGACGTGACTCCCGCCAGCCCCGAAAAAGCAAACCACGGAACATGAACTCCTCCACCAACGGCGCCCCGATTGCCACCCCCAGGAAAAGCAAAATGGCGTAGTCCGTGGAAGTCGCCATCTGGACCATCGATTCATGCATTTCGTCGATCCCCATCGAGGGCGCGACCAAGCTCATCCCGATTCCCAGAAGATAGGTCACCGCAAGCCACATCGGCCATTTCCACCAGCGCACCGCCGCATTCCCAAGATACTCCCATCCTCCCCAGGGCTTCTTGGCCCGGCCCAAAAACCACGCCGCGGGACAGACCGCAAAGATCGCAACAAAGGACACCGCGCCGATGACATCACCATCCATGAGAAGCCCCATCAGTTCCTCTTCCGAGATCGGAGGATCCGTGCGCGTGATCTTTTGAATGATCCCCTCTTTGACCATATAGATCACAAAGCCAATCCCCTGAACGACCTGCCAAATCCCAAAAAGGACCAAACCCCAAAGCAGGGTCCACCACGCGTTCCAGGCCTTCTTCTCCGCCGCCGGAATGGGTGGCGGCTGGACCTGCGGTGGTGCTTGCGGGGCCATGTAGGGATTGTCCATGGGAAGAGTGAAACCTTGGACGGAGGCTTTGGCTAGCGACTTTCGCCATTTCCAAAAGGCTCCCAAAATGGAAGTCTCGCGGAATGCGATTCCTCGGTTTCCTTTCTCTTCTCGCTCTCCCTGCTTTCTCGCAGGAAAAAATTGATCTTGTCCAACTCGGTCGCGAGACCTTCCACGCCGTCGGTTGTGCCGAGTGTCATTCGGAGATTAAGAACGATGATGCCGTAAAGACCGGCCCGGGACTCTACGGCTTGTTTCAACAAAAGGCCCGCAAGCGCGAGGTCCTGAGCGGTGGCGAGCAGCACCGCCAAACCGTGACTGCCGATTTCAATTACTTCCGCCAATCACTGCGCCGGGCTGCCGAGGACATCGCGATCGCGGAAAGCGGAGCAACCAAGGGCGAACCCTATCTGCCAATCATGCCTCCCTATGACGGAGCCTTCATTTCCGATTTTAAGGCCAAGGCCATTTACCAATATCTCCTCACCCTCAACGACGCCGGGAAAGCCGGACCGAAGGAAGTCCTGGTCGATGCCAAAAAGAACGAAAGCGAAGTGCTCACGCCCATTGCCGACCCTGCCGAAATTCTCGTCACGGATCGGACCCGCATCTATCGCGCCCGAGTGCCCAAGAGCTCAACACGCGCCGTCTTTGTCGGGACACCCGGCGGCTTGAACTACGCCTTTGATCCCATCTCACTTTCCATCGAACGGGTCTGGTGGGGCGGATTCCTGAACATTCGTGAAGAGGTCACGGGACGCGGAGGCAAGCCGGCCCGACTCGGACAGAATGCCATGGAAGTGGACCTCTACGGCCCCCTTCTTGCGCCCCTTCATCCCAAGACCGGCGCCCCCATCGACCTTTCCTTCAAATCTCCCAAAACCTGGGACAACGAGACCATTGGAAAAAATCTCTACGGGAAGGAAGACTTCGCCGATCAACTGGCGGCCGCGGGGGGCAACTTCCTCGGTTACCGGCACGCCGATGTTCCGACCTTCTCTTTTGAGGTCGGAAAAAACGTGTTCCACCTTCAGTTCACTCTTGGCACGAACGGGCAGGGAAAAATTTCCCTCACCGGTGAGCTCGTGTCACCGCAGAAGTTTCAGCTTTCTCCGGTTCTGGGCCGGGAGGAAAAAACATGGACGGTCGACAAACTCCCTGCCGAGATCACCTTTCAACTCCCAAAGCCCGTCGGTGATCCCTGGCGCCCCGACGGAGTCACTACCGATCGCGGCTTGCAAAAAATCGTTTCGAGCAAAGCGGACAAGGTGTGGCTTCCGCAAGGATACGGGGCCGAGGCCATCGCCCCCCCGCTTGATGTCAACGGACGGGTGCAACTTTTCGAACCCCTCGGCATGGATATCTCCCCGAACGGGGCCATCATCGTATCGACCCGCACCGCAGGACTGTGGAAACTGGAAGCGGGAAGCTGGGTTCAGATCGGGGAAGGATTGCTCGATGCCCTGGGCGTGATCGTGGAGGATGAACACACCGTCATCGTGGCCCAAAAACCCGAGCTAACCCGGCTTCGCGATACCGATGGGGATGGTTGGATGGATCACTACGAAACCCTCAACGATGACTTCCTCATCTCGGTGAACTACCACGAATACCTCCATGGGCCTGCCAAGGGAGAGGACGGAAACTACTACGTGCAGACAAATCTCGCCGCAGCAAACGATCCCAAGCACATCTACAAGGCCGACGGCGCCTGGATGGGTGCCCAGGGTGGCCTGCGCGGATGGTCCCTGCAGATTTCCCCGGAGGGAGAGATGACCCCGTTCTCATGGGGACTGAGGAGTCCGGCGGGCTTGGGAACTGGACCGGACGGGAAACTTTACTACTCCGAGAACCAGGGGGAATACGTCGGCACCTCAAAATTGTTCATTTTGGAACAGGACAAGTTCTACGGGCATCCTTCGGGCTTGGTCGATCTCCCCGGTCTCAATCCGGATTCGCCCGAGCTGAAATGGGATGCGGTCAAGGATTCCAAGGTGAAGGCCATTGCCCTCATGCCACACTCGCGCCTCGCCAACTCGCCCGGCAGCCCGGTCTGGGATCGAACCGAAGGAAAGTTCGGTCCCTTCACCGGACAGATGTTCATGGGCGACCAAACCCTTTCAAACATCTTCCGCATTTTGCCCAAGCCCCATCATGAGGCCGCTCTGATTCCATTTGCCCACGGCTTTCCTTCCGGAGTAATGCGGCTGGAGTTTGATCCCAAGGGCGATCTTTTCGTGGGGCAGACGGGTCGCGGATGGCGTGCGCAAGGTGGCAAGGAGGATGCGCTGGTGCGAATCTATCGGACCAAGACCAAACCGGCGAACCAGCTTCACGATGTCACAAGAGAAGGCGCTTCGTTCACGCTCCACTTTACGCAAGCACTGGAAAAGGCGCCCGCAGTAGACAAGATCAGTCTGTCTTCCTGGACCTACCTCGATAGCCCGAAGTATGGCTCTCCGGAGAATGATAAAACCGGGCACAAGATTGTTTCGATGAAGCGGTCGGCGGACGGAACCTCGCTAACACTCCACTTGGAATCACTTCCGCCGAGCGGTGAAAACCAGGTATTCCAGTTCCACTCGAAGAGCCTTCCCCCAACCAAGGGCGATCTTTGTGAAGCTTTCTACTCCATCGTGCGGAAGTAGGCTGATACCCTGACACGGTGATGGTCACTTGCGCGGAGATGCAGAAAATCGAGGAGCTCGCCTTTGAAAAAGGGGCTACTCCGGAAGCCCTGATGGAAAAGGTGGGGCGGCGCATGGCCGGAGTGATTCTCCGTGATCATGCCACACCGGGAAGCGTGATCGCATTTCTCGGAAAAGGTCACAATGCCGGTGACGCGCTGGTCATGGCACGTCATTTGAAGGATGCCGGGTGGGCCGTGGAAGTACGGTCGGCATTCCGGCGGGAGGAACTGGCACCACTAACGGGATGGATGTGGAATGAACTGGGTGATGATGTCACGGGATTTCGGAGGGGGCCGCTGCTGCTCCTCGATGGCTTGTTGGGAATCGGGAGCGAGGGCGCCTTGCGCGAACCCTTGGCGGGGATGGCGGAGGAGATGAACCGACTCCGGATCACGGAAGGCGCGCGCACCATCGCGATGGACTTGCCATCAGGGCTCAATGCCGACACCGGAGAAGGGGGCGCGGTGATTGCCGATCACACCCTGACGGTTGGGATTCCCAAAAGAGGATTGATCGCCGATCGGGCCATTGATTTTGTGGGACGCTTGAGTTTAATCGAAGTGGAGGAATTGCCGTGTCCGGGCGAAGGCGATCGGCTCACCACGGCCGGGACAGTGCGGAATCTCTTGCCGCCGCGTCCTTTCAGTTTTCATAAGGGGATGGCCGGAAAAATTGCCATCATCGCCGGAGCACCGGGGACGCGGGGAGCGGCCAGCCTTTGCGCAACAGGTGCCTTGCGGGGAGGGGGCGGTCTGATTTCACTCTACGTCGAGCCAGGTGAGGTAGAACTCATGCTGCCACTCCTTCCTCCCGAGATCATGCTCCGCGAGCGACCGGAGAATTGGCATGATCTGGAAGCGGATGCTTTTGTCATCGGACCGGGCCTGGGAACCGATGGGAAAACAGGCGAAAAACTGACCCGCTTTTTACAAACGAATTCCAGACCCCTGGTTCTCGATGCCGACGCCCTCAATCTGATTGCGGAAAACAACCAACTCTCCTTGTTGGGTGAGAATGTCCTCGCCACCCCGCACCCGGGTGAAATGGCACGTCTTGTTTCCGGCGAGGGAACCCGCGCGGAACGGGCGCGCCGGTTCACCTCGGCATGCGCCGCAACTCTCCTTCTTAAAGGAGCACGCACCATCGTCACCCAAGCGGAGAAAAACCTTCATTTCAATACCACAGGCACTCCGGCGATGGCGACCGGTGGTCAGGGTGATCTGCTTTCAGGTCTGCTCGGGGCCTTGATGGCTTCCGGATTATCCCCTTTTGATGCCGCGAGAGCGGGAGCGTACCTCGCAGGGCGGGCCGCCGAATTGGCCTTGGTTGCCGGTGCTACCGGGCAATCTTTGACTCCGGGTGATGTGGCTACCTTTTTGGGGAGGATTTGACCGCACATCAGCGACCTCGGGCTCAATACCTTATTTTCCTCTACCCTTGCACCATCACCTCTCCGCATGACATACCCATGCCAACAAATCATCCTATGAAAATTCTCTCCATCCTTCTCCTCGGCCTCATTCAGGTCAACTTCGCCGCTGAAAAACCAAACGTCATCGTCATCATGGCCGATGACATGGGCTACGGCGATCTCTCCTGCTACGGCGCCTCCACCTTCAAAACTCCACACATCGACGCCCTCGCCGCCTCCGGCCAGCGCTTCACCAGCGGCTACTGCTCCGCCTCCACCTGCACCCCCACCCGCTACTCCTTTCTCACCGGCATCTACGCCTTCCGCAAGCCCGGCACCGGAATCGCTCCGCCAAACGGTCACCTCGTCATCGATCAGGACACCTTCACTCTTCCCGACCTCATGAAAAAAGCCGGCTACCAAACCGGCGTCGTCGGCAAGTGGCACCTCGGCCTCGGCGAAAAGGGAAAAGGCCCCGATTGGAACGGCGAACTCAAACCCAGCCCCCGCGAAATCGGCTTCGACCACCACTTCCTCCTCCCCACCACCAACGACCGCGTCCCCCAGGTCTACGTCACCGAGAGCCGCGTCCTCAACCTCGACCCCGCCGACCCCCTCTGGGTCGGAAACAAAAAACCCTCCCCCGACCACCCCACCGGCGTCACCCATCGCGACTCACTCAAGATGGACTGGTCCCACGGGCACAACGCCACCATTCACAATGGCATCTCCCGCATCGGCTTCTACACCGGCGGCCACAAAGCACGCTTCCGCGATGAAGACCTCGCCGACAAATGGGTCGAAAAATCCGTCGAGTTCATCGAGCAAAACAAAGACAAACCCTTCTTCCTCTTCTACGCCTCACACGATCTCCACGTCCCCCGCATCCCGCACGAACGCTTCCAGGGCGTCACCCCCCACGGCTTCCGCGCCGACTCCATCGTCCAGCTCGATTGGACCGTAGGCGAGATCACCAAAACCCTCGACCGCCTCGGCCTCACCGAAAACACCCTCATCGTCTTCTGCTCCGATAACGGCCCCGTCATGGACGACGGCTACAAGGACGACGCCATCGAAAAAATCGGCACCCACAAGGCCGCCGGCCCCTTCAAAGGCGGAAAATACTCCATCTACGAGGGCGGCACCCGCACCCCCTTCATCACTTCCTGGAAAGGCACCATCCCCCCGGGCACCTCCGAACAAGTCGTTTGCACCATCGACCTCGCCACCTCCCTCGCCGCCCTCACCGGCACCGAAATCCCAGCCGACGCCTTCCTCGATAGCCTGGACCTCTCCGACGCCCTCCTTGGAAAACCCAAAGCCATCGGACGCAACCACCTCATCCAGCAGGACAACGGCGGCAAAGGAAACCATGGCTACCGCTCCGGCAACTGGAAGCTCACCTCCCACGAAAAAGGAACCGCCTTCAACACCAAAGTCGAAATGACACTCACCCGGAACAAAGTTCCCAAGTTTCAGCTCTACGACCTCTCCAACGACCCCTCCGAAAAGGTCGACATCATCAAAGGCCACTCCAAGATCGCCGACCGCCTCAAAGCGGAACTCGCCGCCCACATCGCCAAAGGCCGCACTAGAGAGTAAATAGCCAAATTCAACTCCATGCCCGATCTCCACTCCGTCGCCAGGTCGCTCAACCTCGACACCTACCAACGCCACATCTTCCTCTGCGCCACCCCCACCGAGGCCAAATGCTGTGCCCCGGACGAGGGCATGGCCTCCTGGCAATTTCTCAAAAATCGCCTCAAGGAACTCGGCCTCTGTGGCCCCCAATCCCTCGTCCACCGCACCAAGGCCGACTGCCTCCGCATCTGCATCCAGGGCCCCATCGCCGTCGTCTACCCCGAGGCCGTCTGGTACCACTCCGCCACCCCCGAAAACCTCGAACTCATCATCCAACAACACCTCATCGGCGGAGAAATCGTCGCTGATCTGAGAATCGACCCCGGCTCCTAAACCTGGTGGTCCACAACCACCTCCCTACTCCCCCCACTCCGCGAACGGGCTCCGCGCAAGATACGAATTAAAGTAGCGGGGATCATCAGACACCTCCTCGCCCACCCAATCCGGAAGGACGGGCACCTCGTCCTCCGACCCCAGCTCCACTTCCGCCAAAACCAATCCCGCATTCGCCCCCCGAAACACATCCACCTCCCAAAGGTGTTTTCCCACTTCAATTCGTGTCCGCGTTTTCTCCACCGGAGCGCCGATCGCCAGAGCCATCAGTTCCCGTGCATCCTCTTCCGGGATCTCATACTCAAACTCCTTCCGCGAAATCCCCTCACTCCGACCCTTGATCGTCAATTTCGCCACCTCTCCCTCCAACCTCACCCGCACCGTCCGCTCCGGATCCAAGCTCAAGTAGGCCTGCACCATTTCCGTGCTCACACCCTCGGGAATCTCCCCCTTCACCAAAAACTTTCGCTCAATCTCAATCGCCATCACCGGACGATACCCTGCCTCACCGGAATGCCCAGACCATCTGGTGGACCTTCACAGAAGTTCCGTGAAAAATTGCGAGTGCGATTTCACAGCGATCTAAGAAACGCGATCAAAGCCTCCCGATCAGCGGCCGACATCATCCGAAAGGCTTCCTTCGAACCCTCCGCCTCTCCCCCATGCCAGAGAATCGCCTCCTCAAGACTCCGCGCCCTTCCATCATGAAGATAGGCCTCTCCTCCACTCACCCCGTCAGTCAACCCAATGTTCCATAAGGGAGGAGTTCTCCACTCCGACCCACTTGCCCCGTCCTCCCCCATATTGTCCGCTAACCCCGGACCCATGTCATGAAGAAGAAGGTCCGTGTATGGCCGGATCGTCTGATTACGAAGCTCCGTCATCGGGTGAAAAGGCCCGGTCTGAAGCTGCGGCACATGGCACTTGATACATTGTGCACTCGAAAATAACTGCTCACCCTGAAGCGCTTGCACACTGTCCAGATCACGACGGGCACCCACTCCAAGCAGCGCAATGTATCGTGTCAGCTTGTCCAAATCATCATCGCCCAACTCGGGAGTTTCCGGCGTGCTCCCTCCTTCGGGAATCGGAAAGACCGATGTCGTCACCCCCATGTCCGTGCTGAGCGCTCCTGCGATCTGGTGTTTAAGCCGCGCCTTCCCGCCCTTCCCCGTAAATCTTCCCAGCCGCTTCTCGCCCGTCTCCGGATCAATCACCGTTTGATAACGTCCCGAGATGCCGTCCGCATTCGTATCCTCCGGATCCGCCATCGCCATGATCGTCGCTTCACTCACCGCCTCCAGCAAACCCAATCCAACCAAGGGACTCGCCAGACGGGCTGAGAAAAACTGAGGCACCGTCCCGGTAAATGCATAGTTCGGCTTGCGCAGCGAAAACGCCGTCCCGTCCCCATACTGTCCGGCAGTCTCGGTGTAGCTCGAAATGGTCACCCCTCCTTCGACCGGCACTCCCTCAGCCTGAACCTGCAGAACCGAACCCATGGAAGGATGAGGCGCACCAAGTGCATCGGCCCCCACCTTCATCACCGTCTGCAGCATCGGCGCGCCCGGCACCGGAGGAAGAGCCCGTCCATTGTTCACATGGCAATCCACACAGCTGTTCGCAATGTAATGAGGTCCCAACTTCCCCACTTGATCCGCAAACACCGGATTCCCGGACTCCGAATGCGCACCACTCCCAAAGTCGGTATGATGCAAACGACGCCCGAGCATAAACGGCTGCGCGCTGATCGGAGCAATGTTGCCCGCCGTCTGCTTAAAGCGATGCTCCGGCTCATTCGAATACTGATACGGCAAGGTCGTCAACCCACCCAGCCACGCAACCTCCGGAAGCGGATAAGAATCAAGCGGCGGCCCGCCTGGCAAGGTCACCCCCTCCCAGGGAACAATCCCCTGCCCGATAATGTAGAGAAACGTCGTCCCGTAATAATTGTTCCGTCCGTTCGTAGCCGCTTCAATAAACTGACTGATCTCAATCTCAACCCGATCACCTATCTCCAGATCCTTGTAGTCCGGCAAACGAACATCGAGCTTCGCCTGATACTCATTCGGACCCACCAGTTCCGCGATTTGATTGCTGTGATACTCCGCCACCGTTCCAATCCCCCGGAAGAATGCGCGAAACTCAGCCGCCCCCAATGGCGTCAGCGTTTTGTAATTAAAAACAATCTCATCCCCTCCCTTCGCCACCTTATCGACGATCTCTAGCTCAATCGTCCGCTCCTCCCAATACCAGGGAAGATAATGGTCATAGGAATGAAAGTTCGCCTCCCGCGCATGCCGATCCCGCGCCCGATCCGCAAAGTAAGTAACGAGCGCCTCAGGCGTATCGACCGTCGTCGCCGGCTCCAGCACTGTCCCCGTGTTATAAAGCGCCACAATTTCGCCCTCCAGCTCCGGATCAACAGGCGGACCCGGATATTCCAAACGGTAGAACCCGACATCCTCGATCGCCGGAACCAAAAACTCCTTCGTCCCCCCATCTCCATTGATCGCAGGAAGCATGTTTTCCCAAACCACCAAGTCAGTCGACAACTTCGGCTGATAAGGAACCCCCTGAACCGATGGCCAACTCATCCGGAATGCCGGAGTCGGCACCAACGACGTGAGGTGGGTCTCTCCCGGATCAACCGGACCCGTATCCCTTCCGATACTCACGTCATCAATGAGCACCTCCCCATGACCATCAGCCACCGCACCGGTGACAAAACGAAACCTCACCCGCGCATCCACCGCACCCGGAGGAGCAATCAAATTGGCCTCCTCCACCTGAACCCAGACCCCCGTCTCTCCACTAAAATTCTTAAGCCCTGTTCCCCCGAGCGAACTCCCCGCATCATCCAACCACTGAAGTTGATACTGCTGAACATAAGAAGGACCCGAGCTCACCTTCTTTGCCCAAAATGAAAAATCATGACTCTCTCCCGCAACGATCGTTCCCCCCACCGATCCAATCCGCTGATTCAAGCTGCCCTCGCTCGGAACCGAATTCACATTCACCAAAGCCGCCCGAATACAAAATGATCCGCTGTGGGCATCATCACTTGTCCGCACCGGCACCTGATTTCCACCCCTCGTCCAATTGTCAGGATCCTCATCAGTCCCCGATTCAAAACCTGCATTGAAGGGAATCTCAGGCAGAGGCTCCTCCCCCGGCACCACTTCTTCGACACGATAAACCCGGACTCCCGCTTCTCCCGGTTCAAAAATCGAACGGTCCATTCCATCTCCCAAAAATGACACCCCGTGATCATTCCAGGGGCCCGCAGTCGTTTCGGCCCATTGCAGCTGATAGGTATTTCCCAAGGTTGTCGGCCATGTCAATTCACTCCCTTGCTCCATTCGAAGACCCAGGGGATCGGCGCAGACCTCCATTCCTGCCAACGCACAGATCGCCAAAACAACAGACACTTCATCTCTCACGACAACTACCCTGCCCAGCGAACCACCCGTTGACAAACACTACTGCCCCATAAGGAACAGTTACCGCATTCCCAGTTCTGTCCCCTCCTCAAACTGAAGCCCCCACTTCATCATCGATCGGAGCACCGGCCGAAGAGCCTCCCCCTTTTCAGTCAGCTCATAGGCAAATCTTTTTGCACCCTCCGAGACAGGCTTCTTTTCAATCACCCCATGCTCCATCAGTCGATTGAGTCGGTCGGTCAGAATGTTCGTCGGGATCCCTTCGGGCGAAGCCATAAACTCCTTAAATCGAGTTCTCCCCAACATCAAATCACGCACCACCAACAAAGACCATCGGTCCCCCATGATCTCCAAAACTCGCGAAACCGGACACGGGGAACGCCAGCTTTGCTGCTCTCTTTTCTCTGCCACAAAAAAACCATGCCAAAACTTTACTTGCATATCACCACTATTTTCACTTTCATTTTGCAAGTAATGAACAAGCAGGAAAACCCACAACTTGAAGCCCCGGGCGCCGGCCTTCGCAAACGCGAGCAAATCATCATGGGATTCATCTTTCCCCTCCTCCGAAAAATCAAATCACGCGATTGGTTCACCCGACTCTTCCTCGCCGAGGAGGAAAAAATCATGACTCTTGTCGCTTCTCTCACCGAAGAACAAGCCGCCACCCCTGTTCTCATCAAACGAATCAGAGGGATCGAGGACAGCAGCCGCCACTGGTCGACCTACATGACCCTCAGCCACCTCGCCATCGTCAATCTCGGCATCGCCGGTGTCATCCGCAGTATCGCCCGGGGGAAATCACCTGATCTCGAAGTCCGCACCCAGGACGTCAAACCCGAACCCGGCACCGGCCCTGACATCCTCCCCACCTTTCAAAAGGCCTCCACCGTCCTTCAAAAAACCATCGCCGGCATCGACGATCTCCACACCCCCCTCACCCACAACCACCCCTGGTTCGGCCCCCTCGACGCCCACGGCTGGCACGCCCTCACCGCTATCCACATGAGAATCCATCGTCGCCAGATCGAGCTCATCATTTCGGGACTGTAATGATCACCAACAAAAATGCGCAGCCACCGCAAGGTGGTGCGCATTGATTCAATCCTCGATCGCCAACCCTACGGACGGGTCAGCGTCGCTTTACCGGTCATCGCCATCGGACCGGTCATTTCCATCTTCACCGCAAGACCGGGCTGGGGCTCCATCGCACCGTTCATTTTCATGGTGCCTTTCATTTCAAAACTCAAGTCCTCCAAGTCCTTGAGAGAACGACGGCTATCAACCGTGCCCGTCAGGCTCATCGTCATCTCTTCCATTTCATCGACCGTTCCGTTCAATTCGATCGTGCTGTGGAGCACCGCGCAGGCGACACCCTGGAACTTTTCGATTTTGACAAACTTCGTCTTCACCTTGCCGTTGAAATCCTCAAGTCCCATCATCCCCGCTGCGTCCGACTCCCACTCGTCACCCACTTTGCGCGGAGCCGTGCCATAAAGCTTGGCACTCGGATCTTCGTTCAAACGGGTCTGGATTTTGACGATCTCGGCGTTCTGCTCAATCGTCGCCTCTCCTTCCTCAAGCTTACCAACCCACTTGCCTTCGACCTTGGACAGTACCACCGCCTTGCCCACCATGACGTTCACCTTGGCATTGGCCGGCATCGGCTGACCCATGAGGGTCATCTGCTGGCTCTCATCACTCGACACCAATGTGTAGCGATACTTCCCGCCTTCCAGAGACTCCAGCTTGTCAGACTCCGTCGTCTCCATCGTCATCCCGCCGTCCATCATCTCTCCCTGCATGGAAATCTTGAGCTTCCCGTCCTTCACCGTGTTACTGAGCGAACGCTCCAATACGGTGCCTGCCGGCAGAACGTGATTCTCTTGATAAAGAACATAAGCCTTGTCATCAGCCACCACCACCTCGTCCTTTGCAAACGACACATGGGGAACAGCCAAAAGGAGGAGCGAAACGGGTAGGGATAATTTCATGACCACGCAATCTCCCCCATTCCACCCCACTCGTCACGGGAAAAGGTCGGACTTTTTACTTCTTTTTCGAGATCCGGTACACGTGCGATTTCGACCTCAGGTAGATCGAATCCCCATCAAGCGCCGGAGACGCCATAAATCCGTCATCCAGCTCGTTGGAGGCCACGATCGTCAATTCCTCATCCGGCTTCACCACCACCACCTTCCCTTGCTCGCTGGGAAAATACAGATGCCCGTCGGCATAAACCCCGGACCCTGAGAAATGGCCCTTCAAGCTCACAAACTTCTCGATCTCGCCCGTCATTGCATCCACCCGACTCAGAATCCCCTCCTCCGAAGTCAGATAGACTTTTCCATCCACCACCACCGGAGACGTCCGGCCGGGCATCCGTTTGAAAATGTCCCACTCCACATGGGATTTCGTCACATCACCCTTCATCTCACCATCCAGCCGCACCCCCAATACGTGCGCCTTTCCCAATCCGGTGTTAATAATCGCCATCTCATTCCCCACAAAGACCGGACTCGCACCATTGGAAAACCCATTGTAGGTCACCTTCCAAAGCTCCTTCCCGGTATCAGCCTCATACCCAAAACACGCCTTCGCTCCCGCACTCACAAGTTGCGTCACTCCACCCACCACTACGAAGTTCGGCGTGGTGTAGGATTTCCGAAAATCACCATCTCCCCGGATCTTCCCTCCCGCTTCCACATCACCAAAGTCTGTCGTGCGATCCGTCCGCCACACCGTCTTGCCCGTCTTACGATCCAACGCCGCAAGATACTGCACGTCAATCCCATCCATCGTGAGAATGAGCGTCTCCTTGTGGAGCACCACCGAGGACGCCGGTCCCCGGAAATGACGACACGGCAGATCACGCCGCTCCCATATCTTCTCCCCGCTCTTCCGGTCCAACGCCGCTGTGCCATAGCTTCCAAAATGAAAGTAAACCCGCTCCCCATCAATCGTAGGCGAGCACGACCCATATCCATTCACCCGGTTGCTCAACTCCTCCGGACTTGCGTTCTCAAAAAGGAGCAAATCATGCACCTTTTTTCCCGATGTCTTATCAAGACACACTGCGAACATCTTCTTCCCGTCCTCGGTGGCGTTGGACACCCAGACCTCGTTATCCATCACCACCGGAGTCGACCACGCCCGCCCCTCAACCGGAGTCTTCCAGACCACATTCTTTTCCTCGCTCCACTCAACCGGAAAACCATGAAGCGCCCCATCCTCCCGCTCAGGATAAATCCCGTCGCCCGTCGGTCCACGAAACTGCCTCCATTCGGCTTGGGCTGGGAAATTGGCTAGCTGGAGCAAAAAGAGCGCGTAGATCGGAAATCGCATGTCAGAAAAGGAATACTCACCCTTAAGAAGCCGCCTTTCTAGCTTTTCACCTTAACGAAAAACAGGCAGTTTAATCGAAACCTTGGACGAAGCTTCTCGGTTAACACCCAACGATCAACCCAAAGTCACCAGTGCTCGAACTGAAAGACGTCTGCTTCACCATTCAAAAAGAGGGTGAGGATGTAAATCTAGTGGACCGCGTGAGTCTGGAAATTCCGCGTGGCCATTTCATGGCCATCGTTGGTCCTTCCGGCTGCGGCAAGACCACCCTCCTCAAAACCATCGCCGGCCTCAACCCGGAATCAGACGGATCCCTCTGGTGGAACGGCCGAAATCTCTCCGAAGAAGGCGACCTCGAACCCTGGGAAATCGGCTACGTCCCCCAATTCTCCATCGCCTTCGACGAACTCAGCGTCGACGAATCCATCGAAGCCGCCACCAAGCTCCGCGTCAAAACAAAGGGCTCTGCCGACCTCGACCGCCGCATCGACCGCGTCCTCGAAGAAACCGGCCTCGCCCCCATTGCCGATCGCGAAGTCCACGTCCTTTCCGGAGGACAGAAACGCCGCCTCGGCCTCGCCATGGAGCTCGTCTCCGACCCCAAACTTCTCCTCTGTGATGAAGTCACCAGTGGACTCGACCCCCGCTCGGAGCGCGAAATCGTCCACCTCCTTCATGACATCTCCCGCAAGGACGGACGCATCGTCCTTTCCGTAACCCACTCCCTCGCCCACCTGGAACTCTACGATTCCATCCTCGTGCTTCACGAGGGGCGCGTCGCCTTCCACGGACCGCCCGACATGTTGACGCATTACTTTTCTGTCGACCACACCGAGCTCGTCTACCCGCAACTCGCGAAACAAAGCTCCGAAAAGTGGCGCTCATCGTGGTTTAAACATAAGGAAAACTACTACGGCAAACTTCAGAAAAACCGCTCCAGCCTCATCGAAACCGGTCGCCTCAAAATCCCGACCGAATCCACTCCTGTGGAAAGCGAAGACGATGAAATCATCGCCGAAGCCCCCGAGCCCCTCCACGCCCCCGGCATCATCAGCCAATTCACCACCCTTCTGGCCCGCCGCTGGAAAATCTTCCTCCGCGACCGTGGACAAGTGGCACTTCAAATTGCCATCCTCCTCTGCTTCCCCGTCCTGGTGACCCTCTTCGCCGACCGGGGCAACGAGCCCATGCGTCGTCTCAATGAAGGATCCGGCGTCAACATGCAGGCCCAATACGAGCAACAGGCCGCCGTCCAATCCGACCGCATGAAGGTCGGCTCGGCAGTCTCCGGAATCATCATGTTTCAGGTCGTCCTCCTCTCCCTCATGGGTTCCAACAACGCCGCCCGCGAAATCGCCGGCGAGCGCCAAATCATGGAGAAGGAAAAATTCGGAGGAGTCCGCCCGGCCGCCTACCTCCTCAGCAAGATCGCCTTCCTCTCCACCCTCATCCTCGTCCAATCGATCTGGATGGGCGTCTTCGTGGAGTTCTTCTGGCCCTTCAGAGGCGATTTCACCCAACACGTCATCTTTCTCATCCTCGTCAATGCCGCCATGACCTCGGTGTGCCTCGGCATCTCCAGCCTCATGCGCACCGCCGAGCAAGCCTCCCTCCTCTCCGTCTACCTCGTGGGCTTCCAGCTCCCCCTTTCCGGAGCCGTTCTCGCCCTCCCGGAAAATATCGAAGTCATCACCCGCCCCTTCATCTCCGCCTACTGGGGCTGGTCCGGCAGCGTAAAGTCCCTCTCCGGCGGACACCTCACCGCCGTCAATTCAGTCGTCGAGACCGCCCTTTCCGCAGTCCCCGTCTGCTTCCTCGTCCTCCTGATTCACATCTTCCTTGGTCTCATCGCCTCCTGGGTCGGCTCCTGCCGCCACCAGTGGGATTGATTCTTTCCCAACCCCACACTACTCTATTCCCATGGCTCGTCGCGCAAGCTCAGGCGTTAATACGCAAGGTCTCCTCATCGGAGCCGTGATTCTCATCGTCGTTCTCGGCGGAGGGTATTGGTTCCTCAATCGTACCCCGGCAGCTTTTGATGCCAAACCGGTCAATGTCTCCCACGCCCAGGAAAACGGCCGCAGCCTCGCCGGCAACGAATATTCCGTCACCGGAAAAATCATCGACCGAAAAATCGAGGACAACGGCCAGATCGTCGCCCTCGAAGTTGAAGAAGACGGCATCCTCCGCATTCTCCCCATCATGCTTGAGCCCGACTTCCAGGCCGGAAACCTCAGCCTTCAGGAAAACTACGCCTTTCTGATCCAATTTAACAACGACGGCGTCGCGGTGGCGCTTGAAGTAAAGCAGATGTAACCCCGCACCGTCCTGATCCCATGAAGACTCCACTTTATCTCCTCGCCCTGACCCTTCCCCTCGGCGCCCAAGTCTACACCCCACCCTCCGGTGGCGGAAACAATAACAAATCGGGACAATCGACCGACACCGTAACCCGCTCCCAGCCGGCCAACTCCGGAAGCAATAACAACGGCTCCGTCCTCGGCAACGAAATCGGCTTCTACAACCCGTCGGACGAAACAATCAGCTGGAATGGCTCCACCTGGGCCGCCAGCGACAACCGACTCTTCGAAGCCCGTTTCCAAAAATACCTCAACGAACCCGAGGAAAACTCGGAAGCCGCCCAAGAATACCGCGACACCATCCGCGAAATCCTCGATACCATCTCCCCGCACCACAAGGGCGGAGCCGACTTCAAAGCCGCCCTTCAGCTCCTTCCCCGCGCTTCCAGCTACCCAGGTGATGCCCGCCTCTGTGATTCCCTCACCAACGCCCTCTACACCGCCCTCCTGGCCAAAAACGACGTCGCCGGAACCAAGGCCCTCATGGATGCCCAGGAAAAGGAAAAATGGCGCATCATCAAAAAAGGTGACTGGAAAGCCCGCACCGATATCGACCCCACCGTCGGCGACGCCACCAAAGGAGCCGGCCAAGGCGACGAAAAAAACAAAAAAGCTTCCGAAGAACCCTCCACCGGACGCGGAGTTTCCTCCCTCGAATACGCCGAGTACCTCCGCCGCATCGCCGAGATCGAAGCCCTCAAAAAAACCCACCAAATCAAAACCGAGGTCAAAACCGAACTCGCCAAAATGCAATATCAGGCGCTCATGGTTCAGTTCTTCCTTCAGCGCCGCTTCGAGCACGTCCTCATGGCCTCGCGCTTCTACAACCTCATCTGGCGCGATGGCGATGGAGCCCTCTACCTCGATGAAAAGTCGGACATCGATAAACTCTTCACCGAAAGCCTCGGCGTCAGCCCCACCGTTTCCACCCTCGACTCCCTCGCCAGCGAAGCCATCCGGGATATCGATAAAAGCGTGGAAGCCTTCCTCTTCTTGCTGGAGCAGGACGAACTGGACTCCGCCTCCAAGCGCCTCGCCGAAGCCTACCTCGTGGGCGAGTTCATGCCCTCCGTCAACACCCTTCCACGCACCAAAAAACGCAAGGTCCTCGAGTTCGTCCGCGAATCCTACGTCCTACTCAATGCCATCGAATCCAAGGACTACGCCAAAGCATCGGAGCAAATCGCCATGCTCAAGGGCAAGGCCAATGACTTCGATGCCACCAAAGCCGAAGCTGCCGTCCGCTCCTACTCAAGCGCCAGTGACATGCACATCATGCAGGCCAAAATTCACCTCGGAAATCGCGACCTCGAAAAAGCCCAGGAAGAAATCCGTGCTGCCATGGAAATCTGGCCTCAAAATCCCAAACTCGAAGAGTTCAACCAACTCGTCGAATCAGGTGGCACCATGATCACCGCCCGCAACGATTTCGACCGCCTCTTCGCCGAGGGCAACTACCGCGAAGTCGTCAAACGCGAATACGAATTCGTTCCCGCCATCAAAGGCGATGCCGAGCGCGAAGCAAGCTTCCGCCAGGTGAAAATGAACATCACCGCCATTGAACGGGCCGTCGAAGGAGCCAAGGAAATGGCCCGCGTAGGACAACCCTACGCCGCCTGGGAAAAGCTCGAACTGGTCCACAAAAGATTCCCCGATGATCCCGTTCTCAACCAACGCATGACCGAAATGGCCCCCAGCGTAGCTGATTTCACCATCGCCCTGCGTAATGCTGAAGAGCACGAGAAAAATGGCCAAGTCGGCTCATCACTCGCCTGGTATTATCAGGCCAAACAACTCCTGCCCTCCAGCTCAATGGCCAGGGAAGGAATCGAGCGCCTCAGCCAACGCGCGCTCGGCGGAAACCTCACCGTCGCAGACTAGGGAAGCGCTGATGAAAGAGGGAGTTCGCTGCTGCAAGTCATTTTGAAGTCTGGCAAGGCGCGAAGGGTGACGCTGATGATCAGCGGCTCCCTGAGCAACGCCGCCAGAATCCAAAAGGGCTGCAGCACCTCTTTCCTCGGAAGCGAAGCTTCCCTTGCTGAAAAATCCTTTAAACCGTTCAGCGTGCTTCATCTTGAAGCAGCGTTTCCCTAGACCCCCAGCTTTCGCAAAAGATCATAGCTGAATATTCCGGAGCTATGCCCGTCCGCCCACCAGAGCTGGACCGCATATCCTCCGATCATCTCGTGGCGTAAAAGCTCAAAGCTTCGCGCCGGATCATGGGTGACCTTCGGAATCAACACCTTCCCCGTCACATCGGGCTCACCCTGGCAAGCCGCACAAGGACACGCTTTACGAAGCGTCTCCAGCTGAAGATAACTTTCCGAACCGTCGCCCCAGGCCAATGCCAATTCAGGGCCGATCACGGCAATCTGTTCGAGAGAAATTTGACTCATATGATTTAAGGATTCCACGGCTCGCGTTGCCCAAAGATCGCTGAACCCACCCGAACCATCGTCGATCCCTCCTCGATAGCGACTTCATAATCACCGCTCATCCCCATACTGATCTCTGGCAGCACCAACCCCGATCGCCTCCGGACATCCTCTTGAAACTCCCGGAGACGGGCGAACCAAGGCCGGCCATCCTCCGGAGTCGCGGCCCGGGGAGGAATACACATCAACCCCTGCCAGTCCAAATGCTCCAATGCACAAAGCTCATCCAGGTGCTCAATCAACTCCCTCTCCTCCAAGCCATGTTTACTCTCCTCCCTTCCCAGATTCATTTCCAGATAGACTCGGGGCCGAAGCCCCAACTCCCCCGCCACCCGGTTGGTAAAACGGGCCAACTTGAGAGAGGAAATACTCTGCACCACCGGAAACAGCGGCAGCACCTTCCGCACCTTGTTGCGCTGTAAGGTTCCAATAAAGTGCCATTCCAATTCCTGAGGTAACACCGGAATCTTCTCCTCCCCTTCCTGGAGCCGGTTCTCACCGAAAAGGGTGTGCCCATGGTCCACTACTTCTTGAACTACCTCCGCAGACCATGTCTTGGAAACAACGAGAAGCTGCACCTCCTCCTCACTGCGTCCGGACTTCACAGCCGCAGCAGCAACCTTCTCTCGAACGCTTTTGAAATTTTCAGAGATAATGCTCACCGCGTTCTAAAAGTTCCCGCCGTCTTCGCTGAGCGCACCAGCTCAACCAAATCACTCAGCACCGCGAGCCCTTCTCTCTTACCGGCATCAATTCCGCTGGGCCACTCGGGAGTATCGTCAAGATCGGCAATTTCATCTTTTGCCCGACGCATGTGCTCATCATCCTCATCCTCGGATGACACCTTGGGCAACACTTCCGAATCGAGGTCGTCGAGGGACAACCGGTAGATCGTAAACCTTTTCTTATCCTCTTCCTCCATCTTGGTGAAACGCTCACGGCGAGCCTTGTTTCGAGCCTTACGTTTCTCATCCAATTCGGCAGTCTCTGCGACCCGCTTCTCCTTGTTTAGCGAGATTCTATTTTCCTCGATCCGCTGTTTCACCCGCTCCATATCCTCGCGGATGTACGTGTATTCGGGGTTGGCTTCCACACGTTTGCTGCTCTTTTCAATCAACACCGGCAGAAAAAGATTCTCCTTTGGAAATGGGTTGAATTCAGCCGCCTTTCGGATGATGTCGTGCTTCAAGGCATGCCGTGCATGCTCTTCTCCCACCTCAATCACATCAGTGAGAGCTGGCAGATGAATATCCGGCTTCACCCCATCAATTTGGGTCGAACTCCCGGAAGGTCGATAATACTTCTGAATCGTGAGCTTCAGCGCGCCCGCACGGTCACGATCACTCCACACCGGCATATAATCGCCGATCGGAATGGGCTGCTGCACTGTGCCTTTCCCAAAAGTATTCGCACTCCCCACGATAACAGCACGATTGTAATCTTGGAGTGCTCCAGCCAAAATTTCGCTGGCCGATGCACTTCCCTTATCGGTGAGAACCACCATGGGCCCCTCATAAAGAGGCTTTCGACCGCCTGCATTGAGGGACTCAATATGGCCGCTGGTCTTCTTAATCTGCACCACGGGACTTCTCCCGTTGAAGAATCCGGTCATTCGGCGCACCTCGTCCAACGACCCTCCACCATTTCCCCGGATATCAACAATCATCCCGTCGATGTCTTCCTTCTTGAGACGCTTAATCAGCTTTTCAACATGCACCGAAACGTTACGCGACCAATCATCGCTATCAAAATAGAATTGGGGAATCCGGATCACCCCAAGTCGCTGCTTTTTCCCACCCTCAAGATAGTCAATCACCTCGGCAGATGTCTGCTCCTCCTTCATATCAACCTGCTCCCGCTTGATCACAATGACACGGGTCTCCCCCCCTGCACCACCGGCCGGTTCTACCTTGAGTCCCACTTCGGTATCGGCTTCCCCTCTGATCAGCTCCACGACCTTATCGATCGGTAGAAACATGATGTCCGTCCAGTTATTGTCATTGAGCGAGTCTACCGCAATCACACGATCACCAAGCTGAAGAGTCCCTTCCTTGTCAGCGGGTCCGTTATTGACGATCCCATCAATCTTGGTAGCCCCATCATCCTCCGCCCTGAGTAACGCCCCGATGCCAATAAGCTTGTTGCTGATTCCAACACGAAACTGATCCAGCTCCCTCGCGCTAAAGTACTCGGTGTGGGGATCGTGGGCCCGCGCCACCGCACTGAACATATAGTTGGCAATATCCTCTTGATCTACTTTTTCAATCGTCTGAAGAACCCGCTCGTAGCGTTGAATAATCTTCTCCCGGGGGGCCAGTTCTTTCCCAAGCGGACTATCCTTTCCCTGCTCCAAAGCCCGCTTTTCAATCTCGTCACGACGGAGCTGTTCACCCAGAAGTGAAGCCTCTAGCTGACGTCTGAGTACCTCGGTTGCTTCGGCCTCATCCTTCGGCCAAGGCGCCTCCTCCCGATCACGCATCACACTTCGATCTCCATCGAAGGTAAATTCATCCCCTTTAAGAATTTCCTTAATTTTCGCCACCCTTTCACCCGCACGCTGCTGATACCGCTCGTAGATCTCGGTGGCCATTGCCATCGATTGCTTGTTCACCAGCAATTCAGTCACGCGGGAGCGATACTTCTGTGACAATTCGTCAATATCAGCCTGAACAAAGTAGAACCGGGAGGGATCAAGATCATGAATGAGATCATCGAATATCCGTTCACTCAATTTCTGATCAAAGGGCATCCGCGCGTAGTGCCCGTTCTGCAAAAGACGCGAGACTTCCAGTCCAACGAGATCAAAATCAGCAGCTTGGGAGCTGCAGCTTGGCAAGAGCCATATTGCTGTGATCGGGGCAAGCGCCCATCTGAGAGTCTTCATCATGAGTTTCAAGGGGTGAACGGATCCAAAATGCGTCTGCCTAAAAATCGCCCAAAAGGGTCCAACTGTCCACGTCTTTTGACTGGATCGGTTTGGCTCAGCTCAAGAAAAAGCCGTTTGCGTCTCCGCAAACGGCCTAAAATCGAATTGAATCGCAAAAGAGAACCAATTATCGGCCCATCCAGTTTTTCTGGGGGACTTCAATCATGTCATCCGGGCGAATCTGGAATCCCTTATCTTGGTCATTCTTGAGGTTGAAGGTGCGCACTTTGCCATTTCGGTAAAGCTTCACCCGAGTGATCGCTCCAAAGGGAGTTTCACCACCAGCTGCCTGAATCGCACCAAAGAGCGTCATTCCATTGCTATAAGGCTTTGGACCGGAACCCTTAACCTCACCACCAACGGTAAACATTTTGTTAACCAAACCATTGTCACTGGGGGCCATTACGTGAAATGTTGGATTCGTATAAATGCCCCGGGCTTTATAAGCCGCAGACAAGTTACGTCCCAAAGCGTCCGGTGTGAGCCCGGCCGCACGAACAACTCCAATTTCCCACATGTTGAATGTCCCGCTGGAAGATACCTGAACGGTAGTATTCAGCCGGGCCTGTTCCTCAGGGGGAACTCCTTGGATCGTGATTTGCAGAGTCTGGTTCACTCTAATCTGTGCACTGGCGGTAAAAACCGTCAATAGGAGAAGTAGCGAGGTAAGTAGGGTTTTCATCATAATAAGTGGTCTGTTCTAATGGTCGGAGGATTCTAGTAAAGATCATCCCCTCCTCCTTTGGGGGGTGTTTTTTGGGATGGCATGGATTGGGCCGGTGACTCGACTGGCGCCGAATTTGCCGGAGCCGTATTCTCATCCATCGCACTAGGTGCATAATAGGTGTAGTAGCTCGTGTAATATTGATACTGGCTGTCACTTCGGACATCAACGTTGTTCAACACAACACCAATAACCTGCCCACCCACATTTTCAACTGCTTGCTTAACTCGAAGCAGCATGTTCCGGGGAAGCTTCCGGTGCTGAACGACAACCATGGTCAGATCAACCTCACTCGCAAGCACCGCTGCATCACTCACACCAAGAATTGGAGGACTGTCCACCAAGACCAGGTCGAAGCGCTGCTTAACATCTTGTAGAAGCTCCGACATACGGCGGGAGTTCAGGATTCCTGCGGCATCCGCAGGCAAAATTCCCGACGGGAGGAAGTAGAGGTTGTCCACAGGTGTCTGCAAGATGACATCTTCTAGAGCCAAATCGGTCGTCAGATAATTCGTCAGGCCAACCGAGTTATTGATGTCGAAGAATGTGTGAAGACGAGGACGACGAAGGTCGGCATCGATCATCAGGGTGGTATATCCACCCTGCGCACAAACGTATGCAAGGTTGACTAGGGTCGTTGATTTACCTTCACCCGCGCCACCGGAAACAACCGTAATGGAGTTGTCCTCTGGGTTCTTGCGGTTGAACTCAATATTGGTTCGCAGAATTCGATAAGCCTCAGCATCAGGGCTCATGCCGCTCTGCTTGTGAAGGACGCCAACATCTTTGGGGATCACCGCGAGAACCGGGACCTGAAGATAACGCTCAACATCTTCAAGACTCTTAACAGAGGTATCCAGGTGCTCCAGAAGGAACGCGATACCAACTCCAAAGATCAGACCAACACCAGCCCCCAAAAGCAAATTCAATGTCACATTGGGGAAAACTGGAGACTTTGCGAGCTTCGGAAGCTCATGAAGGGTGATTGGAGTACGGGGCATTCTCAACAGCACCCGCTGCTCCTGTTGTTGAATCTTCATCGCACGGAGAAGGTCCCGGGCCTGTTCATACTCTTCCTTGGCGGAGTTGTACTGATGCTGCTGCATCGAGAGATCAACCGTGTCATCCTTCTTAACCTTCACCATTTCGCGCATTCTCTCAACCTGACGGTCTACCAGATTCAGGCGGGTATTCAGAACCTCTTTCAAGGACGTCACTTCCTTTTCAGCATCCTTCATCAGATTGATCGCAATCCCATCGAGAGATTTGACCGTTGGGTGATTTGGACCAAGACCACTGGCAATCGCAGATTCACGATTCCTCTTCGTCTTAAGATACTCGTTATAGAGATTACTCACTTGGTTCTCAGGAAGCTCCAGGCCTGCAGCCGTCCGAATCAAATCATCCGGCGAAGTGCTAACAAGGCGCTTAATCTGAATCTCCAGCTGATTACGATCTTGCTCCAATTGATCCAACTTTGAGTTCGCCCTCCGGTACATTTCCTCCTCAGTCAAACCAACCGGACTGGAGCTCCGTCCATCAAAGTAGGGAATCCCGTATTGTTGGATAAGAACAGTCAAAGCCTTACGCTTTTCCTGAACAACATCCCCGTGTCTCTGGAGCTCTTCGTCAAGTGCGTCCAACGCTTCCTTGGCGCGATTATGCTCCGTTCTGTTACGCCGGTTGATGTAGGCGTCGGCAATTGCTTCTGCAATATCCTTTGCATCCTCACTATTGGCATGACGGACCGAAATCTCAATAAAGTCCGTTCCTCGACGGGGAACCGCCTGCACGATCTTTTTCAACACGTCAACCGAACCCTCGAGGTCCAGGTCCCACCTGCTTTCGAGATCAATTGCGACTGCGGCTTCGGAAAGCGTTTGGGGCGCAATAATCGACTCGAATTCATTCTCCATGTAATGCCGGGTCATCATCGTTCCCGGATTCGCTGTGTTGTTAGCACGTCCAGTCGGACTAATTGCAATCATCGAGGGATGAACCTGCACAACCGATGTGCTCTCATACTTCCGGGGCATCACCGAGGTGATGACTGCCGCCGTCATGAAAACGAGAAGGAAGGTAAGTAGAATTACCCCGTAGCGATTTTTGATTACTTGCCAGTAATCGATTGAATGACCGAAGTCAGTTGGCTGTTGTCCCTTGGATTGCATCTTAGATTTGCTTGGGTGGTGATTGTTGATTCGTTCGAGTGATGGAGTTAACTACCCACAAAAAAGAACTCTCGCAATGTAAAGACATTGCGAGAGTGAAAATGTTCAGTATTTGATGCTGAAAATTTTAGAACTCGGCGCGGACGCCGAGGTTGATCTTGTTTCGATCATAGTTACGGGCTGCCGCAACATCAGAACCAAGGTCCTCGAAGTTGTAGGTTCCCGTGACCCACATGTTGTCAGCAACCTTGAGGTCGAAGCCGAGGAACACGTTAATCAAATCTTCTTCAGCGCTGAGAGGTGTCCCTACTGGACCAGCAATAAGATTTTCATAGCCAATGTCCTGGTAGTTCACACCTGCACGAAGACTAAGTGCTTCAGAGACGCGGTAGTTACCGGTGATGCCAAGACGCAGGGTCTCGGTATCGGCATACTGCAATCCGCCGATGAATCGTCCGTAATCTTCCACACCGTAACGAGCATAGGCACGAACAGAGAACTGCTCGTTGATCTGTGAACGAAGTGCGGCTTCAAGACTTGGGCTGGTTCCATCTGCAAAAGGAACACCATCAACCTCACGCTTCTGAACACCTGCGCGAAGAATACCAATGGTATTTGGGCTGAAGCGATGCTCGAGACCGGCAAGGATGAAGTGGTTGGTTGAATCTGCAGTTCCCACTACGTCACGCTCTGAATAGCGGTAGGTCAATGTAGCTACGGTCTGCGGGCTAAGCTGGTAACGGAAGTCGTTGTAGAAAGTCACGCTTTCAACGTCTGCAGCAGGAGCATCATCATAGGTGGTGCCATCAAAAGTCACACCTGTGTATGTTCCAAGACGCTCTGACCAACGGTATCCGATGGCGTTGTCCGAAGCATAACGAGTATACGAACCCAACTGACGGGCCCCGGAAATTCCGGAGGCGAAGTCTGGCTCAAGTTCGTGGGTGATGTAGTTGCGGCTTGAGAGACGCACGCGCTCACTCACCCGATGGGTCCAGTTCACTCCGAGTCCGGCAGTGTAAGTGGTCTCATCGACCCCTGGAGGCAGAGTATCAAGATAGTGAATCACTCCTACCCGAGCGAAAAACTCCAGCGTGGACTGTGGTGTCTGACTGAGGAATGATGCACCAATTTGCCCGGTAGCATACGTTGAACTGGAAGTTCCAGCAAGCGTGGGCGTAGGGTTGTCATCATAACCAAGACCCGCAGAGAGAGTCCAAGTCAAAGGGATGGACTCGTTGGTCTCATCACCTGGCGCAAGATCAAAAAGTGATTGCGCGCAAAGGGAGCCTGCGGAAGCGAGGCCGAGCGCTGTAATTGCAAATCGTTTCATTTAATATTATTTTTAAGTTATTTAGGCTTCAGCATTCCGGTGACAAATCACCGGAACAACGAGAAAGCAATTATTAACCGCCGATACTGGTAGTGGTCGGAGGAGTCACGATGGGTGGAATGACTGGAGGAAGAATTGGTGGGATGACCGTGAATCCACCAGGGTTGCCTGGACGGGGACCAACAGGGTCGCCTGGCTTACCGCCGGGGAAATCCAATGGGTTGGGCTTTTCAACGGCAACGGGCTCAATGACACCTTTTTCAAGGCCACCTTTTTCAGAGTAACCTTCACCGCCAGCAGCATCGTATTTTTCAACTACAGCCTGAACATTGGAAATAGCATCGGGCGCAACCGCAATCGCGCACTGTGCGATGATCTGCAGCATGGACGGAGCTTCAAGGATAGCTGTGTCGACGATCTGAGCAACAACGGCCTTGTCTGCATCGGATGCGATGATGGCAGCTTTCACAACCTCGCATGCGCAAGATTCGTTGGCAGCAACCTGCTTGGCGACAATTTCAAGGACCTTCCCGGAGTCGGCTGCAACAGCAGCTTTGACCGTGGAGCTGACTTTGACGCAGTCAATGGCCTCAGCCGAAGCGAGAGGCGCAGCAGCAAGAAGAACTGCCGTAAGCGCGAATTTAAGCGTATTTTTCATTGGTTTGGATTCTTTTTAGGGTGATTATTTGGGTTCTAAAAGGTTTTCAATAAGCGGGTAGAGGGAATCGAACCCTCATGATCAGCTTGGAAGGCTGGAGCTTTACCATTAAGCTATACCCGCGAAACTTAAAGACGTTTTACGGCCCAGCCCTTCCCAGCGCAAGCCTTTTTTTGGCGGTGAATGCATTCTTTTGGGGCAGGTTGGGCATTAACTTCAATCATAACATCTTGATCGGGTTTAGAGATTTGTCGGAGCATCAATGAAACAAGATTCAAGGTTCCAGTTGTCCCTCAGGACCTTAACGACAGATTGGACACCAAAAACCTCTGTTGCATAGTGCCCGCCATAGAGGAGGTTCACTCCCATTTCTTCTGCCAGCGGAGAACTCCAGTGGGGACCTTCCCCGGTAATAAAGGTATCGATTCCCAGAGCGGCAACGGCTTCCACCTCGCTCCCCGCCCCTCCCGTAATCAACCCGATTGCGCCGCATTCCTCCTCAACATTTCCCCTCAGTAGAACCCCACCTCCCAAGACCCCTTCCAGCTTCCTTGAAAGGGCACCCAGATTGCCGTCGAATCGCCCCTTGATTCCCAGCTGGATCCCCTTCCAATCAAAAAACGGCTCCTGCTCAATCATCCCAAGTTCCCCGGCCAAAATCGCGTTATTCCCCCACTGGGGATGAACATCCAGAGGGATATGCGAACTGTAGATTGCCAGGTTGCCCGCCATCGCCCTGCTCAACTTTTCATAAATGGCTCCGCGAATTGGCCTGGCTCCCTGCCAGAACATCCCGTGATGAACAATCAGTAAGTCCGCCCCTTCGCCCAACGCCCGATTCACGACTTCCCGGCTGGCGTCCACTGCTGCAGCCACCTTTGTCACAGTCCCATTATTCTCAAGCTGCAACCCATTCATCGCACCACCATAATCCGGAATCTCCAACGTCCTGAGTTCCTTGTCCAAATATTCCACGATTTCCTGCAGCTTTGCCATGGCGAGATTGAAATCAGCTTACTTGCTTTCCCCAACCCGAAAATCATTTTCTCGCGAAACAATCCCCGTGATTAATATCCCTCGACCGATCAGGATTAGGCCTCTAAAAGCCTGCGCATGTCCCACATGGAGCACACTCTCGCGAGCGAAGCCACTCTGGAAGGAACCTCTCTCCACACCGGAGAAAAAGTCAGCCTCACCCTCAAACCCGCCCCAGAAGGCCACGGTTTCAAATTCCGCCGCGTCGACCTTCCCGACAAGCCGTTCATCGATGCCGATGTCTCCAAGGTCCAGACGGTCGAACGCGCCACCACCCTTGCCGAGGGCTCGGTCCGCGTTCATACAGTAGAGCACGTCCTTTCGGCACTCGTCGGACTCGGGGTCGACAACGCCCTCATCGAAATGGACGCCAACGAACCTCCCATCGGCGACGGCTCATCCCGCCCTTACGTTGAGCTCATTAAAAAAGCCGGCCTCCAGGAGCAATCCACCCCACGCCAAATCTGGGAAATTCGCGAGCCAATCCACATCGATATTGGAAACGGCTCCCTCATCACCATCGTGCCTGATAAGGAGTTCCGCGTCTCCGTTACCAACATCGGAAAAGACGGTCGTTTCGTGCAATACTTCTCCTCTGTCGTAAATCCCGAGACCTACGAAAAAGAGATCGCTCCCGCCCGCACCTTCACCTTCTACGAGGACATCAAACCTCTCCTCGACAAAGGCCTCATCAAAGGCGGCTCCCTTGAAAACGCCGTCGTCGTTCGCGGAGACGAGATCATGTCCAAAGAGCCCATGCGCTTCGATAACGAGTTCGCCCGCCACAAGGCCCTCGACCTTATCGGTGACCTCATGCTCTCCGGTAAAAAATTCAACGGCCACGTCATCGCCGTCGCCCCGGGTCACGGACCCAACACCCAAATGGCCACGTCCATTAAGAAGGAATACGCCGCCATGCGTGCCATGGTTCCACCGCTCAAAATCCCGGAGGCCGAGGCCGTCCTCGGACCGGAAGACATCCTTCGCATTCTTCCCCATCGCTATCCTTTCCTCCTCATCGATCGCGTCACCGGCTTCTCCTCCGACCTCAAGTGCACCGCCATCAAGAACCTCACCATGAACGAGGAATTCTTCCAGGGGCACTTCCCCGGTCACCCCGTCATGCCCGGCGTTCTCCAACTCGAGGCCATGGCACAAACCGCCTCCGTCCTCATCATGCGTCTCCCTGACAATCAGGGAAAAATCGGCTACTTCCTCAGCGCGGACAAAGTCAAATTCCGCAAACCCGTCGTCCCCGGTGACACCCTCTTTATCGACGCTGAAATCACCAACATGCGCCGCAACATCGGCCAAGCCGTTGCCACCTGCTCCGTCAACGGACAGATCGTCTCCAGCGCCGAACTCAAGTTCGCGGTAATGTAGTCACAACTCCGCTTCGGAATCTTCATTCTTCTCGTCCGCGCCAAGATACCCCTTGGTTACCGCCCACAGCGCCCACGCGCTCAGCGCCCCATAAACAAGACTGAGGAGGAACGGTAAAAACGTCTCCAAATTCCCAGCCACTTCACCAGTCAGCAAATCACTGAGCGTTTGATAAATCGCCCAGATGGAGAACAGACCCGTCGGCCCAAAATAAGCCCACACACCGTAAAAAATCACCGGCTTGGTACGCGGACTCACCGGATCGGCATACCCTCCGCCCGCCACCTTCCCCATCTCCCATGGCGAACTCGCCGCAAAATCATCCAGCGGCGCGCGGCAACTCCCGCACCGCGATGCCCGCTCATCATTCACCCCGCCACACCGGAGGCAAATTTGCTCAACCGCATCCGTCCGCTCCTCATCCTCTTCAGTAATCATCCATTCATAAAATGGAGCACCCCAATTGAAGCGTCAATCCCAAGCAACACGATTCACCCTCGCAAATGATTTGTTAAACCTCCGCCCAAAACTCTCTTTTCACCACCACTCTTGCCACCACGCCCATTCAAAGGCAGGGTTCGCCTCTTGAATACTGAAGCTGATATTGTCGCTCAACTCCTGTCGCTGGGATGCGATGAATTCGTAGTCTGCGGAGGCGCACGAAACGCCGTCCTCGTCAGCCTTCTCACCGATCACCCCACCACCCGCATCTTCCCACACTTCGAGGAACGCGGCGCTGCCTTCTTCGCCCTCGGACGCACCAAAGCCACCGGCCTCCCCTGCGCCGTCGTCACCACCAGCGGCACCGCCGTCGCCGAGTGCCTCCCCGCCGTCATCGAGGCCCACTACTCCGCCCTCCCCCTCATCATCGTCTCCGCTGATCGCCCCGCAGAATACCGCGGAACCGGCGCTCCCCAAGCCATCGAACAGGAAGGAATCTTCACCACCTACGCTCACCTCGGCCCCGATTGGAAAGGCCACGGCCCCCTCCATCTCAATGTCGAACTCGGCGAGGCCACTCTCCCCGAAAAAACGGCTACCCATCCTCCCGCCGAACCCTTCCTCCCCGCACGCCGACCCTTCGCCGTCCTCGAACTCCGCGACTTCATCACCACCAACTTCATCGATGGACTCATCGTCATGCTTGGCGGCCTCGATGAAGACGACCGCGAGGACACCTACCACTTCCTCAACACCCTCGGCGTCCCCGTCGTCGCTGATGTCACCAGCGGCCTCCGCGAAGCACTCCACCACCTCATCATTCCGGATGCCGTGGTCCGGAAAAAACTCCCCGGAAAAATTCTCCGCCTCGGCGAAGTCCCCGTCGGCCGACTCTGGCGTGACCTCGAAGACCACCCCGAAGTGGACGTCCTCTCCATCACCCGCAACGGCCTCCCCGGCCTCGCCCGCCCTTCCAGCGTCATCGCCGCCGAGGTCGGTCGCGTCATCCGCGGTTACGGCGACGTCGACGAACTCGGAGACATCGATGACGACCTCCCCGCCGCACGCCGCTCCCTCTCCCGCACCGACGAACTCCTTGAGGGCTACCCGGATAGCGAACCCGGCCTCATCCGCACCCTCTCCGTCTACGCCACCACCAGCGAAAGCCTCTTCCTCGGAAACAGCCTGCCCATCCGCGAGTGGAATGACTTCGCCCAACGCAGAACACCCTACACCAACGTCCGCGCCAACCGTGGAGCCAATGGCATCGACGGACAAATCTCCACCTGGCTCGGCGCCACCGCTGAAGAACCCGATGCTTGGGGCGTCTTCGGCGACCTCACCACCCTCTACGATCTCGCCGCCCCCGCCCTCTTCCCCCAGGTCCAAACCGAAGGCCGCGTCCTCGTCGTCATCAACAACCACGGCGGCCGCATCTTCGAACGCCTCCCTCGGCTCGAAGGCATGGACGCCGCCCAACACCAGGCCGTCGTCCAACCACAAAGCGTCGACTTCTCTAAATGGGCCGAAATGTGGAATTTCCAACACCTCCGCATCACCTGCACCGAGGATTTTGACCTCCTCGATACCGCCACCAGCCCACTCCTTCTCGAAATCGTCCCCGATCAGGAACAAACCGACGCGTTCTGGAAAGCATTCAGCTAAAGAGAATCTATTTTCACCATTGCGCTCCGCCCCAAAAGACATGAGGGTCTCCCCCAAGCGCAGTCCCGATTCTGCGTCCCGAAAAAAAGATACATGAATTCACTCAAGCCGGAAGATCGGTCGATCTTCCAGACGTTGAAGGGCTGCGCAAGCGGCATCATCATTGCAGGAGCAGCTCTCGCTCTCACCAGCTGCGGCAAAAAAGAGGCCGATGCCTCGGACGCCGTTCTCAGATTCTCCGCAATCCCTGACGAGAACACCACTGGCCAAGCTGAAAAATACAAGCCTGTCGCAGACTACCTCTCGGAAAAACTCGGCATCAAGGTCGAGTTCGTCCCCTCGGCCGACTACGGTGCTTCGGTTCAAAAATTCTCCAATGGCGACATCCACCTCGCCTGGTTCGGAGGCGTCTCCGGAGTTGACGCCCGCAAGGCCGTCGATGGGGCTGAAGCCATCGCCGCTGGCGAGGCCGACCTCGCCTTCAAATCCTACTTCATTGCCCACACCTCCACCGGACTCGAGCGCTCCGATAGCTTCCCCGCTGAGATCGCCAACCTGACCTTCACCTACGGAAGCTCGGGATCGACCTCCGGTTGCATCATGCCCTCCCACTTCATCATGGAAAACACCGGCAAAGCCCCCATGGATTTCTTCCAAAAGAAACCCCTCGGCTTCTCCGGCGCCCATGACAAAACCGCCCTCCAGGTCCAGGACGGCACCTTCCAGGCCGGCGCCCTCAACTTCTCGACCTTCGATAAAATGATCGCCGCAGGAGAACTCGATCCCTCCAAGGTCAAGGTCATCTGGGAAACCCCTCCCTATGCCGACTACAACTTCACCGCACATCCCGCGCTTGAAAAAGCCTTCGGTGAAGGATTCATCGACAAGCTTCAGGACGCCCTCGTCAACTGTGACGACGCAGCCACCCTCAAAGCGCTCGGACGTGACAAACTGGTAAAGGTCGACAACGACACCTTCGCCGGCATCGCCTCCGTCATGGAAAAGGTGAAGTTCGACTAACTCCCTTCCCATTGGGCCCTATGAGCCTAATTGAAATCAAAGACGCCACCCGGCGTTACGGTGCGACCTCGGCCTTGGCCGGGGTCTCACTCTCTTTGCAACCCGGTGAAAAGGTTGCCCTCATCGGCCCCTCCGGCAGCGGCAAGACCACCCTCCTGCGCCTCCTCGGCCTGCAGGAAGCACCCAGCTCCGGCCAGGTCTCCACCCTCGGGTGTGATCTCACTTCCGCCAAATCGGAAGAACTTCGTACCACACGCAGCCGTATCGGCATGCTCCCCCAGGACCTTGGCCTCGTCGCCAACCTCCGCGTCCTCCAAAACATCGTCCTCGGACGCTCCGGCTCCCGCTCCTTCCTCCGCACCTGCCGCGACCTCTTCCTCCCCTCCCAAGCCGATCGCCGGGAAATCTTCGACTCCCTCTCCCGCCTCGATATCGCCGGGAAAATGTACGACCGCACCGACTCCCTCTCCGGCGGACAACAACAACGCGTCGCCCTCGCCCGCACCCTCTTTCAAGGAGCCGAAATCCTCCTCGCAGACGAACCCCTCAGCGCCGTCGATCCCGCCCGCGCCCGCGACGTCCTCGAGCTCCTCACCTCTCTCTCCGATGAACAAGGCCTCTCCCTCATCGTCTCACTCCACCAGGTCGAGCTTGCCCGCGAGTTCTTCCCCCGCCTCATCGGACTCAGGGAAGGACACATCGTCTTCGACGGCCAACCCACCGACCAACAAATCGCCGACCTCTACCAGTCATGAAAGGCGCGTGGCGGATGATCTTCGGGCGACGATGGCTCCTCGTCATCCTCGCCCTCCTTTCCTTCTGGACCCTCACCAGACTCGGCACCCAAATCGTTAACCTCACCGATGCCGCCGATCCCTGGGCTGCCTCCAGCCGCTTCTTCAGCGCCGCCGTCTCCCCCTCCTTCA
Organism: Verrucomicrobiaceae bacterium; assembly: GCA_051252135.1. Classification (GTDB taxonomy): domain Bacteria; phylum Verrucomicrobiota; class Verrucomicrobiia; order Verrucomicrobiales; family Akkermansiaceae; genus SW10. The sequence goes on along the minus strand of JBPOGH010000002.1, from coordinate 250,837 downwards.
CCGACCAAAACCCCAGCCTCCCCGCCGACGCCACGCCCTTCCTTGAGCGCATGGCGGCCGACCTCATCCGCACCCTCCGCTACGCCATCATCGCCATGTCCATGGCCATCCCCATCGGCTTCCTGCTCGGCCTCTTCGCCTCGGAACAATGGCTTCCCAAAAATCGCACCCGCCCCTTCTTCAACGCCCTCCGCTGGGGCCTCCGCGTCACCCTCTCCTTCTTCCGCGCCATCCACGAGCTCATCTGGGCCCTCCTCTTTCTCGCCGCCGTAGGAGACTCCCCCATCACCGCCTGCCTTGCCCTCGGCATCCCCGCCGCCGCCATCCTCGGCAAGGTCTTCTCCGAACTCATCGACGAACAACACCGCTCCGCACGCGATGTCATCGCCGCCTCCGGTGGCAGCGGAGCCCAGGCCTTCCTCGGAGGCATCCTCCCCGCCGCCCTGCCGGACATGATCAGCTACACCCTCTACCGCTTCGAGTGCTGCATCCGCTCCTCCGCCGTCCTCGGCTTCATCGGTATCGAGACCATCGGCCTCGGCATCCGCCGCTCCTTTGAAAACATCTACTACGGCGAAGTCTGGACCCAACTCTACGTCCTCGTCTTCCTCGTCGTCGCCGTCGAGGCCACCGGAAACCTCGTCCGCAAGCGCCTCCGCATCGGCCGCCCCCGCACCACCCCCGCCACCACCGAACCCCAACTCCGCAAAACCCGCCCCAAAGACCACCTCGTCCGCTCCCTCACTCTCACCGCTCTCCTCTCCATCCTCCTCTCCTGGAGTCTCGGAGACACCCTCCTCAAATTCAGCATCGAAGGTCAACGCGTCGAACGCCTCTCCCGCTTCCTCGCCCAACTCACTCCTGAACCCGTCGCCCCCTCACAACACGTTCCCACCTGGGAAGAACGATCCGCCGCCTGGCACGCCGGATCCGACCAACTCCTCCCCTGGATCACCAACCTCTGGGAAAAACCCGGAGCCGAAGCCCTCGGCAACACCATCGCGATGTCCATCGCCGCCATCATCCTCGCCGGCACCGCCGCCCTCCTCCTCGTCCCCTGGGCCACCCGCACCCTCGCCACCCCACACCCCCTCGGCCTCACCATGGCCACCGGAAAACTCCGCTCCCTTCTCGGTTCCACCGTCCGCGGCTTCTTCGTCCTCACCCGCGCCGTCCCCGAATACCTCTACGCCTTCCTCCTCGTCGGCATCCTCGGCCCCAGCGCCTGGCCCCTCGTCTTCGCCCTCGCCCTTCACAACATCGGCATCCTCGGCCGCCTCTGGGGGGAAGTCGTCGAAAACCGCCCCACCTCCGCCCCCCGCGAAATCCTCCGCCTCGGCGGCGGCCGCCTCCAGGCCTTCACCGGGGCCCTCCTCCCCATGTCGCTCAACCGCTTCATCCTCTTCTTCTTCTACCGTTGGGAATCCTGCATGCGTGAAGCCACCGTCCTCGGCATGCTCGGCATCAGCTCCCTCGGCTACTACATCTCCATCCGGAAGAGCTTTCTCCAATACGACGAAATCCTCTACTTCGCCCTCCTCGGTGCCGCCGCCGTCATCGCCGGAGACATCACCAGCGATGTCCTGCGTAAAAAACTCAGAGACGCTTAGATCAATTCGGCTCCATCACCCTCCTTCATTTGCGAAGCTTCGGAATTCAATTCTTTCCACAACTCTCCAATTTGCGTAGGGTTAAAGTAACCCCATGGACAGGAATATCAAAATTCATCTCCGCATACTGGCCGTCATGGTGTGCATCACCGCCATCATCTATTATGTCAGCTCCAGCCCTTCCGAAGCGGTCGAGGAATACAAGGATGACGACTACGCCATGCTCGAGGACTACGGCACGCAAACCGATGACCTCCTGAGCAATATCGGCGCCACCGCCATCCCTCTCGTCATCACCCTCCTCTACGCCTCCTACCTCGCCTACCACTTCGCCTTCCCCTGGTTTGCCGAGCAAATGTCGGACGGAGTCTACGAGCCACATAATCTCGAATCGGACGACCTCCTCGCCAACGCGAAAAAGGAATGTGCCGATGGCGACTACACCCAGGCCATCGCAAATTACCGCGAACTCATCAAACGGGATCACGATAACAGCTCCTATCACCTCGAAATCGCCAAAATCCAGCGCAAGCACCTCGACAAACCCCGTCAGGCCATCGATGGACTCAAGATTGCCCTCGACTCCCGGGATTGGCCGGATCGCCAAAAGACCGACATCCTCTTCTACATCGCCGAGATCTACGAAAAGGACTTCTCCGATCACATTCAGGCCATCATGATCCTCGATAAGATCGTCAAGCAACTCCCCAACTCCCGCTACGCCGCAAACGCCGCTGCCAAGATTCGCGAGTTCGAGACCCCCGAGCCTTAAAACGCGCCGACTTACGATTGCCTTTTTGCCTCTCCGCGATTAGCCGTCTGCATGCGCCCGCCGGAGAGACGCCGTGAATTCCTAACCCAGGAAGGCTACGCCATCGTGCGTGGATTCTTCTCCCGGCAGGAAATCACCGCCGTCGCTGCCGCTCAAGACGCCTACTACCGCGGCGAGACCGACTCCTCCCCCGCCTTCGATTGGCCCGCTCCGCGCACCTGCCGCGCCCGCACCCGCAAGCACCCCTACGCCTCCTTCTTCCAGTCCCCCATCGCCTCCCTACTCCGCGATGGCCGCCTCGCCCAACTCGTCTCGGAAACCACCGGCATGCCCGCCATCCGCTTCTGGCACGACCAACTCCTCTACGACGAACCACGCCCCGCCGGAGAAATCAAATACCACTGGCACCGCGAGAACTCACGCTGGCTCACCTGCCAGGCCTCCATCATGGCCACCGCCTGGATTCCCCTCTGTGACTTCACCCACGACATGGGCCCCATCACCATCGTCCCCACCGGCCGCTCAAAGGACGACCACAAGCGCATGGCACTCCAAATGGGAGACCTCGTCATCTTCCCCTCCCAAACCCTCCACGGCAACCCGCCGAACTTCAGCGAGACACCCCGCCGCGCCCTCGCCGCCCACTTCGCCTCCTCCGACCTCCGCTACCACCAGGCCGGAAAATTCTCCCACGTCAACGAACGCCTCGTTCGTAAAATCAACGGCCTCCCGGACTTCACCGACCCCCGCGTCTGCCCCCTCATCACCCCATCAGGCACCTCCGGCCCATGACCCGTCATCGCAGAGGCCTTCGTTAAGTTGAGCGCCCCCCTCAACCCATCCCCTTCATCCTGTCCATCTGCGGTTAATTCACCGGAACCCAAGCCTACAGAGCCGCGACCTTCTCCCTCACCATCTTCGACACCTCGTCAAAATCCTCCTGCGTCGCAAACGCGCTTCGCGGAAAAATCAAATACTGGTGCTTCTGCGGATACAGCAGGATCGCCTTCGGTGACAAAAGCCGATCACAAAAGCTCCCCCACTTCATCTCCACATCGTGAAGCTTCGAGGTCTGGTGCAACCCCTCATCATGAAACACCGTCGTCAGTTCATGCTTCGCATGCGGTGAGACCTTCGCCCCCTTGATCAGCCGATACTGCCAAAAATACTTCCGCAAAAATAAAATCGGAGCGATGAAAATAAACACCGTCCCAAACTGCTCGTCACCGTGCAGCAACAAATAAATCCCCAGCGGAATCAGCAGCAAATACACATACCTCAGGATCACAAAAATCCGGTGCCGATACCTCACATGCAACTCGGAACCGAGCTTCAGCACCGCCGCATCAAATTTGTTCCGCGCCGTGATTTCCATCACAGTCTAGCGCTCGCCAATCGGCGGCACGGGCGAAAGCTCCGCAGGACCCACATACTTCGTCAACGGACGATAGAGGCGACTGTCATTGAGCTGCTCCAGCACCTGCGCCGTCCAGCCCGACATCCGCGCAATCGCAAAAATCGGCGTGAACAAATCAGTCGGAATTCCCAGAGAATAATAAACCGTGGCCGAGTAGAAATCCACATTCGCATTCAGGCCCTTCTTCTCGCGCATCATCGTCGCAATCCGCTCGGACATCTTGATCCACTTCGCCTCGCCGAGCTCCTCGGTCAACTTGATTGCCATCTTCTGAAGATGCGGCGCGCGGGGATCGAGCACCTTGTAGACCCGGTGACCAATGCCCATGATCTTCTTCTTGTTCGCCAGGCAGTCCTCCACATAAGCATCCACTTTTTCAAGATCGCCGATCTTCTTGAGCATCTTGATCACCCCCTCGTTCGCACCCCCGTGCAGCGGTCCCTTGAGCGTCCCGATCGCCGAAGTCATCGCAGAGTAAAAATCGGAAAGCGTCGCAATCGTCACCCGTGCCGAAAAGGTCGATGCGTTCATCCCGTGATCCGCATGCAAGGTGTAAGCGATGTCCAGCGTCCGCGTCGCCGCCTCTGAGGGCTCCTCGCCCGACATCAGATAAAGAAAATGCGCCGCCTCGGAAAGATCACTGCGCACCGGCAGCAGCTCCAGACCCTGACGCGCCCGGTGGTAATAGGCCACAATCACCGGAGTCTGCGCCACCAGCGAAAGAGCAACCTGACGATTCGCCTCCTGATCGGGCTCACCCACCTTCGCCCGCTTGTCATAAAGACCCAGCATCGACACCGCCGTCCGCAGCACGTCCATCGGATTCGCATCCTTCGGAGCCGCCAAAAGAAAATCAATCACCCCCTGCGGAATCGCACGATCATTACGCAGCGCCTTTTCAAAATCAGCCAACTCCTGCGCATTCGGCAACTTGCCACGGTGCAACAGATGCGTCACCTCCTCGAAGGTGCAGTTCTCAACCAGATCATCGATGTGGTAGCCCAGGTAAGAGAGCCGGCCTTCCTTGCCTTCGACATTAGAAAGTGCGGATTCATTGGCGATGACTCCTTCGAGACCTTTGGCGTAATCAGACATGGTAATAAAAATCGTGTGCTAAGAGAGAAAATTTGACTGGCTAGGGATACGGCGGCGACAGAACCGGCGCAAGGGTTTCTCTCACAAGGAGAGAGTTTTTTTATTTAGCCTAAGTGAAGTGTCTGACAACCTCCCAATCGTGGAACATCAATGGACCCTCGCCATGGAGACAAGCGTCCCCCAAGCAACCCTCGCACTGGCCTGTAATGGCGTCATTTCAGCCCGCGCAGAGTTCACCAGTGAACGATCACAGGAGGTCGACCTCTTCGCCCCCCTAGAGCAGATCTTAGGCCAGCTTCCCACCGGCCAAACCCTCTCCGCCATCATCGTCGGCACCGGCCCCGGCAGCTACAATGGCGCCCGTGTCGGCATCGCCTCCGCCCAAGCCATCGCCCAGGTCCACCACTGCGGCGTCGCCGGACTCTGCTCCTTCGAGGGCGTCCCTGACCTCCAATGGGCCGTCGGCGACGCCCGCCGTGACTCCTTCTTCATCATGCCCGTCGGAGCCGAACCCGAACTCCTCGACCACCAAAAATTCCTCACCCGCCTCGACCAACTCAACGGCCCCATCGGCACCTTCGAACCCCTCGCCCGACTCCGCCTCACCGGTCAACCCGTCACCCAAGTCACCCCCACCGCCGAAACCCTCCTCCAGGCCTGGGAAAAACGATCCGTCGACCAACAAGCCGCCCTCTTGGCCATCCCTCCCGAAGCCTACTACCTCCGCCCCCCCCACATCACCGTCTCCAAAAAGAAACCTCTCTAACCCGGGCCGGAAGCAACACGGGAAACCTACCTCCTCCTCTCCCTCCCGGAAAAGGCGAACCCGGCGGGCGTTGCCGCATCAAATGGAAACCCGGAAACGGGCCGACCCCGCTCGCATAAAGCTTCCTCACTCCGTATCAGATTCTGAGCGAAGAGGAGTCATCCTGAGGATCATCTTCTCCTTGGAATCCTCATCGAGGACGATTGTCTGGGGCTCATATCCCCTTGAACCCAAACTGACCTCATAGGGTTCGAAAACGATTCCCCGGAAATCCACCTCAAGACCATGTGGTTCGCTTCTCGAACTGGTTCTCATTGTAACCCGTTCATCCTTTCCCCGACTCCCGCTTGTCTCAACATGGTTCAAAAATTCTCCCGTCACTTCATCAACCATCGACACCCGGGTGTTGATGTAAAATGCCTCCTCGATCTTCCTCTCGTGGAAATAAATCAACAGCGCAGGAACCACTCCTAAAATCACCGCCCCGATCCGGACCCCTTTCATCAACGCCTCATCCGCCTCACCATCCGCAAACCAAGTTTTTACCGACCTCGTCCTGATCTCACGAAGCGACCAACAAAAGCCACCTGCCAAGCAAACCGCTAAAACGCCGATCTTCCAGTCCGCCGCCTTAAAAAGCACCAAACACAAACCAAGAATACAGGAGATCAACCCGATCCCATGCCAAATCTTCAACCACCCCAACGAAGATTCCCGCCCAATCAATACCCCATACCCCACCGGAATCAGAAAGACCCCGGCATTCAGCATGAACCGATCCTGAGTCAGCCCCAAAATCATCTCCACCAAACTCCCGGCACCAAAGCCCATACATAAAACGCCCAAGACGACCAAAATTCGAGGAGGTGATGTCATAACCAAATTCCAATCTGATAAATCATTCCCGATTCATCAAAAAAGAACGTAGGAAATTTAACCCGCTTCCAGAAGAACCGTCGAACCCTACCTGGCCACCCGCCACTCCGAAACCAAGAGCGCGTGATCTGACAACTCCGTCGCAATCACCTCCACGCCCAACTGCTCCCAATCCTTGGGCACAAAAATCCAATCAATCCGCAAGCGAGGATTCCTCGCCGGATAGCTACGAAACATTTCCCCATTCTCCCACCCACCGGCCGCCTGCCAGCGACCATCAGCTCTCACAAGATCAATCGCCGTTTCCCCACTCCCGCCAAGCTCTGCGTTAAAGTCCCCCGCCAGCACGGAGTTCCCGGACGCCGCCTTCAGAAGCTGCTTCAAAGAATCCCGCCTCACGCCCGCGTCCCGGGTCTCCAGATGCACCGCCATCAAATCAAAGTCCTGGCCGACTCTCACCCTCACCCCCTCTTTCTTCCCCATCAGAACCGGCTCCCACCATCGTACCACCGGATAGGAAACCAACTCGGCATCCCTCAGCGCATATCGACTCAAAACCGCGTTCCCAAATTCCCACGAGAAGAACGGCACCCCGCTGTCATAGTTCCGCTGACGAAGAACCGCATCCATCCCCAACTCCCCCGCAAGGAATCCGGCCTGGTCAACCCCGTGACTCCAGGTGCAATTGAAATCCACTTCATTCAGCACAATCACATCCAGATTCTGCGCCTTCAACAACCGCCCGATCTCCTTCATCCGCTCCCGTCGCTCCTCTTCAGGTCCCCCCTCCCAATTCGTGAGCCCCTCCTCCGCACCTCGACCATGCGCGATGTTAAAAATCCCAATCCTCACCGATTCTTCCACCCGCGTATGGCCTCCTCCCTCCATTTCAATTTTCCTCGCCGGAGCCGAAAGACGCACCACCGAAAACCACAGAAGCGAAAACCCAACCACCACCGAAACAGCCTGCCCCCCCAACCCCTTCCTCCACCGGCAACAAGCCCCTCCCAATAATCCCCCAACCACCGGAGCCACCACATAGACCCAAAACCACCCCCAGCCATTCGCCTCAAACGCCCAACTTCCCCAACCCAAAATCGCCGAAACCAAACGAGGGCCCAAATCCCGCGCCGGATTGAACCCCGCCTGCGTCACCGGCGCCACCAGCCAAATCAACAAGGCCAACCAAAGCCCAATCATCACCGGGAGGAATTTTTCAATGCCCCACGCCCTTGGCTCCCTCGTCACCTTGATCAGCCAAAAGACCCCGAAGGCCAACAAGAAGGTCCCCGACCCCTCCCAAATCATCGCCTTCACCAAGGATGCCTCACCAAAATACTCCCCAAAAATCTTCCCGCTCACCTCACTCCCCGCCTCCCCCCTCACAATCCCGCCCGCCTTCTCAAACTCCCCGATCGCTCCCCCAAAGCACCCGTAAACCGCCAGCGCCCCCAACATCGCCCCCACAAACTGCGCCACCACATGCCCCGGCACCTTCGCCCACGGAAAAGGCGTCCAACACGCGAACGCCAGCGTAATCGATGGATTCAAGTGCGCCCCGCTCATCGGCCCCACCGCATAAATCGCCACCGCCACCGCCGCCCCCCAAATCAACGCAATCACCGGCAGCCCCAGCGACACCTCGGTCGCCACCTCCACCGCCACACTCCCCAGCCCGAAGAAGACCAAGATAAATGTCCCGATCACTTCGCCGACAAACTCCCGCCGGCTTACTTTTTCCATCGCCGCGATTTCATCTCAAAACGCTCCAGCGTCCCCTCCGCCACCTGCTCCACCGGAATCCTCAAACTAAAAACTTCCTGCAGCTTCGCCGCCAACTCCTCAACCCCTTCACCCTCCACCCGAAGCCGAACCTCCGCCATCGCATCCTTCTCCTCGATCAGAACCTCATACTCCACAATCCCCGACACACTCTTCACCACTTCCTCCACCGCGCCCGGATACAAATTCACCCCGCGCACCACCACCATATCATCCACCCGCCCGATGATCCCGCCCTTCAGCGCAAACCCCTCCACACGCTCCACCGGCTGCACCAGATCCCCCGTCCGATACCGCAGCAAGGGCGACCCATGACGACCCAGCGTCGTCAACACCAACTCCCCCACTCCACTCTCATCCTGATCAATCACCTCGCAAAAATACCCTTCGTGCCGAATACGTAAAAACGTCGCATCCTCCCGATCCCCCACCGTCACCGGACCCACTTCCGTCATCCCGTGGTGATCGATCACTTCCGCTCCCCACGCCTCCTCCAGCCGCGCCCGCACCTCCGGCAAACTCCCGCCCGGCTCACCCGCCACGATGATCTTCCGCACCCCCAGCGCCCTCGCATCTTCCGCCACCTCCGCCAGCCGCAGCCCATACGTCGGCGTGCAACACAACACCTCCGGCCGCAGCCGCTCCATCATCTTGATCCGATTCTCACTCGACAACCCGCCCGCCGGAATCGCCCGAATCCCCAGATGGGTCGCCGACTCAAACCCCGCCCAAAATCCCAAAAACGGCCCAAACGAAAACGGAAAAAACGCCGCCTCACCCGCCTTCACTCCCGCCTCCTCCCACACCCACTCCCAGTTCCCCCGCAACCATTCCCAACCCGCCACATCATCCAACCAAATCATCGGCCGCCCCGATGTCCCGCTCGTCTGATGAAAACGACAGTAACTCTCCAACGGCCACGTCAAATTCGTCCCATACGGCGGATGCGCCTCCTGATCAGCCGCCAACTCACCCTTCGTCGTAAAAGGCACCCGCTCCACAAACTCCGCCAAACTCCCCACCTCCGACAACCCAGCCAGCTTCCCTTGATAAAAAGCGTTTCCCCCGGACGCAAGCGACCGCAACAGATCATTCACCCGCTCCAGTTGCCGCGTTTCCAAACTCATCACGCCCTAGAAACCAAAATCCCATCAAGATGTAAATCACCCTCGCCCAATCCACCCTCAAACGAATGATCTTCTCACTCCGCCCCGTAACGATACGATTCCTATCATGAAGCGCCTCCTCCTCGCCCTTTCCCTCACCCTTCCCCTCTTCGCCGAAAAACCCAACATCCTCTTCATCGCCATCGATGACCAAAACGACTGGATCGGCTGCATGAACGGCCACCCCAATTCCATCACCCCGCACATCGACTCCATCGCCCAAAACGGCACCCTCTTCGCCAACGCCCACTGCCAATCACCCCTCTGCAATCCCTCCCGCACCTCACTCATGCTCGGCCTCCGACCCGGCAGCACCGGCATCTACGGCCTCGCCCCCTTCTTCCGCAAGCTCCCCGAGTTCGCCCAACTCGACACCCTCGCCCAACATCTCTCCAAGAACGGCTACCACACCGCCACCTCCGGAAAAATCTTCCACGGCAACACCGGACGCACCCTCAACGGCCCCCACCCCGAATGGCACGAGCTCGGCCCCGCCGCCAAAGCCGCACCCTTCCCCAAAAAACCCCTCGCCAACGCACCCTCCCAACACCCCCTCGTCGACTGGGGCACCTTCCCTCACAAGGACGAAGACAAAGGCGACTACCAAATCGCCTCCTGGACCGTCGACTTCCTCACCCGCCAGGCCGCCGAGAAATCCCAAAAGCCCTTCTTCTGCGCCACCGGATTCTTCCTCCCCCACGTCCCCTGCTACACCACCCAAAAATGGTTCGACCTCCACCCACTCGACACCCTCCGGCTTCCCCAAATCCACCCCACCGATCGCGACGACACCCCACGCTTCTCCTGGCACCTCCACTGGAAACTCCCCGAGCCCCGCCTCAAATACCTTCAAGAGGACAAGCAATGGAAAAACCTCACCCGCTCCTACCTCGCCTGCACCACCTTCGTCGACGCCCAGATCGGCCGCCTCGTCGATACCCTTGAAAAAACCGGACTCAAGGAAAACACCCTCATCATCCTCTGGTCGGATCACGGCTGGCACATCGGCGAAAAACAAATCACCGGAAAAAACACCCTCTGGGATGACGGCACCCGCGTCCCCCTCATTTTCGCCGGCCCCGGCATCAAGCCCGGCCAAACCGTCCACGAGCCCGCCGAACTCCTCGACATCTACCCCACCCTCTGTGACCTGCTCGACCTCACCCCACCCGCCCACCAACTCCACGGCCTCTCCCTCCGCCCCCAACTCCAAAATCCCAACACCCCACGCACCCAACCCGCCATCACCACCCACTGCGCCCATAACAACGGCATCCGCACCCGCGACTGGCGCTACATCCGCTACGCCGATGGCTCCGAAGAACTCTACCACCACCCCAACGACCCCCACGAATGGCACAACCTCCTCGCCAAGGATCCCATCGACCCCGCCCACCGCACCAAAGCCGATGAGCTCGCAAAATTCATCCCCCAAGAAAACCGCCCCCCCGCACCCCACTCCGCCCACCGCATCCTCACCTACAACCCCCAAACCCACGAAACCATCTGGGAAGGCACCCCCATCCTAAAATCCGACCCCATCCCCGAAGTCGAAAACTAACAGCGCCCTCGATTCCCCGGACGACCAACGTCCTCAGGACCTCAGCGCCACGATCACCGGCCTAACCTAGGCCCTGCTATTCCAGGCCACGAAACCTAGCAAAAAGAAGCAGACCATCACCGTGGTTAAACTCGGAAAGGAATTGTGATCGAAGTCATTTAGAAATCCGTTGTCACCGGTCGATTCCAGTCCGATATACTCCGGATTCCCCGAACTCATCGAACTCAGAAAGTTGCCCTCTCCGGCACCACCGACTTGCAACACGCCGTCAATTCCGGACCCGCTCAGTCCCAAATCGATCGCTTTGGGCTCTGCGGCGCTCTCCACCCGACCCTCATCCAGCTCCAACCCTGCGGAAAATCCACCCTCGAAAAGCTGACCCGTCTGCTCAACCGGTTCGAATCCCGTTCCTATTCCTTCAAATTCAAAATGAGCCTCTCCCGACTCGTGCTTTTCGTCACCAAAACGAATCAAATCAGTGGACGGAATGACTCCTTCATCCGGCTCCAATGCCGAATCGGCGTCACTAAAGTCAAAACTCAGGCGCTCAAAGTAGGAAACCGGGGAGTCTCCCGACCAATCAAGTGGTGAGGGAACGGGGCTATCTGCCAGAAGCCAGCAAGGAAAAATTGCCAGGCCCCAGATGCTTGGGTAACGCTTCATATCGCGTAACAGGGGTAAATATTGGGGGGTTGGGGGGGATTGGGGGGAATTTGGTTGGGGCCGCCTAAACAACCCCCACCAAGATGGACACCATCCTGTCAAGAGGAATTATTGAAGTCAATAATATTCACGCTTGTTAACCATCGTCCCGATCATCCAACGCCCTACTTTCCCGATCACTCCATCAACCTTCCTGATGCACGTAGGCAGCCAAACCACCCACCATCCGGTGGGTGAAATTCCGCTCTCTCCCGGTAAATTCCGGCCTATACCGCGTCCGTGCAGCGCTGGCAGAGCTCACCGACAAGCGGCTCATACTTCCGGCAGCGCGGGCACATCTCATGGCTCGTCCCGGTAACAATCGCGGAGAGCGCGCTCCCCTCTTCCACCTTAAGCTCGCTCACAATGAAGAACTCGCTCGCAAAGGCATGATCCTTCAAGAGATCAAGACACGGATGATTCGATGGCACCGTCAGCGTCACGCTCGCTTCGTTGTTCTTCTTGAACTCCTTGGCTTGCACCTTTTCTTCGATCGCGGTCTGCATCACCGCCTTCACTTCAAGAAGCTTGTTCACCTGATCGATCGCACCCGTGTCTGCATACTTTGCGTTCACCTCCGGAAACTTCTGCTCATGCACACTGCCTTCACGGCCTGCGTGCTCCCATGCCTCTTCAGCCGTGTAGGCCAGAACCGGAGCAAGAAGCTTCACCAGTGCATCAAAGATTTCCCCGATCACCCAGACACTCGCTTTCCGCTGAGCCGATCCTTCCGCATCGCAATAAAGACGATCCTTCGTGATATCAATGTAGTAGGCACTCAGGTCACTCGCCGCAAACTGGTTCACCAGGGAAAACACCTTACGGAAATCGTAATTCTCGTAAGCTTCTCGTACCTCCCGGATGATCACCTGAAGACGCGCCATGACCCATTGATCAATCAGGGGAAGTGATTCCGGCTCCTCCACCTTCTCATCACGCATGTTGCCGAGAAGAATCTTAAAAGTATTCCGGAGCCTCCGGTAGGGCTCGCCCACTTGCTGGAAAAGGTCCTCACCAAAGGGAACCTCGTTCTGCCAGTCCACCGAGGAAACCCAGAGCCTCATAATATCGGCACCATACTTGTTGTAAAAGTGCGCCGCATCCGTCGGCTTCCCCTTCTTCTTGGCATCGGATTTCGAGGTCTTCTTACCCGTGTCCTTGTCCACCACAAAACCGTGCGTCAGTACCGTCTTGTAAGGAGCCTTGTCCCGCACCCCTACCGAAAGCATCAGCGAGCTCTGGAACCATCCACGATGTTGGTCCGTCGCCTCAAGATAGAGATCCGCCGGGCAACTCAGCTCGGGATGCGCATCAAGCACCGCCACATGACTCGAACCCGAATCAATCCACACATCAAGCGTGTCACGACACTTCGTCGATCCCGCCGGAAGCCCAAAAATCTCCGCCAACTCGGCATCCGATTTCTCAAACCACACGTTCGTTCCTTCCTTCTCCACCAAATCAGCCACCTTCTTGGCCAACTCAGCGGACACAATCGGCTCCCCATCTTCCTTAAAGAACACCGGAAGCGGAACCCCCCACGTCCGTTGACGCGAGATACACCAGTCGGGACGGGCTTCCACCGTGCCGTATATCCGGTTCCGTCCCCACTTCGGAAGCCACTCCGTCTCATCAATCTCCTTCAACGCCTTTTCACGCAGCTGATCGATCGAAATAAAGAACTGCTCCACCGCACGGAAAATGATCGGCGTCTTCGAGCGCCAGCAATGCGGATAGCTGTGCGCATAGGTCTCCTGACCCAAAAGAGCACCCTTCTCCTCAAGAATTTCCACCACGCGGGCATTCGCCTTAAACACGTGCATTCCCACCAATTCAGGCACGCCGCACTCCTCCGTAAAGAGACCGTCGTCGTCCACCGGGCTCAACACACCCAATCCGGTCTGCTGACCAATCGCGTAGTCATCCGCTCCATGTCCGGGCGCAATATGCACCGCACCGGTTCCGGACTCCGTCGTCACAAACTGCGCCAGAATCACTTTGGAAGTGCGATCCAGAAACGGATGCTGCGCTTCCAGATTCTCAAGCTCCGCCCCCTTGATCTCACCCAATTCCTCTTCCAGAGTCAGCCCCGTCTTCTCCTGAAAATCAGCCAAAAGATCACGCACCACAATGATCGTTTCCCCATTGGAAAACTTCCCGATCGTGTAGGTGAAACGCTCATGCACCGCAATCCCCAGGTTCGCCGGAAGCGTCCACGGAGTCGTCGTCCAGATCGCAATCGAAGCCCCCTCCGGAAGCTTGTCCGCATTCAGCAGCGAAAACTTCACAAACACCGCCGTCGACTTCTTGTCCTGATACTCCACCTCGGCCTCGGCCAAGGCCGTCTTGGCCCCATACGACCACTGCACCGGCTTCTTCGACTGATAAACACAGCCCTTTTCAATCAACGCCGCAAAAGTCCGGATGATATTCGCCTCATAACCCGGGTCCAAGGTGAGATAAGGATTCTCCCAATCACCAAAAACACCCAAGCGCTTGAACGACTCACGCTGCGTATCAATCCACCCGCGCGCAAAGGTCTCGCAGCGACGACGAATCTCCGCCGGCTCCACGTCCCGCGCATCCTCGTCCTGCATCACCTTGAATTCGATCGGCAACCCGTGACAGTCCCAGCCCGGGATATACGGCGTTTCAAACCCCGCCATCGTCTTGGACTTCACCACGAAATCCTTCAGCACCTTGTTCAGGCCCGTCCCCATGTGCACATCGCCATTCGCAAAGGGCGGTCCGTCATGGAGAATAAAGCGTGGCGCACCTTCGGCTTTCCGCTTCGCAATAATTCGCGCGTAGAGACCTTCGGAGTTCCACTGTTCGAGTCGAGCCGGCTCCCGCACCGTCAGATTCCCCTTCATCGGGAAGTCTGTCTTGGGCAGAAACAGGGTGTCTTTGTAGGATTTACCGTCTTGGTTGCTCATAGCGCCGCTAGTTGAAATAGGGCGGGAAGCTAGGCAGGACGGCCAAGAAGGTCAAGGTTGGGGAACGCGAGTTGCCGGAGCCTTCCCATCCAACTCCTTCTTCTCCGCTTCAATCTCGGCCGGAAGCTTTTTCCCGCTCACCAAAGCCGTGAAATCGTTGATCCACGCACTCGCATCATTGTGATTCAGATTCTTTTTCAAATGATCCAGCATCCGAAGCGCTGCCGGTCGTTGGTCCCCGGCCCGGAAAAGATCGACCTCCATCTTCCACATCAGCCCCAGCCGGTCATTCGCGAGCCACTTTTCAAATTCCGGAATCCGGTCCTTCTCTCCTTCACGGCTAAAGGCCTTCACCGCCAACCCCTCATGCTCAATGCGCTTGAGCCACCCACGACGCAATTTTTCGATCGAATCCTCATTCTGCCACGGCGGCAAAATGATCAACTCATACATCGTCCCAATGTTCAGCGGCGCATTCGACCACCCTTGCACCTGCAAACCACCCAAATCATACGCCCTCGCAAAATACGAACTCAGCACCGATGCCTTCAGCAACTGACCCTGATTCTCCAACAGCTGCCCATCCCCCAATATCGCCTCAATCGCACTGATCGCCTGATCGCTCATCCCCGATATCGCCGCCGGATTCTGCGTCACCTCGATCGTGAGCAGCAACCAATTCAGCTGATGACGCAACGCCCGCCGAAACCCCGGGCTATCCGTGCGATCCTTGTGCCGCTTACGCCATTCCCGAAAGTCCGAGGTCTTCTTCGCTTCATCCTGGAAATCCACTTTCTCCACACACTTCAGCCACAGCTCGTGGGCCGCCACATCGCTCGACGCTGCCGCCTTAAATGCCGAGACAGCCGTCCCAAACCGGCTCTTCGCCGCCGAGTTCGCCGACTCCTGAATCTCCTGAAGCTTGTCCAGAAGCAGCTGCCGGTCGACTTCTGACAAATCCTGCCCTTGGGCCGGCAATAACAACGCAGTAAGGATGAGTAGGTGTTTCATCATTCTTAAAACATCGCAAAACAGCCAAATGTTGCGAAGAAATATGACTTACTTTTTCAACGGCAACCTCTCCAGCACCTCACCCGTGTTCCAGTAAATCGTCTTATTCACCCCGTCGAAGTCGTATTTCGCCCGTAAATTCGACGATCGCCGCCCCCGGTAGTGGTCCGCAATCGCCGCCCGATACCGCCCCGGATCCGGCATATTTTTCCGCGATTCATCCAAATAAAGCCCGATCTCCCCAAAAGGAATCGCCGGCTTCCCCTCCCCCTGCCCCGCCGCATACCGGAAGTCCAAAGCCTCCGCATTCACAAAGGCCACCTCCGGATCCAGCTCCTGCGTATTCTCAAAAACCACCCCGTCCTTCGGCGCCTGCGGATGCACATAAGTCAGTTCATGATGCATCCCATATCCCCATGTATCCTTCACCCCGATCTCGATCGGATAAAATCGCCGCTCGTTCGGCTGGTTCATCACTTTCGCAAAGGTCGGATACTTCGTCCACGGAGCCTTGTTCCAACCCTCCTTCCCCACCACCTGCTCGCAACGCCAAACATAATCATGCTTGTCCCCCCGCTTCAGCTCCCCCGTTTCAAATTTCGCCAAATTCGCAATCCGCCCCTTCACATCCCCAATCACCCGAATCCAAACCCCGTAATTCCCCTCCATGAAAATGTTCCCCTCCACCTTCAGCCCCGTCCCCCCATTGATCGCCAGCGACCCGTGCCCCGCCTTGTAAAAGACGTTCCCGATCACTTCCCTCCCCGAATCATGGTCATCCAGCATGATCCCCGACCGCGTCATCATCCCGTCCGTCGACATAATGTGATGCAAAAAGTTGTGCTCAATCCGCGTCCCGTATCCCCAAAACTGCGCCCCCGAGTAAATCGTCGCCCCATCTCCTTCCTCGAACCCGATGTTGAAAAACTCGTTCTTCGCAATGAGATGATCGTTCCCGTTAAACACCAACGCCTGCCCCGGCAAATTGTGGAACAAACAATTCCGCACCACATTCCCCGTCCCGCTCAACCCCAGTGTCGGCGCCACCCCGCTCAACTTATTCAGGTAGAAATGGCAGTTCGCCACCACATTCCCCCCCGCCGTGATCTCCTTCTCATTCGCCCGCCCACCCGTCACCCGCGCCAGTCGTGTCACATCATAAACATCGCACCCGTGCACCTCGTTGTTCTTCCCGTCCAGCGAGATCGCTACCGCCGTCGAGTTCCGCAAGGTCAGCCCCGCCACCCGATTCCCCTCGCCTCTCGAAATCTCCACCATATTCCCCGAAACAACCCCCTGCACCGTAAACCCCTCAAAGCGCATATGACTCGCCCCATTCACCGTCAAAAAACCATTCCCCGCCGCCACCGCCAACCGTGACTTCTCCGTCACCTCGGCCACCGGCCAAAAATACAACGCCTCCTCCTTCGGATCAAAATACCATTCCCCCGGCTCATCGATCTCACAGATCAAATGCATAAAGGCCTGCCGCGACTGAAACTTCTCCACCATCTCTTCCAGCCCGTAGCGCGACTGCGTCACAAACCGAATCTCCCCCTGCTCGCTCACCGAGTGCAGCGGCATCACTTCCCGATACCACTGCGAGCAAATGTAACCGGTCGATATCGCCCGCTCCTGCGCCTCGACCTCCCGCTTCCACTGCCCCCAACTCCCGGCCGGCTTTTCGCGCAGCGTAAAAATCGCCCCGTTTGGCTTCTCCCGCGTCCCCCTCACCGGATCATGCTGAAAACGCGTCCCCTCATCCGCCAAAATCAATTCCTTCGCATGCGCAAACCCCACATTCGGAAACCGCGACGGACGCAGCAGCTCCCCATCCTGCATGATCAGCGAGGCCACTGGCGACGCACTCCTCAAAATCCTCACCAACCCCGCATCCTCCACCGGCACCTTCACCACGTTCCCCCGCGCTACCTCAGCCAAACGCAGCAACTCCTCCTCTGCCGTCACCACCTCAGCACCACCCAAGGGAATCACCTTCGACCCATCAACAATCACCTCCCCCTCCGCCCGATACGTCACCGGAGCCTCCAACGTTCCACCATCTTCCGGACCAAAAACCACCGCCTTCTCAAATCCATAAATCCCCGGCGCCACCGTCACCACCACCGGCCCATCCTTCTTCAAGGTCCGCACATGATCCCGCGCCTCCTCCAAACTCCCAAAACCTCCCGCCCCCACCTTCACTTCCTGCATCTCCGCGTCCCCATTCACCACCAGGAACCCGAAAATAAGATGTCTGACAAATTTCATGCCCCCCATTACGCGGACAATCCCCTAAAATTTCTCAAAAATCGCAACTTCCTTTCCTAAGTGCCCGTAGTCCACATTTCACACATGAAGCGTCTTCTCCCCTTCCTCCTCACTTCCCCGCTCCTCGCCGCCCCCGGCGACAAAGTTTATCAAAAAGGATTTCTCTCCATCGAGGACGCCCAAAAATCCATCGAGCTCCAGGACGACTACTCCCTCGACCTCGTCCTCTCCGACCCCCACATCCACGAGCCCGTCGCCATGGCCTGGGACGGAAATGGCGCCCTCTACGTCGTCGAAATGCGCACCTACATGCAGGATGCCGATGCCACCGGCGAGCAGGAACCCACCTCCCGCATCTCCCGCCACGAGGACACCAATGGCGACGGCACCTACGACAAGCACTCCATCTTCATCGATAACCTCCTCCTCCCCCGCATGGTCCTCCCTCTCGATGACCGCATCATGGTCGGAATCACCAACACCCTCGACCTCTGGACCTACCGCGATTCCGATAACGACGGCGTCGCCGACGAAAAAGTCAAAATCTACGAAGGCGGCAAGCGCGGCGGAAACATGGAGCACCAACCCTCCGGCCTCATCTGGAACCTCGATAACTCCATCCACATCACCTACGAGAACAAAGCCTACCGCTTCACCGACGAAAAACTCGAAGTCCAACCACTTCCCCGTGGCGGTGGACAATGGGGCATCGGTCAGGACGACGCCGGCCGCCTCTACTACTCCGCCGCCGGCGGCGAAAAACCCGCCTTCTACTTCCAGCAACCCATCAAATACGGCGCCCTCGACCTCTCCGGCCAGGAAGCTCCTGGCTTCCGCGAAGTCTCCCCCATCGCCGACGTCCCCGATGTCCAGGGCGGCACCCGCCGCGTCAACGCCCGTGGTGGCCTCAACAACTTCACCGGATGCGCCGGCCAAGGCATCTACCGTGGCGACCGCCTCCCCGCCGACCTCAAAGGAGACCTCATCATCCCCGAGCCCGTCGGCCGCCTCATCCGACGCGCCAAAGTCACCCGCAAGGACGGAAAAACCGTCCTCACCAACGCCTACCCCGGCACCGAGTTCATCCGCACCCGCGACATCAACTTCCGCCCCCTCTGGGCCACCACCTCTCCCGACGGCGCCATGATGGTCATCGACATGCACCGCGGCATCATCCAGCAGGGCAACTGGACCCGTCCAAAATCCTACCTCCGTGGCGTCATCGACAAATGGGGCATCCACAAGAACATCCAAAAAGGCCGCATCTACCGCCTCACCCACCCCACCTTCAAACCCGACAAGCAACCCCGCATGCTCGACGAATCCACCGCCGAGCTCGTCGCCCACCTCGCCCACCCCAACGGCTGGTGGCGTGACACCGCCCAAAAACTCATCATCCTCCGCAAGGACCGCGACACCGTCGCACCCGCCCTCGAAAAAATGGCCCGCTCCCACTCCTCGGAGCTCGCCCGCCTCCACGCCCTCTGGACTCTCGAAGGCATCTCCCGACTCACCCCGGATCTCGCCGCCTTCGCCCTCGCCGACCAATCCTCACTCGTCCGCACCAATGCCGTCCGCCTCACCGAGCCCTTCCTCGCCAGCGGAAACCAAGCCCTCATCGACACCCTCTCCTCCTCCCCCGCCCTCGTCGATGACATCGAAATGGTCATCCAAACCGTCAACTCCATCGGCGCCTCCGGCAGCCAGGACCCCAAGCTCATCGCCCTCACCGACGCCCTCCTCGCCTCCCACTCGGAAAACGAAACCATCAACGCCATCAAAAACCTCCAGGGCTCCGCCCTCAGCGCCCTCCAGGAAGAAAAAGCCCGCCAGCGACTCGGCGCCGCCTTCGCCAAATCCATGGAAAACGGCCAGGTTATCTACCAGCAACTCTGCTTCTCCTGCCACGGAGCCGATGGCAAAGGCACCCCCATGCCCGGCCAAAAAGGCCACTTCCTCGCCCCCTCCTTCGTCAACAACCCACGCCTCGCCGGCAACGGTGACACCCCCATCCGCACCCTCCTCCACGGACTCACCGGTGACCTCGATGGCAAGGAATACGAAGGCCTCATGGTCGCCATGGCCACCAACGACGACCAATGGATCGCCGATGTCACCACCTACATCCGCAACTCCTTCGGAAACAAAGCCGGCCTCACCCACCCTCATCAGGTCGCCGCCCTTCGCAAAAAACACAGCTCCCGTAAAGAACCCTGGACCCAACAGGAACTCGAAGACCTCTCACCCCCCGTCCTCGCCAACCGCCAGGACTGGAAGCTCACCGCCAGCAATGGCGCCAAGGATCTCAACGGCTGCATCGATGGCGACCCCAAATCCCGCTACACCACCGGCTCCAGCATGAGGCCCGGCATGTGGGTCCAGGTCGAATTCCCCAAACTCTCCCGCATCAGCACCGTCACCCTCGACACCCGCCCCTCCGCCGGAGACTACCCCCGCAAATACGAAGTCCAGGTCTCCACCGACGGCAAAAAATGGTCCAAACCACTCGCCAAAGGCAAAGGCGAAAACCCCCTCACCGAAATCTACTTCGATCCCACCGAAGCCAAATTCCTCCGCATCACCCAGACCGGAAAACACAAACTCTACTGGTCCATTCACGAGCTCCACATCAACGGCAAAGAACTCTAACACCACGCCCTTGAAAAATGGCCTCGTCATCTCCGATCTCCACCTCTTCGCAGGTCGGTCACAGGGTCACGAGCTCATCGAAGACCTCGCCAAAGAGATCGCAAACACCGACCTCCTCGTCCTCAACGGAGACACCTTTGATTTCCGCTGGAGTGAAGTAGGTGATGAAGAGGCCACCCTGCACTCGGCCTTCACCTGGCTGGAAACCCTTCTCGAGCGGTTTCCGGAAACCCAAATCAACTACATCCTCGGCAATCACGATTGCCAGAAGCGCCATCACAAAAACCTCCTGCGACTCGCAAACAAGGTCAACCGGTTGCGGATCCATCCATATTTTTTCCAACTCGACTCCTCCATCTTCCTCCACGGAGACTGCGCGAATTGGGGAATGTCAGCTTCGAAGCTGGGCCCATACCGCGAAGCCTGGAACAACGATTCCCAAAAAGGAACAATCAGCAAACTCCTCTACAAAGGAGTCGATTCCACCGGTCTGGGAATGCTGTTCCATCACCTCTACTTTCAAAGGAATCCCACCATTGCCCGGGTGGAACGCTACCTTCACGAGATTCTTCCGCAGGAAGCAGGCAACATCGAAAACTGCTACTTCGGACACACCCATGTCCCCTTCACCGGACATCAAAGAAACTCCATCACCTACCACAACACCGGATCGGCAATTCGCGGAATGGGATTTCTTCCACTGCCATTCCAATTCGAACAATAAACAAAAAACTCCGGCACTGCGATCCAGCCCGGAGCAATTGGAGACGCCAAAGGGAGAACCCCTATCGACGACGGCGACCCAGAAGCACAACCGCAAGGAAGGACAACACCGCAGAACCCGGCTCGGGAACCGGAGTCACGCTCACATTATCCACCGCAAAAAGGCCGGAGGAACCTGGAGCCAGATCCGGTGCTCCAAAAAGGAGATACGCCGTGTCCTGCCCGGGAGCAGCAGTGAACTGATACGAAAAAGACTCCCAGTTCGGGCTCGCCAATCCCGATCCGCCCGACAGAGATTCAAAGACCGTCACCCCACCGGTAAAATCCGACTGGTCCGTCAAAATGAAAGCCACCTGCGGAACTTCGGAGTTCGTCGTGTTCCCGCTGATATCGACCCCCGCCGCGATCGAAGCCGCACTGAACTCCAAAAGGTATGTTTGGCCCGCTTCCAACCCCGTGATGCTATTGGAAATATCGCTCGTGTCGGTGCTGCTAACAGACCCAAGCCAAAAATCAGCCCCTTCCGCAGGAGAATAACCGTCAGTCGACGAAACGCTCCAACCCGCAATCTGGGTCGAGAGCCAACCGTCGGGAGATGACTGGTTGGAAGAAGTGGGAGCACCATTGGATGCCGCAGCCCGCTCCATTCCGGAATTGGATAGGGCGACATCAGCACCGGCCAGCTGGACAGAATGGCTGAGGAGGACAATGGAAAGGGAGATGCGAAAATTCATGTGCTTCCGGTGACTTGTTCACATTATTTAAGAAAACTTAATTAATGTCAAGCTCTCCTGTTGAATCCCCCAATTTACCGGGCCTAAATCGGAGTCACCCCTCCAACAAAAAAGCAAAAATTAACAAATCACCCATCGCTCTGGGAGTAATCCTTCCTAAGTGTGACGGATATCCTCCGCCGAGGTAATGAAAACCACATCTTCCGCAATGTTCACTGCCAGATCACCAATCCGTTCCAGGCTCCGGGAAATGAAAAGAATGTTAAGACGTGCCTCCGTGTCCTCACCGCCCTGCTCGGCGATCTTTGAGCTGAGACTCTTGCTCAACGAGCGATGAATTTCATCAACCTTGGCATCCATCTCAATCACTTTCATCGCCAATTCCTGATCAACATCAGCATAGGCCGTCAGCGACGAGGTCACGATGTGACGGGCTTCCTTGAAAAGCGGATCAATGAGGCGTGCCTCACTGCTCTCATTCCCCTTGAGAATCTTGCGTGACCGTTTGGCAATATTCACCGCATGATCACCAATACGCTCAAGGCTCCGGCAAATGTTGATTGAAGAAAGCACGAGCCTGAGATCGGAGGCTACCGGATTGAACCGCAGCAGAATGGACATCCCCTGTTCGTCGATCTTCTTTTCCTGGGCATCAATGATCTCGTCCTCGTCGATGACATCGGAGCACGCTTCCGCATCTCCCTCAATCAGACCCCGGACCGCCTTCTCCAGTCCGCGACTCGCGGCTCCACCCATTTCCAGCACCGAGTCCTTGAGCTGGTGAAGATCGTCGTCGTAGTTTTTAAGAATGTGGGAATTCATGGCAGTGTGTTGCTATTAACCAAAACGTCCGCTGACGTAGTCCTCGGTCTGTTTTTTTGAAGGATTTCCGAAAATTTTCTCAGTCCCGTCATATTCGATGAGCTCACCCAGATAAAAGAAGGCCGTCCGGTCGGAAACGCGGGTCGCCTGCTGCATGTTGTGCGTCACGATCACAATGGTGAACTCCTTGCGCAGCTCGGCAATCAATTCCTCAATCCGTGCCGTGGCAATCGGATCCAGAGCGGAGCAGGGCTCGTCCATCAGAACAATCTGGGGCTTCACCGCGATCGTCCGGGCGATGCAAAGGCGCTGCTGCTGACCTCCGGATAGCCCCAGAGCACTCGTATTCAGGCGATCCTTCACTTCCGACCATAGGGCCGACTTCTGCAGCGACTCTTCCACCGCCTGATCCAGCACCGACTTCTTCTTAATCCCCTGCACCCGCAGACCGTAAGCCACGTTCTCGTAGATCGATTTGGGGAAAGGATTGTATTTCTGGAAGACCATTCCCACGTGCTTCCGAAGCTCGATCGCCTCCACATCAGGCGCATGAATGTCCTGCCCCAAAATACTGATCGATCCGTTCGTCACTTTGGCCGTATCAACGAGATCGTTCATCCGGTTGAGACAACGGAGCAGGGTCGACTTGCCGCACCCCGAAGGCCCGATAAACGCCGTCACTTTTCCGGCCGGAATATCGAGGGAAATATTGCGAAGGGTATTCGTCTTTCCCAGATCGTAGCTAAAGCTGAGATCGTCGATCGTAATGATCGATCCATCTTCAGGCGCAGTCGCATCCTGGGAATCGAGGGTTTCGGGAGAGTCGGTCATGGGCTGTGATAAATTGATAGGATCACCACTTCAGCTTGGAGCGGAAGAGGACGCGGAGAAAGATGGAAAGCCCGGCGAAGCCGGTAACAAGAAGGAGAAAAACAAATACCGTGCCATTCTGCATCGCCGCAGTCTCCTCGGTGTTTGGAAGACGGGCAAAGGTGTAGATGTGATACGGCAAGGCCTGCACCGATTGCTGCATCAGATCACTGATCCAGAAGATGCCGTTCCCGTCGGCCTCCTGCCAGGGAAGCTTGGCCTTATCAGCCACCGCCGCGGTAAACATGATCGGTGCCGTCTCCCCCGCCACCCGGGTCACTCCGAGAATCGAGGCCGTCAAAATGCCGGGCGAGGCATAGGGCAGCACCGCCGTCCGGATACACTGCCACCGGGTCGCTCCCAACGCGAGGGACGCTTCACGAAAGCCCTTCGGCACCGCCTTAAGGGATTCCTCACAAGCCGCAATGATCACCGGCAACACCATCACCGCCAAGGTGAGCCCGCCCGCAATCAGCGAGGACCCCGACCCCCATCCCTGAAAACTCAGGTAACCATCGGTAAGCGGAATCGCAAAATACCCCAACGTCCGCTCCTCATTGATCGTATAAGTCAACGCAGGCCACCAATCGCTGAGACAGAAAAGCGCAAATCCAAAAAGCCCAAAGACCACCGACGGCACCCCCGCGAGATTCATAATCGCCAACCGGATCGCATTCATCAGGCGCCCCTTCCGCGCATACTCGTTGAGAAACACCGCCGCAGAAATCCCGACGATCAGAGCCACCACCATGCAAGTCACCACCAGAAGCGCCGTCCCCACAAGTGGCCCAAGAATTCCCCCTCCCGTGTAGGCATGGGTCTTTTCATTGCGCACCTCGGCTTCAGGGTTTTCCTCCTTCCACACCGTGAACTCGGACTGATCCATCCTGATCTTCTCGCCCGCCTCATTTTCAAAAACAACAAGAGTCTCGGGATTCTTGGTCAGAAAATCCCAATTGATGACGGAGTCATCGGAGGCAAAAAGAACAGGCGCTCCCGCACTCGCAATCTTCAGAAAGATCCCTGCTGCCACCACCAAAAGAATGTAGGTCGCTACCGCAAAAATAACGGAGGCAGCGAGGTCCTTGCGACGACGCGCCGGAGACTTCGCCACAAAGGGATTCCCCTGGGGATGATGGAGTTCTTCAGACATGACTGAGACGACGGATGATGCGCTGTGCCGCGACGTTAATGCACAGGGAAATGGTAAAAAGAACGAGCCCCACAAGGAAGAGCGCGCGCCAGTGAAGAGTATCGGCGGCAACCTCGCCCATCTCTTGGGCTATGATGCCGGTCATCGTATGCGTCGGCTGCGTAATCACTCCCAACCCCGCGCCAAAGTCCGGCATCGCGATCTTATTTCCGGCCACCAAAAGCACCACCATGGTCTCCCCGATCACCCGACCCAGACCCAGAAGGATTGCTGCCAGAATTCCCGAGGAGGCGGTAGGAAGAATGACCTTCATCACCGTTTGAAGCTTCGATGCCCCCAGAGCGAGGGAGGCTTCGGAAAAGGCACTGGGCACATTATTCAACGCATCCTCGCAGAGGGTGAAAATCGTCGGCACCGCCATCAACGCCAGCAGTAAACCGGCGTTCAAAATATTCAGGCGCTCCTGCATCGGAAAACCGGGAATCCAGGACAAGCCCGGCCACTGGCTCACGTCCCTCAAATATTCCCCCAGAACCAAAATTCCAAAAATCCCGAGCACCACCGAAGGAATCGCCTGCACCATTTCAATCACCGGCTTGATGATGTTTTGCTCCCATCGGGTCGCAAGCCGGTTGACGTAGATCGCAGCCCCCACCGAAAACGGAACGGCCACCGCGAGCGCAATCAGTGAAATCAATGCCGACCCGGTAAACAACGGAAGAAGCCCGTAAAAGTCGTGCCACGAACTGTTCGTCACCCAATCCTTCCCAAAGAAAAAGGCCACCGCCGAGTACACGTGACTCACCTCCTCATCCCACTGCCATTGGCTAGCATCCTCAACATTGTCTTCCAAGGTTTCCAAATAACCCGGCGTCTTTTCCCGAACCCGCTCAATCAAGGCAGCCGCAGGAGCCGAGGCAAATTTGCTCGGGAGTTTCGCAACCGCCATCTCAAGATTCTCCCGGGTCGCGGAAGCAATTTCCCGGTGCTCGTCCTTTGAGGCCTCGAGTGGCAGGGTCCGCTCCGCAAACGGAAACTCCTCCAGAATCACGATCTCATCGAGCTGCTTCTGAAGCTCCGCTTTCTTTTCCTCATCAGTGCTTATTTGGATCCCCTGCTCAAGAGCCTCCTTCCGCGCCGCCGCGGACTGATCCGCCACCGCGTCTTTCTTGATCTCCGACGCAATTTTAACGAGCCGGTTCTGCAGCGCTTTTAAATCCCGCCCTGACGCAACCACCGCATCCTTGGCCTCCCGAAATTCAGCCATCCCCTCATCCATCCGGTCACGGGCGGCTTGCACAAAAGCCGTCGGATCACCTTCCAGCGGATCCCATTCCGGCATGCTCCCCAAAAGCCCCGACCACGCCTCGTCATCCAATCGGTTGTAGGTATCAATCTCACTCCGCTTCACGGATGAAAGCCGCTCACTGACAAAGTTTTTCCAGGCGAACGCCGCCTTCTTTTCCGCCTCCTGCGCTTCCGCAAGCACTCCCGCGTCCCCCTCATCCTGCGCATCCTCAAGATCCCCTAAAGCCTCATCCCAGGCATCAATCAGGTCCTCCCCATCATCCTCCAAAGGATCAAGAAGCGCATCAAAGCTATCGCTGATCCCCCGCTCCACCGCGTAGGCCTCATCCAGCTCCTGAAAGTAGGCCTGATTGGTGAGACTGATGATCTCGGTGTGACCATCCACCTCGTCAATAATGTAGCCGACATACTCCTGCCCCGTCTGCCGGTAGAGCGTCATCTCCTCATGATGCGAGGGGAAGAACATGATGGCCTCACGAATGAGGTAAAAACAGATCAGGCCCAGGATCACGATCGATAGGGCGGCGTTGGTCCCAAAAAAACCCTTAATCCAATCCTGAAGATCCCGGCCGAGAATGCGCCGACCCTTCTTCTGAAAATGTTTCGCCATGAAAATATTCGCTCGCCTTCTCGAACTGGGTGAACACTAAAAGATGCACCTCCCAATGGGAAATGCACCCTGTGTGACAGTATTGTAACAATCCCGTAACCTATTCGCCAACAGGAATGAATCCCACCTTCTCAATCACCGTTGCAGCCTCCTTGGAACCGATGGCCCAGTCGATAAACGCTTTCGCTGAAGCGGTGGGCTCACCCACGGTGTAGTAGTAAAGCTTCCGGGAAAGAGGGTAATCGGCCTTGTTGCGGGGCTTGGGCGCCTCTCCCTCAACCTTCACCGCACGAAGACCATCCTTCTCCGAATAGGCAAGTCCGACATACCCGATTCCGTTCACGTTTCCAGCCACCTCGGTGGCAATCTGCTCGTTCCCGGCCATCTTCTGGGTATCCGAACCGTAGTCGCGCTTGCTCATCGCCAGCTCCTGAAACGTCTTGTAGGTCCCGGACGCGGTATTGCGCGTGTAAGCGGAAATTTTCCCCGGCTTCCCACCCACTTCACTCCAGTCGGTGATGTCTCCCGTGAAAATTCCCTCCACCTGCTTCAGGCTGAGATTGCGAACTCCGTTCCCCTTGTTCACCACCACCGCGATCATGTCCCAGGCGGCCACATGCTCTACCAGTGACTGGCCCTTTGCCGTGAAGCTGTCCTTCTCGGAATCCTTCACGTCCCGGCTGGACATCCCGATGTTGCAAGTGCCCGCAAGAAGGTTGGTAAATGCCTGGGAGGAACCTTCGGCAGCGATCTCAAAGTCAGCCTTGTTGCCGGCGGCGAGAAAAGCTTCTTTAAGCTGGGGCACCATCTTGGCACCCAGGGTATCGGAACCCTTCATGACGATCTTTTCTTGAGCCAGTGCAGGACCGGCGAGAGTCATTCCGAGGGCAATCAACGCAGTGTATTTCATGGTCATTTTGGTTTTTGTTCAGTCGCCTGATAATCGGTGGCAACGACCGAACAATAGCCGGATTCCACGCCGCGGATACCGATGATGTGTCACGGTTTCGTCACAATCGATTCAGCAAAAAAAAGCAGGCATCCCCTTCCGGGAATACCTGCCATGATGAAAAAGACGATTCTTGCTCGTCTTAGAAATACATCCGGAAAGCCGCCCAAAGGGTGGTGGCTTCCAGGTCGACAGCAGTGCCGTCGAGGGTCTCATACTCAACACCCGTCATGACCTTCGCGTTGTGGTCGCAAAGGTAGTAGTTGAGGCCGGCGTAGAAGGTGTGGTTGTCATCACCACGACCCACTCCCACTCCGGGAACTTCTCTGCTCGCAACATTGCGCACGTTCCGGCTGTTGATCTGGAAACCGTTGCCATCACTGGCGTGACCCCACTGGTAACGGAAGACCGCCTCCAGCTTGTCCTCAATGAGGAAAGTCGAGGGCATGATCACGATGCCGTAGGCATTATAACCACCGGCACGGGAAAGCTCCCCGTAGGTTGCACTGGTCATCAGGTCCCAGTTGCCAATCTCGGTCTCGTAAGTCGCGGAAGCAACCCACTCAACGCTGTTGAAACTATCCTCATCAGCGGCATCGGCATCATTGTAAAGGAAGTCGAGGATCACGTCTCCGCCACCTGCCTTGAAATCAACGCTCGCGTAAATGGCGTTGCCTTCGTCCCAGTTACCCAGAGCGCTGGAGTTGTCCGTGCTGAAAATACCAAGGGTGTAATCCACTTTGTTGCGTTCCGCACTGATCATCACACCGGTGGAACGGCTGGGCGCAAAAAGGTTTGCCAAATTGGAGCGCTCAACAGTCTTGATCTTCTTGGAAGATTCGTGCTCCTCGCCGCCAATCGCAATCTTGTAACGACCGTATCCAACAGTGACATCTTCGAATCCGGCCACATCACCGAAATCGTAATCCAGATAAAGTTCATCCATGCCGCCGTAGCCGAAGCTATCATCGCGGAAGCCACCTTTCTCAAGGTTTGCACGCCCAAGAAGAGTGAATCCATCAAGGAACTTCACCGATGAACCAATGCGCAAACGACGCATCTCACCACCGTCTCCGGAAAAGTCGCGACCGTTGTAAGTCCCGTCGGTATAACCGAACTGGTATTGGGCCCGACCGAAGACCTTGACCTCCTGGATGAAGGGATTCTTCTTGTCCTTGTAGAGCTTACCGAGATCTTCAAGGGTGTCACACCAGTCACCTCCATTGCTGGGAGCGGGTGCGGGAGCCGGGATGCTAAGATCACCTGCGAGGGCGGATACCGTTGTTGCCGCAAGACCTGCGCCAATCGTTTGGATCAATTTGTTCATTTTTCGTGTTTGTAAAAGCCGTATTACTGCGGCGGAATTCGATTTAGACACAAAGACGACAAGCAACAAAAGCTGAAATGTGACGAATGCGACACAATTTGCCCTGAGTTCTTTGATCCCGTCCTTTTACCGACTCTTCCGGGCTCTCTTCAAGATTTCCACCAATCCGCATCCCGCTCCCATCCCGCCCTCTTTTTTCCCAAAGATGCGACTTCCGGTCTCTCATGTTCATCAATCCCGGCGATCAGCTTATCAACCTCGTTCAACTTCCGCTTCCCGTTGCGCGCCAAGGAAACAAAAATCCCCATCAAAAAACAAAACGCGACCAATAGCGTCGCGAGAAGACCCAACGCAAGTCCATCCTGAGGTGACATTTCTCAAAGATAATTTGTGTCACGCTTCTCCAAAAGGCTAAATCTTCTTCTCTTCATGATTGAGCTGCATCCTCCGGTAAGCTTCCCTCCCCCATATGGTTCCCGATGATTCCCCCTCCGAATCCGAATGGAATGCACCACGCTCTTCAAAAGAGGGAAACAAAATAGCCTCCCGAGTCATCATCGGTGGATTGGCTGTCCTCACCCTGGTTGGTATCATTTCCCTGATCACCGGGAACGATCCTTCCCATGATCGCAACGCCCGACAACCCGAAGATCCCTTTGCCGTCAAAGGATGGCAAAAGGTCGCCTATGAAACCCTGGCCGCCTTCCTCAAAGCGGAATCTCCCGAAGAACAAGCCCCCTACGTGCTGGCAGCTGATGAAATGATAGAACTTCTTCGAAAGAGCGGCCCCGGCAATGAGCCGCTCTCAGCCGACCTCTTCGGCCCCGCCCCCCTTCCCCTCGCCATGCGCAAAGAGGGTCTCTTCGGCCTGATTTACGAACGCCCCGGCTACTCCGGCCTCATCTATCTCCAACGCCCCATCGTGGACCGCGAAGTGGAATTGGGCCTCAAAAGCCCCGCAGCCTGGGACGCCTTCGCCCGCCATGTCGCGTATGAAAACATCCCGCCCCGCGGTCGGGTCACCGCTTTTTTTCGCCGGGAAGGGGACCTCCTCTTCCTGGATGCGGAAATGTTCATCCAAAGCCGGGACGATCTCCTCCGCAAGTTCGCCTCCGAAAGACACGCCGACGAACAGACTTTCCGCGTCATCCTTTCTCCGGCTCATCCGGAGGTCGCCAAACTCCTGGCCGAGGAATACGACCTGCCCGGCCCCTGGTTCTGGGTTGAAGACCCCAGTTTCGAATCCCTCCGTCATCCCGTCGCCATTCCCGATGGTGCCGGAAAAACCCTTCTCGACCACCCTTGGGAGCCCGCCAACCTCTCGGCTCCCAAGCAGGGAGCCACCATCAAACTTCAATGGCATCCGGTAAAGGACGCCTTGATTCTCTCCGACTGGATCTGCTGGAATTTCCACCGCCTGCCGGGAGAACGTCCAAACTAAGGGGAACTTTTACTGGTCTTTATACGAGATTCATGATTATTTGGAGAAGTTAACTAAATTTCCCCTATGAATTCCCCTTCATTTTTTACCGTTCTGGGCATTTTGCTCGCAGCGGCCGCCCCCCTTTCCGCACAAATTGATGAAGGCGGTGGTGGAGCACCCGAGGGGGAAGCAGCAGCCTGTTCAAATATCGGAACCGCGATCAGCGGGGGCTACTTGTATTCCAAAAACACCGCCGGAAGTCAGATCGACCCCGGTCTCTCCATCAATAACGGAAACAGCGCCTCCGATGACTGGGGCGCAAAAGGCGTCCTCGTGGGGACTTCCATGCGCTTGCAATCAAGCACTGGCTTCAATGCCGGAACCTACTCCGGCATCACCTATCAGGCCGATTGCGTCTCTAACACCAGCAATACCCAGGAAACCTGGGGTGGCAGCTCCCGTCTCTTTTGGGACACCAACACCGGTATCGCAACCGGCACCATCCCCGCCAGCCTCGATGAGCCTACCGCCGATCGCTACACCTGCTGGGCCTCCCCGGTCGATGGTAGCTATGACTTCACCTTGAGCATGACGGTCAACGACAGCCAACTCGTCGATGGCGTCTACTTCGAACAGATCGATTATACTAACACCGGTGCCGGTCCCTTCAACGTCTACGTCCGCCAAAACGGTGGTTCTTGGGCCACCCTCGGGACCGGAGCAAGCTCTTCGCCAAATAAAGTGGGAAGTGCGACGGATGCCTCCACCGGCAATCCCATCCAAATCGGCTACTACTACATCTCCGACGGCAACACCTACACTGCCGGAACGAATCTGGAATACCGCGTTAGCATCAGCGGAGTAGGCGGAGACCCCGTCCTCGGCGATTTCGCCATTCTGGGTTGCTGCCCGGTTCCCGAGCCCAGCACCGCCGCTTCCCTGCTTCTCGGTCTTGGCCTTCTCGCTCGCCGTCGCAGAGCCTAATCCCTGCTCCTGACTGCAGGCCTTCCAAAGGATTTTCTCAAAAAAATCCACGATGAGTTGACAAGGGTGACGCAACGGCTAGTCTTCGCGCCCCTCACCCGAACGGTGACTTTTTAACCAACTTTCTTCCGACCAAACGCCATGAAAAGAACTTACCAGCCGTCCAAGCGAGTCCGCAAGCGCCAGCATGGTTTCCGTGCACGTATGGCCGATAAGGCCGGTCGCGGAATCCTCAAGAATCGCCGCCGCAAGGGTCGCAAGCGTCTCCTTCCAAAGGGCGCCGAGATTCACTTCAAGCGCCACACGGTGCAAAACAACACCAAGTAAATCGAAGAGCCGCCTGCGGGTGGCTCTTTTTGATGAACTGGAGAACGTCGCGGTCATATGAGACTGACCCGTCAGCGGCGCATGAGGGACTGGAGTGAATTCCAGTCCGTTCGCGAAGGAGGACACTCCGCCGCCGGGCGCTATCTGGTCATTGGGGCCCTCAAGCTCGAAACCCTCGATGATCATAAATTCGGCCTCATCACCTCAAAGAAAGCGTCAAGGAAGGCCGTCATTCGTAACCTTCTCCGTCGCCGCTTCCGCGAAATCATTCGCAAGTGGGGTCATCACCTCGCTCCGGGACACATGGTCGTCACCATCGCCCGATACCGCGCCGCAGATGCCACCTTTCAAGACCTCGAGCGCGACTGGATCAAAACAGCCAAGCGGCTCAACCTCTGGATCGATGAGCCATGAAAACCCTCATCCGCCTCGGCATCCGCACCTATCAGGTCGCGCTTCGGCCTTTCCTCAAGGCACTCGGCGGCCCCTCCGCAGGATGCCGCTACGAGCCCACCTGCTCACACTATTTTCTGGAAGCCGTGGAAACCCACGGATCACTCAAAGGCAGCTGGCTCGGTATTCGCCGGATTTTGCGCTGTCATCCCTGGGGCGGGTCCGGTTATGACCCCGTCCCACCGGAATCCCCTTCCAAGAATCAACGCTGACCTCTTTCAATCTCTTTAAACTTATGGATCGCAAAGCCTGGATCGTCCTCATCACCTGCAGCATACTGTTGGCCTTCAACATTCATCTGCAGAGTCAGAATAACGCTGCTCAACGCGCTGCCGAAGCCGCAGAAGCCGCCACGCAAACCCCCGATGCCGTCGACCCACCGGTGGCCGCCGCTCCCGCCGAAACCCCATCGCTGGAAGTCAAACGCGAACCGATCGGAAGCGACGCCACCCACAAAATCGAAACCGGGACCAACATCTTCGAACTCTCCTCCCTCGAAGGCGGCATCAAGGAAGCCACCATCAAAGACGAACTTACCGTCAAAGACTTGAACCAAAAGATCCGCATCAACGACCTGGGCAGGAGCCGAATTGGCGCCCTCGTCTCCGGATCCGGCGACACTCTCGATGTTCCCTTCTATAAAATCCAATCCCAGGACGCCGACTCAATCGTCTACATCGGAACCCTCACCAACGGCCTCGGAGTAAAGAAAACCTGGACCAAGGTGAACGACGGTGGCGGAGCAGATTACCGGATCAAGCTCACCCTCGACCTTTACAACACCACGGAGGTCCCCACCTCCCTTGGATCGATCAATCTGGTCACCGGCTCCTCCGCCCCCCTCCACAAAGGCGAACGCCCCAATTACCTCAACTTCTTCTGGCAAGAGGAGGGCGACTACAACCGCAAGGATCAGAACTACTTCAAGGGAGGATTCTTCTCCAGTGAGAAGCTTTCCTTCAGCGAAGAACTGGCCGAGGGCATCGATTACGCCGGCGTGGAAAACCAATTCTTCGCCACCATTGTCGACCCTGCCGACACCTACCGCTCCACCTTCCGGGCCCAACCAACAGTCATCGACCTCCCTGCTGATCGCGGCGGCGAAAGCGCCAACCTCCTCACCACCTCCATCAGTCTCCCCGACGAAAACCTCGCCCCCAAAGCCAGCAAGACCCTCGTCTTCGACATCTTCATGGGGCCCAAAAATAACTTCCTGATTCGCAGCCTCGAGGGCGAAAAAGACAAAGTCATGAACTACGGCTGGTTCGGATGGATCAGTTGCCCGCTCAACTGGATTCTTAACAAGTTCTCCAACCTCTTCGGCGGCGAGAACAATCCCTGGTCCTGGGGATGGGCCATCATGGCGCTTACCATCCTCATCCGCTCGCTCATGTGGCCGCTGCACGCCAAGTCCACCCGCACCATGAAGCGGATGTCCAAGCTCCAGCCCAAAATGGCCGAGCTGAAGGAAAAATACCCTGATGATCCCAACAAGATGAATCAGGAAATGATGAAGCTCTACCGCACCTACGGGGTCAATCCCATGGGCGGATGCCTCCCCATGCTGGCTCAAATCCCCATCTTCTTCGGCTTTTTCACCATGCTCCAATACGCCGTGGAACTCCGGAACCAACCCTTCCTCGGTTGGGTGAAAGACCTCTCCCAGCCCGATACCGTCGCCGTCCTCGACCTCCCCTTCTCCCTTCCCTTCCTCGGCACCCAGCTCCCTCTCAACATCCTTCCGGTCCTCATGGCCATCACCATGATCCTGCAGATGAAAATGACGCCCAAAACCGGCGACAAAATGCAGCAGCGCATCATGATGTTCATGCCGATCATCTTCTTCTTCTTCTGCTACAACTTCGCCTCCGCCCTCGCCCTCTACTGGACCACCCAAAACATCTTCTCCATCGGCCAGACCTGGCTCATGCAGAAAATGCCCGAGGCCGAACTCAAGGAGTCCAACAAGCCCGCCAAGAAGTCGATGATGCAAAAGCTCGCCGAGCGTGCTGAAGAGGCTCAGAAAACCCAGAAGGCCCGTAAAAAGGCCGGCGCTCAGGGAGGCCAGCAAGCCGAGAAGCCCAAAAAGCCCCGCGGCCCAAAAACCGGAGGCTAAAAAGGATCAGCCAAGCATGAGGAGGAACTCCCTCATCAGCTTGGCCGCCACCACCGAAGAGGTCTCTCCCGGATCCAGGGTCGGCGCGAGCTCGACGATGTCGAAGCCGATGATCGTTTCCCCCTCGAGAACCTCCCGAATCTCCTCAAAGGTCTGCCAGCTGATCCCACCCGGCTCCGGAGTCCCTGTCCCACATACCAACGAGGGATCAAAAATATCGAGATCGAAGGTCACATAAATCGGCGCTCCCGACAGACCCTTCGTTTCCAAAGCCGCCGCCAGCGCATCCGCATCCGGAGCCACCAGACGGCTCTCCTTCCTCATCTCCACAAACTCCTCCCGAGTCCCTGATCGAATGCCCAGCTGCAAAAGCCGCTCAGATGGCAAAAAATCGAGCACCCGCCGCATTGCACACGCATGCGAGTTCGATGTCCCGTTCCACTCCTCACGGAGATCGGCGTGGGCATCAAACTGAATCACCACCAAATCCGGATAAGCCTCAAAAGCCGCCCTGATCGGGCCCGGAGAAATCGAATGCTCCCCGCCGATGATCGCCGGAATCGCCCCCCCTTCAAAAATCTCCCGCGTCGCCTGATACAGCAACTCCACCACCGGCTCCGGCGCACCATAAGGAATATCCAGATTCCCGAGATCGGAAAACCGGATGTCTTCCAAATCCCGGTCCTGCGTCGGCGAATAAGTCTCAATCCCCGCATCGCTCACCGCCCGAAGACCGTCCGGCCCCCGGCGCGTGCCGGGGCGGAAGGAAGTCGTCCCATCATATCCGCAGCCCAATATGGCAGCCTGACCGGAAACAATCTGATCGGAAGTTGCCCCAATAAAGGGCGCGGAGTTTGAAGGGAGAAGGTTCATCATCAATTAGCCTAGACGGCACTTGAAGTTCTTGTAGCCGAACTTGCGCACCAACTCAACTGGTCCCCCGTCACGCATAATCGAGATGGACGGAAGAGGCACTCCGTTGAAGGTCGAATTCTTCACCATCGTGTAGTGCGCCATATCGTGGAAGACAATCTGGTCGCCAATCTCAAGAGGCTCATCAAAGGAGTAGTCACCAATGACATCGCCGCTGAGGCAGGTCGGGCCTCCAAAGCGATACGTGTGCTTCTTCTCACCCGGCTGACCGGAACCTTCCACATCAGGGCGGTAAGGCATCTCCAGCACGTCAGGCATGTGCGTGGTCGCGGAGACATCAAGCACCGCGATCTGCATTCCGTTTTCAACAATATCGATGACACTCCCGATCAAGACGCCTCCACCCGAGGAGATCGCCTCACCCGGCTCGAGGAAAATCTGGAGGTGCGGATAGCGGGCCTGCAACTCCTTGATGACGCGGATGAGACGGGGGACGTCGTAGTGATCCGAAGTAATAAGGTGGCCGCCACCCATGTTGAGCCACTTCATCTTTTGAAGGTATTTGTCGAACTTTGCCACGACATGCTCAAGCGTGCGCTCAAGTGCGTCCGACCCTTGCTCACAAAGAGTGTGAAAGTGAAGGCCCTCGATCCCGTCCAGATCATCCTCGGTCATGAGTGAAGCCAAGACACCGAAGCGCGAACCGGGCGCACAGGGGTCATAGATTTCCGCACACGCCTCGGAGTATTCCGGATTGATGCGGAGTCCGGCCGAGATCTGACGATCAGCACAGAGAACCTGCTCCCGATAGCGCTTCCACTGGGAGATGGAGTTAAAAACGATGTGGTCGGCAATCTTCACCAACTCCGTCATTTCATCGGGCTTGTAGGCAGGAGAAAACACGTGCACGTCGCCTCCAAATTCCTCTGCCGCAAGCCGTGCTTCATAAAGCCCGCTGGCAGTCGTTCCGGCGAGGTAGTTGCGCAGAATCGGGTAGATTGCGGTGCAGGAGAAGGCCTTCTGGGCAAGAAGGATCTGGGCACCTGTCTCGTCCTGAACATGCTTGAGAATGCTTCCGTTGTAATGGAAGGCACGTTGATCGAGCACATAGGATGGCGTGGCAATTCCGCTTTCAAGAAATGCCTCGGCGATTTGCGGAATGGCGGTAACGCCTTTGCGGTATGATGGGATGGGAGCTTTCACGACAAGGGGGCGCTGGGCGCCGGTAGATGGATTCATTTGGGATCTTAAAGTTGGGTCTGTTTTGGAAACAAGAAGCAGAGTCGACCTCTGCAGTGGAAAATGGCCATGCGGCCAGAGTTGCACGACGCGAGCACGGGGCTGCCGTGTCTTGTTGTTTCGAAAAGGGGCACAGGCTGTCCGAAGACAGGCGCTGCGCCTACAGACTCAATTCTTGATCAACTTCAAGGACATGCCAGGGAAGCCCCCACGCATTTAGGTCGTCCATGAAGGGATCAGGATCCAGCTGCTCCAAATTCCACACTCCGGGACGCAGCCATGCTCCGGAGGCGAGTTGTCGGGCCCCGATCATGGCGGGGACTCCAGCGGTGTAGCTGATCGCTTGGCTCTTCACTTCCGCGTAAGATTCCTCGTGATCGCAAATATTATAAATGAACTTGGATTCAAGTTCACCGGTCTCCTTCGACTTGCCCGTAATCAGGCAGCCGATGCACGTCTTGCCCTTGGTCAGCGGCCCCAATGAAGCCGGATCGGGAAGAACGGCCTGAAGGAACTTGAGAGGCTGGATTTGCTGCCCTTCAAACTCAATCGGCTCGATGGAAGTCATGCCGATGTTCTCCAGCACGGTGAGGTGCTTGATGTAGTTGTCAGAAAACGTCATCCAAAAACGAATGCGCTCCAGCCCGGGGAGGTTCTTGGCAAGGCTCTCCATCTCCTCATGGTGGAGAAGGTAAATCTTGCGGGTGCCAATCTCCTCGTGGGGAAAGGCGAACTCGGTCGAAATCTCAAGCGGCTCGGTTTTGATCCACTCACCGTTTTCCCAGTAAAGACCAGGGGCGGTGATCTCCCGGATATTAATCTCGGGATTGAAATTGGTCGCAAACGGAAGCCCGTGATCACCCGCGTTCGCATCGATGATATCCACGGTCTTGATCTCGCTGAAAAAGTGCTTCAGCGCGTAGGCGCAGTAAACATTGGTCACCCCCGGATCGAACCCCGATCCCAAAATCGCCGTCAGTCCGGCTTCCTTGAAACGATCCTGATACGCCCACTGCCACTTGTATTCGAAGTGCGGATTATCGAGTGGCTCGTAATTCGCGGTATCAAGATAATGGACTCCGGCCTCAAGACAGGCGTCCATCAAGGTCAGGTCCTGGTAGGGCAGCGCGATGTTGAGCAGAAAGTCCGCTCCCACCTCTTTCAAAAAGGCTGCCGTTTCCGCAACATTGTCGGCATCGACCTGCGCCGTCTTCACCACGACACCCGTCGCAGCAAGAATATCCGCCGCAATGGCATCGCACTTGGACTTGGTCCGACTGGCAAGCCAGAGCTCACCGAAGGTCCCGGCATCCTGGGCACACTTTTGGGCAACGACGTTTCCTACGCCGCCGGCTCCAATAATAACCGTGCACTTCTTAGACATTCGTGAGGGGCGCAAAATCAGTATTTTGAGTCAATTGTCAAAAACATTTCGC
Source organism: Verrucomicrobiaceae bacterium (assembly GCA_051252135.1). Lineage (GTDB taxonomy): Bacteria > Verrucomicrobiota > Verrucomicrobiia > Verrucomicrobiales > Akkermansiaceae > SW10. Next base: position 212,876 of record JBPOGH010000002.1, on the reverse strand, counting down.
AGCGGAAGGGATATTTATTTGGGGCCACGGAGGGAGGTCAGCCTCTTCAAAATGGAGCCGTGTAAGCCCGGAATTCGTTGGGCCAACCTCATGAATATTGTGGTTCCGGCCGTAATCAGGGGGTTGCTGGTGCAGAAAAGCCGCCGACCCTGTTCGGAAGTCCTGAGAACATGCCGCCCGATGGCGCGGCGTTCTTCCGAATAACGATCAGTGGTGCCATCCAAAATCGCGTTGGCCGCCGCCATCGCATCATCGATCCCCAGATTCATCCCACGCCCACCAACAGGCGAATGACAATGCGCCGCATCACCGGCCAAAAGAACTCGACCCTTCCGATAGCTTTCGGCCTGCCGCACCGCGATCTTGAACCTCCCCTCCCTTCGTACCTTCGTAATCTTCAGTGGCGCGGGGATTGCGGCGATGGCATCCGATGTCGAGGAGGCGATTCGCACCCGATTCCGCTCAATCGGAAGCACGAGGACAAACTCCCCCGCCTTCGACTGAATCCAGGCCGTAAAACACGATGGATCATAATCCTCCACGTCAACATCCGCGATCGACCACTCTCCTTCCAGATCGATTCCCGGAAAGCCAATTCCCAAACCCTTCCGGATCGTCGACCCCACCCCATCGGCCGCGATGACCCAATCGTAGGTTCGCTCTTCTCCATCCGAAAACCTCACCCCCACCCGCTCCCCGTGTTGCGCGATGAAGACGATCTCTTTCCCAAACTCCACCGTCCCACCATAGCGCTCCAAACCCTCTCTGAGGATCTCCTCGGTCCGATTCTGGGGCAATCCGCAAATGACCTTCCCGTCATACTCGGGAGCAGAGAAATCCAACTCCAAAAGGAGCCTCTCACCCCGAAAAATTCGAATCTTTCTGAAGTTCATCGCCTCCCCCCGAATCGCCCCCGCGATTCCCCCATGGTCGAGCTTCGCCAATGTCTCAGGCAGAATCCCCACCGCCCGTGAGAGCGTCGATGGCGTCACCCGCCGCTCCACGATATCCGGAATCACCCCATGCCTCGCAAGCTCCACCGCCGCCGACAGACCGGTCGGGCCGGCACCCACAATCAGAATTTCAGGATGTGTTTTCACCAATCGATAGGCCCCCAGAATCACCCAAAGCGATCTACTCTGCGAGCATCGAAATCAGCAGTCCTTTCCCGGCGAATGAACACCGCAGGGAATCTCTGGCAACTCATCGCTGCCCAACCAATTCGGCATGTTTTACGAGCCGGCAAAACTCCTTCTTGGTCACGCGATGAATCTCGCCTTCCGTCGCCTCCGGAGTCTCCAGTTCCTGATACTCAATCGCAAGACGCTCCCAGGCCACGATCAACACGCAGCGCTCTTCGAGCTTCCATATCTGTCCTTCAGCCAACTTCATGGATCGGTGTAGGCAACCCGTTCTTGTTTAGCGATGACAAACAAATCCCCCGGGCACCAGCCCTATTCCCCAAACAAATTACGGTAAGGATACTTCCGGGTATCCGCCTCGGCATCGTAATCCGGATTGGGAGTTGGAAAATAGTGCTCGGCGACATTTTCCTGAAGCCATCCTTTTAGCTCCATAAAGAGATTGTCGGTCAGTTCTGGCCTGATCTTCGAAAGGTCATTTCGCTCATACGGATCGGCCGGAATATCATAAAGCTCCAGCTTGCCATGCCAGTCCCAGATCAACTTGTGATCGCCGACCCGGATCGCAGAGTGAGGCGTCAAGGGAAGGCCGTTGTCAGGATGACGCACAATCACATTGAAAGGATAATGCCAGATAAGCGTGCGCCCGGATTGTTTTGCAGCGGGATTGAGAAGCAAAGGGACCGTGCTTTTCCCATCAATGGACTCAGGAATCTCATTCCCGGTGAGCGCCGCGAGGGTCGGCAGAAAGTCCGTACAATCAACCGGCGTATCACACCACACCCCGCCTTCAAACTTACCCGGCTGATAGTACACAAGGGGAACGCGAACCCCACCTTCATACAAACAGGCCTTCCCTCCTTTGAAGGGTGCGTTGTCTGTCGCCGCCGGATTGGTGTATTCCACCCCTCCGTTGTCCGAGGTGAATACCAGCAGCGTGTTTTCGGAAAGGCCGGTCTCCTCCAGGGTCCTCATGATGGCACCCACCGAATCATCCAGATGCTTCAGCATCGCTGCATAAATCGCGTTGTCATGGCCTCCGGTTCCCTTTTGAGCTTTATCGGAAAATTGTGCGATCGTGGAGTCCGGTGCCTGGATCGGGGTGTGCACGGCGAATTGATTGAAGTAGAGGAAGAACGGTTTACCGGGATTCTTGGCCCGCGTCTTCAAATATTGAACCGCGCGGGCCGTCAGATCATCGGTAAGATACTCCGCCTGCTCAGGGAGGCTGGCCTTTCCAATCCGGAAGGTGCCTTTTGGCTGGGTCCCAAAGAAGGGTTGGGGCCGATTCCATCCCGGAGCCCACTTGAAATAGTTCGATCCACCCACATCAGCGTAATCGAGTTCCTCAAATCCATGGGCCGCCGGCTGCCGATTTAAGGCACCATGCCCCCCGAGATGCCATTTTCCCAAAAACGCGCTGTCGTGCGTGGCGAGAACTTTGGGCAAGGTCGGCAAGGCCGGATCGAGAGCGGTGTTTGTGGAACCGTTGATCCAGGCTTGGGGTTCTTTGATGGGATCCTTGTGCTCAAGAACATCATGGGGAGATTTCCCCTCCGGCACCGGCAACGCCTGATTAAAATAGGTCGCACGATTCGGCGTAGCGGTTGTCACCCCCAGGCGGGATGCAATACGGCCGGTCATAATCGCAGCACGGGTGGGCGAGCACAGCTGATTCGCATAAGCCTGGGAAAAGGAAATCCCCCGCCCGACAAGTGCATCGAGGTTTGGTGTTTCGTAAAAAAGGTCCTTCTTGTCCTTCCCGGTGAAATGCGTGGCATACGCCGCGATGTCCATGATCCCTAAATCATCGGCGAGAATGAACACAATATTCGGCGGAGATTGCGGTTTCACCTCCTCCCCAAAAACCGCAGAAACCCCAAAAATAAGACACAAGAAAGCTTTCATGTGATTCCTTTACGCCGACTTTTGGCGGTTTCTCTCGAAATGATTTCTGATGCCTCAAGTCGCGAGGAAATCAGTCCTGAATCTCCACCGCCGGCAAATATCCAACCGCGAAGTTCTGAATGGCAGAGGCCAACTTTTGCGCAGTGACATCCTGATTCTTAAGTTGTCGCAAATTGACGCCCAACTCCAACTGAATGGCATCCAGTGTTCCCTTCCCGTAGCTGGTCACAATATACCCGCCGTTGTAGTCAAAATTTTCCCGATTGGAGCTCCCGACAGCCGGATCGACAACAAAACCCTGCTTCGCAAGTTCGCCAAACAAACTGGTCTCTCCGGTCAATGCCTCCTCTCCATATTTCCCAACGAGATGGCTTGTGGTTCCCCCGTCCCTCGTCCCGCGAAAAATGACATCCGCTTCCGCACCCTGACCGTGGATGTCGAGAATGACCCCGCTCCCCCATCGCTTGCTCACTTCCTTCCCAACTCGGTTCAGCTCGTCATGAAACGCCCCATAGACGGGCTTCGCACCATCCACTTCATAGGCCAATTCCGGAGGACGGTTGGCATCAATGTACTTCCGATGAAATCTCGCAGCCACAACATAGGGACGATGCCCCGCCCGTTTCTCAATTTCACAGGCCAGCTTTTGAGTCAGCGAAAAGGTCCACGCATCCCCGCGAGGATTAAAAAGTCGAATGCCTTCTCCTTTTCGAAGTGGAACCCCGGAAACTTCCCGGGTCCCTCCGTGAGACGCAATGAGAATGATCGGCAGACTCCCGGTGGCCGAATGGATCAGGGGATGCTCGTGCGAGAGGTTCATGCCCGTTACAGACTACGAAAGCCGGGCCGCGAGGAGTTCGCGCTGGAAGACGAGCTCCTTGGGAAGATGGTCGTAGAGCTTCAGGAAAAGCTCCCCCTGGGAAAGGAGTTCGTTTTTCCATTCCTCCGGATGGTAGGCCATCACCTTGTCAAAATCCTGCTCGGTAAATCCACCCAGCTCCGTGGTATCAAAATCCTTAAAGTGCGGAATCCAGCCGATGGGAGTCTCATGGCCTGCTGCGCTCCCCTTGCAACGGTTCACGACCCATTCCAAAACCCTCATGTTATCACCGAAGCCAGGCCAGAGAAACTTTCCGTCCTCATCGGTCCGGAACCAGTTCACATGGAAGATACGGGGAAGGTGCTTGATCTGGTTTCTAATGTTTAACCAGTGGCTGAAGTAATCGCCCATATTGTATCCGGTGAAAGGCAGCATCGCAAAGGGATCGCGGCGAACTCCCGCCTTTAGCCCAATGGCCGCAGCCGTGACTTCCGAACCCATCGTTGCCCCGATGTAGACTCCGTGGGACCAGTTGAAAGCCTGATAGATAAGAGGCATCGTGGAGGGGCGGCGGCCGCCGAAAATAATTCCCGAAATTGAAACTCCATCCGGGTTCTGCCATTCGGGATCAATCGTCGGGCACTGGGATGCGGGAGCAGTGAAGCGGGCATTGGGATGCGCCGCCGGCTTCTCGTTCTCAGGAGTCCAGTCATTGCCCTGCCAATCAATCAGATGAGCCGGGGCCTCCTTGCTCTTGCCTTCCCACCAGACATCGCCGTCATCGGTGAGGGCCACATTCGTAAAAATGCAGTTCTCCTTCATCGAGTCCATCGCGATGGGATTCGTGTCGTATGAAGTGCCCGGGGCGACACCGAAGTATCCCGCTTCCGGGTTGATGGCATGGAGCGTTCCGTCTTCGTGCGGCCAGAGCCAGGCAATGTCGTCACCAATGATCGTGGTCTTCCAGCCGGCCTCGACGTATTTTTTGGGAGGAACGAGCATGGCAAGATTCGTCTTGCCACAAGCGGAAGGAAAGGCGGCTGAGACATAGGTCTTTTCGCCATCGGGGGATTCCAGACCGAGAATCAGCATGTGCTCCGCCATCCAGTTGTGCTCACGGGCAATATTGGAAGCGATACGCAGCGCGAGACACTTTTTCCCGAGAAGGGCGTTCCCGCCGTATCCGGAACCGTATGACCAGATTTCCCGCGATTCGGGGAAATGGCAGATGTACTTGTCATCATTGCACGGCCACGGAATGTCTTCCTGCCCGGGCTCCAGCGGCATCCCGGCGGAGTGCGCACACGGGATGAAAAAGGTGTGCCCATGACGCTTGGCCGGAGCCGCTCCGCTTTTTTCATCCTCAAGCCGCTTCAAGACGGAAGCGCCCATGTTCGTCATGATCTTCATGTTCGCGACAACGTAAGGAGAATCGGTGACTTGCACCCCGATCTTGGCGAGCGGAGAATCAATCGGCCCCATACAAAAGGGAATCACATACATGGTGCGCCCCTTCATGCACCCGGTGAATTTTTCATGCATGAGCGCAAGCATCTCGGCCGATTCAGCCCAGTTATTGGTAGGGCCGGCTTCATCAGGACGCTTGGTGCAAATAAACGTTCGATCCTCGACACGGGCCACGTCTCCGGGAGAAGAGCGGGCCAGAAACGAATTGGGGCGAATCTCGGGATTGAGCCGGATGAAGGTCCCGCTTTCCACAAGTAGATCGGTCATCTCCTTCCACTCTGCATCCGACCCATCACACCAATGGACTGCTTTGGGCTCACAAAGAGCGGTCATTTTATCAATCCATTTGGTGAGGGCGGGGTGTGTGGTCATTGGTCGTTCTTGCTGGAAAAAGATTAAGACGAGGTGTCAATGGGACCCTAATCAATTAATTGGGATTGGTGAATGTCCAAATCCCAATCAATACCATGAACCAACTTAATTGGCCCTCCAATTGCTTCCTCAGGGAATCAACCACGTATCTGAAAGCAAAAAAGGTGCCGATTCTCCGATTCAGCATTGAGATATGGTAAACCTTAGTCAGCTTTCCAACCTTCAACCGATGATGAGCGAAACGAATGACAAAGTTGCCGGAGTCTTGGCTCCCGTAACCAGCCTGCGACACGGAAACGATCTGGGGATGGGGGACGTGAAAGGCCTTCGCGAGTTGGTCGATTGGGCCGCAGCCCACGGAGTAAGGTTTCTCCAACTCCTTCCAATCAATGAAACCGGAGCGGATCATTCGCCATACAATGCCATCAGCTCGGTAGCGCTGGAACCAAGTCTGATCGATCTCTCCTCCGTGCCGGAGATCGGCTCGTCAAGAGTTGCCGAAGTTCGCGAAAGCTTGAGTGAGGAACTCCTCAAGGGCGACCTTGTGAACTACGAGGAGGCAAAACGGATCAAGCGGGAGTTGCTTGAGGAGGGTTATGTAAAGTTTGTCGACGCAGGGGGTGAAAACGCTGATTTTTCCGCTTTCTGTGCGGCCGAAAAAGGATGGCTGGAAAACTACACCCGCTTCCGCCTCTTGATGGACGAAGAGGGTGGACGGGAAACCTGGGACCTCTGGAGCATCAATTATCAAGGCCAGAAAGCCGCACACGATTGGATTGATAAGAAGCGCGGGCGAGAAAAGGCCCGGGTTGAGAACCGCTTGCGCTACTACGCCTGGGTTCAGTGGATCGCCTTTTCCCAATGGCGGGCCTTGCGCGAGGAATCAGGCGCAAAAGGAGTCAAACTCATGGGCGACATCCCGATCGGCATCTCCTACTACAGCGCCGATGTCTTTTTCGAACGCGAAGGTTTTGATTTGGAATGGTGCGGCGGAGCTCCACCCGAAACCGTCTTTAAAGATGACGCCTTTACCCAAAAATGGGGGCAGAACTGGGGGATTCCCGCCTACCGTTGGGACCTGATGGAAAAGGACAACTTCGCCTGGTGGCGACGACGCATCGATAAACTCACAGACGTTTTCCACATCTTCCGGATCGATCATATCCTCGGATTCTACCGGATCTACTCCTTCCCATGGCGGCCGCAACGCAACGCGGAATTCCTCCCCCTCAACGAAGAGGAAGCCGCTGCACGCACCGGAGGCAGACTCCCCGGCTTCAAGCCCTTCCCCGATGATACCGAAGAACACTGTGCCCATAACCTCAAGTGCGGCGACAAATACCTCAAAGCGGTTCAAGAGGCCGCCGGTGATGGCGAAGTCGTCGGCGAGGACCTTGGAGCGGTGCCTCATTACGTCCGCCCCCACCTCGAAAAAGTCGGGATCGCCGGATTCAAAATCTGCCACTGGGAAGCCTTCCATGGCGAAGACGGCCTGGAACACCCCATCCCCGGAGCACAGTATTTACGCTGCTCCTTTGCTACCTACGCAACCCACGATCATCCTTCCATCGCTGGAATGTGGGAGGAATTCCGTGCGAATATTGAAAGTCATGACGAAGACGAGCGCGTGGGAGCACTGTGGAACCTGAGAATTCTCAGCGAATTCTCTGATTTGACCCTTCCCGATGACGGAGTCAGCTACCGTCCCTTCGATGAAAAAGTCAAAATCGCCCTCCTCAAAGCCCTGGTCGATTGCAACTCACGCTACGCCGCTCTCATGATCACCGACATCTACGGAATGACCGAACGCTTCAATATCCCCGGAACCTTGGGTGGCAAAAATTGGCGTATCCGGATGCCCTTCACCGTCGCAGAGATGTCCGAACGTGAGGATCTGGCCAAAGACGCCGCTGCTTTGAGAAACCTGATTATAAAGGCAGAGCGCTAAGGGATCGCAATTCACGATCTCCCCTTGCCGCATCAAAGTTCTTGCGTCCCACGCCTTCCCCGTTTAAATCCCCGCCCCGCTCGTGTCCAACCAACTCAAAATCGCCCTCCCGAAAGGAAGCCTCCAGGAACCGACCCTTCGGCTCCTCGAAAAGGCCGGGTACAACATCTACACCTCGGATCGTGGCCTCCGCCCCTCATCCGACGATGACTCGTTGGATATCTACATGATCCGCGCCCAGGAGATCGCCCGTTACATCGACCAGGGCTTTATCGACTGCGGCATCACCGGATTCGATTGGGCCTACGAGAACGGAGTCGATCTCGTCGACCTCGCCGAGCTTCCCTACTCCCGCGCCACCGTGCGCCCCACCCGTTGGGTGCTCGTCGTTCCCGAGGATTCCCCCATCAAAACCGTGCAAGACCTCGAAGGGAAGCACATCGCCACCGAGGGCATCGGCATCACCAACCGCTACCTCGCGGAAAAAGGCGTTACCGCCAAAGTAGAATTCTCCTGGGGAGCCACCGAAGTCAAAGTCCCTGACCTCGTCGATGCCATCGTCGATGTCACCGAGACCGGCTCCTCACTCCGCGCCAACAAACTGCGCATCGTCGATGAACTCCTCAGCTCCTTCCCCCACTTCTACTCCAGCAAGGCTGCCTTTGCAGACGAATGGAAGCGCGAAAAGATGGAGCGCATGGTCATGATGATCAAAGGTGCCCTTGAAGCCCGCGATAAAGTCGGCCTCAAACTCAACCTTCCCGCAAAATCTCTCGACGCCGTCCTCGAACGTTTGCCCTCTCTCCGCCGACCCACTGTCTCGCGCCTCGCCGATGACGACTGGGTCGCTGTCGAGACCATCATTTGCGAAAGCGTCGCACGATCCCTCATTCCAGACCTAAAAGATCTTGGCGCAGAGGGCATCATCGAATACCCCCTCAACAAGATCGTCCTCTAGGACGAACATCAATTTCCTCGGAACCGCGGTCTCCTGACCAAACCATCAACCACACTGACACCAGATTACCATGGGTAACCTTAAAAAGCGTCGTAAGACCAAGATCAGCAAGCACAAGCGCCGCAAGCGCATGAAGGCTAATCGCCACAAGAAGCGCCTCCGCTACAAGTCCTAGTCATACAGGACTGGTCGCGAGCCCCAATTGTGCCGCTGAGAGGCTTATTAAAGCCGTCTAAAATTTCCGCCATCGAGAGCCTCCTCTCGATGGCTTTTGTGCGTACAAATTTCCCGCATCCTTTTGTAGCGTCGCAAACTCCCCCAACCCAACTTTCAGCCTCCATCCCAAAAATTCCCCAACTTCGACGTTGGACGTTCAGCGCTGCGCGTTCAACGTTCAAGCCCATGCCCGAACTCGCCGAAGTCGAACTCGCCCGTCGCCAATGGGCCGCCTCTCACGGCCAAAACATCACCGCCGTCGACACCCACCCCAAGGCCCGCATCTTCCGCGACTGCCCCGCACCCGCCCTTCGCATCCTCAAAGGCAAAAAACTCCTCTCCTCCCGCGCCCATGGCAAGCGCATGCTCTTCACCTTCGGACCCACCCTCCACCTCGAAGTCCACCTCGGCATGTCCGGAAAACTCTCCGTCGACACCCCCGACCACCCCGTCGCCAAACACGACCACCTTATCCTCCGCACCCCCAAAACCGCCCTCATCTTCAACGACTACCGCATGTTCGGCCGCATCATGATGCACGACCTCCCCGACCCCTGGTCCGAACTCCCACCCCAGCCACACGACGCCCGATTCACCACCGTCTACCTTCGGAAAAAACTCGAGCGGCATCACAAAAAACCCCTCAAGGCCCTCCTCCTCGATCAAGCCATCTGCCCCGGCATCGGCAACTGGATGGCCGATGAAATCTGCTGGAAGCTCGGCCTCCACCCCGCCGTCCCCTCCGGCCCGCTCGATCCCTCCGCCGTCCGCAAAGCCATCCGCTTCGTCACCCTCGGCGCCCTCAAACACGTCGCCGATAAAAACGAAACCGCCTCAACCGACGGCTTCGCCCCCGGATCCTACGTCGCCCAGGTCCCACCCAAAAACTGGCTCTTCCAACACCGTTGGAAAAAAGGCGGCACCTGTCCCGCCTGCCGGACCGACCTCGCCCGCGACACCATCGCCACCCGCACCACCGCCTGGTGCCCCACCTGCCAGCCAGTCTAAAAAAAACTACTCCGCCAGCGGCAGCCGCAACATCGAACTCGTCTCCGTCCCCCCGCGAGTCACCGATCCCGCCTGCAGATAAATCGACCCCTCGTGGAGAATTGGCTGCGTCGCATGACGCCCCACCGGCAACGCCGGTAAATCACGCCACTCCCCCGTCGCCACATTCAGCGCCTCCACCTCGGAATGCGCCTTCTTCCGCTCACTCTCCCCTCCAATCACCAAAACTTCCTCGCCCAAAGCCAGCGACATCGTCCCCGCCCGCGGCGTCGGAATCCCCTCCGCCATAGTCTCCCAAACCCCCGTCTCGAAATCATAAACATCCACCTCCTTGATCACCGAAGTAAACACCTTCCCGCCCTCACCCGATCGACGCCCCCCCGCCAACACCAGCTTCCCACCGATCAACACCGCCTGAAAATGATCCCGCGCCCGCGGCGCATCCGGCAACCTCCGCCACCTCTTGCTCTCAAAGTCATACTCATCAAACCAAGGCACCCACCCCGAGCGGTGACCATCCCTCAACCCACAAACCAAATACAACTTCCCATCCTTCAAAAAAGCCCCCGATGACCCACGTCGCCGGTCCTCCGGAATCTCCGGCCCCTCACTCCACCCATCCGTCGCCGGATCGTAAAAGTAAAAATTCTCCACCGGCGTCTCACCCGGAAACCGCCCCGTAAACGCTCCCGCCACCAACACCTTCCCCTCATACTCCAACGCCTGAAAATGGTGCAGCTCAAGCGGCGGACGCTTCCCCATCGACCACACCTCCGTCTTCGGATCAAACACATCCACCGGCTGCACCCGCCGCCCGCCCAGCGCATAAAACTTCTCCCCCACCTTCACAAACGCATGCTCATGCCGCTTAAAAGGAGGCCCCTTTGGCTCCACCGTCGTCCACTTCGCCTGTGCCAACGCCACCACCGCCAACAACACCGGAGGAACCAAACATAACCCAATTCTCATCCCCCAAGAAAAGCAGACCCCCGCCCCTTCCACAACCCAAAGCCCCCACAACCAGGCCCCATAAAACTACCCGAGCCGCAAGCTCGCTAAAAAAAGCGAAAAGCCCAACAGCGATCCGCTCAAACTCCCATCCGCCTGCAAACCCTCGCCACCTCATCCCCAACTCACATCAATTCCCCAACCCTTTCAAATACCGCGTCACCCCCGTCACCTGATCCCCCTTCGGCCCCTTCAAATCAAAATCCTTCTCCCACTCCCCCCGCGTCTCCGCATTCTTCCACGCCCGCACCCACTTCACCCGAAAGACCGACGGAAGATCCTCATCCTTCGGCATCCCCAACCAACTCCCCATCGTCTCCGAATCAAAAATCATATGCTGGGGCGCATGCCACGCCGTATTCTTCACACTCCGCACCAACGCCCCATCCACGTAGTAACGAATGAATTCCTTCGTCCACTCCAACCCGAAGACATGGAACCCCTTCGCAAACTCAAAGGGCGCCTCCCACTCCGCACCCTGACTCCAGTGACGCTTCGACTCAGGTGATTCAAACACATGCAAATTCATACTGTAAGTGTGCTCCCGCCCCTCGCTCTTTCCTCCCAGCTCAAACACATCGATCTCAATCCGGTGCCGCCCATTCGTCGCCTTCTCATCACTCGTCCCTGAGAACCACCACGCACTCGATCCCGCACTCGCCATCGCCTGCGCCTCAATCTCAAAGTACCCATACAGCACCCCCTCCTTCGACTTGATCGTCCCCGAGGAATAATCCCGATACATCTCCCCCCCCTTGTAAAACTGCTTCGGCTCAAGCGACGGATCCTTCCGCATCGTCAACCTCAACTCCCCCTCCTTCACCACCACCTCGCGCGGTAGAAAACGCCCCGGCGCACGCCCATACCAATTCGGATTGTGATCCCACCACTTCGTCTCATCCAGCTTCTCCCCCTCAAACTCGTCCCACATCAACTCAAACGTCTCCCACTTCCCCGCATTCGCCTGATCACTCAGCGGCAGCTTGTCCGACGTCCGCTCCGCCACCTTCGGCAACGGCCCATACAAGGCCCAATCATTGCTACGATCCTCCTGAAACGACCACTTCTTCTCCAAATACCCCACAATCTCATTAATCGGCTCCGCCACATAAAACCCCCGATCATAAACCAACACCTCCGCAATATCCCCCCACAACTCACCCCAACCCTCCTCGTTGCCCGACCCAATCAACAAATCCGGACCCGCCACCTCAAACTCACCCCGCCACACCTTCGGTGCCAACGCCGGAGAATCCCCGCCCGTGTGCAAGAACACCCCCTCCTTCTCCCTCTCATTCGTCATCAACTTCTGCCACGCCTTCTTCCCCTCAAACTCCGCCCCACGCTGAAAAACAATAAAAACCGACGCCGTCGTCACCCCCTCCAGCACCCCCTTCACCCGCAGCGACTCATGCCCGTTAAACCGCATCACCGCCTTCCCGCCCAACCCATCGGGTTTCAAAGTCGGCCCCGCCTTCACCGCCTCCGCCTTCACCTCACCCACCCGGCTCCGGATCGCACCCACCCGTCCCCTCCCATCCTTCGTCAAGGTCTCCCCCGCACTCGCATCCAGCCACAAACGCAACCCCTCCTTCACCGGCAACTCATCACCAGCCATCACCGATACCGAAAACAACAAAATCGCAGCTACTCGCAACATCACGCGGGGAATACCGCACCCAATTCCCATTTCCTGCAAAAAATTCTTAACTCTGAGTAAACACTCTATCAACCACGCTTCCAAATCTATGGCGTGGTCCTTTTTACGAACCTTCCAGCCTTCTTGACTGAAGAAGTTTACTACGTCACTAAAAGGCTACACAATGTCATCTACAGAACCAGAATCGGAGTGTCAGTTTTTCGCAAGGTTTTTGTCTTGGGCAAGGCAGCGCCGAGCTCTCGTTAGCCCTCTTCCAGTTATCGTCTACCGGGGACAGGCCGACGCATCTTGGGACCTGACACCAAAATTATGCCGACTAAAAATCCCTAACCACATCCTAAAGCAAACAGAATCCTCCATAATAAACGATTTCAGAGAGCAATTTGCCCTATCTTCCCAAACAGATTTAGACATCTTAGCATATGCTCAACATTACGCTGCGCCTACAAGACTTCTCGACTGGAGTCAGAATCCCCTAATTGCACTCTGGTTCGCAATTGAAGATCGGGAAAAGGATGAATTAGATGGCCTCGTGTGGCAATTGGACTCAACAAAGGCACTCCGTCAAGTATGCCCAACACTAGGGATGACCCTATCCCATTCAGAAGACTGCCAACAAGGAAAGCCAATCCATATCTTCCAATGCCCCTCTGGTATCGAGAGAAGCAAGAGTCAAAAAAGCGTCTTCACAATTACCACTTTCAATGACGAGCAGTTCCTAAGACCACTCAACGAAATACTCGGTTCTAACAACTGTGATTCGCTTAGGACGTTCAAGGTCCCATTTGCCTTAAAACCGGCACTCCGAGATTTACTAAGTTTCTTGCACCTAGACGCATACAGTATTTTTGGAGATCCCGATTCTTTTGGCAGGGCCATAGCAGCGCGACTGAACTCAAAAGATTGGGTCTAGGTAACGAACGACGACGAATCGCTGCTATTCGTCTTGAGGTGCGATTCAACTGACGAAATTTGGTCCCACGCCCCCCCTTTCTAACACAAATCCTCCTCCCCATAACGCTCCCCCAACGGACACGAAAGCCAAGTTTGCCCTTTCAAATTCGCTGTTTCGCCTTTCAATTCCCCTACCCTTACTCATGACCGATACCATAAAGCGATTTTTTGTGCTCGGCCTCGTCTTTGCCGTCGCCTTCATCAGCGTCTACGTCTTCAAAGCGTGGCAAGGCGGACACCCCATCTTCGGCTTTGGGAAAAAGGACAACACCCAACAATATTCTCCCGAGAACGCCACCCTCGCCACCGAGGCCGCCCTCACCCCCTCCCAGGTCCCCGGCCTCATCCGCGCCAATGACGAAATGATCGCCCTCGTCAAACAGGTCACCCCCTCCGTCGTCAGCATCGATACCAAAATCCTCCGCAAAGAACGCATCCTCGACCCCTGGCGCCAACGCATCTACGAGCGCAGCCAAATCACCCCCGGCCTCGGCTCCGGCGTCATCATCTCCGAAGAAGGACACGTCATCACCAACCACCACGTCATCGACGGACACCAGGAAATCCGCATCACCCTCCACGACGGTCGCAACCTCCCCGCCATCCTCATCGACTCCGACCGCCTCTTCGACATCGCCGTCCTCCGCATCAAAGGACAACCCGACGAAAAATTCAAACCCCTCAAATTCGCCGACTCTGACAAAGTCGAAGTCGGCCAACTCGCGATCGCTGTTGGCAATCCCTACGGCCTTCGCGAATCCGTCACCACCGGCCGCATCTCCGCTCGCGACCGCGCCCTCTCCGACGGCCAGCGCGACATGTTCCAGACCGATGCCGCCATCAACCCCGGAAACTCCGGTGGCCCCCTCCTCAACCACCTCGGTGAAATCATCGGCATCAACGCCTCCATCTACACCACCGACCAGGAAAACCCCAGCTTCGGCGGCATCGGCTTCTCCATCCCCTCAAACGACGTCGTCCGCACCATGAACCACATCCTCGAGAAAGGGCGACCCGTCCACGGCTTCCTCGGCATCCAGGCCCGTGACCTCAATCAATACCTCCGCAGCGTCTTCGACTACCGCGGCCAGGGCGTCCTCATCTGGGATGTCACCCCCGGCTCCCCCGCAGATCAAGCCGGACTGAAACCAAACGATATCGTCACCGCCCTCAAAGGAGAAGGCGTCGACAACGCCAAATCCCTCATCAGCCGCGTCCAACGCACCAATATCGACGAGGAAGTCACCATCAGCGTCTGGCGCGGTGGTCAAAACATCAACCTCCGGGCCACCGTTCGTGAGGCCGACCCCTTCGGACTCCCCTCCGGAGCCCCTACCGGTGGCCGCCTCGCCTCCGATCAGGCCATCATCCAGGCCGTCGGGCTCGAAGTCCTCAACACCCCCGCCCTCCCCCAGGGCTCCCTCGGCGGCGTCCTCGTCACCAAAGTCATCCCGGACACCTTCGGCGCCCGCGCCGGCATCCGCACCAACGACCTCCTCCTCGAAATCAACGGCTCCCGCATCAGAAATCAGGAAGATTTCTACCTCAAGCTCGTAGCTACTGCTGCCGTCCAGCAAACCAGCTTGCTCGTCATCAGAGGCCGCTCTAAGATTCAAATAACCCTCCCGCAAGTCCCAAGAACACCCTCCGACTAGCAACCCGGCTTCCACCCCAACCACCCATCCCTTCTCCCATGAGCTACTCCATCGACGAACCCCGCTCGAACTTTGGCCTCTACTTCTTCCTCGGCGTCATCGCCATTGGACTCATCGCCATCGGCCTCTTCGCCACCCAATGCTCTCCCCCCAAAGAGCCCGTCGCCGACAACTCCGAACAGGAAACAACCGTCGAAGACAAAACCCCCGAACCCGTCATCGAACCCGATCCCGAAGACCCCTTCGGCAATCCCCCCTCCCCCGAAAATACTCCCAACCTCGAGAAGCCCCGCACCCCCGAGGAAATGCTCACCGCCGTCGGCATCGGCGCCGCCGAACTCACCCCAAAAGCCCTCCTCCAAAAAATCGGAGCCGCCCTCGATGCCGGGGAAATCGAAAAAGCCGCCACCCTCATCGGTAAGGACGCCCTCACCGCCAACCACCTCGCCGCCCTCCAATCCCTCGCCGAGGCCGATAAACTCCGCCTCCACCCCGCACGACCCGTCTCCGAGATCGGAGAACTCGAGGCCAACCGCCGCGCACGCTGGGCCCTCAACCTCGATGACGACTTCGGCTCCCGCATCTACTTCGACCTCGCACGCCGCGACACCGGAAAATGGGGCGTCGACAAACTCACCCTCCCGCCCGCCGTCAAAGAAGGCGCAAAACCCTCACGGGTCGTCTTCGTAGACGCCCTCGGCATCACCGACGCCTTCCTCGCCTCCGCCCTCGAACAAAATTTCGACGACGCCAAATCCTTCGTCGATTCCGAAAAAGTCTCCGACGCCAAGATCGCCGGACTCTGCATCATCTTCGAAGAAGCCAAATACCGCCTCCGCGACGAAAAACCCCTCCGCGCCATGTTCAACCGCGAGACCTCCGCCGGCTTCAAAGCTAACGTCCAGGATGAAGCCGGAGAGCGCGCAGCCGAGTTCGGCCTCGTCGTCCAACGGGCCGATGAAACCCAACCCTGGCGCGTCACCGAAGTAAATCTCGACCAACTCCTCGCAGACTACGCCACCCGCGTCGCCGGCGGAGACGTCCACTTCACCCCCCTCGTCAAAAACCCCTCCGGAGGAGACACCCTCATCCTCTACTTCGGCTTCGACGAAGAAACCCTCACCCCCCGCACCCAGCGCCAGCTCGATATCGTCGCCTCCCTCCTCCTCACCGACCCCGACAAAAAACTCACCCTCTCCGGCCACACCGACGCCCTCGGATCGGATGACTACAACAACAGCCTCTCCAAAAAACGCGCGGATGCCGTCAAAAAATACCTCCTCTCCGTCAACGTCCCCGAGACCCAAATGATCACCGAGGCCGCCGGCAAAACAAAACCCCGCCTCCCCAACTTCACCGAATCAGGCGAGGACAACCCCACCGGCCGCCGCGCCAACCGCCGCACCGAAATCTACCTCGATTTCTAAAAGGCCGTCTGAAAAATGCCGAATGAGTGCTGCGTAGGAATTTCTCCATCTGGGATTGAGGGTTTCCCGCCGCCCAAGCCATCCCCTCCATCCTGTTCAACTGGGGTTCTAATCCAATTCAACTACGGAGAACTAATCCCCTAAGGAAGCGCTGATGAAAGAGGGAGTTCGCTGCTGCAAGTCATTTTGAAGTCTGGCAAGGCGCGAAGGGCGACGCTGATGATCAGCGGCTCCCTGAGCAACGCCGCTAGACTCCAAAAGGGCTGCAGCTCCTCTCACCTCGGAAGCGAAGCTTCCCTGATGAAAAACCTCATCAAAAAATCAGCGTGCTTCATCTTTAATCAGTGTTTCCCTAACTCATGCTTCTGCGCAAACGCCGCAGCCGCCTCCGGATCACGCTGACTCAACTGCCGGTGAATATCCTTCATCAAATCCTGCCGCTGCTTCCCTGCCGGCAGCGTCTCCGCCCACACCGCCGCCGCCTCCGGCTCATGCCGGCTTAACGTTTGCGCATACGCCAGCGCCGCCCGATCCCGCGCCGGTCCCTGCTCCACCGTATTCACCCACTCACCCGCCGCCCGGTAATCATTCCGCGTCCAATCCTGCACCAGACTCGATACCACTGGACTCTCCGCTCCCTTCTCCTGCGTCGTCAGGTAAGTCAGCCACTTGCCCGTCTCCCCCTTGGTATTGTGATAATTCACCCCTGACAACACCGCCTTGCGCTCCTCAGCCGTCAAATCCGACTCACCCATCCACGTCGTCATCAACTTAAAATCCTTACCAAACACACTTCCCGCAATATTCCCCAGCCCCGCCCTCGCCTCATCCCGATCCTTCAGCCCCCTCATCGCCGTCACAAAATCACCCACGTTCTCCTTCGTCACCGCCTGACCCAGCGAGCCCACCACCCCCTTCTTCTGATCAAACTCCAGATCATCAATCATCCCCAGAGCCGACCCCATATCCTGTGATGCCGCAGACATCAAAATCTGACGCCGCATCTGATCCGTCACCTTCCCGATCTCATCCTTGTTCTCATTCATCCACTCCAGCGCCGCCAACGGATCACGCTTCGCCAACTGCCCAATCGCCATCCCGATGAAATGATCGCCCATCCGCTCATCTTCGAAATAATCCTTCTTCGTCTCCAGAATCAGCGCCAATGAAGTCTCCGGCTGGCTCTCGCTCAGCATCATGATCGACATCATCACCAGCTCGCGCTTCGTCTCCTGATCAAGCGACTGATCCTCCAGCACCGTGCCAACCAAAAGCCGCACCTCATCCGACGAAAAATCCAACATCCTGGCAATCAACTCCATCCCCCTCTTCTGAACCTCGGGATCATTCCCGTTCCCGTTTTTTCGCGCCTCCTTCATCTCCTTCATGAAGGCAATCAGCTCCGCTGAAAAATCATCCACCATCTCACGACGCTCCATCCGCTCGGTTCGCGTCGCCACCCGGGTCGGCGCATAATCCGCCGCCGGATCCTCCGGAATATCATACTCCCTTCCCTGCTCCACCAACTCCTCCCACTCCGTCGTCAACGTCGTGATTCGCTCCTGACGCTTCATTCCAAAAAACGCCGCAATCACCAGGATCAAGGCCGCAATAATCATTGAATAGGTCATCAGATCAGTTGTTAAAAATTACTCCGCAAGAGCTCCCTCAATCGTTTCAACCCGCGAACCCGGCACATGGTTCTCCCGCCCCGCCATCAACTCCTCATACCGCGCACGCAGCCCCTCATCCTTCATCCCCTCCGCCCGACCGTCCCATCGCTCCACCGAGTTCGCAAAGTGCTCCAGAATCTCCGGCTTCCCCTGCTCCTCCGCCACCTCCAGCACCCCCCGAAACGTCTCCTCAAAATCCGTATTCCGGTGACTCGCAAATCGCGCATACGCCTCACCCGTCAGCTCCGCAACCTGCTCCGGTGCCTCCTTCTCCGCCCACGGATACACCTCACGCAAATCCTCCGCCTTCCGGTTCCACGGCCGGGAAAACCCCTCCACCGCATGCTCAATCACCGCCGCCCGCTCCTCCGCGCTCAACGACGCATCCGCAAGCTTTTCCGTCACCCCTTCCAGCCCCCCCTCATACACCACCCGGCCATACGCCTCCCCGATCGCCTCATAACGATCCCCGTCACTCAAATTCTCCCGCACCAAAGTCAAATACTCCTCCATCGCCTCCTCACCCCGCGTCCACTGGCTCGCATTCATCAGCAACTTCCGCTTCTCATCCTCCGGCATCGCCGCCAGCCGCGTCCGCACCCCCGCCGGATCATCCTTGATCATCACCCCCAATAACCTCACCTCAAACTCCCTCGCCAAATCCTGATCCGGATCAAGCGCCTTCGACTCAAACGCCCCCGCCTCCTTGCGCGCATCCAGCCAAGCCGTAGCCGCCACCAGATCCTTCGCCGCCCACGCCTCAAACGCCTGCCGCAACTGCCACGGCGCACGCCCGTTGGAATCCCCCAACTTCCCCTCCAACAACGTCAGCGCCTGCTCCGGGTCACGCTGCGCCAACACCCCGATCAACATGCTCTCCAGATTCTCCTTAATCTCCGCGCTCACCTCAAGCCCCCTCACCCGCAACAACTCGGCTGCCAGCTCATCCCCATCCATCGCCAGAAGCTTCTCCTGAATCTTAAAAAAGGCCCGCAAGTTCCGCGGCATCCCCCCTCCCCCCTGCGAGCGCACCATCTCCCGACCAATCGACGCCCAATCCAGACTCCCGTCCTCATTGATAAAAGGCTCCTTCTTCTTCGCCACCACCACCGCCGTTCCCGGTCGATCCGACGCCTCCGGAAGGGACTCATAAGCCGCAATCCGCTCCCTCATCACCCGCGTCTTTTCCTCAAGAGCCGTCAGATCAGCCTGCTGCGATCCAATCCACACCCCCGCAACAACAAGGGCCGCCACCGGCGGAAGAAGAAAAATCGGTTTCATCGGTTCGGAGCTTATAAAGGATTAACGTCGCAGTCAGTGAGAAAGGTCTGACGATTTTGGAATGGTGTCGCCCGCAAAACGGACTACATCAGTAGGGATGCGCTGGATCCTCATACTTGCCCTCACCCTTTCCGCCCACGCCCGCCAGGCCGGCCCCACCCTCAACCCCGATAAGCTCAACGCCATCGGCCCCGCCATCGAAGCCCTCATCGCCGAACAAAAACTCGCCGGCGGCTCCGTCCTCGTCCTCCACCGGGGAAAAACCGTCTATCAACAGGAATTCGGATACCGGAACATCGATAAAAAACTCCCCATCGAAAAAGACACCCTCTTCCGCATCTACTCCATGACCAAGGGCATCACCTCCGCCGCCGCCCTCATCCTCTGCGAAGAAGGAAAACTCTCCCTCGATGACCCCATCGGACTCCACCTCCCCGCTCTCAAAAACCAAGCCGTCCTCCTCAGCGAGGACAAAACCGAACCCGCCCGACGCCACACCACCGTCCGCGACCTCCTCCGCCACACCTCCGGATACGCCAACTCCTGGTCCGGCGACTTCAGCAAAATCTACCGCGATGCCGGAGTCGGCAACTCCGACGCCTCCCTCTCCCAAACCATCGAAGCCCTCGGCCCCCTCCCCCTCCTCTACCAACCCGGTGAACGCTGGGTCTACGGACTCAGCTCCGATGTCCTCGCCGCCGTCGTCGCCAGCGCCGCCAAACAACCCTTCGAGGACTTCATTCAGGAACGCCTCCTCACCCCCCTCGGCATGCAGGACACCTCCTTCTACATCAAACCCAAAGACGCCCCACGGCTCGCCGTCACCTACTCCCCGGACAACGGCACCCTCAAAGGCCACCCCCTCGCCAATCTCACCGCCCTCAAAAACCCACCCTTCAAAGGCGGTGGCAGCGGGCTCATCTCCACCATCTCCGACTACGCACGCTTCCTCCAAATGATCGCAAATGGCGGCACCCTCGATGGCACCCGCTACCTCAGGGAAGACACCGTCACCCTCATGCGCACCAACCAACTCCCCCTCGACATCCCCTGCATCTCCTTCGGTGAAGAACAACGCCACGGCACCGGATTCGGCCTCGGCTTCTGCGTCCGCACCGCCAAGGACGAACGCTGGGACCCCCACGCCCCCATCGGCGAATACGGCTGGGGCGGCGCCGCCAGCACCCACTACTGGATCTCCCCTCAACATGACCTCGTAGTCGTCACCATGGAACAAACCATGCCCTACAACTGGAATCTCGAAACAACCGTTAAACCATTGGTTTACAGTGCCTTTAATAAATAATTTCCCCATTCTTGAATACAACCTCCCCATTCCCCGTTTCACTTAATGTTATGAAAAGCCTCGTTACGCTTCTGGCCGGCCTAGGCCTCACTTTCCTCCTCTCCTCCTGTGGAGAGTATCAATCCACCGGTTACTACGGCGGATACAACTCCGGATATAATTCGGGGTACGGTTACAACTCAGTCGCCCACGTCGGGATCATCCGCACCAGCAACAGCTACTGGGGCTACGATCCTTACCGCCGCTGCTACTACGACTACCGCACTCGCCAGTATTACGATCACCTCAACCATCGCTACCACAGCAGTGCACCCACTCGTCACAGCCACGCGGTCTATCCTTCCGGATACCGGAAAGGACGCACCCTCAGTGCTCCCTCCTATCTCGCCCGGGCCCAAAACGCCCGCGGACGCCACTCCGGAGGACACTCATCCTACGGAAATCACTCCACCTCCCATCCTTCCTACGGCAACTCACGCTCCTCCGGATCGAACCGGAGCTACGGCAGTGACCCCAGAGGCTCCAGCCACTCCCGCACCACCATCCCGGGTCGCACCACCGTCTCAACCCGGCCCACCGTGATCCAGCGACCCTCCACCCCCGTCATCCCCCAACGTCAGGGATTGTCCGGATCAATCGATGCCAGAGCTGAAGCCGCACGCCGGGTAGCCGCAGCCAAGGCCGGCCCTTCGTTCCGCCAAACCTCTCCCCCGGCACCCAGACCCCAGCCAAGCACCTCGCCCACGCTGCCTCAGCCGAACTTCAGCAACCGGCCTTCCCGCGCCACCCAAAGCCCATCCCCGGGCAACCGTGGTGGCGGTGACGACCGCGGAGACCGCGGAAGCAGAGGACGCCGGTAAACCCACCCATCTCAAAATTACCCCCCTGGGGAAGCGCTGATGAAAGAGGGAGTTCGCTGCTGCAAGTCATGTTGAAGTCTGGCAAGGCGCGAAGGGCGACGCTGATCATCAGCGGCTCCCTGAGCAACGCCGCCAGACTCCAAAAAGACTGCAGCTCCTCTCACCTCGGAAGCCAAGCTTCCCTGGCTAAAAAATCCATGAAACCGTTCAGCGGGCTTCATCTTGAAGCAGTGTTTCCCCTAACCTGGAAAGGTCATGTTTCTTCGGAAGCATGGCCTTTTTTCGGCCCTCAATTCTTCAACGGCCACTTCTTATACTTCTTCATCCATCCCTGCGTCTCCATCAACTCCCCCTTCTCCAGACGCTCCCAGAGCTCGGGCTCATTCGCCTTCACCCCCGCCCGCGCCCGCTCCGCCGCCAACCCCTTCTCAGGCTCACGCGTCGAAAAATCCTCCAGCCCCCGATCCCGGTTCTTCGAGATCCACTGCAGCTCCTTCATCCGCATCTCACGCAAAACCGCCGCATACTCCGGATCCCCCGCCAAATTGTTCAGCTCATCCGGATCGTTCTCCAGATCATAAAGCTCCTCCTCCGGCTTCTCATCCGCAAAAAAGATCATCTCGTAAGCCGAAAGCGCCCCTTCCTTCTTCTGCCGCCGCATCACGTGCAGCGCCGGCCGGTTAATCTCCAAATACGCCTGATCCGTTGCCCAGGGCACCTCCGGCATGTGATTCTTGATGTACTTAAATTTCGCCGTCGTGATGCTCCGCGAGCACTCATTGATCTCATCCCAAATATCCCGGGCCGACCGCACATGATCCCGATACCCCGGATTCTCCACCCCAAAGATCGGCTTCGCCGTCATGTAATCCGGATTCTCCGCGCCCGCCAGTTTCAACACCGTCGCCGAAATATCAATCGTGCTCACCAACTCCTCCACCACCTTGCCGGACTCCACCATTCCCGGTGCCCACACAATCATCGGCACATGAATCCCCGGCTCCTGCAGGTATCCTTTCCCCCGCAAATTGCACCGCCCGTTATCCGCGATAAAAATCACCACCGTATTCTTCTCCAGCCCCTGCTTCCTCAAATCCGCCATCAACAACCCCACCTCGTTGTCCATGTATTCCACCGTATCCAAATAAGCCGCCCAATCGTAGCGAATCTCCGGCGTATCGGAAAAATACGGAGGCAACACCACATCTTCCACCGCCACCGGATGCTCCGACTTCTCCCGCACCCCGTTCCACCAATCACCCCGGTGCGTCACCACCAACTGAATCTGGCTAAAAAAAGGCTGATCCGCCGCCGTGAAATCCGCCCTCTTGTCAAACAACCCAAACTTCTCCACCCCGTCCCACTCCCCCGTCGGCGTATGCTTGAAATTACAATCCGTCTTCGTCCCCTTCTTCATCACCAGATCATGACCCAGCAAACAGGTGTAACCCGCCTCCCTTAAAAAATAGGTGATCGGCTGAAAAGGTGCCTCAAGCGGCACATCCCGATTGCTCCGGTGATTGTGCGTGTTCGTAATGTTCTGATGCACCCCGATCATCATCGCCGACCGGTTCGGCGAGCAAATCGGATTCGTACAGTAGGCCTTCTGAAAAAGAATCCCCTCTTTCGCCATCTGGTTCAGATGCGGCGTCTTCACCCCCGGCATCCCGTAGCACTCCAGATCAAGTCCCATATCCTCCGCCATCAGCCAAATGATATTCGGCTTCTCCGCCTGGGCCACATTCCCAAGCAATACAACAAACAACGCCGCAATTCTCTTCTTCATCTTATTTCTCCACAAATCCCGTGTTGCCCTCAATCGTCACCCCGGTTGTATTCTCAGACGTCACAATCTCCAGCGGCTGCGCAAACCCGGTCGCCGAGTTGTTCTTGATGCTCACCTCATCACAGTAAAACAAATCAATCGAAGGATATTTGTAGAAGTTCGGGTAATCCGCACTCACTTCCATCTTGTTCCCCTCAATCACCAAGCCCTTCACCGATTTCGCCTGCGCCAACAGCCCGTTGAAACTCTTGATCGTGTTGTTCGTGAAACGCACATTCCGGTGATAATGCCCCTCGCCCATCCGCTGATCCGGCGTGAGCAAGGGCGACGCCAAAAGCGGATACGCCGCCCCTCCCTCAAATCCAATGTTCTCAAAAACGTTGTTGTTGATCGTCACATCGCCCACCCCTCCCGACTCATACCACGACTTGTTATCGCCCTCGATCAGGATGCCGTGCATCTGCGAGTAAAAGTAATTCTCTTCCAGGAGAGCCTTTCCCTTCGTCGTCACCAGCACACTCCGCGCCCGGTTTTCCCGCGTGATATTCTTGCGGAAAATCAAATCAGGATACCATGTCAGATTCTCCATCGAGAGCGGCCCTTCCGGCAGCGTCTCCGGCACCTCGGACACCGTGATAATCACCCGCTCCTCATTCAGCCACTTCACGTCCTCCACCGTCGCGTTGAAAAACGGCAACACCGTCTCCCTCGAAAGCACCGCGATCTCATCACCCGCCTCCGCAAACACAAAACCCCACTGCTGCGGGTGACTCGATGCACAAATAAACTTCCGGTCGCCCAGATACCCGTCAATCCGCACGTAGGCCCCGTGCACATTGATGCTGTCATCCAGCATATGCTCAAAAAGACAGTTCTCCACCTTCACCAAACCCTTGCATCCCAAAAAATGCGTCGCATCCGCCCGTGTCGAGATCATCCGCTCCTCGGTCGAAGTCACCTTCACCCCATCCAGCTCCACATTCTCGCACCGCTCCGCGATCACCGCCATCCCCCCGGCCGCATAAACCGTCACATTCTCAATCTTCGTATCCTTCGCTTGATCCAGATGAATCGCCTGTGCCAAGCGCGTCACCGGATTCTCCCCGTAGGACACCACCACCGATCCCACCGGCGGCGGACTCTTCTTAAATTTCGACTCCACCTTGATCCGGTTCTCCCCCACCTCCGTCACCTTCAACCCACCCCACGTGTTCACCTTGTAATCGTTCGTGTTGAAGATCGGACTCCCCGTTTCCGGGTCAAAAACCATGTTGTTCCCGAACTCCATCTGGAAGTTGTAGTGATCAAAAAGAATCTCCCCCCCCTTCACCGTGTAGGGATACCTCTCGCGATCGACCTCCGCCACGAAGTAGCTCTTCTCCTGGTTCGACTCCACCACCGGTAACTCGGAATGAAAACTCCGCACCCAATCGATCGAGAAATTCTTCAGCGTCGTCCCTTCCGATTTCGCCACCACCACCGGACTCATCCGCCCGCGAAACAGAAACGTCGACCCACCGCCATCCAGCGTAAAATCCTTCCGCTCAAAAAGCGGAAAGGCCATCCGCTTCAAGCTGTTGTCGTGATTGGTCACCGCCCGATACTCCTCATAGGCATTCTCGGGATAGAAATCATAAGTCCCCTTCGGAAACGTCAGCGTCACCCCTGCCTCATCCTTCAGCGATTCCAGCAAAAGGTAAACCGGCAACGTCACATCCTTCCCGGGAACAATCCCGTGATCCGCCACATTCACTACCC
The DNA here is from genome assembly GCA_051252135.1 of Verrucomicrobiaceae bacterium. Lineage (GTDB taxonomy): Bacteria > Verrucomicrobiota > Verrucomicrobiia > Verrucomicrobiales > Akkermansiaceae > SW10. Next base: position 187,669 of record JBPOGH010000002.1, on the reverse strand, counting down.
GGGCCTCCGAAAAAGGCACCGCCAACACACTCAATAAGACAACAGTCGTTTTCATCACTTGCTCAGGGAATAAATTTTCAAATCATCAATCACCACCTTCTTCGGCACCGCCACCCGCAGCGCACTCTTCGTCGTATGCCCAATCCCCTCCGAGGTAAAGGAAGCCACTTCCTTGCCGTCAATCGCCACCGCCATCGTCTCGCCCTCGATCCTCACTTCAAGCGCATACCACTTCCCCGCCTCCAGCTTATTCTTAAACTTCTTCACTTTCGTCTTCAGCACCTTCTGCTGCTCCGGCGTAATCGTCCCGTCCTGCCGCGCCTTGCGCATCGCATTCGCCATCACCCCCGTCTTCATATCCTGAATCTGTACCTCCTTCGTGCTGATCTTCGTCATGCAAAGGTGACCCGCATGCACTTCCTTGAAAGCCATATCCGCAAAGTTCAGCCCCAGGCTGTCCCCCTCCGCCGGCAGCTGAAACCGCAGCGTCACCTTCCCATCCTGAAAAGCCACTTTCTGCACCACCGACACCGCATGATCCGCCTCGGGGTGAAACGTGATGTGCAACGCCCCGTCCTTCAAATCCACCTGCTTGTTCCCCTTCGCCCGCTTCGCACTGTTGGACACCCAACCCTTCCCGATCTCCTCCTTCGAGTCATCCGACTCGCTCCGCTCAAAATCATCCTCAAAGATCAATTTCTCCTCCGCAACAACCGCGAACGGACAGGCCAGCGCCAACACCAAAGGGAATAAAAATCTCATCGTTACAAGAATACGTCTCCAGCCCCCACTTTGTGCAGCAATTAATTCTCCCCGAGCCAAGCCCCCGGTTCGTAGTGTAGACTTCAGCCGAACTGACCAACCAAGCCCCCCCAACCCAAGATTCGCCCCATTCGCAAGATTCGTGTTCCTCCCCCCTCAACCAAGCCATCCCCTTCATCCTGTCCATCTGCGGTTTTCCTCCTCCCCCCTCCACCTCCCCTCCTCATTTTTTGCGTGTTTTTCCCACCATTACACGCTTCCCTCCCGCCCAACATCATGTCCGAGAAACGCAAGCCTTACCCCTTCGACCTCTTCGAGCCCAAATGGCAATCCCACTGGGCCGAGAACAAAACCTACCGCACCCCCGGTCCCGGTGAGGAAGGCTTCGATGCGTCCAAGCCCAAATACTACATCCTCGACATGTTCCCTTACCCCTCCGGCGCCGGCCTCCACGTCGGCCACCCCGAGGGCTACACCGCCACCGATATCGTCGGCCGCTACAAGCGCATGAACGGCTTCAACGTCCTCCACCCCATGGGTTGGGACGCCTTCGGACTCCCCGCCGAACAATACGCCATCAAGACCGGCCAACACCCGCGCGTCACCACCGAGGCCAACGTCAACAACTTCCGCCGCCAACTCCAGGAACTCGGCTTCGGCTACGACTGGGACCGCGAGGTCAACACCACCGACCCCAAATACGTCCGCTGGACCCAGTGGATCTTCCTCCAGCTCTACAACTCCTACTTCTGCGACGAAGATCAAAAAGCCAAACCCGTCTCCGAGCTCGAAGCCAAAGGATGGACCCAGGCTCAAATCGATGACGTCCGCCTCGCCTTCATCCACGAAGCCCCCGTCAACTGGTCCCCAAGTATGGGCACCGTCCTCGCCAACGAGGAAATCGAAGAATGGAAAGCCAAAGGCGAAACCGTCGAGCGCCGACCCCTCCGCCAGTGGATGCTCCGCATCACCAAATACGCCCAACGCCTCATCGACGAGCTCGAGCCCCTCGACTGGCCCGAGTCCATCAAGGCCCTCCAGCGCAACTGGATCGGCCGCAGTGAAGGCGCCGAAGTCACCTTTGAAATCATCCCCGGAGAGGCCTCCGACAATTCCGGTGAGGGCGGCTACAACCCGTTTCAAGTTACCGTTTTCACCACCCGACCCGACACCCTCTTCGGTGCCACCTACATGGTCCTCGCACCGGAGCATTCCCTCGTCGAAACCATCACCACTCCCGAAAACAAGGAGGCCGTTGAAGCCTACATCAAGGCCTGCGCCTCCAAGTCCGACATGGAGCGCGGCCTCGATAAGGACAAAACCGGCGTCCCCACCGGAGCCTTCGCCACCAACCCCGTCAACGGCGAAAAAATCCCCGTCTGGATCGCCGACTACGTCATGATGGGCTACGGCAGCGGAGCCATCATGGCCGTTCCCGCACACGACTCCCGCGACTTCGAGTTCGCCGAGAAATTCGACCTCCCTATCCTTCAAGTCGTTCAGCCCAATGGCGATCAGGACTGGCAGGGCTACACCGATCCCGGCACCGCAATCAACTCCGGCTTCCTCGACGGTCTCAAAACCAAGGACGCCAAAAAGAAGATCATCCAGTGGCTCGAGGCCGAAGGAAAAGGCGAAAAGAAAATCCAATTCAAACTCCGCGACTGGCTCTTCTCCCGCCAGCGCTACTGGGGCGAACCCTTCCCCCTCCTCTGGGACAAGGAAACCGGCCAACACTCCGCCGTCCCCGAATCCGAACTCCCCCTTCTCCAACCCGAGATGGAGGACTTCAAACCCACCGGCGACCCCCGCGGCCCGCTCATCAACTGCACCGACTGGATCAACTACAGCGACAAACTTCAGCGCGAGACCAACACCATGCCCCAATGGGCCGGCTCCTGCTGGTATTACCTCCGCTACTGCGATCCCAACAACACCGACCACTTCATCTCCCCCGAGAACGAAGACTACTGGGGCAACGAAGACGGCTTCGTCGACTTCTACGTCGGCGGCAAAGAACACGCCGTCCTCCACCTCCTCTACTCCCGCTTCTGGCACAAAGTCCTCAACGACCTCGGCCACCTCAAGTCCAAGGAGCCCTTCAAAAAATACTTCGCCCCCGGCCTCATCATGGGCGAGGACGGACAGAAAATGTCCAAGTCCCTCGGCAACGTCGTCAACCCCGATGACGTCGTCGAAAACTACGGCGCCGACGCCCTCCGCCTCTACGAAATGTTCATGGGCCCTCTCGACCAGGACAAACCCTGGGCCATGAAAGGCGTCGAAGGCGTCCACCGCTTCCTCGCCAAAGTCTGGCGCGTCGCATGCTCGGAAGACGCCGAAGGCCAATGGCAACTCAGCGGAAAAATCACCGAAGGTCAAAACGCCGACCTCGCCAAGGTGACTCACCAAACCATCAAGCGCGTCGAAGAAGCCATCAACTCACTCCGCTTCAACACCGCCATCAGCGCCATGATGGAGTGTACTAACGCCTACACCGCAGCCCAGGAAGTCCCCAAGGACCTCTTCCTCACCTTCCTCAAGATCCTCAGCCCCTTCGCCCCTCACATTGCCGAGGAAATTAATAGCCTCTTGCACCAATCCGGCGAAGCCGCTGACTCAACTTCAAACTTGAAACTGAACACTTCAAACTTACTCAGCGAAGCGGAGTGGCCCGAACTCGATGAAAGCCTCCTCGTAGAATCCGAGATCCAACTCATCGTCCAGGTCAACGGCAAGCTCCGCGCACGCATCAACGTCCCCGCCGACATCTCCAAAGAAGACGCCGAAAAAACCGCCCTCGCCGAGGAAAACGTCAAGACCCACACCGACGGAAAAACCGTCCGCAAAGTCATCGTCGTCCCCGGCAAGCTCGTCAACATCGTCGCCAACTAAGGAGAGTGGGCGTCCCGCCCGCTACCGGAGCCCAAGTAAAGGAGTCGCGGCGCCCCCGCCGCTTCCCTTCGCATGCTCTCTCCAAATCGCCACCTAGGGCGCCGTCACCAGCACCCGCCCAAAACAACGCGGCACAACCGCCGGGTCACACGGCTCGGTGACCTTCACCCGCTCAAACTCACCATTGATCGGAGTCACCGTCACAGCCCCCGTCATATCTGAAAATCCATCGAGCGAAGTCGACCGCTGCGCCGTATACTGCAACCCGCTGCCAATACGACGCACGAACTCCAGTTCAAATACCGGAGAGCCCCCGTCATCAACCAACGCAAATACCGGCAACCCCGCAGTCCCCGTCCCCGGCGTCAAACTGCTCTTATCCGCAGAGGTCAGATCCATTCCAAAAGCAAACTTCAATAAATTGGACACCCCATCGTTGAACGGCACCGCCTCAGGCAAGGCATCATCACCCGTGAGCCCGGACGTACCAATAGCATCCGAGAAATCAACCCCGCCTCCCAGAGTCCCAAAGGTGAAATCCGATGTGATACTCTGACGACCTGAGAACCCGCTGACACCGAAACCGCCCAACCCGGTCTCAGACGCGGAGCTGCGGGAAAACTCAAGATAACCGTATCCATTGAGCCCTGCAGAAAGGATACCGCCGGTTACGGTGACTCCGGTCGAGGTTCCGCTAAAATCCCGAAGTTCAAAATACTCGACGCCCTCTTCATCAGGTTCGCTCGTTAGAATAAGCTGGGTGGTTGAGTTTTCAGGGGCATTCCAGATGAAGTCGAAGTCGCTGGATGAATCGATATTTTGAGCGTCTGTGAAATTGGTGCCCGTAAGATAAGGAACGGGAGGAAAGTTCTCCGACCCAATATTGATTGTCTGAATCCGCGTCCCCAATCCACCACCGCTGACAATAAGCGTGTAGCTTTGAGCATCCGGAAACTCCGCGTTGAGAGCAGCTTGTGTGGCGTAGTCTTTCTCATAGGTCCATTCGCCTTCTCCCTCATGATTCAATGCTCGCGGGCTCGCGAGGTTGCCCCCACTGATAGTGACGTTTGCCGCATCCAAAGGATTGCGGGTTTCCACAAGAGTCCAGAGATCCCAAAATCTGGTAGCAGTTGGCGCCGTGTCAGCCACGGTCTGCGTATAAGTGCGGCCTTTGTTGATCCGCCAATCGGGAAGCACGGAAGCATTGCTCACCCGGTGAAGAAAGAAATCCTCCCCATCCGAAATCCTCAATGAAACCACCCCGGTGATCGCCACTTCGTCGTAACCAATGAGGGGATCGGAAAGTCCCGACTCTCCATTGGTATCGGTGACGGGTGCAGCCGTCAGCACTCCTGTCACTTCGTTCAAAGAGTAGGTTCCTCGCTCCATCCCACTCGGGAATTCGCCATCGGTCACCTCCGCATGGAAATAGTTTCCATCATTCAAGAAAACCAAAACTCCCGTATTCGCTCCCGCATTATCACAGATACGCCACGCCCCCACAATCGGATCAGCTGGATCAAATGCCACCCGTGTCAGGACCGATGACTCATCATTATCAGTGATCGTGAGAGAATCGCCACTGATCGTAAAAACATCGGAACCATTCGGATGGGAAAGCCCGATATCTCCGTTCGTATCCACAAGCACATTCACCGTGAGCCCTCCGGCCTCACTCAACGAATAAGTCCCCATCTCCATCCCATCCTGTCCATCCGAACCCGGCGCAGGGTCTTCAATATGGAAGTAAGTCCCGTTCGCTTGAAATACGAGCAACCCCGAATCCTCCCCGGACGCATCCCCAAACTGCCATGCCCCCACAATCTCGTCTGGTGCCGAAGCGAGCAGAGTTTGAAAATCAAAAGAAAGACTGCTGGTATGATCAACATAACCCTCAACTCCAAAGCCGCCGCTTCCACTGACCTCGCTGGTGTTAAAAAAGACGAGATAGCCAGTATAGGCATACCCGGAATTGAGATTCGCAGGGGAGATGGTTTCCGAAGTCGAAAATGGCGCACTCTCGTGTTCGAACTCGATCACATCACCACCCGAGATCGGATCTTCGACCTCCAGACTAAGACCCGTTACGTTTGCTCCCGGAGCATTCCAATGAAAAGTGTTTCCCGACGCAGCCTGAACATTCTGGCTCGCACTGTAATCGATCCCGGTGAGATAAGGAATATTGGGGTAACTCGCCGCCCCCACAGTGAAGCTCTGCGTGATTGTCCCAAGAGTGCCGCCACTCAACGTAAGGGTGTAGGATGCACTACTGGGGAAAGTCCCATTCATCGCCGCCTCGCTGGTAAACTCCTCATAAAGCTCCCACTCACCGTCTGAAAATTCAAGAGCAAGACTCCCAACGATTCCCCCTCCCGAAACAGAGATGGAACTGGCATCCCCGGGGTTCAAGGTCGCCACCCCGATCTCAACACTCCAAACATGAGGCTCCGTGGGCTGCGTATTATCCGCGCTCTGACGATACGTGACCCCCTTGTCAAAAAACCAATCATCAACCTGCCCAAAGGCACCCTGACTGGTGATCAAAAACGGAACCACCGCAGTGGCAAGAACAGCGCGAGTCAATAGAGAACGGGACATGGCTAAATAACTAAGTAAGGTGAAAATCGAAACAGATCTGACAATCGAAACAGATCGTTGCGACCATGACCTGATTTCCGTTAGAACTCAAGGCTCCCGATATTTTCATCCAGCAGGAATCCGCCCCAATTCCTCCAAACCCACGACGCCCTCTAACAAAGCCATCATTCCGGCTAGACCCAAATCCCGGCATCGCATTTTTCCGGAATAAGCTTCATCATCCGGACTCCCACCTCCCACGCACGCATGAAGTTCCTCGCGCTCCTCCCACTTTTACTCGCCCCGGCCTGCAGCCCCATCGCCCTCAGCGATCAGGCCCAACTCTCCCGCCCGGCCATGTCATTCGGCCAAACCGGCGCCCTCTCTGCCGACTGCGCCCTCACCTCACAGGTCGAAAAAGGCCGCTCCCACACCAACGCCTCCGCCGCCGGTGGATGCTCCTCCTGCCACTAAGCCCGACAGATCGATGCGCTTCCCCGCCCTGCTCTCCCTGCTCACCCTCCCCGCCTTCTCTCAAGGCACCCAATCCCTCGATACCGAGTTCGAAGGCCTCTACTCCAGCGATATCGACATCTGGACCGGCTCCGTCTTCTACGAGCTCGAACAAGGCGACTGGTCCTTCTCCGGCGGCTTCGGACGCACCGACTACTCCCTCCTCTACCAACCCGTCCCCACCCTCGGCGGCACCCTGCGATCCCTCTCCGGGGAAACCTGGCAAACCAACCTCTCCCTCGGAAACCAAATTTCCCCGGACCTCAATCTCTCCCTCGGCCTCCGCGCCTACGATGGCTTCGCCGACTACCGTTCCATCTGGATCGCCGAATACTACCGCCAGACCTTCAACTTCCCCGGCTCCGGATACCTCTCCCCAGACCCCGGCGGCTGGGCTCTCAACACCGGCCTCGTCTGGAACCCCCGCCTCGAAAGCACCCTCGGCCTCGACCTCTCCTACGGCCGCGATTCCATCGCCCCCGGCTGGACCTTCGGCTCCTCCTCCGCCGACCTCCTCAGCTCCTACAACGTCCGCCTCCGCTGGGAAGAATCCCTCAACCCGCGCCTCAAAACCGAAACCTCTCTCACCTACAGCGATATCTCACAACGCGACCCCCGCATCCTCCTCCAGTCCTCCTGGAATTTCGCCGCCTCCGACCAACTCACCCTCCGCGCCCAATTCGGAGCCGGTAAGGAAAACCCCTCCTTCGAGTCCGTCTACACCGGCATCACTCTCGACTACGAGCTCAACGAACACTGGTCCCTCGCTCTCTCCGGCCGCATTTATGACGACTCCGGCGAGATCGAGAACTCCGGCTTCAACACCGCCGCCCCCGGCCTCCGCAGCTACGAACTCGGACTCTCCGCCCTCTACCAAAATGGCGACCACGCCATCCGCGCCAGCCTCTCCCTCTTCCAAAATAACTACGACCCCGTCGACCCCACCAACGACTTCTTCGCCAACCTCTACCGCGATCGCGACTGGACCGCCGCCCGCCTCGCCTACTCCCTCACCTTCTAACACAGATGAAAAAACTCCTCCTCTTCCTCTGCGCCGCCTCCCTCGCCTCCGCCCAAACGCCACCCACCGGCGTCTCTTCGAATCAAGATTTCGCCCTCTTCAACGGCGGAAACCTCCAACCCGCCAGCCTCTCCGACTACGAAGGAAAAATCGTCATCCTCATGCTCCTCACCCCTTGGTGAAGTACCTGTAAAGCCGAAGCGCGACAAGTTGGGTCCAACATTGCCACGCACTTCAACAACAACGGTGGAACCAATGCCAACGGCATCCCTGTCGTCTCCCTCCTCCTCTCCACCGAAATCTCCGGCGGCTCCAGTGACACCGACACCAGAGACATCGCCAACACCAACGGCTACAACCTCTACGGCATCGACGGCTCCGCAAACCGCACCACCCCCCGCGAACTCCTCGGCTACTACCGTGGCGCACCCGCCACCCCCTGGCCCATCGTCGATCGACGACGACTCATCGTCCTCAACGGCCTCGCCGGATCCCCCAGCCACCCCCAATGGCAAATCATCCATAACGAACAATTCTCAAACGCCACCTCCGTCAACGCCCTCATCAACTCCGTCCAATCCGCCCCCACCGGCACCGACTTCTCCACCTGGGCCGCCTCCCAAAACCTCCCCTCCGGAAATGACGGCCCTCATCAAGACCCCGACCTCGACGGCGCCAACAACCTCCTCGAGTTCTCCTCCGGCACCAATCCCACCGACCAAAACGACCTCCCCCTCCAGACCCTCGCCACCTCCCCCACCGGCTTCACCTTCACCTTCCAGCGCCTCCAAATGGCCACCGGAATCGACCGCGGCTTTCAAACCGGCCCCCTCAACGCCCTCGCCCCCTTCTCCCCCGATCCGGAAGCCATCACCGTCACCCCTCTCAATGACGGACTCGAAAAAGTCACCCTCTCCCTCCCTCCCGATTTCGGCCCCTTCATCCGCCAGACCGTCTCCCTTCCCTAACCGATTGTCAGATCACCCCGGAAAGGCTACCGTCCCCCCGTGATCCGCGCCCTCCTCGTCGGCCTCTTCCTGTCGTCCTTCCTGACGGCCGCTCCCGTCTATCAACCCTCGGATGAGTCCTACCCCCTCATCCGCCGTGACCTCATCCCGCTCGACGCCGACGCCATCGCCCAACTCGCCGCTGACCTCGCCGTCACCGCCGATGCCAAAACCCCTCGGTCGGCAGAGGAATTTCGACACCGCTCCAAGCTCCTCACCCTCGCCCTCCGCCTCGACCCCTCCCAGCCCCGCGCCCGCGCACTCGAAGCTACCTTCGAGGAAGGCATCCACCGCTCCACCTCCACCGGAAAGGATCGCAGCGAGTCCGCCAAACGATGCCTCAACACCGCCGCCTGGCTCATCGAAATGCCCAACCATGAGTCCGCCAACCAACTCGGCCAACTCATCCTCGACGTCCTCGCCCCCTTCGAAAAAGACCCCCAACTCATCAAAAACCGGGACCTCGACGGAGAAGCCGCCCGATGGCTCGGCGTCATCCCCCCCCTCGCCGCCTTCGATGTCGCCCCCGCACCACCACCCGACCTCCCAAAACCTCCCACCCCAAAACCTCCCGGGAAAAAAGAGTTCCTCGAAACCCGCTTCATCACCCAATCCCCCCTCGCCCTCGTCACCAAAGAAGGCGAAACCCGGCGCGGCCTCGTGACCCTCACCGTCGTCCTCACCAAGACCAACAATGGCCGGCTCCGCTTCAAACCCAACGTTCAGGACAGGTCCATTAATCCCCTCTACGACGCCATCTACCAATTCTTCAAAACCCAGGGTCGCCCGCTCCCCACCGGATACGATCTCAATGTCGATACCTCCGGCCTCGCCTACTCCCTCACCAACAAGGAAAACATCGCCGCCCCCCTCGCCATGTTGCTCGATAGCGCCTCCACCGGACGCCAGATCATCCCCAATACCATCCTCTTCGCCCGCCTCCGTGCCGATGGCTCACTCGATCGCCCCCACGACTGCTGGCCCCTCCTCCACGCCATCCGGAACGTCCGCCCCACCCCCGGCACCCGCCTCCTCGTCCCGCCAAGCCTCGCCGATGACCTCAACGCCCTCCTCGTCCTCGAAGAACCCCAATTCCTCCTCCAATACGAGATCATCGCCTGCTCCACCTTCGACCAGGCCCGTGATGTCTACTTTGCCGATGGCGTCCTCCCCCAACCCCTCGGCAAAGCCAGCGCCTCCTTCCGTGAAGTCGCCGACGCCCTCCGCCGCACCTCCAAAGGAAACCTCGGAGCCTCCCTCGTCTACGATAGCGTCAAAACCCGGCTCCAGGCCGCCGCCCAATCCTCCCCCCGCCACCTCTCCTCCGTCGCCCTCCTCCAGCAAGCCATCGGCCGACGCCCCGCCTACTTCTCTTCCAAAATGTTCGCCCGTGAGTTCCACCGCATCCTCACCCCCGCCGCCACCCCTCCCGGCATCCGCTCGCAAAACCCCGAAAGCGAACTGAAAACCTTCTACGAAATCCACCGCGACTCCCTCGCCGCCTTCCGCGATAGCCGCCGCATCGCCCGTGAGGACCAGGAGCTCGTCACCCAAGGCATCGACCTCATCGACGAAATCCGCTCCATCATCCGCCTCTACCAAAAATTCGAACGAGCCCAGGCCACCTCCGATCTCATCAACTGGGAAAAGAAAATGGCCTCTCTCCGCCTCACCCTCGCCCAACGCGCCGGCGATGCCCCCTCCGAATAGAGTCTAACTCAATTCCCCATCCCCGGCCTTAAGGTGCTTCACCCCCGCCGCCTTCCGCTCCCGCGCCTCCCGGAAGAAACTCTTCAACATCCCCACACACTCCTCCTCCATCACCCCGGGGAGAACCTCACAACGATGGTTCAATGGCGGATTACTATCCAACAAGTTGATCCATCCCCCTGCCGCACCCGCCTTCGGATCACAACACCCAAAGACCACCCGATCCGGACGGCAATGCACAATCGCCCCCGCACACATCGGACACGGCTCCTTCGTCACATAAAGAGTGCACCCCTCCAACCGCCAATCCCCAATCGCACTCTGCGCTGATGTCAGCGCCAGCATCTCCGCATGCGCCGTCGCATCCTTCAGCGTCTCCACCTGATTCCACGACCGAGCAATCACCTCCGTCCCGCGCACAATCACCGCCCCAATCGGCACTTCCTGCGCCGCATACGCACGCCGCGCCTCCCGCAACGCCTGCCCCATATAAAAATTGTCCGTCTGAAAGTCCGCCAGCAAATCCTCGGCCATCCCCAACCCTATCCCCCTTTCCCCTCCATGCAAAGCGCACACCTCAGAGGCTGTCTCAAATGCCCCTCACCTCCCACTCGCAATCCTCCCGGAATGCGCTACCTTCCTCCCAGTGAAGCCACTCGTTCTTACCCTCGGAGACCCCGCCGGAGTCGGCCCCGAGCTCGCCCTCACCCTCCTCGATTCCCCCCTCGCCCGCGAATTCCCCATCAAGGTCATCGGCAGCCTCGACCTTCTCCGGCGCGTCGCTGACACCCTCTCCCTCCCCTTCTCTGAAGAACACATCATCGACCTTCCCTTCCCCGCAGCCGCCACCCTCATCCCCGGCCAAATCTCCGCCGGGGCCGGAGCACACTCCTTCGCCTGCCTCGAAGCAGCCGTCGAAGCCACCCAACGCGGCGAGTTCTCCGCCCTCGTCACCAACCCCATCAACAAAGAAGCCTGGAACCTCGCCGGACACCTCTATCCCGGACACACCGAATACCTCGTCGAAAAAACCGCCTCTCCCGATCACGCCATGATGCTCACCTCGGGCGAGATCACCTGCTCCCTCATCACCACCCACGTCGGCCTCGCCGACGTCCCCGAACTCCTCAACGAAAAACGCATCCTCGAGGTCATCCGCCTCACCCACCAATCCATGAAGGCCATCCGCGGCCGCGAACCCCGCCTCGCCATGCCCGGCCTCAACCCCCACGCCGGCGAGGGCGGACTCTTCGGCCGCGAGGAACTCGACCTCCTCATCCCCTGCCTCGAAAAAGCCCGCGCCCAAGGCATCGACATCATCGGACCCCTCTCACCCGACACCGCCTTCCTCCCCGCACTCCGTGAAAACATCGACGCCTACGTCTGCACCTACCACGACCAGGGCCTCATCCCCCTCAAAACCCTCTCCTTCGACCTCGGAGTCAACGTCACCCTCGGCCTCCCCATCGTCCGCACCTCCGTCGATCACGGCACCGCCTTCGACATCGCCTGGCAGGGCAAGGCCAGCCCCACCTCCCTCTTCGAGGCCGTCCGCCTCGCCGCTTCCCTCGCCTCCCAATCATGAAACTCCTCCTCCCGGTTCTCCTCCTGGCCACCGCCCACGCTGAGCCCCTCAAGCTCCTCGTCATCGGTGACAGCCAATCCGAGGAATACCGCTTCGAGGTCCCCTTCTCCGCCCCCGATTCCGACCCCTTCCAGTCCAACACCCAAAACTGGATCGAAATCCTCAACATCCTCCGACCCACCGAAATCTCCTTCGGCTCGTACAAGAACGACCTCGGCTCCTACCTCGACCTCCGCAACGGCGGCTTCTACTACAACTGGGGAGTCCCCGCCGCCGAGATCGAAACCTGGACCCAAATCATCTCCTCCGGACCCATCGAAAACCTCCTCTACTTCGTCTCCACCAACGAACTCCGCGGCCAACTCAAGGAGGTCGACGCCGTAGTCATCTTCCTCGGCGGAAATGACGCCAACTCCGTCTACTTCGAACTGGCCGATGACAACCCACCCCCCTCCTGGGCCTACTCCATCGTCAGCAACCTCGGCACCCTCGTCTCCTTCATCGACCAACAAAATCCCGACCTCCCCATCATCCTCAGCAACATCCCCGATGTCGGAGCCACCCCACGCACCCAGGTCCGCATCCCCGAGCCGGAAAGACGCGCCATCGCCCGAGGCCACATTCAGGAAGCCAATGCCGCCATCGAAGGCTTCGCCTCCACCCTCGACATCCCCCTCTTCGATACCTTCGCCCTCACCCGCGAGCTCGACTCACCCGCACCCTACCGCATCGGAAACATCGAGTTCATCCCCCGCGGCGACCCCGAAAACCGCCCCCGTTACCTCCTCTGCAAGGACGGCTTCCACCCCTCCACCCCCGCCCAGGCCCAACTCGCAAACCTCATCATCAACGCCCTCAACCAAGCCGCCGACTTCTCCCTCACCCCACTCAGCGATACCGAAATCCTCACCCACCTCGGCATCCCCGCCGATCAGGACGACCCCTACCTCGCCTGGGTCGCCAACTTCCTCCTCGCAAACGATTCCCTCTTCGCCGATCCCGACCGCGACGGCCTCCCCACCCTCGGGGAATACGCCCTCAACCTCACCCCCCGCCAACACGACACCCTCCCAATAACCCAAAAAGGAATCTGGGAATTCCTCCCCGCCCGCACGGACTACGTCACCACCTCCGCCTCATCCAGCACCGACCTCAAAACCTGGACCCCCCTCGATCCAAACGAAATCACCTCCCTCCCCGACGGTCGAAAACGAATCGAATCCACCGCCCCCTTCACCCGCCTCGACTTCACCATCAATCCTCAAACCGTCGCCCCATAAGTGATTCCTTGCCCTCCCCCCTCCTCCCTCTAGGGAAGCGCTGATGAAAGAGGGAGTTCGCTGCCGCAAGTCATTTTGAAAGTCTGGCAAGGCGCGAAGGGCGACGCTGATCATCAGCGGCTCCCTGAGCAACGCCGCCAGACTCCAAAAGGGCTGCAGCTCCTCTCACCTCGGAAGCCAAGCTTCCCTGGCTAAAAAATCCTTTAAACCGTTCAGCGTGCTTCCTCTTTCATCAGCGCTTCCCTAGGATCACCCAATGACCAAAAAAATCATCGCCCTCGCGTCCCTCCTTATCGCTCTCCCCGCCTTCTCCCAGGAAGCCGAAAAACCGACCCCGAATTTCTCAAACGCCGTCGCCGACATCGGCATCGTCGTCAAGGACCTCGAAAAATCCGCCACCTTCTACACCCAAACCCTCGGCATGACCGAGGTCAAAGGCTTCAGCGTCCCCGCCGAAAAAGCCACCGATATCGGCCTCACCGATAACCAGCCCGCCACCATTCGCGTCTTCGTCCTCGATGACTCCGAAAAAGGCCCCAAAACCAAGTTCAAGCTCATGTCCTTCCCCGACGCTCCCGGGAAAATGCAGGACCAGAAATTCATCCACTCCTCCATCGGCGTCTCCTACCTCACCCTCTTCGTCACCGACATGACCGCCGCCCTCGAACGACTCAAAAAAGCCGAAGTCAAACTCCTCGGCAAAACCCCCGCCGCCCTCGGTGGCAAAAACTTCATCACCGTCTTCCACGACCCCGATGGCAACTTCATCGAGCTCATCGGCCCCATGAAATAGTCCTCCCCCATCACCAATCGGGGAACTCCGTAACGGCGCCCGGGCGCCCCCGTCACTCCCCGAGCAGCACCCGCAATCTCATGAACCTCTTCGCCGCAGGTGCTCCGATCGCTTGATAGGATCTCGCCGTGTTCACTTCTCCCAAAAACTCGACTGCCGTCGCATCGGAGCTCCAGTTGACCAAATCTCCCGAGACTTCCACCACGTATTCCACCCCTTCGGAAGCGGGATGAATCGTAAAGGAAAACTGATTCCCGTCCCCTGAATAACCGGACGCGGCATAATCCAGAAGACTTCCACTCACATAAGGAACCGATCCGCCACTACCACCTGGCGAGGGCACCCCGGAGCGCCAATTAACAGCCTCGCCATGCGCCGGATTGCCGCCCGCGTTCACCAACACCAACCCGGATCCCCCCCCATCGGCCGTCGTGGGCCACGGAGCAAGATCACCATAGGAAAAGTCCAAAATCGGAAGCCCATCCGCAGCCGTGATCAGAATCCGTTCCCCGCTGTTTCTCAAATTTTGCTCCCCATACTCGCCTGCGATCAACATTCCCGCCCCATACCGGAATTCAAAGGCCGCCCTATTCTTCACCACCAAAACCCGCTGACCCGGAGCCAATTCCATCACCCCAAAAGTAAAGTCAAACGCCTCGCTCACCACCACATCCGCCAGCTCAATCGGATGCGACCCGATGTTCATCAACTCAAGGTATTCAAATTCCTCTTCGTCCCCAAACCCGGCATTGATCTCCGCCGCACTCGAGAGCGACGGATGATACATCATCTCCGGGATCACCAGTTTTCCCGCAGCCGCCGGCTCGCCCAGAATAAAACTTCCCCTCAGCGGTCCGCTCCACTCACCACCGCTCAATGATCGCGCCACCACTCCGGTCGTTTCGGAAATTGGAATCGCTCCCGTATAAGCCGTCCCCGCAATCCCGCCGCCGACCGCCCGCGGATCACTCCCGTCCGTCGTATAATAAATGGTCCCCCCGTTGGAAGTCAGCGAGAGATTGAATGGCCCGCCGTATTCCCCCGGAGGATTGAAAAATTCCGGTTTGGCCGTGAACTGCGTCGCGACCCAAGCCAGACGCGTGCTGATCCAGCTCTCCAGATAATCGACATGCTGCTGATAGGTCGGAAAGGTCAGATGCGACCGCGTCACATTCGCCAAAGGCCATGGCCCGGCCGGCTCAAAATTACGATCCTTCGCCTCGTTCACTTCCGCTGACATCGCATCAATGATCGGCATGATATGCCCGTCATTGAGAGTCGTCTCCATCAACTCCTGCCAGCGATCAACGTAGCGCTGCATGAAATTCGGATCCTCAAAAAGCCGTTCCCAAAACACCCCGCGCGACCCGATCGTCCCCCCGCGCCACCCCTGGGCCAAATGCTCATCCGCAGCCTGGGTGTTTCCAAACGACCGATCAAAATCCCACATCGGCCCACACGCAATCTTCCCGTTCCGGTCCTTGTAATAAAAGGTGCTGTACACAAACGAATCCACTTCCTTGGACAGCTCCTGAATGATGTGGAAATCAATCCAGCTCTCCACATCAATGTAAGCCGCGTAGCCCGTCTCCGGGTCCGCAAACGAGGGGCCGTTCAGCGCCGTCTCAAAATCCCGCAGGTAATCCTGCAAATAGCTCCGCTGGTCCTCGGTCACATCGACAGGATAGGTAATCGTAAAGCTTCCCGCCTCTGGAGTGCTCACCCGGATATCACCCGCATCACTCTTGTCCCGCTTAAAAATATAACCGCCCGTGATGTCTGGCTCCACATTCTCATCAGGATCCAGCTTCGCAATATCGACCCGGTTGTTATCCCGCCGAATCCGCTCGATCACCAAATAAACTCCCCGGTAATCCGCCTGGGTCACTGGCCCGCCATCTTGATTTAGGAACACCTCAACCGGCCTCGTCCGCGGCGAATAATGCCCGATCTCGTTGAACAAATAATGCGGCAACCGCTCCCGAATAAAGGTCCGGTCAATCTCGGAAGCATGCAGCGCCCAGTCCGATCCCGGAGGCATCCCAAAAAGTGCCACATCCTTGTCCTCGCCCTCGGAATTCCGGGTCTCAAAGGCAAAATTCAATTTGTTAAAGCCACCCAACTGCGAGCTCTCCCCCCGCACATGAATCCCCGCATTCCCACCCTTCTCCGCCACACCGGAAAGCGATGACCGCCCCGTCACCAATGACGGATCAAAGGCGGCAAAGGTGGCGTCCTTAAAACTGGTGTCATTCCGGGGCACCTCCGTATCAAAGGTATCAATGACCAGAATCGGCAAATCACTGTTGAAGCCGCTCAGTCCGCTCTCCGCGAAAATATAACCCTCCTGGGAGATCGGTCCGGGAAGGTGATTGGCCAGAAACGCCCGCGCCTTAACCTGCGTCGTTTCCGTGATCGGGATCGCCCCAGTGTAAGGGGCCGACGCCTCATCCGGCAAAGTTCCATCGGTCGTGTAACGGATCGTCGCCTCCGCATGTTCATGACTCAAAGCCAGACTGACCGTGCCCCCAAAGAAAACGCCCCCGGCCGTTCCAAAAATCACCTTCGTCCCCAAAATCCCCTCCAAGGCACCCGCTCCATTCACCTCCCCCGGTGTCGGCGGCGCATGAAATCCCCCGGCACTGTAGGAAATGTCCGCAGTTTGCGCCGGAAAGGTCGGCCCGAACTCCTGCACAACCGTCACCCCATCCGGACGCACCAACGCGAGATACCCTCCGGCCGCATCAATCGTGAAGTTCGTATGCAGCTCCGACCCCGTCCGATTCTTCGCCGAAGCCCAAACAACAACCCGATCATCAGGGCTCAGAATCAACGGGGGAAATGACCACTTCGCCAAAAGCGCCACCTCATCCGTCAATGAATAGCCACTCAGATTCAACGCAAAGGCAGAGTCATTATGAATCTCGATCCAATCGGATCGCACCCCGTCCTCGTCCGTGATCCCGCTATCGTTCTTCGCGAGGAACTCCGAGATTGTTGGATCCACCACACCCGACGCAACCGTCACCGTCACATCCTCTGTAACCGTCTCCCCATTCTGCACCGCATTGAGGGTATACGTCGTCGTCACACCGGGATTCACCACCACAGAACCACCCTCGGCATTGACTGGACCAATTCCCGCGATCGTCACCGTATCCGCATTCGCAACAACCCAGGAAAGAGTCACCGGAATCCCCGGGGTGATCGACTCCTCATCAGCCTCAAACGACACGATCATCACCTCACTCGACCCCGCGATCTGCATCCCGTTGCCACTGCCATCCAAAACAATAGAGGCATTCTCACCTCCCACACTTCCTCCCGTCGCACCCATCCCGCCACCCAAACCACTGGCATATTCCCAGGTCCGACCACGAATCAGCGCTGTGCCCTGCGTGTTAAAAGCACCCATCAGGGACTCCAGATCACCCGCGTTCCCCCCACCGAGCAGCGTCAGCCCCCGAAGCCCAACCACATCCGCCTCGGAAAAATCCCGATCCCACAAAGCCACCTCGTCAATCTCCCCGTTGAACAAGTCCGCCGGATTGTGCGGCGTACTCCGCGTCAGGGCCCCGATGCCGAATCGCGTCAGATCCATCCCATCCACATTCGTCGTACTGCTCCGCTCCACCTCGCCATCCACATAAATTTGACGGTCGGACGGCCCCCCAAAAACCCCCACCAGATGATGCCACTGGCCATCGGAAATATTGCTCGTTCCGGCACACTGGATTTCTGACCCGTTCCGCGCATTCGCCCGACCCACCCCACCCTGGACCCGCATCACATAGTACTGCCCCCCTGCCGCTCCATTGCCAAGATAGACCGCCGCTTCATTCGCGCCCGAGGTCGTCTTCACCCAGGTCGAGATCGTAAACGGCGTGCCACTCAACTCCGAAAAGGATGACGAGATAAACGAGTCCTTGTCCGATCCCGAGAAAGAGACCGCACCCCCATCAATCCCACCCGTCGGCTGCCAACCGACCGAACCACTCGTCCCCTCCCAATCACCGTTCACCCCGTTTCCGGAGTCATCCTGGGCCACCGTCCCTGAAATCGCATCCAGCGGCCAGTGAACCTTGAGTTCCGCGTGCACGGAGAAGAATCCTCCGACGAGAACAACGGAAGCGGCGAGGAGCTTGGTCATGTCAATTGGGGGAATCCGGCCAACTTAACGCACCACGCGATAGAAACCAACTGGCAGAGAGAGTCTCTGGGGATCGCTATCCGTAAAGGTCGTCGTCGCGCCACCCGAACTCACCCCATCATCCACCTCATCACCCCAATCAATCAGGTCCGTGCTGAACTGAACAATGTACGTGGCCCCGGGAACACTGTTCCAGGTCAAGGTCGTCCCGGTCGCATTGCGCGTGATGTCGGTGATCAGAATTCCACTTGTGCTCGAGCCCACCATCCCGTTTCCGGAATCATCCAGAACGATCGACGGCGTATCCGTCAGCGTTCCATTCGTCTCTCCCACCACTCCGACCAATCCCGCCGCCGGACCCCAATTCAATCCCGCCGCATTGACCGTTTCCTGATTTTCAAACCCGGTCAGAATTGCCGCCATATCGCTCGCATTCAGCCCAAGTCCGCTCGCACCACCGTGCAGAGCCGCCACGTCCCGGTCGCTCAAAAGCCCACGCCAAAAGCTCACATCATCCACACTGCCGTCAAAGGCATCCACCACACTCGCATCAGTCCGGTCAAGAGCACCGATCGCGAAACGATCCGGCGTCACAAAGTCACCGCTGTCGGATGTCCTCGTTCCAACAAATACCCCGTCGACATAAAGGCTCATCGATGCCGGATGGGCATACACCGCCACCATCGAGTGCCACGCGTCATCATTGATCCCGGGGCCGCCTTGCTCAAAAAATCCCCCGTTCCGGGTCATAATCCGGGCCGCTCCATTGTTCACCCTCATCGAGTAATAGTTTCCATTTTGACCCGTGCCCAGAACAGCCCAGGTGTCATTGGCTGACGCCGTGGTCTTCACCCATCCCGCCATTGAGAAAGGATAACCCTCCACCAATGTCGCCACCGCACGCACCGACACATCGTTCTGGTTCTGGAAGGTCAACGCACCTCCGCCCAAAAACCCTTCCGACCAAACCGGAGAGCCCCCGGTTTCCAAAAAGACGCCCGGATTCGTTCCCGCAAGATCTGCGGTCGTCGTCCCCTCACCCTCATCCAGTGGCCAGTGCAGCAGAAGCTCTCTTGGCGGCGGAGTGGGGAAAACCCTGATGGTGACTTCCGCCGTCGAACTGGTCGTATCGTTCGTCGCCGTGAAGGTGTAGGTCGTCGTCTCCGTGGGAGACACCGTCACCGTTCCCCCGGGACCGCTCACAACGCCCACCTCTTGGTCGATTTCAAGCGTATTGAAATTCTGGACGTCCCACGCCAGCTCCACCGGTTCCCCTACAAAAATCGCCGTAGGAGTGGCCTCAAAACGATCGATGACCGGCTCGGGAATAACCGTCACATTCACCTCCCCGAAAGAAGAACCGTTCCCATTCGTCGCAGTCAGGGTGAAGGTCGCCGTTTCCGTCGGCGAGAACTCAAGGGTGCCGGAAGGATTCGCGACCGCGCCCACCCCCTGATCAATATTCACGCTCGTGGCATTATCGACATCCCACCCAAAGGTCACGGTCTCTCCCAGGAAAATGACTTCCGGAGTCACCGTAAAACTCGTCACCACCGGATTGCCGGGAATCGTACTCATCTTCATCCCATTCCCCAGGTCATCCATCACCACAAAGCCTGTCCGCGAACCCAGACTGCCACCACTTGCTCCCAACGAACCCGTCAAACCCGTCGCATATTCCCAATCAATCCCCCGGATGGTCGTCGTTGTTTGTCCCGTAAAGGCATCCACCAAAAGCTCCACATCCGCCGCATTCCCCGCTCCAAGTGCCCCCAGTGCATTCAGCGCAGCCGCATCCGCCGCTGAAAAGGCACGATCCCAAAGCGCCACATCATCAATCTGCCCAGCCAGCAGGTCCACCGGCGCATGAGGCGTATTGCGCGTCAATCCACCGATCCCAAATCGATTCAACGCAAATTCCAGCACTTCCACCGTTTGCGTCCCCCCCCAAACCCCGTCGACATAAATATGCCGCTCGGTTGGGCTCGCATACACACTGACCACATTGTGCCACTCCCCATCATTGATCACCGCCCCCGCCACCGCCCGCTCCGTTCCATTCCGCGCCGTCGTACGCGCCGTGCCACCCTGGATATTGATCAAATAGTATTGATTCCCCGTCGTCCCATCACCAAGATAAACAATCCCCTTCTTGGCCGTGGTGGTCGTTTTCACCCAAGTTGACAGCGTAAATGGCGTAACCGTAACCGCACTAAACGCATCATTGATAAACGTGTCCGCATTCTCTCCTGTGAGCATCAACGAACCACCATCGATTCCCTCGGTCGGCGTCCATCCCGGAGACCCCACAGTCCCTGCCCACGTACCATCAATCGCATTGCCGGATGAATCGGAAGCCACCGTGCCCGTCCCTTCATCGAGCTTCCAGTGAACCGTCGGAGCTGCGATGACCAATGAATTGCAGGCTAAAATGAGCGCAAATGCACAAGAGTTTCGTTTCATAAAATGGTAGCTGTTGGGAAAAAATATCAGTTTTCAGGAGCAGCTGGCAGGTGGCGGCTTCACACCACCCTGCATTGCTAAACTTCCATCCATTGGTGCAGATCTCTCACAATCTAACCCAAGGTCAAGATTCTAACGCACCATAAGGAACATCTTCCTACTTCTGTCCGACAAGATGTCGGGCCGCCACCAGAGAGAAATCTCCCTTCATTATTTCCCGCACCGCAGCCTGATCCAAAGCGGCCTGATAAACCCGCACATCATCAACTGCCCCTTCAACATAAGAGGTCTCGTAACTCTTCCGTCCATTGCGCCCGACCTGAATCCGGAAAGTCGGCGGCTTCCGGGCATAGCGGGTGTCCTCTCCAATCAAATCCCCATCCAAGTAAAGCAGTCGATGACTCTCCGATAAAAAGACTCCCGTCAGATGATGCCACTGCCCATCGGCGATCGAATTCTTTCCGGTCAACACCGAGACGTCCCTGAAACGCGATTTGATCGATGGCCGCCCCCGATTCAAACCAATGTAAATGTAATGTCCCGGGCCTCCCCCCCCCAACCAGACGATATTCTGGCTCGATAGCACTCGGTCACCCGTATCATCCGCCCTCACCCACGCCGATAGCGTGATGGGATAATCCAGACCGCTAAAACGGTCTCCCATGTCGACAAAGTCGTCTCCATCAAGATAAACCGCGCGATCCAGCTTGCCCTGGTCATCCAAAGTTCCGCCCTCAACCCTTCCGGAATAAATCCCCGGTCCCGCATCAGGGGTCTGTTGATCTCTGATCTCATCCATCCGCCAGCATGCCACCAACTGATCTGCAAATGGCAATTCTCGCTCCGCCAACTGATACCGCCACTCATAGGTCGGGACAAAAACGAGAGCTCCCAGAACAGACGCGCCAACTGAAGAAACCCCAACCAAAGACCAACCCAGCAAAGCCCCCAGCCGCGTCCGGCGGGCAGCAGGATCCACCATCCGCCGAATCCGGTTCAACATCATTTTCTTTCGCCCCCGCAATTGCCGGTCCAATTGGGGGCACGGATAAAATCCGGACGCCGCACTATTCCAAATCGCCCCGGAAGTGTCTGCCGAAGCAGCCTGAAAGTAACCCAGAATGGCCTCACTGTACGCCTCCGGTGAAATGCCGGAACCAATCACCTGATCGTCACATGCCTTTTCGGCTTCCGCATTGAATGCACGATCCAGGGCCAAAAACAAAGGATTGAACCAATGAATACACCGGCAGAAGAGAATCATCATCTGCACCAGGGAGTCACGTCGCCGCAAATGGGCACACTCGTGAATCAACACCGCCCACCGCGAAGAGGCTCCCATCCTCTCAAATTCGACCGGAAGAATGATCGTGTTCAAACCAAGTCCAATCGCCGAGGGCACTTTCACCATTGCCGAAATCCGCACATCCAGCTCACGACCACAACCCATCCGGGCCGAGGCCGTATTGGCTTCAAGAGTCAGTTGATGTCCCACGGGAAGCCGTTGCGAGCGCGATCGCAGTCGCAGCACGGATCGAATTCGCAGTGCCAATATTGTCAGAAACACCAATCCACCGGAGACCCAAAGCCAAACCAGAAAAGACACCCACCACGGACTGCCCGAAACGTCGGCTACCGGAGACTTGTCGTTATCGGCATGGTGCAAAACCTCCGGGGCCACCTCATGACCGATCAACGCCGCACGATCCTCACCGGCATTCGAAACATTCTCCAGCGGAATGCTTTCAACACTTGGCCGGGAGATTAAACTCGGGAGCGAAATCGGAGGCAGAATTCCCACCGTCACCGGCAGGACAATGGCACCCAGCGTTCCTGCAAAAATCACCCCTGATCGCACCGCCGCAGAGGACCGTTTGAGTGATGCCAAAATAAGCAAAGTGGCCACGCAAAGCAGGGAAGCCCTGGCGGAATACGCGATTAACCACTCAAATAATTCCAGCATTGATTCCGATACTCTCTTTAGGATTTATCCTTCACAATCTTACGAATCTGCTCGAGCTCCTCCTTGGTGAAGCGGTCCCTCCCGAGATCCACCATCCCCAACAGGCCGTGAGCAAGTGAGCCATTGAAAAAGGTATCCAGCACCTGATTGAGCGCTGACTTGCCGACTTCTTCCCCCACCTGCTCTGGTGCGTAAATATACTGCCGGCCCTCTTTCCTTCGCGTGATCACTCCCTTTTTCAATAAGGCCGTCAGAATCTTCCGGGTCGCGGAATTCTTGGTCCCGTCCGGAAGCTTTTGCTGTATTTCAATCGCTGTCGCTTCATCCAACGAACAGAGGATTTGGTAAAATTCTCTCTCGCGGCGGGAAAGTTGATCCAGTGGTGTAGACATGAATAAGCAGGTAGATTGGTGGGGAGTTGCCCCTCGATCGCAACTCTCACTCAAAATGTCAATATCCAAGCACATCCCCGAACGTCCCGCGCCCTCTTGGCCACCCGTCAGGATCCAATAGAGTCACCCGCGTCCGCTTCTCACAGCATCATTCCTCAGCTCCATCGGTCCCCCTCCCCGGATCCTCCACGGGATGACAGAAGGAGCAAAAACTTCATTTTCTTGGCGGACCATTCCCCTGCCAGCCCTGGTCGAACTGGGCGAGCAACTCCACGACCAAATCCGGACGGGAGCCCGCCACATTCACGGTCTCGTTCGGATCAGTCTCATGATCGTAAAGCTCCACCTCAATCGGCTTGGCCTCCGGATTCCTGACATCTTTCCATACCACCAGCCGATACCGCTCCGTCCGCATGGTGTAACCCATCAGATGATTCTCAAACAAATCACGATCCCACTTCCTCCCCTGCTGCGCGATGATTCGCTCTTCCACCTCCTCAATCAGCGGACCAAAAAACGTCTCCCGCATGCTCGCTTGAAGCGGATTGGCCGCCCATTCACGAAGTGCCGGATTCGGAAACTGGCTAAACGCCGCCCTCTCCCATGCTTGCCTCGGGTTCTTCAAAAGAGGCGCAAAGCTCGTACCTTCCAAATGCCCGGGCTGCGATAGCCCCGCCAACTCACAAAGCGTGGGATACATGTCGACCAATTCCACCAACGCATCGGTCTTCACCCCACGACTCCCCTTCGGCATGTCAGGCGTCCAAATCATCAGCGGCACCCGCGTCGCGATCTCATAGTTCGTCGCCTTCCCCCACACACCCATGTCTCCAAGATGCCAACCATGGTCTCCCCACACAATCACGATCGTATTCTCCCTCAATCCCGCCTTCTCCAGCTCCTCCAGCGTCCGCCCGATCTGCGCGTCAATATAACTGACACAGGCCAGGTAGCCATGCTTCAGCGTCCGCGCCAACTCCCCCTCAATCGGCCCACTCTTGGGAATCCCGTCACGCACCCGCAGTTCAAAAGAAGCATGCAATCCCATCGCCGCCCCATTTTCAGGTGCCCGCCCACCCGTCACCAGCGGAATGTCCTTAGGATCGTAAAGATCCCAGTACTTCTTCGGCGCAATAAAATCCAAGTGCGGCTTATAAAAACCAAGCCCCATGAAGAACGGTTTCCCCTCCTCCGCAATCTCCTTCATCGTCGCCACCGCCAGATCGGCATTGTAGCCATCACGATAAGCCTGGTCCGGCACATCCGCACACTCATACGCCGGCCCCTGCACCAACCCCGTACTCGCAATGCCTTTCCCATACTTGGCCTCAAGCCGCCTGTTGTTCTCTTCCCAAATCTTCCTGTTCTCCGGCAAGGCATAGGATGCCGTGGGCGCAGGCAAATCCAATCGGTCATACGACGGCTTCCGGTTCCACGAAAACTCCGCATCCGAGTGCGCGTCATTGTGGTAGATCTTCCCGCACTGCACCGCCTCGTATCCATTCGCCGCAAAGTGCTGCGAGAGCGTCACAATGTCCGGATTCTCATCCCGAAACATCGTCCAATTCTCCACCACCTTGATCGTATCCGGCCGCGCGCCGGTCATCAGACTCGCCCGCGACGGCGCACAAATCGCCTCCTGGCAATAAGCCCGGTTAAAAAGCAACCCATCCCCCGCCAGCCGATCGAGATTCGGCGTAACCGCGATCTCCGACCCATAACAACCCAACTCCGGACGCAAGTCATCGATCGCAATGAACAAGACATTGGGCTTCTTCCCAAAGAGCGGCGCCGAAAAAACCAAGCTTAATATCGTGAGCCCAAATCTGTTCATCTTTTTACGGTGATCGCTATCGCAAGCGATCCTGGAATTCTACTGCCCTTTCCGGCGATCTGCGTCGTACTTCTCAAACTGCTCCTCACCCAAAATCTCCCTCATCCGGTTCACGAACCCGCTCCAGACTTCAAAGTTCTTCGCCTTCACTTTCTCAGCCGAAGCACCGCCGTCCTTCATGCTTGCGACCTCCGCAACCCCTTTGACCCGTTCCGCAATCGCATCGAAAATCTCTTCCCGGTGCTCATCGCTCAGCGCCGAAACAATCGCTTCCACTTTGTTGATCTCGGCATGCGCCCAGGAGGGAATCCCCGCCAACCCGGTCGCAAAAACGGCATCCTGATCAACCTGCGGAGCCTCCACCTTCCCGGACACAATGTTGATGTTATCGATGAACAGCGCCCCTTCCTTTCCGTCAGCCACGCCCTTCTTCTCAATCCGAAGCCGCACCCGATCAAAATCACCAGAAGGTTGATCTCTCTTAAAGGTCGCCTGCACCGTTGTCCACTTGCCCTTCTCCAGCTTGGTCAGATCGATCGGCGTTAACTTCACTTCCGGATCAGCCAGGCTCACATTCAAATACTGAACCCCGCAATCCGGCTCGAGAAATACGTCCATGTGATACGTAAATTCTCCCGCCGGAATCGCCACCGACTTCGCCGGACTCACAATCGATAGGTTCGCCAACATCCCTTTCGGGGTGAATTTCAAACTCTTAATCCCCTTCGTCGAACGCTCTTTGCCCATCTCAAAGTTCCCCCAGGCATGCTCGCCAATCTCCCAGAATTTCTGATACTCGTTGATCTCGCTGCTCTCGGGAACAAGCTCGAGTGGGATCTTGTTCTCGGTAAAAAGAATCGGCCCCTCAAATCCAAAGAGCTGCGGAGCCAACAGATTCTTGCTCGGCTTCTGCCAGACACGGAGGTAATCGATCTCGTAATCCACCGGTAATTCCTCTTTGTGAGGCAAGCCCAGCCAAGTGAAAATCTCGGAGTCAAACCAGATCTCCAACGGGTTGTTCAACACCCAATTCTTCCCCTGCTCCTTGCGGGTCGTCTCGTAGACCACCTTGCCATCGAGATAGAACTTCAAGTAGTCCTCACCCCACTCCGCCGCATAAACATGGAACTCATCAGCCACCCGGAACGGAAGCTTCTGCTTGTGCCCGAAGCGGCGCGTCGGGCGCTTCGCGGGAGGCGACCAATCGTGGATCGATGACTTCCACATATCCTCATGGATGTCATTCTTCTTGTTCTTCGGATTCCCGATCTGCTCGTAAATATCGAGCTCGGATTCGTAACCAATCGCCCAAAACGAACTCGTCATCGCTGCGTTGCCCGCCTTGGTGCGCACTTCCATATAGCCATAAAGAAAACGCTCCTTGCTGATAATCCCGCCCGTCGTCACCGGCATTGGCTTCCCTTCCCATACCCCGTAGGAATCATTCTGGGCACCATCGGCATAGCTCTCCTGGGCGAACTGAAAGTCCGGCTCCCACTGGCTCCGAATCTTTAACATCCCCTCTTCCTGGAAAACATTGTGCTCCGCAAACTGTGATGGCGGACGACCTTTCCAAATGTAATAATCTCCTCCGTTCTCGCCTTCGATAAACCACTTCTCCCGATCCACCTTATCGGCATTGAATTCATCACTCATCTCGGTGTTCAACACCCATCCCCCCTCGTTTTCGGGATCGGAAAGGGGCAGCGGATCAGCAAGGGAGGATCCCGTCACCAGCACCGTGGCCAATGAGACAACTCGGCTCGTTTCGTAAATTTTCATCATTCGTTGTTGTGTTTAAGGTTACTGGTTTCCCCAAAGAACCGGCATGAAGACGGTCATCTCGCTATCACCACGATTACTCCACGCGTAGTAGGGAATGAACTGCGACTTGTAGGATTTCCACGTCGGCTTCGTAAGCTGGCGATACATCCCGTCACCGTGATCCTCCCGAAGTTTCAGCTCGGCCCCAATCACAGGGAGACCGAAGTCGAAGTCCGATTTCTCCTCGACCGTGAGCGCCGCATCGCCATCAAGATAGACGTCCAAAATACTCGCATCCTTCGGCAAATCCGGCCCTTCCATGCAATAGACAACCGGCCCGCGTTTCACCGCAACCTGGTTCCGCACTTCCTCGATCCGGGGGTGCCCTTCCACAAAGGTAATCGGCATCGGCATGTCGAGTGAAACAGTATCACCCGACTTCCACTCCCGCTCGATCTTCGCAAACCGACCCGGCGTCACTTCCACTCCTGCATCTTCGCCATTCACTTTCAACGAACTCCCCTTCGCCCACTCCGGAATCCGAAGCGAAAGATCAAAGGCCGCCTCTTTGCACTCCCCGATCGTAATCTCCACCGCCCCATCCGAGGGATAGGTCGTCCTCTGGCTCAGCTTCAGCAAACTCCCGTCTTGCAGGGTCGTCGTCAGCTCATTCGCACCATAGAGATTCACCGAAACCCCCTTCTCCGAAAGGCTGTATGCCCACCCGGAAACCTTCGCCACCGTCCGCACGATGTTCGGAGGACAACAAAAACAATACAGATACGGCTCACGATCCGGTGACTCCGTGTTCATCGTCGAATAATCCCGCGCCCCCGCGATCTTGCGCAGCGGGTTCGCGTAGTAATATTTCTTACCGCACAAGCTGATCCCGGAAAGGCTGCTGTTATGCAGCACCAACTCCATCACATCGGCATACTTTGACTCGCCTTTGATCCCCAACATCCGATGACTGAACATCGCGTTGCAGATGTTGGCGCAGGTTTCGTTGTAAGCCGTCATGTTGGGCATCATGTATTCATCGATGAACCCTTCCTCGATCATGTCCCGACGCGTCGAGGCACCCCAGTGCGATTGCCCCACCGCTCCGGTGACATACATCTTCTTCTGCGTCACATTCTCCCACAGCCGGTCGAGCGCATCGATGAGAGCCTGCTCCCCCGTTTCGGAATAAACATCCGCCGCTCCGGCATAGTAATAAAGTGCCAGCACCGCGTGCCCAACCGCTTCCGTCTCCTCACGAAGCGGAACCCGCTCCTGCACCATGTCCCCGATCGGATATCCAATCGTCGTCGAGTCATGCACCATCTCGGACTGGCCCCGGTTATTGATAAACACCTCCGCCAACTCCAGGTAACGCCTGTCACCTACCGTCCGGTAAAGCTCCACCAAGCCCATGATCTGGGTCTGGTTAAAACCAAAACGCTTCAACTCGGGCGGGCAAGGATTGAAGAGGCTGCACAGCAGGTCGGCATTCTTGAGTGCGATCTCCAGGAAGTTCGTCTTCCCCGTCATCCGATGATGAATGCACGCCGTCGTGTAAAGATGACCGCAATTGTACATCTCATGATACTTGCGATTCGAAAAATGCGGTATGCCCTTCGTCTGGATGTAGGCATGCAGATAACCATCGTCCTCCTGAGCCTGCGCCACGATCCCGATGATCTCATCAAGCTCCGCCACGATCTTTTCATCGCCATTCAAACCATAAACGTAACAGGCCGACTCCATCCACTTGAAGAAGTCCGCGTCATGCCAGTATTCTCCCTGGTGCTCCCCTTCCTTTAACCCGGCCGCGATCTTGAAGTTATTCAACCCATGACCGATGTCCCCTTTCAAAAGCTCCCCCATATAAGGCACCATCACCTCCTCGCAGAGCTTGGTCTTCTCCGCCCAAAATCCCTCCGTCCACCGGCAATCGCCGATATTGATGGACCTCAGTTTGACGTGCGGACTCTTCGACGTGTCGATTTCGGTTTTAGACTGTTGGGCTGCTTCTGACATCTTCGTATTCGATAAATTTGTCTAATTGGAGGCACACCTTGCGCCTACCCCTTCACGAGCTCTTTCTCGATGGCTTCGATCGATTTCCCTTTGGTTTCCGGAAGGATCACGAGCATGATCAAAAAGCCTGCAAGCCCAATTCCGGCATACATCAGGAAGACATTCGCCGCGCCAAAGGCATTGAGAGACCATGGAAAGAGTTCAGTCACCGCCAGAGATGAGATGGTTTGAACCATGGCCGCAACGGGCAAGGCAACACTCCGGACATTGTTTGGAAAAATCTCTGAAAGCACCACCCAGAGAATCGGTCCAATTGACATATTAAACGCCGCAAGAAATCCAAAAGTCCCCAACAAGACGAGCGCGGGCTTAATTCCGTGAATGGTGTGGTTGATCACCGCACCGCTCACCAAGGGGAACTCTTTTTTGTTGAGCGTTTCCGACAAGGCCGCTTTGAGTGCCACGTCATTCTCGTAAGTTTGCCCGATCATTGGCTCTAGTTTGGCCAAATCAATTTCCTCCTCACTCAACTGGTTCTCAATCTTCTCAAACGCCGCTTCATCCAGGACGTAAGAGGTATCCTTAAACCCGACCCAACACGAGGTATGCGCCGCGACAACTAAGGCCAAACCGATCAAGGTCAATTTACGTCGTCCCAGTTTCTCTACCGAAAAGATCGCAACGAAGATCGCGAGGAAATTAAACACACTCATCATGACAGTCTGCTTAAAGCTGTCTGCCGTGCTCATCCCGACCTGCTCAAAGACCATCGGCGCGAAGGATAGGATGGCATTCATCCCCGTCCCCCCTTGGACAATGGCGTAGAAGACCGCGATCGAAAGCACCAGCGTCATGCGCTTGCGAAACAGTTTTCCAAGCTGGGCAAAGGTGCCCGTCTCGGTCTCCTCGTGAAAACTCTCTTTCACCTCGGCCACGAAGCCCGGAATCTCATCCGCCGGCACAATCTTTTGCAGCGCCGCGTGCGCCTCTTCATCTCTCCCTTTCTTGAGCAACCAGCGTGGTGACTCCGGCACCTTAAGGAGCAACAAAACCCAGATCACATTGGGGATCAACTCCGCGCCCAGCATGTAGCGCCAGATATTTTCACCGTTCAAAAAACCAATGCGATCGATGTTCTCAATGAGGAAATAATTGATGACCGAGGCCAGCAAGATCCCCACTGCGATCATCAACTGATTGACCGAGACAAACTTGCCCCGCTGATTCGCCGAGGCCACCTCACCGATATACATGGCGGACACCGTAATGGATGCGAAAGCTGCCCCCCCAATGAATCGTCCGATCAACAACATCTCGTAGCTGACCGCAAAGGCCGACAAAATGGAGGACAGCGAATACGCGCACGCAATGCCCAGCAACACCCGCTTTCTTCCAAAACGCTCGCACAAGGTTCCAATGAAAAACAAAGCGAAAATCACGCCATACAATCCAACCCCGGCAAGACGCCCCACTTGACCGTCCTCAAGCTCGAAAAGCGAACTGACATAGCGCACCGCACCTGAAATATTCATCAGGTCCAGGCCAAAAATAAATCCACCGAAGGCGGCAATTAAGGCGTAAAGCCCGGCATTTCTATTGGGAGAGTTCATGAATATGTGTGTGCGTGAATTAATAATCTTTCGCCGGTGGCTTCCGGAATTCCGTCGCACGACGTGAAGACCAGCCTTCTTCCTGACGACGAAGGAGGAACATCGGCCGCTCCAATTCCATCTCCCAGGCAAAGAGCTTCTTGTAGAGCTCCGTCACTTTGTCCGGATTCTCGGCCGCCAGATTCGTTTGCTCCGCCGGATCCTCCGCAAGGTTGAACAGCTCCACCGGACGGTCCGGGTAACGCATCATCTTCCAATCACCATCGCGAATCGCGCCGCGCGTCTCCATCTTCCAGTAAAGCGTTTCGTGAGGTCGCTCCGTCTTCTCCCCGACCAGGTAAGGAACCATGTCTTTCCCGTCCAACTCTTCAATTTTCTCCGGCTCACCACCGCCCGCCTTCACAAATGTCGGAATCAAATCCAGCGTCGACATCGGCTTGTCGTAGACCGCACCCTTCGGGAGCTTTGCCGGCCAGGAAATCAAACCCGGCACCCGAATCCCGCCCTCCAGCTGGGTCGCCTTCACTCCGGCGAACGGATAATTGCTCGACCCGTTCTTATCCATCGGCCCACCGTTGTCGTTCGTGAAAACCACGATCGTGTTTTCCGCCAAACCCAGCTCCTTCAGCTTCGCCATGATCTGACCACATGCCCGATCCATCGAGAGCGTCATCTGCGCCACAATCCGACGGTCCCCATCAAGCTGGGGAAATTTGTCCGCATCCTGCTTGTCCGCCTCCATCGGCGTGTGCACCGCCGTGAAGGACACAAAAGCGAAAAAGGGCTGATCCTTCGCCTTCTCGATAAACTTGCAGGTCTCATCCGCCAGCACCTTCGTGAGGTAACCCTCATGCTCACGGTAATCCTCAAAGCCCCGCTCCATCCAATTTTCATGAGGCGTCTTCTTCGGACTCGGATAGGCGTAAAAACTCCGCGCTCCCCCACGGAACCCATAAAACTCATCAAAACCGCGCTTCAGCGGATGAAAGCGATCCGCCACCCCCATGTGCCACTTCCCAAAAATCCCGGTGTGATAGCCCTGATCCTGAAGATAGTCCCCCATCGTTTTCAGGTCCGTCGGCAGCCCCATCTCATCGCCATCAAACTTGCTGTTCGGACTCATGATGCCCGGCACGTTGATCTCCTCGTACCCGAAGCGCTGCTGATATCTCCCCGAAAGCATCCCCGCCCGCGATGGCCCGCAAGTGGCACCGGTCACGTAAAACTGCGACAAGCGCACACCCGATTCCGCAAGCTCATCCAAATGCGGCGTCTTAAAATGCACACTCCCATGAAACCCAAAATCGCCATACCCCGCGTCATCCGCAAAGAGCAACACAATGTTCGGCTTCTCGGCAGCCTGACAGACCCCGAAAACCAGGAAAACAGTGAAAAGAAAACGTGTCATAGAACGAGAGTTACCGGACCACCCTCCCCGAAGCCGAACCACCCATCAGCGCCTCCACTTCGCCACGGGTTGAAAAATTAAAATCACCTTTGATCGAATGCTTCAGCGTCGAAGCCGCCACCGCATACCTCACCGCCGTCTGCGGCTCGCTCAACTCCGGCGTCGTCAGCGCAAAAATCAACCCGCCTGCAAAGGAATCCCCTCCGCCGACCCGATCGACAATGTTGTGAATCTGATTCGAGCTGTAATTTCCATCCGCATCGAGCGGCGCAAAGGAAGCACTCTTCGATCCCGCATCATAAAGCATCGCGCCCCAGTTGTTGTGATCGGCTGAAATGCTCTCACGCAAGGTGATCGCCACCTTACTCAGGTTCGGAAACTGCTCCACCACCTGACGGGCCACATCGGGATAGCGTGACACATCCAGAGCACCGGAATGCACGTCAGTCTCTCCCGCCCGAATTCCGAGCACGTCATAGCAATCCTCTTCATTCGCAATCACCACATCCACAAACGGCAAAATCCCGCGCATCACCTCCTGAGCCAACTCGCGGCCCGACTTCGACTCATGCCAATTCCAAAGCTTCCCTCGGAAGTTCAAATCAATCGACACCGTCGCCCCCGCCTCTTGAGCCTTCTGCGCCGCCACCAAAGTCGCCTCCGCCGCATTCTTCGACAGCGCCGGCGTGATCCCGGAAAGATGCAGCCACGACGCCCCTTCAAAAATGCCCGCCCAGTCATATTTCTCGGCAGGCGTGATCGCGATCGCCGAGTCCTCACGATCATAAATCACGTTGCTCGGACGCTGGTTCGCCCCCGTCTCCAGGAAGTAAAGTCCCAGCCGCCCCCTGTCCGTGCGAAGCACAAAATTGGTATCAATCCCCACCCGGCGCACCGCGTCCATCGTCGCTTCCGCCAGCGCATGCTTCGGCAACGCCGTCACGTAACGCGCCTTGCCCCCGAAATTACAAATCGAAGCCGCCACACTCGCTTCCGCGCCCGCATAGGTGACTTCAAGAACATGCGACTGCCGCAGACGCAAATGATCCTGCGCCGCCATCCGGCCCATGATTTCTCCAAAGGTAACAACGATGTTGCTCATGATTTCTTTAAGGTGTTGATGACTTTTTCAGCCGCAGCCGTAATCCCGGCCCAATCTTCATTCTGAACCAAATCCTTCGACACAATCCAGGTTCCACCCACCGTCGGAACAATGTCCTCCGCGAGGTAGTCGATCATGTTCTCCGAGTTCACCCCGCCCAGCGGGAAGTAGCGAATCCCAAGGTGGTTGTAAGGAGCAGCCATGCTTTTCAAGTAGGTCAGCCCACCCGATGCCTCGGCCGGAAAAAACTTCACGAAACGACAACCCAATTCAATCGCCGCTTCCAAATCCGAGGGCGTGCAAATCCCCGGCGCAAACGGAAGGCCCGCTTCCTGCGCCGCCTTCACCACCCGCGCATTCATCCCCGGTGCGACTCCGAAATGCCCACCCGCTTCCTTCACCGCCACCGCCGTTTCAGGAGTGAGAATCGTTCCGACGCCCACCACCATTTCCGGCACTTCGTCGGCAATCAATTTCACCGCGTCCAAGCCGATCGACGTCCGCAAGGTCAATTCGATGACATCGATCCCACCCGCCAGCAAAGCTTTCGCCAGCGGCACCGCGTGCTCGATTTTTTCCACCGAGAATCCCGCGACCACGCCACGGCTCTCAAGGTGATTTAAAAGTTCCTCAGGAAATGCACTCATCATCTAAATAGTTAATCAATCGCCACCGACACCCGCTTCAGTGTCAAATATTCTTCCAGGCTATAACGCGAGCAATCCTTGCCCACGCCACTCTGCTTGAGACCACCGTGTGGCAGCTGCACCGAGTAATGCGGCTCGTTCACGCACACGCTTCCCGCTTGAATATCCCGAGCGGCGCGGAGGCCATTCTTCAAATTCGAGGTGAAAACATAAGCCGCGAGACCGTAGATCGTATCGTTCGCGAGCGCGATCTCATCATCGCTATCGCTGTAGGAAATAATGGGCAGCACCGGTCCAAAAATTTCATCCTTCGCGAGCGCCATCCCGGTCGTCACGTCGCGCATGATCGTCGGCTCCATGAAGAAACCTTTACCCTCCACCGCATCGCCACCGTGGGCAATCTTCGCCCCATCCGCCACCGATGACGCCACCAGCGAAAGCACCGACTGCCGCGCCTTGTCATTCGCAAGCGGACCCATCGTGGTCTCCGCCGCACGCTCAACGGCGCACGTCACAAATTCTTCATACACCGACTCGTGCACGAAGCAGCGATTCGGCGAAACACAGACCTGACCGCAGTTCGCAAATTTCAAATCCACCACCTTGTTCGCGGCATCACGAATGTCGGCATCGGGATAGACCACCACCGGCGCATTGCCACCAAGCTCCACCGAAAAATGCTTAATGCTCGAGCAAGAATCACCCATCACCTTGAGACCCGCACCCGTCGAACCAATCATCGTCACCAACGACGGAATATCGCTCTCCAAAAGCCCGCGCGTCACGTCGTGATCCTTACACGTGATGACATTCACCACCCCCGCCGGAATCCCGGCCTCGGTCGCGAGATGCGCCGCTTTCAGCGAAGCTAGCGGCGTCTCAGTCGACGGCTTGATCACCGCACTGCAACCCGCCGCCAGAACCGGCCCCAATTTATAACCAATGTTCAGCAGCGGGAAATTCCACGCCAAAAAGCCCACCGCGACACCCAAGGGCTGACGCAAGACGTAGTGCAAAAATCGACCCTCGGGATCGTGCAGCACCGGCTGATCCAGACGCTCATATTCCTCCACGAAAAAGCGCAAGCAAGTCGTCAGCATCCCGAAGTCATACTCCGCATTGTCCCGAGGCTTCCCCGTCTCCGAAATCAACAAATCCACCAAGCGGTCCTGATTCGCCTCCAGCAAATCGGCGTAGCGCAAAATCTTCTCCTTCCGCTCCGCCGGACTCGTCTTCGACCACACCTCAAAGCCCGCCTTTGCCGCCTTCAGCGAAGCCTGAATGCCGTCCTCCCCGATGTTGGACACCTGCCCAACCACCTCGCCCGTCGCGGGGTTGATCACCTCGATCTTATCTTCCGTCTCAACAGTCTCACCGTTGATTAACATGGGGTAACTTTTCATGCGCTTTTTTCCGTTTCTTGAATGCAAAATTTCTTCATCGCCGGCTCATCCACCACCACTCCCAATCCCGGACCCGTCGGAATCTTCGCCTTCCCGTTCGCGATCTCCAGCGTGGTCGAGTAAAGCTCGTCCCGCAGCGGATTCTCCGTCCGGTCGACCTCCAGCATCGGCGAAACCACCTCGGCCCGACCCGGCTCAACATAGGCGGAAGCGAGGAAATGACTCGCGCTCGCGAGGTTCAACATCGTCCCCCAGGCATGCGGCACCACATTGATGCCCAGCGACGACGCAATATTGCGAATCTTCACCGCCTCGGTCGGCCCGCCACAATAAGCAAGGTCCGGCTGCGCAATGCTCACCCCCCCTTTTGAAAGCAAATCCTGAAAGCCCCAGCGCGTCTGCTCGCACTCGCCCGTCGCAATCGGCACATCCAGCTTGTCCGCCAGTTGACGAAACATCCCCGCATGATTCGGCGAGAGCGGCTCTTCGAACCACGAGTAATTGTTCTCATCGATCACCCGGCCCACCTCGATCGCCTCATTCAAATCATAAGCATGATTCGAGTCCGCCATCAACGTCGTCTCCGGAAAGGTCCGCCGCATCTCCGCCACCAGCTGCTTATCGAAGGGCAAATTCTTCCCCACCTTGATCTTCAGCGCCCCGTAACCCTGCCCCACATAAACCGCCGCCTCTTTCAAAATCTTATCCAGCAGGTCGCTGTCCGAAATCTTCGCAAAATACATCCCCGTGGCATAACAATCCACCTCATCGCGCACCCGACCGCCCATCAGCTCGCTCACCGAGACTCCCAGCAGCTTCCCCTTGAGATCGAGCAGCGCCATATCCAGCCCCGACATCGCCCCCATCATGATCCCCTTCCGCGCAAAATCCAGCGACGCCCGCCAGCAATGCTGCCACGCCGCCTCATTCTTCAACGGGTCCCAGCCCATCAGAAGCGGCGCATAAAAGGAGCTAATCCCGCACTGCGTCACCTCGCTCGGCCCGTAACACTCCCCCCAACCACTCGCCCCCGAGCTATCCACCACCTCCACCAGCAGCGCGTTCCGCACATCATAATGCCACTGCGAAAAGCCAAAGGGCTCATCCAGCTGATGCTGCAGGCGGTAGGTTCGGATACACTCAATCATAGGTCGTTTTTGCTGAAGAAGAGTCGGAAAGCGGCGCGTTCACCGGACCACTGCCCACGAAGGAAGAATCTAACGACAATTGAACCCTGTTTTCAGGGCTAATTTTCGATTTTCACCACAAACCACTCAAAACCCCTTACCTCAGGGCATGATTGGATCACGCTACAAAAAAAGCGGAGACAGGAACTGCCTCCGCTTCTTGAAAGTAATTGTAAAAGGACAATCTAGGAACGCTTGCGTCGTCCAATCAATCCGAGACCCGCCACACTCAAAATAAGTGCTGAACTGGGCTCCGGAATCGCTGCCGAATCAATCTGGAAATCGAAAGAACTCAGGCCATCTTGTCCGGGGTGGCCCAAAGGAGTCACCGCGATGTAGATAGTCTCCCCTTCCGCAACGTTACCGATCGAGAAGTTAAAGCTCGCTGTCCCCGGAGTCGATCCGTCGGTAGCCTTCGGCACCAGCACCGAGTTAATCAGCACATCCCCCAGATACACGCTGATGCCCGTTCCGTCTCCACCGCCAAACTGGCCATTGCGATTCGCATTGGAATTGATAATCGAGAGATTACCCGCCTCACCAGCCTGAACGGTGTAGCCGATAATGGCCGCGTGATCGAAGGCATCGGTTCCCGATCCATCCGGTCCGTTGCCGGGATGAACGGACGTTCCTGCAATATTAAGAAATTCCGCATTGGTTGGCCCGGAATTCCCGGTAGCAGCACCACCCACGGTCACCCGAGTGGTTCCGTTGGCAGCCAATGCTTGGTAATTTGCGGAATCACCGACATCGAAACCCGTTGGGTTCCACAGATAGCTCCAACCCGCTCCCGGGGTTGTCGCGTTGAATTCGGATGAATGTTGGGCAATCACCGCCCCCTGGGAGGGCAGCAATACGGTCACAAGGAGGGCACTCAGGCCTAAGGTTGATTTCATGATTGGATGATATTCGGGTCTGAGCGGGGGAAATGTCCCTCCCCGCACCTTCTTTGCAAAAAAAAATCGCACCCCTCCTCTCCTCTCACCCTCAACCAAAAAAAAGCCCGCCACGGCAGCGCCGCAACGAGCATTTACAGAAATCGGACCGTCGCTTTACTCGCCGACCTTCTCCTCCACTTCCGGACTCGCTGCCGCAGCCGCTTCCGCCTTCATTTTCTCAAATCTCGGCTTAAATCCGGCCGCTCCCTTGCCCATCGGGCTCTCGGGATCGATCGCGATCACCTCATCCAAAACCTTCCCCGCAGCATCAAAATCCTTACCCTGCATCAAAATGTTGAACTTGATACTCAGCGACTGCTGCTTCTCCACTCCCTCGATCTTAAACTCGGAAATGTGGGCATCAATCGCCGCCAACGCTTCACCCGTCTTGCCGGCCTGCATCGCCGCCCCGATCACTTCCTCGAGCTTCTGCTCGGCTTGCTCACGCTTCAACTTGGCCCCAAACCCCGTCACATCTTCCGGATCGTTCGCCGTAATCTGCTCGGCAAGGTTCCCGTAGCTTGCAGCCTGCCCCTCGGGAATCACTTCCAGCACACCGACCAAAGCCTTGGCCTTCTCGACTCCTTCAAGCTTCCCGGCCTTCTCCAGCGCCGCATCGCGGACCGCCTTCTTCTCCTGGAGCTCGTCCAGATGAGCGACATAAGACTCCGCGCCACCCTTTTGATAACCGGTCTTCGCATACGGACGCCCCTCCGCATCCATCAGCATGATCGTGGGGAACCCCTGGAACTGGTAGGTTTCCATGAGCTTCTCATTCTGTGCAATCGTCTCATCGCTCAGCTTCGATTTATCCCGGGGATAATCGAGCTCCACCAACACATACTTGTCAGCCACTCCCTTTTTAAAGGCGTCCTTCGAAAAAACCTCCTCATTGAGCTTGATGCACCAGTGGCACCAATCGGACCCGGTCGCATCGACCAGCAAATCTTTCTTCTCAGCAGCAGCTTTCTTCTTGGCTGCTTCGAAGTCATGCATCCATCCCTCGCCGGCCGCGTAGGTGAGAGAAGTGGAAAGAAGGGCAAGAGCGGCAAAGAGAGAGGACGTTTTCATCATTCGTTAATTGGAGCGTCAAGGTCGCCCATTATTCCCGATCTGTCTATTCGAATTCATTTTTCACAAATCGCCTCCTTTTTCCAAACAATGCCCTCCCAAGATAAGAAACCTCCCCCGCCACCGTATCCCTGCCCATGCTCCGATTCCTCGCACTCACCTTGGCCCTCTCCGCCTCCCTTTCTGCCCTCCCCGATGGCTTCAAACCCTTGTTCAATGGCAAAGACCTCTCCGGATGGTGGGGCGCCGCCACCGAGGACCCTTCCAAATACTTGGCTCTTCCCCCCGAACAACTCGCCGAAAAGAAAAAAAAGAGCCTCAATGACATCCGCCAACACTGGGCCGTCAAAGACAGCATCATCCACAACGACGGACACGGACTCTTCCTCACCACCGAAAAAAACTTCGCCGACTTCGAACTCCGCCTCGAATACAAACTCGACCCCAAAGCCGACAGCGGCATCTACCTCCGCGGCATCCCCCAGGTCCAAATCTGGGACACCACCAAGGAAACCAGCCCCGCCCTCAAGCACGGCGCCGCCAAAGGATCCGGCGGCCTCTGGAACAACCCCGCAGGCTCCCCCGGCAAAGACCCCCTCGTCCACGCCGACAAACCCCTCGGCCAATGGAACGCCATGACCGTCCGCCTCATCGGTGAAAAAGTCACCGTCATCCTCAATGGCAAAACCGTCGTCGATCAAGCCAAACTCCATAACTACTTCGACAAAAAAGGCCCCCTTCCCGCCTCCGGACCCATCCAGCTCCAAACCCACGGCGCCCCCATGCAGTGGCGCAACATCTTCATCAAAGAACTCTAAAC
Source organism: Verrucomicrobiaceae bacterium (assembly GCA_051252135.1). Taxonomy (GTDB): domain Bacteria; phylum Verrucomicrobiota; class Verrucomicrobiia; order Verrucomicrobiales; family Akkermansiaceae; genus SW10. The sequence goes on along the minus strand of JBPOGH010000002.1, from coordinate 148,752 downwards.
ATCCGTGCGCCTCCCCCTCTTTCTCCTCGCCCTCCTCCAACTCCCCGCCACCCCCGCCCCGCAGACCCTCGTCTACGATGGCCCCGGCATGGCCCTCGTCCGCCAAGGCCTCGCCTCCCCCGACTCTTTCCACCACCCCGCCCTCACGGAGCTCAAAAATGACGCCAAAATCGCCCTCCGCAGCGGCCCCTGGACCGTCACCTCCAAAAAAATCACCCCGCCCAGCGGTGACAAGCACGACTACCTCAGCGTCGGGCCCTACTGGTGGCCCGACCCCAAAAAAGCCGACGGCCTCCCCTACATCCGCCGCGATGGCAAAGTAAACCCCGAGCGCGGAAACTACGACAACGTCGGCCTCTCCAAAACCGCCAAAGCCACCGCCACCCTCGCCCTCGCCCACTACTTCACCGGACGGGAAGACTACGCCACCCACGCCACCACCCTCCTCCGCACCTGGTTTCTCAACCCAGAAACCCGCATGAACCCCAACCTCAACTTCGGCCAGGCCATCCCCGGAAAATCAAAAGGACGCGGCATCGGCATCATCGATACCGTCTGCCTCATCCGGGTCGTCGACTCCGCCATCCTCCTCGAAAATTCCAAATCCTGGACACCCGCCGACGCCCAAGCACTCCGCTCCTGGTTCGCCGACTACCTCCATTGGCTCCGCACCAGCAAAAACGGCCTCGATGAACGCAGACAAAGAAACAACCACGGCACCTGGTATGACACCCAATGCCTCACCTTCGCCCTCTACACCGGCCAACAGGATCTCGCCCGCCATATCCTCAACGAAACTAAAAAACGCCTCCCCTCCCAAATTCAACCCGATGGCTCACAGCCGCACGAGCTCGCCCGCACCAAATCCTGGAGCTACTCCCTCATGAACCTCCACGGCTTCTTCACCACCGCCCGCCTCGCCGAACACCTCGATACGGACCTCTGGAACCACCCCTCCCCCGATCAAAGCACCCTCCGCACTGCCCTCGACTGGCTCCTCCCCTTCGCCAAAGACCCCTCGGAGTGGAAACACAAACAAATCTCCCGCCTCGACCCCCGCGCCCTCGCCCCCCACCTCCGCTACGCCGCCCGCGCCTACCCCGATTCCCCCTACCAAACCCTCCTCACCCGACTCGTCCCCGCCCAGCAGCTAAAAGAAGAACGTTTCCAGCTCACCCACCCCAAAAAGCCGGATTAACCCACCCAGACTTCGCCCTTGAAAATTCACCCCCGGAGCCGCACCTTCCCCTCGTGTTTACTCCCCGGTGGAAAAAAGAAGCGCTCCTCCTCTACAAGGGCGCTAAAAAATTCGTGCACTACAAACGCGATCTCCTCGAGCCCGATAAGGTCGCCGAGATCGAATCACGCCGCGCCGATCTCAAAGCCGCCGTCAAACAGAAGGACCTCGACGCCGTCAAGGAAGCCTCCAAACAAGTCCGCAACGTCTGCGAAAAATCCCTCACCCACTACCGCCCCCCCAACGCCATCGAGGAAAACATCGAAGTCTTCTGGGTCGCCATCGTCGTCGCCCTCGGCGTCCGCGCCTACTTCGTCCAACCCTTCCGCATCCCCACCGGGTCCATGCAGCCCTCCCTCAACGGCATCATCGCCGAGACCAAGCACGAAGAAGAAAACTGGGAAATGCCCTGGCTCGGCCAACGCATCACCGAGCGCGTCATCAAAGGTAAAAGCTACGAGGACGTCGTCGCCAAAAGAGACCTGAGCATCCGCTCCATTGACGATCGCAGCTGGTTCCTCTTCTCCCGCACCAAACTCTCCATGAGCGATGGCAGCGTCGTCACCATTGGTGCCCCCAAGAACGAGGTCATGCGCATCCCCACCATCCGCAAAACCCTCCTCGATGGCTCCGGTAAAAACTTCCGCCCCGGCATCCACTACCGCGCCGGCGACCCCATCTTCCAGGGCAGCCTCACCTCCGGTGACCTCGTCCTCGTCGATAAAGTCTCCTACCACTTCCGCCAACCCACCCGCGGCGAATCCTTCGTCTTCAACACCCGCGGCATCGACACCCACGGCACCGGTGACCGCATGTCCAGCCAACAAGGCGGCACCCACTACATCAAACGCCTCGTCGGAGTCCCCGGAGACACCCTCCAGGTCGACGCACCCCACCTCTACGTCAACGGATCCCTCGCCGAAGAAGAAACCATCCAACGCGTCGCCTCACAGGAAAACGGCTACCCCGGATACACCAACACCCAAAAGGGCGACTCCCGCAGCGGCTTCTCGGATTCCGAGTTCAGCGTTACCCTCCAGGATAATCCCGACCGCAACTACCGCGAATTCTTCGCCCTCGGCGACAACTCACCCGAAAGTCTCGACTCCCGCTACTGGGGATCCGTCAAGCAATACAACCTCGTCGGCCCCGCCCTCTTCTCCCTCTGGCCCTTCACCAGCGGACACTGGGGTCTCATCGAATGATGACCGTAGAACCCACCGCCGCCGAGATCACCCGCAAAGCGAAGTCAAACCTCGCCTTTGCCCTCCGCTGCGTTCCCGGCGACCGCCGTGACCACCTCGTCACCTTCTACGCCTACTGCCGCGTCATCGATGACCTCGCTGACGATCTCGACCTCCCCCTCGCCCAAAAAACCTCCGGCCTCGAAGGCTGGAAAAACATCTTCGCCACCAACGAGCCCGACCCCTCCCTCGGCCTCGTCGACCTCCAGCGCGATGTCCTCGCCGTCCGCGACCGCTACCAAATCCCCGGCGAATACTTCACCAACGTCATCGAGGGCTGCCAAATGGACCTCCATCCCCAGCGCTTCGACACCTGGGAAGACCTCCAGCAATACACCTTCCGCGTCGCCTCCTCCGTCGGCCTCGTCTGCCTCCCCCTCTTCGGAGCCGATAAAGACCGCGCAAAAGACTACGCCATCGCCCTCGGCCACGCCCTCCAGCTCACCAACATCCTCCGGGACATCGGCGAAGACCTCGCCAACGGAAACCGCATCTACCTCCCCCTCAGCGAGCTCGACCGCTTCCAATACACCGAGCAAGACCTCATCAACCGCGTCCACGACCACCGCTTCACCGCCTACATGGAATTCCAGGCCCAACGCGCCCAGGAATACTACGATCAAGCCACCGCCCTCCTCCCCCCGGAAGACCACAAAGCCCTCCTCGCCCCCCGCGTGATGCACAAAATCTACCACACCCTCCTCCTCCGCATGAGAGAGGATGGTTACCGCGTCTTCGAAAAACGCTACCGCCTCAGCAAGTTCGACAAGCTCGCCCTCCTCATGAAGGAACGCTTCGCCGCCGCTGCCAAATAGGGCCAAATTAAAGCGGGTCCACGCAAACCGCGGACCCGTAACATCCCCCTCCTCGACAAAATATCCCACCGAAGCGTCGGATGCCCGGGAGAGATTACCTCCTCTTCCTCCTCAGCAGCACCAGTCCCGTCAAGCCCACCAGTGCGATCGAAGCCGGCTCCGGCACCGGCGTGACCTGCCAAATCCGATCCTCCCCCTGCTCCGAGATATACATCGTCCCGTCCGCACCAAACAACATCCCCTGCGGCTCATTGAAACCGGTGGCAAATACCTCCCACACCCCGGCCGCATTCGCCCTCAAAATCCGACCACCCGTCCCGGCCACATCCTCCGAGACATACACATAACCATCGGGACCAAAAGCCACATTGTCCGGATTGGTCATGGACACCGTCGTGCCATCCCCAAGCGCCGTTTTCGTTCCATCAGGATCCACCCTCGTCACCCGATTGGCCCCCGTTTCCGCAATATAAAGACCATAAATCCCCCCTCCCGAAAAATCACCGATGCTCATCCCCTCCCCACTCGCCAGACCTAGCGCCAGCGCAGTGCTCGCCCCGGTCGACGGATTGATCGACCAGATCGTCCCCGGGCTCGCATGCTCCGCTACCAGCAAAGTCCCCGCATCACCAAACACCCCCGAAGACTGAAGCACGGCCAAGCCCTCGGGATTATTAATCCCGGCCGTCGTCGTCAGACTTGTCTTGGTCGCACTCACCGGCACCCCGCCCGAATACGTCACCTCCACCTCATAAATTCGATCCGTCGTCGATGCTCCCGGCACCTCGGCAGTCACATACAACTTCCCGTTCGGAGAAAAGTTCAGCTGATCCGCCCGGGGAATTCCATCAACCAACGAAGTTACCTGCCCCGTAACCTTGTCAATCACCACCACTCCACCCGAACTCGAATCAATCTCCAATGCCCCAAAAAGATTCCCGTTCACATCAAAAGCCAACCCGTCGATCAAATCCAATTGAGACGTCGTATCCGCCAGCACCGACAGATTACCGCTCCCCGGAATGACCAAGGTCTGCCCCTTCGCCAATCCTACCATCGCGACTGCCCAAAAAATCTTCTTCATCGTCTGAAGTCGTATACCCCAACTCTCTCAACATCAATATGTATCTGACCCTCTCCTCGAAAACCTCCACTTAATTCCCCAAACAATACAGATACCCGTTCTTCGACCCCGCATACACCCGCCCGTTCCACACCACCGGCGTCGCGTCAAACATCGGCCCCTTGAGTCGATCCAACCGACGCAGTTTCTGCCCCGCCGTCACCTCGTAAAGATCCATCCCGTTGTCGTATCCCACGATGATCTTGTTCCCCACAAAGAGCGGAGTCGAAATCGACCCCGTCGGCAGCTTCACCTGATCCAGCACCACCGGCACCGGAAACTGCTTCTTCATCAACGGCCCCGGCACCATCACCCCCGGCTGCACCTCCTTGTGATTGATCAGCGTCAACGTCGCATTCACATCCACAAAGCACGCCAGGTCCTTCGACACCGGTGACTCGTAACGATGATTCACCGCCGGCGACCCCACCAGCCCGCCATTCCAAGTGTAAAATTTCACGTTCGGCGCCGGATAAAACCACTTCACCCCACCACCCGGCTTCACCTTCATCACCCCGCCCTTCCCCGGAATAAACTGCCGCTCGATCCCCACCAACAAATGTTTATCATTCGTCAACGGCATCGTCCCGTTCAAATCCCCCCCGATATCCAGCCCCCACCCGGCCCCACCAAACATCCCCGTCCCGCACGAATACAGCCGCCCCACCCCCGCCGCCACATACGCCTTCCCGCCGTAGAGCGTCGGCGATGACTCACAGCACAACTCCGATCGATACAACTGACGGTCCGACTCCCGATAGAGCAAATACTGCTTACTGATACTCGGCGCCGGAAAACCCTCCACCATCTTCGCCTTCGCCGGATCAGGAGAAAAAACCGTAAAATATCCGTTCTCCAACGGCACACACGCCTTCGACCCAATCATCAGCGCCGACGCATCACAGTCCCGGCTGTTCGATGCCGTCGCCCGGCTGTTATGCCGCCAAAGCTTCTTCCCCGTCACATAAGAAATCCCGTGCAACGAGTGCGCCGTCCCCGTCCGCCAATGCTGCCCAAACCCACTCCGGCTCCCCGTAATCAGCACATAACGATTCTCCGCATCCCCCCGCTTCACATCCGCAAAAGTCGGAGTCCCCTTGATCACATCACCCACACTCGTACTCCAGACCACCTTCCCGTCCCGCGCCCGAATCTTTTTCAAATGATGACTCAGCGTCCCCTGAATCAAATAAATCTCCCCGTTCTCCTCAATCACCAGCGGCTGCCCCGTCCAACCCGCCCCCTTCCACGTCCGCACATCACCATTCCCGAATTCCGTCTTCCCGCTCCCAAGGTGCGTCTTCCATTTCACCTTCAGCTTTGTCGGCGAAACATTCCCGTAAAAATTCCGCTCCCCGTCACCCAGATAAGTGCTCACCAACGGCTTGATCTGCGCGCTCAATGCCGCCGCAGAAAGAAAGAGAAGTACGAAAGTTTTCATGGTCGAATATCCTCAAGGGAAATGGTGTCGGGGTAGTTCTGGAAATTCCGGTCGATAAAATGCCACCACTCGTTGGGCAAAAGAAGAAATCCCGCCTCCGCCATCGCCGCCTGCAGAATCTTCTTCCGCTCCTGAATCACCGGATCGGGATTGTCGTAGTAAGCCGACGCCGCCGGCGTAAAGCTGTCAAAGATCGTCGGCATCGCTAGCGCCTTCCCCGACGCATCCGCCAGTGTCACATCCACCGCCGTCCCGCACGAATGTTGCGAGGGCTTGCTGTGCGGATTCGCCACAAACCGATCATCGTGTCCCGACGCATCCCACAATTTAAACTGCGCACTCGGCGGCCGCCACGCATCCCACACCATCAACCGATACCCCTGCCCCTTCAAAATCCCGTTCGCCTTCTCCAGCCGCACCGCCGTTTCCGGTCTCAACAAGGCCGGCATCCCCGGATAGTAGAGCGGCTTTTTCGAAATGTTCGTCGGCCCCGTATACTGCAAACTGATCTCCACCGAGGAATCAACCTCCCGGATCTCAATCAAATCCGCTTGGGCATAAAGCGGGTTACTCGACTTCGGAAAATCAGCAGCCACCGGATCACGTCCTACCCAACGGGGGGAGGTCGAACAAGCGACAATCGCGACACAGCCTGCCAGGGCGAGCGTAAGGGGAACTCTCATGCGGAAGCCGAGAGTATCCAAAGAAACAGGACTTCACAAGTCAGGCTGCAAGTTCCAGACGACTCAGACAGCAATCTTCATGAATCGTCAGCCCCATAAAATAATGGGTCTTCAACTCACTCCCGGATTCTTCTCCAAATCCACGGCACACAAAATGGCGAAAGGAGGCCGACTCCAGCATCCCCAAAATAAGCGCATTCGGATGCTTCCCCTGCCGTTCCGCCTCACGAATCATATCCCGCACCTTGAGCGGATCAAACGCCGGATGCTCGCTCTCTTGCTCAAGCAACGCCGCAATCTCGGCCTTGCTGCGATGCAAATCATGTTGCAGGTGGGTCAGGGCCTCACGATCCCAACAGGCAGATTCAGGAGGAAGTTCCTCCGCAGGGTCGGTCATGGTCAAATGGGGGTGGTTAACAGAGGCGAATAGAGCACGCCCCGGACCATCACGATAAGGAACCCGCGTGACATTTCCGTCACCTTCCATGAGCGCAAGGCATACCCCGCCGCACACCCTACTCCACAACCACCCGCAAAAATCGCCGGTCCCCTGCACCCGAAAAAGTCGCCGTCGCCACTCCTCCCTCAAACGAGATCACCGCGTCCAAGGGCACCCAAACATCCAAATCCGAACTCGCCAAAATTCCATATTCGAGCGACTCCACCCCCTTCCAGCTCAAGGTAACCGTCTCCGCCTCAACCCCAATCGTAAGATCACCAATCGCCTCCTCCACCGTCGGCTCAATCCGTAAATCCATATAAACCGGACGGTGATCCAACCCGCCAAACAGAGTGTTGTCCGTCCCATCCGGCCAATACACCGCTCCTCCCAGATTCGTAAACCCCTCTTTCGACGGCAGCACATAATCCACCCGCAAATTAAACGTCGAGGTATTCGTCCTCGCAATCCCACTCGCCGTCCCCGTCCGCTCCGGCGTCACCGAGTTGTCCACCCGGGGATGCAGCAACAGCTGATTGATCGCCGCCGCCACACTGTCACCCCGCGTCGGATCCGCATTCTGATCCCCCGCAATCACAAATCGTTCACCCGCACCCAGACCTCCCTCTTTCCCCAAATCATCCACCAGATAACCATCCGCCCCCTCCGTCAGATAATCCGCCCACAGCCGAATCTCATCATGATTCCGCTTCCCGTTCCGATCCTCCGCACCATCAAAAACCGGAGGCGTCGGATGACTCACCAAAAAATGCACCCGCTGCCCCTCCACCACAATCGGCACATCCCAGTGGCTCTTCGACGAAAGCCGCAGCACCGCCTTCTCCTCCGGCGAATAAAACGGCTCCGGAATCAAGGCCCCCGGCATCGCCGACCACTTCAGTAACTGAAACGTCCGCACCGCCTCCTCATCAATCGGATACTTCGATAACACCGCCATCGCATACTTCCCCTCAAACTCCCCAAACCCCCACGCATCCCCGCCATATCCCTCATCGCCCGGCGTCGCATCAATCCCGTTCACATTGTCCAAATCCAACCCCGAATGAATCCCCGTGTTCGACTCCGCCACATACCGATAAGGATAATCCACCCCCGCCTTCCCGCCCTGCCCCACATTCAAATAATTCGTGTTAAACCGCCCAAGCGCCGTCCCATTCGCATCATAATCAAACTCATTCAGCAAAATGATGTCCGGATCAATCGTCTGAATCACCTCCGCCACCCGCTTCGCCTGCGAAAACGTCGAACCCCGCAACAACGCCGCAAGCCTCCCCCGCGATTCCATCGCCAACGACGTATTAAATGTCGCCACCCGAATCTCCGTCGCCGCCAAAGGCACGATCAACATCAGAAACGACAAAATCACCTTCACTCCTCCAACCTACCTTCCCATTTCAGAAATGCCAGTGCATCATCACCCCGTGAACCTCCTCTCACCGGCCGAAGCGGAAGCCCTCATCCTCTCCTCGATCTCTCCCCTCCCTTCGGAGCCCGTTCCCCTCACCGAAGCCCTCAACCGCGTCCTCCGCGAACCCCTCCACGCCGACCGCCCCTTCCCGCCCTTCGATCGCGTCACCATGGACGGCATCGCCTTCCGGAACACCGGTGAAAAAAATCTCTCCCTCCACGGACTCCACCCCGCCGGCTCCCCCGCCCCCGCTCCACTCCCCCCCGGCGCCTGCTGGCAGATCATGACCGGTGCCGTCCTCCCGCCGGACTGCGATACCATCGTCCCCTACGAGGAACTCTCCCTCACCGACACCCACGCCCAAATCAACGGCGAAATCCAACCCGGAAAATTCATCCACCGCCAAGGCAGTGACGCCCCCCAAGGCCACCTCCTCCTCACCCCCGGCACCCTCCTCGGCCCGCTCCAACTCGGCCTTGCCGCCTCCATCGGAGCCACCTCCCTCTCCGTCACCCGCCTCCCCCGCATCACCATCCTCTCCACCGGCGACGAACTCCTCCCTCCCGAGGACACCCCTCTCCCCCATCAACTCCGGCGCTCCAATGGCCTCACCCTCAAAGCCGCCATCGAATCCTGGGGCCCCGCCCAAATCACCCTCGCCCACCTGCCCGACGACCTCGAAGCAACCACCACCGGCATCGCCCAAGCCCGCCAACAAAGCGACCTCATCATCCTCTCCGGCGGCATCTCCAAGGGCAAAAAAGACTACGTTCGCCCCGCCCTCGAATCCCTCATCGGCCCACCCCTCTTCCACGGCGTCGCCCAACGCCCAGGCAAACCCCTCGCCTGCTGGCCCGGCGTCGCCGCCCTCCCCGGCAACCCCAACTCCACCTTCACCACCTTCCAACGCTACCTCGTCCCCGCCCTCCGGGCCCTCGTCGGACTCCCCCCAAAAATCACCCCCACCCTCCCCCTCGCACAACCCCTCACCCCCCATCCCAAGCTCACCCTCTTCTACCCCGCCCTCCTCAACCCGGTCGGCACCCTCAACGTCTTCACCCCCCAAAACTCCGGCGACTTCCTCGCCCCCCTCGCTGCCAATGGCATCATTCAAATCCCCCCCGGCACCACCCCCCTCACCCACGCCCCCTTCCACACCTACTAAAATCATGAACGTCGCCATCCTCGGAGCCAGCCCCAAACCCGAACGCTACGCCCACAAAGCCCAGCTCCTCCTCACCGAACACCAACACACCGTCCTCCCCATCAGCCCCACCGGAGCCGAAATCCTCGGCATCCCCGGCTACCAATCCATCTCAGACATCACCGAACCCATCGACACCCTCACCCTCTACCTCGGACCCGACCGCCTCGCCCCCCTTATCCCCGAAATCATTCGGGCAAAACCCCAACGCATCATCTTCAACCCTGGCACCGAATCCCCGGAAGCCCAAACCGCCTTCCAACAAGCCGGCATCAAAACCGAAAACGCCTGCACCCTCGTCCTCCTCCACTCACGTGCATTCTGATCACTACTTCGCTGTATCTCTCAACTGGCGAATCTTTTCCCCCAAAGCCGCAATAAGTTGATTCGCTTCGCCAACCTCCTTCTCCAAACGCGTCGCATTCCTTTGATGGGTCTGAGCTCTCTTAACCTTTGAGGGCACACTTCGCATCTCTGTGTAAATTGATCCGTCGGGCATCGTGACACGCACCGACCTCTGCGAATTGGCCATATAATAGGCAGCCTTCTCTCTCAACTCTGCAATCTCTTTAGTCGCGTTGGCGATCCCCTCATTCAGCTTCCGAATTCTCACTTCATGTTCCTGAATCTTTCGCTTCGCCTCATTGCTAAGCTCCTTGGGCATCCCCTTGGAATTTTCAGCCACTCTGGCACGTTCCTCCCTCACCTTGCGGCGAGCCTCTGCCTGGGCTGCCGCCTGAGCCTTGGCCTCCGCTTTCAACACCTCAACTCGTCGGGGATCGTAACCAAACCTCTCTCCCATCGCTCTTGGCAGATCCTCAAACGAAATTCGACCCACCCCGCCCGCATGAGTGATTCGGATTCCCACATCATCGACCGCCTTAATGACCGCTCTCTTATAGATTTTCCCCGGGCCGGTTTTTAGCTCACCGAGCTCCTCCCCAATCGCCTTGGCCCTCTCGAGACGAAACCCCTCACCGAGCACCTCCAACGATTCCGCACCCTCCAACTCACTCATCGCCTCGTCTTCTTCGATCACCTCCTCGGAAGGAGCAGGCCTAAAGCGCTCCGCCAGCTCCTTGGGTAGATTGTTAAATTTGATCCGTCCAATTCCCGCATCATGAATGATTTTAATCCCTTGGGCATCTACGGACTTGATCACGACATTGCGATACACCTTCCCGAGATTCGTTTCCAACTCAGCAAATTTTTCTCCAATCACACCATCAGCAATTACAGCCATTGGCATAAAAACGCTCAATACGACCATTAACATCTTCAACCAATACATCTTCCTGCGGGATATCACTTTCCCCACATTGTCTCAACCTCAAACAATCAGTCCCACTGAACCCTTGAGGGACAACCATATAAAGAAGAAACCCCGGAGTCTCCATCAGGAGAACTTCGGGGTTGAGAAATCAAAAGGGAATTCGAACTACTTCCCGATCGCGTAAAGGTGCGTCTGCGTCGCAATGTAGATCACATTGTTCGCCACCACCGCACTGGAATAAATCGGCGCCGGGAACTCGATCGTTCCCAACACTTCCTTCTCCTTGCCGGCCTTCAGAATGTGCACTTCGCCATCTTCGGTGCCCAACCAGACTTTCCCATCAGCCACCAGAGTGGAACCCCAAATCCGGGACTGCGTTTCATGAACCCAATACGGCTCGCCGGTCTTGGCGTCGTAACAATGGATGTCACCATCGTATTCGGCGGCATAGAGAAGTCCGTCCGCCACACTCATCGTTGAAATCGAACGACCCACTTCCTTACTGCTCCAGACTGTCTTACCGTCCGGACCAATGCAGGTCACCATCCCCACGCCGTCTCCATGCTCGGGATCCTGACCAATGATGGAGTAAACCAGGCCATCTACGACAATTGTCGTACCAATCACCTCACTGGGACCGGAGTAGGTCGCATACTTGACGGGCTTGCCATCCTTCTCGCGATACTCCGCAGGATTGCAGTCGTGACGCCACAATTCCTTGAAAATTCCGAAGCCTTCCTCGTCCTTCACCGGAACAGGGTCAAAGGCGTAGGTGAATCCATCTCCACCACCCCAGACAATGGCATCTTTCCCATCGAGCTTCCCATAGGCCGGAGACGACCAGCTGGCATGAAGCACCCGGGTCGACACCCCTGCCGCCTCTTCACCCACCAGCTCCCCGGTCACCTTATCAAGGGCGACCAATGAAGGTGCGGACTCGTTGGGAATGTTGGTGTGTGACCAATCAACGCCGTTCGACGTCGCCGTAAAGAGCTTGTCGCCCACCACCACCGGAGAACAGGAGGACACGTTATGAGGAAAAACCCCAAGCTCCACCCGCATGTCGTAAACCCAAATAATGTCCGCCGATTGCGCTCCAATCTCTACCGGCGCACCGTCAGAGGAGGAATACTTCGCCTCATCCTTGAACGGTCCGTCATTGCCATCAGCCATCCCGTTGACATCGAGACAAATCACTTCGCCACGATTGGTCACCAGCCACATCCGGTCACCTTCCACCGCCGGAGAGGAACAAAGCCCCACATACTCCCAGTCGCTCACCTTACCGGCACCGAGCTTGGGAATGACCAGCTGCCACAAAAAGGAACCATCCTTCTCGTCAAAGCACATCAGCACCCCGCGGTCACCTTCCTGCTTCGCATCGCGGGGAGATTCGTTGTTCGTCCCCACCAATACTTTCCCACCGGCCACCACGGTATTTCCGTAAGCCTGCGATCCCAACTTTACCGCCCACTTGATGTTCTTGGCATCGGTCAAAACCGCCGCCTCGGTGTCATCATCAAGATCACCTGGATCAATGTCCACGGGAAGATCAGTGGCCACCCCCGTCATATTACGATCAGGTGTTCCACCCCACATCGGCCAATCGGTCGTGAGGGGTATTGCCGCCGGAGCCTCCGCCGCGGCTTCTTTTTCCGGTGCGGGATCCGCACCGGCAGGGTCGGTTTTTGCATCGTCGCAGCTCAGCACCAAAAGCGCGGATAGCGGGAGAAGATCAGTAAGTTTCATAGCTTAAATGTGTTCGTAAAGTTGTTGGAGAGTGGCCTATTTTCCTGCCGTGATCTTGATGTTGTCCATGTAGACTCTTTTCTGCGCCTGGGGCGAGAATGCAAACACGCCCGGAGCACCCTGCGGATGCAATCGTTTCACCGGAGCCTCAATCGTCCAATCCGCAGGCTCCTCCTCGCCCCTGGTCCAGGCCTTTCCAAGAATCGCCCCGGTCCCATCACCATTGTCCCTGATCGCGGTTTTCAAATGATACCAGGTATTCGCTTTAACCGGGAATGGCACCGAGCTTTGCATGCGCTCGTAGTTGCTCGAAACTTCAAGCTGGTTCTTGTTCCCCACCAGGGTGATCCGGTAACGCTGGTTCACCAGCCCAACCTCCGACTTGATCCGACGATTCCCGTCGGTCATCACATCAGCCTCAAGGGTGTAATTCTTCATATCCTCACCTCCGAAGAAGTTCATCGTGCGCTGAAAAAGAACATTATCGAGACGGTTCGCAATCACCTTGCTCCCGTCTTTTTCCAAAACATACCATTTCACACGCGCTCCGAGCCATGCCAGCGGCGGGAAGGCCACCTTCTCACCCTCGGGAGAGTCCATGTTCAGCACCACATCCTCAAAATCGGCATGATAACCCACCGTTGCCTCAATCCGTCCGCGCGTGGTTGCAGCCATTCCGTTGTAGGTCACTTTCAGCGCGCCCGCGGAAAGTTTTGCATCCGGTCCTGCCGTGACTGTGCCCATTTTCGGATCCACTTCGGCGTCAACCTTGGCCTTCACCTTCGCGGTCGGCGGAATGAACTTTTCCCAGCTCATTCCCTCGGTAATCACTTTCACCCGCAGACCTTTTTCATCCAGACCCCAGACCTTGAATTCCTGGGTCTGTCCCGGTGCGATCGCAAATTCGGCCGGCACCACCTGAAGTTGGGTGATCTCTCCGGCTACCTCCTGCTCGCCTGCGGCATCACCGCCCTTGAACTCGCCATCCTTATTACCAAAACAATACAATCCATGGCGGGTGGAGAGGTAAACCTTCCCCGCCCAAATGGTGGGAGACGCGAGACAAGCCACTCCGCTGCCGTCAGCCTCTTTAATGTGAGCCACCGATAGCACCTCGGCCTTCTCATCCGTCGGCTTCACAATCGAAAGGGAACCCTCAAACCAAGGCGCGTAAATCTTGCCGTCAGCATAGACAGGAGAAGCGTGAATCTGGTCGGGAGCAAGCTTCTCATGCCAAAGGGTTTCCCCCGAATCGGCATCTACCGAGATCAGCTCACCCGTGAAGTTCGTCGTGTAAACCCGGTTCCCCACGAGAATCGGGGAGCTGCTAAAACCGTCGTGCTCGTTGTTCCGCCACACCTCAACCTCTTTTCCAAGGACCAGCTGTTCCTCAGGATATTCCGTTGGAATCTTGAGGCATACCAAACGCCCCTTCGAGGTCGAATCAATATTCTCATTGCCGTGAATCGCAATGAGCTTGTCCTTCCCATAAAGGAGAACCTGCGAGTTCACCCCGCCCTGCGACAGATGGAAACGCCACACCGGCTCACCCGTGCGCGCATTCACACACACCACATTCCCGCATCCCGTGCCGGCATAAAAAACACGCTGGTTGCCCAACTGACCGAAGACCGGCATCCCGAACGAGCTGTCCACCGGACGCACTCCCGGGCTCGAATACCACACCAGCTCGCCCGTAATCTTATCAAAGGCATAAAAACGATCCTGCGCCGGACCCGTCGTTCCCCAGTTTGCCGTCACACAGTGAAAAATCACCACCGGACCATCCACCGCAGCCGATCCCGTCCGCCCGTTCGGAAAAGTTAGCCTCGCCAACTCCTCCATCAACGAAATCTCCCAAAGCTCTTCACCATCTGCCGTGAAAGCCACACAACGTCCATTGGAGGTCTGTAGATACACATTGCCGGTTTCCGGATCAATCACCGGCGAACCAATCCCATACCGGTTATACACCACGTCGGAATTATAATCGCTAAATCGCTTCTCCCACTTCTTCTCCCCCGTCACCGCATCCAGACAAACCAAAATCTCCTGCACATCTTCCGCCGGATCCGGCCCATCCTGTCCATACCCAAAGGCATACAAATTGCCATTCCCGATCACCGGAGCTCCCGCGCCGTTCAAATCATACTTCCATAACTCATTCTCCCCGCCCGGCTCCCAGGTGGATGGCAAATCCGTCTCTGCCGAGACCCCTGTCTGAAACGGCCCTCGCCAGCTCAGCCAGCCTTCAACTTGTGCGGACGCAACCGGAGATACCGACAAAACGGCCCCCCAAACGAGTGATCGAAAATTCATGAGAGCATTCATACGACTATAACGGCCAAAACTCTCATCTTTCCCAAGGAATCAGTCAAGTGACTGTGATGGCTGATCATGGAACCCTCCCTTTATTTTTAAAATCCCACCCCCGACACTCCCCCCCTCCCCTCTTATTTATAAAAATGTTTGGCTTGTCGGATATTAAATGGTAAAAAAATTAAATCAGGCACCTCACCCTCGGAATAATGGGAAGGAATCATGACAGCTTCACCCTCGGGCACCATTGCCCCGCAGCTTGGTTCCAGATCAAAACCTCCGGCGGTATCAAAACCCTTTCAAGCGGGAAGCGCCAAAGCGCTCTCAGTTCACCCTGACCCCCAAAAAGCCTTCTCTGGAAACAGAGAAGGCTTTTTACTTCCATCCAACCCAAAGAAAAACCCGCCGGGCATCACTGCCTCGGCGGGTTGAAAAAAGATCAGGACACTTCCTATCGACGGCGGCGAAGGCTCACACCAATCACACCGAGAAGGGAAAGAAGAACTGCCGAAGGCTCGGGAATCACTGAAACCGAAACCGCAGTGAATTCCTTCAACTGGTGATTTCCACGACCGTTGTCATTGTTCTGACCGTCATGGAATGCCCAAATGCCGTTGGTGAACTCAGCAGGGATCGCGTCCATGTCAGCGTTCGCAGCAAAAGTCTGCGTGAAGTTAATCAAGCCAAGGCTGTCTGACCAGGTGTAACCGGTGTCCGTGATTTCCAGGGAAATCGTATTGTCGGTCGTATTCCAGTCCCACTGCGTCTGCGTGAAAACCAGATCACCTTGGTTCGATCCATCGGAACTACCCGCTTGATCATCACTCTTCGTGAAGAAGCTGCTCTGCACGGATCGCGATCCAGATAGGGCACTCTCATTGAAGAAAAGATCGAGGCTGATTGCACCTTCTGTCACCAACCAACGCTCCGATCCGCCACCTTGGGCACGGTTCGCGGAAATTGCATTGAGCTGCACACGGTAATCATGATCATTATCGGTAGATGGCGTCCGGTCCGTCGTCACGTTGACATTGCCGATCGTCCAGCTGAAGGTCAATGATTCGCCCGGGGCAGCTGGCCTCGCGTAGTCATTGTTGTGATGAAGCTCGGTCCGCGCCCAGTTGCCGTCAGCCGGCGTATTGGTCTGAGCTCCACCCGACTCAACAATCGTGCCGTTGATGTCCGTGGAATAAGTCCCGTCAACTCCTGCTGGCACGGTGCCGTCAGTGTTTGTGGCAATGTTGCCGTCCCCGAAAGTATCCACCAAAGTCGTCGTGACCGCACTCGCGCTGCCTACCGACAACCCGAGAAGAATCGATGTTGCTTTTAGTGTGTTTTTCATAATCTGTAGATCCCAGCTCAGTTTTTGCTGTTGCTGTCCGGCCAGTTCAACATTATTGAGACCATGTGTCACTCATTTTGTTGCATCGATGTAACCTCGCCCTGATCCTCGCGCTCGCCGGAGCTCTCAAAGCTCAGGATACCAATGAAATCGACCTCGAACGCCAGGCCCTCGACGCCTCCGCCTTCGCGGAAGAAACCGAAGCCGGACGACACGGAAACACCGTCACCGCTCTCTGGGACACCCTTCGCGCTGATCAGGATTTCCCGGCCGTTGCAGAACCCTACCTTCCCGAAACAGTCATCCTTCCGGCCCGTTTCAACTTTCAGAACATCGGCGAAAGCCCCTTCGGCACCATCTCCCGGCATGCCCCCGCGGACACTGAAAAACAAACCCTCGACCGCAACCGGTTCTCCGCCTTTCTCAAGTCCCTCAAAGACTCCGGCTGGCTTCTTGTCGAGTCGGAATGGCACCACCTTTCCTTCAAAAAGGCCGCAGCCCCCGAAAAATCAGCCACCTCCACCTTCAACATCACCCTTCACCTCGAAAATAATTCCGCCAACCACAAGCGACTCATCCTCCGCGGCCACATCCACACCACCTGGATTCCCGCCAACCGGCAAAAAAAAGGAGAGTCCCCCAAATGGCTCGAAGTCGACGCCTCCGGCCTCAGCGCCCTGACCCGCGAGGGCACCCTCCCCTTCAAAATCATCAAAGAACTCCACGCCCGCGAGATCAACTCACTCAACTCCGAACGCCTCCACCCCGTCCTCGTTGATGACCTCAACCGCGACGGACTCCCCGACATCCTCCTCGGCGGAACCAACGCCATCCTTCTCAATAACGGCGACCTCGGCTTCACCCCCGCCAAAATCACCGCCTACGCCGAGCCCATCAGCTCCGGCGCCATCCTGGGCGACTTCAATGGCGACGGCCGCGTCGACATCCTCGCCGCCGACACCCTCGACCTCACCCTCCGCCTCTTCGCCGGAAAACCACTCGATGAAATCGGCAAAAAAGGCCCCCTCTTCGAAGGAGGACGCCCTTGCTTCGACGCCAAACTCCCCGCCACTCAGGCCATCACCGCCGCCGATATCGATCACGATGGCGACCTCGACATCTTCCTCGGCCAATACCGCTCCCCTTACCAAGGCGGCGAAGTCCCCGAACCCTTCTACGATGCCAACGACGGCTACCCCTCCTACCTCCTCCTCAACGACGGAAAAGGCCAGTTCACCGACATCACCGACTCTTCCGGCCTCGGCAAAAAACGCCACCGTCGCAACTACGCCGCCTCCTTTGCCGACATCAACGCCGACTCCCACCTCGACCTCATCCTCACCAGCGACTTCGCCGGAGTCGATGTCTTCGAAGGCAACGGAAAAGGCCAATTCACCGACCGCACCGCCACCTGGCTCACCCAACCCCGACTCTTCGGCATGACCCACGTCCTTGCCGACTTCGACCGCGACTCCCGCACCGACCTCTTCGCCGTCGGCATGGCCTCCACCACCGCCCGCCGCCTCGAAGGCATGAACCTCGGCCTCGCAGGGGAGAAAAAAATCACCGCCCAACGCGCCTCCATGGGCTACGGCAACCGCATCTATTTCTCAAAAGACGACCCCTCCTTCGCCCTCACCGAACCCGCTTGGGCGCACGACCTCGCCGAATCCGGCTGGTCCTGGGGAGCCGCCGCCCCCGATCTCGACAACAACGGCCTCCGTGACCTCTACATCGCCAACGGCCACGTCAGCGGAAAATCCGCCGATGACTACTGCTCCACCTTCTGGCGACACGACATCTACACCCCCCTCCGTAAAAAAGACGGCCAAAAATGGAACACCCACTTCGCCAAACAACTCGAACCCCTCGTCAACTACGAGACCTCCTGGAACGGCTACGAGCATAACGTCGCCTTCATCCAGCAAGCGCCCAACCAATTCACCAACCTCTCCTTCCTCCTCGGCCTCTCCCAGGAGGGCGACTCCCGCGCCGTCATCTCCACGGACCTCGACCGCGATGGCGACATGGACCTCATCATCACCATCCTCGAGCCCGGCGAAGAAACCATCCACCGCCTCGTCATCTACGAGAACACCATCCCCGCCGGAAAAGCCGACACCGGTTGGATCGGGATCGACCTCGGAGGACCCGATGCCTCCCCCGCCCCCTGGAACGCCCGCGTCACCATCACTCGCGCCGATGGCTCAAAGGAAACTTCCGTCGTCACCACCGGCGGCTCCTTCGCCTCCCAAAAGCCCTCCGCCATCCACTTCGGACTCGGAAAAGCCACCTCCGTCAACGCCCTCGACATCACCTGGGCCGACGGCACCTCACGCACCCTCAAAAACCCCGCCATCAACAAATGGCACTCCGTCTCTCCCGCCGAGTAGGACTACTTCCGCGCCTGCGCAAAGAGCCACTTGTGCAGCTCCACATCCGCCGTCACATCCCCCGCGATCCCGTGCCCCGCTTCCGGGAACTCGGTGTATTTGAAAACCTTTGAGCGCTTCAGCTCCTCCGCACAATTCCGCGCATAGTCCGGCGGCACCACCGCATCCTTCGCCCCGTGAAAGGACCAGATCGGCATCGACTTCAACTTCCCCACCCCGCTCGATCCCCCCGCAATCGGCACCCCCGCCGCAAAGATCTTCGGCTCCTCCTTCAGGAAATGCCACGTCCCAAATCCTCCCATCGAATACCCGATCACATACACCCGCTTCTCATCAATAATCGGCAGCTTCTTCAACAAATCCTTCACCAAATCCAACGTCTCCTCCCCCGGCGCATCATCCCAACCTCCCCCCGTCGCCCCATGCGGCTGGTAACACAACGGAGCCAAAATCAAACAAGGCCGCTCCCCATAATTCGCCCCCTCCGCGAACTTCCGCGCAAACCCGATCTGCTTCCCGTTCTCATTGTTATCACTCTTCCCGTGCAGCGAAATCACCAGCGGCACCTTCGAAGAACCATTCAGCTCCTTCCCCCCATAAAACGCATAAGGAAGACTCCCATGCTCCGCCATCACCCACTCCCCCGTCACCAGATGCGCATACTCCCCCTCCAGCTCCGTCGCCTCCGGCTCCTCCGGCTTCGCCTCCTCCTTGATAAAAATCCGATCCTCCTCACTCAGCCGCGTCAGCGGAATCGTCACCACCCTCCCGCCTCGATCCAGCTTCAGCGTCACCTCCGTCTCCGTTGCCGAAACAAAACTCGCCTCCAGTGCCTTCCCGTCTGACGAAGTCCACGTCCGGGCCGAAGCCCCCATCACACTGAGCACTAAAAAAAGGGAGGCATAGTTCATGGCAACGGGAGTTCTATTCTAAAAAGCAGACACCCGAAAAGCTCCTTTATTGGGGCTTCCACTCATACGCCCCGCCACTCAAGTCCTCCAGCCGACGCTGGATCACCCGCTCCGCCGACTCCAGAATATCACTCCGCAGCTCCGCATCCTCCCGCGCCTGCTGCTGCAGCAAGTTCACCACCTGCTCAAAATCCCGCTCGCTCAACTTGTTCACCACCCCGCTTTTCGAAAAGAAAATCTCGTGGCTCAGCTGCTCCACACTCAGCACCTTCGCCTTCGGCCACTGCCCCACCACCTTCTCCCCCTCCAGCTCAAACCCGTCAAACTCCGTCAGATCAAACCCCGCCTTCACCAAAAACTCCCCCTTCACAATAATCATCTTATCCGAGCCCATCCACTTCGTCTCATACTTCACCATGCTCTGCACCCGCCGCTCCTCCACCGCCAACTCCCGCATCTCACCCCGCGCCAAAGTCACACTCGACCCCGTCACCGTCACCTCCCCCTCCGTCACATTCTTCAAGGCCTCCGCCAAGCGGTCCATCGGAGACATCGCCGGCTTCCCCACAAAATAATAAAACGCCGCCATCCCGCCGACCACCAAGATGGTCAGCCCGATAAAGAAAGCAAAAATGCGACCTCCTCCGCGAGAAGGAGCCGGTTTGGGGGTAATTTCGGAATCGTTCATCAAAAAGAGCTCACTCACAGAGCGGTGCGGGCCTTTCCTCTTGCCTTCACCGGCCCGAAGTGTTGACTCCCCGCAGATAAAAACAACCGTGAACGCTTACGAAATCTATCAGGAAATTGACCACTCACTCGTCTCCGACATGTGCCAGTGGCTCCGCACCAACGAAAAGGAACTCTACAACACCGCCGTTGGAAGCCTCGCTGCCAACCGGAAACTCCGCCCCATCTTCGTTCAGAAAAAATCACCCGCCGACCAGGCCGCCTGGCTCCACAAAACCCTCAAACTCCGCACCAGCGATACCGTAGGCGAACACCTCTTCCAGGTCTGGTTCATGAAAGGCCAGCAAGACATCCTCAAAACCTTCTGCGATGGCATGGGCATCGAGCACGACGGCAGCGGCCAGGTCGAAGGCGACCTCCCCGAAACCCTCGACGCCGATAAACTCAAAACCACCACCGACTCCCTCCTCGAGGGCAACGACTCCAAGCTCATCACCCTCTACCTGCGCATCTTCAACCTCCAGCGCCCCAATGGCTGGGACACCCTCGCCGCCCTCCTCGAGTCCGACGACCGCCTCAAGCTCGCCTAGGCTGCCAACGGCACTTTAATCAGTCTCGTCTCCGGAACATCCGGACGCTGCCAACGGCAGCAAACACCCAAAGCATGGGGCTTCAGCCCCATGAACCACCCCCGCGTCCCCCCCGCGTGCTCAAGGCACGCCAGAAGGCACCGCTCACCCCAAGATCTCCGCCACCCGCCCCACCGCGAAATCAACCTCCTCCTCGCTCATCACAAAAGGCGGCGTGAACGAGAGCACATTCCCCCTCTCCCCATCCGCCAGCATAATCAGGCCCGCCTTCAAAAGATCAGTTAAAAGTCCTCCTGCATTCTCCCGCAACTCCACCCCCCACATCACCCCCCGGCCCCGCACCTCAACGATCTCTCCCGACTCCAGCTCCCTCAGCTTCCGCTCCAGATAAGCCCCCGTCCGCGCCACCATCGCCGCCGTCTCCGGCCGCGATAAAATCTCCAGCGACTTCAGCGCCATCGCACATCCCACCGGATGCCCCAAAAACGTGCTCGTATGCAGCGCCTCCCCTGTCGACTCCGGCCACCCGTCCATCACCTCCGCCTTCCCCACACAGGCCGAAATCGGGAACCCGCTGCTCAGCGCCTTCCCCACACAAATCACATCCGGCACCACCCCGTCCCACTCACACGCAAACATCTTCCCCGTCCGCAAAAACCCCGTGTAAATCTCATCAAAAATCAACAACGCCTCATTCTCATCACACCACTCCCGTAACATCCTCAACCACCCCTCCGGCGCCATCCGCTTCCCGCCCCGACCCTGCATCGGCTCCACCAACACCGCCCCCACCGCCGCACCATCCACCCCGCTCATCGAACCCCCAAAATCCACCCGCGTCGTCACCTCCGCCAACTGATCCCCGAACGGACCCCGAAATTTCTCCAAATCCGTCCCCAACAAACTCCCGTATCCCAACCCATGATACCCCGCGGAAAAGGCCACAATTCCCCGCTTCCCCGTCGCCAGCCGCGCCGTCTTCAGCGCCGACTCCACCGCCTCAAACCCCGAGTTCGAAAGGATGACCTTCCCCTTCCCCGCACCCCACCTCTCATAGGTCATCTCCGATAACTTCCGGCACAACGCGCCCTTCAGCCGCGTCGGATGCACATCCCCCATCCCGTGCAGCAACGCATCCGCCTGCCCCTGCATCGCCGCCACCACCTCCGCATTCCGGTGACCCAATCCCGCCACCCCAAACGCGCTCGTCAGATCCAAAAATCGATTCCCATCCGCATCCCACACATTCACCCCCTCCGCACGCTCCCAAAACACCGGCCACTCCCCATCTACATACGTCACATTCCGTGACTCATACTCGCGCAACTCCCGCGCCAGCCGAAGCGACTCGGGTCCGGGAATCGAAGTCTGGAGATCAGGGAACATCTATTCAGGAAAGCATCGCAAGCATCGCCCCTATCCCGCTCAACACGAACAAAATCGACGCCCCCGCTCCCAACGCCTTGTCCTGTTTTAAAATCGAAGGCCGCTCCGGCGAGCTCGACCTCGGAAACACCACCGCCGCATACACCGCCCCCGTCACCAACCCACCAAAGTGCGCCGCATTATCAATAAAACGAAACCCCAAGGCCCCAATCACCACCAGCGACACCAAAATCCCAAACAAGCGCTGCCTCGCCGAACTCGGCACCAGCTTCTTGTGCAGCCACTCAAACACCAAAAGAAAACCCAACAACCCGCACACCGCCCCCGAAATCCCCACCGACGGTGCCGTCGTCCACGCCACCGTCGCCCAACCACCGCCAATCACCGATAAAAACATCACCATCGCCAGATGCGGCCACCGCGCCAAAATCTCCACCCGCCGACCCAAATACCACAGCGCCGACAAATTCATCCCCAGGTGCAGCCAATTCCCGTGCAGAAGCGCTCCCGTATAAAGCCGCCACCACTCACCCTCCGCAAACTTCACCTTATCCAGCGCCGCCGCCATCATCCCCTTCGTAAAAAACTGCACCACAAACACCGCCACCACCAACCCGCAAAACACAATCGTTAGAAACGACTTCTGACTGCTCAGCCACAACTCAAAGCGCGCCTCCGGCACTTCCTCCTTGATCTCCTCCACCTTCAGCCTCTGCACCTCACGCAACCCCTGCCGACCCTCCCACCACGGCCGAACCCCAAAAATCAACAACAGGATGAGAGCCAAGCCCACATTCGCCGACTCCGTCACCGCCTTCATCCCCCCGGCCGAGTGCGCCTGATAAAAAAAGTAAGCCAGCGCCGCCGCAAAAATCATCAACCCCTTCCGGCCCGCCTCCGAATCATCACCCGCCAACAACGCCCGCCGCTTCTTCAAACTCACCGCCAACTCCGGCACCTCCTCCGGCGCCACAAACCGATCAAACTCCGGCACCCAAACCCACGCCAAACGCCCTTTCCCTGCCGACAAATAACTCCGCAACTCCTTCAGCGTCTCAAAGCCCGTCAGCTTCCCCTTGTTATCACGACACCCGTAAGGAGCATCCTCCGGCTTCAGCGGAAACACATCCTCGCGCGCCCAGATCGGTAACGCGGAATCGCTCATAGCAGCGTAATTGGGAAAACCCTACTGGCCCTCGGGCGCTTCGGGAACCTCCACAGGAGGCGTCACCTCGGGCGCCTCCTCGGCAGGTGCCTCCTCGGGAGCCGGAGCCGTTCCCGGTGCAGCTGCTTCCAGCTCCTTCGCAAAATCCACCGTCTCGTCGATATTCTCGGGAGCAACCGGCTCCTCGATCACCTCCTCGGCCGCAGGCTCACTCACACTGCTCGCCCCATCGGAGTCCGCACGCTTGCTCTCCACATGATTCTTCTTACCCACCAATATGGCGAGCACCAGCGAGAGCACGAAGAAAAGTGTCCCCAAATAAACCGTCGCCCGCTGCAACACATCCGTCGTCCGGGCACCCCAGGCAGCATCGGTCACACCGGAGCCAAAGGCGGCCCCAAGTCCTTCTTGCTTAGGTCGTTGCATCAGGATCACAAGGATCAAAAGCGCACTCACAACGACGTGAGAAATGATCACCAAATTGATCCAAATTGAGATGTCGAGAAAGGCCAAAGTCATGGGGCGCAGCAATGTAGGAGGTTGCGTCCGCTTGTAAAGCCGGAGTTTGCCCATTCTCAAGGCTTGGCGAATCGCCCCCCATTCCCTACTCTCTCCGTTGGCTCCCTCCCTAGCCCCCATGCCCTCCTCCACCCACTTCATCGCATCCAGGATTCTCAGGCGCTCCGCCCTCAACTGCCCATCCTGCAAGGCCATCCTGGAAACCTCCCAACCCGCATGCCCACGCTGCGGATTCCACTACGGGATGATCTCCAATCTCATCCCCGGTCCCGCTCCCCAATTCCAGGAGATCATGGACTTCGCCCGCACCCTCCCGGATAAAAATACCCAAATCAAATCCCGCCTCCGCGAGCTCCGCGGCAAATTCCCCCAAATCTCTCTCGCAATTTGCTCCGTCAACTGCCCCGATAACCTCCCGCCCAACCTCCTCGCCTGGTGGATGCTCAACGAAACACCCGACTCCGGAGACTCCCCGGAATGGCGGGGTCTCCTCCTCATCGACCCCTCCAAAAAACTCCACGCCTTCGTCTCCGGCTACCAACTCGAAACCTTCCTCGCCCGTTCCAGCCTCGAACGCATCCTCGACGAAGCCGCCCAATGGTTCGTCTCCCTCGAATGGACCACCGGCATCCTCACTTTCCTCGACCTGATCGACGACGAGCTGACCGGATCCTGTAAGATCGCAAACAAAGCCCTCAAAGAAGCCCACCGGGCCACCAAAGGATGAAGACCACTCCCTTCCTCCTCATCCTCATCTTTGCCCTCCTCGGCTCCGCACCGGGAGACGATCTCCCCGCGCGCCCCTCCCGCCTCATTCACGACCCCGAAAAATTCCTCACCATCCAGGAGTCCGACGCCATCACCTCCATCCTCGAACGCCACGCCATCGATAACGAAACCGAGGTCTTCCTCGTCATCACCCCACCTCCCCTCGGCACCGGTGACGAAGACTTTGCCCGCGCCCTCGGAGAGGCCTGGAGCACCAAGGACTGGGGCGTCGTCCTTTCCTACCCCGACCAAATCGGCCCCCTTGTCCTCGTCGCCGGCGGTGATTCCCTCACCCAACTCAGGCAGAACGCCTGGCAAAAGGAACTCGCCAAACTCCGCAACCTCTCCTCCCAAAACTGGACCCCAAAGGACAACATGCGCGTCGCTTCCTTCCGGCTCGCCGAAATGATTTCCTTCGCCAAAAACCTCCCGAAAATCATCCACGGCCGGCAAATCAAAGTCCGGCAGGAACGCAATGAGGAAAACATCCGGACACACAAAGAACACGTCCTCCTCCGCAGCGTCCTCATCGGAGGGGGAGTCCTCATCTTCCTCATTCTCCTCATCCCCTTCCTCATTTGGAGGAAAAGAAAACGCCCCCACCTCTTCCCTGAAGTCCACTTCCACCCCCGCCTTGGCGCCCAACATTCAGGCGGCAGCGATCTCTGCCGCCGCTTCCCAAACCCACCGGCATGAAGCTCTTCCTCATTCCTCTGGCCTTCCTTCTCCTCGGTGCCTGCAAACCTCCGGTCGAAAAAACCACGGAGATCAACGACCGACTCGATCCCGCCTTCTTCAAACCCACCCCGGGGCAAATCTGGCTCTATCGCGAAACCGTCAAAACCATCCCCGGCAACCTCTCCCGTGAGGTCACCCCCGGAGACATCACCACGGAAATCAGCACCCGCCGGAACACCTACCTCGGCCCCCTTCAACACAACGAACGCCAATACCACCGCTTCTCCATCCATCAAGACGACGAAAAACAACCCGACGTCGCCTTCGGATACAATGGCGACTTCCTCTTCGTTGCCGCAAAAGAAGGCCCGCAGGGACTGTTCGACTTCTCCAAACCTCCCGTTCCCCTGGCCCAGCGCCACATGCAAGTCGGCTCCTTCTGGAGCTGGCCACCCGGATCGGAGGATGCCTCCGGATTTCGCACCGTCAGCCTCGAGGAAGTCCGCACCCCCGCCGGCGCCTTCGATGCCTTCAAGGTCACCTTCCAGCACAACACCGGAGACACCACCATGCTCCAGGACTACTGGTTCGCACCCAAAGTCGGCATCGTCCGTGAAGAAAGCTCACGCTACCGGGGCGGACTCCTCCGCGCCCACTCCACCATCGAGCTTCTCAAGATCCAGCTCCCCACCGTGCCCGAAAAATCAGACCCCTGAGGATTTGATGATCTTGTTCTGATCATTCAGCACATGCCGCCGGGGCAGAATTTGCTCCGTCGAAATCCCGAATGCCATGATCGTCACCCGCTCACCCTTCTTAATCAAATGGGCGGCCCCTCCGTTGATGATGATATTGCCGGTCCCAGGCTCGCCCGCCTGCGCGTAAGTCTCCAGACGACCACCCGCCGTCATCGAGGTCACCAGCACCCGCTCACCCTCCCAGAGCCCGGCTGCCTCCATCAAATCGGAAGGAATTTCGATACTTCCCTCATAGTCGATATCCGCTTGCGTGATAATCGCCCGATGAAGCTTGGACTTCAGTTGAATGCGCTGCATGGCCGCCACGAAAGAAGGAACCCGCCCCACCGTCAAGCGATGAAAAACTCCAATATTGAAAAAGTGACCCCGCTCACTACCGTTTCCATCACACCATGAAGCTCCTCCTCGCCCTCACTCTCGGCCTCATCGCCGTCCTCCCCGCCCAGGAAGCAGGAGAACAAATTCCCGCCATGGCCGTCCGCAAAGCCCTCCAGTGGATGCAGGACCAAAACCCCGAACGCCGCCAGGCCGCCTACCGCTCCTTCCAGCTCTACGGCGAATCCGCCAAGCCCGTCTACCGCGCCACCCTCGAAAAAGCCCGCGCCGCACACGAAAAACGCCTCGCCCGCCTCCTCGCCGATCAAAACGAAAACCCCTTCCACGGCATCGACCTCCTCACCGAAGATCTCGACCAGGAACGCAAACGCATCTTCCCCCTCATCCACACCGACTACAAAAAAGACTCCGGAAAAATCAAAATGCTCCGCAACGAGGTCGAATCCCTCACCCGCCTCAACCAACAAATCCGCAAAATCGCCAAAGCCGACTCCGCAAAATTCGAAGCCGCCGTCAGCGCCATCACCACCGCCCTCGTCGAAGTCCACCGCGAGCTCCAGCTCATCGATGAAGACGAGCCCGCACAAGACCCCCTCACCCCCGAACAAGTCCTCAACGACTCGTTCGATGGCGAAGTCTACCTCACCACCAAAAATCAAATCGCCGCCATTCGCAAAGAAGTCGACCTCCTGAAATCCACCACCGAACAAAACACCGCCTTCCCCTGGGCCAACGCCTCCCAAAAAGACTTCACCGCCCTCCTTAACGCCAACCGCACCCTCTTCGGCATCCCGCCCCTCCTCATCAACGAGCGCCTCTCCGCCGCCGCCAAGGGACACTCCGTCGATATGGCCACCCTCGGCTTCTTCGCCCACGAATCCCCCGTCGAAGGTAAAAAATCCCCCTGGGACCGCGCCCGCGTCGCCAAGTTCCAACACCAGGCCACCGGCGAAAACATCTTCATGGGATCCTCCTCCCACACCTCCGCCTACAACGCCTGGTTCGCCTCCGACGGCCACCGCTTCATTATGTTCTCCCAAGGCGCCAACCTCATCGGCATCGGCCCCCACGGCAGCCACTGGACCATGATGACCGGCAAAAAATAACGGCCCGCTACCCTCCCTGCTTCCCCAGCGTGAAGTAAAACGTCGTCCCCTCTCCCGGCACCGACTCCACCCAGATCGAATCGCCGCCCCGCTCCAGAAGACGCTTGATAAAACCAAGCCCAATGCCCGTCCCTGTCCGGCTCTTGCTACTCGCTCCCCGGTAAAAATACTCAAAAATCTTCTCCTGCTCCTCCTCGGGAATTCCACGACCGTTGTCCCTCACATAGAAAACCTGCCCCTTTCCCGTCTCTTCATTTCCCACCTCCACCGCAAACTCCTCCCGCTTCTCATCCGGTCCGTGAATGAACGCGTTCTTCACCAGATTCAAAAAAAGATGCTGGGCCTGACTCCGGGACGTCCTACGGGCAGGAAGATTCCCGATCGTCACCTCCACCCCGTCCATCGCCAGTGATTCCACCGCTTGCTCCACCGCCAACTCCGCCACCTCCTTCAAATCCACTTCGTCAAACTCCGCAGCATCCACCTCCATATGGGCAAACTGAAGCATCTCGGAGGTGAATTCCGATAAGGTCGAAAGCGAGTTCAGTCCCAAATCAATCATCGACTCCAGCTGCCCCTCCGGTGCCTGCTCCTTCACCAAACAAAGCGCCATCAAGGGCGGTTGCAGCTGCGATTTCACCTCATGGGCGATCACGCTCGCAAAATGCCTCAACTCCTCATTGGAATTCTCAAGAATCCGATTTCGAGACATCACAAGAACAGCCAACCCTGAACGAAGCTCATCAACAATCAGGCCCGTATGATCCGGCCAGGGTAGCGAGTGCCCCGCCACTTCCTCCGTCCATGCTTGAAAGCTCGCCCGCGGCGTGAGCCTCCCGGGATCATCCTTCCCTTTATCAACATTGGGATTCCCCCCCCAACGAATCGATATCGGAGCCTCGTCGCGGAAAATCATTATCCAGGTCTCACTTCCAAACGGAATCGCAATCAATCCCGCCGCTTGCGGGAGAAATTGGGACAGCTCCGGAAACTCCTCACGCACCGCATCCGTCAAAA
Organism: Verrucomicrobiaceae bacterium; assembly: GCA_051252135.1. Taxonomy (GTDB): domain Bacteria; phylum Verrucomicrobiota; class Verrucomicrobiia; order Verrucomicrobiales; family Akkermansiaceae; genus SW10. The sequence continues at coordinate 120,140 of JBPOGH010000002.1, read as the reverse complement.
TAATATCCTCCTTCCCCTCCAACCCCAGTCTGGTCCGGATAAACCGGATCCCCTCATCGTCGGGGCAACTTCCCTGCGAAATAATCGACTCCCGGTCCACATAGGCCACCCCGTCCGCCTTGAAAATATCGGCAAGACCCGTAAGGCACTTCGAAATCGAATGATCCACCGACTCCGTCGGATCCATCGTCCCCAGCAGACGCGCCACAGCCTGCTCCGAGGTGACCCGGTCAATCGTTTTCTTCGCACTTTCCGCCCGTGCCAACTCCCCGGACAACACCACCCCAAAAAGCGAGGAAGTGGACCGCACCCCATACGAAACAAAGCGCGGTGACGAATGATGGCAGGCAATCAAACCCCAAAGCTTCCCATCCACAATCAACGAGATCGTCAACGTCGCCCGCACCCCCATATTCCGGAGATACTGAAGATGGATCGGAGACATACTCCTCAGAACCGAGCGATCAAGAGGCGTCGGTGATCCCAACCGCGGGTGACTCACCGGAAGAATGGGCGAAACTTCGGCGTCGGTATCACGAAGCAGACGAACCCAATTCTTCAGATAAAGCTCTCGCGCCTGCGGAGGAATATCACTGGCAGGATAGTGCAGATGCAGAAAAGGCTCCATCTCCGGCTCACAGGCCTCCCCGATCACCTCGCCACTCCCGTCTGCCGCAAAACGATAAATCAACACCCGGTCAAAACCGGTGAACTTCTTCACCCGTCTCGCCATCAGACCGCTGATCTCATCAGTCGTCGAAAGCGACGAACTCGCTTGCAGGGTTTGCTGCACCAACTGGAAATAATTATCGAGACTCTCGCCGGAAACGTCCTCGAGATTCTTGGGCTCAAGCTCAAGCAAGGTGATGTCATTCCCGATCACATGGGCAATGCCGTTGCATCGGAGAAACGAACCGTCACTCCTCAGAAAATCATTCTCAATCGGATTGATGTGATTCTCGGCAGCCTCATTGACCAGCCACACAAAGCGCTCCTCTTGCGATGGCTTCACCAGTCCCACAATCGAGGTCCCCAGCAATTCTTCCGCACTCACCCCAAGCAAGTCGGCACAATTCGCACTCACCTGCTCGATCACCAGGGTCTTCCCGTGCAGCGCAAAAAGAACCCCGTGCCCCTGAACCGAACCCGGAATCGTGATCGGCTCGTCCGCGCAATTTTGAAGTGAGGTCGGCTTCATTTTAAATGATCGGAGTCCTGAAAGTTCCGCTTAAAAATACCAAAGGTCTGAAGCGCTGCTTCAACCGCAACCTCCTGTTCCGAAGGATCAAGACTCACCGAATCCATCCACACACAAAACCTCTTCCAAAAAGGGCCGTTCTCGCCGCCAAATCCCTTCACAAACCCACATTCCTCCTCGCGCAGATCCACGACATTCTGCTGCAGCAATTTTAAGATCTGGTGCCCGCCGTGCACACTGCCTTCCAACACGTAGAAGGCACCCAGAGAACAAGCAAAACCCGTTGCCCCCCCCTCCTTGAACGAAAGATCCGGCGGACTCCCACCTCCCTCTTTCAATTCGGAAATATCGTGAAAAAGACACACAAAACGCTCCTGCCGTCTCTCTAGATCCGGAGCTCCGTGGGCCGACAACTCCGACCAATTGATCATCCCGCAGGTTTCAAGAAACCCATCACGAAACCCCTCCAGATAAGCCAGATACGGTTCCCGGGATGCCACAATCCTCTCCACCTCAAGACCTTCATCCAGTTCCCGGTGGGCCGAGGCGGTCTTCTCACGCAATTGAAGCAAAAGTGAGGGACTCTCTTTATTTTGGATCGACGTCGTGATGCCCTGATTCAAGACCAAAGGAGGGAGCCCGGCAATCAATTCGTTTTACGGTGCCCCCGGTCTCCACTTTTCCTCGCAGGGGCCATCCATTGCCCCCGCAACAAAATTCAATCCGGTATAGAACCGATTCCCCGTCTTATCGACGGCGCAACAGCATCATTCCCGGAAAAAACGCCAACAGCGCGAAAACAGAGGGCTCCGGAACCGCACTCATCGACGAGCTCGATTGCCCGGCAATGATCTCGCTCACCACATTCCCGCCAGGCAGGCCCAGATCAATTGCCCCCAGGGAAATCCTCAAGGCATTCGTCGTCAAACCGGTCGACTCCAAACCATCTCCCGTTGCGACCTGTTCATTTAAAATAATCGTAAGGTTGGCCAATATATCGGTATCCGTGATTCCGGACGCCGCCAGATCCACAATCGTATTGGGCGGAGGATTGGAAGCCAGCGCCAGTGTCACCCCATCAACCACAATCACCAGGTCGGTCAGAACCACCGATCCGGTCGAGCTCAACGCTCCAAATTGACCGGTGCTGCTGGTCGTGGAACTGATGGCCGTTGAACTCAGAGATAAAAAATCAGGCGTCAGCGCCACCCCCGGAACCAACGTGATCCCAAGTTGATGAACCGTCGAAGAACCACTGGAATTTCCCGTCGTCCCCACTCCCGTCACATCTGAAAAGGCCGAACCCACAATGGCATTGTCGACCCCATTCTGCGCGCCCACCGATCCCAGCATCGTCACGGTCTCGTTCACCGCTAAGACCGAAGCATTCAGAGAATCGGGACCGGGAGACGTCACCTGAATCTGCGCTTCCGGTCCCACCGTGATTCCAGTCACTCCTCCAACAGCCACTTCGACCGAAAGACCCATTCCGGAACCGGTGCCAGCAATCACCGCGGCATTCATGATCCCTGCCAGGGCCAAAGAACCGACCCCCACCAGGGAGTATCGCAAAAACTTCCCACTCCCGCTTAATTGACGCTGTATTTTATAAGATGCTTTCATGCTAAATAAGATTGCACGACCCGTCGGGGGGACCCGGAACGCAGCGCCCTTATGATCGTTTTAAGTGTACCGTCAATTAATTATTTTCTAACAAATGTTACAGAAGTGGAATCATCATGAATCTGAATCATGTCGAATCCCTATCGGCTAACACTATCTAGAATTTTTAAATTATAATTCCACCCCCTTGATCCGACCACAGTTAAATGATTCCAACAAAATGACCGCACCTTCACTTCACCGTCATCCCGTCCGGCTCCGCCTTCATCACCGTCCCGTCGGAAAAAGTCACCTTTAAAGGCTTCTTCCCAAAATTATAAGCCGCATAGGTCTTCTTGCCCTCCTTCAAGAACACATTGGTAAATGGATAATCCGCCCTCACTCCCGCATCATTCCTCCCCAGACGATCCAGGGTGTTCATCCACTGATACATAAACGCATGCGTATTTCCTCCTTCCAGTGAACACTCCGGAAGCCCGTTCAGATAATCCACCCCAATCTTCGGATTCTCCAGCGCACCAAACATCACCACCAAATCTCCCCAACCATTGTTGTAGTCCGCTCCGCCTTCACGACGCGACACAATCATATCGTGGTTCTTCTTCACGTATTCCGGATGCCTCCCCATGTAAATCGATGCCGGAGTAAACGGCAGCCAGTTGATCCCGTGAATGCAATCGATATCTCCCGAGAACCACGTCGCAAACGCCCCCTTCCCTCCCCAAATCATTCCCAACGCCACATTCGGAAAATCCTTCGGGAAGTTCGTCCCCGATACATCAAACCAATACTCCTCCACCGCTGTCCGCTCGGTGTTGAACAGAAACGTCCCCAAATCCCGAATCCCCTCATCACCCGTCACCTCGCCCCACAGCATCATCCCATACCACGCGTTGAGCGACTCCGATGATGACTCCTGATTGTTCCCGTCCCCAAACTTCGCGTGCCCCGACGCCCACGAGTGCCCCGCATACAAATCGAAGCAACGCAGATAAGGAAACATCTCATCCCCCCGCTTCGCCGAAGCAATATCTTCAATAATCAAATTGATCATCGGCCCCCACTTCTTCGCCCACTCCGGATCCAGCCGTGCCACTTCCGCCGCCGCCCGAATAAAATATCCATAGTGAAAATGGTGATCGTTCAACTGCGAATCACTTCCATACGAAGCACGACTCCCAATCAAACTCCCCCACGTCTTGTCATAATAAAACAACGGAGCCTTCTCGCCTTCCGATGCCGTCAGCCAGTTCTCCAACCGACTCGCAATTTCTCCCGCAAACCGATCCACCAACGCATCCTCGCCCACCATCTCCGCAATCCCGCTCAGCGTCGCCAACTTCCCGAGATGCTTCCCCTCCCAGTAGGTATCACCGTATTCATCCTTCAGCGGACCCGCCTCCTTCTTCAGATAAGCCACCATCCGCTCACGATCCGCAATCCCCTCCTTCGGCAGCATCGGCAGCAAGCCCTGCACCGGAACCCGGGTCGTAAACTCCTCCCCCGCAAACACCTTCATCTCACCCCGCACCGAGCGATAACTCAGCTCACTCAGCTTCGCCTCACTGTATTTCCACTGATGCGGATAAAGCGCCAAAATCGTTCCCTCACCCTTTCCCTCCATCGCCTTCGTTACCACCCGATAAGTCGAACTCACCTCACCCTTCTCAACCTTCGGCACCACCCGCGTATCCACCACATGCAGATGCGCATGCTTCGCAAACATCTTCAGCGTCTTTTCATCACCCTTCGGTAACAAAGCCACCGAAAAATACCCCTTCCCCTTCTCATTCCTCACCACCGTCCCCTCAAGCCCCGTCCACTTCGATCCCCTCCCTCCAAACAAACCATAGTGACTCCCGCGCACCGTCAGCCCAATCACCGCATCCCCTTTTTCCCCTTCCCAAACAATCGGCTTGTGCGCCATCGTCAGCACCACCTCGCCACCTTCCACCTCCCCAAAAACAAAAGGACTCCCGTGCCCAAAGCTCGTCCGCAGCTTCGCCTCCCCCTCCGCAAATTCCGCCGTGATCATCCAGTCCGAATTCCCCGCCAAGCGCGCATCCGGAAATTCCGCCATCGCCGAATGCCCGATCGAAAAATCACCCCCCTTCGACACCCCGCCGCCCATGATATTCCCCGACTTGCCATCGATCCCGCCCCCCGGATAACTCACCCCCAACCCCGCCTCGTGACACACCATCCCCAGCGGATGCGGAAACATGTTCTGCGAAAACTTCTCCCACACCAAAGAACTCCACCACTGGTTCGTCGGCACCGGCCCCGTTAGGTCTGCCGTTCGATAAATCTCCTCCGCACCCGGCAAGGCCTCACATCCCTCCGGCCGCTCCGTCGTATAACTGCCATCACCAATCGAAATAATTTCTCCGCTCGCAACTACGGGGAAAATCAATCCTACCAAAAGATAGTTTCTAGGCTTCTTGCTCATCTCTTTGAGCTTAGACCCAACTTAATTAATGTAAATTGCATTGTTTTGCATAGGCCGGATCTTGATCTGAACCTAAAATGAAACGACCCCAAAATCGAAGGATCCTTACTCCGAACTCCTCAGCTCATAAAAGGCGCGATTCAACAAATTCGAGTCCATGAGCGCCGACCCGTTGATCGCTCCAGGCACCATCTCCCAAATGATCAAATCCTCGGAGCGCCACAGCGAAAGATCATTCTCAGTACCGGGAAATACCTCCAAGGAGACACCTTCTTCTGTCTTCTCAATCTTCTGGATTTCCGCCCCCATCGGAAAGTCCGCCGTCAACCATCCCGCCCCGTTGTGGGAACTCACCTCCACCTCGACCTCTACCCCATCCTTCTTAATCGAAGTAATATAAGAAATCACTCTAAGTGCCCCCTTGTGAAAAGCGCGCTCGCCCTCATCGACCGAAAAATTGAGGTCCAGAGTTCCCGTAAATGCCTGATAAATTTTCTCACCGGGCTGCACTTCGAAAGTGACCTCCACGACATCTTGGTCGATCGAGTTGAACGAATTCGCAAATGCTGAAGCCGAACCGATAGTCTGTCCAAATGGATTGGTAACATCCCCCATTGCATTCTGACTCGTCCTTCTGATTTGCACCGACCCCGCAGCTCGTTCATTGACACCGGAGGCATCGGGAAGGCTGATATTTCCAACCGCTATCAGCCGAAAAGTAACCTCCAACGCATCACTGCTAACGAAACTCAAAATATCTGAACCCGAGAAGGTCGTATAGCTTGTCGCATTCGCTTCAAATTCAGTTCCTTCATCATCATCCGAACTACAAAAAGCCTGCGCCTCACCATTCGCAAATCCTCCTCCTTTGAAAACGCTCCCCGAAACTTCAGCCGATCCCCCTCGGAAAGGAGGATCGTCGTTGATTCCACCCAAGGTATTAAGATTTGGGTGATATCCTTCGAATTCAGCCCCTTGCCCAAAGGCCTTTAGCTCCGCGCCGGTGTTGCCCGCGCGTGCCGATATCGACAGCTTCGCAAAGAAATCATCGTCGGCCGCCGATGTCATTACTCCCCCAAGGACCCCTATAATCACAAGACGACCAATTCTCGTCTCGTATCTCTCCTTCTGACACCATTTCATCATGACCAAAAATGACGACAGGGCATTATACTGTCCATTCAAAAATAGTATCCCATCTCCTTCATGCAAATTAGATGAACTCTTATCTCGTAGAAGGCCATATCGGATTAAAAGTTCTCTCACTCGCCCGCATTCATCCTTCACTCTTCCACATTCACCCTTCAACCTCACACCATGCGTTCTCGCAAGCTTCTCGCCCTCGCCTTGGCGCCCGTCATCGCCTTCCCGCTCATCTTTTCCTCCGCTCAGGAAACTCCCGCCCCCGAGCCCACCATCCACGCCTACACCAACGCCACGATCTACCCGGTCTCCTCTCCCAGGATCGAGAATGCCACCATCGTCATTGAGGGCGACACCATACTTTCCGTCGGCCCTGCCGATCAAGTCGACATCCCTGCCAACGCCCGGCGCATCGACGCCACCGGCAAAACCATCATCCCCGGCCTCATCTGCACCCACTCCCACATCGGCTCGGTCGCCGGCGCCGACTCCTCCTCTCCCATCCAACCCGAAGTCCGCGTTCTCGATTCTATTAACGTCCGCGATACCTCCATCAACAAAGCACGCGCCGGCGGCATCACCACCGTCAACCTCATGTCCGGATCCGGCCACCTCCTCTCCGGCCAGACCATCTACCTCAAGCTCCGCAAGGGCAACACTGTCGAGGACCTCTCCATCAAACTCCCCGATGGCTCCCTCGCCTACGGCGTAAAAATGGCCAACGGCACCAACTCCATTCGCGAAAGCGGCCCCTTCCCCGGCACCCGCGCCAAGTCCGCCGCCCTCGTCCGCCAAAAATTCCTCGATGCCCAAGCTTACCAAAAAAAGCGCGCCAAGAACCTCGAGGAGGAGGATCCCGAAAAACCCTTTGAGCGCGACCTCGCCCTCGAAACCCTTGCCGACATCCTCGAGGGCAAGCGCACCGTCCACCACCACACCCACCGCCACGATGACATCCTCACCGTCCTCCGCTTAAAAGAAGAGTTTGGCTTCAAGGTCGTCCTCCACCACGTCTCCGAAGCCTGGAAGGTCGCCGATGAAATCGCAGCGGCCGACGTCGCCTGCTCCATCATCTTCCTCGACTCCCCCGGCGGTAAACTCGAAGCCCGTGATCTCGAATGGCGCAACGGAGCCGAGCTTGAAAAGCGCGGCGTCCTCACCGCCTTCCACACCGATGACCCCATCAACGACTCCCGCTGGTTTCTTCGCAATGCCGCCATCGGCGTCCGCGCCGGCATGTCCCGCGAAAAAGCCCTCGAAGCACTCACCCTCTCCGGAGCCAAGATGCTCGACCTCGACCAATCCATCGGCTCCCTCGAACCCGGCAAGCAAGCCGACTTCGTCCTCCTCTCCGGTGACCCCTTTTCCATCTACACCCGCGTCCTCGAAACCCACATCGAGGGCCAACAAGTCTTCGACCTCGAAGACCCGCAGGATCGCCTCTTCGCCGAGGGTGGCTACGGTGCCGGCCACAATCGCCAAGCCACCGGCTGCTGCTTCTACCGCTAAAATCTAAGCCCCTTTTCCGATGATCAAGTCTCTCCTCATCTCCCTCCTTTCCCTCACTGCGGTCCACGCCCAGATCGCCATCCGGGCCGATCTCCTCTTCACCATGACCGGCGATCTCAAGCCCATCAAAAATGGCGTCGTCCTCTGCGCAGCCGATGGCACCATTGAGGCGGTCGGCAACGACATTAAAATCCCGGAAGGATACCAAATCCTCACCGCAAAAGTCGCCACCCCCGGTATCATCGATGCCCACGCCACCGTCGGCCTCTCCGGCATCCTCAACTCGCCCATACACGACCAGGAACAGCTCGAAAAATCTGAGCCCATCCAGCCCGAGCTCCGCGCTATCGATGCCTACAATGGCCGCGACCCTCTCGTGAAATGGCTCCGCGATCTCGGCGTCACCACCATCAACACCGGCCACGCCCCCGGCGCCCTCATCTCCGGCCAACTCATGGTCGTTAAAACAAACGTCCCCTCCATCACTTCCGTCAACGACACCCTCGTCCCCACCTCCGCCGTCGCGGCCACTCTCGGCTCCGGCGCTCTCTCCAAATCACCCGGCACCCGCTCCAAGGCCATCGCCCTCCTTCGCGCCGAACTCCTCAAAGCCCAAGCACACGCGAACAAGATCACCGCCGCCCAGGAAGATGACGAAAAAAACGCCCCTGATGCTAACATCAAGCTCCTCACTCTCGTCGACATCCTCAACAAAAAGACCCCGCTCCTCATCAATGCCCAACGCCATCAGGACATCGCCTCCGCCCTCCGCCTTCGCGAGGAGTTCGGCTTCGATCTCATCCTCGATGGGGCCGCCGAAGCCTACCTCCTCCTCGACGAAATTAAAGCCGCCGATATCCCCGTCATCGTCCACCCCACCATGGGCCGCCCCTTCGGCGATCTCGAAAACATGACCTTCACTCTCGCCGCCCAGCTCCATAAAAAAGGCATCCCCTTCGCCTTCCAGTCCGGCTACGAGACCTACGTCCCCAAAACCCGCGTCGTCCACTTCGAGGCCGCCCTCGCCGCCGCCTACGGCCTCCCACAAGAAATCGCCCTCGCCGCCTGCACCATCTATCCGGCCAAGATTCTTGGCCTCGATGACAAGATCGGCTCGCTCGAAGTCGGCAAGCACGCCGACCTCGCCCTTTTCGATGGCGACCCCCTCGAGACCACTACTCACACCACCCACGTCATCATCGACGGCAAGCTCGTCTCTTCCACCGCCAAGTAGCGCTGCAATTTTAGCGGAAAATTTCTGCAAAATCCCGGTTTCACCGAGGTATCCCTTTCTGTCTCTCACGCACCTTTTCCTTCTCCCATGAAGTTCCTCTCTCTCCTCATCGCCCTCTCCCTTCCCCTTCTCGCCCAAGACAAAGCCCCCCACCCCGGCGAGCAACTTTACAAGATCAACTGCGCCGCCTGCCACCTCCTCGCCAACGAAGTCGTCGGCCCCTCACTCGTCTACATCGCCGAAAACTACCCGGCCTCCAAGGACACCGACTTCATCGCATGGGCCAAAGCTCCGGGCAAAAAGAACCCCAAGCTCATCCAAATGCCTTCCATGGCACACGTCCCCGACGCCGACCTCGCCCTCATCCACGACTACCTCCTCACCGCCACCAAGGGCGTCGCGGAGAAAAAACGCGGCTCACTCTTTCCCGCCTTCAAGGAACCCAAACGCCCCCTCCCCTACGTCGCCCGCACCTCCATGCCCGACTCCTCCCCCGCCTCGATCGCCGTCGTTCTCGAAAACGGCCTCACCGCCTGCTGGGACACCGAAGCCTGCCGCCTCCGCTACGCCTACCTCGGCACCAAAACAAACCTCTTCAGCATGTGGCGCCCCGCCGCCCTTCCCAACAAGCCCTACTACCGCGAAACCTCCGCCGCCCTCTTCCCCTTCCCCGGAAAACCCGAATTCCTCGGCTACCACCTCATCGATCAACACCCCGTATTCTCCTACCGCATCGGCTCCGTCCAAATCAACGAACACCTCACCTCCCACTCCACCCCCGGCGCCTTCTCCCGCCATTTCCAGATTCAACACATCACCGCCCCCCTCGTCCTCGACCTGAGCTCCCAAGGAAAAGCCACCCTCACCTCGGACAAAGGAATCATCAAAGACTCCAAACTCCACCTCAGCGCCGAAGACGCAAAATCCTTCACCCTCACCGTCACCCACCACAACTGGCAGACCCCCAAACCCTCTTCCTTCCCCGAGCCTCCCGCTCCCCGTCCCGTCTCGCCTCCCACCACCCCCGCCTCCGATCCCGCCGACTGGAACCACTACTACACCTTCCAAAACATCCCCGTCCCCGCCACCGTCGACCACCAAATCGGTGGCCTCACCACCCTCCGCGATGGCCGTATCGCCACCTGCTTCAACAGCGGCGAAATCCAAATCTACTCCCCCGAAACACAATCCTGGTCCCTCTTCGCCCGCGGCCTCGCCCTCCCCCTCGGCATTCTCGAGGACACCGACGGCTCACTCATCGTCACCCAATGGGCTGAGCTCACCCGCCTCACTGACACAGATCAGGACGGCCTCGCCGACCACTACCAAAACCTCTGCAACACCTTCGGCATCACCGGCAACTACCACGAGTTCGTCTACGGCCCCGCCCGCGACTCCAAGGGCAACCTCTACATCTCCCTCAACGTCGCCTCCAATGGCGCCGGCATCCAGGACATCGTCCGCGGACCCTGGAATCCCATCGGCCTCGAACGCGAACTCCACATTGTCAAAAACGACCCCAAGGCCTGGGAGAAAAACAAAGCCAAAGCCGGCCGCATGTACTCCCGCGTTCCCTACCGCGGCTGGGTCCTCCAGATCACCCCCGATGGCAAAACCATCCCCTTCGCCTCCGGCTTCCGCTCGCCCGATGGCATCCACGTCGATGAAAATGACCGCCTCTGGATCACCGATAACCAGGGCGACTGGCGCGGCACCAACCCCCTCTACCACGTCACCAAAGGAAACTTCTACGGCCACCCCGCCTCCCTCGTCTGGGAAAAGGGATGGACCCGCAACCCCCTCGAAATCCCCGTCGAAGAACTCGAAAAAATGCGCACCCCCGCCGCCGCCCTCTTCCCCCACGGAGAACTCGCCAACTCCCCCACCCAACCCATCAACACCATCGACCCTGAGCTCTTTGGCCTCCCCGAAGGCGAACTCCTCATCGGCGACATGAACCAGCCCCAACTCATCCGCTTCCTCCCCGATGAAGTCGACGGCACCCAACAAGGCACCCTCATCCCCTTCCTCTTCAGCACCGACCTCGGCATCGGCAACCACCGCCTCACCTTCGATCAAAGAGGCCAGCTCTGGATCGGAAAAACCCACATCAAATGGGCCGGCGATGAAGGCATCAAAAAAATCACCTTCAATAAAACCCAACCCCTCCTCGCCACCGGGGTTTCCCTCCTCCCCGACGGTTTCCAAGTCACCTTCAACCGCCCCCTCAAATCCACCCCCACCTCACAAATCTCCCGCCACACCTACCACTACCATCAGGATTACGGCTCCCCAAAAGTCGACCTCCAACACGTCACCCCCACCGGAACAACACTCTCCGCCGACCGCAAAACCCTCACCATCACCCTCCCCCAGATCACCCCCCGACGCCTCTACACCATCGAGCTCAGCGACGCCACCGACGACAAAGGCCACCCCCTCATGGGCCACACCCTCCGCTACAACGTCGTCAAACCCCGCCCCAAGGAAACCGCCTTCATTGACCTCTTCCAAAACGGCGACCTCTCCCAATGGCACACCAATAAGAAGGAAGGCCAATGGACCATCAAGGACGGCGTCGCCTCCCGCGGCCCCCTCAAAACCGGCGGCATGGGAACCAAAGGAAAATATCAGGACTTCGAACTCCGCTTCGAGTGGAACATCTCCAACGCCGGAAACAGCGGCGTCATCTACCGCAGCGGAAATGGCCGGGGCCTCGAATATCAAATCCTCGATGACCAACGCCACGTCCGCGGAAAAACCCCCAACTCATCCGCCGCCGCTCTCTACGATCTCGTCGCCCCCATCGCGGATAAACCCTACCACCCCGCCGGCCAGTGGAACAAAGGCCGCATCGTCGCCAAAGGCAACCACCTCGAACACTGGCTCAACAACGTCAAAGTCCTCGAAGTCGAAATCGGCAGCCCCAAGTGGAAGGCCTCCTTCCAAAAGAGCAAATACCGCGAGATCGAAAACTACGGCACCCAAGCCAGCTGGATCCAATTCCAGGACCACGGCGCCGACGTCCACTTCCGCAACGTCCAAATTCGCCCGCTCTAAAATAAGGAGAGTGGGTATTCCTGACCGCTCCTCCCCAACCAATCCGTTCACCCTTTCCCCGGCCTCCACGGCTTCTCCTCCTGCCCTTTCTTCTTCTGCAGGAACTTCGCATCCACCTCGCGATACCACGCGTGCAGCTTCGCCCGCATCTCCTCCACCCGGGCCCCGTGCGCCCCCTTCACATCCTTCCGCTCCCCGAGGTCATCCTTCAAATTGTTAAGGTGCACCCGCCCATCCTCATACCGCTCCACAACCCGCATTAAAAAACGGCGACCCCGGTGGGGCCGCCGTTTCCTACGAATACAATGAACAAATCGCGTCTATCGACGACGACGAATCATGAGACCCAAGGCACTCAATCCAGCAAGAAGCGAAGACGTAGGCTCTGGGATTACGGTGATATCATCGACGTTAGCCGCAATCGTGGTATTCCCGCCAAAGCTCTGGAGGGCATACACAACTCGTGCCGTGTCAGCACCTGCTGGAGCCGTCTCAACCAGTGAGAAAAGCTCATAGGAAGTGCCCGGGCTTGGAGTGGAGTTACCGGTGCGGGAAATCTCCACATTGTTCACAGAATCACGCCACTCGATACGAATCTCAATCGCACCGGCTGCCGCAACATTTGCCGCGTGAAAGAGGCTGTAGTTGATGGTCTCCAGAGGAGCAATGGTCACATCCTGGAACACACCCACGAAAGAGTTGGCAACTCCACCAATATCAAGATCCATTGCCTCGGCACCGGTGTGTGGATTGGTGGTAGACACGCTATAGGTCGAAGCCGCATTTCCAGTGAATGGGCCAAATTTACCGACGCCGCTGCCATCGTCTACGAGAGTGACTCCTTCAAAGTCACCCCCAACAATTGTCCCGGCCGCATTCGCAGCAGGTGCCGCCGCAGCCATAAGGCCGAGCGCAAGATAACCAATATTTTTGTTTTTCATGATGTTTTCTTTAGTTCCTTTAATTGCAAAATTGTGCAACCCCTAGAAATTGCACAAATTTACACACTCCTGCAAGTAAAAAGGCCCCTATTGGGCTGAGAGCCTCGATATTTCTACCCTGCTTGAAATTTCGGAGACCTTCACAAGGTCTCCTTGCGTAACCGACTCAGCAAGAGTCACCCGTCCCGATGGCCAATCAACCCTCACCTTGAATGGTGAGTTAAATTTACCCACTCCCACCAAAATTGTCCGGCTATTCTGGGCAGCAAATCCCTCTCCGCAGGAAAGTACACGCATAATCTGATGCGTCCCCAAATCAATCGTCACCCGCGCCCCCACCGCATCCCGGTTTGAATAATCCCCCACCGGATCTCCCTCCCGGCCGCCTCCCTCCAATCTGATGGCCACAAAACCTTGCTCCTCCGCAGCTTGATTCTCAAAAATTTGCAACAGCCGCTGATTCGCATTCACCATCGCAATATCCGACCGTCCATCGCGATTAAAATCCCAAATCACAAACGATCGCCCGTCCAACACACTATCCGCCCCGCTCACCCCGGACACATTCACAAACCCCTTCCCTCCCTGATTCAAAAACATCCGGTTCCGCTCCTTCCCGCTGTGGGAAAACGCCGTCCACACATTCTCGGAACCATCGGGATTCTTGATCACATTCGTCACATTCCCTCCCGTCCCCCGATCAAAATTCCACTTCTGGGATCCTGTGAACCGTGGGTTCAACTGCTTGTCCGAGCGCACGACCGAGCGCCAGTAGCAACTTCACAAATCAACCTCCCCCGCAAATGCCTCCGGCGCCGTAAAGTATCCATTCGGCACGTAAAGGTCCAGGAACCCGTCATTGTCAAAATCACAAAACTGCCCGCCCCACGACCAATCCGCCCGTGCCACCGGCGCAAAGGGCGAACCCTCTCCCGACAAAAATCCAAAACCCTCTCCCGACCGATTGTCGAAGAGCAAATTTCCCTCCGCCGACCACCGGAAGCGCTCATCCTTCATCCCCACCTTGTCAATAATCCGCAACCCCGCCTTGCTGAACATATTGGAAACATAAAGATCGAGGTCCTGATCGTTGTCGAAGTCGCCAAAAGACGCCCCCATCCCAAACCCCCGCATCCGCTCGTGCCCCACCTCCCGCGTCACATCCACAAACCCCTCCCCTCCCTCGTTCCGGTAAAGCACATCCGGCGCAAAGTCGTTACAGACATACAAATCCGGATCACCGTCCTGATCATAATCCGCCCACGTCGCCTGCAAGGTTTCCCGCCACGCGGCCACCTGCCCGCTCAAGGGCGACACCTCAAACTTCCCGCCCCCCGTGTTCACCAACAACACATTCGGTGGCCCGGGTAGGTTCAAATACGGCTCCACATCAGGCGGCGACACAAACCGTCCCGTCACTTCCCCAGCCGGATAATCCGCCAAAAAATCCTTCGCCACCTGATCTCTTGGCTGCCGAATCGCAAAGCCATAAGTCGAAAAGTAGAGGTCCAGCAACCCATCCCCATTAAAATCCGCCGCCGCCAGCGAGGTCGTCAAATAAGGCAGCGGCGAACCCACATGCGACTCCGAGCAATCCACAAATCGCCCCCCTTCATTTCTCAAATACACACTCCGCTCAAGCGATCTCCCCACCACCACATCCTGATCCCCGTCATTGTCAAAATCCGCAAATAACGACACCGCACTCACCCCTTCCAGGTCCAATCCATAATCCGCCGCCACCTCCTTAAAGGTCCCGTCTCCCTGGTCCCGAAAGAGCATATTCCTCCCAAACCGCACACACACATAAAGATCATCCCGCCCATCCCCATCAATATCCACCACCGAAAGCCCCGGATGCTGCGCCGTCGCATCAGTCGTAAAATAACGTCCGTATCCACTCTTCAATGGAATCTCCTCTCCCTTAAAAAGCTTCCCCAAATAATAGGCGTGATCCGTAAATTCGATCCTCCTCTGATCCTCCTCATCCGGAATCAATTCCCGCGTCACCTCTCGAAATAGCGGCCTCTCCGCCTTCGTCAGCCGCGCCTCCACCATCTTCCATCCCGTGATCTCCCATTCCTTGGGATCAATCACATAATCATTCCCCGCCGTAGGAGCCTGCCCTCCATCCTTCAGCGTCCACCGCACTTCCTGCACCGCCTCAAATGCTCCCACTCCCCCTCCCCCAACCTTCCCTTCTGCCGAAAAAATAACCTTCGCCGAAAAGCCCTCCCTCGCCTCATCCGTAAACTCCCCCCTCAAAAAACCAAACTTCCCCTTCGTCACCTCCGCCAATTCCTCATCCAAAAACCCCCACAAACCCGCACCACCATCTCCTGCTTCCGTCCCGAAATCATAATCTTTCCAGGACACCCCGCCCGGCCCCTTCTCCTCCCTTACCGGACCCGCAACCCCTTCACCGGTCACTCCGCCCTCCATCGCTGAAAATGGCTCCCCCTCCCTAACCGGAAGCGAACCAATCTTCCCCGCAAGCGCATTCATCTCCGCCCCCATAAACTCCATCCACTCCTCGCTGGCCACCAGCTCCTCGACCGCCACCTCGTGATCCGCCTCCTCTCCAAATCCACTCCCCTGAAACAACTTCCAACCAACCGACCCCACCACGGCCAAACCGAGAACCACCGCAACCGGCCGATACCCTTTCAACAAATCACTTCTCATTTTCAACATCCTCATCATCAGGCACTAGCAGACAAGGATCAATTACCCGGGACAACCCGCCCGGACCTCACCCTTTCCCCGGCCTCCACGGCTCCTCCACCTGCCCTTTCTTCTTCTGCAGGAACTTCGCATCCACCTCGCGATACCACGCGTGCAGCTTCGCCCGCATCTCCTCCACCCGGGCCCCGTGCGCCCCCTTCACATCCTTCCGCTCCCCGATGTCGTCCTTCAAATTGTAAAGATGCACCCGCCCATCCTCATACCGCTCCACCAACTTCCAATCACCCACCCGGATCGCCCCACCCGGAAACCCACCCTGATTGCTGTAATGCGGATAATGCCAGTAAAGCGCCTCCCGCTCCAAACCCCCGCCACCGAGCGCCGGACGCAGGTCCACCCCGTCCACCGTTCCCTTCACCTCACCGCCGGCATCCTTCACAAAAGTCGGAAAAAAATCCGTGCTCATCACCGGCACCTCGCTCGTCATCCCCGGCTTCGTCAACCCCGGCCACTTCACAATGAAGGGCTCCCGAATCCCGCCTTCATAAATCCACCCCTTCCCGCCGCGCAGCGGAAGATTCGAAGTCGGAGAACCCTCCGATGTCGAAAGCCCCCCATTATCCGAGGTGAAACAAATCACCACCTCATCCTCCAGCCCCAGCTCTTCCACCTTCTTCATCACCTTCCCCACCGCCTCATCCATCGCTTCCACCATCGCCGCATACACCGCATGCTTCTGTAAAATACGCACCTTCCTCGGCTTCTTCCCAAACACCTGCTCCTCCGTCCCAAACTCCTCCCCCATAATCTTCTCCGCCTTCTTCTGATACTTTTCCACCAAATCAGGCCGACCAATCAGCGGCGTGTGCACCGAGTAAAAGGACAGCAGCGCATAAAACTTCCCGTCCTTGTTCGCCTCCATAAACTTGCACGTCTCCATCGCCAGCCGATCCGGCAAGTGCTCCCCATCCGGCCCATCCGTCATCCGCGGATTCTTATACGGCGAAAAATACTTCTTCCCCGTATACGGCCCCCCCTTCGAATAGCCCCCGATATTCACCTCATAACCCTGCCTCTCCGGCCAATATTCCTCCGTCTCCCCCAAGTGCCACTTCCCCGCAAAGAACGTCGCATACCCTTCCTCCTTAAACGCCTCCGCAATCGTCACCTCATCGTGATCCAGCCGATCATGCAGCGGCGCCGGCGCAAACTTCCCGCCCCGTCTTCCACTGAAAAAATTCGTCGCATCCTTCCGCGTCGGATACCGCCCCGTCTGAATCCCAAAGCGCGTCGGCGAGCACACCGGATTCGCCGCGTACCCATCGGTAAACTTCATCCCCTCCTTCGCCAACCGATCAATATTCGGCGTCTCGTAAAACGACCCCGGATTGTAGGCCCCAATGTCCATGTAACCCAAATCATCCACCACAATCAGCACATACGACTTCCCCTGCAAAAAAGTCATTCCCGCAATAAACACCAAGAGCCCCATCTTCATCTGCACATCTACCTACTTCAACACATTCTCCTTTCAACCCCCAAATCCGGGTTAACCCAAAAATGCCTCCCTCTCTCAAGCTTCTCCTCACCGCCAGTTTGGCATTTCTCTTCTCGAACTTGGGATTTGCGGCCGAAAACCGCCCCAACATCCTTTGGATCGTCACCGATGACCAACGCAGCGACTCCCTCGCCTGCGTCAACCAGGCCACCCGCGGACAAAACGAAAGCCCCCTCGGCTTCGTCTCCTCCCCCGAGATCGACAAGCTCGCCACCCAAGGCACCCTCTTCACCCACGCCTACTGCAACTCCCCCGGCTGCGTCCCCTCCCGCGTCTCCATGCTCACCGGGCGCTACCCGCACCGCAACGGCACCTACGGCTTCAAGCAGTCCCACAACAAGGCCGACTTCTGCCGCCCCACCTTCCCCGAAGTCCTCCGCACCGCCGGCTACCACACCGCCCGCTTCGGCAAGTCCGGCTCCTACATCTTCGAATGGGGCCCCGGCCTCACTTGGACGGAACCCAAGTTCTACGACCACGCCGTCGACATGAAGAACGACCTCCAACGCAAGAACCTTACCGATTTCTACAAAGACAAACTCCGTCAAAAAAACAAAGTCATCGGCACCGCCGAAATCTTCCACTTCCCCGGCGACCGCATCGAAAAAGTCCTCACCGATGTCCCCGAAGGCGACCTCTCCCCCGGGCAAAAATCCCACCTCAATGCCATCGACAAGGAACTCGATCTCCTCCGCGCCTACACCCGCGATCAAACCACCCTGATCATCGGCGGACGCAGCCCCCAACCCGCTGGAAAAACCCTCGATGGCCACATCGAAGCCGCCTTCTCCAACTACCTCACCACTCACAAGTCCAATAAACCCCTCTTCCTCAACCTCGGCTTCCACTTCCCCCACAGCCCCGTCCTCCCGCCCCAGGAATTCCGCGACCTCTTCGCCGGAAAAACCTACAACATCCCCGACTTCTCCCGCGACGAACTCAAAAAGCTCCCGCCCCAACTCGTCACCCTGCACAAGAAAATGCAAACCGACGGCCTCAAGCCCGAGGAAAAACAACAGGCCATCCGCGACTACTACGCCTTCTGCGCCTACGGAGATTCCCTCATCGGAAAAGCCGTCAAAAACTTCCGCCAAGCCAGCGAAAAAGCCAACCGCCCCTGGCTCGTCGTCATCGCCTGCGGTGACCACGGCTGGCACCTCGGCGAGCAAGGCATCGAAGCGAAATTCGGCCCCTACGAAATGTCAAACCGCTGCTCCGTCATCACCCTCTCCTCCGATCAAAAACTCATCCCCGCAAAGAAGACCACCAACCGCTTCATCGAGTTCGTCGACTTCGCCACCACCTTCCTCCACGCCGCCGGTGTCGACCTCACCGACCCCACCCACGCCTACTTCGATGGCCAAAGCCTCATCAAACAGGCTAACGACCAAATCCCTGAGCGCGACTACGTCATCGGCGAAATGAACCACGTCTACGGCCCCCGCGCCTACCTCCGCAGCCGCGACTTCGCCTTCTCCATGCGCACCCGGCCGAACAAAAAAGGCTCCGACTTCACATGGGGCCTCACCGCTCCGCGTGAAAAAGTCGAACTCTCCCTCTTCGACCTCCGCCACGATCCCGGCGAACAAAACAACCTCGCCAACGATCCCTCATACCTCGCCCTCACCGACTGGTTCCGCACCAAACTCGGAAACATCGTCCTCGGCGACGGCCGCGTCGAAGCCGACTGGTCCCAAGAAAACTCCTTCACCCTCGGCAACTTCGCCAAAGGCGCCCACGATCACCAACTCAACATCCCCGCCCACCTCATCCCAAAACCATAGTCCCCAATAAGGAGAGCGGGCGTCCCGCCCGCTACCACCAACCAAGCCCCTCAAGTTGAGCGCCTTCTGCGTATCTCGCGGTTAAAAAATCCTCAACCAAGCCCCTCAACCCCAAAAATAATCTGCGAAAATCTTCTTAATCTGCAGATAACTCCCCCAACCAGGCTCCTCCAATTTCCCCTCCATGAAACCACTTCTCATCTCTCTCCTCCTCGCTTCCTGCGCTTTCGCAAAAAAGCCAAATATAGTCGTCATCATGGCCGATGACATGGGCTACGCCGATGCCGGCTTCACCGGAGCCACCGACATCAAAACCCCCAACCTCGATGCCCTCGCCGCTTCCGGCGTCATCTTCAAGAACGGCTACGTCAATCACGCCTACTGCGGTCCCTCCCGTGCCGCCCTCCTTTCCGGCCGCTACCAGAACCGCTTCGGCTTCGAGACCAACCCCGCCCTCGACCCCAACAATCCGCACCTCGGAATCGACCCCGGAGAAATCCTCTTCCCCCGCCGCCTTCAGAAAGCCGGATACACCACCGGAATCGTCGGCAAGTGGCACCTCGGAGCCGCCCCTCCCTTCCACCCCAATAAACGCGGCTTCAACCACTTCTACGGCTTCCTCGGCGGCGGCCACGACTACTTCCGCATCGACCTCAAACAACCCATCAAAGAAGGCTACCTCTCCGCCCTCGAGCGCAACGGAAAACCTGCCGGATTCGACGGCTACCTCACCACCGCCCTCAGCATCGATGCCGCCAGCTTCATCGACACCAATAAGGAAAAGCCCTTCTTCCTCTACGTCGCCTACAACGCCCCCCACGCCCCACTTCAGGCACCCAAAGAAGCCATCGAAAAATACGCCCACATCAAAGAAAAGAAGCGCCGCGTCTACGCCGCCATGGTCGATACCATGGATGCCGGCATTGGAAAAATCATCACCTCCCTTGAGAAAAACAACCTCCGCGAAAACACCCTCGTTTTCTTCCTAAGCGACAACGGAGGCCCCCAAAACAGCAAGGCCCATCCCACCAAATGGAACGGCTCCGACAACTCCCCCTTCCGCGGCGGAAAAGGCAACCTCTACGACGGCGGCGTCCACGTTCCCTTCATCGCCTCCTGGCCCGCCAAAATTCCAAAAGGCTCCACCTATGACTCTCCCGTCATCGCCATCGACATCTCCCGCACCGCCGTCGCTGTCGCCGGAGGCGATGCCCAAGCCGCACCCGCCATGGAAGGCGTAAACCTCCTCCCCTTCGTCCTCGGCGAAAAATCAACCCCACCCCACGACGCCCTCTTCTGGCGCGACTCCTCCAGGTGGTCCATCCTCACCGCCGATCGCACCAAGCACCTTCAGGACAACATGAGCCCCAAACCCCAGCTCTTCGAACTCCCCAACGACATCACCGAATCGAACGACCTCGTCACCCAAAAGCCCGAGCTCGCCGCCAAGCTCCTCGCCCAGTGGAACGTCTGGAACAAATCCAACGTCCCCTGCCGCCTCCTCGGCTACAAAGACTACCACAAAAAACGCGACGAATTCTTCCGCCAGGCCATCCCCGAAGGAGCCAAAAAATCCGGCTACACCCCCCAACCCATCCCCACCTTCAAGTAGGCCTTTCTGATGCTCGCTATCAAAATCATTGCTGCACTTTTCCTAACCTCGCCTGCCATCGCAGAAGAGGTCAAAGACGCCATCACACTCGACCCCGGAAAAACCGCATTCCTCGAATTCCCTGACCTTGGAAAAACCTGGCGAGACCAACCCACCCGCTCCGGTCTCTATCTCCCCACCGACTACACCACTGACAAAAAGTTTCCCCTCTTCGTCTGGTTCGGCGGCGGTGCCGGAAGCGACTCTCCCGCCAAAGCCATCCAAATCACCGAAGGAAAAGGCTTCATCTGCCTCGCCCTCCCCTACCGTCACGACAAAGGCCAAAAAGGCGGCTGGCAGACCCCTTGGTCCTATTACGAGACCATCCTCGACCGCGTCGAAAAAACCATCCCCAACATCGACCCAAAACACCGCATCTGCGCCGGATTCTCCTCCGGCGGCGCTGCCATCCTACACCAGATCGGCCACTCCGATGGAGCCTTTCAAGCCTACTTCCACGCCTTCATGCCCGGCGGAGCCGGCTGGCCCATGGGCGGTCTCGACACCTTGAAAGGCCGACCCATGCTCGCCTTCATGGGCGATGGCGACAAACGCCTCCCCAATTTCAAAGTCCTCGAAGAAGAAGCCACCGCCGCAGGCATCAACTTCACCCTCCTCCTCTTTAAAGACACAAAACACGCCCTTCCCGCCGATCAATTCCCCAAACTCCGCGCCTGGATGACCCAATCAACCCCCTAAAGCTCATCTCTTCAGACTTTTAGGGGAGGTCAGCACTTCCCACCCCCTTGAGATTATTTGAACTTTCGTATTGATACAGCATCCCATCCTCCCCATATTTTGTCTTACAGATTTATGAAAAACAAATTCCTGACTCTCTTCGGTGCCGCCCTCCTCGGCTCATCCCTCGGCCTTCAGGCCGTCACTCTCATCGGAGATGACTTCGACGGAAACTCCGTCGGCACCATCAACCCATCCGGTGGACTCACCACCACTATTGTCACCGATCCCCTGGACGGCTCCAACAACGTCCTCCAAATCAACCTCAATGGAGGAGGCCAGTGGCAATCCATCCTTTCAGGCCCCAACATCGCTCTCCCCGCCAACACCATTGCCGGCGTCGACTCCGTATCCTTCACCTATCGCGTGATGATTCCCTCCGGCAGCGTCGCTCAATATGGTCCCGGCACCTCGGATTCCTTGAACTCCTTGGTTCGCCTTAACGGCACCCAGCCCGACTCCTACCCTCCCTCATTCGCCAACGCCATCCTCCCCGGCACCTTCCCTCTCGATACCTGGGTCACCATCAACGATGGCGGAGTCATTCCCGCCAACGATAACACCGCTCCCAATGGTCCCGTCACCGGCCTCTTCCCCATCCTCAGCCTTCGGGACATCAGTAACGACAACGTCCCAGGACTCTTCGGCTACATCGATGACATCTCCTTCTCCGTGACCGAGTCCGTCCCCGAGCCCAGCTCGCTCGTTCTCACCCTTCTCGGCGCAGCGGGCCTTCTCCGCCGCCGCCGCTAAAGGGCTCTCTGGCGAATTGCCTTATTTTAAAAGCCGCTGGTTGATCCAGCGGCTTTTTGATGTCATCAGCACCGTTAAATCTCCACCTCCCTTCACCTCCCATGTCCACGCTCCTCCCTCATCGTCGCGTCACCACCCTCCTCCTCTGCCTGGCCATGGCCGCCAGCACCTGCTTGGTCGGACAAGCCGGAGAAAATTGGACCCCCGCTGAAAAAAACCTCGAAGCCTCACCCCTCACCCAAAGAGCAGACCAAGGAGATCAAAAACTCTTCAGCCCACTCCCGGGCCCCGATCTCGGCATCGAGTTCCAAAACCAACTCAACCCGGAGAACATCAAAAATTACCTCCTCTCCGGCGCCGGCCTCGCCGTCGGTGATGTCGACTCCAACGGCCTCCCCGACCTCTTCCTCGTCTCCCAGGATAGCCCCGGCAAACTCTTCCTCCAGACCAAACCCTGGCACTTCCAGGATGTCACCAAAGCTGCCGGAATCAGAGATGACAAAGGCTGGGGATCCGGAGCCGCCTTCGCTGATATCGATAACGACGGCGACCTCGACCTCTACCTCTGCTACAAAGGCGGATACGATATCCTCTACCTCAACCAGGGAGACGGCACCTTCGAGCACAACCCCTTCAGCGGCGGTAATCCCGAATTCCGCGCACCCTCCATGGTCGCCTTCTCCGACTATGATCTCGA
The DNA here is from genome assembly GCA_051252135.1 of Verrucomicrobiaceae bacterium. Taxonomy (GTDB): domain Bacteria; phylum Verrucomicrobiota; class Verrucomicrobiia; order Verrucomicrobiales; family Akkermansiaceae; genus SW10. The sequence continues at coordinate 97,117 of JBPOGH010000002.1, read as the reverse complement.
TGGCGACCTCGACCTCTACCGCACCGAAACCCGGCTCCTCTCCATCAAGGAAATGTTCGATTACAAAATCAACGTCATCCGGGACGCCGAAGGAAACCTCATCCCCGCTCCCGAATTCCAGCGCGACGCCTCCTTCGTCGGAGACGGAACCCTCGCCGAACTGGGCACCTACGACCACCTCTACATCAACGAATCCACAACCGACCCCATCGACCTCATCTTCCGGGACGTCACTCGCGCTGCCGGAATCAGCATCGCCCGCGAGCACGGCCTCGCCGCCGTCTGGTGGGATTACAATAACGACAACTACCCCGACCTCTACGTCTCCAACGACTTCCACACCCCCGACCACCTCTACCGCAACAATCGCAACGGCACCTTCAGTGACGCCATCTACGACGCCCTCCCCTACACCAGCTGGAATTCCATGGGCAGCGACTTCGCCGACATCAACAACGACGGCTGGTTTGACTACCTCAGCACCGACATGTCCGCCACCACCCATTTCAAACAAAAAACCATGATGGGAGCCATGTCCTCCACCGCCTGGTTCCTCGACAACCTCGAGCCCCGCCAATACATGCGCAACGCCATGCAGGTAAACACCGGCACCGGCAGATTCCTCGACACCGCCTTCTACTCCGGAATCGATAGCACCGATTGGACCTGGGCCGGAATCTTTGGAGACCTCGATAACGACGGACTCGAAGACGCCTACTTCACCAACGGAATCGAACGCAACGTCCAGGACAGCGACCTCAGCATCCGCATGGATGACGTCAAACAACGCGGCGGAAAATGGGACGAAATCCAGGCCCTCTTCCTCGCCTCCCCGCGCTTCAAAGAAAAGAACCTCGCCTTCCAAAACAAAGGCGACCTCCGCTTCGACGACGTCTCCGACAAATGGGGCCTCGGCGATCTCACCGTCAGCCACGGCGCCGTCCTCACGGACCTCGACCGCGATGGCGACCTCGACCTCGTCGTCAACAACATGAACGATCCCGTCGGCATCTACCGCAATAACGACTCCTCCAACCAATCCATCCTCGTCAGCCTCCGCGGCACCAAAAGCAATCACTTCGGCCTCGGCGCTCGCGTCGAAGCCCACCTCGCCGATGGCTCCACCCTCACCCGCCTCATGACCAGCTCCCGCGGATACCTCAGTGGCGTCGAACCCGTCCTCCACTTCGGCCTCGGAAAAAATACCTCCATCACCTCACTCAACGTCACCTGGCCCTCCGGCATCATCCAGACCTTCAAGGAACCCAAGTCCAACTTCCACTACCGCGTCACCGAGGCCGACTCCGGCCAAACCTTCGCCCCCAAAGCCCCACCCGTCGCCCTCTTCCACGAGCAAAGCGAACAACTCGGCCTCAACTTCACCCACCGCGAAAACAACCACGACGACTTCGCCTCCCAACCCCTCCTCCCCAACCGCCTCTCCCGCTTCGGCCCCGCCCTCTCATCTGCTGACATCAACGGCGACCAACTCGTCGACCTCTTCATCGGAGGCGCCGCCGGACAGGAACCCGCCCTCTTCCTCCAACAAAAAGACGGCACCTTAAAACAACACCCCTCCCCGGCCCTCTCCGGCGATCAGTCAAAAGAAGACATCGCCTCCACCTGGTTCGATGCCGATAACGATGGCGACCCCGACCTCTACCTCGTCTCCGGCGGCGCTTCCGAGCCCGCCACCTCGGACCACTACCACGACCGACTCTACCTCAACGACGGAGCCGGAAACCTCACCCCCGCCCCCTCCGGCACCCTCCCCGCCTGGTCCGCCAGCGGAAGCTGCGTCGCCCCCTGTGACTTCGATGCCGATGGCGACCTCGACCTCTTCGTCGGCGCACGCTTCGTCCCCGGAAAATACCCCACTCCGCCCGAAAGCGCCCTCCTCATCAACAACGGCGGAACCTTCACCAAAGCCGATTCCCCCGTCTCAAACGCCGGCCTCGTCACCGGAGCCACCTGGGCCGATCTTGACCAAGACTCAAAACCCGACCTCCTCATCGCCGTCGAATGGGGCCCCGTCCGCCTCTTCAAAAACACCGGCACCGGACTCGTCGAAACCACCGACGAAGCAAACCTCGCCCACCTCACCGGCTGGTGGACCTCCGTTGCCACCATCGATGTCGACCACGATGGCGACCTCGACTTCGTCGCCGGAAACTTCGGCCTCAACACCAAGTATCACGTCGACGCCGAACACCCCGCCACCCTCTTCGCCTCCGACTTCGGAAACAACGGCGAGCTCCAGCTCGTCGAGGCCAAGCTCAAGGACGGCAAACTCCTCCCCGTCCGCGGACGCAGCTGCTCCACCTCCGCCATGCCCCACCTCAAAACGAAGGCCCCCACCTACACCGCCTTCGCCAGCCTCACCCTTCCCGAACTCTACACCCCGGATGCCCTCGAGACCGCCCAACGCCTCGAAGCCAACACCCTCGCCACCACCCTCTTCACCAATGACGGCACCGGCAAGTTCACCGCCACCCCCCTCCCCACCCTCTCCCAACTCGCCCCCGCCATGTCCCTCACCACCGGCGACTTCAACGCCGACGGCATCACCGACCTCGCCCTCGGCCAAAACTTCAACGCCGCCCAACGCGAAACCGGACGCATGAACGCCGGACTCGGCGTCATCCTCACCGGATCAAAGGACGGCACCCTCACCGAACTCTGGCCCGCCCAAAGCGGACTCACCCGCCGCACCGACACCCGCCAAATCATCGCCACCGATCTCAACAACGACCAACGCCCCGACCTCCTCATCGGCGCAAACAACGAGCCCCTCCGCGCCTTCCTCGCAAAGTAATCCACCCACCTCTTGCAAAGTGGACCATTCCGGAGACATCTCTCCTTCACACCATGGTTCCTCTCACCAAGATCGCCGCCACCCTCCTCTGCCTCACCGCAAACCTCCTCGCGGCAAGCTCCACAAAAAACAACGTCGTCTTCATCCTCATCGATGACCTCAGCCACCTCGGCATCTCCGCCTACGGCTCAAATGGCATGGCCTTCCGGGATAACGTCCCCGCCCCCGTCGAACTCCACACCCCCCGCATCGACCAACTCGCTGCCGGGGGCACCCGCTGCGATCGCGCCTTCGCCTACCCCCTCTGCGAACCCACCCGCATCGCCCTCATGAGCGGGAAATACAACCACCGCAATCTCCTCCAAAAAAAGGCCCAACACGCCTCCGACATCACCTTCAGCGACGCCTTCAAAAAAGCCGGCTACCGCACCGGCATCTTCGGAAAATGGAAACAGTCACGCGGCACCAAAGAAATCCCCGCCAAAGACTACCTCTACCAATTCGGCTACGATTCCTTCTGCTGCTTCGACCTCGTCAAACAAGGCAACCGCTTCTTCAACCCCGACCTCGTCATCGACGGCGAAATCAAACGCTTCGATGACTCCATCGATCCCGCCACCGGCCGCCGCTACTACGGCCCGGACATCTGCAACCGCCACGCCCTCCAATTCATCGAGGACAACAAGGACCAACCCTTCTTCCTCTACTACTCCTTCGCCCTCGTCCACAAGGAGGACGAAGGCAACTACCACGTCCCCACCCCCGACTCCAAACCCCAATCCGAGTTCGATGAATTCGACGATGACTTCCAGGACCCCAATGGAAATGACCGCGTCACCCGCAAGCACTTCCCCGACATGATCCGCTACACCGACACCCTCGTCGGAAACGTCATCGACAAGCTCCAGTCACTCAACCTCCGCCGCAACACCCTCATCGTCCTCATGGGCGATAACGGCACCCAAATCCCCTTCATCCACCTCCTCGCCGACGGCTCAAAATACCCCGGCGCAAAAGGCACCACCACCGACCACGGCACCCACGTCCCCCTCATCTTCTCCCAACCCGGACGCGTTCCCCAAGCCACCTACCCCGGCCTCGTCGATCTCATCGACATCTACCCCACTCTCTGCGCCGCTGCCGACATCCCCGTCCCCAATCCCACCGCCATCGACGGCCTCAACTTCTGGCCCCAAATTCAACAAAACGGCACCTCCCACCGGGACCACATCTTCGTCCACTACGCCGAGCCCTACTTCCCCGAAAAACAAAACAAAGGCCAGGACCCCGTCATCCTCCGCTACGCCTTCGATAAAAAATACAAACGCTACGCCCCCCACCCCGGCTTCCCCCGCGGCCGCTTCTTCGACATCCGGGCCGACACCCTCGAACTCACCGGAAACAAGAAAGTCAAAGCCCCCAACTTCAACATTGTCTACCACAGCGGACTCGATCTCGACCAGCTCAACGGCGAACAACAAGCCGCCTTCGAGCGCCTCGGAAAAGTCATCGATCACAACAAATTCATCACCCTCCGCGCTCTCGGGATCGCCCGCACCAAGCTCGTCCTGAAAAAAGGCGAAACCCGCGCCCTCCACGCAAACCTCACCCCCACCAACGCCACCATCAACAACCTCATCTGGGAATCCAGCGATCCCAACATCGCCTCCATCGACAAGTTCGGCACCCTCAAAGCCCACTCCCCCGGCACCGCCACCATCACCGCCTACTCCTGGCAAGACGCCCGCCCCACCGCCAACAACCAACCCGTCACCTACCACCGCACCGGCATCTCCCACTCCCTCACCCTCACCATCTCCCCCTAAGCCCGCAGCACCCCGCCCCCCTTTCACCCCCCTTTCCGGCCGGCGACACTAAAGATCACCCCCGAAATCCCCCCCCTTTCGCCATTCCACCCAAAAATCCCGACAAAATCACCCCTCCGGCGTCGTTTAAATGAAGATCGTCTTACTGAAATTCCCGCTGGCACCAGTGCTGCTGACCTGCGAGAGTATCACCCTAAATGATGGGGCCCTTGCCCCTCCTCTTCACCCATGTCCGATTCCGACCCTCAGCCTCCGCTCACGCCCATTCCCGATGAGCTGAAGAAGCAACTTGCCGATTTCCAACGCCAACTCTGGCGCACCAAGGTCACCGAAGCCGTCCTCGCCGGCTTTTTCGGACTCATCGTCTCCTTCCTCCTCGTCTTCCTCCTCGACCGCATCGTCCCCACCCCGCCCCTCGCCCGCCTCGGCATCCTCATCGCCGGCACCTCCCTTTTCGCCGTCTTCGCCCCCATCATGCTCCGCCGCTGGGTCTACGGCCACCGCCGCGAGGGTCAACTCGCCCGACTCATCTCCAAAAAATTCCCCAAACTCGGTGACCGCCTCCTCGGCGTTGTCGAACTCCAGGACCAACAGGAATCCATCCAGTCCCTCTCCCCCGCCCTCCGCGCCGCCGCCATGGCCCACGTCGCCCGCCAAGCCGGGAAAAAGGACATGACCGAGGCCCTCCCCACCTCATACTACAAAAAACTCGCTCTCGGCGTCGCCCTCGGAACCGCCCTCGTCATCGCCGGATTCTCCTTCGCCCCCAAGGCCGGAGCCAACGCCTTCAAACGCTGGCTCATGCCCCTCTCCGATACCGAGCGCTACACCTTCACCCAGCTCGACCTCTCCGGACTCCCCAACCCCTACACCGTCCCCTACGACGAGCCCTTCGTCATCACCGTCCCCCTCAAGGACTCCACCGATGACAAGCCCGACCTCGCCGAAGCCCGCTACGGCAACCAAAACTGGCTCGAAAGCAGCCTGGACGACGACAACGCCTACCGCTTCGAGTTCACCGGCCAGCAAGCCAGCGACACCCTCACCCTCAAGGCCGGCGATGCCATCCACCGCATCCGCATCGAGCCCGAGATTCGCCCCGAGCTCACCGCCTTCGAGGCCCACGTCACCCTTCCCGACTACCTCCAGCTCGAGCCCCGCGTCATCGACATCCGCTCCGGCTCCCTCACCACACTCGCCGGTAGCAAAGTCACCCTCAAGGGCGAGTTCTCCCGCGCCCTCGAGCTCGCCTCCGGATCCGTCACCGCCCAACCCGTCGAACAAGACGCCCCCCTCGCCGACTTCGGCATCCCCGAGGAAGAGGCCACCCCCGCTCCCGTCCTCCCCGAGCCCTACAATCTCGACCTCACCGTCGCTGACAACACCCTCACTTCCCCCGTCATCGAACTCGCCGGCCACCACCTCGAAATCCCCCTCCGGTGGACCGATGTCAAAGGCCTCGATGCCGCCACCACCTACCAACTCAAAATCACCTCCGCCCGCGATCAATACCCCGTCTCCTACATGCAGGGAATCGAACGCCAGATCGTCATCCTCGCCGAACAAACCCTCGAATTCGACATCATCTCGGAGGACGACTTCGGCCTCAGGGAAATCGGACTCATATGGAAGGGCGAATTCACCAAACCCACCAGCGAATCACCCGCCTCCGGCGACATGGTCCTCAAAACCGGCGGCCCCAGCATCACCCGCCTCTCCGAACAAGCCATCTTCTCGCCCAAAACCCACGGCATCACCCCCCAGAAACTCCTCCTCGCCGCTTACGCCAAGGACTACCAGCCCGGTGACAAAATGAGCATCTCCGAGCCCATCGTCATCTACATCCTCACCCCGGATGAGCACGCCCAGCGACTCAAACTCCGCTTCGACCGCCTCATCGGTGAACTCGAGGACGCCGCCCGCCGCGAACAGAACAACCTCGATAACAACCGCCGCCTCGACCAACAGAACGAGCCCGAAGACCTCCAAAAGGACGAAGCCAAGGACAAGCTCGCCGCCCAGGAGGATGCCGAGAATCAAAACGCCGAAAAAATGCAGGAGCTCGCCAAGAAAATGGAAGAGCTCTTCAAGGACGCCGCCCGCAACAAAACCATCGATAAGGACACCATGAAAAAAATGGCCGACTCGATGCAGAACATGAAGGAACTCGGCGAACAAGACCTCCCCCAGGTCGAACAAAAACTCAACGACTCCCAGGACGCCAAGTCCACCCCCGAAAAGGCCAAAAAAGACCTCAAGGAAGCCATCGAGAAGCAACAGGAAGCTCTCAAGAAAATGCAGGAAACCATCGAAAAGGCCAACGAGGCCAACGACAACTTCGAGGCCTCCACCTTCATCAACCGCCTCAAGCGCGCCTCCTCCGATGAAGGCGGCATCTCCGGCAGCCTCAAATCCGCCCTCACCGGCGACTCCCCCGAGAGTAAAAAAGCCGCCTCCTCCCTCCTCGGCGCCACCAACGATGAGGAATCCATCGACCCCGTCTTCGCCCGCCTCCTCGACTCCCTCTCCAACCAACAACAACGCACCACCAGCGACATCCGCTGGATTCAGGAAGACCTCGGCCACTTCCACACCCGCACTCAAAAAAAGGAGCACAAGGAAATCCTCGACGCCATGAAGGAGTCCGAGATCAGCATCAAGCTCGAAGCCCTGCGCCGACGCATCTCCGATAACCACGCCTTCCTCTCCGCCATCGAAGCAAAAAAATGGAGCGACCAACTCGCCGAATGGGCCAAGAAGCTCGAAGGTGAACCCGGCGGCGGCGGCGGTGGTGGTGGTGGCGGCGGTGGCAGCCCCGAAGAACAGGATTTCGAATTCATGCTCAAAGTCATGCGCATGGTTCAAGCCGAACAAGACATCCGCTCCCGCACCCGCTCCCTTGAGCAACTCATGCGCTCAATGGAACTCCGCAAAACCCCAAACTAAACTTTCCCACGAATCCTAACCCAACCAATCTATGAAATACACCATCCTCACTCTCCTCCTCGGAGCCGGCTTCATTGCCCCGGCGCTCGCGGAAGAGAAGAAGGCCACCGCCAAAGAAAAGGCCGAGGCCACCGAGAAGCACAATAAAGGCACTGCCAAGCTCTCGGAAGATCAGGACTCGGTCGCAGCCGATGTCCAGGAACTCGTCGATGAACAAACCAACCCCAAGGTCATCGAACTCCTCACCGAAGTCGAAACCCTCATGGCCGAGACCATCGATAAGCTCGACGCCCGCGACACCGGCGGCGAAACCATCGCCACCCAAACCGAGATCATCGAAAAAATCTACGAGGCCGCCAAAGAAAAGAGCACATGACAAAGCAGTGGCGGATGACCCTCCAGCCAACAAAGCATGGGTGCCATGCTAGAAATGATGCAACAAATGATGGGCAAAGGTCAGCCCGACCAAAAACCCGGACAACAAGCCGGTGATAAAGCCGGACAAGGCATGAAGGGCGACTCCGAGGCCGCCAACGAAGCCTCCGGTGGTCCCAACGACGGAAAAACCGCCGAACGCCGCGTGCCCAAATCCACCGGTCGCTCCGGGGCCGGACTTCCTCCCGAATTCCAAAAAGCCCTCGACGCCTACAACAAATCCCAAGCCAAAAAATAACCGATGCGCCTCCTCACGATCTCACTCCTGACCGTCCTCTCCCTGCCCCTCTTCGGGCAGTCCATCCCCCGTCGTGAGGAGGACCCCATCCCCGCTCAAGTAGAAAACATCTACAACCGCGGACTCCGCTACCTCGCCACCTCCCAAAATGACGAAGGCGCATGGCCCGATAGCATGGGCTCCGAGCCCGGCGTCGTCGGACTCTGCATCATGGCCTTCCTCGCCCACGGCGAAGACCCAAACCACGGTCCCTACGCCGCCAATATCCAAAAAGGCATCACCTTCATCCTCGGCCAACAAAAGGAAACCAACGGATACATCGGCTCCAGCATGTACAGCCACGGCTTCGCCACCCTCGCCCTCGCCGAGTGCTACGGCATGTACCGCGATGACCGCATCGCCCCCGCCCTCAAAAAAGCCGTCGACCTCATCCTCTCCGCCCAAAAACGAAACTCCCGCGGCGGCTGGCGCTACAGCCCGGAAAGCAGCGATGCGGACTCCACCGTCTCCGGCTGCCAACTCGTCGCCCTCTACGCCGCCCGCAATGCCGGCATCCCCGTCCCCGATGCCGCCCTCGAAAAAGGCGCCAAATACATGGCCAAATGCCGCGGAAATGACGGCGGATACGGCTACACCTCCGGCATGGGCGACAAACCCACCCTCACCGCCATCGGCCTCCTCTGCCAGGCCCTCGCCAAAGAACACGACTCCCGCAGCTTCCAGTCCAGCGCCAAATACCTCGGCAAACGCCTCAACTACCGCGACAAGTACTATCCCTACTACTTCGAATACTACATGTCCCAGGCCCTCTTCCACGCCGACGAAAAAATGTGGAACGAATGGAATGCCAAAAACATCCGCTACATGTCCGTCCTGCAAGCCAACGACGGCTCCTTCCCCGGCAGCAAAGGACAGGCCTTCTCCACCTCCGGAGCCCTCCTCTCCCTCGCCCTCAACTACCGCTTTCTCCCCATCTACGAAAAATGAAGCTCCTCACCGCACTCACCCTCACGGCGCTTCTCGCATCCCCCCTCTCCGCATGGGAGGATGGTGGATTCCGCATCGCCGGCTTCAACCAGGTCAAACAACAGGGCCAGATCCAAACCAACCTCGACCTCCCCGAGTCCGACCCCGCCGGCACCGACCTCCTCCGCTTCACCAATGGCGACATCATGCACGGAGAATTCCGCGGCCTCAATGACGGCGTCATCTGGAACCGCCCGGACATCGGACAACCCATCCGCTTCCAGCTCAACAACATCCGCCAGGTCATCTTCAAAGGCGGCCAAAACCTCGCCGCCACCCCCGACCAGGCCTACGTCTCCCTCATCAGCGGCGACCAAATCCCCGGAAAAATCATCTCCCTCGACGACAAGGAACTCCTCCTCGACAGCCCCCTCACCGGCCAACTCCGCATCGCCCGCGACCAAATCAAATCCCTCACCCCAAACCCCTTCGACGGCAACCTCCTCTACGCCGGCCCCTTCACCAGCAACGGCTGGATCATGGCCGACCGCATCAAACCCGAGGAAGAAAAAAAACGCGAACGCGAAGCCGACCAACCCGTCGCCCCCGCGGACGCCAAGGAAGCCCCCGCCGATAACGGGAAGGACAAAGAGGAAAAAGAAAAAGAACTCCCCCCTCCTCCCTGGATCTACTCCGGCGCCGCCTTCTACTCCACCGGACAATTCCCCCTCCTCCGCCAAGCCAACCTCCCCGATGTCGGACGCCTACGCTTCCGCGCCTCCTGGAAAAACCGCCTCAACATCTCCATCGCCTTCCACGCCGACTTCAAACGCCCCCTCCCCCCGGAACCCAAGGAAGAAGTCGCAAAAGTCGCTGAGGACGCCGAACCCAAAACAGAAGAGGACACTCCGGAAGCAGCCGAAGAAGAACCCAAGGAACCCGCCCCCCTCAAATTCGAGACCATCTCGGATCACGTAAAAGGCGACACCTTCCAGGCCGTCGAATGGATGGCCAACAACGGCGGCAGCGGCAACCACGCCCTCACCTACGGCTCCGCCTACGTCCTCACCCTCTACTCCAGCTACCCCACCCTCAACCGCGCCTCCTTCAGCCCGGACGGACAACCCCAGGTCACCAGCCTTCGCGCCACCCGCGCCAATATCAGCCTCGCAGAAACCGGCGAGGCCGACTTCGACCTCCGCTTCGATCGTAACAAAAGCACCGTCTACCTCTACGTCGATGGCCAATACTTCGCCCAGTGGAATGACCTCGACGGCTACGCCGGAAAAGGCGGCGGCATCGGATTCGGCGCCAACAGCAACTGCCGACTCAAAATCTCCGACGTCCTCGTCACCTCCTGGAATGGCACCCCGGACGCCGCCCGCAGCCTCGTCCACGATGAACGGGACATCGCCCTCCTCACCAATGGCACCGACCGCTTCTCCGGCCAGGTCTCCTCAATCAAAGACGGCAAAGTCGCCTTCAAAGGACCCTTCGCCGACATGACCATCCCCCTCGCCGACCTCTCCGAACTCCAGTTCAGCACCTCAACCCTCGCCGACCCCGATGAACTCGACTGGGACTCCGGCACCGGCATCATGCGCTTCAACCCCTTCGGTAAAATCTCCCTCTCCCCCATCGCCTCCGACGAGAAATCCCTCTCCGGAAAATCCCCCATCCTCGGCGACCTCAAGATCAACCTCGACTCCGCAATCCTCCTCCAGTTCGCCGACGGCCCCGATGCCCTCGATGAGTGGATTACCGACTTCTAATTTTCATGCGCGCCGCCCTTCTCATCTCCATCCTCAGTCTCACCGCCCTCGCGGAGGACTCGGTGACCTTTCATAATGGCGACCACCTCACCGGAAAAGTCGTCGGCCTCTCCGATGGCTTCATCCGGCTCAAAAGCCCACACAGCGAAGCCCCTCTCGAAATCCTCAGCAAGGAACTCAAGAGCCTCTCCTTCGAAAAAAGGGACCTCACCGAACTCCCCACCCACCCCCATCAGGTCAACCTGCGGAATGGCGACGTCATCCCGGGCGAAATCAGCGGCCTCAATGACAAGGCCCTCGAACTCCAAACCTGGTTCGCCGGACCCATCTCCATCCCCAGGAATCAAATCGACTCCGTCTACTACGGTGTCACCCCCCAGCGCCTCCTCTACTCCGGCCCCAAAGAACTCAACGATTGGACCCACGACGACGATTGGGAATTCAACAAAGACACCCTCCGCTCCAATGATCGCGGCTCCATCGGGCGCAACATGAACCTCCCCGACCGCTTCATCTTCAGCACCGTAGTCAGCTGGCAAAACTCTCCCAACCTCCGCATCCACTTCTGCAGTGACGCCACCGACGGACAAAAAAACACCGAGGCCTACTACCTCCAGCTCAACAGCCAGGGCATCCAAATCTATCGCAACGTCCCCAGCGAGGACGGCAAATCAAGCCACCCCGTCATCCTCGGCGGCACCACCAAGCGCGCCAATGACTTCACCAAACGCCAAGCCCTCATCGAAGTCCGCGTAGACCGCTCCACCAACCGCATCATCCTCTACACCGATGGCGAACGCCAAGGCGAAGCCACCGATCCACACCCCGTCCCCACCGGCTCAAACATCATCTTCGAAAGCCAATCCTCCGGACGCCAGCAAGCCACCGTTTCTAAAATCGAAATCCGTGAGTGGGACGCCGTCACCCAGCTCCTCCGCCGCGAACCCCGCACCGATAAATCAACAGACACCCTCGCCACCGATGAGGGTGACCGCTACTCCGGCCAAATCCTCGAGCGCATCGACCACAAGGGAAAACCCGCCTTCAAGGTCCAAAGCCCCCTCCTCGAACAAGCCATCTTCATCCCTGAAGACCGCTCCTCAGTCCTCTACTTCGCCCAAGACGAACTCCCCGGAGAAAAGAAAGCCAGCTACTCCCTATCCCTCAGCGGTAACGGTAAACTGAAGCTCTCCGAAATCACTCTCAGCGATGACAAGCTCCAGGCCAGCCACCCCTGGCTCGGCAAACTCACCCTCGACCGCCGCGCCCTCAACGCCATCAGCAGCGAGGAACTCCCCAAGGCCAAACCCTCTTCCAAATCCCAGTAGATCTCACACCCATGATGAGAATTCTCAGCCTCACCCTCCTCCTCGCCGCCCCTCTCCTCGCCGAGCCCCGGGCCCGACTCACTTTCGCCGATCAATCCGTCATCTCCGGTGACATCCTCCAGGTCGACCCCGCCACCAACACCCTCTCCCTCACCTCCCCCTTCCTCAAGGGACAAGCCTCCCTCAACACCTCCCAACTCCTCGACCTCCACCTTCAGCACGAGGGCACCACCCCCGAGGAAGACCACTACGCCCTCGCCACCGTCATGCCCCGCTTCGACGACCGGCCCCAGGACACCATCCGCGGCACCCTCGTCGGCGTCGATGAAGACGTCGTCACCCTCAACACCTGGTACGCCGGCGAGCTCAAGCTCAAGCGCACCATGGTCAAGGAACTCAACATCTACGCCCAATCCCCCAGCCTCTACAGCGGACCCACCGGACTCGACGGCTGGATCTCCTCCAGCGGAAAAGTCGCCGACCACTGGGCCTACCGCAACCGCTCCCTCATCTCCAAATCCAGCAACTCCATCGCCCGCCAAATCGAAATGGGCGAGCGCGTCAAACTCTCCTTCGACGTCGCCTGGCGCAGCTCCCCCTACTTCCGCATCAGCTTCCTCGCAGACAGCGGCAAACAACGCTACCCCGGCATCGGATACACCTTCCAGGTCCAGAACAGCTACATCCACCTCTACCGCTCCGGCCCCAACCAGGGCCGCGCCGACCTCCTCAACGAAAACACCCGCCACCTCCGCGAACAGGAAACCGCCAAGTTCGTCATCTACCTCGACAAACGACCCGATGGGAAAAACGGCCTCTTCATCGACGGAAAAAAAATCGGCGAGTGGGAAGGCACCAATGACCTCGAGGGCATGGGCGAATGGATCATCTTCACCCCCCAGTCCGGAAACCCCATCCGCGTCTCCCAAATCTCCGTCACCCAGTGGGATGGCAACCTCCCCCAGGCAAGCGATGCCGATGAAAAAGTCGCCACCGGAAACATCTTCAAAGGACTCTCCGGAGAACGCATCGACCTCGCCAACGGAGACGCCCTCCTCGGCAGCATCAATGGCATCACCGAAGGCCGCGCCAACGTCAAAACCGAACTCGGCGACATGAGCCTCCCCGTCAACCGCCTCCGCTCCTTCCGCCTCGACCTCAAGAAAAAAGAAGAACCCCGCATGTGGAAAGAAGACGTCCGCGCCTGGTTCACCGAGGGCGGCTTCGTCACCATCAAGCTCATCTCCATGGATGACAAAAAACTCAAAGGCTTCTCCCAGGTCTTCGGCGAAGCCGAGTTCGACCTCAGCGCCTTCGCCCGCATCGAGTTCAACGTCTGGGAACCCAACCTCGAAGAAGCCCGCAACGGCTCCGATCTCGACTGGTAACAATCAATCCTCCGGGAAATCGATCCGCATCTTCTTGTCCTCGAACACGATGCGGCCACCACCTTTGGTGATGATCTCTTCCGAAATGTAACGGTATTCCTCCTCGAACAATCCGCCCAAAGTCTTGTTCGGCAGCTACTCTTTGATCCGCTTATGATGATCGAAAACCAAATTCCGGGACCCCGTTGGATTGTAATAAGATTTGATCGAAACAATGGATATATTGGCATTAATCACCACCCTTGCGTAGGTTCCATCCTTAAAACGAATAAAGCATCCCGTTCGCAATCCTGACTTCCATTGAGCGGCACCGAGATCTTTGGGGTAAGACAACAAGAGCTCCTTTTGATACCCAGTCTCTGGTGCGAGTTCTTTACCAGAGAACACTTCGTTCGAACGCGTACGGGTAAAATCTCCAGGAAGTAACTGAATCCCTCCTTCTGGAACCAGCAATTTCACACTCCACGAATACTGGGGTGACGACCGAGGATCCCTGTCATAAGCCAATTTTTCCTCCTTATTGAGCGAGAAAGAAAAACCAAGACAATAGTCATTCACAGGGTAATCCTTGCTCCCCTCGCCAATGCCCTCTAACGACAAATAGCGAACTTCACCGAATGTATGATTGCGATGAGTATGATCCTTATGAAAAAGTGCGTCGATCTCTCCAAGTTTCTCCAATCGAAAAATAATCGGATTCCTTTTGTCGGGCTTGTAGGCCTCTGAAATCATCAATAACTCTTTCTGTTCAGAAGTTAGCGTCCGATATTTCGGCATCTCCGTTATCCGCTTTGGAGGTTGAGCAATTTGGATTCTCTTCCTCGAATTCTGGGTCCTCAAATCTCGATACCCTGCTGGCGGCTCCACCGAGATCGTCACGCTCACTTTATTCTTAAGACCCACAACCTCAAAGAGCCCGTCTGGAGCAGCAGACCTTAACGTTAACTTTACCTCTTGGGTGCTCATATACGGCCAGGAACACCCAATTTCCGCCCCGATCACTGGATCGTTATTCTGATCCAAAACTTGCCCATAAACTTCGACCGGAGTCTCAAACATCGCTTTCAACTCATCTCCCGTGGGATGTAATTTCATCAACGGATTCCCAGAGGAGACCAAATGCTGCTCGGTTGTTGGAGAGATAACTCCTCTATTCAACTCAGGTTGATTTACGGGATCGGAGCGTAATCCCTTACCAAGGAACAAGCACAACAGACCAGAACCTGACATCAGAATAAAGATGACTAAAATATATTTTACTTTCATGGTGCCTTGTGTCCCGGAAGGGATAATTTATCCCACATTATCCCGTAGAATTTCCACGTTTTTGCAATTTGCCACTTAAACACAGCTTCATGTTCTTCATCAAATTCCATGTCTGCGCCATCCATCTCGATATTCTCCGAAATCTTACTAAGAGCAGAAGCCTCTACCCGACCGATAGCATCGCTTAAGGTACTATTCACCATGGCCATTCCTTCATGAGGATCGATAACATCGCGGGACGAAAATAGTGAAATCCTCCATTTGACAACACCAAAGAACGGATCATAAGAATATTCTCCTATGGGTTTGAATACTGCTTGATTAGCCTTCCATCCCTCTACTAATGACTCATCATCGGGCAGGTAGAAGTTTGTCAAAACTCCTCCCACCTGTCTCAATCGCGCATGTCCAGCCCCACCCGAGCCACGGTAAGATAGATTCTTAATTACATCACTCCAACTAAAACTAAAATCCTTAGGATTTAGACCGATAACCCCTCCAATCCCAGTAGCCTGATGGTCATAGCAATACTCAGGTATCGCCGCGTTAAGAAGTGCGTAATGATCAACCACCGCCCCTAGTTCTAGCGCTGAACCCACCACAACATTACCCAAACTGTGGGCAAAAACTTTTTTCTCATAGTCAGAAGGAAGTGCATCAATCATCGCTTTAAAGGCCCCTCCACTTTTCCATGCGCGGTACTCACTCCAAGCGAATTTCGAATATAGAGCGGATAATCCCCCGTTAATAACACCATTCTGATCCCATACTTCCACGTCATAAGTCGGCCAAATAAATCCAATATATCGCCCTTTAAACCCGCGATGCCATAGACGTTTAAACATAGTGATTTCGTCTGACCTTCCCTTGAAATATTGGCCATGCACTTGTGCAGCGGGCCCTCCCTTACGCCATCCATGAACGCAGATCGCATAATGCTTGTCCTCCAAATCTTCATCCCACGCTGGTTGAAACGTATGATAATTGTTTCCAACCGGAGTTTCGGTTTCAGTGTCGCTCCCAAACGCAGTCTTAAACTGCACAGCCGTGACACCATTAACAACAGTTGCCACATCATCATCTGGATCGGGAATCACAGCGCTATGGCTAACTCCCCACTGCTCATACATCTTTCGTATATCCAGTAGCTCGAGAAACACCGCTCCAGTTTCACCAATCACCGTTCCACCTTCCTTCAGCACAATCATCAACTCATCGTTCCCTTCCTCGATTCCTTCAAAGAGGAGGTATTTTTCTCCTTTCAAAGCATTCGAACCCCAAAAGGAAACCGGTAAATCGAGGACTCCAACTTCTGGGACCACACCCAAAGAGCTAGTACTCGCCGTTTTTTGGGTTAGAGCGGTGTCTACGTCACTTAAATACTGAGTTCCCCCATCTGCCTCCACCGCTTCGAACAGCCGGATTTTCGAAGTAGCCGCTGGAACCGTCGTTTTCCACTTAAACCCAAGCGTAATTGTCCCCGCACTCAAAGCGGTTTCTAGCCCTTTCACTTTCAAATGGAGCCGCGCAAAATCCTCCAAATCTCTAACCCTTGAGATTTTGTCATCAGCATTATCCAGAGTCTCTGGTGTCCACGGGTTGTCATCGTTGGCAATGTAAGTATCGCCAGCCTCATCCCACCCCCCGTCATCGTCATTATTTAGCCAGAATCGATAAGGTCGATCCACCGCGGTCTGATCTTCACTCGCAACAAGCTTCAGAGTCCCGTCTCGGTTATTATCGACACCTAACACCACATGCAACAAGGATCTCTTCTGCGCAGTGTGTCCCCCAACCGCTTGTACTGTCGTAAAGTCCTTAACCTTAGTAGGTCCCACCGTGAGAGGAGCTAACGCACCAAAAAACTTCACCACAGGCGAATTATAGTTTTCTGAGCGAGACAGCTTCAGGACTTGGTCCTCACTCAGCTCTCCAACCCGCTCCAACGTTACCTCGATCTCACAAACCGGTAGTTCATCAAGAGGAAACCCATCCGTAGTTGTCATTTCATTAATCGCCAGAACCTCAAAATCCTTATCCAAATCGACATAGATTTCATTTGTATCAAGAGTCGAATCAGTCGGGATAATCGCCAATCGAAAGATTGTCCCTGATTGCGTCGTTTCGGGCCAATCAGGTTTCGTCACCGGTTCAATTCCGTCTCCACCGCCTCCTACATCAAAAACTAAAGGATCACGCCCATTTTGAATCTCATAGAGATTACTGTATCCATCCCAATCAAAATCCTCGTCTGAGGGATCATTGCTGGTCGACACATCAACGTAAGCGAGCCGGAAATTCACATCGGGATTCAGCGTATCAATCTCATACGTAATTTGACTGCCCGTCCCGGCCGCCATCGTTGGGAGATAGGTCCAGTTCACCAAATCAGTCGAGCACTGAATAAAATACGTCCGCCCCACCACACTCTGCCAACTCATATCCCACTCCCCCAAATTGCTTGCTCCGCTCTCCCTCGTGATGATCGGCTCCTCCTGCGGTCCAAGAGTCAGCCCAACACACGGGAGACAAAGTCCCAGACCTAACGTCACTACTGAAAATAAAGCCTTCATAATCTTAACGTCCACGCTTGACTTGAATTTCCTTTACCTCTTCCGCAGACACTTGGCGGAATCGAATGACCACATCCTCAGCCTTCGGCTGAGGTGATCCTCGTTTAATTTCTCTCGACCGATAGAGCTCCGCGATCTTACGCGCTCGATGAGCCGCCCGGAGGTGCTGTTTCTGTCCATCATGAAGCGCGTGCAAAGTCTCCATAAATTCAATGCCAGCCTCATCATCCCGATTCCCCGCCGTCAACAAATACCGCGCTCCTCCTTTTTCAAGATCGGGAAGGTTCGGGACCTCGACACCGTCACTCATCTTCCCCTCACGCCCCATTTGTGCCCCTCTCGCCTCGCTCACAAACAGAAAAAACGAAAATTCATAGTTTGGACCCGCCACCTCGTCCAATCCCACCAGCTCTTTCCAGTTTACATTCGACCAACAGGAAAAAACACCATCCTCTCCCGGCTCCGTCGACCTCCAGCTCAGTAAAGTGATCCTCTCATCATAGACCGTAGCCGTTACCTGATAATGCCTCTTCTCCACCTCGGTGGTTGGAATCTTCCACCAGGGCAATGTCCCCGAACGGCTCATGAGCCCCCCTCTTCCCTTTGCTCTTCTCTTTTGGTCAACCGAGGGAAGATTCACCTCCTGAAAAAAAATCCGGCGCCCCCCCTGCTCCACCACCTTTTCCCTGACCACAGGAAGATCTTTAAGCGGCACCTTTTCATCTACAGATTGCCCCGCCCCTACCAGAATTAAGGCCAAGAACCCTGTAATCGTAAGATTAAAAATTTTCATGAATTAAAACTGACTAGAGTGAAGAGAAAAACGAAGGCACGCCCTGCGTCACATTACCCGCAGAGGGAGCTGAGATCACATATCCTGATGGGAGCGTAACCGTCGCGCCATCAACTGCGGTCAAGGAACCGTCAGGCTCTAAATAGACCCAACTTGGAGATCCATACCCTGGAGGTGCAAAGTAATCGAAATAGTATTTTTCATAACTAGCTGCCCCATTTGGAATCCAAATTTGATGTGCTCCATTTGGCTGCCCACCTCCTCCCATCAAATTCCCACCATCAGGAAACGCGGTCTCAAGCGTCGCCAGCCCGGGCACCATGGAACTCACAAATGTATAACCATTGAGTAACCTTAATTCAGTCGGCATCAGCTTCAGACTTCCCCCCACTGGAATCGTCCCACCACCCGCCTGAGAATTGATCAAAAACCCATCCGCATAGACGAGATTGACCGTTGCAGGATCCACAATTCCCGATCCAATTTCTACCCACGCCTGCACATTATAATTCGGCGGCGCATACTCATCAAAATAATACTTCAAATACCCACCCGCCCCATCAGAAATCCAAACCTGATCCGTCCCTCCCGACCCGCCCCCGCCCTTTGCCAAAGTCACCTCCGCAGAAGTCGCCCCAAAGACACTCGCAAGTGTCGAGACCGGCCTCAGCGAATAGGTCGTTGTTCCAGCGGTAATCAGTCCCGATACATCTGAAGGAGTCACAATCGTGGAACCCGACCAAGAATTCACCACCTGAATCGCCCCCTCTGCAGTCTCAATCTCTAGAACATATTCCTTTTGGGAATCGAGCAACGCTGAAAAATCCACCCCCGCCACCGAAATTGAAGACGCTGTTGAAGAGGTAGTCACTCCACCGCTCACCACAGCTTCGTGATACCGTAAGCCAATCGCCGTAAAGCCAGCACCATAGCTAATCGTTTCAAACCCCACCGGTTTCGAGGTCTCAAACTCAACCCCCAATAGACTCCCAGATGTCAGAAAAAGAGACATCCAACTGAAAATCGATTCCTTTTTCATTTCTATATCGTAGCTACCCTCCCCCACGCCACAATCAACACAAAAATGGCCTCCAAGACCCACCTCACCCCAACGCACTATGCAAAAGAACTTTACCAAACTGGTATAAATGCGCGCGCCCTGTTCCCCAGATAAAACCCTACAAGAAACAGACAATCGCACCTCATCTAATTATGATGTCTGAAAAGGCCAGGGGAATGCTTCGAAGGCTCTATGATTCAATCTAAACAAGATTGCGGAATGGCGAAACATTTCCAAACTGAACAGCTTTCTTTCCAAGCCCCAAAATCAGAAAAACCCTTTGAGATTATTCAGACGCTCCCTCACGCTTACGAACCACCAGTGGACTCCACTCCCCTTCTTTTAGGACACGCACCAAAAGCTGATTCTGATGACCAATGACCACATCTTCACGGCTCCGTATCCCTAGCGCCTTCCCTCCCCATCGTTCCCGGGGGTCCTCACCATCAGAAGTATAATAAATCTCCCCTCCATCGTTAGGATTCTTAACCAGAATTTTCCCATCGGATTGCTGCTCGATGAGAGGAGCGTCCACAAGAGGATAAAGACCCGCCCTGCGAAAATGACCCTTCAACCTCTCGCTTCGATTTGGAAAAAACTCCTCAAATAGCCAACTATCTTCTCCCGTATGCTCAATCCATTTTTTCGTATGCGGGCCTAACACTTCCTCAGAATAAAGGTCGCCCCATCTTGCAGACTCAAGGAAAAGAAGCGGCTCGACCTCACGAATCAATGCACGATACCGCATAGCTGCCTCAGAAGAGCTCAGTGCTCCTCCTTTCCTCATGTGATGATAAATCCGATCCGCCAGATTAACCCGAAACTCCTTATTTTTCTTAAGCCGGATAAAATAATACCCTGCCCCGTGACTTGCCATTAAAAACGCATTGTGTCCTGACAAGGGATCAAAATCCAACGCGCTCAACTGATCACGATTCCGGGGGTGCTCCCATTGCTTAAAGAAACCAATCTCAGCATCCCAACTTACGAATCGAAATCGCGGCTCTGCCCCTCTCCCCCCAACCAGCCAATAATTCTTCTGCGGCCAATCAATATTCCCCATGTAAATGTTGAGGAGAAAATAGTCTACCAGACACTCCAGATCGACCAACTTCTCAGCCTCTTCATAGACAGCACGACCCGCCATCTCTTTGGACCGTACCAACGCATGCGCCCTGCTCCAGTTCTCCCTTGTCCCATGCCGTAATCGCCCGGTATTGAACACATCATAGTCATCCTCGCCACCACCAAGGTGCGCCGCCGCAAAATGCTCATCTGGCCGTTCACATAGATCGTAAATCCCCCAGTAGAGCCCATTCAGAAATAGATGCACCCATCGATGGCGAGGAGCCAAGTGCCCCATCTCCCTCTGCGTTTCGGCTGCCCACATATCGTTCACATAACGTGCATCGGCCCGCCAAAGAGACTGATCCACCGTCCAAGAGTCCTGGGTAGGATTCCGAAGAACCAAAGAATCAAATTCCGCTACCGGGCTGCCAGGAAAGACCTTTGCTACAAATTTCTTGGCTCCAAACTTGGACTTAAAACTAAGCCGGAAAGAATGCTTCGGTGAAACCTCACGACTTGATGCCCCCTGAATTCTAACCCCGCAATTTACTTGCTTTCCTTTCTTAAAGTCTGAAATCCATTCAAAAGAACAAGGTCTCTCCCAATCCTCTCCAGACTCCTTGGGATTCGAATAGATCCCTTCCGACCCAAACATCTCACCATAAGGAGTCACCACTGAAACCGTTGGGCAACGCAAGAACGACTTCATTATCTTTCCCAACACCAAAGGATCATTCACCAGTCGCTGGTCCAGCTCTACATCCAGAACTTCAGAACGACCCTCTCCCCATCTCTGTCTCACAACATCCTCCCGAAACAAATAGGTGTGGGTCTCCACATCTGAAGATGCCAGCCCCTCCCTCACCGCGACAGCACGCACAACCGTGGTTCCAGAAATCAACAATGTCATCGGCTCACTCTCGCTCCCGCTCAAACCATGTTGTATAGAAGGAAAACTTCCATCTTCAGTGTAGATAATTTTCGCTCCTGGAGTCGCACAACTGATCACCAGATTAAACGGAGCATCATAATACCCTCGACAACTGGAAAAAACCGTTTCAGCAACCGTCTGGATAACACGGTCACCTTCTCTTTCTGCGTCCTTCACCGGATCTCCCAAAACGGTGCCGCAGAGCAGAAAAAACCACGTAACTATCTGTTTCAGCAGCACACGAAAGAAGACCCACACACAGCGAAAGTCACAAGAAGTCATCCATCGTGGCAATCATTTTCGATTACCGCATCAATCTAAGACGCGGAATCCAAGAGCCGATAACCTCGAGACTCCCTCAACTTCCCAACCCGACCGATCTGCAATTCTGTTTTGACATACGGCGGGACAGGAAAAGCACCCCTGAAGTTCAAGACTCCCGATTAATCCTCCGGGAAATCGATCCGCATCTTCTTGTCTTCGAACACGATGCGGCCACCACCTTTGGTGATGATCTCTTCCGAAATGTAACGGTATTCCTCCTCGAACAATCCGCCCAAAGTCTTGTAGGCGTCCTGCGTAAACAAGAGGAATCCCTGCGGCACTTTCAGCTTACCAAAACGGCCGCCAATCAACACCGCCCCCAAAAAGCGACCCCCCTCTTTACTCACCGTCGTGGTGTATGATTCGTCTTCTTTCTTCTTCCGCTGAAAACGGAGATACATCGATGAAGTGTGCACCCGCCCATATGCCACCCGCTCCACAATAATTTCCGCACGACCACCCTCTTCTTCGTCGAGACGCACCCACACGCCCTTGAGCTCCGCATCATCCGCAAAAGTCCCCTCCTGCTTCACCTTTAGGTTCGCAGCCAACCAGCTATTGATCTGCCGTTCGGAAATGGTCACCGGCTGACGATTCTTCGCCGCAATCTCGATCAACCCGGGCACGTCCGTGACCCGCTCGTCGCGATCATCTTCCGCATAGCCCGCCAATGTCGTCAGGTCCTGCGGCTGAAAGCTCAGATACACCCCGAGCCCCAAGCCCGCGACCAACAAAAAGGCGACCAAAAGAAACAAACGCTTCAGCGTCTTGCCACGATTTTCCATGGGCGCAGGTTCACCTATCACCGCTCCGGTGACAAGCTCCCATCACGAGTCCTTCTTTTTCGACTCGGATTTAGGTCGACTCGATTCCGCCGCCTTCTTCTCGCCCGCCTTGTAGGATTCAGAACGATAATCAGTTTGGTAGAAGCCGGTCCCCTTAAAAATAAGACCTGCTCCCGTGCCCAGCAGACGCTTCACCTCACCATCACATCCCTCCACGGGGCAATCCGTCAGCTTCGCGTCATTCATGCTCTGAAAGACCTCGAAGATGTGATCGCACTTCTGGCAGCGATAATCGTAGTTTGGCATGGCGTGAATCTATGCCTCGGCTGGGAAGTTTTCCAGCTCCCATCCCGAAATCCCGACCTCATCAGCGAGCTCCTTGAATTCCGCGATTTCCGCTGCCGAGAAAAGAAGCCCGCCACTCGCATCAGTGCGCTTGCGGAACTCCGCCTCCATCTGGCCCGGCAGGAGACAGTTCTCATTGCCGTGACCCAAAATATCATCAAGCACTGCCTTCACATTGCCCGCCTGTGACGCCCCACCCACAAACTGGCCACTCGACCACGCATCGGGATGAATCACCTGGAAGTAAAAACACGTCGTCGTCTTCTCGCCCTCACGACCCCGCTCCGTCGGCAGGCTTCCGCCAATGTAGCCACCCACAATCTCATTGATGAGAGCCATCCCGTATCCCTTGTGCGCGCCAAAGGGCAGAAGCGCCGCCACCTTGTTCGGATCGTTCGTCGGATTGCCGTCCGCATCCACCGCCGCATTCGGAGGAAGCTCCTTCCCCTCACGCTTCAGCTGCTGCACCCGGCCCATCGCCACCGTCGAGGTCGCCCAATCAATCACAATCGGAAACCCGTTCGCATCCTGCGTCGGGAATCCCCACGAATGCGGATTCGTTCCCAGCGTCGGATGCTTTCCAAAAAACGGAACCACCTCCGCCAGAGTCGACGTGCAGTTCGTGTAAGCAATATATCCCTTCTCGGCCGCCTTCATCACATAACCACCACCCCAGAGATAGTGGAACGCATCATCCACCGCCACCTGGCCCACGCCATACTCATCAGCCAATTCCATGCAGCGATCCATCGCCGCCACCGCCACCGCCTGACCCAGCTTCTTGTTCGCCTTCCAGACCTCGCTCGCCTTGAAGCGTGAATTCACCACCTCAATCTGCGCTCCCGGAACACAGCCGCCCTTCTCCGAACCAAAGAGATGATCCAAATGAAGCGCCTTCAGCGCATTGTGCGTCCGAATCCCGTGACGCGTCGCATCCTTGCAAACCTCGGCCGCCACCGCCGACTCCTCGGCATCATAACCGCGGGCCTCATAGGCTGCCTTTACCAAAACATCATGCTTATCTGCCGGAACAACGTGGAATTCACTCATATCGAAAGGCCGATAGACTGAATCCTGCCATACAAATGGCAAGTCTGGAGTCGACCTCTACTGCGCACTCAATTCCTCAATCTTCCGCAGCACATCATTCGCCTGCGACCTCGGATTCACCGCCCGATCGTGGTTCACCAGCCGACCATTCCGAAAAAGAAAAGTCTCCCGCGCCGGCTTGCTCTCGGGATGCTTCACCCCAAAGGCATCACAAACCGCCCCGGAGGTGTCCGCCAACAGCGGAAACGGTAACGCGAACTTGTCAGAAAACGCCTTCTGCTCCGCCACCGTATCCATCGACACGCCGGTGACCTTGATTTGATGTTGGGACAACGTCGCAAATGCAGACCGCAGCGACTTCACTTGCTTGATTCATCCCGGTGTATCCGCCTTCGGATAAAAGAACACCACCGCCCACGGACCCGACGTCCGCGCCTTTACACTCAACTGATTCCCCTCCTGATCCGGAGCCATCAGCCCCGGCGCCCGCCATCCCACCTCCCGCGACGGCGGCCCCGAGGACCCCGCACAAGCAGCCAAAAACAACGCAACACAGGAGAGCAAAATCGCCTTCATAAAAAACAGCATCCCCAAATTACGCCCAAAACTCAAGTGATCAATCCCCCTGCCCCGCCACCAAATCCCTCCCGCTACCCGCCCCACCGCGATTCCTGACTGGATTCACCCCCCCGTCCCGATACCCTCCCCCCATGATCTCAGTCGCCATTTTTGATACCAAATCCTATGATCGGGAATACCTCTCAAGGGCAGCTGATGACCTCAGCCTCTCCTTCTTTGCCGAACGACTCTCCGCCCGCACCGCCCCCCTCGCGCACGACTGCCATGCCGTCTGCCTCTTCGTCAATGACCTCGCCGACCGCGAAACCCTCCTCGCCCTGAAAGAACAGGGCATCAGCACCCTCACCCTCCGCTGCGCCGGATTCAATAACGTCGACCTCGATGCCGCCCGCGAACTGGGCTTCACCGTCACCCGCGTCCCCGCCTACTCGCCCCACGCCGTCGCCGAGCACACCCTCGCCCTCCTCCTCTCCCTCAACCGCCAAATCCACCGCGCCTACCACCGCGTCCGCGATCACAATTTCTCCCTCGCCGGACTCGTCGGGTTCGACCTCCACGGCAAGACCGTCGGCATCATCGGCTGCGGAAAAATCGGGCGCATCACCGCCGAAATCTTCCGCGGCTTCGGCTGCCACGTCACCGCCTACGACCCCCACCTCGACCAAGACTGGGCCGCCGCCCACCAAATCCAACCCACCCCCGTCGATGAGCTTTTGAAAAAATCCGACGTCATCTCGCTCCACCTCCCCCTCACCCCCGATACCCACCACCTCATCGATGCCGACGCCCTCGCGCTCATGAAAAAAGGCAGCACCCTCATCAACACCGGCCGCGGCAAGCTCATCAGCACCAAGGCCCTCATCCAGGCCCTCAAATCCGGCCACCTCCGCGGCGTCGCCCTCGACGTCTACGAAGAAGAGGAAGGCGTCTTCTTCGAGGACCTCTCCGGAGAAATCCTCCACGATGACGACCTCACCCGCCTCCTCACCTTTCCCAACGTCCTCATCACCTCCCACCAGGCCTTCCTCACCGCCGAGGCCCTCACCCAGATCGCCCAAACCACCTGCGAAAACCTCCGCCGCCTCGGCAATGGCCAACCCCCGCTCGAAGGAACCCAACTCTAGGCCGGGACAACCAACGATCTCGCTCCTCACATAACCACCCGCATCATCAAGGTTCAGTGGGTTTGACCTGATCCCACCCAAAGCACACAATTTCAAGATGAAGACCGCCATTCAAACCATTCTCTGCCTCGCCCTCCTCAGCTTGCCCGGCTTCGCCCAAAAAAAAGCCGGCCCCATGACCCCCATCAAAGACGACCCCGCCCTCCCCCGTGTCCTCCTCATCGGCGATTCCATCTCCATCGGCTACACCTTGCCGACCCGCGAAAAGCTAAAAGGCATCGCCAACGTCCACCGCATCCCGACCAACGGCGGACCCACCGGCAAAGGACTTGCGAACATCGACAAATGGCTCGGAAAGACAAAGTGGGATGTCATTCACTTCAACTGGGGCCTGCATGACCTCTGCTACCGCCACCCCGAATCGAAGGTCCAAGGGAAGCGCGACAAGGTGAACGGAACAGTGACCCACAGCGTTCCGGACTACGCCGCCAATCTCGAAAAACTCGTCCAGCGCCTCCGGAAAACCGGAGCCACTCTCATCTTCGCCACCACCACCCCGGTCCCCGATGGCGAAGCAGGGCGCAAGCCGGGAGACGACCTGCTCTACAACCGGGCCGCCCTCGAAGTGATGAAGAAGCACCAAATCCAAATCAACGACCTCCACGACCTCATGGCAGAAAAAATGCCCCAACTCACAGTCAAACCCGGCGATGTGCACTTCAAACCCGAAGGCTCGCAGCTCCTCGCAAACCAGGTCGCCAAAGCCATCAGGGACGCCCTGACCAAGGATTCCAAAGAGTAGGCATCCCCGAACCAACCCCTGCATCCGTTCACCCGGCTCCCACCGCCAGCACACAAGCGGTCCCATCCATCAAAGGAACCCGTCGTCGAAAGTTCGGCATGCCCCCGCTCTATCGCGCCAAAGTCACCTTCGTGGCTTCTTGGTCCGGCTTCGCCTCGTCAAGGGCGTGGAACCTTCGGCGCATCTCGTCGTTCACCAGTTCCATCGCGCGCTCCATCCCTCCGGAAGAATACCGGCCGAGTTCAATATCCACGAGCTGCTTCGCATCCGCAGCAAGGTCATTGGCAAGGGCGTCAGGTTGATTGAGCAGCTCCACAAGCCGGGCTTCCTTCGCCCGGGAAATCAGCTCGAGCCTCGCCACGAAAACGCGCTCAATCTTACTCGGCTTCGGCTCTATCTCCAGCGGCACCATCGCGTCGGCAACACTCTGTGGCAGGACCGCCAGCACCCGCGTGCCCGGCTCGGTGAACCAAAGGTCGTCCCAGGTTGCCACCATCGCAGCCGCCTCGTCCGGAGTCAGACCTTCGTCGATCAAGGTCGCGATCATCGCGACGCGGAGCTCTCCGGCCACCTCGGAGACCGCTTGCTCCGGTTCCGGAAAAATGACGCTTTGCGTATTCACCATGCCCTTCGCCGCCCGGTCGTATTTCGCAGTCGCAAGATCACTCAACGCAAACCACGAGCTTTTGCCGTCCCGAACCCGCAGTGCAAAGAGCTTCGGAACCGTCGCTTGATCGGCATTGTGGATAATATACTTGTTCGGCTCCTTGAGATCCTGTCGCACAGAAATCCCAAAGCGCTTGGGATTGCCGGCTCCCCGATAAAAAATGAAGTGATCGATCGGCGCGACGGCGGGCAACAGGTGGTGCTTCGGATCGACCTTTCTCATGATTTCATACATTTCAAGAGCCATGGGATGCTCCTTGCCCTGAAACAACCAGGCATCGGGAACAGCTCGAGCAGCGGCGTAGTGACGACCACGCGGACCGTCCGCCGCCGGGACTTTTTTCAGCTCGGGCGAGTCGGGCGGAAACAAGGTCCCCTGCCACACGGTCTTTTTCGGACTCGAAAGATACGCCGGTGGAAAAATCTCGGTAATACGGCCATCTTTGAGAGAGGCACTCACCGTGATCTCGATCGCCTGGTCACCCTCCGGATAAAAATAAAGCACCGGCGTCTCCATCCGCACGAGATCGCGCCCAATCAAGGGGCCGGATTTACTCAGCGCTCCCGCTTTACGGACAAAGGCCGGCAGATCGACGACGTCCTTCGGCGCCTGATACCACTCAACCGGACCACCGTCGGAACCCTGAAGCACCGTAAAGGTTCCCCACTCGTGCACCGTCATCGCCACCTCGGGCTGAACCTTCGGGTTCGCTGCCGGGACGGCCTCCTCCGCTCCCACGAGAGCAACCCCGGCGATCATACTGGCGCATCCTGCGCCGGCCACCAGTGCTCGAATTCTTGGGTAGTTCATCATTCTGTTTTTTTGAGTTAATTTCACAAGCTTGGGGCCCTTCCCGCCCTTTGTCGACCATCCAGTTTTCCTCCTCCGTCCTCCGACCGCCCCGACCCTCGTCGCCGATTTCCTCGCCCTGCCGAAACGTTCGCTCGGGAAATAAAATGGAACCATTGTCCCCGGTGCCGGTATCATGAGGGAACACTGAATGACTGAAAACGAGGAACTCCAGGTAATCCGACACGTCGTCGATGGCGAGATCGAGGCCTTTGAGCACCTCGTCCTTCACTACCAGGACCGCCTCCTCCGCATGATTGCCACGCTCCTAAATGACGAACGCCGCCTTGCCGAAGACCTCGCCCAAACCGTCTTCGTCGAGGCCTTCCGGCGCCTGAAAGACTTCGATCCCGCACGCAGCCGCTTCTCCACCTGGCTCTTCATGATCGCCCGCAGCCGCACCATCAATCTCCTCCGGAAAAAGCGTCCCACCCTTCTGGCCCAACTCCCGGAAAGAGAAACCCGGGAACCGGCCCCCGGACAACGGGACGACCTCGAGGCCCTCGATCTCGCCCTCCACCAACTCCCCGAAAAACAAAAACGCGCCCTCACCCTCATCGCCCTCGAAGACCTCTCTTACGCCGAAGCCGCCCAAATCGAATCCACCACCGTCGGCACCATCAAATCCCGCGTCAGCCGCGCCCGCGAATCTCTCAAAGCAACCCTCAACCGCACCTGAACCATGCCCACCTCCGAACAAGAACTCGAATCCTGGATCGCTGCGCGCAAACAATCCCCCCCGGCACATCTCTCCCGGGGTGTCATGGCCGCGATCCGGTCCGAAGCCCAACCCCTTCCCCAGGCGCCCCCCGAACTCAAACCTCCCTCCCCGCTTCTCGCCTCCGCTTGTCTCCTCGCCGGAATCGGCAAGATCAGCCTCATCCTCCACCTCGCATTCTAAAAATCATGAACTCCAATCCATCCCCCGATCTCGACCTCGGCCCCGTCAGCAAACGGAAGCCCTCCACCGCCGTCAACCTCTCCCTCTTCTTACCGGGCCTCGGCCAGGTCTACTGCGGAGCCATGCGGCGCGGCCTCCTCCATCTCTCCGTCCTCGCCGCCATCCTCGTCGTCGCCATTGTCTTCCTCGCCACCAAGTCCGCGCCACCGCTGACCCTCCTCATCACGGTCACCGTTCTCTCCCTCATCCCCATGATCTATTCCGCCTGGGACGCCCGCCGCATGGCTCTCGCCAGCCGGGAGGACTACCGCCTCAAGGACTACAACCGCCTCTCCGTCTACCTCGCCCTCACCTTCCTCATGATGTCCCTCGCCGTCGGCCTCGCCTTCACCGTGCGCGAGAATTTCCTCCACGTCTTTAAAATGGCAGGAAGCTCCATGAGCCCCACCCTCCACGACGGATCACGAATCCTCGTCCGCAAAGACAGCTACCGCGACCACGAACCCTCCCGCAACGATCTCGTCGCATTCCTCAATCCCACCAACCGTCGCCAAACCTGGGTCAAACGGGTCATCGGCCTCCCCGGAGACACCCTCGAAATCAAAAACGGCACCGTCCTCCTCAATGGCGAACCCCTTCAGGAAGTCCCTTCCGTCACCCCGGATCAGGCCAACCTCGCACCATTCACCATCCCCGAACACCACTGCTACCTCCTCGGAGACAACCGCGCCAACTCCCGGGACAGCCGCCACCTCGGCCCCGTCCCCCTGATCGCCCTCGTCGGAAAAGTCGTTTACACGAGATAGCACAATGCCGGATCCCCCCCCGCCGCATCATCCCTGCGCTACCGGGAAACCCCAACTCGGAAAAATCTCCGACTTCCCCCGGAGGTCTCGATCTCAAAACTCCCCTCGCTCCCGGCCGGCACGATCCCGGACGCGATCTCGACCCAGTCATTGTTCATCCCGCCGGAGGAAAGCACGCGATAGCTCCGGCCCGGCACAGACGTCCACTTGAAAAAGGTCGTCCCGTTCTCGGCATCCGTTTCGATCCACGCCCGAAAGCGCGACGTCGAATCGCTGGGATCGGTGCCCGCGATCCATTCATCATAATCACTGTTGCCATCCTCATCCCAGTCTTCTCCTGCACTGCCGCTGGTTTCGTTGAGGCTCGCAAAATAAGCCAACTCCCAGTCGTTGGGGAGGCTGTCACCATCGTCCGTGTAAGCGGAAGCCTCCGCGGAAACGAGGGTTTCATTGCCGTTGGCCGACTTGTCCCTCGCCACCACGGTGTAGGTGTATTCCGTGGCTGTTGAGAGTCCGGTGTCGATAAAGACGGGGCTGTCCTGCCAACCGCTGTCGTGCGATTGATCGGGAAAACCGATGTTGGAAAAATAGTATTCCACCCCGTTCGGATCCGCCCCCGTGCTCGCAGTCATCGTGATGGAGCTTTGACCCGACTCAACCGGCACGGATCCCCAGGTCATCCCGTTTGGATCAGGCGCCTCAAGATCGAGGGAAACCCACACCGCATTATGATCGGACAAATCCGCCGCTGCCGTTCCATAGACTCCCGTCCCGCTGAAGACCGGGGTGCTGGCGACATGGTCCAGCCCGTTGCTCCGCCGGGAGGGCGCACCCAAAATCGCGTCCACATTCCCCTGAAGCACATTGAAATCCCCCAGCATCAACAACCGTTTCGCATCGCCCATCGTAGCCACCCCAAGCCGACCCAACACGTAGGTTTTGAATTTGCTCAGCCCCGATTTCTCGGATTCGTAATCGTTCTCGAAAAAGTTGTAGGTGTTGTGAAAGTTGAAAACGTCGACCACTTCTTCACCCACCTTGATCTGCACATGCTGGGCATGACGTTCCCACCGGTCCCCCTGCGGATCGGTTTGAATCAGTGAGCTGTGCGTGCTCTCGAAGGGATGTTTCGACAAGATCGCAATCGAGGTTTGCAGGCGCGTCTCCCACGGCCAGATGGGAGCCGTTGTCGTGTTCTTCGTCTGATAGGTGTAGGGATAATCTGCAAACACCGCCTGCACCGTTGCCCAGTCCGCCGTCACATTGCTCGCCCCGCCCGCACCCACTTCTTGCAAGCAAAGCACATCTTCTCCGGTCATCATGGTCTCCTGAAAGGTCTTCAAATTGGTCTCAAGGTCCCCCTCATCATCAGGGCCCACTCCACCGTGGATGTTGTAGGTCAGAATACGGAACTCGTCGGAGGATCCCATCACCGCAATGTTGTCCATCAGCATGGCCTGGAATTGATTCGACGCCGTATCCACCTGAAAGCGAAACTTCGCCGTCTCCCCGGAAGCCAACACCCGGTCGGCAAGACCCTCCAGACTCACTTCGACATCCTCATAATCGGAAATGATCGGCAGCCCGTTGTGGATTCCGGTCCACGACTCAATCAAGGTGCTATCAGGAATACTGAGACCCCCGTTGAGGTAAAAGAGCTTGAGATTTCTCGGCGAGTTCCCGTTCACACTCGCAAAATCAAAAAGCACCCGGCTCAACTGAAGACTGCCTCCCGTGCCATTGATCACCGTGAAATCGAGGAAATCCCGATCCGTCCTCAGCGCCATCGCCCCATCCGTCGCATCATCCCCCACCTCCACCTCCGGACCGTAGGTTCCATCGGTCGACCCCCAGGTTTCCCGCGCCCCATTCCCTCCCCACAAATTCCCCGTCACCCCGGTCAGCCCCGCATCAGACCCCTTCGGCGATCCCGAATACCGGTAAAATTGGTAGCCCGCGGAAAAATCATGCCAGCCCGTCAAGATCACCTCATGGGCAGAACCGCTCGAAACAATAAAGATCGTGAGCAAGCCCGAAAGCCACCGCCGTTTGAACTGATCGGAAAACATCGCGTTGATTGAAAATGGGGGGTCCGTGAAAAAGTCGGTCGCAGGATCCTCATCGTGACGATCCCATCGTTGCCTTGCTTCACACAGAAAGCCCGTCCTCCACGCCGCAAATTATGTCTGGAAACGTACAGATGCAACTCCCCAGACCATGATCCTTAAAGAACGCCGGATCAAACTCCTCCCCCTTCCTGTTCACCCGTCATTCATCCCCCGCAAAAAAGGTTCCCGCTCAGCTCCCTTCCCTGCCCCAACCCCAATCGAATCCACCCCATGGGATCCATCAAAGCCTCATCCGGTGCTCCCGTCGGTAATTCCCCGGCGAACAACCGCAGGACTTGTCAAAGGCCACATAAAATCGACTCAAGGTCTGATACCCCGCATCCAACGCGATATCGATGACCTTGTCATCCGTCGTCGCAAGGAGCCGCTGGGCATGGGAAAGCCGCAGCTGGGTAAGATACTCGTTGATCGTGAGGTTGAACGTTTTCTTGAAAAGGCCCATCGCGTAATTGGGATGGAGATCCACCTCTCCTGCAATTTTCTCAATCGGGATCGTCTCCTGATAATGTTGCGCAATGTAGGCCGCCAATCGCTCTGCCTTCCCAAGCCCGCCCCCGCCCGGAAACACCGCCGATCCGGGAAAAATCTCATCCGGATCTCCCTCGGGAATTGAATCGGCAAACCGCTCCAGGCGGGCCTGAATCTCAAGCTGAATCGCGGACTTCGGTTGACCCTCAATCCCCGCAAGATCGCCGATCCATGTTTGAAAAAGTTGCAGATCCAAAGAGAGCCGGTCCACCGTTGACTCGCTCAGAAATTCGCCGTGCAAGAGTCGGTCAACGAACTTCTTGGGCAGGCGACATTGCAAAAACCACGCCAGCGGCAGGGTCACAACATAGTACTCCGGATCACCCGAGGAATCGATGATCTGATGGGGCGCGGCCGCCCAAAAGGCACACAGCCCACCTGATGGCGTCGAGACCCGTTTGCCACCAAAAAGATACGTCAGCGTCCCGCTCTTCAGCAGGTTCAATTCAATCTCATTGTGCCGATCCGGACGCCGCATCGGCGCCGCCGTCCACAGCTCGCAGGTGAAACCGTAGGGCTGAAAGTCAAAACGGTCGTGATCAAAACGCTGCACAATCTTAGGATACAGGAATTTTCAGCCCCAGAACAAGATGATATTCGCCCGGCATCCCGATAGGGTTCCAACTCTACGGACATAACCTTCCCTCCCCGCAATCTCCCCAAACCCAACATTTCGCATGAACAAAAAACGCTCACTCTCCCCTCTCAAATTCGGAACCCTCATTCCCGGCCTCGCCTTAATCCTTTCTCTCACGGGGATCGCCCCCGCAGCCGACAAACCACGCCTCGTCGTCCTGACCGATATCTCCCCCGACAAGGTCGAACCGGACGACATGGAATCCATCATCCGTCTCCTCGTCCATGCCGACCTCTTCGAAATCGAAGGGCTCATCCACTCCACCGGCTGGAGCGCCAGCACCGCCCGGGAGGACTACTACCAATTGATTCACGAAGCCATCGACCTCTACCAAAAGGACCTCCCCAATCTCCTGAAACGCTCGGGCCAAAAAGACCATCTCCACGATTCCGGCACCCAGCAGATCGGCTACTGGCCGGGCCCGGACTACCTGAGGGAACGAAGCATGATGGGCAGCAAACATCGCGGCCAAAAGTTCATCGGAAAGGACAACCGCTCCCCCGGCAGCGACTTCATCATCAAGCTCGCCGATGAAAAAGATGACCGCCCGCTCTGGATCTCGGTCTGGGGGGGCGGCAACACCCTCGCCCAGGCCATCTGGCAGGTACAGGAAACCCGCAGCAAGGAGGAACTCCAAGCCTTCCTCAACAAACTCCGCGTCTACACCATCACCGATCAGGACGGGAAACAGAAGTCCGGCAATGTCATCGACTGGCAGGAAAGCTCACACTCCTGGATGCGCCAACAGTTCGAAAAGGACCTCTTCTTCATCTGGGACGAGAGCGCCTGGAAACACCAAAACGGAACCGGCCGAAAAAACTGGACCCACTACGCCACCCACATTCAAGGCCACGGAAACCTCGGAAAACGCTACCCGAAATACAAATACGGCGTCGAAGGAGACACCCCCGCCTTCCTCCACCTCATCCCCAACGGACTCAACGACCCCGAATCCCCCAACCACGTTGGCTGGGGCGGTTACTTCGAGTTCGCCACCTGCAAGGACGGCACCACCAAAGCCTATCAAAACCACCGTGGTTCCGCCGCCGGCACCTCCTCAAAGTATCAAAGCTACTTCTACCCCGCCACCTTCCGGAATTTCGCCGCCCGCATGGACTGGGCAAAGGACGGCAAGGGAAACAAGAACCCCGTCGCCGTCATCGATGACGACGCCGGACTCAACATCCTCACAAAATCCCCCCAACAAGGATCCACCCTCACCCTCGACGCCTCAAAATCACACGACCCCGACGGCGACGAACTCACCTTCAAATGGTGGGTCCTCTCCGAGGCCGGCACCTACCAGGGCAAGATCGACCTCGAGCAAAGCAACTCAAGCCGCGTCACCCTCAAAGTCCCCTCCGACTCCGCCGGCAAGAGCTTCCATCTCATCTGCGAGATCACCGACAACGGCACCCACAACCTGTCCGCCTACCGAAGAATCATCTTCACCCCCTCCAAATAAAAAGAGACTCCCCGGCCAACCCGACACAAACGTATCCAAAAACTCCGCCACCTTCGGAGGTCTGAAATTCACGCGACTCGTTTGGGAGGGCGTGGCGTAGTGGGTTGGTCGTCCGGGGCGAGCGGGAGGATCTTTGGGTTTTCCAAAGGCTCTAGTCCGTGGGCGAGACGGGCTTGATCACAGTCGGGATTGTGAATGCCCGCTTCCCAGGAAGGAGGGAAATCACGGCAGACCGAAGATCGCACCGCATGAATCTCACAACCAACGCATTGCCCAATCTCTCCGGTGAGCGCCACGCAGCGGGGATTTTTTTGATTGGTCCCCTTCATCACCTGCCGGGAATGGGTGAGGGAATCAGTCAGGCCGACCGGCACTGTGCCCCATGGTGAGTCATCACATTCGCCACCGTAGAATGACACCCGGTAGGTGGCACAGCAGGCGCCGCAACTCGTGCAGGGGTTGTCGTCTTGGTTGTGCCAAGGGTAGGCAGGATTCCCCCGCTCGTTGATATCAGCCATTTGTCGGCATAACGCCGTCTGCAAGCTGGGGGCCAGGATTCAGTTGTCAACTCTGGTCAGCCAAGCGGGAGGGCAATCTCCGGAGTGGCGGAGGTGATACCGGTGAAGACCTTGGAAAAATAATTCCCCTTGGCCACCTCATCGCAGACTCCCTTCTTCTGCTCCTCGCTCGCGCCGGGAAAGTTCTTTTGGAAGTCCTTCCGGCTGTCCTCACCGGGCTTCTTGAGGCCCACCTACTACCAATCCTCCCCCCTACCTCGATCCCACCTAGTCCTTGATCACCGGGGCGAGAGTAATGTTCCGGTAAGCCACACTCGTGTGATCGCCCTGCAAATGGATCGGCCCCGGCTGGGTCGGATCCGTAAACACCGCCCCTCCCGTCGGCCCGTGCACCGGCTGGTTATCAATCACCTTCTCCCCGTTGAGAACCACCGT
Organism: Verrucomicrobiaceae bacterium; assembly: GCA_051252135.1. GTDB lineage: Bacteria > Verrucomicrobiota > Verrucomicrobiia > Verrucomicrobiales > Akkermansiaceae > SW10. The sequence continues at coordinate 61,768 of JBPOGH010000002.1, read as the reverse complement.
GACGTGCCGATCCACCAAAGTCAGATCATAACTCTGCCACTCCCCTCCCTTTTTCCCGGCGTTCTTGGACGGCGCAATCCTCCCAAAAATGGAGCCCACTCCCTGCACCCCCTGCATCCGGCTATCCCGGTCCACCACCTGCGCCTCATACATCCCCCGTAAATAAACCCCGCTGTTCCGCCCCTCTTCAATCAGGAACTCGATGTGCAGCCGGAAGTCCTCATAAACCGCTTCCGTCCGCAGATTCGCATACGCCCCCGTCGCACTGAAATCCGTCTTCGGAGTCGTATTCACCAACAACCCGTCCTTCACCCCCCAACCATTGATCTTGTCCGCCTCGTGCGGTCGCCACCCCGTCAAATCCTTCCCGTTGAAAATCGAAACCGGCACCCCGAACTTCACCTTCTCCAAATCAGGTGGCGCAGCCGGCATCGGCGGCATCTTCTTCCCCACAAAAGGATCACGCTTCACCACCCCATCCTTCGAGGTCACAATCAACACCCCCTCCAGCTTCCCGTCCTTCAGCCCCACCTCGACGGTCTTGCTCCCCTTCGCCTTCTTGTTCTGGCGCATCGTAAACGAAAGCCGCCCGTCCTCTTCCGTCACCCCGGTGTGGGGACCATCCGATCCCACATGCACCCGCATCCTCACCACCGCTTTCCCCTCCTCTCTCGCGATACTCAACCAACCCGGATTCCCCGATTCCATCTTAAGCGTCCAATCACCCGTCAACTCATCGGCTCCCGCCAGAGAAAATAGAAACCCCGAAAGCACCACCAACACGCTTCGGGTGAACATGGAAATCTTCAAAGGGCTCAAAGGGGCAATCATTATCATACGCTAAACAGGGAAATGTCCGCCTCAAGAAAACTGTGCAACGCTCATTCCCCGGCCACCCCCTGTTCCACCCAATTTGTAGGTCAGATACCGGGAAAGATCGTGTTGGTCTCCTTTCTGCTGTGAAATGAGTCAAGGCTTCCCTAACCCTTCGGCAGCCCTTATTTGTGGTTTTTAGTGCAGTTAGTCATGAGTTCACAACGATTCAATTCCCGCGCGGGCAGAAAATATCTTTGCCGCTTGTCCCTGATCATCCTGGCCGGCATCGCAGCCGTCCTCCTCTTGGACCGACAGGAGCACACCCCCGCACCCGCACCGGTCACTCATGCGGAACAAAGCACCATCACCCCCTCTCCGGCACTCCCCGCCCAATCCCCGGTGGTACGGAGCAAGTCCGGGATCAGTGTCGAACAGGCCACCACCATTGCCGTAAACAAAATTTCCCAACAGGACCACCGCCTGCAACTGACCCATCCCCGACACCTGGTCGAGTTCGCTCCCGATGGCCTCACCTTCACCCCCCGCCTCGGTGGTCCCGTTTGGAATTGGCAAAACACCTCGGCCGCCCCGGTCATTCCCGACCACAAAGCAGCCCCCTCCCCCGTCATCCACTATTCCCGTGAAGGAGTTACCGAGGAATACCTCGCGAAGATCGATTGCGTCGAGCAGCGCTTCATTCTTCACGAACCTCAGAGTGCAGACTTCGTTGTCTCGGGGGAAATCCGTTGCGACGGCACCTTTGAAGAACACCCCCAAGGTTGGCTCTGGCGTTCTCAAAATGGCGGAGTCGTCAGCTTGGGAGGCGTCACCGTGTTTGATGCCGATGGTAAGAAGCTCCCTGCCCAAATGACGGCGACCGCAGAAGGAACGAAAATCTTCGTCGCCGGTGACGTGCTCGCCCTCGCCTCCTATCCGGTGACCGTCGACCCCGAAATCGGAACCAATGACTTCCGGGTGAGCCACTCGGTGGACGACTTCGCCAAGTATTTCCGCGCGGAAGAACCTGCCGTCGTCTACAATGCAAACCGAAACGAATACTTCATCGTCTGGAGTGCCGATGGCATGGTGGGCGAACGCCTCCTCAATGAGATTGAGATCTTCGGTCAACGAATCGATGCCACCACCGGAGCGTTGGTCGGCGACCTCCAATTCGCCATCAGCGATACCTTTGAGGATGGTGACACCAATTCGGTCTATCCCCGCCAACCCGCCGTGGCTTACAATTCCGCCGCAGGTGAATACCTCGTCGTTTGGACCACCTCATCCAGCGAGATCAGAGGCCAACGACTCCTTGCCGAAACCGGAGCCAAAATTGGGGACGCCTTCATGGTCAACGATGACGAAAACGAAGGCACTGTTAACCCGGCCCTCTCGTATTCCCCCGAGACCAACCGCTATCTGATTGTCTGGAGCGGCTACCAACAAAGCGGCGGCCTGATCAGAAACGAAAACGAAATCTTCGGTCACTTCCTCAACGGCTCCGGATTTCGCATCGGAGGCACCGTTCGCTTCAGCGACATGGGACCGGACGGAGACGGAGGCTATGATGCCCTCAATCCGGCCATCGCATACAGTGATGCCGGACGCTTTCTCGTCGTCTGGGAGGGCGATGATTTGTCCGGGGGATTGGTAAATGGCGAACAGGAAATCTTCGGTCAACTCGTGGATGCCGTGACCATGGCGGAGATGGGCCCCAATGACTTCCGCATCAGCAGTGTCGGCACAGATGGCGACACCGGTGCGGATGCCGGCGCTCCGACAGCGGCCTATGACCCGAACCAGGACCGCTTTCTCGTCGTCTGGGAGGCCGACACCGGCGTCGGCTCCCTCGCAAACAACGAGAACGAAATCTACGGCCAGCTCATCGCCGACGCAACCGGTGTGGAAGTGGGCGCAGATGATTTCAGAATCAGCTTCTTCGGAAATGACGACGGCACCTCGGCGGACTCCGCTACCGATCCCAAGGTCATCTACCAGGATGACCAAAAGGCCTTCGTCGTCACTTGGCGCGCATCGGAGGATTTCGGTGGAGGTGGCCGGGAAGAGGAAATCGTCGGACAGGTCATCGACGGCGCCAGCGGTTCGGCTCTCGGATCCAACACCCGAATGACTGACCTCGGTCCGGATGGGGACGACACCTTTGGCCCCGAAGCCCCCTTGGCCTTGGCCAGCGGTCCGGGTGCCCGGATATTCCTCGCCTGGTCGGGTAATGATGATCAATTCGGCCTCTTCCCGGAGGAAGAGGAAATCTTTGTCCAATTGGCATCCGTGGATGGCGGTCTTTTGGAAGTGGGATCCAATGACGCCCGGATCAGCAATGCCGGCAGTGATGGCGATAACATCAGTGACGCCTTCGTCCCGGCCCTCGCTTACAATTCAACTGACGATTGCTTTCTCGTTGTCTGGGAAAACCCCGGAGCCGGCGGCGCCTTTGCGCTTGAAAGAATTTTCGGAAACCGCATCGATGGCACCACCGGCGCACGACTTCACGAGGATGATTTCATCATCGATCAAAGCAGCGGTGGAGGCTCCGCCATCGGGGAAAACCAGGACCCCGCTGCCGCTTACAATGAAACGGACAACGAGTTCCTTGTCGTCTGGGCAGGCTTCAGTCGATCCGACAACGGATTTAGTGGCTCGGAAACCGAGATCTTCGTGCGACGCATGAACGGTGGCACCGGAGAATTCCTGACCGATGAAACGCGGATCAGTGACGTCGGAACCCGCGGCAACAATCAGATCGATGGCGCCAACCCCGACGTGGCCTACAACCACCTCACCAATCAATATCTCGTCGTGTGGGAATCCGACTCCGATACCGGCTCATTGGTGAACAACGAATTTGAAATCTACGGTCAACATCTCAATGGCCCCGACGCGGCCGAGGTCGGTCTGGATGATTTTCGCCTCAGCGCCACCTCGACCGATGGAAATGCCGATCGCGATGCCTTGAATCCCTCGGTCGCTTTCAACGGAGTGGACTTCCTCGCAGTCTGGCAGGCCGATGGGGGAGCCTTGGATGACAAATACGAAATCTACGGACGCCGCGTCAGTGGCCAGACCGGACAACCCCTTTCGATCATCAAGATCAGCACCACCCTCCCCAACAATGACTCCGGTCGCACTGCGCAAAATCCCGCCGTCTGCGCAAGCCTCGATGCCGACGCTGAAAACGGCTTCCTCGTCGTCTGGCAGGCCGACGCCGCTTCGCTCGGAGACATCCAGATCCACGGCCGCTTCTATTTCGAGGGCATTCCCGAATCGTCCGATATCTTCACCATCAGTGATGCGCCGGATGCTACCGCAGTCAACCCCTCCTGTGCCTACGATCCCGTCCGTGGCGACTACATCGTCGTTTGGGAATCGATCCCCCTCGGAGCCGGAGATGGCTCGGAGATTCGCGGCCAATTGCTCTCGCCCGTGGTCGCGAATCCGATTGGAACCTCCAACTTCTTCCTCAGCGATATGGGCCCTGATAACGATCCAAACTTCAATGCCCACACCCCCATGGTCGGCGTCAATTCCTCGAACGGCCGATTGCTTGCGGTCTGGTCCGGAGACGATGACCAGCAAGGCCGGATCGAAGAGGAGTTCGAAATCTTCGGACAGTTCTACGAAGGAGCTAAGGCGGAAATCCTCGACCTTCTCATCTCCGGAAACAATGTCGTCATCCGCTTCCGCGGCGAGGCCAACATCACCTATCAACTGCAATCGAGTCTGGATCTCGAAAACTGGCAAACCCAAGGCGCACAGGTCGTCGCCACCGGCGGCAACGATGGCCTCATCGATGTCGGCGGAGCGACCGGAACTAAAAAATTCTGGCGCGTGATCTCGGTCGCCGAGTAAGGATCAGGATGGCCGTGGTGGCCCGGAGATCCCTGCAAGGATCACCGCCACCACTCCGTATCCTTGCCCTTCCATCGCCCATGTCCTCATCCCGCCTCCTTTCGCTCGCCCTCGCCTTCTCTTCAACCATTTGCGGAACCCTCTCCGCCCAGGAATCCGGAGGCGCCGCCAAGCCCGACCTTCACCCTTACGCCGACCCAAAAGGCGGTCGCGATGGCTACCAACTCGCCGATAAAACAGTCAACGAAGCCCGCCTCTACGACTTCTACCAACGCCAGGCCGACTTCTTCATGGCCAGCTCCGGGCCCGTCCCCGAAACCATCCCCGCCTACCCCGGACTCGACGCCGGCCTCCACGGCCACTGGGGAAAACACAACCAGAACAACCACAGCGACACCCGCTGGAACGACATCGAACTCGGCGAGCACTTCACCCACGTCACCCGCTACAAAAAACTCGTCGTCCTCAAGGGCATCAACATCCGCCTCGGCGAAGACCGCGAACTCTCCGCCTGCTTCGACCCCCAAACCCTCAGCTACCGCACCGTCTGGCAGGACGGCTTCGTCGGGTTCCACGGCTTCCGCTGGGGCACCTCGCGCAACGCCCTCATCGAAGGCACCCCTTGGTTCGCCTCTGAAAATGCCACCGCCCCGGCCGACGCCACCTACCTCGGCTTCCACCGCTACGGCAAACGCATCGTCTTCAAATACCAACTCGGCGACGTCACCCTCCAGGACGAACCATGGGCCGAAACAAACGTCTTCTACCGCCGCCTCGATCTCTCCCCCACCGGCCACCTCGACCTCCCCCTCGGCAACGATCTACACACCTCCATCGTCTCCTCCCAAAATGTCGAAGCCGCCCTCAGCAACGGCATCCTCTCCCTGAAGAGCGCCACCGCTGGAGCCTCCGTCATCATCGCCCAAGTCAATAAGCTCGGCCTCGACCTGTCATTCGATGCCGGAATCACCCACCTCACCGCCGACCGCAAACCCACCCGCCGCTGGACCGAAACCCTCAAATCCCCCGGCACCCTCGGCAAACCCCGCCCCGATTCCGCCTACCTCGTCGACACCCTCACAGTCCCCTTCAACAACCCCTACCAAAACGTCATGCAACTCAGCGGCATCGACTTTTTCCCCAATGGCGACGCCCTCGTCTGCACCCTCCCCGGCGACGTCTGGCTCGTCTCCGGCATCGATGACTCCCTCCAAAATGTCACCTGGCGTCGCTTCGCCACCGGCCTCAACCAACCCGTCGGCATCCACATCGATCACGACGGCATCTTCGTCCTCGACCGCGGCCAAATCTACCGCCTCCACGACACCAACGCCGACGGCGAAGCCGACTTCTACGAGAACTACGCCAACGACTTCGGCGGCTACGATCGCTCCCACTCCCACACCTTCGGCCTTCATCGTACTTCCGATGGCTCCTTCCACTTCACCCAACGCGAAGCCATCCTCCGCACCGGCCCCGACCGCAAGACCGTCATCCAAGGCTCCGGCGTCCGCAACTGCATGGGCATCGGCGGCTCCGCCGACTACTTCTGGGTCGCCCCCCAGGAAGGCACCTGGACCCCCGCCTCCTCCATCATCGAAGTCCACCAGGGGGAATTCTACGGCCTCCCCAGCTCCGCCGATAAGACCAACCAAATCTCCCCGCCCCTCTGCTACATCCCCCGCGGCATCGACGGCTCGGTCGGCGGCATGGTCGAGATCACCTCCGACAAATGGGGCCCCTTCAAAGGTTCCCACCTCGGCCTCTCCTACGGGTCCGGCCTCCACTACCTCATCCTCCGCGATGACAAAGCCGCCCGCCCCCAAGGCGCCACCGTTCCCCTCGAGGGCGAATTCCTCGCCGGCTCCATGCGTGGAAAATTCCACCCTCAAGACGGCCAACTCTACCTCGTCGGCCTCGATGGCTGGGGCGACTACTCCACCCAGGACGGCTGCTTCCACCGCGTCCGCTACACCGGCCAAAAAGTCTACAAACCCTCCGGCTTCCAGGTCCACACCAATGGCGTCCGCATCGACTTCACCCAACCCCTCGCCGCCAGCGCCAAAGAACTCCACCGCCACTTCGGCCAAGTCTGGAACTACGAATACAAAAAACGCTACGGCTCCCCCGAGTTCTCTCTCAAAAACCCCGCCTCCCTCGGACACGACCCCGTCACCATCCGCTCCGTCACCCTCTTAAATGAGGGAACCTCCCTCTTCGTCGAAATCCCCGGGCTCCAACCCGTCATGCAACTCCACCTCCGCATGCACCTCACCGCAGCCGACGGCCACGACTTCAAAACCGACCTCTTCCCCTCCCCCCTCTACCTCTCCCCCCATTTTAATCACGAAGGTGTCGAAATTTTTCATAAGAAAAAGCCCACCTCCATCGCCCTCCGCATCGATCGCGGCACCAACAAACCGAAACAAAACAACGTCACCGGCAAACCCCTCGAAGGCCACATCAAGCTCACCGTCGATGCCATCGGTGGTCTCCAGTACAAACAAAAAATCCTCACCGCCAAACCCGACCAAGCCATCGCCCTCAGCCTCAAGAACACCGATGTCATGCCTCACAACCTCGTCATCGTAACACCCGGAGCCACCCAAAAAGTCGGAGAAGCCTCCTTCAAAATGCTTAACGACCCCAAGGCCGACCAAAAAAACTACGTCCCCGCCCTCTCCGAAGTCCTCCACATCATCCCCGTCATCGACCCCGGAAAAAACCACACCCTCCACTTCCGCGCCCCCTCAAAACCCGGCGACTACCCCTACATCTGCACCTTCCCCGGCCACTGGCAAGCCATGCAAGGCATCCTCCGTATCAAGTAACTCACACCAATTTTCTAACAAAAAAAGAAGCGGAAATGGGATCGGCTATCGCATGATCACTCTATCAGATTGATAGTGGCCCATGATCCGGATACCACTGTTCGTATGGCGGGAAAACACGATCTCACAAAGCAACACATCGACGACGTCCTCGCTGGCCGAAATCTCGACGACCTCGTCAAACAACTCGCCCCCAACCTCACTGACCTTCCAAAAAAAATCCCCGTCAGCGCCAAAACCCACCCCGCCCGGGTCGAGCAACTTTGGGATAAAATTGCCACCGACCCGCAGATCAAAGCCACCCTCTTCCAACCCGACGACCTCGAAGCCTACTCCGGCAATATCGAAAACCTCATCGGCTCACTCAAAATCCCGCTCGGCATCGCCGGACCACTCCGCGTCAACGGCCTCTATGCCAAAGGCGACTACCACGTCCCCCTCGCCACCACCGAGGCCGCCCTCGTCGCCAGCTACCACCGGGGAGCCTCGCTCATTACCGAAGCCGGGGGATGTTCCGCCGCCGTCCTGAACGAATCTATCAGCCGCTCTCCCTTTTTCTCTTTCGCCTCCCTGAGCCACGCCGGACAGTTCGTCATGTGGGCCATGTCCCAAATCGACACCTTCAAAGAAATCGTCTCCACCACCACCAACCACGGCCGCCTTGTCGATATCGCCACCACCGTCGAAGGCAACCACGTCTATCTCAACTTCGATTTCCAAACCGCCGACGCCTCCGGCCAAAACATGATCACCATCGCCACCCAGGCGATCTGCGATTTCATCCTCGAACACTCCCCCGTCTCTCCCCAACGCGCCTACGTCGAGGCCAACCTTTCCGGCGACAAGAAAGCCAGCTCCCGCGCCTTCACTTCCGCCCGCGGCAAAAAGGTCTCCGCCGAAGTGTCCCTCCCCGCCACCCTTGTCGAGAAACGCCTCCACTGCTCGGTCAAGGACATGTGCGACTACTGGCGCACCTCCGCCATCGGAGGCGTCCTCAGCGGCACCATCGGCATCCAGGGCCACTTCGCCAACGGCCTCGCCGCCCTCTACCTCGCCACCGGTCAGGATGTCGCCTGCGTCGCCGAGTCCGCCATCGGCGTCACCCGCTTTGAAGAATCTGAAAATGGCGATCTCTACGCCGCCGTCACCCTCCCCGGCATCATGGTCGGCACCGTCGGAGGAGGCACCGGACTCCCCACCCAAAACGCCTGCCTCCAACTCATGGGCCTCGTCGGCCCCGACAAAGCCCGCGCCCTCGCCGAGGTCACCGCAGGCCTCATCCTCGGTGGCGAACTCTCCATCATCGGCGCCCTCGCCGCCGGTCACTTCTCCCGCGCACACAAAAACCTCGCCCGGGGAAAACATTGACACCATCAATGTTAGGTTTCCATTTATCGATTGGATGTATTTTATGAAATTCCCTACTGTGTCGACATGCGCTGGTGGACTTACCAAAAAGAACGCTTCCCAATCATAGCCAACGGACTTCTCGTCGCTGCCTTCAGCGCCTGCGCCGTTCTCTATTCCTCCTTCCTCAGCAAGGGTCCGGAACCCACCCTTCCCATGTTTCTCGTCGCCTTTGCGACCTGCCTGATCTTCTTCCTCCAACTCCGAATTGCCGATGAATTTAAGGACGCCGAAGAGGACGCCACCTACCGTCCCTACCGACCCGTTCCTCGCGGCCTGATCTCTCTGCGCTCCCTCGGTATCGTCTTTGTCCTCGGAGCCGTCATTCAGCTCGCTCTCGCCCTCTGGTTCTCCCCCCCCCTCGTGATCGTCCTCATCCTCGCCTGGGCCTACCTCGCCTTGATGAGCGTCGAGTTCTTCTGCCGTGACTGGCTCAAAGAGCGACCCATTACCTACCTCTGGACCCACATGCTCATCATGCCCATTGTCGATTTTTACGCCACTGCCACCTACTGGCAACCCACCCACGGTTCAGCTCCCTCCGGACTCATCTGGTTCCTCGCCGCCAGCTTCTGCAATGGGCTCGTCATCGAGCTCGGACGTAAAATTCGGGAGCCAGCCGACGAAGAAACAGGCGTCCCCACTTACAGCAAACTCTGGGGCAAAAAAAACGCCGTCTTCATTTGGCTCTCCTGCATGCTCGCCACCTTCCTCTTTGCCTTCATCGCCGCTTGCCAGATCGGCACTCATTTCCACACTTCGATCATCCTCGGATCCGCTCTCGGACTCGCCATCCTCCTTTGGCAACCCGGAAAACGAATGGAACTGATCGCCGGCCTCTGGACGCTTCTTCTCTACCTCACTCTCGGAATCCTCCCCCTCTTCCTGTCATGATCATCGAAGCCCTTCACTGCCAGCCTACCGACCCCGTAGGCGGCAAAGCCCTCGCCCTCGCTCAGCTCACCCAGGCCGGCTTCAAGGTGCCCACCTGGTTCGCCGTCACCACCGGATCCTACTCTCTTCCCGAACTCACCGGACCCCACGCCGTCCGCTCTTCGGCCATGGCCGAAGACGGCTCGGAGCACTCCTTTGCCGGACAGTTCGAAAGCTTCCTCAATGTCGCTCCGCAGGACATCCCCGCCAAAATCGAAGAAGTCCGCAATTCGCAAAAAGCCGATCGCGTCTCCGCTTACACCCAATCACGCCAAACCGAATCCGATGCTCCCGTCGCCGTCATCGTTCAGGAAATGGTCGACGCCCGATTCGCCGGCGTCGCCTTCGGTGCCGACCCCGTCTCGGGCGACCGCGATGTCTGCCTTGTCTCCGCCGTCGAAGGACTCGGCGAATCCCTCGTCTCAGGCGAAGTAGACTCCCACGACTGGCGCATCTCCCGGGACAACACCATCGCCGGAGAAAGCACCCTTCTCACCCCGCGCCAAATCAAGGAAATCGCCACCCTTTGCCGTCAGTGCAATGCCCACTTCAACCGCCCGCAGGACATCGAGTGGGCCATCGACCAACAAGGCACCCTCTGGCTCCTCCAAAGCCGCGCCATCACCACTCTCTCCAATCTCCCCGATCCCTCCGACGAGCTCGTTGTCTGGGACAATAGCAACATCGCCGAAAGCTACGGCGGTGTCACCACCCCGCTCACCTTCTCGTTCGCCTCGCGCATCTACGAACACGTCTACCGCGAATTCTGCAAACTCCTCGGCGTCCCCACCTGGAAGATCGAAGCCAACGATACCGTCTTCCCCAAAATGCTCGGCCTCGTCCGCGGCCGCACCTACTACAATCTCGTCAGCTGGTACCGCGTTCTCGCCCTCCTCCCCGGTTTCTCCACCAACCGCGGATTCATGGAGCAAATGATGGGAGTCAAAAAACCCCTCCCCGACGAGATCGTCGAAAAGATCGTCGCCGAAAACACCACCACCAAATGGCGCGACCGCCTCGCCCTCAGCAAGACCACCGTCGGCCTCCTCCGCTCCTTCATCGGACTTCCCAAACAAATCCGCGCTTTCAACAAACGCCTCGACTCCGCCCTCGCCCTCTCCACCCCTCTCCCGGAAATGCGCAGCGAGGAACTCGTCGCCCACTACCAGGATCTCGAAAGCCAACTGCTCCGACGCTGGGACGCCCCCCTCGTCAACGACTTCTTCGCCATGATCTTCTACGGCCTCCTCGGAAAAATCTCCGACAATCCCAACGAGCTCCTGCAGGATACCGGCGACATCATCTCCGCCCGCCCGCCAAGACTCATCAAGGAAATGGCCGGAATCGTCCGGCACCACCCCGACCTCGCCAAACTCCTGACCGATCACGACGCCTCTCTCGCCGTCAAAAGAAACGCCATCAAAGACCTCACCAAGCTCAACAACAAATTCAACGACTACCTCGCCGAGTTCGGCGACCGCTGCCTCGAGGAACTCAAACTCGAAAGCCCCACCGTCGTCGATGACCCCGGCCCTCTCCTCACGTCCATTGGAGGATTCGCCCAGCGCCCCGCCTTCACCCCCGAACCCATCGAGGAACCCCCACCCCTCAAAGGATTCCTCAAAAACTGGATCCTTCGAAAAACCCGCGACCTCGTCCGCAACCGCGAAAACCTCCGCTTCGAGCGCACCCGCGTCTTCGGGCGCGTCCGCCAAATCATGCGCGAACTCGGAGGCCGCCTCACCGCCGACGGCCGCTTGGAGCAAGCCGACGACATCTTCTACCTCAAACTCGACGAAGTTCTCGACCACTCCACCACCAACGCCCTCAAAGGAATTGTCACCGCTCGCAAGGAAGAGTTTGAAGAATATCATCACTCTCCCGCCCCTCCCGATCGCTTCTCCGCCCGAGGCCCCATCCATCGCTCTCACGACTTCACCGACGACATCGAACCCACCGATCACGAAGGAGACCTTCAAGGCATCGGCGCCTGCTCCGGCATTGTTCGCGGCCCCGTCCGCGTCGTCACCAATCCCCGCGAAGCCACCCTCCTTCCCGGTGAAATTCTCGTCGCCACTCAAACCGACCCCGGCTGGGTCGTCCTCTTCCCCGCCGCCGCCGGACTCCTCGTCGAACGCGGAAGCCTCCTCTCACACTCCGCCATCGTCGCCCGCGAATTGCAGCTCCCCTGCATCGTCTCCCTCAGCCATATTACCACCACCCTCAAAACCGGAGACCTCGTTGAAATGAACGGGAAAACCGGACAAGTCACCCTCCTCGATCATGAAGAGTGAAATCCAATCCCGCGCCGAGTTCTCCCAAGTCCGCTACGGACAATGCTGGGAGGACGCCGACATCCTCGTCAAAGCCCTCAAGGCGCACGAAGGACGCCGCTGCCTCTCCATCGGTTCCGCCGGCGACAATTCCTTCGCCCTCCTCGCCGCCGGCGCAGCGCACGTCACCGCCGTCGAGATGAACCCGGCCCAGATCGCCTGCATCAAGCTACGACGCGACGCCTACCTCAATCTCGACTACCCCGACTTCCTTAAAACCGTCACCGCCTCCCGCGGAAAATTTGAACGCTACTTCGAAATATTTCGTACCCGCGTCCTCCCCCTCGCTCATTCCCAAAAACGCATCGAGCAACTCCTCACTCCGCGCACCTCCGGAGAACGTGCCGAATTCTATCGCACCACCTGGAACACCTTCCGCTGGCGCGCCATTTTCAAGCTCTTCTTCTCCCGCTTCGTCATGGGCCGACTCGGACGCGACCCCGCGTTCTTCGACTACGTTGAAGGCTCGGTTGCCGACCGCATCCTCGACCGCGCCCGCTACGCCCTCGTCGAGCTCGACCCCTCCCAAAATCCCTACCTCCACTGGATCCTCAAAGGCCACTACGGTAAGACCCTCCCCCTCGCCCTTCAGGAAGAATCCTTCCAAAAAATCCGCACCGCTCTCCGCGAAGATCGCCTCACCATCATTGAGTCTCCACTCGAAGCCGCTCTTGATGGCCGGAAATACGACGCCTTTAACCTCAGTGATATCTTCGAATACATGAGTGAAGAATCGACCGCCTCCCTCCTTCAAAAGATCGCCGACCACAGCACTTCCGGAGCCCGCCTTGCCTACTGGAACATGCTCGCTCCCCGCCAGTCGAATCACCCGAACATCACTCTTCTTCCCGAAGAATCAGACGCCCTCTTCCGTGAAGACCGCGCCTTCTTTTACTCCCGCTTCCTCGTCGAAGAAGTCTCGTGAACATCCTCATCGTCATCGGCGCACTTCTCGCCCTCCTTCTCATTACCCATCGCCTGCACCTCAGCGCGGAAGGCAGCCGCAAGCTCGTCCACCTCGGAATGGGCACCATCTGCCTCAGCTTTCCCTGGCTCTTCGAAGACCCCGCCCACGTCGACCTCCTCGCCGCCCTTGCCGTCATCAGCCTCCTTCTTCTGCGCTGGCTCAAACCCAAAATTGGCGACGTTCTCCACCGCGTCCAACGCCTCTCCTTCGGCGAACTCCTCTTCCCCGTCGGTGTCGCCATCGTCTTCCGACTCTCCGATGGCTCACCCTCCACCTACCTTCCCGCCATTGGCATCCTCACCTTTGCCGATACCGCCGGCGCGCTCATCGGACGCCGCTTCGGCAAGCACCACTACCGCACCAACGCCGGACAAAAATCACTCGAAGGCTCCCTCGCCGTCTTCCTCGTCAGCTTCCTCATCACCTGGGCCAGCGGCATCCATCACGATCTCATCACCGCCCTCCTCATCGCCACCGTCGTTGCCCTCGTCGCCACCATGGCGGAAGGCGTTCTGGGTGCCGGCATCGATAACCTTCTCCTCCCCATCACCGTCTACGCCCTTCTCTTCTTCCTCAACGACCTCACCTGGACCGAACTCCTTGCCCGGATCGGCATCATCTTCGCCCTCGGCACCTCTCTCTTCTTTGTCCGCCGACTCACCAGCCTCAACGGCGGTGGCCTTCTCAGCGCCATCATCTTCGGCTACCTCTCCTTCGCCCTCGGAGGAAAAGAATACCTCATTGCCCCCATCACCCTCTTTCTCATCCACCTCGCGACCACCCGATTCTATCCCGAGCTCAAAAAGATGGAGCACAGCGCCGATTCCGTCGCCGCCGTCGCCCTTCCCGGCCTCATTTGGATCGCTCTCAAAGTCACCACCTCCATCCCCGATGCGATCTGCTACCAGGGATTTTGCCTCACCATCCTCACCCAAGTAGCACTCCTTCACGCCGCCACGCAGGCCCATCTCAACAAGCCGCCAGCCACCTTCATCTGCTTGATCAAGGTGACCCTCATCGCACTTGTTAGCTCCTGCCTTCACCCCGCCCTCCTCATTCTCCCTGTCGCCTCCCGCTTCCTTGGCTCGCTCTCCCGCTTCGAACAAGCGATCCTCGCCTACGGGTTTTCCCTCATCGCCCTCCTTTCATGACCACCCCCGATCACCTCATCAACAACTCTCTTGGCCTCTGGTGGAAGGACGTCCCTACCCTGCCCGACCACACCATCGGCTGCCTCGGCATTCCTCAAAGTGCAACCGATCTCGCCGATGCCGAAGACCACCTCCGCGCGCAAGGCTGCACCCTCGCCATTGGCCCCATGGAAGGAAACACCTGGCGCACCCACCGGGCCGTCATCGAATCCGATGGCCGCCCACCCTTCCTCCTGGAGCCCATCACTCCACCCGAAACCGCCAGCCTCTTCGAGTCCGCCGGCTACCAAACCCTCGCCCGCTACTCCTCTTCCCTCCTCGACCTCACCGTCCCGCCACCCGATCTCACCCGCCTTGAAAACCGACTGCATCACGTTTCCATCCGCACCCTCGATCTCGACAACCTCGAATCCGATCTCAAAAAAATCTTCGCTCTCAGCCTCCAAACTTTCACCCAAAACTTCCTCTACACCCCCATCACCGAAAGCGAATTCCTTCAGTCCTATCTCGCCTTCGCCCAACACCTCACTCCTGAGTCCGCCTTCCTCGCCGAGTCGGAAGACGACCTCGTCGGCTTCGTCTTCGGCTTCTCCCAAGCCCCCACCTTCATCGTTAAAACCCTCGCCGTCCTCCCCGAACGGCGCTTCGCCGGCCTCGGCACCCTCCTCGTCGAACGCATCCAAAACGCCGCCCGCCAACACAACCACACCGAAGCCATCCACGCCCTTCAGCGCGAGGACAACCAATCCCTCCGCATCAGCTCCCGCTTCCACGCCCACGTCTTCCGACGCTACGCCCTCTTCTCCAGGACGCTATGAATCTCGTCCACAAGCTCGCAGAACAAAACCCCGATCACGTGGCGATCATCGATCGCGACCGATCGATCACCTTCGGCGTACTCAACCAACGCGTTCAAGGCGGCGCCCAACTTCTCCGCGAAAAGGGACTCCAAATTGGCGACCCCGTCCTCGTCCTCCATCCCATCACCATTGAGCTCTACGAAATCCTCCTCAGCTGCTTCCACGCCGGACTCACCGTCATCCTCGTCGATCCCGCCAAGGGCTCTCAATTCATCAACCAATGCCTCGATTGGCTCCCGCCTAAAGCCTTCCTCGGCAGCCCCAAGGCCCAACTCCTCCGCCTCAAATACCGTCGACTTAGAAACGCCTTTTCCACCGGACCCAAGCTTCCCTTCACCCACCATTGGAACCCCAAAAACTCACCCTGCCAACTCGTCGACCTCCCCCCCGAACACCCCGCCCTCATCACCTTCACCAGCGGCTCCACCGGCACCCCAAAAGGGATCGTCCGCTCCCACCAATTCCTCTTGGCCCAGGACGAAACCCTCTCCGAAAGCCTCCGCCTAAAACCCGGCCAAGTCGATCTCGTCACCCTTCCCGTCTTCCTCCTCTCCAATCTCTCCCACGGGCTCACCAGCGTCATTGCCGACACCGACCTCACCCGACCCGGTTTCCCCGACGCCCCCAAAATCCTCGCTCAAGTCCGACAACACCACATCACCCGCTGCACCGCCTCACCCGCCTTTTTCGAAGCCCTTCCGCCCGAGTTCTTCACCCCCATGACCGAACTCCACACCGGCGGCGCCCCTGTCTTCTCCGATCTCCTCGCCCGCCACCCCGACAAGTTCCACGCCGTCTACGGCTCCTCCGAAGCCGAACCCATCGCCCACTTCCCCGCCTCCCAACTCACCCCCGAAATCCAACACCTCATCGCCTCCGGAAAAGGACTCCCCGCCGGAACACCCGTCGACCAAATCCAACTTCGCATCATTGACGACGAAATCCTCGTCACCGGCCCGCACGTCCTCAAAGGCTACCTCGATGGTCATGGCGATACCGAAAACAAAATCACCCTCGATGGTCAAATCTGGCACCGCACCGGCGATGCTGGACGCCTCGATGACCAGGGCCGGCTCTGGCTCCTTGGACGCCATTCCCAACAATGGCAAAACCTCTACCCCCTCCAGGTCGAAGCCGCCGTCCGCGCCCTCTATCCCCACCATCGCTGCGCCTTCCATCAGGGAACCCTCTACCTCGAAGAAGCCATCCCCGAAATCCAAAAACAACTCCCCTGGGCCAACATCGAACACGTTCAACGCATCGACAAAATCCCCACCGACTCCCGCCACAATGCAAAAGTCGACCACCAAGCCCTCAGGGTCCTGGCAAGAACTGGCAAGCCATGCAAGGCATCCTCCACATCCAATAAGCAGCCCAAATAAATTACCCTTGGGTGCTTTCACCCTAAAGTCCCCGACATCGCTTGGTACGCGCATCTCCGCCTTACATCAAGCCGACTCACCCCACCTTAAAACCATTTAAGCTAAGAAGATGCAGTAGACTACTCTCTCCTGTACGCACTGCGGGATAGACCCTCTTAACACCACTGTTAATAAATGTTGATAACTTATTAAATTTTGATATTATCGCCACCCTCAAGAATGTCAGGATTCGCGTCCCCAATCACTTCCCCATGAAAACCACCTTAATCATCATCGCCGCGATAGCCACAGCAGCAGCTGCAAATGCACAGACTTTCGTGATTGATTGGTCGACCTCCACTCAAACTGCTCCAGCCGAGCTGACTTGGAGTAACGGGACCTACACGGCCATTCTCACCGGAACCAATAGCAACTTTGTCGTAGCGAATGCGGCGAATTTCGGTTGGTATTTCAGCCGCACCACTCAAGGATCCAACGTTGGATACAACATCGCCATTACAGGCGGAGACCCAATCGCTACCATCGAGCAGTCTTTTTGGCACATTGATCAGGTGGGCATCGAATCGATCTTAAACTTTAGCCCCATTGCATCCCCGGGCACCATCAATCCCATCCATACTTTTTCAGGAAACGTGTTGTCGGTAAATACCTCGGCTCCTGTTACCAACCAGTCTTCTGTCATTACGAACGGGCCAAACATCGCCTTTGATTACAACTCAACGAGCACTTCTACCCTCCATGGAATCAGCACAACAACGTTCACAACAACCCCTGAGCCCTCAAGCACGGCTCTTGTGGGTCTGAGTGCGATCGGTCTCGTTGTTCGCCGTAAGAGGTAACAAATTCTCAAATTTGACCCTCGTTTTAAAGGGGCTTCCTTGTCTCAATCCACCAAGAAACATGATGCCGTCGGGACATCATTAACCCGCTGGTGAAAACACCCCTCCTGCTCCCCTTTTTTACCTCACAGGCAGCCGAGCCGGAGCCCCCCGCATCTTCGCCTGCCACCCTCATCGATTACTCGACTTCCGAAACCTCTCCTTTCTCCCCCCACCCGCTGTCATTATTGGAAACATCATTCCAATTCCCGCTCCCATTGTAGCGGAGAGTGGCACCATCAGCCAAAGTGGCCATCAGGCCGAAGGCTGCTATCTGCGTAATCATCTTCTTTGTCTTCATTGTATCTAAACGTTGGTTCTCAATCGCTGATCACTCACAGGCTTAAAAACAAACCGATTGCGATAAGCCCGGTGCTTCCCCACGATGAATCATGAAGCTCGCACCTTTCCCCAGCTTAGGTCGCTCCCCCTCCAAAAAAATAGTCCCCAAAAGGGGGACACTCTCACAGAACCCTCGAATCAACCGGAACCCGACACCTCACTCCACCGTCTGCTCCAGCCCCAGCCGGTCCAGCACCTCCTTCGGTGGACCATCAAAGGTCACCGTCGGCGTATTCCCCTTGTAACCAATCGCCTGCCACCCCTCCTGCGTGCTGTAGTACGCTCCCGAGGCAATCAACGTGAAGAGGTGAAAAAAATAATCCCCCTTCGCCATCTCGTCACAGACCGCTGTCTTTTGCGCCGCACCAAGGTCAGCGAAGTCTTTTTGAAAATGCTTCCGGCATTCTTCATCGAGCTTCTTGAGACCCGGAATAATCACCCCCCGGTCCCCCTCCTGTCTTGGATAAGGAGCACTGATCCATTCATCAACAAAGTCAGGCACCCGCACCTCGCTCGCCGCCGGACCAAATTCATCCTTCGGTAAAATGACATCCGCCAGGGCCGTCGCAGCCTTCTTCTCTTTCGCTGAAAATAGAAGCGGCCACACTTCACCCGGCTCGTAATTCTTGTTGAGCACCGGGTCCTGTCCGTAACCCTTGGTCGCCGGCTGCACCGATTGCCCAAAGGACGGCAACGCAAGCCCTTCGGTCGCAGCCGCGGCCGCGAACCATCCAAGAACGTGACGACGGGAAAGGCGATTTTCTGTATTCTGTGAATTCATGTTTCTGTTGCGTTTAGAGGTTTCCTTTCCGGGCTTCTTCAATAAGGCGATCCGCCGCCCGCCACGCGAGCGCCATGATGGTTTCCGTGGGATTCTTGTCCGCATTCGAGGCAAAAGGCGACCCGTCGCACAGGAGGAGATTCTTGATATCCCACGTTTGGTTCCATTCATTGCAGACCGACTTCTTCCCGTCGGCCCCCATGATCGCGCCACCCACTTCGTGAATGACCTGCCCTCCCTTCAGGATCGCCTTGCGCCCATCCCGCTTCGGATCGTAGAGACCCTTGCCTCCCGCCGCCTCGAACACTTCACCAAAGGTCTTCTGGGCATGAGCCGCCATGTTGAGTTCGTGCTCGCTCCATTTCCAGTGCCACTTCATCACCGGAATCCCCCACTTGTCCTTCACCTCGGAATCCAGCTCCGCAAAAGACCCCTCGTTCGGAATCATCTCTCCCCGACAAGCCAGGTGAACAAAGGACCCATAGTAACGCCGCGCCTCTTCCTTGAGCTTCGTCCCGTAGAGGCCTTTCAGATACTGACCCGGCACCGGGCTGTTTCCCTTCGGCATACTGCGCGTTCCGCCGATCTCGATATGGTATCCACGCGCGAAGTCGAGCTTGCCCGCCTTCTGCTCCTTGTAGAGCCACCACGGACTGTAGAAATGACACCCGCCCGCTCCATCATCGTTGTGCGCCGGAAGATTCTCCAATGCGGGAATCTGTCCCAACATATCCGACCCCACCGTATCCATGATGTATTTCCCAACCAAGCCGCTCGAGTTCGCAATCCCCTCGCCACTGTTGGAATTCAAAAGAATCCGCACCGTCTCACCACTGCTCGCCGCCAGCACCACCGCCTTCCCTTTCACCCGCTCTTCCCTGCCTGTCGTCTTGTCGATAAAGAGCACCCCCTTCGCCTTCCCATCCTTCCCCACGATCACTTCACGCACATGCGCATTCGGAATGATATCCAAATTCCCCGTCGCCAACGCGGGCGGCAGATGCACCGTCGTGCTTTGATAGTTTGCGCGGATGCTGCAGCCACGACCACAATCCGTCGCCCAAAAACAGGCCGCCCGCGATGACATCGACTGCGACACAATCTTCTGCGCCTCGGGATCATCGGGATGAAGTTCCGCAGACAACTTCGGCCCGTCCTGCGGCTTCGTCAGCACCGCCCGGTGAATCGGCACCACCGGCACGCCCGCTTTCTTTGCGTGCTTCTGAATCATCAAATCACCCACCCGGCCCTTCGGCGGCGGCTGCAAAACTCCCGTAGGAGAATCGGGAGTATTTTCCATCCCTTCATTCGTCCCATAAACCCCAATGAGCTTCTCCACCTTCGTGTAGTAGGGCTCCAGATCATCATAGGAAATCGGCCAGTCAAAGCCGAGCCCGTCCCGCGAATATGGCTTAAAATCATAAGGCCCGTTCCGCAGCGAGATCCGACCCCAGTGATTCGTCCGCCCGCCCATCATGCGCGCACGCCACCACATAAACTGCTCCTCCGCCTTGTCGCTCGCCTGCGTATAAGGCTCGTCCGGAACTTGCCAACCGCCATCCACCGTCGCATCAAAGAATCCAAAATTCTTGTCCGGCGTCGATGACCCGCCCAACGGCGCCTGGTCACCACGCTGAAACATCGCCGTCTCGGTGGCCGGATCATAGGAACGTCCCGCCTCCAGCATCAGACACTTCAGACCCGCAAGGGTTAGAGTGTAGGCCATCTGGCCACCTCCGGCCCCGGAGCCAACAATGACAACATCGTATTCTGCTTTCGCTTCTGAGATCGGAATGGTGGGCATAATATTTGACTCTACTGGTCTTAATTTGGGATGAAAAGAATCAAGGCTGGCGACGACTGGCTGCTTGCTCCTGTCTGATTTTGAGAACACGTCGAAATTCATCGAGTCGATGCTCAAGCCCCTCCTTCTTCACGAGGTTCTTCTTCTCCTCGGGGTCATCGGTTAAATTGTAGAGCTCCTCGCCATCTTGCCACTTGCCATAACGCCACTTCTGGTTACGCAGCGCGTAGCCCATCTTGTCCCCCCGCTTCACGACGCTGTATGCGTAGTTCTTTTTCCCCAACCGCTCGGGATGACCCAGAAGCGGTCGAAGCGAAGCCCCCTGCACATGCACTGGCCGCTCCAGTCCGGTGAGATGAACCAGAGTCGGATAAATATCGATCAACTCCACCATCGCCTGTGATTCCGTCCCCGGCTTTGTGAGACCCGGAACACGAATGACAAAAGGAACCCTGGCCCCAATGTCGAAAAGACTCACCTTCCCCCACATAAAATGGTCGCCGAGGTGATAGCCGTGATCAGATGTCAGAATAACGATCGTATCCTCCCACTGACCGCTCTCCTTGAGCGCATCTATCACCAGCTTCAGCTGGGCATCGATGAAACTCACGCACGCGTGGTAAGCCTGCATGTATTCCCGCCGACGCGCGTCATCTTCCTTCCCCAGCTCAAAGCCAAATTGCTTGTAACGTCCATCAAGCGCACCCCGGGGAATGCTCTCCCAAAGATCGGCCCTATCCGGCGTATAGACGATCTCATCGAGCGGATAGCGATCAAAGTATTTCGACGGCGCGAGAAAGGGAACGTGCGGCTTTTGAATCCCACACGCGATGAAAAACGGCTTCCCCCTATTCGGCTTCTCACGCAGCCACTTCGCCACCATCCGCGCGTTCTTGCCGTCCTTGTGCTGCGCATCCGCCAGCCCACTGCGCCCAAACCCCGGAGGTGTTTGCGCATCCAGCTTGCTCGCCACTTGCTTGGAAAGAGTCTTCCAGGCCTTGCGATTCTTGGGAAGTTCCACGGATCCATTCTCCGCTTCAAATTCCTTCCGCGCAGCAGTCACAATGGGCAGTTCATCGTTCGCGTAAAAGTGGGACTCATGCCAAGCCACGGCACCATGGTTACTCTGCGGATTATGGAAAACCTTGCCCACTTCCGCGGTCCAGTAACCATTCTCCTTAAAATACTGCGGCATCGAAACCGTCCCCGGACGCGTCTCCCGAATGTCCGCCTTGTTATCAAGAACCCCGGTGGATTCAGGATAGAGGCCACTCAAGAGCGAAGCCCGTGAAGGCCCGCAAACCGGATACTGGCAAAAAGCTCGCTGAAACGTCATCGCCTCCGAGGCAAATTGCGTCATCGTCGGCGTCAAAATATGTTCATAGCCCGACGGTGTCACATGCGTGTTCAGATCATCGCAAACGATAAAGAGGACATTCTTCCTCTTCTTCCCCCCGATCTTCTTCGCCGGAACTTTCTCTCCTTCCTTCCTCCAATGAAATGACTCCCCCTCAATGATCAGATCCTTCCCGATCGTCCGCTTCGGCGTCCCCGGAGCAAATTCCTTCGGCGCAGACTTCCGTAAAATCGCCTTCCTCTCCCCGTACTCGGGCTTCTCCGCCAAGTTAAACCACTCATTCGGATCCGCCTTCAAATCATAAAGCTCCTCACCATCCTTCCCGTAGGAAATGTAACGCCAGTCCCTGTTAATCACCGCGAACTCACCCGGATCCATGTAAGGCAAATAAACATCGCGATCCTTCGCCGCCTCCGGCTTCGCCAAGGTCTCCTTCAGCGAAACCCCTTCCAACTCCTGATGCGGCTTCGCCAAACCACACATCTCCACAAAAGTCGGATACATGTCGATCAAGCTCGCCGTCACATCCGTCACCGCCCCCTTCTTCACCCCCGGACCCGCCCAGATAAACGGCACATTCGACGTCCGTTCCCAAAGCGTATGCTTCCCCCAATCATACTTCTCCCCGTGGTGATAACCATGATCACTCCACAGCACCACGATCGTGTTATCCGCATAGGGACTCGCCTCCAGCGCATCAAGCACGCGCCCCATCATCGCATCCGCATAACTCATGCACGCCAGATAGCCGTGGATCGCATCCTTCACCGCGCCCTTTTCCTCAAGCTCCTTGTGAATCCGCGACCGCGCCGTCTTCGCCTTCCTCATCCGCTCCGGAAGGTCATCCAGATCGTCCGCCTTGATCGGTGGCAACTCAATCGCATCCCGATCATAGAGATCAAAATACTTCTGCGGACAGTAGTTCGGAAAATGCGGCGCATAAATGCCACACGCCAAAAAGAACGGCTTCTCATGCTCCTTCCCCAACTGCTCCACCGCCCAGTTCACCCGAATCGTATCCGCCATCTCCTCCTCCCTCTCATTCGGCAATCCCGCCCACTCCAGAAATAGCCCGCCCGTCACCTTCTTCCCTTCATTAAAAACACTCGCCGGAAAAGGATCGGGAAACGGCGTCTCCTCACTCCAGTTGTCCAACGACCACCCCTCCTTGCGCTGCGATCGCTTCCGCAGGAAAAACTCATCCCACCCCCGCACATCGATGCTTCCCGGCATGTGATGAAACAACTTCCCCGCCCCCAAGGTCGTATAACCCGCCTTGTCGAAACTCGTCTGCAGCCCCTCGATCTCCGGATGATCCGTAAAGTAATCCGCCGACTGGTAACATCCCGTCGTCGAAGCAAACTGCCCCGAAAAAATTGCCGCCCGCGCCGGCGCACAATAAACCCCCGGCGTGTGCGCATTCGTAAAACTCACCCCCCGTGCCGCCAGCCGGTCAATATTCGGGGTGATCGCACCCGGCGTCGTCCCCAGACACCCGATCCAATCGTTCATATCATCCACCGCCAGGAAGAGGACATTCGGCTGCTTCTGCGCAAACAGGGACCCAACACCCAGGAACATCAGGAAAAGAGCATTACGGGTCACAGTCATATTCAGAAAAAGGTATCGCGAGTAAATACCGATCAACATCTCAAGGCCAGTCCCCAAAGTGGGGACGGCAAACCAAAATGCCTCTGGAAAAACACTGCACTCATCTCTAAAAAAACACATTCCCCAGACAAGATGCACGCAAAGCTCCTCTTCTTCTCACTCATCACCAGCCTCCTTTCGTTGCTCTCCCAGGCTGCCGGCGCTCCCCCAATGCCCAACATCATCTTCGTCCTCGTCGATGACTTGGGCTACGCCGATGTCGGCTTCAATGGCTCCAAGTGGTACGAAACCCCCACCCTCGACAAGCTCGCGGAACAAGGCCTCGTCCTCGACAACGCCTACATGTACCCCACCTGCTCCCCCTCCCGCACCGCCTTCTTCACCGGTAAGCAATCCTTCCGCACCGGCGTCTACACCGTCCCCGTTCTTGAAAAAGGAAATGCCCGGCAAAACATTTTCTCCCGCTGGACCGTCGACCTCGACCACACCTTCTTCTCCAACCCCATGGAAAAAGCCGGCTACCACGCCATCCACATCGGCAAGTGGCACGTCGTCGGACCCTACCCCACCGAAGAACTCGCCCTCCCGAAACCTCTTCAACAAAAACTCACCCAGCCCGACCCTTGGGATTTCAGCTGGGTCCCTCATCACAAGACCCCGGCCATCATGGCCTACTACCCCGAAGGACGCGGCTTCAAGAAAAACGTCGGCGGCACCTACCGCGGCGACCCCGCCCTCGAAGTCGACGGATACCAAAACCCCACCGGCGGCTACTTCGCCCCCTTCAGCAACCCCTACCTCGAACAAAAACCAACCGACGAATGGCTCACCGACCGCCTCACCGATGAAGCCATCGACTTCATGGACGCCAACAAGGACAAACCCTTCTTCATCAATCTCAACTACTACACCGTCCACCGCCCCATCCGCGCCCGCAGCGAAACGCTTCTCAACAAATACCTCAACAAACCCGGCGATCCCCTCACCGGACAAGGCATGGCCACCGGCAAAAAACAAATCATCCACGCCGGCTACGCCACCATGATCGAATCACTCGATGACAACATGAAACGCATCGTCGACTTCCTCGACCAAAACAACCTCCGCGAAAACACCGCCATCATCTTCACTTCCGACAACGGCTACAACGGAGGCCAGAGCGCCAACAAGAAACTCCGCGGCTCCAAGGGCTACATCTACGAGGGCGGCATCAAAGTCCCCGCCATGATCAACTGGCCCGGCAAGGTCACCCCCCGTCGCTCCTCCACCCCGGTCAGCGTCCTCGACTTCTTCCCCACCTTCATCGACCTCGCCGGCATCAACTACCCCGGACCACTCGACGGCCACTCCTTCACCCCACTCTTCAAAAAAGACACCCCCGCCCTCAACGAACGCCCCCTCTTCTGGCACATCGCCAGCCAATACAAACACGGCGCCTGCTCCGTCATCCGAAAGGACCACATGAAGCTCATCCAATTCCTAAAAGACGGATCCCTCGAGCTCTACGACCTCAAAGCCGATCCCACCGAATCCAACAACCTCGCCAACAAAAACCACCCCCTCACCAAATCCCTCCTCAACCAACTCGTCACCTGGCGAAAAGAAAACAACGTCCCCCTCCCCCCCGAATCCCCTCTCAAGTACTAAGCCGATTGGCTCCGTAAAAAATCTACTCCCCCGGCAACTCCCCCCGCAAAAGCATCCCGCCCTTCTGCGTCACCTTCAAATAGTGATCACTCGGTAACCCCTCATTATCGAGAAACCGGGAACCCTCACCCACCGGCGGATTATCACTCACCTTAAAAATCGCCGTCGCCTCATCCACCTCATCAAACATCGCCACGTAAGCCGTATCAACTCCCGCACCCCGCACCGCGACAAACTGATCCCACAAGAACTCCCCCTTCCTCCGTGGAATCGCATCCAGTTTATCCCCCTTCATGTTGTGCCAACTAAACCCCGGATAAACGACGGGCAGATAGTCGATCCCGTTCTTCTCACACCACCGCCGATCCTCCATCAGGTTGGCCACATGCTTCCCATCCTTAAAGGCCACCTCGTGATAACGCCCCACCGCCCAGGGACTAATCACATCAGCGAGTTTCAACACCTCGTGTAAACGTTCATCCTTCGTCGCATCCCGTCTCTGCTCCCGCCAACTGAAAGGCACCCCCAGCATAATACTACACCCACCCCAGTCAGGATTATACTTCAGCAACCGGATAAATTCCTCCGTCTTCTCCAGACTGTAACCCCGATCATCACTAAAACCCACTCCCCAAATCGCCACCAGCGGCTTCCCCTCATGCTGCAAATACGCACGATCATTCGGGTCCGCCCCCAGCTTCATCTTCGTCCGCAGCTGCTTCCAATCCCGCGCCAAACGCTCAAAATCATCATCCCTTAGCCCGCTCAAATCATACATCAACGCATAACACCGCCCGTTCGCATTCGCCGCCTCCCGACAAAGAACCAGCTTCCGGTTGTCCGACTTCAAATGCTCATACGAGCGATACTCCTTCGCCCCCACCAGCCCAAATCGCTGCACAAAAGCCCCATCGATCCCGTAGTCCTTCATCCACTTGAAATGACGGTTCACCGTCTTCGGATGCACCGAACTAAACACCTGTGCCACCCCTCCATCGGCATGCCGAAAAGCCGTATCATACCTCTCGTCCTCATCATACTCCGACAGATCCGGCCAAATATCGATCGTGCTAAATCCCGGCTCAAACTTCCCCCGCCGCTCATAATGGTAAAAACCCATCCCGGCCCCATCACCCTCCGCCCGAAACCACCCCTGATACCCTGTCAGCACCCGTCCCTTGATCCCCTCCGGATTCGCCTCCTCCGCCCCCTTGGCCGCCGCCGGCTGGAGAACTGCATAGGCATCCTCCATCGACACCCCTTGCCCAAAACAAGGGACCGTCAAAAGAAAGAGAGCTGAAATCTTCGTGAAAAAACTCATCGGTTCGAAAAGCAATACTCTCCGTCCACCAACCTTGCTATCACCAAAGCCGTCCCTTTTTCGGGGACACGGTCGCTTTCCCCCTACTCCTCACCGCGCTGTTCCTTATCCAGATCAATTCGATCCTCACGGTTCCGCGCCTTGATCCGGCTGTTCCGCTTCCCCCAGCGCTCCACAATCATCTGCCGCTTCTTGCGCCGAAATCGAAGTTCCTCGATTTCCTCATCCAATTGTAAAAATCCCTGATAGCGCCGCGCATCCAGCTCTCCCGATTTCACCGCCGCCTCAATCGCACAGCCCTTGTCGCCCTGATGCTTGCAATCCCGAAACTTGCACTGATCCACCAACGCCTCCACATCCACAAAGCTTTCCCGCAAGGTCTCTTCATCCGTCCACATCTGGACCTCGCGAATACCCGGATTGTCCACCAACATCCCCCCATCGGGTAACACCACAAGCTCACGGGCCACCGTCGTATGACGCCCCTTTCCGGTCACATCATTCACCTCGCCCGTCCAAAGCCACTCCTCGCCCAGCAGCTGATTGACCAATGTCGACTTCCCCACCCCGCTCGACCCCACCATCGTCAGCGTCACCCCCTTTTTCAAATAGCTCCGGAGAACCTCCAGACCCTCCTGCCGCGTCGCACTCGTAATACGAACATCCGCATCTGCCCAAAGATCCTGTATCTCACGCCTCGCCGCCTCATTGACCTCATCTTCGAAAAGATCCGACTTATTGATCAACGCCACACACTTCGCGCCACTCCGCGACACGAGAGCGAAATACCGCTCCATCCGGCGGAGATTAAAATCCGATCCCGCATCCGTCACCACCACCACCACATCCACATTTGCCGCCATCACCTGCTCCTGGCTGCTCTTCCCCGGTGACTTGCGGGAAAAACACGTCTTCCGGGGGAGCCGCGCGCGGATGATGTGCTCATCCTCATCCCCCGCCCCCAACTCCAGAGCCACCCAATCGCCCACCGCCGGTAAATCGGCATCGCAGGTCGCATCATGCCACACCTTCCCCCCCACCACACAATCAAGCTCCTCACCATCCCCCAACAAAGCCGCAAAGTTGATCTTCGTCTCACCAATCAGACGCGCGGGAACCCACCCCTCCTTAGCCACCTCTTCCAAGGCATCGCTAAAAAACGGGTCCCATCCGAGATCGCTCAATTCCACGCCCCAATTGAACCCATGACGCAGGCGAAAAAAAGTTTCATTTTCCTGTAAACCGTTTTCCACCGTCAACATTTGTCGGTGGGTGTGGCGGCAGCGACTCCCCAACAAGAGCTGCCGCTCCCATTGGTCCCCCCAACGGACACACCCTCGCCGGGACATTCGCATTGCGGGTGTCCCGGCCTTTTTTACGAAACCAGCCGTAAGGCCGTCCGCAAGGTATCAATCTCCGCCGGAGTTTTATCCCGCCGAATCCCCTTGATCCTCGGAAAACGCAACGCCAACCCCGAATCATGCCTCTTCGATGGCCTCACCCGGTCAAAGGCAATCTCCAGCACAATCGTCGGCTCCACCTTCCGCACCCTGCTGCTCAAACGCTCGATCGTCGTCCGCTCAAAGTGCTCCGTCAGCTCCTCAATCTCCACATCGGTGAGCCCTGAATAAGCCTTCCCCAGAATCCGAAGCTCCCCACTCTCCTCATCCCTCACCGCAAAGGTATAATCGGACAACACCCCCGCCCGCTTCCCGTGCCCCTGCTGCGCCGCCACCACCACACAATCCAACGTCGGCATCACCCCTTTCAACTTCCGCCACGCCTTCCCCCGCCTCCCCGGCTGATACCCCGCCTCGGGATCCTTCGCAATCAACCCCTCTTCTCCTCCCTGAATCGCCTCCTTAAACGCCGCCTCGATCTCACCCGGTCCCGTCAACCGACTCACCTCGATCACCGAAAAAGGCGACCTCAATCCCAACGACTCCAGCACCGCACGCCGATCCCCCAGCGAAGCCTCATAAAGGTTCCGCCGCCCCCCCGCATGCAAACAATCAAAGGCGATAAACCGCACCGGAATCGACGCTCCCAAAAACAAATCCCCCTGCACCTTCTTCCTCCCCAAGCGTTTCTGCAGATCAAAAAAAGTCAGCTTCCTCCCCTCCGCATACGCAATCAGCTCACCATCCAAAATGCACTCGGGCAGCACCTTCGCCGCCTCAATCACCTCCGGAAATTCCTCATCCAGCAACCGCTGGTCCCGCGAAAACAAATGCGCCCCATCCTCCCCCACATGCAGCTGCGCCCGGATCCCGTCATACTTCGGCTCCAGCCAAAGCGGACCGTCCCCCCCCAACCCCTGATGCCAACCCAACAACTCCTCCACATCCCCGGTCGGCGACGCCAACATCGGCTTGATCGGAGCCCCCACCTGCAGGTGCGCTTCCCCCAACTCGCCCCGCCGCGCCAACACCGCCGTCCTTCCCAAATCACCCGTCAACATCGCCACATGCCTCACCTCCGACACCCCCACCCCAAAGGCCGCCGCCACCGCCTCCTCAAAAATCCCCTCCCGCGCACCCGCCCGTAGCCCCCCTGTCAGCAGCCGCACCACCGTCTCCCCCTCCTGCGGATGCAAATGACGCAGCCACTCCGCCAAAATCCCCGTCTTCTCCAGCGACCCCTTCGCCTCCTCCAGCCTTCCCATTTCCTCCGCCACCTCATCAAAGGAATACCCCCGCGGCTCAAGCACCACATCCTCCAGCAACACCCGCGCCGTCCGGGCCGAATCATTCTGCTGCACCGAGATCATCTTATAACTCGCCAACGGCTTCCCAGAGGCATCCAGCAAGGCCTGCCGAATCAACGCCCCACCCGTCTGACTCACCCCGTCCCCGCTCAACCAACGGGTCAGCCTGCCCAACGTCTCATCATCCCTCCCCCTCAAAAACTCCCCCAACAACTCCACCTTCTTCAATCTCGATGCCGTCCCCGCCACCTCCTCCAGCAACTTGCTCAAATCACGGAGCTCACACCCCGGACGCGGATTGATCCGGTCGGACCCCTTCGCATCCCTCACCGGCTCCCCCAACAACTCCAGCTGATCATCACCATAAATCGACCACGCATCATACCCCCGCACCCGCAACTCCGCCGCAAACTCCCGCGTGCTCCCGTGCAGCGTATAAATCGTCTTCGGCTTCACCCGCGCCACCGCCTCCAGCAAACCCGGAAAATCCGCATGATCCGACAGCGGAAAAACACAATCCACCTGATAGCGATACCGCGCCCCCGGCGTCAGCGCCCAACCACTCAACATCGCCGTCCTCCGCCCCTTCAACTTGCGCAACACCGTCGACCTCACCGCACTCGGCGGAGCAATCACCGCCACCCCCTTGGGAACCGATTTCCCCATCAAGGTCGGAACCGGCAACTGATCCCACCCGATCTCCCTCACCGCCTCCGTCATCTCATACACCGCCTTCGGCATCACCACCGGAATCGCCGCCGCACTCAACATCGCATACGCCTCCTGCGCCTTCCCCAACGAGTAAGCCAGCAACACCGGCGTCTCCCCATCCTCGATCGCCTCCCGCGCAAAATCCACAATCTCACCCCGCGTCTGCGCCGTCGGAGGAAAGACAAACTGCGGCCGACCAAACGTCGTCTCCATCACCAAAATATCCGCCCGCGGAAAGACCGACCTCTCCGCCGTCAGCGACTCCCTCATCTTAAAATCCCCCGTATACAACAAACTCTCCCCCTCCTTCTCCACATGAATCATCGCCGATCCCGCAATATGCCCCGCCGGAAACAACCGTATCACATGCCCCTCCACCTCCAGCGGCTCCTCCCACCTCAAGGTCTCAACCCTCTCCGCCGCCACCCCATACCGCTTCCGCAACAAATGACCCGTCCCCTCACTGCACAAAATCCGCTCATGACGCGCAAAATGATCCGCATGACCATGCGAAACAAATCCCCACGGAACCGGCCGCGATGCATCAAATCGCAGGCCAATATCCGCCAAGTGCAAGCCCTTGACCTCAAAATTCAACCCCATATCTTACTTAACATGTCTTAAATCATAAATCATTCAAGGTCCGGAAAATGTCAGTTGCCCCAACCCGCTTCTCTGCCATCTTAACAAACACACATGGACGAACTCATCACGGAACAACCCCGGTCCGGCGCCTTCATGCCCTACCCCGTCTCCACCCTCAGCCCCAGGATCGTCCCCAACGACCTCACCTCCTTCAAATCCCGCGGCCTCAGCCAGGTCGAAAAAGACCTCAGCAACAAGCTCGAGGAAATGCGCCGGGAATACATCGCCACCATCGAGCACTTCAACTGGAACAAGCTCGTCTACGAGGCCGACATCCAATTCGAACCCACCATCGGCGAAACCTACCACCTCTACCGCATGCGCCAAAAGAACGTCCTCTCCATGATCGGACCCGACCAATGGCCCCAAAAACACCTCGCCTCCTTCCGCCTCAACCTCGACCGCCAATGGCAACTCATCGAGGCTAGTGTTGACGCACGCGATCTTTTTAGCGACGAAGGCGTCGCCGACGTCGGCTAAGCCTCCATGTCCATTCATCCTTCCGCAGTCATCTCGCCCGATGCAAAAATCGGCGACGACGTCGAAATCGGCCCCTTCTGCGTCATCGAGGCCAACGTCACCCTCGGAAAAG
Source organism: Verrucomicrobiaceae bacterium (assembly GCA_051252135.1). Lineage (GTDB taxonomy): Bacteria > Verrucomicrobiota > Verrucomicrobiia > Verrucomicrobiales > Akkermansiaceae > SW10. Next base: position 30,825 of record JBPOGH010000002.1, on the reverse strand, counting down.
GCTGCCGCCTCCACTCCCACGTCGTCATCCACGGCCACACCACCATCGGCGATGATAACGAATTCTTCCCCTTCGCCGCCATTGGCATCAAATCCCAGGACTTAAAATACGCCGGTGAACCCACCGCCCTCATCGTCGGTCATCGCAACGTCTTCCGGGAAAACGCCACCATCCACCGCGGAACCCTCGAAGAACTCCCCACCCGCATCGGAAACGATAACCTCTTCCTCTCCTACTCGCACGTCGCCCACGACTGCCAGGTCGGCAACCACGTCATCCTTTCCAACAACGGCACCCTCGGCGGACACGTCATCGTCGAAGACCACGTCATCGTCTCCGGCCTCGCCGGCGTCCACCAATTCTGCCGCCTCGGCCAACACTCTCTCATCGGCGGCATCACCAAAATCGTCCAGGACGTCCCCCCCTTCACCATCGTCGATGGCAACCCCGCCGCCGTCCGCATGATCAACAAGGTCGGCCTCGAGCGCCGTGGCTTCACCCCGGAAGACCTCACCGCCCTCAAGCGCACCTACAAAAAACTCTTCCTTCGCAAAGACGGCAACCTCTCGGACGCCATCGCCGCCCTCCCCGAAGAAACCGCCTCCCAGCCCACCGTCAAAAAGCTCCTCGACTTCATCGCAGCCTCGGAGCGCGGCATCATCCGCTAAATGAGGCAGGGACCTTTCTCCGTAAAGGTCCGGCTACGTTCCCTCCGCCAGCGAAAAAAGCTCCCACAAACGAGCCCCTCACCATCCCTCCTAAGCCCTGCGGTCGACCTGCTTCTGCTCCTTCCGCTCATTCTGTGGTGAAAAATCTTCTCTCTTCAGCCCAGCTCAGCTTCCTCCACGTTCTCTGTCGTCACATTCACCCTCACCACCGCTGAAACTTCCCACCATCCAAAAGCATCCCTTCCATCCTGTTCATCTGCGGTTTTAATTCAATTCAACTAAGTAGGACTAGAGCATCTCCAAAAACCGCGGTAACACCCGCAGAAAAAGCGAGTTCTTCCCGCCGCGTGAAAGCTGGTCCGCCACCAGACCCTCCGGCTCATCCGCATCCGCCGGGCCGCTCACATAAAGACAGTGCCCGTCCGTGCAGATCGCCTGACAAAGATGGGCATTCCCCTTCTCCCGGCTCACCTTCACCTCCACTCCCGGCGCTTCCACCGAGAGCAAACTGATCGGCGCACCCTCATCATCCCAGATCACCTTCGCCACCACATTGCGGCCCCCCTTGGACTCAAAAAGAAACGACTCCCCCTCCTCCTCATTCTTCTCCGCCGCCAGACCAAGCTCCAGCCCATCCTTCCACTTCGCCATTTCCGCCACCCACGCAAGCAACTGCAGCGCACTCGTCCGCTGACTCCGCTGCGCCCTGATCGTCACCTTCTCCAACTCGGGAAAAGCCCGCTCCGCCACCGGATCATCAAAAAGCCCCGCCAGCGCGAGCCGATAATGAAAGCTCCGCGTCCAGGCCAAATCCTGCGTCACCATGTGATCGCTCGTTTGCTCCCGCGCCTCCGTCAGCTTCGCAAAACCATCCTTCGGATTCTCCCACGTCGAACTGTCAAAAATGAATCGGTCCAGCGTGCTGTAGAGCCGCTCCTCAAAGAGATCGGAAATCTCACCCTGCCACCAAAACACCAGAGGCAAATCACTATTCAAATGCGCAAACACCGTGTTCCGCAACCGCCCAAACGACTTCCCGCTTAACAAAAAGGAAATCTGCTCGGAACACACCGACTTCTTCCCGTGCGCCAAATGACAGTGCGCCGTAATCCACGCCTTCACCGAGGGCTCCGGAGCCTTCCGGTTCATCGCAATCAGCACCGCCCGGCACGCATGCTCCTGGGTCAGCCCCTGAATCATCTCGGAGTTCGCCGTCAACTGCGTCGGGTCCTCCGTGTAAACCAGAAAGTTCATCAGCGAGGCATTCGTGCTCGCCTCATCCGCCTCCCAAAGCTTCTTCAACTCGCCGTCAATCGCCGAGACCTCCACCGGAATCCCCAGCCCTTCTGTTGAAATATCAACCGTCATTACAACCTCCTCCATTTCCGTCCTTCACCCTTCAACATCTCCTCAGCCTCCTTCGGCCCCCACGATCCCGCAGGGAACTCGGCCATCTCCGGCGGATCCTCACTCTCGTGCCACGCATTCTCGATATTATCGATAAAGCGCCACGCCTCCTCCACCTCGTCCCGACGCGCAAACAACGTCGCATCTCCCGCCATCGCATCCAGCAAAAGCCGCTCATACGCCTCCGGGCTGCTCTTTCCAAAGCTCGTCGCATAATGGAAATCCATCTTCACCGGCTCCATCCGCAGCGTCGTCCCCGGTAGCTTCGAGTTGATCCTCAGGGAAATCCCCTCATCCGGCTGAATCCGGATCACCAGCACATTCCCGTCCGGCACCCCGCCCGGCGCCGCATTGAACAACACACTCGGCGTCTCCTTGAAGTGAATCGAAATCTCCGTCGCCTTCTTCGGCAGACGCTTACCCATCCGCACATAAAACGGCACCCCGCTCCACCTCCACGTATCGATCATGCAGCGCAACGCCACATACGCCTCCGTCTCCGATTCCGGATCCACCCGGTCCTCCTCCCGATAACCCGGCACTTCCTTCCCGTTGATATTTCCCGATGTATACTGCGCACGCACCACATTCTTCGCCACCAGCTCCGGCGTATCCCACTGCCGCAACGAGCGAATCACCTTCACCTTCTCATCCCGCACCCCGTCCGCCGAAAGATCCGTTGGCGGCTCCATCGCCACCAGACTCAACAGCTGCAACAAATGGTTCTGCACCATATCCCGTAACGCCCCCGCCTTATCGTAGTAACCACCACGACCCCCCTCCATCCCCAGATGCTCGGAACACGTGATCTGCACATGATCAATGTACTGCTTGTTCCACATCGGCTCAAAAATCGCATTCGCAAAACGCAGCACCATAATGTTCTGCGCCGTCTCCTTCCCCAGATAATGATCGATCCGATACGTATCCTTCTCCTCAAACGTCCCGTTCACCACCTCATTGAGATGCTGCGCCGTCGCCAGCGTCGTCCCAAACGGCTTCTCCACAATCACCCGTGACCAGCAACCCTCACGCTCATCGCTCAAGCCCACCTTCTTCAAATTCAGCAAAATATCGTCGAAATACTCCGGCGCACTCGCAATGTAAAACAAGCGGTTCCCCTTCCCCCCACGCTCCGCATCGATCGCATCCAGCCGCTCCGCAAGCCGCTGATAACCATCCTCATCCTGAAACTCACTCTGATGATAACTGATATTCGGAGCCAGCGACCCCCACATCTCCTCATCATGCCCCGTCCGCGACACCTCCCGGTTCAACTTCTCCAGACCCTCGCGGAAAAACTCATCCGTCCAATCACGCCGCGCAAACCCCACAATCTTCACCCCCGCAGGCAACTCACCATCCACCGCCAGATTATAGAGAGCCGGCACCAACTTCCGGTGCGTCAAATCACCGGTGGCACCAAAAATAACAACCGTGCACGCCTCGGGGCGATTCCGGGAAACGAGGTCTTCGCGAAAAGGATTACTCACACCGCCTTCTGCCACTCCCAGCCAAAAATCGCAACCCCCGACCGATGAATTCGCCTCATCATCAACCACCGGATTTTCCACCCGAATTCCCCTTCGCCGTCATCTCCCACAGCACCCCCCTCGTCAGCGCCGGATCAATAAACGCCGCCGAACCTCCCTCCGGCGCCGGATGCGGCTCCCCCGCCTTCGCCTCCAGCCCATGATCCTTCAGCTGCGCCATCGCCTCCTCCGTATCCTCCACCCCCCAGCACAAATGGTGAAGCCCCTCACCCCTCTCCTCCAGCTGCGCCATCAGCGGATGATCCTCCCGCAACGGCTGCACCAGCTGCAACTTCACATTCCCCATATCCAAATGCGTCAGCCTCACCCCCACTTCGCTCAACTCCTCACTCACCAGCACCTCCAGCTTCAGCGTGTCCCGGTAAAATGTCAGCGCCTCCTCCGTGTCCCGCACCAGAATGGCAATGTGATCGAGCTTGTTGAACATTCCTGAGAATGATCTCCTCCCACACACCTCGCAAGCCAACATGAAAAACTATCACATCGCCGTCCTCCCCGGAGACGGCATCGGACCAGAAGTCACCGCCGCCGCCGTCGCCGTCCTCCAGGCCGCCTGCCCCGGCCAACTCACCTTCACCGAACAAGCCGTCGGCGCCGGCGAATTCCTCCGCTCCGGCACCCCACTCCCCGAAGCCGCCTTCGAGGCCTGCGAAAAAGCCGACGCCGTCCTCCTCGGTGCCATGGGCCTCCCCTCCGTCCGCTGGCCCGATGGCCGCGAAATGACCCCCCAGATCGACATCCGCGAACGCCTCGACCTCTACGCCGGCCCACGCCCCATCAAACTCTACTCGGAGCACGACTCCCCCCTCAAAGGATACGGCCCCGGTGATATCGACTTCACCATCATCCGCGAAAACACCGAAGGCCTCTTCTCCGCCCGAGGATCCGTCCAGCCCGACGACCGCTCCTCCGCCACCGACACCCTCCACCTCACCCGCAAGGGCTGCGAGCGCATCTGCCGCTACGCCTTCGAGGACGCCGTCCGCCGCAACCGCCCCAACAAAAAAGTCACCCTCGTCGACAAAGCCAACGTCCTCCCCTCCATGGTCTTCTTCCGCGAAATCTTCGACGCCGTCGCCCAAGACTTCCCCGACATCCCCACCGAGCACATCTACGTCGACGCCGCCGCCCTCTTCCTCGTCCAACGCCCCGAGTCATTCGACGTCATCGTCACCGAAAACATGTTCGGCGACATCCTCTCCGACCTCGCCGCCGGCATCGTCGGCGGCATGGGCATGGCCCCCTCCGGTGATATCGGCGAAAACTGCGCCGTCTTCCAGCCCAGTCACGGCACCGCCCCCGACATCGCCGGCCAAGGCAAAGCCAACCCCATCGGCACCATCCTCTCCGCCGCCCTCATGCTCGAGTGGCTCGGCGAAAAAGAAACCGCAGACCGCATCGAAAACGCCGTCCGCCAAACCCTCGCCGACCCCGCCAACCGCGCCGCCGACCTCCGCGGCACCAAATCCACCACCGAACTCACCCAAACCATCATCTCCCACCTTTAATAAGGAGAGTGGGCGTCTCGCCCGCTCCCCTCAACCAAGCCCCAGTTTGTAGTGTAGCCTTTAGGCGAACATCCAGAACCCAAGTCCCAAGTCCCAAGTCCCAAGTCCCCAGTCCCCAGTCCCCAGTCCCCAGTCCCCAGTCCCCAGTCCCCAGTCCCCAGTCCCAAGTCCCAAGTCCCAAGTCCCAAGTCCCAAGTCCCAAGTCCCAAAAAATCAAAACCAAAACCAATCCCCCACAACCCAAGAAAAAATCTGCGCCCATCTGCGTAATCTGCGGATAACCCCCCAAGTCCTAAGAAATCAAAACCAAAATCAATCCCCCACAACCCAAGAAAAAATCTGTGCCCATCTGCGTAATCTGCGGATAAACCTCTCTCCAAAATGCTCATCGACCTCACCCTCACCTACAAACCCGGCATGCGTGGCGTCGATTGGGAACCCGCCAAAACCCTCGAAGCCGACGGCTGGAACGCCCGCACCCTCCACCTCTACTCCCATTCCGGCACCCACATGGATGCCCCCCACCACTTCGGCTGCGGTGAAAAATTCATCGATCAAATCCCCCTCACCACCTGCCTCACCCGCGCCCACATCATCCGACTCCCCGACACCCAACCGAAACAAATCCTCGAAGCCCCCGACCTCGACATCCAACCCGGCGAATCCCTCCTCCTCCACACCGGCTGGTCCGCCCATCTCGAAAACGACGACCTCTACCGCCTCCAACTCCCGCGCATCTCGGAAAACTTCGCCCACTGGTGCGTCGCCAAAAAAGTCGCCGTCCTCGGCGTCGAACCACCCTCGGTTGCCGACGTCACCAACCTCCCCGAGGTCACCCGCATCCACGAAATCCTCCTCTCCGGCGGCGTCACCATCGTCGAAGGACTCACCAACCTCGACCAACTCCCCGACCACCCCGTCCTCTTCGGGGCCATGCCCCTCAAACTCCACCGCGGCGATGGCTCCCCCTGCCGCGCCTGGGCCTCCACCGAAACCATTCAGCTATGACCAAATCCGAACTCCTCGCCAACCTCCCTCCCGAGTTCTCCAAAGACCTCGTCGGCGAAATCCACGACCTCCTCCGCGAGATCAAAAAGACCCTCGTCATCCTCGATGACGACCCCACCGGCACCCAAACCGTCTTCGACGTCCCCGTCCTCACCGACCTCTCCCCCAACGCCGTCCGCGACGCCATCGACGAAGCCCCGCCCGTCCTCTTCCTCCTCACCAACTCCCGCGCCCTCACCGTCGCCCAAACCACCGACCTCCACCAAAATCTCGGCACCATCCTCAAAGAGTTCGAAGACGACATCATCGTCATCTCCCGCTCCGACTCCACCCTCCGCGGACACTTCCCCCTCGAAACCAACATCCTCAAGGAAGCCCTCGGCATCCCCGACGCCCCCACCCTCTTCATCCCCTTCTTCGAAGCCGGCGGACGCCTCACCGTCAACGACACCCACTACGTCGTCGAGGGCGACACCGCCACCCCAGCCCACCTCACCCCCTTCGCAAACGACAACGCCTTCCCCTTCACCCACTCCTACCTCCCCGACTACTTCGCCGAAAAATCCGGAGGCCTTTTCAAAAAGGAAGACGCCCAATCTCTCTCCCTCGAAGACCTCCGCTCCGGAGACATCACCGAAAAACTCGACGCCCTCCCCGATGGCTGCACCTGCGCCGTCAACGCCACCTCCCTCACCGACCTCAACGTCCTCTCCCTCGCCCTCCTCAAAAGCGAACGCCGCTTCATCATCCGCTCCGCCGCCTCCTTCGTCCAATCCCTCGCCGGCATCGTCTCCCGCCCGCCCCTCGAACCCTGGCAAATGCAGGACCTCGACCCCAACCCCAACGGAGGCCTCATCATCGTCGGATCCCACGTCCCCAAAACCACCGCCCAACTCAACCACCTCCTCGCAAACGCCCCCAACACCGTCCCACTCGAGCTCCACGTTCCCTCCTTGTTGGAAAACCCCGACGACACCCTCTTCCCCCTCTCCGCCCAACTCAACCAAACCATCGAGTCCGGAAAAACCGCCATCCTCTTCACCTCCCGCGACCGCATCGACGCCCCCAATGAGGAAGCAAACCTCGCCATCTCCCAAACCATCTCCCGCGCCCTCGTCTCCCTCGTCCAATCCGTCGTCGCCCGCCCCTCCTTTCTCATCGCAAAAGGCGGCATCACTTCCTCCGACATCGCCACCGACGCCCTCGGCGTCAAAACCGCCCACGTCCTCGGCCAAATCCTCCCCGGCGTCCCCGTCTGGACCATCGGAAACGAAACCCGCCACCCCGGCCTCGCCTACATCATCTTCCCCGGAAACGTCGGCGGAGACGACGCCCTCACCCAAGCCTACCAAAAACTCACCTCCTAACCAATATGGAGAGCGGGCGTCCCGCCCGCTTCCCCTCAACCAAGTCGCGTGTCTCTGCCTAAAGGCTATCTCCACTTCGTTTCGATTCCTGGTTCAACAACTCCACAACCCAAGCCGTTCAAATTTCATCCCCTCAACCAAGCCCCAAAACCCGAGCCCTTCAAATCTCATCCTTCGTGTTCAAATCTCAAATTTCGATCCCCCTCAACCAAGCCCCCTCAACATCCTCTGTTACTCCGCTGCTCTGCGTGAGACATCCATAACCCAAGCCCCTCAACCAAGATTCGTGTCAATTCGTGAGATTCGTGGTTTAAAAATCTCCTCGACCAACCTCGGAAAAAATCCGTGCCCATCTCCGCAATCTACAGATAAACTCCCATCATGAAACAATTCCGCGGAGTCATCATCGGAGCAGGATATTTCTCTCGCTTCCAATACCAAGCCTGGACCCGCATCCCCGAAGTCCAAATCGTCGCCAACTGCAACCGCTCCGTCGAAAAAGCCGAAGCCTTCGCCTCCGAATTCAACATCCCCAAATCCTACCCCGCCGATCAATTTCGCGAGATGCTCGAAACCGAAAAGCCCGACTTCGTCGACATCATCACCCCGCCCGAAACCCACCTCGAGCTCTGCCAAATCGCCGCCGAACTCGGCGTCACCATCATCTGCCAAAAACCCCTCGCCCCCACCTGGGACGAAACCCTCAAACTCGCCGACCTCATCACAAAATCCGGCGTCCGCTGCATGGTCCACGAGAACTGGCGCTGGCAACCCTGGTATCGCGAAATCAAGAAACTCCTCGAAGCCGACACCATCGGCGACCTCTTCCACTGCAACGTCCACACCCGCCTCGGCGATGGCTGGGGCGACGACGCCTACCTCGCCCGCCAGCCCTTCTTCCGCGACTACAAACGCCTCTTCATCTTCGAGACCGGCGTCCACTTCCTCGACACCTTCCGCTTCCTCTTCGGCGAGGTCGATCACATCCACGCCCACATCGCCCGACGCAACCCCGTGATCAAAGGCGAGGACTCCGCCCTCCTCCTCTGCACCCACCAAAACGGCGTCACCTCCCTCCTCGACGCCAACCGCTACAACGAGTCCGAAGCCGACAACCCCCGCTACACCTTCGGCACCGTCCGCATCGAAGGATCCAAAGGCCACCTCGAACTCTCCCTCGACGGCTCCATCCGCATCAAAATCCTCGGAGAAAAGTCGTACTTACACGACTACTCCCCCAGCAAAGAAAACTTCGCCGGCGACTGCGTCTTCAACACCCAACGCCACTTCATCGATACCCTCCTCACCAACGGCGAATTCGAAAGCACCGTCACCGACTACCTCAAGTCCGTCAAACTCGTCGAAGACGCCTACGCCTCGGCAGTTGGCAGCCCAACGGCTCCTTAATTTCACCAACATGAAATCCGCCATCTTATCCGTGCTGTCATTGGCCTTCCTGGCCTCATGCCACACGGTCATGCCCTTGAATTTGGCAAGCACCTCGGACACCTCCAGCATTTCGGGATCGACCGCATCCCTCTATGCCTTCGCTACCGGAAAAGGTGGCAATGTCGCCATTGAATCCATCAACGGAAAGCGTGTTAGCGTTTCCACTTTCAGGGCCATCCTCGTTGATCCGGGCATGAAAACCGTGGAAGTAATTTCCTTGGAAAAAGGCCCCGTCAATCCCCAACATCTGGTCATGCATGTCACTGGAAGATCGGCCACTTTCAACTTCAACGCGAAATCCGGAAGAAGCTACAAATTCTCCTCTGACGCTCAAAACATGACCTTAACCGACGTCACAAAAGGCTCCCCCCATGTCGTCGAAGTCAAAAAACTGATAACCAGGAATCCATAAACCCCAAGTCCACGCTCCGGACTTGCCCATCACTTCATCGACACCCTCCTCTCCGGCAGCGAATTAGAAAGCAACGTCACCGACTAACTCAAGTCCGTCAAACTCCTCGAAGACGCCTACGCCTCGGCAAACAAAAGGAACTGAAAACCCTGGAGACCATAGCCCGGCCCTTCAGGGCCGGGTGACAGCGCTCCGAACTTCCCCTCTCCCCGTCCTGAAAGGACATCAGTTCAAAGCCATGGGTTTCAACCCATGGACTCCTCCCCCGCAAAAAAAACGGCCAAGCCCGGCACCCCGAAGCACCAAACCAACCACCCGCAGGCCGCCGAAAAAGTTCCGCCCTCAACAACTCTCTCCTCCCGAAAAAATTTGCCTCTCCGCCGTATTATCCTACTCTTAAGGACATGACGGCAGGAATTTCCATCGACCCAGCAGTCTGTCACGGCAAACCCGTGATCGAGGGCACGCGGGTTCTTGTCTCCACCATCCTCGGTGCTCTCGCAGGAGGTGATTCACGCGAAACGGTCTGCGAAGACTATGGCATCACCATCGCACAAATTTCAGCCGCTCTCGAGTTCGCGGCTGACCTCTCCTCCTTCCAAAGCGCTTCCTACGAAGGAGTGGCATGAGATTCCTTCTCGACGAGAATTTCCCCAAGTCTTCGCGGTCACTTCTCGAGGCTCAATCTCACGAGGTCATCGATTTCAGAATTGAAGGCACGGTCGGAGCAGACGATTCCGCAGTGATCAATCTCGCCATTGCAAGGTCCGCCGTGATCCTCTCCACCGACCGTGATTTCTTCCACACCCTCGGTCGACAATTCCCCGAACACCACGGGATCGTCGTCATCGCAGTCAAGAAACCGACACGCTCGCTCATCTTGGAACGCCTCCAATGGCTCCTCAATCACGTCCCCACTGACCGGTTCCAGGGCCGCGCCTTCCAACTGAGGGATCAGACCTGGCAAGTCTATCCAGCCCTCGACTAGCAACAAAAATTTCGATCACACCGAAGACCAAATCAAACTGGTCTCCCCCCTCAAAACTACTCGCCCGCAGAACCCTCTCCGCTTGCTTCTCCATTCACTTCGCCGGTAGCCGCTGCAGGCTGGGGTGCCGCTGCCGGAACCGCCGATATCTCCGCCAGCTCCTTTTCAAGACCGCTGATCAACTTCATCATCGTCTGACGCCGAACCTCAAGCTTCCCTTTCACCTGCTGGGACAGTGCCCCAAGCTTGCCCATCACCTCATCGATCTCTTCCGCATTCTTTTCCGTCTTCGTCGCCGCCGTCGCCTGCGCCCGCACTCCGATCGTCTGATCCACCACCGCAAGACGGTCCATCTCCCGCTTCAGGAAATCATACTGCACATACGACGTGCTGAACCGCTGCACCGTCTCGTTCAGCCGCGCAATGTCTTTGCTCACCTGATTCAACGGCTCCTTGATCGATGCCATCTCCGCCTGAATCGCAGACGGTGAGGGAGCGGCCGCTTGGGCTTCACTGGTTTGCTTGATAAAAAGGGCACCCAGCCCTCCCGTCACGAGAATGTTGAGGCCCAAAAGGACAGCGATGGCGGAACTATTCATAATGAAAAATGGTCCTCAAAGGATTAGGGGAAGCTCGACAGGGGTAAAGATCGAATCCGTTTTTTCAACGCACCCTCACCCGGACGAAGTCAAATCATCCCAAAACTTGCGATCTAGACTTCTCCTCCGCACTTCCCCATCCTCCCACTGCTTTGCTCGCTCAATCTCTCCTCACTCCCCTCGACTGGTCCATCATCGCAGGCCTCCTCCTCGTCTCTCTGGGCATCGGCATCTTCGCTTCCCGGCAGGCCGGAAAAAGCACCTCCGAGTTCTTCCTTTCCGGACGCAGCATGCCCTGGTGGCTCCTCGGCATCTCCATGGTCGCCACCACTTTCGCCACCGACACCCCAAACTTCGTCACCGAGCTCGTCCGCGACCAAGGAGTCTCCGCAAACTGGAGCTGGTGGGCCCTCCTCATCTCGGGAATGGTCACCGTCTTTGTCTTTTCCAAACTCTGGCGACGCGCCGGCGTCATGACCGATGTCGAGTTCTACGAGCTCCGCTACAGCGGAAAAGAAGCCGCCTTCCTGCGGGGATTCCGCGCCCTCTATCTCGGCCTCATCTTCAACGTCCTCATCATGGGAATGGTCAGTCTCGCCGCCGTCAAGTTCGGCCAGATCGTCCTCGGAATCCCCGCCTGGCAGATGCTCACCATCTGCTGCCTCATCGTTCTCATCTACTCCGCCCTCGGTGGACTCCGGGGCGTCATCCTCACCGATTTCGTCCAGTTCGCCTTCGCCATGGGCGGCTCCATTTGGGCCGCCATCTACCTCGTGAACCACGAGCGCGTCGGAGGCATGGGCGCCCTCCTCTCCGATGAACGGGTCATCGCAAAAATGTCCATCCTCCCGGACTTCAATAACCCCGCAGTCTGGCTCCCCGTCTTTCTCGTCCCCCTCGCCGTCCAATGGTGGGCCTCCTACTTCCCCGGCGCCGAGCCCGGAGGCGGCGGCTACATCGCCCAACGCATGTTCTCCGCCAAGAACGAACGCCACGCCATGGGAGCCACCCTTCTCTTCAATATCGCCCACTACGCCCTCCGCCCCTGGCCTTGGATCTTCGTCGCCCTCGCCTCCATCCTCGTCTTCCCAAGCATCGATTCCATCAAGGAAGCCTTCCCAAATACCGACCCCGACCTGATCGCAAATGACGCCGCCTACCCCGCGATGCTCACCCTCCTCCCGCCGGGCCTCATGGGCATCGTCGCCGCCTCTCTCGTCGCCGCCTACATGTCCACCATGTCCACCCAGGTCAATCTCGGCGCCTCCTATCTCGTCAACGACTTCTACCGCCGCTTCCTCAAACCCGAAGCGAGCGAAAAAGAACTCGTCTGGGCCGGCCGCTTCGCCAGCATGCTCACCCTCGTCCTCGGTTGCCTCACCGCTCTCTTCCTCACCAGCGCACGACAGGCCTTCGACTACATCATCCTCCTCGGTGCCGGCACCGGAGCCATCTACATCCTCCGCTGGTTCTGGTGGCGCGTGAATGCCATGACCGAAATCATCGCCATGCTCGTCTCCCTCATCCTGGCCACCTACTTCACCTTCCACTACCCCGACCACATCCCCGCCTCAGTCTCTCCCGAAGAAAAGGTCTGGTGGGATCTGGCCGGAAAACTTCTCCCCGTCGCCCTCACCACTCTCACCTGGGTGCTCTGCTGCTACCTCACCAAACCCACCAAAAAAGAGGTTCTCTACCAATTCTACAATCACGTGAAACCCGGCGGCCCCGGCTGGGAACGGATCAGAAAAATGGCCCGGGAAGACGGCGTCAGCCTCGATTCCGACACCGAACCCTGGGGCGTCCCCTTCGCCGTCCTCTGCGCCTTCATCGGCTGCCTCACCGTTTACGGAGCCCTCTTTTCCACCGGCCTCTGGCTCTACGGACAAACGGCCCAGGCCCTTCCCATGACCATCGCCACCCTCGTCTTTGGTGTCATCCTCGTGAAATTTTGGAAACGGGCTTAGCTTACTTCGGCGCCGCTTCCAGCTTCCAGGTCCGAACCCAATCGTACTTCGTCGTCCGCTCCTCCCACGTCCCGCTGCTCACCAACCCACCATCAGCAGGCAAAGGATTCCAGTCGTAAACTTCGATCGCCATCTGGATATACGCCGGCACGTCCCAGTCCACACTCGGCTTCACCGAGTAAACATGCTTCCCGTTCAGGAAGAACAAAATCTCATCCTTCGACTTCCACCACGCCCCATAAACATAAAATCTCTCATGGTTCTTGGTCTCCGTCTTCACCTGCCTCTGCTGCTGCACCTTTTCCTTGTTCCACCGGTTCTCCCGATGAATCACGTTCGAGTGATAAACCTCATCCCAGTTCCGCGCCCAACTCGCCGCATCCGGACTCACCCGCCCCACACATTCCTGAATATCCAGCTCCAGCTTCTTCTTGGTGTGACCCTTCGTCATCAGCCAAAAAGTCGATGACATCTCGGTCGCATTCGCCTTCATCCGCGTCTCAAAATACCACCCCGGCTGCCCCGCATGATGCGACCTCACAATCGCCCCCTGATGCGTGAACTCATGACGGCCTTTTTTGACCGGCGCATCCAGCTCACTCACCGTGACATTCATCACCCCATCCTTCACCGAGACATTCTCCGCCCGAAAAAGCCCCGGCGGACGACCATCCCAACTCCAGCCATTCCCCTTCGGATTGGCCTGCCATTTCTTCAGATCAAGAACCTCCCCCTTGAAATCATCCGTCATCTCCGGCACCGGAACCCAGGACACGCCCTCCGGTTTCGGATCCTCATCCGCCAAAAAATAGGGCCCCGCCTCCGCAAAAATCGCAGAGGAACCAATCATCAAAAAGTTAAAGGTGAGCGCAGATAGCTTCATCGGCACCGCTAACGTTCCCTCAGGCCGAAAACTTACACCCTCACCGCAAATTCCTCCCCCAAACCTACCCGATCTGCGTCATCTCGTTCAACACCACATTCTCCAGCGCCCCTTCGGTCGCCGCCAATAAGGCCACCACATGCGCCGACTCCATATGCGCCTGCCACAGATCACGGGACTCCCAGTTCTCGTAAAAGAAAAAGTGCGCCGGATTCCCATCATCCTGATGAAGATCGTAGTTAAGACACCCTTCTTCCGCCCGCGTGGGCGCGATGACTTTGAGCAGCTCGGACTTCACCAGATCAACCTGGTCTTCCTTCGCAAAAATATTCGCAACAATCGTAAGTTTGGACATAAGTTTAAATGGTCTGGTTTACTCCCAACCGGAGATCGTCAGCTTCCCAATCGTCTTGCCTGATTCCAGGCGCCGGTGACCCTCCAGCACATTCTCCGCGCTGATCGGACTCAGATTGTCATTCGCCGTCGCCTGAAGTTTCCCCTCATCGATCAGCCCCGCCACCCGCGTCAGAATCCGGTGCTGCTCAATGATGTCATCGGTCACAAACATCGACCGCGTAAACATAAACTCCCAGCAGATCTTCACGCTCTTCATCTTATACGCCCCCGCCAGATCAAGATGACTTTCATGCCCCGTGATCAGCACAATGCTCCCCTGCGGCGCAATCATCTCTCCCATCGCCTCCCAGCACTTCTCGATCTCATTAAAGTTCGCAATGTAGCTCACCGTCTCCATCCCCAACTCCCGCAGCTGTCCCGGCATGTCTCCATGGTGACTGATCACGTGATCCGCACCCAACTTGCGACACCACTCCGCACTCTCCGGACGAGATGCCGTAGCCACCACCGTCAGCCCCGCAAGCTTCGCCAACTGAATCCCAATCGACCCCACCCCACCCGCACCTCCGATGATCAGCACACTCTTCCCCGCATTCCCCTCTAAATCATCTGCATCAATCCCCAGCCGATGAAAGAGCGACTCCCAAGCCGTCAGCGCCGTCAACGGAAGCGCCGCACTCGTCGCCGCATCGAGCGAAGCCGGACGCCTCGCCACAATCCGCTCATCCACCAATTGATACTCCGCATTCGTTCCCGGACGTGTCACATCCCCTGCGTAGTATACCGCATCACCTTCCTGAAAAATCGTCGCCTCATCACCAACGCTCACCACGACCCCGGCAGCATCGTAACCAAGCACTTTCGGCTCACCTCCCTCTCCGGGCCGCACTTTAAAATCAACCGGGTTGAGACCCACCGCCTCAATCTTTACCAAAATGTCATAACCACTTGGAGTAGGAGTCGAAATCTCCACTTCGCACGCGGAACCGGGCTCGCTGCTGTCCTTCGTAAACTGAATTGCTTTCATGTTGGAGACACCATGATTTGCAGAGGAGATTTTGCCAGTGCGCAATCTGGTGATTCCCGCATTCAAAATGGTGTTTTTCCGGGATGCTCTCTCTTCAGGTCTTTTCCTGCCCCACGCGAAACGCAGTTGGGAGAACCCCGGCGTGACGTTTAAAAAAGCGGCTAAAGTATGAAGGATCCTTGAAATGGAGCTGATAGGCCACTTCCGCAATCGTCAGCTGGGAATGAGCCAAAAGACGTTTCGCCTCTAAAATGATTCGTCGTCGAACGAGACTGCCGGCGCTGTGACCACAACACTGCCTCACACACTGCCCCAAATGATCAGCCGATATCCCGAGAGCCGCCGCATAGTGACTCGGGAGGTTCTTCTCAGGGACCTCGCCGTTCAGAAGTTTGATGAACTGCTGGTAGATACGAATACTTGCCGGGGGCGAATCCGGAACAGAATGAGAGTGCATCCGGTGTGCTTGAATGATCAGCAAATGGAGCAGTGAACGCAAAGCGGTCAGACTGTCACTGCACGTGTGATGAAATTCCCTGGCAATCTCCGCAAAGAGGGAGCCTACGAGGGGATTTTCACCCACTTGAACGACGGGAACTACCGTTGACTCGTAAAACAAAGGAGAGCGAATCAACATCTCATCAGGATGATCGTGATCAGCGACAAAGGCCTGATCAAAGGAGATCATTCTTCCACGTAGCTTCCCACCTCCCGGCCAACCATGGACTTGACCCGGAGAAATAAACACCAGGCAATCATCCTCCACCGGGTAAGTAACGAAGTCCGCCAGAAAAGTTCCCTTGGCTCGGGAAAGGTAGAAAATCTCAAAATAGGGATGACGATGAGGCCTCACTTTTCCCTCTGGAAAATCAAATCCCTCTGAGTAGTCCCCATAGTAAAAGTGCCCGCCATCACAAGTCATCCGCCCACGCTGAGGCGTTGCATACTCGGGAATATCATACGGTGACAAAACGATTTCAGGGGATTGGGAATCAAAAATCTTACTTTGCCACCCGCACCATCTCCTCAAAATGAGGCATCCCGTTCTTCTCCCACGCCGCTTCAAACTCCGGTGAATCAAACCACTTCGGCGCCTGATGCGTCTTCGTCCATTGCGCCACCCCCTTCACCATCGACTCCACCAACTCCGGATGCTTCGCACTCACATCCTTCGTCTCCCCCACATCCTCCTTCAAATCATAAAGCTGCCAGTCACCCGTCGTCCCGTAGCGGAAAATCTTCCACCCGTTGAGCCGCGCACCCACCTCCGTATGCTGCTCCCGATGCCGCGCAAAGAACAACGCCTTCTCCCCTCTCGGATCACGCCCCGCCTGAAAATCCTCCCAAAGATTCACCCCGTCCAGCTCCTTCCCCTCGGGCAATTCCACCCCCGCCAACCCCGCAAAGGTCGGATAGAAATCCAGCGCCGATACCGGATAGGCAAACTTCCGCCCCGCCTTCACCTCCTTCGGCCAATGGAGAAACATCGGCACCCTCACCCCTCCCTCATACACACTCCCCTTCCCCATCTTCAGCGGCGTGTTGTCCGCTCCCGTCACAACCTTCCCCCCATTATCACTCAAAAAAACAATCAAAGTCTCCTCATACTGCCCGCTCTCCTTCAGCGCCGCCACCACCTCTCCCACCCCGCGATCCACCGCATGAACCATCGCCGCATAAACCCGCCGTTTTCCATCGGTAATCCCCGCCAGCGTTGCCAAATCCTCCTCCTTCGCCTCCATCGGCGTGTGCGGCGCATTGTAGGCCAGATAAAGAAAGAACGGCTTTTCATCCTTTGCCGATTCCTTGACAAACCGTCCCGCCTCCCGCGACAAAATATCCGTCAAATACCCCTCTTCCTCCACGGGCTTCCCGTTCCGCTCCAGCGGCGTGACATACTCCGTCGCCCGACCCCGCTTCACCCGACGCTCCAGCTCCGCCGCATAGGTCGCTGGGAAATAATTGTGCCCGCCACCCACGAACCCATAGAAATCATCAAAGCCATGCTTGTTCGGGTGATACTGCGGCTCCAATCCCAGATGCCACTTCCCCACAATCCCCGTCCGATACCCCGCATCGCGCAACATCTCACTCATCAAATACTGCCCCTCCTCAATCCCCAGCGTCCCCGTCTCCGGCACATTAAAAGGCATCCCCTCCGCATGAGGGTAACGCCCCGTCATCAACGCCACCCGACTCGGCCCGCAAAACGGATGCGCCACATAACCCGACTGACAAATCGTCCCCCCCTTCGCCAGCTCATCCAGATGCGGCGTCGGAATATCCTTCGCCCCATTAAACCCCAAATCCGCATACCCCAGATCATCCGCAATGATCACCAGAATGTTCGGCCGCGATCCCTCCGCGGGAAGCAGAAAACAAAACGCCGCAACAACAGAAAGGACACATCTAAAAGGCTGACTCATTTGAAATTGGGGAAATATCCGGGCTGCTTTCACAGATCAAAATCCTGCCCTCCCGGCACAAAAAAACCCAGAGCTAAAAAAGCTCCGGGCTTGAAGAATGTCTCTCCGTTAAAGGAGAAAATAACCTACTTGCGACGACGCGTCAGCATCCCAAGAGCACCGAGTCCCACCAACGCCAATGAGCTCGGCTCGGGAATCGCCGTAATGATCGCTTCGTCCTGGAAGACCATGTTGTCCATATACATCGTCTTCACCGCACCGGCCGCTTCATCGGTCATCCAAAATCCAACCCGACCCAGGGTCGCTCCGTTGTTTGCCGCGGTATTTGTATAGGCCAGAGTGCCATCAACATAAACAGCGATGGAATCAGCAGCCAGGCTCTCCGAACCAAAGTTAATGGTGGAACCCGTGGTATTCATCACCGCATCGATACGATGAACCGTATCTTCACTCAGACCACCCACTTCCTTCCCTTCAGGTCCGGTGTTGGAGGCTCCCGAGATATCAACATGGCGGAAAAGTCCCGCATCACCCTGAAGTGAAAGACGCAAATAACCATTGGTGCCCACCGCACTTGGAATCACGAGATCAAAGGACATCGTCCCTACCGTTTGCGTGGTAGCCGTGTCCTGGTTGACGAAACTGAAGTTGTTCACCCGGCTCTTCATCTCCACATAGTTCCCCGTCAGCGTCGCAGCAGGTGCTCCCGAGTTGACCACGTCAAATTCGGACCGCTGACCACCGGACCAAGTCCCGCTGGTAAAGTCCGTGGCATCAGCGGATCCAGCCGTGTAGGATTCAAAGTTGTCTTGCGCGATCACCGCAGCATGCGAAAGCGATATACTTGAGAGGGCTGCAAAGGCCACTCCTGTCAATGTGTGTGCTGTTTTCTTCATTGGATTATTCTTTGTAGAATTGCCCTATGGCAATGTCTGGGCGGAGGGAATCTCTGAAACAAAAAGTGAAAAAAAGTGAAGAATCAAAGGATAAAAACTCCGCAACAGGCTACCATTAAGCACTTTAACCCTATTTTAAACATCGTGATTTTTTTTCAACATCACAAGATCGGGCCACCCCCCGGTCCCTCCCCACCTCCAAATCAACCTTCCCAAACCCCTGGCAACAACGTATGCCCCCCCTATCATGATGAAAATCCTCTCCTGCATTCTCCTTTCCACCCTCACCCCCGTCCTCGCCAAAACCCACCACGCCTGGACCCTCGCCAGCGAGGTCTTCGCCACCGAAAAACCCGCCCAATCCGACCGCTCACCCAAAGCGCAAGTCGCCGCCGCTGAAGCGTTCCTCGCCACCCTTTCTCCGGACGAGAAAAAGCAAGCCCTCCTTCCCCTCAACGACCCCGAACGCCACAAGTGGACCAACGTCCCCACCAAGGCCAACGATGGCGGCCTCCGCCTCGGTGATCTCACCAAACCCCAGCTCCAAAGCGCCGTCGCCTTCCTCTCCACCGTCCTCAGCGAAAACGGCTACCTCATGGCCCGCAACATCATGATGGCCGATGACCTCCTCATCAAAGACGAAGCCCAGGCCAAACGCCGCGGCGGCTTCGGCTCCGCCAACTTCTGGATCGCCATCTTCGGCACCCCCTCCACCACCGAACCCTGGGGCGTCCAGTGGGACGGCCACCACGTCGCCGTCAACCTCACCATCGTCGGCGAAAAAATGACCCTCTCCCCCGCCTTCATCGGCACCCAACCCCACAAATTCATGCTCGGTGATCAGGAAATCATCCCCATGGAAAATGAAATCGCCTGGGCCATCGACCTCATGAACAGCCTCGATGAAGAACAACGCGCCAAAGCCATCATCGGTTCCGTCCGCGGCCGCATGCAGGCCGGTGCCGGACAAGACGGCTTCATCCCCCCCACCAAAGGCCTCCCCGTCAGCGAGTTCACCCCCGCCCAACACGCCAAACTCCTCAAGCTCGTCGGCCTCTGGGTCGATGACCTCCCCGCCAAGCCCGCCGCAGCCCGCATGGCCGAGCTCGACGCCCAACTCAAAAAAGCCCACTTCGCCTGGTATGGCCCCTTCACCCCCGGCAGCGACGCCTCCTACCACCTCGTCGGCCCGGAGATCATCCTCGAATACACCGGCCAGGACCTCGGCGGAAACCCCCTCGACCACATCCACTCCATCTACCGGAACCCCACCAACGAATACGGCGCACAGTGGATTAAGAAATAGCCGCAGCTTTCCACTCCATCCGGAGATGCGACTCCCCCCGTCCCGTCTCCCGAAATCCCAGCGTCTCGTAAAACGTGAACGCCGGATTCCCCAACGCCACCGAAAGCCGCACCGGAACCCCCGTCCGCGTCCCCTCCGCCAGCACCGATTTCATCAGCTGCTGCCCAATCCCGTGCCCCTGGTAATCCGGCAAAACCGAAAGCTCCACCACCCGGATATGATCGCTCGCATGATTCACATAAAACCGCCCGATCGCTCTGCCCGACGCCTCAATAATTAGAAAATGTCCCTGCGGAAACTTCCGCCCGTAATCCGCCAGCTGCAGCTTCGACTGCTCCCTCAAAATCCGCGTCCGTTCCTCCGCCGCAAGTTCACAAAACCCCGGCTCCCGCTCCCGCACCGCGATCACCAAGTCCTCAATAAATGAAATATCCCCATCCGTCTGGGGACGCAGCGAAACCTCCGCAAGCTGCCACATCCCCTTCTAATTTTGCGAAGGAAAGATCCCAACCAAAGCAATCGAAAAGTTGATCGCCAGATACGGAGGCATGTTGTTGTGGGCCTGACTCCCTCCGTTCGCATTTCCATTGACCGTCGAGAGACCTGACGTGGCTGTGGAATAATTGCTCTCTCCATCGTTCGCAGTCGCCGGCACCGCTCCAATCGGCGAAGTGGCATCGCCCACTGCCGAAGTCACCGTCCGGGTATGAAAATGATTCGGCATCTCGCCAACACTCAGTTGATGGGTCTCAAAGCCACTCTTCAGACCAATCTGGCGACCGGTAAGCCCGGGCCCATTCCCATAATGCATCGGCATCCGGCCTCTCAAATCAGGAAGCGCAAATGTCGTCTCCCCATTGCCTCCGTAGGTCGTCCCTAACAGCGAGAATAATGCCGTGTTCTGACCGATCGACAGAATCTGCCCGTTGCAAAGCGCCCAACCGGCCGGCGCAAAACTAAATCCAAAGGTTTGTATCTGGCCAACGTAAGGTTCGGACATATCGGTGATGGGATGGGTTGATGAAAAAAGTGTTGGAGCAACACGATCTTTCCCTTATCTTTTCAATTGTTATGGGGGTTAAGGCAAGTTCATTTCCAGTTTTTCGAGTTCTCCTTGCCGCAATGGCGTCCTCTCTTTCCGCAGCCACCTTCCATCCCATCGCGTCCATCTCATCAAGCACCGCCCCCACCCCGAATGCCGATCCGGTCGGCGCTGATCGCCTCATTCACGGCGCGGGAGTCGGCTTCGATGGAGCCCCGCCCCACAACGCCATCCACGGAGCCAGCATCTGGGACTCCGTCTGGTTCACCGCCGCCTGCGGCTTCCCCTGCGACTACTACGACACCCTCCCCACCCCCGTCCTCACCCTCGATCTCGGCCAAGACCGCGACCTCAATGAGATCAGCATCTGGGGCTTCGTCCAGGCCAATGCCAACGGCGGCAAACGAGCCTCCCTCCGCTTCGCCACCCAAAACGACGGCGCCGCCAACATGGGCACCTCCATCACCTTCAACCCCGCCTTCTCCCTCAACAACGACGAACTCCTCCGCCAAAGCTTCGCCTTCGGACAAATCATCACCGCCCGCTTTGTCGAAGTCACCATCACCGATAACTTCTTCCAGTTCCCCGGCGATGGCTCCCAGGGCGAAACCCCCGGTGGCGACCGCGTCGGCCTCGGTGAAATCGCCTTCGCCGTCCCCGAAATTTCGAACCAGTCAAACGACATCGTCCTCGCCACCGCCCCTCAATCCTTCTCCCTCATGGAAGGCACCGTCGGCTCCGCCCCCCTCACCGCAATCCTCTCCAACACCAACTACTGGAGCAGCGTCCTCCACCCCGCCTCCGGAAAAATCTACCTCTCCATCCCCACCGGCGCGGAAATCCAAATCATGGACCTCACCGCCTCCACTTCCCCCTTCATCTCCTCCCCCGGCTCCGTCTTCCACGGCCTCGCCATCGACCAGGAAAACAACCTCCTCTACGCCCTCGACTCCGCTACCGACGCCATCATCCCCTACAATCTCACCACCGGCTCCCCCGGCACCCCCATCGCCGTCGGCGCCTTCCAACGCCCCAATGAGATCATCTTCGACCCCTCCCGCAACTGGCTCGTCGTCTCCGATTCCGGACTCGATGAAGTCCGCATCTACAACCCCTCCGGCACCCTCCTCCACACCCTCGCCCACGCCAGCACCCTCGGCGCCTGGGGACTCGCCTTCGACCCCGCCAACGGAAACATCCTCTACTCCAGCCACGACCTCGGACAAATCTGGCGCTGGGACCCCGGCTCCCAGCCCACCCTCGAACAATCCGGCCTCCAGGGACCTCGCGGACTCGGATACGACCGCTGGGGACGCCTCTACTGCCTCGAAAGCAGCAGCGGAGAAGTCACCACCTTCGGCGTCAACCCCCTCACCTCCTACTCCGTCGCCCTCGGCGGCCGTGACCTCAGCCTCTTCGGAGAGTGCGACCTCGATGGCGACTTCATCCCCGATGCCTGGGAAGCCAACTTCAACTCCCTCACCCTCGGATTCAACAGCGACCCCGACCACGACGGCACCCCCGCCATCATCGAGTCCGCCCTCAACGGCAGCCCCCTCAACGGCCTCGACCAACGCATCGCCTCCGTCACCCTGGATGCCGATGGCCAAATCACCATCGCCCACCCCGCCTTCACCAAGTCCGATTTCGCCTACTCCCTCTGGCTCAGCGACGACCTCGATAATTGGCAAAAAGCCAACCGCCTCCCCGCCGTCACCTCCGGCGGAGGACTCTACGACACCTGGACCTACACCTTCCTCCCCACCGACGAAGGCTTCCCCGCCTCCACCGAAAAACTCTTCCACCGCATCTCCGTCCAACCGGTTGAGTAAAAAATCACCATGACCGGTCGCCCACAATTCGCCGACTTCGACTCCCGAATCGGCACCACCTTCACCGTCAACGGAGACCACGAACTCACTGGCACCTGGACCCTCCAGTCGGTCAAAAAACTCGACGCCCCGGACGAAGACGGACTCCGCGACCTCGAGTTCTTCTCCCTCACCTTCCTCTTCTCAAAGGATCAATCCTTCCAACAAGGAACCTACCTCATCGAAGACCACACCGGCTTCCGCCAAACCCTCTTCGCCTCGCCCTTCCGGCAAGACAAAAT
Source organism: Verrucomicrobiaceae bacterium (assembly GCA_051252135.1). Classification (GTDB taxonomy): domain Bacteria; phylum Verrucomicrobiota; class Verrucomicrobiia; order Verrucomicrobiales; family Akkermansiaceae; genus SW10. The sequence goes on along the minus strand of JBPOGH010000002.1, from coordinate 7,849 downwards.
GATCGTTACCGTTGCTTGATTACGACCTGAAAAGGCCGCTCACCAACCATCCCGGTCATCACATTTCCCTCCGCCCGCATCGCCGACTCGGAAAGTGCCGCCAACTCCTGCAGCCCCGTCGCCAACTGATCGGCACGAATCCCCCCTTGCAGGGAAACTCCCTTTCCCCCTTCGGAAACCGAAAACCCATACCTCGCCGCCCAACCCTCAAGCGAACCCGGCACCGCCCGCTCGCTACCCACCGCGACCATCGACCCCATCCCGGCACCCAGTGCCAACGTAAGAAAATGCCCGCGATTCATACCCCCAATCCTACCCCCCCGCCCCACCTCCCAACAAGACCAATCTCCCCCCCTTGACAAAGCCCTCTCAACAACAGACTCCACAGGCGTGCGCTTAGCCGATTTCCTGGTCCTCCTCTTCCTCGCCGCAGTCTGGGGGGCCTCCTTCCTCTTCATGCGCGTCTCCGCTCCAAGCTTCGGTCCCGTCCCGCTCATCGCCTTCCGCATGGGCCTCGCCGGCCTCGCCCTCTCCCCCGTCTTCCTCCGCAAAGAAGCCCGCCAAATCGCCCGAGCCCACTGGTGGCAGCTCCTCGTCAGCGGCGTCTTCGGCTCCTCCCTCTCCTTCATCCTCCTCTCCTACGCCACCCTCACCCTCAGCGCCGGATTCACCTCCCTCATGAATTCCAGCGTCCCCGTCTTCAGCGCCCTCATCGCCGCCTTCTGGCTCGGCGAACGACTCCGCCCCTCCCAAATCCTCGGCCTCGCCCTCGGGATCCTCGGCGTCGTCATCCTCGTTTGGGGAAAACTCGAATTCCACCAGCACGGCCGCGGCTGGCCCATCACCGCCTGCGTCACCGCCTGCCTCTTCTACGGCTTCGGAGCCAGCTGGATCAAAGCCAAACTCCGCAACGTCCCACCCCTCGTCGCCTCCTCGGGCAGCCTCCTCGGAGCCGGCCTCGTCCTCCTCCCCTTCGCCCTCGCCCGCCTCCCCGCCCAAATCCCCTCTCCGGTCAGCTGGCTCAGCGCCACCGCCCTCTCCCTCCTCTGTACCGCCCTCGCCTTCGTCCTCTTCTTCCGCCTCATCGGACGCACCGGAGCCACCGCCGCCACTTCCGTCACCTTCCTCATCCCCTTCTTCGGCATCTTCTGGGGCTGGCTCATCCTCCACGAAACCGTCACCACCCAAATGATCGCCGGCATGGTCGTCACCCTCCTCGGCACCGGACTCACCACCGGCTTGATCCGCCGCAAATAGGTAAGGACCTAACAGCTTTATCCTCGCCGAAGACCCCCAACTTCGCTTGAGTGTCCAATATGCCAGTCCGCTTTCTCCTCGTCTGCTTCACCTTCACTCTTTCTCTCCTCCTTTACATCGACCGCACCGCCATCGCCGTCGCAAAAGGTGGAATCACGAAGGACTTTAACCTCACCGACACCCAGTTCGGATTCGTGATGGCCATCTTCACCCTCGGCTACGCCCTCGCACAAACCCCCACCGGTGCCATGGCCGATCGCCTTGGACCCCGCAAGGTCCTCGCCATCATCGTCGCCCTCTGGTCCGGCCTCACCGCCCTCACCGGAGCCACCATCGGCTACATTTCGCTCCTCATCACCCGCTTCATCTTCGGAGCCAGTGAAGCAGGAGCCTTCCCCGCCCTCGCCCGCTCCACCTTCTCCTGGTTCCCCGTCAAGGAACGCGGCCTCGTCACCGGCATCAATTTTTCCGCCTCCCGCCTCGGTGGCGCCATCGCCTATCCCCTCATGGTCATGCTCATCGCCAGTGCCGGTTGGCGACAGTCCTTCTTCATCCTTGGCGCCCTCGGTATCGGCATCGCCGTCCTCTGGTGGTTCTGGTTCCGCGATGAGCCCGCCGAGCACTCAATGGTTTCGGAAAAAGAACGCGACTACATCGAAGCCCACCGCCAAAAAACCACCGGAGCCAAACCCGATAAAATCCCCTTCGCCGAACTCATCGCCTCCGGCCAGCTCAAGCTCGCGATGATCCAGTATTTCTGCAGTAATTTCACCTTCTTCTTCTGCCTCACCTGGATGTTCTCCTACTTCAAAGGCCGCTTCGATCTCACACTCGAAACCGCCGGACTCGTCACCGCCGTCCCCCTCATCGGAGGCGCACTCGGCAACTGGGTTTCCGGATGGCTCGTCGATAAACTCTACGTCGGAAAACGCCCCGAACTCTCCCGCAAGGTCCCCGCCATGATCGGCTTCGCCCTCGCCACCATCGGCCTCATCGTCGCCAGCCAGATGGACACCGTCGGCCCCGCCCTCCTCTTTCTCACCATCGCCGTCTTCGGAGCAGATATGACCCTCAGCCCCTCCTGGTCCTACTGCGTCGATATCGGAGGCAGAAATGCCGGAGCCTTCTCCGGCACCATGAACATGGCTGGAAACATCGGAGCCTTCGCCACCGCCATGGCCTACCCCATGCTCAAAAACAACTTCGAGGTCTCCAGCTTCTTCTACGTCGCCGCCGTCCTCAACATCATCGCCATCATCACCTGGACCCGCATGTCCTCCGATGAACTCAAAGCCGCCTAGCCTCATTCTCCATGATCAAAAAAATCATCCTCACCCTCTTCGCCACCTCCCTCGGCCTCCTCGCCGACTCCCCCATAGCAACTCGACCAAACGTCATCATCGTCATGGCGGACGATCTCGGCATCGGCGATGTCTCGCCCACCAACCCGGAGTGCAAAATCAAAACACCCCATCTCCAAAAAATGGCTGATCAGGGCCTCACCTTCCTCGACGCCCACACCCCCAGCTCCGTCTGCACCCCCACCCGTTACGGCCTCCTCACCGGTCGCTACAACTGGCGCTCCCGCATGGCAAAAGGCGTCCTCTCCGGCACCAGCAAGCACCTCATCCCTGCCGACCGACCCACCATCGCCCACCTCCTCAAGGGCGCAGGCTACCACACCTCCATGATCGGTAAATGGCACCTCGGCTGGGATTGGCATAAGGACGGTAAAAAAATCGACTTCTCCAAGCCCGTCCTCAACGGCCCCGACATCAACGGCTTCCACCAATACTACGGCCACTGCGGCTCCCTCGATATGGCCCCCTACGTCTGGGTCGACACCGGCATGCCCACCGCCATCCCCATCCGCGAGGAAGGCGTGACCCGACAGGAAGACCCCTACGGATGGTACCGCAAAGGCCCCATCGCCCCGGACTTCGAGATCGAACAAGTCCTCCCCCACCTCTTCCAAAAAACAATCGCCCGCATCAACGAGCGCGCCCAAAAGGAAGAACCCTTCTTCATCTACCTCCCCCTCCCCGCCCCCCACACCCCCATCGTCCCCGTCCCGCCCTTCAAGGACGCCAGCAAGATCAACCCCTACGCCGACTTCGTCATGCAAATGGACCACCACATGGGACAACTCATGACCGCCATCAAAGAGGCCGGCATCGATGACAACACCCTCCTCATCTTCACCAGCGACAACGGCTGCTCGCCCCAGGCAAACTTCGAAGTCCTCGCCAGGTTCGATCACCACCCCGGCGCAAAATTCCGTGGCAACAAAGCCGACCTCTACGAAGCCGGACACCGCGTCCCCCTCATCGCCCGCTGGCCCGCCACCATCCCGGGCGGACGCACCTCCAACTCCATCGCCTGCCTCACCGACCTCTACACCACCCTCGAGGAAATCACCGGCGAAGAACGCAAACCCCTCGGCGGCGAAGACGGCTTCTCCCTCCTCCCCGACTTCTCCGGAAAAGGAACCACCGCCCGCAACACCCTCATCAGCCACTCCATCAGCGGTCACTTCGCCATCCGCGAGGGCGACTGGAAACTCTGCCTCGCCCACGGCAGCGGAGGCTGGAGCGACCCCCGCGAACCCGACGCCAAAAAACAAGGCCTCCCCGCCATGCAGCTCTTTAACCTGAAAGACGACCCCGGCGAAAAAACAAACCTCCTCGAGAAACATCCCCAAAAAGTCAGCGCCCTCATCGCCCTCCTCCGGGAACAGGTCGACAAAGGCCGCTGCACCCCCGGCCAACCCGTCTCCAACGACCGCAACGTCACCTTCCTCCCCGCCCAATCCCTCTTCAACGGAAAAGACCTCACCAACTGGCGCGTCGACTCCAAATCCGACCACCCGCACTGGACCGTCAAAAACGGCACCATCCACTGCCAATCCGGACCCAAGAATATCGGCTCCGTCCTCTGGACCAAAAAGGAATTCACCGACTTCACCCTCACCCTCGATTTCAAAAACGGCGCCGGTAAGATCGACTCCGGAGTCATGCTCAAGCGAGAGCACGACCAAATCCAAATCGGCATCTCCGGCTCCCTCAAGCGCGACCTCACCGCCGCCCCCTACATCCCCAAAAAAGGCTACCCCGTCGAAAGCAAGGAAGCCATCGCCGCCGTCAAACCCAAAGGCTGGAACACCCTCAAAATCGAGGTCAATGGCAACACCTACAAAACCTGGCTCAACGGAGTCCAAGGCGTCACCTACACCTCCGACACCGCCATCGAAAAAGGCCCCCTCGGCCTCCAGCTTCACGGAGGAAACACCATGGAAATCTCCTTCCGCAACATCGAGATCACCGAAAAATAATCGCCTCTCCCAATTGGAGCGTCGGTCGATGACCATCGCAATTCCCCAGGGCCAAAGGCCCGCCTCATACCAGCCCAGGGCATCGCCCTGGGTTTTTCATTTCGCAATTCATGGCTAAGCCCGGCACATCGACGTGTCACGTGACATTACCCCAGGGCCAAAGGCCCGCCTCATACCAGCCCAGGGCAACGCCCTGGGTTTTTCATTTCACAAATTCATGGCTAAGCCCGGCACATCGACGTGTCACGTGAACATCCCGCAAGCCCTCATTGAGAGCCCGCAGTAACAGGCTCCTTTCGACCTACTTCACCCAAGCCTCCCAAACCCCCTGCACCGTCTCCCGCCCCGGCAACTCCCCATCCAAAATCAAAAAACCATAGTTCACCACCAGCGACTCCCCCTCCTCAATCTCCGTCTCAAAAAACGCCCCAAAACGCCCGTAATCCCGATAAGCCGAGTGCACCGTCTTCTTCGGATTCCCCGGAGCATTCAAATGCACCACCCCATACCGCTTCCCGTGCAACGTGTAATTCTCCGCCGCCCACGCAAGATCCTTCACCTTCGTCACATCATCCACTCCCTCCGGGAAAAGATATTGCGTCTTCTTCACGTCCACCTCATCGGCCGGCCGATACTGAACCCCCGCATGCTCCGGATCCCCCTTCAAAAACACATCCCCGCCCACCGGCGTCAACTTCGACCGAAAATCGATAAACAACCGCCCCCCATGCGTTCCCTCACTCACCGCAAACGTCCGCTCCTCTTTCAGAAATGGCGACCCCTTCTCATCCATCCAATGCGTCACCGAGGTGAACTCCGCCACCCCGTCCTTCACTTCCTGCTTCGCAAATTTCTGGTGCACAATATCGCCCCCCTTCATGTGCCATCGGTCATACATTTTCCCGCCAAACTCGATCTTGCTCCACCCGATGAAAATCCCCCGGTGATGCGGAAACTTCCCCCCCGCCCCCTTCGTGATCGGCGCCTTCCCCTCCGCATCAAACACATGCAGATACGGCTTATACGTCTCAAGGTGCTTCTCCTTCGTCGAGGTATCGTGCTCATACATGTAACGCACCAACACCTTCCCGTCCGACACCACATCCAAATGCTTCCCCTCGTCATCCACAAAAGACAACCCGCCAAAAACCGGCAGCGCCAGCACCCCGCTCAACAAAACTGAAAACTTAATCATCACCCTCAAAACGCTCCGACATGACCCAATATTTCACCCTCCACAAATCCTCCCCCGTCATTTAACCTCTCCCGCCCTTAATCTGGCCACCTCCTTCAACGATGAAAAAAACCCACCTCCACCACCTCGTCTGGGCCGCCGTCGCCCTCACCGCCTTCCTCCTGGGATCGCAGATGACCCAACCCACGGAATCCTCCCCTCCCACCTCTTCCGACAATTCACCCACCCGGGTTTCTGACCGGTCCTCCTCCCTCTCCGTCGACTCCCAAAATTCCCGCTCCTCCCGCACCTCCGGCCGGGAATATGAACCCCCAACCAACACCCCCCTCTCCGATGCCGACCTCATCGAACTCGGCCGGGAATTCCGCACCGCCAAAGGCCCCATCGCCCGCCGCCTCGCCTTCTCCGAAATCCTCAAAAACCTCACCCCCCAAAACGCCCGCCTCCTCCGCGAACAAATCGCCCACCTCCCCCAGGACTCCCCCGAGTTCCGCGAGTTCCACTACGCCTGGGGATCCATCGCCGGACAAGAAGCCGTCCTCCACGGAGCCGACACCCCCAAGCGCGACATGGCCGCCACCCTCGCCGGTTGGGCCGCCACTGATCCCGCCGCCGCCATGGCCTACTTCGATACCCTCTCCCCCGCCCAACAAAGCGGCAGCAGCCACATGAAATGGGGCGCCGCCTTCGGCCTCGCCGATGCCGACCCCCAACTCGCCGTCGAGTTCGCCATCGAACGCTTTGAAAACGGCGATAAGGAAGCCGGAAAAATGGCCCGCATCGCCACCGGCGCCGCCCTCCGCTCCGGCGACCCCGAAGAAATCTCCCACTTCCTCGCCAACATCCCCGACGGCGAAATGAACCTCCAGGCCCACCAACACGCCGCCAGCGAACTCGCCAAATCCGACCCCAACGGCACCATCGACTGGGCCCTCTCCCTCCCCGAAAGCGACGGAAAAAACCACGCCGTCGGCAGCTCCTTCTACGCCTTCGCCAGCCGGAACCCCGAACAAGCCGCCAACGCCATCACCCAAATCCCCTCCACCCACCAGGACGCCGCCCGCTACGGCTACGCCCTCCGCGTCGTTCACGATGACCCCGCCACCGGAGTCGAATGGGCTACCTCCATCTCAAATCCCGACGCCCGGGGCCGCGCCCTCGTCGACACCGGCCGCACCTTCTTCCACCGCGACCCCGAAGCCGCTCGCGAATGGATGTCCTCCGCAAATCTCCCTGCCGAATCCGTCCAAAAAATCACCGGCGGAAAATAACCCCACTTCCTCAAAATGGATAAAGTCCACCGCCGGAGTCCCCACCTTCTCCTGGCAATCCGGCTACGGCATCTTTTCCATCTCCGAATCCCAACGCGAACAGGCGATGTCCTACATTCGGAATCAAAAAAATCACCACTGCTCCGCCCGGATCGCCCAACGCTCGTGATCCCTCCACTCCCCATCAATCTTCAGATACCCCGGCGAATCCCCCTCCTTCAAAAACCCCAACCCCTTCACCAAACCAATCGACCGCTCATTCCCGGGCTGAATATTCGCCTCCAACCGATGAAGCCCCAGCTCTCCAAAGCAATACCCGATCACCTCTTGCATCCCCTCCCGCATCAACCCCCGACCTGCATGGGGAAGGAAGGCGTAATAACCCAGATAGGCCGACTGAAAAACGCCACGAACAATCTCGTTCACATTCACCACCCCCACCGGTTCATCACACTCCGGCCGCATGATCAAAAAACCAATCCGGTTCCTCTTGCGCAGCGACCTGAGATACTCCTGAAATTCCTCAGAACCCGCAGGCGGCGAAACCAACCCCTCGTGCAGCCCCCGACTCTTGCGAACCGCCCGCAGAAACACCTCTTCGTGCCGAAGTGAAGGTTTCTGAAGAATCACCATGAGAATCGAAAAGCCGTCTATCGTTAAAAGATAGGCAACCGCGCCCACCCGCCAAGGAAATCTACCCGCCCAACCGAAAAAGGCACTAGGGAAGCGCTGCTTAAAGAGGGAGTTCGCTGCTGCAAGTCATTTTGAAGTCCGGCAAGGCGCGAAGGGAGACGC
>JBPOGH010000019.1:0-85175 GCA_051252135.1 Verrucomicrobiaceae bacterium | reverse complement strand
GAATGGATGATTGGCTTGGTTGGGGGGGAGGGAATGGATGATTTGAGGATTGGACGAATGGATGATTGGCTTGGTTGAGGGGGTAGGTTGAGGGGCTTGGTTGGGGGGCTTGGTTGGGGGGCTTGGTTGGGGAGTTTTTTAACCGCAGATGGACAGGATGGAAGGGATGGCTTGGTTGGGGGGGAGGGAACGCGAATTTCGCGAATTGGGCTAATCTTGGGTTGGGGGGAGAATTTGGAGTTTAGAATTAGGAATGACTTGGTTGAGGGGGTTGGTTTTGGGGGGAGGGGTTAGTGGTCTTTGGTGGCGGGGCGGCGGCGGTATTCGCGGCGGAGGCCGTCGAGGAGGCGGTCGCGGAGGTCGCCGGTTTCTTTTTCGGAGCGACGGAGGTCGGCTTCGGAGTCGCCTTGGCGTTGTTCTTCGGGATCTGTTTCTTCGCCTTGGCCGGGGCGGTCGCCTTCTTGCTCGCCTTCTCCGTCCTCTTCTTCGTCGCCGGGGTCCTGAGGTTCTCCGTCGCGGGGTTCGCCATCGCCTTCCTGTGGTTGTTGTTGCATCTCCATGGGGTCGATGAGGTGGTCGAGGGCGTTTTGGATGTGGTCGACGGAGGGGTAGAGGTGGCGTTCGAGGTGGGGGGCGGGGGCGAGGTCGATGTCCTCTTGGGCGAGGCGGTATTCATCGAGGTCTTCTGCTTTGAGGATGGTGGGGGTGTCGGTGATGGCTTCGCCTTTTTGGACGAGGAGGCGGATGGCTTCGGCGGATTGGGTGACGGCGGAGTCGTTGATGGGCTGCCGGGTGGTGACGCCCTGGGTGAGGCTTTTGCGGAAGCGTTTTTCCTGGAGGAGGGCGAGGGCGGTTTTTTCGACGGCTTTTTGGTAGGCCTCCTGGTAGTCGATGTAGGCCTGGGCGCGATCGAGGTCGCGATAGATCATGGCGAGGTTGGTGGAGAACCCGGGGTCTCCGGGTTGGAGGGGGGCGGCCTGGCGGTAGAGGGAGAGGGCTTTGCGGAGGCGGGATTGGGCTTTTTTGAGGAGCTTGATGATGTCGCCGCCGGCCTCGGTGGCGAGGCGCATCATTTCATCCGGGGGGAGGTTTTCCATGTCCTCGGGGAAGAGGCTGCGTCCTTGGCGGTGGTGGAGGATGGCGAGCTTGTGACGGGCGGCGAAGGTGAGGTCCGGGCGATCTTTTGGTGCTTCTTCGGCGGCGGTGGTGAAGAGCTCGACGAGGAGCTTGAAGCGGTCCTTGGACTTGATGGCGAGATCGGGGTCGGCTTTTTCGAGCTCGAGGCCTTTGTTGTAGAATCCGACGCTGCGCTCGGTGGCGGTGAGATCGGGGTTTTCGAGTTGTGCGCGGACTTCATCGGGGAGGGAGGCGACGGAGGCGGCGATATCGGACTCGGTGATGTCACCGGCGAGGATGGCATCGGCGCGCTTGATCCACTCGGCGGGGCCGTCCTTATCGTGGGTGAGTCGGCCGAGTTCGGTCTCGGTTTCGGGATCGAGGAAGATGGCGGCGGGGTAGGAGGAGACGAGGAAGCGTTTGGCGAGGGCGCGGTTGAGGCTGCGTTGGTCGGGGGAGATGCCGGTGTTGGGGAGGTCGATGAGGAGGGGGACGACGGTCTTGCGGGCCCAGCGTTGGTAGACCTGATGGGAGAGGATTTCGTCCTCGAAGGCGATGGAGAGGGCGGACCAATCCGAGCCGGTGAAGATGAGGAGGAGCGGTTTTTTGACTTCGAGTGCTTTGGCGCGGGCTTCGAGGTAGTCCGGGCTGGAGGCTTCCTGGGCGTCGGCGGGGGCGGGGAGGAGGCAGAAGGCGAGGGCGGCGGTGAGGGGGTGCCAGGTCTTGGTGCGCAGGGGGAGGAAGAGGTGCAGCATGAGGAGGATGAGGGCGGCGGTGAGGGGGTAGGCGTAGAGGTCGAGCGGGCGGTCGAAGAGTTCGGGGGCGATGTCATCACCGGAGAGCTCGATGGCATCGATGCGGGAGGAGAGGGCGTCGATTTGCTCGTCGACTTCGGCAGGTTTTCCGTGGAGGAAGATGCCGGAAGTGGTGGCGGCGATGGTGCCGAGGATGTCGTGATTTGCCTGGGTGTCGTAGGGTGAGTTGGGGACGGGAGCGGGGGTGGCGGGATTGCCGAAGGCGACGGCGAAGATGGGGATGTTGGACTCGGCGTAGGATTTGATGACATCGCCATGGGAGCCGGTGAGGTTATCGCCATCGGAGAGGATGAGGACGGCGGATCCGGGAGGAGGTTCTTCGGTGAGGAGGTGGCGTGCTTCCTTGAAGGCGGTGCCGAGATCCGTGCCGGGGACGGGGACGCTGCCGGGTGAGAGTTTGTCGATGCGGCTGAGGAGCATGGTGCGATCGAGGGTGGTGGGGCACTCGGGGAAGGCGGCGCCGGCGAAGGAGAGGAGGCCGATGCGGTCGGTGGGGCGGCGGTTGACGAGTTCGCGGGCGAGGAGCTTGGCGGCCTCGAGGCGGGTGAGGCCACCGGAGTCGTTTGCGCCCATGGACTTGGAGACGTCGATGAGGATGATGAGGTTTTTGGCGGGCTTGCGGTGCTCGGTGAGGACGGTCTCGGTGCTGGGGCGGAGGACGGCGATGGCGGTGAAGATGAGGGAGGTGAAGAGGGCGACGGTGAGGAGCTTGCGGCGGCGTGGGGCGGCGTTGGTGAGGAGTTTGCACTCGCCGGTGCCGCGGGAGAGGACGTGGAGGGCCTGGCGGCGGGCGCGGCGGGCGTACCAGAGGGAGGCCCCGGCGAGGATGAGAAGGGGGGCGAGCCAGAGGAGGTGGTGGGGAGAGAGGAGCGGCATCACGAAAGTTCCAGGAGTAAGGTTTTCCGCAGGATGAAGGAGAGGAAGAGGAGGATGGCGGCGGGGATGAGGAAGTAGGGGTAGAGGTCGCGCTGGAAGACGAGGGCGGGGTGGACGCGGGAGGTGGTCTCGAGGGCGTCGATGGTGTCCATGACATCCTCGAAGCCTTGAGTGTCCTTGGCGCGGAAGAAGCGGCCGTTGGCAATGGAGGCGATGCGTTCGAGATTCCGGGTATCGAAGCGGATGCTGGCACCGGCGGACTTGAGCCAACCGGTGCGGTAGGGGTCATCCGATCCGATGCCGACGGTGTGGATGGTGATGCCTTCATCGCGAGCGGCCTGGGCGGCCTCGACGGGGGAGAAGACTTCGTCTTTTACGGTGTGATCGCCATCGGTGATGAGGACGATGGTGCGTTTGGTATCGGTCTCATTTTGGAGGGCGTTGATGGAGGTGGCGATGCCTCCGGCGATGTTGGTGCCGCGCTCGTGACGGTCGAGGAGGGAGTTGTTGAGCTGGTCGACTTGGGCGACGAGGAAGTCGTGGTCGAGGGTGGGCGGGCAGGCGACGAAGGCATCGACGCCGAAGATGACGAGGCCGATGCGGTCGCCGGAGCGGCGTTTGACGAAGCGGGCGATTTGTTGGCGAGCGACGCCGAGGCGGTCGACGAGGTCTCCTGTTTGGATGGCGTCCTGAATGTCGCGGATGCTCATGGACGAGGGGGGATCGTAGGCGTCCATGCTGTTGGAATAGTCGAGGCTGAGAATGATATCGGTGCCCTCGCGGGTGACGGGCATGATTTCGACTCCTTGCTGGGGCCGGGCGAGGGCGACGATGAAGCCGGCGGCGGCGAGGGTTTCGAGAAGGAGGAGGAAGTGGCGTGAGGTCCACCGTTTTCCGGCGGCGTCCGGGCGGAAGTGGGTGGTGGAGGAGACGGCGACGCCGGCGGGCGGGGAGAGCCAACGCCAGATGAGGCCGGCTGCGAGGGGCAGCAGGAGCCAGAGGACGAGGGGATGTTGGAAATCAGGCATCGGGTTCTTCCTTGGGGGTCGTGTTTTCGACGAAAGAGCGGACGATGGTCAGGCCACGTGAGCCGGCATCGGAAGGGGGTGCGATCCCGGCGAACTTGGCGGCATCGGCGACGCGGGCGAGCCAGGGGAGTTCGTCGCGGTCGGCCGGGGGAATGTCGTCCACGGTTTTGACGAGGGCAAGGAACTCGGAGGAGGTTTTTGCGGAGGCGGGGAGGGAGAAGCGCTCGGCGGTGTATTGCTTGAGGATGTCGGTGAGCTTGCCGAGGATGATGGTGGGTTGCTCCCGGTGATCGAGTGCGTCGAGTTTTTCGAGGGCGCGTTCCCACGGGGGGCGGGCGGCGATTTGGGCGGCGCGGCGGATGAGGAAGAAGGCGGCGATGAGGACGAGGAGGGAGGCGGCGATGACGAGGAGCCAGGGGAAGGGAGCTTCGGTGACGGCGGGTTCTGCGACGGGCTCGGGGGCGGGGGGATCGGGGACGAGGAAGTCACCGGGATTTTGGGGGTCGCGGGGGATTTCGCCGGGGGTGGAGATGGCGAGGGCGGGAAGGGGGACGTTGACGGAATTTGGCGAGATGCGGGAAGTGCGGACGAGGGGGATGGTGAGGGAGAGGCCCTCGTTGATGGCGGCCTTGGTGGCGACGAGGGGGATGGTGAGGGACCAGGTGCGGTAGCCGTTGGGATCGAGTTGGCCTTTGGTGAGGGTGGCGTCTTTTGCGACGGGGAGGAGATCGTCGGGATGGGTGGTGGGGACGGCGGTTTTGAGCTCGCGGTGCCAGGGTGCCTTGAGGGTGATGTCGAGGGTGGCGGTGTTACCGAGTTGGGTTTCGGCGGATTGCCATTGGGCGGTGGTGATCTCGGGGCGTTCGTTTTTTTGCCAAGTACGAAAGAAGACGTAGCCGAAGAAGAGGCCGACGAGGAGAGCGGCCAGGAGGATGATCTGGAGGATCGTGACGGCGTGCTTCATCGGCGGGAGATGCGTCGTTGGAAGAGGTTCATGATGGCCGGGAGGTAGTCCTCGGCGGTATCGAGGGGGACGAAATCGACTCCGGCGCGGCGGCAGGTGGTGGCGATCTTATCCTGAGATTCGGCGGTGCGCCCGGCGAGGAGGGCGGCGTCCTTTCGGCGGAGCCGTGAGACCTGGCCGGTCTCGAGGTCGGTCATGGAGATGGGCGGGAGCTTGGGGAGTTCGCGCTCGATGGGATCGGTGACGTGGAGGACGATGACCTCGTGCTTGCGTGCGAGGGCGCGGAGGGGTTTATCGAACCCGGAGGTGAGGAGGTCGGAGACGATGAAGACGATGGAGCGCCGGAGGGTGGTCTTGAGGAGGTGCTCGATGCCGGCGGCGAGATTGGTGCGGGGGGATTGGGGCTCGAAGGCGAGGAGTTCGCGGATGATGCGGAGGACGTGGCGGTGGCCGCGGGCGGGATCGAGCTGGAGTTCTTCCTGATCGGAGAAGAGGAGGAGTCCGACGCGGTCTTTGTTGAGGGTGGCGGAGAAGGCGAGGACGGCGGCGACCTCGGCGATGTATTCCGATTTGGTGACGGCACCGGAGCCGAAGTTGTTAGAAGCGGAGCGGTCGACGAGGAAGAAGACGTTTTGTTCGCGTTCTTCGGTGAAGAGCTTGATGTAGGGGGAGCCGAGGCGGGCGGAGACGTTCCAGTCGATGGAGCGCATTTCGTCGCCTTCCTGGTATTCGCGGATTTCGGCAAACTCGATGCCGCGACCTTTGAAGGAGGCGTGCCAGGCACCGGCGGTGCGATTTTGAACAATGCGGCGGGTCCGGATTTCAATCCGGCGCACCTTTTCCATGAGTTCGGAGGCGAGCATGGCGAGTAATTACGGAGCAACGAGGGTGTCGAGAATCTGCGCGATGAGGGCATCGGCATCCATGTTTTCAGCCTGGGCCTCGTAGGAGGGGATGATGCGGTGGCGGAGGATGTCGGGAGCGATGGCTTTGACATCCTCGGGGAGGACGTAATCACGGCCATCGAGGAAGGCGAGGGCGCGGGAGCCGCGGGTGAGCTGGAGGGTGGCGCGGGGGGAGGCTCCGGCGGTGATGAGTTGGTCCATGGCGCTGAGGTCGACATTGGCCTGACGCGCGGAGAGTTGGGTGCGGCCTTCCTGACGGGTGGCGAAGACGATATCGAGAATGTAGTCCTCGATGCGTGGGTCGATGCGGATGTCGTTGATGATGGTGCGGGCGGCCTTGACGGTGTCGAGGTCGGCAACGGGGCTGGCGGAGGGGGTGGAAATGGTGGAGGACATGCGGCGGAGGACCTCGCGTTCCTCATCGCGTCCGGGGTAGCCGACGACGACCTTCATCATGAAGCGGTCCATTTGTGCTTCGGGGAGGGGGTAGGTGCCTTCCTGGTCGAGGGGGTTTTGGGTGGCCATGACGAGGAAGGGGCTGGGGAGGGGGCGGGTTTCGCCGCCGAGGGTGACCTGCTTTTCCTGCATGGCCTCGAGGAGGGCGGACTGGACCTTGGCGGGGGCGCGGTTGATCTCGTCAGCGAGGAGGAGGTTGGTGAAGACGGGTCCTTCCTTGGCGGTGAACTGCTGGGTGCCGGGGTTGTAGATGTGGGTGCCGATGACATCGGCGGGAAGGAGGTCGGGGGTGAACTGGATGCGGCCGAAGCGGGCGGAAAGGGTCTGTGCGAGAGTGGTGACGGCGAGGGTCTTGGCGAGTCCGGGGAGGCCTTCGACGAGGAGGTGGTTGCTGGTGAGGAGGCAGACGAGCATGCGGTCGACAAGGGCTTCCTGGCCGATGAGGACGCGGCCGATTTCTTCACGAAGCGGGGTGACAAAGGCGGAGCGTTCGGCGATTTCAGCGGAGCGGTCGGCTGGGGGCATCTCGGATGGGGCGGGAGTGTCGGAAGTCATCGGTTGTTAGAACTTTGGGGAAGCTAGCACGGTCACGGAAAAGGGCGACTGGCTTTTTGGCTCCATGGTTTTAAGCGTGTGGAGGGGGGGATTTGTCTCCGGAGGCGAGATTTTTGTTTGGGGCGGGTGGGTGGTGGCTAGTTGGTGGGCTTGGCGGGAAGGTGAGACTTCCATTTTTGATGTTCTCCATTGAGGAGGTTTTTGGGCCAAGTGCCGTACCAAGCGTATCCGTTGCGGCGTTCGTATCCGATGTCGGCGAGGGCTTGTTTGGGGATGCCGTCGCGGTCGACGAAGATGGGGGTTTGGGATTTGAGGTCGTAGAATCGGGCCCAGAGCGGGGGAGCGGCGGGATCGGGGACGATGATGCGGTTGGTGCCTTTGGGGGCTTTGTTGTCTTTTACGGAGGTGAGGCGGATGCCTTTGAGTTGGGCTTTTTGGAACCAGGCGACGGCGGCGTTGACGGAGGTGATGATTTCAGGCGAGGGGTTTTCGACGGTCATGAGGAATTGGGTGATGCCGACGGATTCCGCGCCGCTGAGGGAGGCGAGCTCGTAGGAGCGGGCGATGCGGGGGCGGAAGTCGATCTCGTCATGTTGGGCGCACCAGACGGTGAGGGTACCGTTGATCCTGATTTGGCATTTGAGGATGCAGGAGATGCCGCGGTGGAGGGCGGTGGCTGCGGACTGGCGTTGGGCGGGGGGGAGAAAGCGGTAAGTTGGGGAGGTGGCGACCTCACGGGCGAATTCGAGGAGCCGGACCATGGCGCCATCGTTGAAGGTGATGTGGCGGTGGTAGCCGTTTCCGGGCGGGACGCGCTGGGGCCAGCCTCCGTTGTGGTATTGCCCGTCGAGGATGTAGTTGAGGCCGCGCTGGAAGGCGGCGCGGTAGGCGTCGTCCTTCGTGGCGTTGTGGATGCGGGCGAGGAAGCGGAGTTCGTCGGTGGTGGCTCCGTTATCGTATGTGGCCTGGAGCTTTGAGCGGTCGCCGGAGTAGGGCTTGGCGGAGGTGTCGACGTTTTTAGGCCAGCCGCCGAGGTCGCTTTGGTAGGAGAGGATGTGGGCGGCGGCTTGTTTGGCGTCGTCTCCGGCGAACCAGGAGTCCGGTTTTTTGAGGAGATTTTTGGGGCTCGCGTTGGCGGATCCGAGGAGGGCGATGAAGGCGAGGGTGAAGGGGAATCGGGAAAGCATGAGCGCAGGGGATACCTACGCTCTGTTGTGCGGGTTTGTTTCGCGGGGGAGACGGCGGGGTTTCGCCCCAGCGCGCCTGCATGCCTCCACTACTTCAGGAGGGCCTGGAGTTCGTGGGTGCGTTTGGCCTTGGGGGTGCCGGGGCCGTTGTAGCCGAGGACGCGGTAGCCGGTGACGATGAGTTTTTTCTCGGCGAGAGTTTTTTCGATGGCGGCCTTGGCCTTTTCGATGGCGTCGTCGTTGCGAGCGCCCATCCAGGCGTAGGTGAGGGCTTTGGTTTTGGGGACATCGCGGACTTCGACTTTTTCGCCGTCCTTTCCGGGGGTGCCGACGGTGGTGTCCTGGTAGAGGAAGGCCATGGCGGTCATCTCGGTGGGGTCATCCTTTTCCATGGTCATTTCGACGGGGGCGGTCATGGGGATGTCTTTCTTTTTGATGTGACCGAAGAGGCGCCAGAAGGACATGGTGGTGCCTTTGGCGGGGGTGAAGGCGGCGCGGTAGGTGGGGTATTCCTTGAGGGCGACCTCGTTAAAGGGGCCGGGGGTGGGCCAGCCTTTGGGAAGGGGGGCTTCGGAGGAGTAGGCTGCGGGGCCGTTGTCCGCGGGGGCGGAGCAGGAGGCGAGGATGGCGAGGGCGGGGATGAGGAGTGCTTTCACCCGCCAAAGAACCACGGAAACGGCGGGGCGCAAGTGATTGCGCGGTGAGGTGCCATTAGTTTTTCTTATTGCTCTTGGCGGGGCAATCGCAGGAGCCGCCGCAGCCTTTCTTTTTCATGGCGCTGCGGATGAGGGCGATGAGGGTGAGGGCGACGATGGCGAGGGCCGTGGGGGTTTGCCAGTCCATGGGTCAGAAGAGGGAGCCGATTTGGAAGACGAGGAGGGCGGCGAGGTAGGCGAAGAGGGTCATGCCGCCGAGTTGGCCGAGGGCCCATTTCCAGGAGTCCGTTTCGCGTCGAACGACGGCGGTGGTGGGGAGGCACTGGAGGGCGTAGATGTAGAAGATGAGGAGGGAGAGGACGTTGAGGGGGCCGAAGAGGGGTGAGCCATCGGGTCGGGTTTCGGCGGCGAGTTTGTCGCGGAGGGTGTCCTCGGCGTTTTCGTCCTCTTCATCGACAGCGTAGGAGATGGCGAGGGAGGAGACGAAGACCTCGCGGGCGGCGAAGGAGGTGAGCATGGCGGTGCCGGTGCGGGAGTCCCAGCCGAGGGGGGCGACGAGGGGTTCGATGATTTTACCGGCCTGGCCCATGAAGGTGGCTTCGTGTTGGACGACGGGATTTTCGGAATCCGATTTGGGATAGGTTTCGAGGAACCAGAGGAGGATGGAGATGCCGAGGATGAGGGTTCCGGCTTTTTTGACGAAGGAGAGGGCGCGCTCCCAGACTTGTTGGAAGACGAAGCAGAGATCGGGCTTTTGGTAGGGGGGAAGCTCGAGCATGAACTGGGGAGCTTCGGTGGGGCCGAGTCGGGGCTTGAGGAATTTTGCGGTGAGGAGGGCGGTGATGGTGCCGAGGGCGTAGATGGCGAAGAGGGTGAGCGTTTGGGCGCCGCTGCCGGTGACGAGAAGGGGGACGAGGAGGAGGTAGACGGGGAGGCGGGCGGAGCAGGAGGTCCAGGGAAGGATGAGGATGGCGGCGAGGCGTTCCTTGGCGTTGGGGATGCTGCGGGTGGCCATGACGCCGGGGATGGCGCAGGCGTATCCGGAGAGGAGGGGGAGGAAGGATTTTCCGGAGAGGCCGACGCGGCTCATGATGCCATCCATGAGGTAGGCGGCGCGGGCCATGTAGCCGGAGCTTTCGAGGAGGCTGATGAAGAAGAAGAGGAGGATGATCTGGGGGAGGAAGACGAGGACGGAGCCGACTCCGCCGATGACGCCATGGACGATGAGGTCGCGGAAGTCGCCTTCGGACAGGAAGCCGCCGACCCAGTCGCCGAGGCTGCCGACTCCGGATTCGATGGCGTCCATGGGGATGCCGGCGAACTCGAAGATGCTCCAGAAGACGGTGAGCATGAGGCCGGTGAAGATGAACCAACCTTTGATGGGATGGAGTGCGTGGGCGTCAATCTTATCGGTGAGCTCGAGGGCGGCGTCATCGGGGCGTTTGAGGCCGGCCTCGACGCTGCGTTGGACGAACTCCATGCGGATTTTGGAGACCTCGTCGTGGAAGGAATGCTGTGCGGCTTCGGAGCGGATGGCTTCGGGGAGGTGCGCGCTGTCCTGAAAGGAGGGGTCGCTGAGGAGCTGGAGGGCGTGGGCTTCGGGACGGGGGAGTCCGGCGCCGGTGGTCTTTGAGGTGAGGTTGGAGAGGGCTTGTTCGAAGTCGTGCGATGCGCGCCAATGGCGCTCGGCGGCGGGCGGGAAGGGGTGGCGGAGGGATTGCTTGAGGGTGGTGATTCCCCGTTGGGTGGTGCCGCTGATGGGGACGAAGGGGATGCCGAAGGTTTCGCTGAGGGCGACGGGATCGAGTCGGAGGCCCTGGGCTTCGGCTTGGTCGATTTTATTGAGGGCGGCGACGACGGGGTAGCCGAGATCGATGATCTGGAGAAGGAGGTAGAGGTGGCGTTCGAGATTGGAGGCATCGAGGACGCAGAGGATGAGATCGGGGATGTTTTCTCCGGCCTGGTCACCGAGGAGGACATCGCGGGTGACCATTTCATCCGGCGAGTTGGGGGAGAGGGAGTAGCAGCCGGGGAGGTCGATGAGCTCGAAGAGGTGGCCGTGGGGGGTGCGGAACTCACCGGAGGATTTTTCGACGGTGACGCCGGAGTAGTTGCCGACTTTTTGGCGTTGGCCGGTGAGGGCGTTGAAGAGGGTGGTTTTCCCGGCGTTGGGATGTCCAACCAAGGCGATGCGGGCCTGTGGAGTGGATTCGCTCATGGCTTCGATTTAAGCGGGGACGACGCGGATTTGGTCGGCGAGGTCTTTGCTGAGGGCGAGACGGGTGCCGCAGACGGTGCAGAGCATGTTGCGGCCGTTGGTGAGTTTTTTAACGCGCATTTCCTCGCAGAATCCGATTTCCCGGAGCTGGCGGCAGGCGGGGCCTTCCACTTGGCTGATCTGGAAATCACAACCGGCCGCGGCCTGACTCAGGGTCAGGGCGGAGTCGAGTTTGAGATCTAGAGCTTGGACGGGCATGTCGTTACAGGAAAGAAAGCTTATTGAGACTGATTCGCAATTAAAAAACGGAGCCAAGTGGGGAGTTCTTTCCTTTTTAGGCCGAAATCAGTCTTTTTTCAGGGTTGGGGGGCCTTCGAGGTAGCCGAGCGAGGCGAGAAAGAGGTCGGTGGCGAGGAGGGTTTCGTAATATTTGGCTTTGTTGAAGAAGCCGTGGGGTTCGCCCTGGTAGAGGTGGAGGTCACAGCGGACGCCGGCGATTTCCATGGCGCGGCGGTATTTTTCGGCGGTGGTGGCGGGGATGAGTTTGTCGTTGGTGCCGAGGAAGACGATGGTGGGGGGGGAGTTGGCGTCGATGTTGTGGAGGGGGGAGAAGCGCTTCCAGTAGGCTTTGACGCGATCGTGTCCGTAGCCTTCGGGGCCGTTGTCGAAGACGGGATTGAAGAGGGCGAGGGCGTTGGGTTGGGCGCTGATGGAGAGGTCCTCGCCTTTTTCGAAGAGGCCTTTGGTGGTGCCGGTGGCGGCGGCGACGTGTCCCCCGGCGGAACCACCTCCGGCGGCGAGGCGGTTGGGGTCGATGCCGAGTTCAGGGGCGTGGGAGCGGACCCAGCGGATGGCGGAGTTGCCATCGTGGACGCAGACGAGGGGGGTGGTGCCGTGGGATTTTTTGGTGCGGTATTCGGCGCAGATGGCGACCATGCCGCGGGAGGCGAGGTAGGCGCTCTGAGGGTAGAATTGTTCGGGAGTGCCGCCATTCCAACCGCCTCCGAAGAAGAAGACGATGGCGGGGCGTTTGTCGGAGGCTTTGTGGTTGGGAGGGTTGAAGATGTGGAGGGAGAGTGAATCGTCGCCGACCTGCTTGAAGGGGAGGATTTTGTCGGGGGCGGGTTCGGCAAGGAGGGAGCCGATGAGGAGGAGGGGGACGAGGAGGAATTTCATGGAGAGGAGATACGGGAAGAGGTGGTGGATTTGATCATTTTTTGCCCTTTTGAGAAAGGAAGGAGAAATGGAGGGGGTTTAGTGAGGGATGTTGAAATCACTTTTTTTGTTCGGGTTGCTTCCGCTGATGGCTTTTGGTGAGAAGACGTATGAGCTGGGGGCGGACTCGCAGGTGAAGGATGGGGTTCCGAAAGGGAAGGTGACGCGGCATGAGTGGAAGAGTGGGGTTTATGAGGGGACCTTGAGGCAGTGGTATCTTTACGTGCCGGCGCAGTATGACGGGTCGAAGGAGGCGGCGGTGATGGTGTTTCAGGATGGGCACGCGTATGTGGGGCCGGGCGGGCAGATTCGGGCGACGACGGTGATGGACAATTTGATCGCGAGCGGGGAGATGCCGGTGACGGTGGGGGTGTTTGTGAACCCGGGGCTTTTTACGGATATGATTGAGGGGAGGCAGGAGTGGAAGACCTTGAAAAATAAGACGAATCGGGCGAACGAGTATGACACCCTGAGTGCGAAGTATGCGGAGTTTTTGGAGAAGGAGATTTTGGTGGAGGTGGCAAAGACGGTGAAGATCAGCGGGGATCCTAGGCGGCGGGCGATTTGCGGGATGAGCTCGGGTGGGATTTGTGCGTTTACGGTGGCGTGGGAGCGGCCCGATCTTTTTCAGAAAGTGATCAGTCACATTGGGAGTTTTACCAACATCAAGGGAGGTCACGTTTATCCGGCCTTGATTCGTCAGGAAGAGAAGCGGGATATCCGGGTGTTTCTTCAGGATGGGTCGAATGATTTGGACAATCGGTTCGGGAATTGGTGGCTGGCGAATCTCCAGATGGACAAGGCGTTGGCGTTCCGTGAATACGATTACCAATTTGTGGGGGGAGAAGGGGGCCACAACGGGGGGCATGGGGGAGCGATTTTTCCGGATACCCTGCGGTGGATTTGGCGGGATCACGCGGAGTAGAAAAGAAAACAGGCGCCCGAACCTGAAGGGGGGTTCGAAGCGCCTGTCTCAAGCAGACCTGAAGGCCGGCAAAGAGTGAAGGTGGTCTTTTCTATCGGCGGCGACGCAGGAGAGGGAGGCCGGCGAGGAGGGCGAGAGCGGCGGTGCCGGGCTCGGGAACGGCGACGAGGTTGCCGCGGATTTCACCACCGCCGTTGTTGCTGGTGTGGATGTTGATGTAGAAGCGGCCGTCGAGGAGGGCGGCTTCATTGGCTTCGCTGATGGTGAAGCTTTGGGTGATGGTGCCCCCGCTGGCATCACTTCCGGAGCGTGTCAGGCTTTGAAGAACGCCGGCGTTCTCGTTGAAAGCCGCAGTGCCGCCCGAAGTGGTGGGGCCGTGAAGGTGGGAGCCGGAGATGGTGGAAGTGAGATCGGTGAATCCCTGGGTGGATCCCCAGCCGACGTTGATGGTGACGGTATTGGTGACGTCATCGTAGCTGATGCCTCCGAGGATTTCACCCCCGGTGCCGGCGGGAGAGACAGTCGTGGTCTCGTTGCTTCCAAGGAGTCCGGAGCCGCCCTTGCCTTCGAGGTCAAAAAAGATGGTGGCGGAGGAGGCGGGCAGGGCGGTGGCGGCGAGGGCCGCGAGAATGAGTTTGGTTTTCATTGGTACTTTGGTTGATGGTGGAAGAGACGACATTGTTATTTTTTCTCGTCCACTCTCCAGTATACGACAAAGAAATTAATCCGGATGCATTTTTTGCGCAGAATTTTTTCTGTGGTATTTTGGGACGATTTTTAGCTTTTGAAGCATCCGTGTCCGGCGAGATTTCGTTGTCAGGGGCAGATGGTCGAATTTTGATTGAGCTTTGGATCATCTGCACCCCATCCGATTTAGCCCAGAATGTGTTCCATGCCTGACCTCGCCCCGCTTCTGAAGCGCATTGGCGAGAAAGATTCCATCGCACTTCGTGAACTGCACCAAGCGGTCTCGGGAGCGGTGCTTGGGGTGATCGTTTCGATTCTAAAGGACCGGCATGATTCCGAGGATGTCTTGCAGGAAGTTTTTTTGAGAATCTGGAAAAGGGCGAACCGGTATTCCTCCGACCGGGGCAGCCCCATGAGTTGGATCATCACGATTGCGAGGAACGCGGCTTTTGACCGTTACCGGAAGCGGAATCGACAAGCAGCCGCCAGAGAGGAAGCGACGCCGGATTTAAAAGAGGCTCTCGTCTCGTCTCCGGCAATTGCGTCACACGAGCTTCTGAGAGCCGAGCTGTGTGATGAAGTGAAAAAGGCGCTCACCAGTTTATCGGAGGATCAGCGTGAAGCGATCGAGCTCGCCTTCTTTTCCGGACACACTCAAACCGAGGTGGCAGCGCGGCTTGCTGTTCCTCTTGGAACGGTGAAGGCCCGGATCCGCCGCGGCATGCAATCTCTCAAACCCCTACTTATCCAGCGCGCATGAATATGGACTCCATTGATTTCTCAAGTGCGCTCACTCCCGAAATGATCGCAGATTTAGCCTACCTTACGGTATCGGAAGGTCTGGGGGATCACGCCCCCGACTTTGAACGTTGGTGGGAAACGGCCGGTGCGGAGGACCGTGCCCTTTACCGAAGTGAGGTCGAAGCAGCGGCGGCTCTTATCCTTGCTGCCAGCTCTCCGATTGACGCTCCTCCCCTTGATTTGTCGTTGATTGAGGAAGAGGAAAAAAAGGAGGCGGTGACTTTGCCCGAGGGTTTCTCACATTTGCGCAGCGATGAAGGTGAGTGGAGAGAGCTGCCCGTGAAGGGAGCCCGCGTGAAAGAGCTCTCTTCGGCTGAGGAAGATGGGTTTGTGACGATGATTTTGGAGCTTGATGCGGGGACGCAATTTCCGGCTCATTCCCACCATGGGGCCGAGCACGTTTACTTGCTGGATGGCGATCTGGTGACCGATGGGCGGGAGATGTCTCCGGGTGATTTTCTGAGGGCCTGTGCGGACACCCATCACAGCGGGCTTTATTCGCACGGCGGATGTCATGCGCTGATCATCACGGCGCAGCGCAACTATCCGAAGCGCTCGATTAAGCTCTACGACAAGCTGGCGAAGTCGGTTCGTCGCGGGTTTGGACTGCTGAAAAAGTAGTTCGGTCAGAACTGGCGACGGATGCTAAGGCTGAGGTGGTCGACCTTCACATCGAGCGAGCTGTTGGAATATTCACCGGCCTGATAGCCACTGGTAGCGACATTGACCGAGGGACCGAATTCATGAGCCCATCCCAGATTTACATCCCAATCATCCCGGTGCCAGCCGAGCCCGAGGGTGATGGCTTGTTCGAGGATGGCACCATTGAGCGGGGTGACGAATTCGTCCGGGATGGGGGATTTGGCGTAGCGATAGCCTCCGAGGAGAGTCCATTCGGAGGAGAGTTGATAGCGGGCGCCGAAGGAGAGGGCCCAGCGGTTTTTCCAACGCAGCGGGACTTCGTCCCAAAGTTGGGAGCCGATGGCGCCATTGATGGTGGGATTGCTGCCATTGGAGAGATCGACGCGCATGCGATCGTAGGAATCGGCCCATTGGATGCGATCGGCGCGGAAGCCGAGGGAGAGTTGATCATTCACCTGCCAGGAGGAGCCGAGGTTGATTTTCAGGGGCAGTTCATTTCGCACGCGGGCGGCGTATTCGGCGATCGGCGGAGCGCCGGCGAATCCGAGAGGGGGGAGTTGGGCGGAGTAGTCGGCGCGGGCGTATCCGTGGTGATCGAAGGGGATTTGGGGGGTGATATCGAGGCCGATGGTCCAATTGTTACTGACCTGATAGACGGCGCCGAGAGTGAGGGTGGGGGCCCAATCTTCGACTCCCATCAGGAGGTCGACCTTGGCTCCCTTAAGGGCGGGGTTGGTTTGAAAAATGAAGGGGGCGTCGAAAAGGACTTCGCTGCGGACCATGCCAATCGAGAGGCCGAGGGCGAGGTCATCGTTGACCTGATAGCCGGCGCCGGCGGACAACCTGATGGCTGTGTAGCGGCTTTCGTGGGGGAGGGTGCCAAAGGAAATGCCGCCGATTCCACCGGGGGTGTCCTGATAGAGCCAATTGGCTTCAAGTCCCGAGATGACGGAAAGTCCGGCACCCCAGGTCCAGGGGGATTCCGGGGTTTTCCAGGAGAAGGCGAGATCGGGGTAGACCCCTTGTCCGTCGCGAAGCGAGGAGGTGATGCCGGCCCGGGTGAAATCTGCTTCGCCGTCCAAGAAGCGGAGCGATGCGACCGTTTCGCGATCCAGGGAACCCAGGATCGCGGGGTTGCCCTGAATGGCGGTGAGGGCGCTTCCGCCCGTGACACCGAAGGCGCCTGCGGAGGCGAGATCGTCTGCTCCAAAGCCCCAGCGAAGAACTCCATTTCCTTGAGCGGAAATTACTGTTAGGATGAATATCAACGTTGCTTTGGACATCACTCCCATTCTCCAAAGTGCCCCCCCAACAACCAGCCCGAAAATGAAATCAATCACCCTTTTGTTGCTTTTGGCCGCGTCTCCTTCTGTCTTTGCCTTGCAAGTGCGGAGTTATACGAGTGCGCGGCATGACCGTTTTTTGAATTTTCCATCGGCTCCGACTGCCAATCCGACGTTTCTGTATTCCGGAACCGAATTGAGGGGCGTGGGTTGGTACATTGCGCCCAGCAATACGACGGTTGAGCGGCGCCGGCAATTGACGCTGGTTTCGCCCAAGCACTTTGTGGGGGCCAATCATTTCAAGCCATCGACGGCGGGGAGTGTGAGTTTTTTGGCGAGTGATGGAGTGGTGCGGACGTATGCGATCGGGACGGTGCAATCGATTCCGAACGATGACGGGGTGGCTTCCGATCTTTTTATTGGGACCCTGGAAGGGGAGGTTGCGGCGGAGGATGGAATTGGGTTTCAGCCTTACCTGAGTGTGTCCGAGAGTCAGTATGTGGGGCAAAGTTTGATCTTTACGGGGCATCGGACCGGAGGGAATCCGACCCTCCGTGCGGGGTTTGGGATTTTGCAGGCGAGGACGCAGTTTGGGAGTGGTTCGTCGACGGGTGCGCTCACGGGAGGAGCGGGGATCAATGACACCGAGGCCTTCACGTGGGTGTTTCAGGAGAACACGTTGATTTCGGGGACGGGTCCCGATGATGTTTATGTGGAGGGGGGGGATTCGGGGAGTCCGTCGCTGGTTGATGTTGACGGGGTGGGGGCATTGGTTGGGACGCACATGGCGGTGGCGACGGTTGGCTTGACCGGGGCGAGGCAGATTACGAATTTTGACGCGTTTGTTCCCCATTATGTTGATCGGTTCAACGCGGTGATGGCGGCGGAGGGATACCACATGAAGCGTGCGGTGCCCGGGGCGATTCAACCTTCCACGACGCTTACGGTATCCTCCACGGTGCCGTCGCTGATCCGGGCGGGTTATCCGGTGACGATTCCGTTTACGGTCACCAATACGGGGAATCTTGAAGATGCCAACAACGTGAAATTTTCCCAGACCCTTCCGGTGTCCGAGGCGGTCTCGGCCAGCGGGACCTCATGGGTAGGCGTTGGGGCGAATGAGGGAGTGACGGCGAGGAAGGGCGGGTTGGACACGCAGGAACAATCGGTGGTGTCGGTGACCTTTACGCCGACCAATGCGGGTGTGTTCAACTCGGTAGTGAGCTATTCGGCGGACGAATTTTCGGAGGTCTCCCAGAATTTGAATCTGGAGGTGATTGAGTCCTATCGGTCGTGGTCGGCCGGGTTAGGTGATGATCAGCCCGAGGAAGACGATGACGGAGACGGCGTTTTGAATCTTCATGAATATGCCTTTGGCGGTGATCCGGAGGAGGGGTCGCGATTTTTGCCGGGGACGAATCAGGTGTTGCTGCCGCAAGTGGCCGGTGATGACGGGGCGATTGTCTTTAGCTACCTGCGGCGGAAAGACCGGGTTGATCGGGCGCTGAGTTATGAAATTCAGGTCTCGGAATCCTTGGTTGGGGAATCGTGGGGAGATGCGGGAGTGGGGCTGGAGGCGCCGGTGGTGAGTTCGATCAACGGGGAGATTGAGAAAGTGAGTCATCGCTACGCGCTGACGCCCTCGTTCCGGTTCTTTCGGGTGGCGGTGGAATTGGGGGAGTGATTTCGGTTGCGGGTCGGTGGTCCGGTGGCTATCTCAGGCGCGACATGGCTCGCATTAACGAAAATTTTCTGAAGCTTAAGGCCGGGTATCTTTTCCCGGAAATCGCCCGCCGCGTGAACGCCTACACGGACGCCGAGCCGGAGAAGGCGAAGCGTCTGATCCGTTGTGGCATTGGTGACGTGACCGAGCCGGTTCCGGTGGCGGCGCGTGAGGCGATGAAGAAGGCGGTGGATGAACTTGGGAATCGGGGCACCTTTCGGGGGTATGGACCCGAGCAGGGTTATCCGTTCCTTCGTGAAGCGATTGCGGAGAATGCCTACGCCGGTCTGGGAATTGATGCGGGTGATATTTTTGTATCCGACGGCTCGAAGTGTGACTCGGGAAACATTTTGGATATTCTCGGTGAGGGGAATAAGATTGCGGTGACCGATCCGGTTTATCCCGTTTACGTTGATACGAACGTGATGATCGGGAACACGGGTGAGGCCAATGAGCAGGGCGAGTATGAGGGATTGGTTTATCTCAAGTGCACGGCGGAGAATGGTTTTGTGCCGGCAATCCCGGAGGAGAAGGTGGATTTGATCTATCTTTGCTATCCCAACAACCCGACGGGAACGACGGCGACGCGCGAGCAGCTTGAGGCCTGGGTGGCCTATGCGAAGGCGAACGATGCGGTGATTCTTTATGATGCCGCGTATGAGGCTTTTGTGCAGGACAGCAGCGTGCCTCGCTCGATCTACGAGATTGAAGGAGCGAAGGATTGCGCGATTGAGTTCCGGTCGTTCTCCAAGAACGGCGGATTCACGGGGGTGCGTTGTGCCTTCACGGTGATTCCGGAAACGGTGACCGGTTCAACGGCTTCCGGTGAGCGGGTGCCGCTGAAGCAGCTTTGGTCACGGCGTCATTCCACGAAATTCAACGGGGCGAGTTACCCGGTGCAGCGTGGCGCGGAAGCGATTTATTCCGAGGCCGGCAAGGCTGAAGTGGCCGAACTGGTGAAGCATTACATGACGAACGCGAAGCTTCTCAAGGACGCTTGTGAAGCGCTCGGGCTGAAAGTCTGGGGCGGCGAGAATGCCCCTTATGTTTGGGTCGGTTGTCCCGAGGGCGTCACGAGCTGGGGAATGTTTGATAAGATGCTCGAAGGGGCACAAGTCGTGGTCACTCCCGGTTCGGGATTTGGGGCGGCGGGCGAAGGCTTCTTCCGGATTTCCGCATTCAACTCGCGGGAAAACGTTGAGGAAGTTTGCGAGCGCTTGAAGGCGATGGTTTAAGACAGCCTCCAAGGGTCTTCGCCAAGATATTTTAGCAACGGTCACTTTTCGGAGTGGCCGTTTTTTTGTGCGGTCGGGCGGTTAGCGTTCTGTGGCGAGTCGGATAATGAGGGCGAGGATTCTGATGCCGATGAGGCCGAAGACGACGTAGACCCAGACGGGAGGGCCGGAGCGGTGGTGGGTGGGTTGGGACCGGGGGCGGTATTGATGTCCTACTTCGGGATCGAGTTCTTCGTCCTGCCAGTTTCGGGAGGAGGATGGGAGGGTGGTTTTGCTGCGTCGGTCGGTGCGGGTTTCAAAGATGAGGGAGATGACGGAGCCGATCTGGTCGAGATTGAGGCGGTAGCGATGGAGCTGGTCGATGGGGATTTCGGGAGCTTTGGAGCGATAGCGGTAGTAGATGGTGGGCTTGGTTTTCTCATCGCGGGTGCCTGCTTCGAACTCGAGGAATTCGTTGTTGATGATGGTCTTTGGAACGATGGCCCCCTTGGCATCGGGGTGCTCGACCCGGGTTGAGTGTTCCACCTCGAAGGGGTGGTTGAGGGCGAGGGGCATGGTGCGATTTTGTTGATCGATGCCGCTGATTTTTCCGACGATGGAGTGGGGGACAAATTCGCAACCGAGAGTGTTGCCGCGATTGGCATTGGTGAGGGCGTCCTTGATGGTGAAATCGGCCTGTAGGGTGATGATGTTTCGAGCGGGGTCGTCGGCTACCTCGAGATCGGTTTTGAGTTCGGCCTGGGAGCGGGTGGATTTGACGATCTCGCTGAAGATTTGCTGGATGGCGGTTCGTCCATTGGAGTCGAGGACTCCTCTTACGCCGTCGGCTTCGGCTCCCGAGTATTCGTGTTTTACGGCGAGAGTGGCATCCCGACCCTGGAAGCGGTAGTGCTCGTGAACTTTCAGGAGATCGCGGCCGGGAGGTGGCTCGGCGATTTGAATGAAGTCTTCGGTCTGATCGGAGATGAGGAGAGCCTTTTCAAAAGGGAGGCTGGTCCAGGAATCGAGGGAGCCCCGTTGGGAGATGACGGTGGGATCGATCCAGTAATCTTGTTCGTCATGATTGAGATAGACGACGACGTGGTCGAAGATGGGAGCCGGAAGGTGGTCGGTGATGCGACCCCGGAGGGCGGTGGAGACGAGGGCGGGGTGGGCATCGAAGCCGCTTTCACGGAGCATCCAGCAGAGGAGGCTGGTCTTCTCCTTGCAATCGCCGAAGCGGCGCTCCCAGATGGTGTGGAGTTCTTCGGGGACGAGGCCGAGTCGTCCGATTTCCACTCCCTGGTAGCGGATGTTATCGCGGACGAAGGCGACGATGGCTTCAATGAGAGCGACCGGGGAATCGGGGTGTTGAGTCTGCAGGGTCTGGAGTTCGGAAGGAAGATCGGGGCCGGGTTTTTCGGTCCGTTCCCAGAGGAGGGCAACCTCTGCGGCGACTTCCTTCCACGATTGGAAGGTGGTGAGAGAGAGGTGCTCGAAGGGGTTGTATCCGAGGGGAAGGAGGGGAGGAAGGTCGAGGACGGAGGCGGATTCCCGGCTCCAGGTTTTACGAACTCCCCAGGTGGTTTCCTCTTCCTCGAGGAGGGTGTCCTTTGGGTGGGTGCTTACCTTGAAGCGCTCCTGATTTTGGCTGATCCAGGAGAAGTATTGATGGCCGACGGGGAGGGTGTGTTCGAAATTTTCGGTGAACCAGTAGTGTGAGGGGAAGATTGCGTCGTCGGATGAGACGCTGGTTTCGATATCGATAACGTCCCCGGTTCTGACATCCTTGAGGAGGATGAGGGCGGTAATGCTGCCGGCGTAGATTCCTTTTTCAAGATCGCGTTCCCGTTGAATGATATTGATGTCCTCGAGATTGGCATAGTTGGTGAGTTCGCCATTTCGAAAGATAGAGATGGCGTGGACGAGGAGGGTTTGGGTGGCGGGATCGAAGTCCATTTCGATGCGACCGGCATCCTGGACAGCCTGAGGAGTTTCGAGTCGGCGGACGTAGCGGGTGTAGCGGACGAGGCTGTCGGGATTGATCTGGCGATCGAGGAGAAGCATGGTGACCGGGAATCCGTC
The DNA here is from genome assembly GCA_051252135.1 of Verrucomicrobiaceae bacterium. GTDB lineage: Bacteria > Verrucomicrobiota > Verrucomicrobiia > Verrucomicrobiales > Akkermansiaceae > SW10. The sequence goes on along the minus strand of JBPOGH010000019.1, from coordinate 63,824 downwards.
GATGCGCCCGATGTTTTTGACTTTTCGTCTAACGACCCAATCGGGAGCGGGTTCGACCTTGAGGCGGGTGCCGCGGAGGGCATCGGGGTTTCGATGAAGATCGTTCGGGGCAAACTCGGGCATCTGATTGATCCTAGAGATTTCAAATGTGTCGGCGAAAGGTAAAAATGAAACTCCAAGCTCCTTGCATCAATTTGGAAACCAGCCAGTGTGTCAGATATGAGATATGCTACAATTTTTGCCGTGTTGGCTCTGGCATCCCCTGCCGGGGCGTGGACGGGGGATGAGGAGAGGCTGGTGAAGGAGATTTTGCCTTCGGTGGAGGAGGCGGAGTGGTCGCAGATTGCGTGGCGGACTGATTTGTGGGAGGCGCGGAAGGAGGCGAATGAGGCGGGGAAGCCGATTTATTTGTGGGAGATGGACGGGCATCCTTTGGGGTGTGTTTGAAACAACGGGGTCACCGACAGGTTGTTGGTGTTTTCGGATGCGGAGGTGCAGACGTTGTTGGCGGAGAAATTTATCCCGGTGGCGGCGGATGATTGGTATCAGCGGCGGAGGCAGGATGCGGAGGGGGAGTTTTTTCGCGGGGTGGCTGCGCAGGGGCCGCGGCGTGAAGCAGGCGGGACGCGGCAGGGGCATTATGTGCTGACGGCGGGCGGGAAGTTGTTGGGATACAATAACAACCGGGGGCCGGAGAAGCGGTTGGCGATGATGCGGGAGGCGTTGGAAAAGTGGGAGTCGCTTGCGGAGGGTGAGAAGAAGGTGACGATTGGGGAGGCGGGTGAGGATGATGCGCGTTACGCTCCGGCGTTACCGGAGGGCGGGGCGATTATCAGGGTGTCGACGCGGGCGCTGGAGCGGGAAGGGGAGAGGCTGCGGGCGGCCGAGGCGACGGACGCTACTTTTTTAACGGCGGTGGATCATCTCTGGCTGAGGGCGGGGGAGGTGCGGGAGTTGCGTGGTCTTGCGGAGACGGGGGGAGAATTATCCGAGGCTCTGGCCCTGCGGATTGCGCGCTTTCATCTGCTGGACAATACGCGTGGTGAGCCCCGGAACTGGAGTCGGGATGAGGTTAAGTCGGTCAAAGTGACGGTGTTGAAAGGTGGCGAACTGAAGGGGGGATTCGAGGTGGCTTCTCCTGATCGTTCGTTGGGTTACGAGGGAGTTTTTTCGGGGAGGCTTGCCTTTGGAGAGGGTAGGGAGTTTGAGGGGTTTGATCTATTGGTGGTGGGTGATCATTGGGGGGAGAGCCGGTATACGCGGGGTGCGCGGCCGGGGCGGAGTCCGCTCGGGCAGGTGTTTCAATTGGTGAGGGAACCGGCGGCGGCTGACCGGATTCCGCCGCAAGGGATTCGGGCGGGGGCGGGATACTGGGAGTCGGATCGATTTTGACCAGACAGCCTCTTAGACAAGTGGTTATTCCGTGATGAGGAAGGAGCGTTTCCAGTCGGCGGGGGCGAGTTCGTCGTTGGATTGGAGTTCGACTTGCCATTGTTCATCGGACATGCGGACGCCGAAGGGTTTGAGGAATTCGTAATGGCTGAGGACGGGGCCTCCGTAGGTGCAGGCGGAGCCGTCGGGGTGCTTGACGGAGATGAGCATGAAGTGCGCGCGTCCGACGCCCTGGTGGAGGATGGCGCCGGGGTCGCCATAGCAAAGGATATCGATCGAATCAGTGTGGACATCGACAACGCTGGGGTTCCACTCGGAGGAGGGGTGGTCGTCCCATTTGATGAAGGCGTTGTGGAAGTAGAGGTTGGGGAACCAGCCGTTGTAAAGGCGGTCCCCGACGTAGCCGACGAGGTCGAAGTCCTCGACGGTGTTGCCGATGAAGGTTTTCATGTCATCGGTGAGCATCTGTCCGGCCAACTGGTGCTCCGAGATTTGTTTCAGTTTGAGGCACTGGGTGGAGAAGTTATCGAGGTGGGCAGTGAGGGCGGCCAGCCGTTCACCGCGGTCGACGACGAGGAGGAGTCCCTCGTCGATGAGGAGGGGTGAGTATCCGGATTGGTTCCATTTGTATAAACGAATTTGGTCATCCCAATCCTCGGTGTCTCTGCTCTCGACGCGGTGTGGTCCGGTCAGGGAATAGGCGGCGAGAAGGGTTTTGTATTTAAGGGCCATGTCGGAGAGTCGCTGCCAGAGGGCGGGGTAGGGGTCGACGTAGCCATCGGGGAATTCGCAGAGGATGGCAGGAGTGAAGCTTTGCTTACTGTAGAGGAGGGTGTCGTGGCGGAGGTGAGTCCAGGAGGCGAGCTGGGTGTTGAGGATGCGGTGCTTCCAGGCTTCGGTGCGGAAGGTGTCCGGGGCGGAAGGGGGGAGGGGCGGGGAGAGGGCGCGGATGCTGTGGAGCCAGGAGCCGTAGAGGTGCTCGGTCCAGAAAGCGGTGTCCTGGCCATCGAGGGTGGTGCGGGTGGCCCGGAGGTTGGGGCGGTGGTCGAAGCCATCGCGGAAGGGGACACCATCGGAGTCCAACATGCGGTCGAGTAGGATGGGGTAGGCGGCGTCATTTCCGAAGGTGGAGTAGGCGACATCGATTGCGGAGGGGATGCGGCGCGGGACGGTTTGGCCGTCGACCTTGACTTCGGGGAAGACGTTTTTTTGGAAGGTCCAGGCATCGGGAGTCCATCGTTGGCCGAAGAGGGAGAGGGCGCGGGGGAGGGGGGCGGTGGCGTGGTCACAGCCTTCGGAGATGTCGGCCTCGTGTTTGCCGCCGTTGATTTCTTGAATGCCGTAGCTGGAAGCGAGGAGGGCTTCGCGGACGGTGTTGAGATTTTCGTCGGAGGTGATGGCCGAAGGGTCATCCAGGGAGACGGACTCGAGGAGGGCGATCATTTCGACGACGGTCATGGCATCGGACTGGCCGGCGATGCCCTGAAGGAAGTTTTCGAGATTTTGCCATTCGGGGAGGCCTCCGGAATCCCGAACGATGAGGGAGAGGGCGATGGCGGCGCGGAGTTCCCGATCCCACTGGGGGAGAGGTTCCTCACCGGCGAGATGGAATTGGGAAGAGCTGAACCAGACGATGGTTTGGAAGTATCCCTTGAGGACCTCAGAGCGGGTGTAGTGACCGCGGGGGGTGTAGAGGGTCATGTCCTCGAGTCTGGAGTTGTCGCCATAGAGGCCTCTTTTTAAGGGGTCTTTGGCGGCGATGATGGACTGCTGCCAGTGAGCGGGATTTGAACGATCCTCGTCCGGGGCGCCCGGGTCGGTTCCTCTGGCGACGCGGAAGGCGGTTCCGAGGTAGAGGTCGAGGTCCCGGAGGGCCTGTCTCATGGAATCGGCTCCGGGAGTTTCCTTGTCCTGCCATTCGGTGTTCCATTCCTGGAGTTCGGGGGAGAGGCGTTGGTCGAGGAAGGATCGAAGCGAGGGGTAGAGGACGAGCTCCTCGACCTCTTCAAGCATGCTGTTGAAGGTTTGGTGCCAGGCATCGAGGACGGAGTCTGCGGTGATGAAGACGGGGAGGTCGTCGCTCCAGATGGAGTAGTAGAAATCGACAGGAGCGTAGGAGGGAAACAGTTCACCTTCCGAGGTGTAGGCAGGTCCGACGATTCGGGGACTGACGACGAAGCCGTTTTTCTCGAAGGCGGCGAGCTCGGCGGCGTTGAGGCGGAAGTCGGTGAGTCGGCGTTCGGGGTCGTCGGGCTCGAGGGGGACGTTGTGGTCTTCGGGGGAAGTGTTGTATTCGGCGAAGAAGCTGGCAGTGGTGGGATCCCAGGAGATGCGGTCGAGGCAGTTGGGATCGGCGTGGGATTGATCGTCTGCGAGGGGGGGGAGGACGGGGGGAGAGGCGGTGGCGTTGAGGAACTGTTGGTTGTAGAGGGCGGGGGGAGCGGAGGGTTCGTCGCGGTGGGAGTAGGAGACGGATTCCTCGAGGCGGAAGTAGCGGGCGGGGCCCTGAAGGGGGGCGGAGTGGGATGAGGTGCCGTTTCCGGCGGACTCTTCAACGGTGAGGAGTTCTTCTTCCGTCCAGTGTTGGAGGTCGGTCGAACTGAGGAGGCGGGAGTGGATGCGGGAAGAGACGCCGGAAGATTGGGGGAAGACGCGATCCCATTCAAATTGGATCCCAGAAGGGGATTTTGAAACGGTGAGTTCCTGTCCCGGAAGGATCGCCAGCGCTGACAGGAAGATGATGAAAATTGACCTCATGCTCTTTCCTGCATAACTCAGAAGAGAGGAATTAGATAGATGAAAGTTCTATCCTGTGATGGTGGTGGCCAGAGGCCATCCCATTAACCCTGCGCGGCCCTGTTTGCTCTTTTTCACTGAAAAATTGTGGCCTTTCCGATTGTTGAAGCCTTGTCAGAGTAGAAAAATCACTGGAGCAGGACCATCCTGGGTTGATGAGATAGACTCCAATTAAAACAACCACATGATGGCTTTAATGATGGCGGCAATGACGCCGATGAAGCCTCCGACGATCGCCAGAGTGCTGGTGAGGCCACCGCGGACGCGCGGGGAGGCGGCGAGGATGATGCCGCCCAGTCCGGCGAGGACGGCGACGGCGGCAAAGATCAGGCCAAGGATTGGGCCGGTCATAAAGGTGAGGACGGCGGAGACAATGGCGATGATCGAGAGGACGCTGAATCGTTCGGTAGTGACGGTAGACATGCTTTTATTTTTTGCAGGTGTTGTACCGGGACCGGAATCTCGCAATTCAGTGGCTTGTCGGAGGATGCCTGATGGTGGCTCGTGCAATTTGTTGTGTTGGAGGTGATTTTTTCGAAGCAAAATGCAACGGGCGGGGTTGGGGGTGCCTGTTCTTCCTTGAGGGGGGCGAGGTCCGGGGATGGCACTGGAAGTGCGACTGATTTTCCCATGATGAAATCCACTCCTTCGAAATCGTTGTTGTTAATTGGTGCCGGATTGATTGCCCCGATTCTGGCGGCCCGTGCGGCCCGGAGTTTGGCTGGGGCGGGTTATCATGCGGTGACTCACGAGGCGCCGCCGAAGAATCCGGCCCATCCCGATGTTGAGCTCAAGGAAGCGGTGCTCTGGGCGGTGATCGCCGGTGCGGTGGGCGGCCTTGCCCGCATGGGTGCCGGACGGGCGTTGGCGCACACCCGGGTGCCGGCGGAGGGCTACGACATGGACGAGGCGCTCGAAGAGTGAATCAATCGCCGACCCAGCCGAGAGAACTTCGGGAGAATGAATTTTCGCTGAATCTCTCAAAGCGGGTGCCCCGCCACCGGAAAACCTGAATGAGGATCGAATCGGGGGTGAGATGAATGAGGTGATACCCGTTTGGTTCTCCTTTGAGGCGGGTGGTGCAGACAGAGGGGGCTTGGGAGACGATGGTGTTGCTGACGGCTGTCTCGTCGCCTGGGAAAAGACCGACTTTTGATTGGTGGAAATGGCCGGCGAGGACGAGGTCGACTTTGCTTTCGTGCAGGAGATTCCGGACGAGCGGGAGTGGGGAGACGAGGGCGCGGGCTTTGGTTTTCGATGCGAGGAGGGGGTGGTGGATTCCGAGTATGCGGAGGCCCGAGGTGCCGGAGAATTCCCGATGGATTCGGTTTCCCTGGATGGGGCCGAGGAAGCCGCGGGACCAATCGCGGTGCCAGCCGAAGGGGGTTGAGGAATTTGCGGTGACGAGGGTTCCGATCTTTCCCAGAGGGGCGGTGGGTTCTTCGACTGCATTGATATATTTCCGGTAGCGCCGGAAGGGGGCGAAAAAGCGATCGAGGGGTTGATTGAGTCCGGGGACGTCGTGATTTCCGGGAAAGACGGTGAGGGGTTGGGGGAGATGTTGAAGCCAGGCGGCAGCGGCCTGAAGCTCACGGCGGCGTCCGCGCATGGATAAGTCTCCGGAAACGACGAGGTGATCGGGTTCGATCTTGTGAGCCGCCAGAGAGGCGGCCTGGGCGATGGCGGGATCGCAGGCTCCGAAGTGGGGGTCGGAGAAGTGGAGGAGTTTGAAAGGGGTCATGCCGGGGTGAGGACTTTGACAGCCTTGGGAAGGATTTTCATGCGGCAAGGGAGGTTGAGCTCCAAAATTTCGCCATCGATCATGGCGGTGACCGAAGAGCGGCCCTTGACGTCGAGCTGGAGGGAAGTGGTTTCGATGACCGCCATTTCATCGGTATCGAAAAGGGATCCGATGAGGAAACGGAGGGCCGCCCGGACCATGGCGACGCGTGAGAGGTGACGAGAGATGTAGGCCATGAGCTTGCCTGTTGCGAGATCGGGTCTGCGGGGGATGATGCCGAGGGCGTCCTCATAGGGGCCGGGGGAAAAGACGGCGATGCGGGTTTTCTGCACGAGGGGAGGGTTTCCATCGGGGGCATCGATGGTGAGGGTGAGAGGAGGGGTGCGGGTGGCGAGAACGGCGATTTCGTAGGCGAGGCGGATGGTTTTTTTCCACCATCCGTGGCCGTGGTAATCTTTCCGGATGCGGGAGAGGGTGGGGTAGAAGCCGAGGACGGTGGTGCAGAGGCAGACGCGGTCGTTGACGAGAAGGAGATCGATTTCTTTGACTTCCGCTTGGGAAAGGGCGAGGGCGGCGTCCCTGACTTCGAGGGGGATTTCGAGGTCCCGGGCTTCGAGATTGAAGGTGCCGAGAGGGAGAACGCCGAAGAATTTTCCGCTGCCGCGGATGAGATCGGCAGTGGAAGCGACGGTGCCATCACCTCCGCCGACGATGATTCCATCGCAATCGGAGGCGATCCACTTTTCAAGAGTGGTGGTGAGGTCTTTGGCGGGGACGGGGTCCGCGGTGACCTCATGACCGGCATTGTTGAAGATTTCGACGATTTCAGATCGAGCCGATTCGTCGTTGAACAATCCGGAGCCGGATTCGCGATTGAGAACCAAGGCGAGCTTCATTGGGTCAAGGTGGTGCAGAATCGGGAAATGTCTAATGGGATGAGGGGGTTGATTGGGGGTTGAGCTTTTGGGGTGAAGGGGCTAGGGAGAGGGCGCATGCCTAAAGTCTTTATCAAAACCTACGGGTGACAGATGAACGAACGTGATTCCGAGCAGGTTGCCCGGACGTTTTCGGAGCGTGGATATACGCTCACCCCCAGCGAGCAGGATGCGGATGCGATCCTGATTAATACGTGCAGTGTGCGTGATCAGGCGGAGCAGAAGGCGCTGGGAAAGATGGGGATGATGGGGAAGCATCGGGAGGTGCGGCCGCATGTGGTTTTTGGTTTCATGGGGTGCATGGCGCAGAGCCGGGGGGAGGAGCTTTTTCAGCGGATTCCGCATCTTGATGTGGTGGTGGGGACGCAGAAGTATCATCGGGTTTTTGATTATGTGGATCAGGTGTTATCGCGGCGCCTGAACACGCGGATGGATGAGGTGGGATCCGAGATGGTGACTTCACGGGTGGAGGATGAGGTGGTGAACATCAATGGCGAGAAGACGATCTCGGCGCGGGTGGTGGACACGGCGGAGGAAGTGGGGAGCCAGAATACGATTCGAGATCACGTGCCGCGGAAGGAGAAGCGGGCGACGGCGTTTGTGAGCATTATGCAGGGCTGCAACATGCGGTGCTCGTTTTGCATTGTGCCGGACACGCGGGGCAAGGAGCGGGGGCGGCCGATTACGGACATTGTGGACGAGGTGAAAGGTCTTGTTTCCGAGGGGGTGAAAGAGGTGACGCTGCTGGGTCAGATTGTGAATCTGTATGGGCGGACGGAATTTGAGAAGGTGGACGGGAAGAGTCCTTTTGTGCAGCTGCTGGAAGCGGTGCATGCGGTTGAGGGGCTGGAGCGGATTCGCTTTACGAGTCCGCACCCGATCGGGTATCGCGATGATTTGGTGGAGGCGTTTACGTATCTGCCGAAGCTGTGCTCGCACATTCATTTCCCGATGCAGAGTGGTTCGGACCGGATTTTGAAGGCGATGCGCCGTCCGTATAAGAATGAGAAGTTTTTGGCGATTTGCGCGAAGATGAAGGCGGCGCGTCCGGACCTAGCGATCACGACGGACATCATCGTGGGCTTCCCCGGTGAGACCGAGGAGGATTTTCAGGAGACGGTGAAGTGCGTGCAGGATGTGGGCTTTGATAACAGTTTCATTTTCCGTTACTCCAAGCGGAAGGATACGCCGGCGGCGGAGATGGAGGGGCAGCTTGAGGAGAGTGTGAAGGAGCGGCGCAACCAGGAGTTGCTCGCGGTGCAGGATGCGCTGACGAAGGAGAAGAACGGGAAGTTGATCGGGACGCGCCAGAGGATTCTGTGCGAGGGGCCGAGCAAGACGAACAAGGCGCGTCTGAGTGGACGGACGAGCCAGAACAAGATCGTGATTTTCGACGGCGATGCGGAGCGGATGACGGGTGAGATTTTCGATGTGATGATCGAGGACTCGACGGGGTTCACGCTTTACGGGACGCCGGTGCTGGATTGAGGCGGTTGCCGCGACAAATAAAAAAGCGGCGCTTTGTGGAGCGCCGCTTTGGAGAGTGGGACTTTTACATCGGGAGTTCGATGAAGCCTTCGAGCTTCCGGATACGGGTCGGGTGACGCATTTTCCGGAGGGCTTTGGCTTCGATCTGGCGAATCCGTTCGCGGGTGACCTGGAACTGGCGGCCCACTTCCTCGAGGGTGCGTGAGTAGCCGTCCTTGAGGCCGAAGCGTTGTTCGAGGACTTCGCGCTCACGCTCGGTGAGGGTGTCGAGGACTTCGATGATCTTGTCCTTGAGCATGGCGAAGCCGGCTTCTTCCATGGGATTCTCGGCGGCTTTATCCTCGATGAAGTCTCCGAAGGAGGTGTCATCGGAATCGCCAACGGGAGCCTGAAGGGAGATGGGCTGTTGGGCCATCTTGAGGACGGCACGGACCCGCTCGACGGGGAGGTGGATTTCCTCGGCGATCTCGTCCGGGGTCGGTTCGCGACCGTATTCCTGAACGAGCTGCTTCTGCACGCGCATGAGCTTGTTGATGGTCTCGATCATGTGGACCGGGATGCGGATGGTGCGGGCCTGGTCCGCGATGGAGCGGGTGATGGCCTGACGAATCCACCAGGTGGCGTAGGTCGAGAATTTGTAACCGCGACGGTATTCGAATTTTTCGACAGCCTTCATGAGGCCCATGTTTCCTTCCTGAATGAGGTCGAGGAAGGAGAGTCCGCGGTTGGTGTATTTCTTGGCGATGGAGATGACGAGGCGGAGGTTGGCCTCAACCATTTCGTCCTTGGCCTTACGGGCCTTGGCGATCCAGATGTGGAGTTCCTTGTTGGTGGCCTCGAAGCTTTCGACATCATGCCAGGCTTCGAGCTGGAGCTCTTTGATGGCGGTCTCGGCTTCCTCGCTCTTCTTGCGGGAGTACTTCCAGAACTTTTCCTGATACTCGTCGACGACATCGCAGAAGTCCTCGATGACCTTTTGCTTGAAGTAGAAGCGTTGGTAGAGACGGGCGATGGACTGGAGGTTCTTTTCGCGGGTGGTCTCGAGCTTCTTTTTGCCGCGGACGGTTTTGGCGGAGAGCTTTTTGCAAATCTGGGTGGTTTCCTCGTGGAGGGTGCGGACCTGTTCGCAGAGTTTGGGGAGGGCCTTCATGTAGCGCTCACGGGACTCGATCTTTTTGTCGAGGATGACGCGGTCGAAGCGCTCCTTGCCGCGCATGAGCTTGTCGGCGAGGCCGAGGTAGCCGGCGGGGGTGAAGCCGAAGAGGTGAAGGAATTTCTGGACTTCGATTTCGGCGTCCTCGATACGCTTGGAGATTTCCACTTCCTGCTCACGGGTGAGGAGGGGGACCTGGCCCATCTGCTTGAGATACATGCGGACGGGGTCATCGAGGATATCGAGTTTCTGGTCCTTGGTTTCCTCTTCACCGTCGAGGTCGCCTTTTTTCTTATCCTTGTATCGGTCGACCTCGGAGGCATCGATGATGTCGAACTCCATTTGGCGGAGTCGGTCGAGGATGGCATCGACGTCAGAGGGATCGACGATGTTGTTGGGGAGGATTTCGTGGATGTCGTCGTAGGTCAGGTAATCCTGTTCCTTGGCGAGCTTGATGAGTTCACGGATTTTTTCCTGAATCTCGGGAGTGTCGATCCGGTTCTTGGGCTTTTTGGCTGCGGGCGCGGGAGTTTCTGCGTCGGCTTTGGGCTTGGCAGGAGGGGCGGCTTTCTTGGGAGCTTTTTTAGCCGGGGCCTTTTTGGTGGCAGCTTTAGCGGCTTTTTTGGTGGCCTTTTTAGCTGGAGCTTTCTTGGCCGGGGCCTTCTTAGCAGCTTTCTTGGCCGGAGCCTTTTTCACAGCTTTTTTGGCTGCTTTTTTGGCCGGGGCCTTCTTTTTAGGAGCTGCTTTTTTTGCTGCGGTCTTCTTCTTCGCCATGATGAGAAATGGAGTGGGCTGGTGTGGACACACCTCACCTATTGTAATCCAGCAAGCGCGCTTGCTGGAAGGCGTATGTTTGTGAGGAACGGGATACGGTCAAGTATTTTCGCCTTTTGAGGGCCTGTTGTGCGAAAATGTGCGGAAAGCGTGGGGTTTTTGAGGGGGAGGGAGTGTTTTGAGAGGATTTTCAGCGGATGAAACGGGAATCGAGATTTTTAAGGAATTCCTGCATTTCTTTAATTTCCTCCATGATGGGGACCATTTGGTCGACGGGGAGGTTGGGATCGGCGAGTTGGGCGCGGAGGCGGGACTCCTTTTTCTGAAAGTGGGAGGAGAGGAGGAGGGTGATGGCCTCGGAGGAGGCCTTTTGGGGGTCGCGGGGGAGTTCGTCGCTGAAGCCGGACTCGAGGGCGAGTTGATCGGCGCGGTCGAGGGTGAGGAGGAAGGCCTGGCGGGCGCTGGGGGTGGACGAGGTGGAGGTGCGACCGATTACCCTGCGGAGGAGGCTGCCACCGGGGGTTTCATCGAGGACTTCATGGAGGGCCTCGAGTTGTTCGTTGAGGGAGTCGGTGATTTCGGGGAAGGCGAGGGAGAGGTGGGCGAGGTAGGCGATGGAGGGGTCCATGGCGGAGGCGACGACGGGGGCCTCGGCATTGGGATCTTCATCGCGCTTGCGGCGGTCCTGATATTTCGGTTTGGCGCGGGATTTGGCGACGATGGCGCGGAATTCATCGGCTCCGAGACGCAGGCGGGTGGCGAGGGTCTGGATGGTGGAGTCGCGCATGAGGTCGTTGCTGATCTGGCCGACGGCGTCGCCGAGGCTTTGGAGGAGGCCGGCGCGGGCGGAGGGGGAGTTGAGGTCAATTTTGGGGAGTTCCTTGTCGAGTTTGGCCTGGAAGAAGTCTTTGGCGTTATCGAGGAGGGCGCGGAAGGCCTCGGGGCCCTGGTTTTGGAGGAAGGTGTCGGGGTCCTCGCCCTCGGGGAGGTGGACGAGTTTGACGGGGAGGCCGACGGCGGCGAGTTGGGCGAAGGCTTTATCGGCGGCGGTGAGGCCGGCGGAGTCGCCATCGTAGCAGAGGATGATTTGGTCGGTGTAGCGCTTGAGGAGGGTGGCGTGTTGCTCGGTGAAGGCGGTGCCGAGGGGGGCGACGGCGTTTTCGAAGCCGGCCTCGTGGAGGGCGATGGCATCGAGTTGGCCCTCGACGATGAGGGCGAACTTTTCGCGGCCCATGGGCTTGATGGCTTTATCGAGGCCGAAGAGGAGGGCGGATTTGTTGAAGAGTTGGGTGTCGTTGGTGTTGATGTATTTCCCGCGTTTGTCATCGGGGCGGAGGACGCGTCCGCTGAAGCCGACGACGTCGCCGTAGTGGTTGTGGATGGGGAACATCAGTTGGTCGTAGAACTTGGTGTAAACGCCGCTGCGGGGGTTTTCCTTGTCCTTGAGGCCGCCGAGGCCGGCCTGGATGAGTTCGCGACCGTTGAATTCCTTTGCCTTCAGGGCCGAGATGAAATCGTGTGAATTACGGGGAGCCCAGCCGATGAGCCATTTTTCGGCGGTCTCCTTGGTGAAGCCGCGTGATTTGACGTAGTCGCGCGCGTGTTGGGCGTCGGGGGATTTGAGGAGGAGGTTGTGGTAGTATCGGGCGGCGAAGTTGTTGATCTCCTTGAGGCGGGAGATGCGGCGTCGGCGTCGGTCGGCCTCGGGATCATAGGCTTCCTCGGTGATTTGGACGCCGACGCGGGCGGCGAGCTTTTTGACGGCGTCGACGAAGGGGATGTTCTCGTACTTCATGATGAAGCCGAGGGCGCTGCCGGACTCGCCGCAGCCGAAGCATTTGAAAGTCTGCCAGGCGGGGTTGACGCTGAAAGAGGGTGTTTTTTCGTTATGGAAGGGGCAGTTGCACTTGAAGAGAGAGCCGGCGCGTTTGAGTGGGAAGTAGGAGCCGATGACATCGACGATGTCCGCCGCGGCGAGCACCTCTTCGACTGTTTCTTCCGGAATTCTTCCCACGGCGGGATTGAAACCGGAAACGGGAAAGATGGGAGGGGAAATTTGATAATTTTGCAGGAGGGGGAAATCGGGTTAGAGTTCGGGCATGAATCGAATGATGGCATTTTTCCTTGGATTGGCGGGGTTTCTTCAGGCTGAGGGGACGGACCAGCGGGTGTTGGGGAAGTCGGTGGAGGAGAGTTACGAGGGGAAAGTGGTGGTGATTGAGGTGGGGGAAGATGATTTGGTAAACGGTCAGAGTTTCAAATTCTGGGAGCGGGCGCTGGATCGGGTGGAGGAGGAAGGGGCGAAGGCGGTGGTCTTTAAGCTGGATACGCCGGGCGGGCTGGCTTTTGCGACGCATGATCTGATGAGCAAGATTGCCAATCTGAAGGTGCCGACGATTTCGTATATTGATCCGGAGGCGATGAGTGCGGGTGCGATGATTGCGGTATCGACGGACCGGATTTACATGGCGCCGGGGGCGTTGGTGGGATCGGCGGCGGTGGTGAGCAGTGTGGGGGAGATTGACAAGACGATGCGGGCGAAGCTGGAGAGTTTTTTTGATGCGCATGTGCGCTGGATTGTGAAGGAGAAGGGGCATCGGCATGAGGTGATCAAGGCGATGATGGTGCTGAGCGATGAGACGGAAACGATCGGAGGGGTGGAAGTGAAGGCGGGACAGCTGCTGGCGTTGAACTCGAGTGAGGCGGTGAAGATGTTGGATGACGGTCCGCTTTTTGCGGTGGCGGAGGTGAAGACGCTGGAAGAGGTGCTGGAGCGGGAGGGCCTGGCGGAGGCGGAGGTGGTGACGGCGACGCCGACGGGATTTGAGAAATTTGCGTGGTGGGTGGCGAGTGTGTCGGGGGTGTTGATTCTGATTGGTTTGGCGGGGGGATATTTTGAGGTGAAGACTCCGGGGTTTGGGATCGGGGGGATTGTGTCGATTGTGGCGTTTACGCTGTTCTTTTTCGGGAATTATCTGGCGGGGAATATGGCGGGGTATGAGTTGGTGGCGCTCTTTGTGCTGGGGTTGATCCTGATCGCGGTGGAGATTTTTGTGCTGCCGGGGTTTGGGATTCCGGGGATTTTGGGCTTGGTGCTGGTGTTGTCGTCGCTGGCGTTCTCGATGGTGGACGGGGTGGCGTGGAATCAGCAGCAGTTTGAGGCGCCGACGGCATCGGGGATTTTGGATTTGCTGGACTCGCCGGCGCAGCATTTGGCGTTTGGGATTTTTGGGTCGCTTGCGATTATGTGGGCGACGATGCGTTTTTTGCCGGAGGTGCCGTTCTTGAAGAAGATGATGTTGCCCGCGACCTTGTCGGCGGGGACGGGAATTACCGAGGAGGAAGCGAGTGGTCCCCGGATCGGGATGACGGGGGTGGCGACGACGGACCTTCATCCTTCGGGGAAGGCGGAGATCGACGGGGTGGTTCTCGATGTGGTGGTGGAGTCGGGATTTATCGGAAAGGGTGAGGCGGTGCGGATCGTGAAAGAGGATGGAATGGGGGTTGTGGTGAAGAGTGCTTGAGGTGGGGAGGGGAACGTGGGAGAAGTTGTGCGATGAAATTGATCGCACTGTTTTTTGTGTTGGCGGCTCCTGTTTTTGCCGGTGAGTGGGTGAGTCTTTTTGACGGTAAGACGATGACGGGGTGGACCAACCAGGGGAATGCCGATTGGAAGGTGGAAGACGGGACGCTGACGGCGAGCGAGGGGGATGTCTGTCTGCTGACGACGGACAAGACGTATGAGAATTACGTGCTGGAGCTGGAATTCAAGGCGGCGAAAGGGACGAACAGCGGGGTCTTTTTAAACACCGAGGCAAAGGTGAAGAACGAGGCGGTGGATTGTTATGAGATCAACATTGCCGATCCGACGAATCCGTTCCCGACGGGGAGCATTGTGAAGCACCACCGGATCGAAGGTCAGGGGGAGACGGATGACTGGCGGAGTTATCGCCTGATCGTGAACAAGGGGTCGGTGACGGTGGAGCTGGATGGGAAGCATCTGGTGACCTACTCGCCGAAGAATCCTCGTCCGGCGGGCTTGATCGGCTTGCAGAAGAATGCAGGGAAGATCGCGTTCCGGAAGATTCGGGTGAAGGAGCTGGATTAGGGCGAGCCTCCCGAGAGGTGAAGATTAGTGCACGGGGCACTGGCTGATTTGTTTGAAGAAGTCGTTTCCTTTGTCATCGACGAGGATGAAGGCGGGGAAGTTTTCGACGCGGATTTTCCAGACGGCTTCCATGCCGAGCTCGGGGAAGTCGACGACTTCCTGGGACTTGATGTGTTCCTTGGCGAGGAGGGCGGCGGGGCCGCCGGCGGATCCGAGGTAGAAGCCGCCGTGTTTTTTGCAGGCGTCGGTGACCATTTGGGAGCGATTGCCCTTGGCGAGCATGACCATGGAGGCGCCGTGGGCCTGGAAGAGGTCGACGTAGGGGTCCATGCGACCGGCGGTGGTGGGGCCGAAGGATCCGGAGGCCATGCCTTCGGGGGTTTTGGCGGGGCCGGCGTAGTAGACGGGGTAGTCCTTGAAGTAGGCGGGGAATTCGCCGTCTTTTTCGAGGATTTCCTTGAGTTTGGCGTGGGCGATATCGCGCGCAACGATGATGTTTCCGGTGAGGGAGACGGCGGTGGTGACGGGGTATTTTGAGAGGGTGGCGAGGGTTTGTTCCATGCCGAGGTCGAGGTCGATTTGGACGCCCTTGAACTTCCAGTCGCGGAATTCATCGGGGATGAATTGGCCGGGGTTGTCCTCGAGTTTTTCGAGGAAGATGCCGTCTTTGGTGATCTTTGCTTTGGCCTGGCGGTCGGCGGAGCAGGAGACGCCGAGGCCGACGGGGCAGGAGGCGCCGTGGCGGGGGAGGCGGATGACGCGGACGTCGTGGGCGAAGTACTTGCCGCCGAACTGGGCACCGATGCCGATCTTGCGGGCGGCCTCGAGGAGTTTGGCTTCGAGATCGAGATCGCGGAAGGCCTGGCCGTGTTCGTTACCCTCGGTGGGGAGGGTGTCGAGGTAGCGTGCGGAGGCGAGCTTGACGGTCTTCATGCAGTTCTCGGCAGAGGTGCCGCCGATGACGAAGGCGAGGTGGTAGGGAGGGCAGGCGGAGGTGCCGATGGAGCGCATTTTTTCGATGCAGAACTCCATGAGGCTCTCGGGATTGAGGAGGGCTTTGGTTTGTTGGTAGAGGAATGATTTGTTGGCAGAGCCGCCGCCCTTGGTCATGAAGAGGAAGGAGTATTCCGAGCCTTGGGTGGCGTATAGATCGATCTGGGCGGGGAGGTTGGTCTTGGTGTTGACCTCCTCAAACATGGTGAGGGGGGAGACCTGGGAGTAGCGGAGGTTTTCTTCCTGGTAGGTTTTGTGGATGCCGGCGGAGAGGGATTCGGCATCGTCTGATCCGGTGAAGACGTTTTCGCCCTTCTTGCCCATGACGATGGCGGTGCCGGTGTCCTGGCAGCCGGGGAGGATTCCGTGGGAGGCGATCTCGGCATTCTTGAGAAGCATGAGGGCGACCATGCGGTCGTTCTCGGAGGCCTCGGGATCGTCGAGGATGGAGGCGACCTGTTTGAGATGGGAGGTGCGGAGTTTGAAGGAGACGGCCTTGATCGCTTCGTTGGCGAGGAGGGTGAGTGCTTCGGGGGCGACGTTGAGGATTTCCCGATCGCCGAGTTGGGTGATTGAGACGTGGTCGGAGGTGAGGAGTTCATACTCGGTCTCGTCGCGGCCGAGGGGGAAGGGTGGCTGGTAGTGGAAAGGGGTCATTTTTTGAGAGGGTTAGAGGGTGCGGCCTTCGTCGACTTCAATGTAGTCCATGAAGGTGAGGATGTCGTCGCGGTCGGTGTGCGGAGTTTCTTTTTTGCGTTGGGCGAGGCGTTCGCTCATGTCGTCACGGAAGCCACGGTTGGAGATGTAGGAGGTGAACCAAGCTTGTTCGAAGTCGGGGCGGGTGATGCCGTTTTCGCGGGCCCAGGTGAGGGCGTCGAGGTCGGTGGCGCCGGCGAGGATTTGGGCTTTGAGATCGTGGTAGTCGACGCCGAGGAACTGGCAGGTCCAGAGGTCCATGCCGAGTCCGAGGTTGCTGTGGAAATCGGGGTGGAGGGTGCCTGCGTGCATGAGGCGGATTTTATCGCAGAGGCGGGGGAAGTAGATCAGGCCGTTGGTTTCCGCGCGGGCGGAGCAGGGGAGAGTGGTGGCATCGGGCATGCCGTAGTGAAAACCTGTGGGGGGGATTTCGCCAGTGTAAAGGATTGGGAATTAGAGATGGGGGGGCTTTAAGGGGCGGCGGTGATTTTTACGCGGGCAAACTTCCGGGGGGATCCGGGGTTGAGGAGGATATTTTCCTGAGTGCGGCCGTCGGGGAGATTCGTGGTGGGTTGGATGGTGATGGCGGCTGGGTCTGCGGCCCAGGTCAGGAGGTCATCGGAGAGTTCGATGGTCCAGGTGGCTTCGCCGGCGAGGGGGTTGCGGGGGAAGGTGAGGAGAGGGCCTCCGGCTGATTGGTTCATGGATCCGGGGTGGGTGTTTGATTGGGAATCCGAGGTGCCGAAGAAGTATTCGGCGAGGGCGTTGAGTCCGTCGCCATCGAGGTCCTCGCCGGGGTTGGCGGGGAGGGGTTGGGAGTCGGGGAGTCCGGGGCTGCCGCCGGAGGAGGGGGAGGCGATCCAGTTGGTGCCAACGCCGTGGGCGGGGTTTGAGGAGGGGTTGACGAGGACCATGGAGGGGCCGAAGCCATCGGCCTGGGAAGGCCAGCCGGGGGTGCCATCGGCAAAATACATGAAGCTCTGGATGGGGTCGCCGTTGTTTCCGGTGAGGGTGATGTTTTCGCCGCCATTGGAGAGGCTGCCGGTGAATTCACCTGGGGCGATGACGATGCCGAGGGTGGAGTAGTGGGCGGCGAAGGCGGCCTGGTTTTTGACGACGACGACGCGTCCGCCGGGCGGGATGACGAAGCCGGTGGGGAAGCTGTAGAAGATGCCATCGGTGAAGGAGACATCGGTGAGGTCGACGGACTCAGTGGCGCTGATGTTCATGAGTTCGATAAACTCGAGGTCTTCATCGGCTCCCTGGGGGTTGAACATGATTTCGGAGATGACGATGTTTCCGGCGGCTCCGGGGGTGCCGACGATGAAGTCGGCGGTGCGGAGGGCGGACCATTCACCGGAGACCGTGCGGGTGCGGGAGTTCACGGTGCCGCTCTGGGTGAGGGTGAATGAGTTTCCGCCGGTGGCGGCTTTGAGTCCGGAGAGGGCGAGGTCGATGGCGAGGTCCGAGCTGGTGGTGCTTTGGTTATGAACCTCGATGGCGACGACGTTGTTTCCTTCAAGGAGTTGGCCGGGGAGGAGGGTGTGTTCGACGTTGAGGATGACGCCCTCGGGGGTTTCGGCCTGGTCTGCGAGGTCGTCGTAGGAGACGACGCCTGGTTCGATGTTGTGGCGGTAAATTTCCCGGCCATTAAGGTAGACGATGATGCCGTCATCCTGAATGGAGTTGAAGCTGAGGCTGGTGAACTCGCTGGCGTCGGTGACGTTGAATTCCTTCCGGAAGTAGAGGGTGGGGGTGCGGCTGAAGATGGAGCCGATGTTGATCTCGGTATTGATGGTGCGGTTGTCGATGGTGCCATCACCGAGCATGGCCTGTCCGGAGCCCCAGCTGGTGTCATCGAAGTCCTGGTGTTTCCAGTCGGTGGCATCGTAGGCGGGGTTGCCTGCGGTGAGGTCGCTGTTCGACTGGGCGGTGGCGGTATCGAGGTAGCGCCAACCGGTGGATTCGAGATCGAAGAAGGTGACGAGCGAGGGGGCGCCGATGGCACCGGCGGCGGGGTTGATGGTGCCGCCGGGGAGGCGTGGGTCGGAGCCGTCGGTGGTGTAGTAAACGCCGCCCTGGGGTGAGGTGAGTTCGAGCTCGAAGTTGTTGGGAACAACGCCGCCGAGTTGGGAGAAGTTGGGCGGGTCGATGGAGGGGTAGAGCGGGGGATTGAGGTTGCGGAGTTCGCGGACGAAGGAGCGGCTGTCCGAGGTGTCGTGGAGGGTGGGGAGGTAGTTGTTGAGGACGTTATCCCGTTCGACGATCCAGTGTTGTTCCCGGGTGAAGTAGATGGGGTTGTTGATGGTGGGGGGGTAGTAGTCGGCGTCGATATTATTGGAGCTGCCGGGGGTGTTGGCCCAGGGGACGTGGGCCTGGACGTCGCCCCAGCGTGCGGACTCGGCGACGATGGCCTTATCGAGCTCATTCATGCGGCGCATGAAGCTTGCGCTGGCACCTTGGATGGAGAGGGCGCCTCCGTCGTTGAGGTGCTTGTAGACGCGGTCTGCGAAGAGCATGCGGAAGTCCTCGTTGAGCTTGAGGCGTTGGAAGGGGGCGCCGCCGCCGCGACCATCGCTGTAGCGATTCCAGGTGTATTTATCGAAGGCGATCTCCTGGTCCCAGACATTGAAGCGGTAGAGTCCGTCGCCGCTGACGGCATTGACGGAGGCGTAGCCGTTGTGGTGGGGCCAGTCCTCGGAATCGGCGAAGAGGTGGAGGATCATGTAGTCGGCGTAGTTTTCCACGTCGATTTTGGTCTTGGCGGTTTCATAGACGGCGGGGGTGGTGATGTTGCCGTTGAGGGTGCCGATCATGCTGTTCCAGAGGGAGCCGCCGGACTCGAGGTCTTTGTTGATTTCCCAGTCTTCGGGTTCGCCCCCGAGGTGCTCGGCGTAGAAGTCATCCTCGATTCGCTCGGTGAGGTTATGGACGCCGAAGTAGAGTCCGTTGACGTAGAGGTGGACGAAATTTCCGTAGGAAGTGGGTTGTCCCATGTCGCCGAGAATGTCCTTCATCCAGACATCCCGCATGTAGAGGGAATCGTTGGGGCGGTAGCGGGCGGCGCTCCAGGTGTTGAGGGCCCAGGAGTCGGTGAAGCAGGCGCGGAGGACGAGCTTGTTGAAGGAGTTGACGGGGGAGTCGGGGAAGAGGTCGTAGTTTAACTTGGGGATACCGACGGTGGAGGAGAAGGTGAGGCGGAGGGAGTGCTTCTGCATCCGGTTGGGGGTGCGGGAGGAGTTGCCGTGGGTTTCGATTTTACAATCTTCCTGGAAGCCTTTGGTGCCGTTGGGGAGGAGGTATTCGACGGAGCAGATTTTTTCGAAGCGTGAGCGTGGGGTGCCGTAGAGGCTGAGTGAGGCGCCGGCTTGTTTTTGGGCTTCGGAGGCTACGAAATCGAGCTGTTCCATGGTGACGGAGACGCTGGGGATATCGAGGAGGGCGGCGCGCATGGTGTGGTCGGCGTCGCGGAGGCCGGCGACATCATTGACGACGCGGGGGTCCATCTCGTAGTCCGAGGGGACGAGGCCGACGGTGCTGTCGTTGCTCCAGTTTTCAGCCCAGCCGGCGGGGTCGGTTGGTTGTTGGGTGACGTCATCGACAAAGATGTAGGAGTGGGTGTCGACATTGGTGGGGAGGAATCCGGAGCCGGGGAGGTGGGCCATGGCGCGGACGTTGGCGGTGGTGGCGATGGCGATGGGGCCGGTGTAGAGGGTTCCGGTGGTTTCGGTGGGGATGGAGCCGTCGAGGGTGTATCGGATTTCGGCGTTGGGGGTGTCGGAGAGGATTTCGAGGTTGAAGGGGGTGTCGTAGAATCCGCGATCGATGGTGAAGTTGGTGTCCTTAACGACGCCGGGGGAACCGGAGCCGTTGGCGGTGCCGGGGGTGGGGGAGGCGAAGTAGAGGAAGCCGCCGCCGGAGATGGCGCGGCCGTAGGAGATGTCGGTAAATTGTTCGGGGTAAGTGGGGCTGAGGAGGTCTTCGATGGCGGTGCCATTGGGGCCGACGAGGGCGAGGTATTCGCCGGAATTGTTGAGTCGGAAATTGGTGTGGGGATTGCCGGAGGGGTCGGTCATGTCATCACCGGAGGCGAAGACGACGAGGTAGGAATTTGCGCCGATGACGACATCGGGGAAGTTCCATTTGGTGAGATTTGCGGCGTCATCGGTGAGGAAGAAGCCATCGAGGTTGACGGGTTGGGGGTTGGGGTTGAAGAGCTCGATCCAGTCGTTCTTTCGGTCGTTGCCATCGCGGAATCCGGTTTCGTTGCTGACGAGGATTTCGTTGATGAGAAGGGGCTGGAGGCCGGAGGGGAAGTCGGCGGCGTTGGTGGGGTCATGGCCGCCATCGATCTCGATGCGGTCGTTGAAGCCGTCGCCATCGGTGTCGGCGAGATTGGGGTTGGTGATGAAGCCGTTGGCGTTTGAGACTTCGTCTCCGTCGTTGATGCCATCGCCATCGGTGTCCGGGTTGAGGGGGTTGGAGCCGGTGTTGGTGGGGGAGAGGTAGGTGCCGGAGTTGTTCTCGAGGTCGTCATTGAGGCCATCGGAGTCGGTATCGGCGAGGGTGGGGTTGGTTCCGGCGGCTTGCTCGGCGGCGTTGTCGAGCGCATCGGTGTCGTTATTTCCGGAGCCGGAGGAGGTGGTGAGATCGGGGAAGTAGGTGAGTTCCCAGGAGTCATCGAGGCCGTCGGAATCGGAGTCATTGATAATCTCGATGGTGAAGGATTTTTCGAAGAAGTTTGAGGCGGCATCGGTGGTGCGGATGCGGACGGCGAGTTGGGTGCCGCCGGGGTAGATGGAGAGGTCACCATCGACGACGAGGTTGTTGCCGACGATGTCGAACTCGCCGTTGTCATCGGACCCGGCGCCGCTGACGAGGGTGTAGGTGAAGGTGTCTCCGGGGGTGGGGTCGGAGGAAGAGAGGGAGCCGACGATATCGCCGATATTTGCGGCGGCGCTGGCGCTGGTGCCGGAGAGGGCGAGGTTGGTGGGGCTGTCGGCGGGGGTGTTTACGGCGAGTTCGAAACCGTTGATGAGGAAGAAGGCGGCGTGGACGTTGGCGGTGGCGAGGGAGCGGAAGCGGAGTTTGACATCCTGGCCGGCGAGGGCGTCGAAGTCGAAGGTGACGGTGGAAGGGAGGGTGGCGATGGTCCAGGAGGAGTCATCGTAGAGCTGTGAGCCAGCGGGGTTTCCGCCGGAGGTGCTATCGGTGATGGTGCGGGTGCCTCCGATTTGGGAATAGGTGGTGCCGTTGTTGGTGGAGAGCTCGACGGTGAAGTCACCGACCATGTTTTCGGTATCGTGGTGGTAGGAGGTCCAGGAGTAGTTGGCGGCGGGGAGGTTGCCGAGGGTGAGGATGAAATCGGTGGGGGTGCCGGAGTTTCCATCGAAGACTCCATTTCCGCCATTGCCGGTGCGGGTGTCGACGCCGAGCCAATCGGTGAGGAGGTTGATGTTGGTGGTTCCCCAGTTGCTGTCATTGGCGGATCCGCGGTCGATGAACTGGCGGACGTTTGCATTGGAGGTGTTGGGCCAGGAGGGGGTTACGGAGATGGAGGTGCCGAAAGCGTTGTAGGTTTCGGTGGCGGGAGGCGTTGCACCTTCGTGGGGCGCGCTGAAGGCTTCGAATCCGGGCTCATTGTTGGGGCCGCCGTCCTGAGTGGTGGAGTTGAAGTCGACCTTGAGTTGGCCAAAAGCGGTTGAGGCCAGGACCAAAGAGGAGAGAAGTATGACAGAAAAATTCATCGCAAGTGTTCACTCACGATGAATGTTCTGTTGTCACAATGCAATGACATGTTTCCCGGTGGGGAACTATGGAGTGGTGGCCCGGAGCCTCCAGAATCGGCGGGATTCGTTGTTGGGATCGAAGGCGAGGGAGTTGAGCTCGAGGGAGTTGGTGACGGGGCCGGTGACGGGGGTGACGGTGGACCAGGTGTCGAGGTCGGGGGAGGATTGGAGGATGAGGTTGATGGACCCGCTCAGGAGGTTTCGGTTGAAGCTGAGAGTGCCACCGGAGTTGATCTGAAGCGGGAGGCTTTGAGAATCGAGGGGGTTGGATCCGGTGGCGAACTCGATGAGGTTTGCGGAGCCGTCGCGGTCATCGTCATCCAGTTCTGCGCCGAGGCCGAGGGCGGCGGCGAAGGCGGCGTAGGTGAGGGTCTTGTTACCGGGGTTGGCGGCGGCGCTGGTCCAGGAGGTGGCGAAATTACCGAAGTCGAGGGGGGCGTTTCGCTGGAGGGAACTGCCATTTGCGGCGACGGAGGGCCAAGGTGAAGTGGCG
The DNA here is from genome assembly GCA_051252135.1 of Verrucomicrobiaceae bacterium. Classification (GTDB taxonomy): domain Bacteria; phylum Verrucomicrobiota; class Verrucomicrobiia; order Verrucomicrobiales; family Akkermansiaceae; genus SW10. The sequence continues at coordinate 41,466 of JBPOGH010000019.1, read as the reverse complement.
AGGTAATCGACGGAGTCCGCGGTGACCTGGGGGTAGGCGGGCGGGTTGCCGGAGGGGGGGCCATTGGGGGCCTGGAGGCGAACGGTGCCGGAGAGGTTATCGAGGGGGCCGTCGGTGGCGGGTCCGATGAGGGTGACGGAGGAGTCGATGCCGAAGTGGGTGCGGAAGGCGGTGTCGGCAGTGGTGTTGGTGGCGGGGTCAAAGGTGACGATGACGACGGCGCTGGCGGCGGGGATGGTGTGGGCGGAGGTGAAGTTGAAATCGAGGCCGCCACGGAGTTTCCAGTTCTCGAGGGCGAGCGGAGAGGAAGTGGGGTTGCAGAGTTCGACGAACTCGAGGTTGTCGGCGCCGTTGGGTTGGTAGTGGACTTCGGAGATGAAGGCGGGGCCGATGAGGGGACCGGAGTTGTCGCCATCAAAGGTATTGGTGACCATGGTGGTGATGATGTCCGAGCCTCCGGCATTTGGCCAACGGCCGAGGGATTCGCCGTAGCGGGAGGCGGCGAACTCGACGTGGTCGACGAAGGAGATGAGGTTACCGGATGAGTCGGCTTCGACGAGCCAAAGGTCATCGCCATTTCCGGCGCTGAGTCCGAAGGGGCGGCCGAGGGAGAAGCCACCTTTGAGGGCATCGTTATCGAGGAAGGGGGCGGTGATTTGGAAGACGTCGGCATTGACGACGGTGACCTCGAAGGTCTTGTTGAAATCGGAGAATCCGCCGTAGCCGGAGATGGTGATGATGTCTCCGGTGGTGAGTCCGTGGCCGGTGCTGGTGACGGCGGTGGGGAAGAATCCGGAGTTGCCGGTGTAGTTGGAGATGGGGGTGATCGAGGACGAATCGAAGGTGCTTTGATCGATGGTGAGGTATCCGAGGGCGGGGATGGTGGTGGTGGGGAAGGTGTAGGAACGGTAGGTGCCCTTGGAGTCCGTGATGACCCAATGGGAGATGGTGATGGGGCTGGCGGTGGGGTTGTGGAGCTCGATGCGGTCGAGGTTATCGACGGGGTTGCTGAGGACTTCGTTGATGACGATGCGTTGGGTATCGGGGAGGGGTGCGGAGCCGGGGGTGCCGTGGAAGGCGCGGCTGGAGCGCCAGTTGGCGGGGTCGTTGGGGTCTTGGGCGGGGTCGATGATTTCGAGAGTGGAGCCGTCGCCATCGGGGCGGGAAGGCCAGGGGCCGTTGTCATTGAAGGTGAGGGAGGCGATAGGGGAGAGGTCTTCTTTTGAGAGGGAGAGGAGTTCGCCGTCGTTATCGAGATTATTGGCGTAGGTGCCGACGATCTTGACGGTGGGGGTGCCGTATCGGGCGGTGAAGGCGTCGAGATCCCGGACGATGAGGGCGCGCTCACCGGGGTCGAGTTTTTCGAGGCCGAAGGTGAGGTTGATACCGGCGGAGAATTGGGCTCCGTAGAGGTTGAGTGGTTCGGCGGCGATGTTTTGGATTTCGATGAATTCGAAGAGGTCGCGGTTGTCGAGATCGAGAGGAGCGGCGGCGGCTTTTTCGACGAGGGTGGCTTCGCGCGGGTGGTAGTTGATCTCGGTGATGGCGAGGGAGGACGAGGAGGCGGGTGGTTCGGTGAGGAAGGCGGTTTGGATGGGTGCGGACCAGTCGCCCCCGCTCAGGATGCGGGCGGTGATGATGGTGGAGGCGGTGAGATTGAGGGGAGTGGGGGAGCCTCCGGGATTGGTGAAGGAGGAGGAGCCGGGGTTGATGGAGCCATTGGCGAGGGCGGGGTCCGAGCCATCGGTGGTGTAGTAGACTTTTCCGCCGGTGGCGGAGAGGGAGACGCCGGAGCCGACGAAGCCGCCATTGCTCGCGGCGTTATCGACGGTGAAGGCGGGTGGGGCGACGGGGGAGTAGAGTCCGTCGGAGATGAGCTTGTTGATGACGTTGGTGGTGCGGACGGGGAAGTATTGGGTGAGAAGGCGGTTTTGTTCGGTGAGCCATTCGCCATTGCGGTCGTAGGGATTGGTTGGTCTGCGATGGTCACCCCAGCGGGCGGACTCGGCGATGATGGCTTTGTCGATATTGTTGGCGTATTTCATCCAGCGAGCGGCGGTGGCGGTTGGGGTGAGGGCGCCATTTCCGGTGAGGTGCATGCGGGCGCGGTCGGCAAAGCGGAGGCGGTATTCGGGGAGGGCTTCGATGTTTCCACGGATGCCCATGGGGTCGAGGGGGACGTTGCTGGCGGTTGGTGATTCGAGGACGCGCTCGCCATCCCAGGAGAAGAGTTTCCAGGGAAGGGACTCCGAGCCTCCGCCGGCAGCGCGCCAGTTGCCATTGGTCTTGAGGTCCTGATTGGCGCCGAAGCGTTGGAGGAGGTGGTAGTCGATGTAGGTGTCGACATCGAGGACCTGTTGGATGGCATTCCAGTTGCCGCCGGCGACGGTGGTTTTGAGTTGGTTCCAGGAGGTGGTGGTTCCGTTGACGAACTTGGTGCCGTTGAGGGCGTCGATGTTGTCGGAATCGCCGCCGTTGTGCTCGGCGTAGTGGGTGTTGTCCTGTCGCTCGGCGATGTTGTGGAGGCCCCAGTAGAGTCCGTTGACGAAGACGTGGGCGAGGAAGCCTTCACCGGCATCGGGGTGGCCCATGTCCTTCATGGACTCGCGCATCCATTGGTCACGGATCATGGATCCCCGGGGAGGTTGGTCGCTGCTGGAGTGGATCCAGGAGTTGTTGTAACCGGCGCGGAGGGCGATGGAGTTGAAGGTGGTGACATCGGACCCGGGGAAGAGGGCGTGGCGGAGTTTTCCTTCGCCGTAGCTATTGCGGAAGCGGAAGGAGAGGGAGTGCTTGGGGCTTTTGGCGGGGACGCGGCTGGCTCCGCCCTGGACGCGGAGGCCGCAGTTTTCCTGGAACCCGGTGCGGGTGTCGTTGGCGGCGGGGATGAACTCGGCGGAGCATTCGCGCTCCCAGGCGAGGCCTTCCGATTGGGAGTTGCTGTAGATTCCGTTTCCTCCGGCGAAGTCTTCTTTGGGGAGGGCGATGGAGATGGTGGGGATGTCCCGCATGCCTTCGAGCATGGCTTGGGCGACGGTTTTTCCGTGGCCGGTGGAGCTGCTTGTGGCCCGGGAGATATCGGGGTCCATGTTGTAGTCACCGGAGGCGAGAGCGCCGTAGCCCGAGGGTTGGGTTTGGGTGAGGAAGACGTCGTTGAGGCCATTTGGGTCCGTTCCGTTTGAGCCGGCTCCGGCGATATCGAGGAGGACGTAGCTGTGGGTGACGGATTGGGCGGGGGCGAAATTTGCCTTGAGGGCGGAGGCGCGGAGGACGGTGATTTGGGGGATGGAGATGGGTCCGGAGTAGAGGGTGGCGGAGGCGCCGGGGGTTCCGCCGGAGGTGATGGGGGCGGAGCCATCGGTGGTGTAGTAAATCTGGGCACCGAGGGTGGGGGAGGAGAGGGTGACGGATTGGGCGGTGTCGTAGTAACCGCGACCGGGGGAAGCGGCGACGGGGGAGACTTTGGCGATGCCTCCGGCGTCGTTGAGGGCGCCGGGGGTGGGGGTGCTGAAGAAGACGGAGGCGGAGGAGCTGGGGTGGAGTCCGTAGGAGACGTCGTCATTTTGCTCGGGGAAATTGGAGCCGCCGGGTCCGAACTCGCTGGCGATGGAGAGGTTGGGCCGGACGAGGGCGAGGTAGTCGCCGGAGGTGGAGAGTCTAAAGTTGGTGGTGAGGTTTCCGTTGGCATCGGGGACGCCGGAGCCGTTGGCGAGGATGACGAGGAATTCGCCGACCTCGACGAGGGTGTTGGCGGGGAAGGTCCATTGGGTGAGATTCGAGGGGTTGTCGGTGAGGTGCCAGCCGCCGAGGTTGAGTTGGGAGCTGCCGGTGTTGAGGAGTTCGATGAAGTCATCGAAGGTTCCGGCGACGGCGTTGGGGACGGCGATGGTGTCATTGCCGGCGAGGAATTCGTTGATGACGATATCCGAGGGGATTCCGGTGGAGAAGGTCTCGGCGGAGGCGGACCAGGCGGTGGCGACGGAATTGATGCCTCTGACGCGGTAGAAGTAGGTGGTGGAGGGAGTGAGGTTGAGGAGGGAGGCGGAAAAGGTGCTGCTTTTGGGGCCGATGGCGACGCTGTTTTGCCAGGAAGCGGCGTTGGTGCCGGCGTCACTGGTGCCGTAGAAGATGGTGATTTCGGGGGCGTCATTTCCGGTGTCGGTGACCTCGCCATTGACGATGGCGGAGGTGCCTCCGGCGGAGGTGGGGGGGAGGACGGAGACGGCGGGAGCGGTGAAGGCGAGGGTGGTGAATGACTGGATGTTGGGAGCCCAGGCGGTGCCTCCGGAGTTGGTGCCCTGGAAGCGGAAGAAGTAGGTGGTGCTGTGGTCGAGATTGAACAAGGTATCGGAGAAGGGGCCGGAGTGGGTGCCGATTCCGGTGGAGAAGTCCCAGGCGTTTTCGTCATTTCCGCCGTTGGTGGTGCCGTAGAAGAGGGTGACCTGGGGTGGGTCGCCTCCGGTGTTGGAGACGGTTCCGTTTACATCGGCCTGGGTGTAGCTGATCTCGGTGGCGCCGAAGGTGATGAGGGATGGGAGGGATGCTCCGGCGCTGGTGGTGAAGCTGTTGGTGTTGGGGGCCCAGGCGCTGCCGGCGGCATTGGAGGCGAAGGCGCGGTGGTAGTAGGTGGTTCCCTGGGTGAGGGAGGAAATGGCGGCGCTGAAGGAAGCGGATTGGGGTCCGAGGTTGATGGCGGTGTCCCAGTTGCCGGGGGTGGTTCCGCCGTCGTTGTCGCCCCAGTAGAGGGTGATGTTGGGGCTGCCGCCGGCGGTGACGTTTCCGCCGATGGAGGCGGTGGTGGGCATGATGTCGGTGGCGGCGGAGTTCTCGACCGTGGGGGCGGAGTTTTGGGTGATTTCGAAGCCGTTACAGGCCCAGATTTGGCGGTGGACTCCGGTGTTTGAGTAGGGGGTGAAGCGGATGAGGACGTCTTGTCCGGCGGAGGCGGAGAAGTTGAAAACGGCGGTGGAGGGGAGGTCGGCGGGGTCAGGATCCGGGGTGCCGGTGTAGATTTGGCTGCTGGCGGGATTTCCTCCGGCGGTGCTGTTGGTGCCGGGGTAGGTGGCGGGGAGGAGGGTGTAGTTTGAGCCTCCGTCAGTGGAATACTCAATGCGGAAGGAAGTGTGGACGTTTTCGGTATCGTGGTGGTAGGAGAGCCATTGGTAGTCGCCAGCGGGCAGGCCGGAGAGGTTGAGGGTCATGCGGGTGGGGGAGCCGGTGGAGCCGTCATAGTTGCCATTGCCGCCGTTTCCGGTGCGGGTATCGACGCCGATGAAGTCGGTGAGGAGGGAGATCTTGTTGCCCACCCAGTTGTTATCGTTGTTGGTGCCGCGATCGATCATTTGCTGGACGCGGGGGTCCGTAGAATCCGGCCAGCCGGGGGTGAGGTTGATGGTGGTGCCGAAGGCGTTGAAGGCCTGGGTGGTGAAGCCGGGGATGTTCTCGTGCTCGGCGGTGTAGGCCTGGTAGCCGGTCTCGAGGTCGTTGAATCCCGCGCGGTTAAAATCGACGAGGAGTTGGCCGAGAGCGGTTCCGGCCAGGAGGAAGGAGGTGAGAAAAATTGAGCGCATGTGTGGGGCGTTATCCCCCCAACCTAAACACTGAATTTTCTCCGGAAACAAAAAAGTTTCGGTGAGCCGGAAAGGCCTGAGCAAGAGCGGCTGCTATCGTCGCGGCTTGTTGCGGTCGTCGATGGTGGCCTTTCGGTAGAAGACGATGGAGTTGCAGATGGCTTCGGCGAGATTTGACTGGTAGGCTTGGGAGTGGATGAGGCGGCTTTCGGTGGGGTGGCTGAGGAAGCCTCCTTCGAGGAGGACGGCGGGATGTTTCACGCCGGTGAGGACGCTGAAGCGGGCGCGACGGATGCCACGGTCGAAGACGTCCATGCCTTTTTTCTTCAGGTGCATGCGGGTTCCCCAGTGGATGGCAGTGGCGAGGGCGATGTTGGCGGAGTCCTGCCGGTTTCCGGCGCGGAGCTGGAAGTCCGAGGCTTTGAGGGAGGAGCCGTAGTGGGCGACACCGACGGGGGAGAGGGTGAAGGTTTCGATGCCGCGGGCGCGGGTGCGACCACGGGCGCCGACGGAATTGAAGTGGATGCTGACGAAGATGGCGTTGGAGTATCGGTTGGCGACATCGACCCGTTGCTGGAGAGTGAGGTATTTGTCGGAATTGCGGGTCATGACGACCTTGAATCCGAGTTTGGTGAGGTGGTCGCGGAGGATGCGTCCGACTTTAAGATTGTAGTAGGATTCGTGTCCGAGGTTGCTGGTGGCGCCCGAGTCGCTGCCGCCGTGTCCGGGGTCGATGATGACGGTATCGAAGGGTTTGGCGCTGGCGATGGCGGTGGGGCGGAGGATGGGGTCGATGATTTTCAGCAAATCGGTGGAGGAGACGTGGTATGCGCCGCGGATGGAGATGATGGGGTTGCTGAAGATAAACTTGACGTTGTTCATGAGGACCTCCTGGCCGCCGGCGCGGAGGACGATGGTGATTTTTTTGTTCTTCAGGGTGATGGTGGAGCCCGAGAGGGAGAGGGTGTCGAACTCATAGAACTCCTTGACCTGGCTGAGGGGGATGTAATTGACGCCCTTGTATTCGGATTGCTTCCAGGCGACGACCTTGGCCTGAACCCCGGGAGAGAGGGCCACGAAGAAGGCGAGGAGCAAAAAGAAAGAATTTCTCAGAGGGGAGATCATAGGGGAAGAGTCGAGAGGACCCCCAATATCGGGCATGGAGGATACTTGCCAAGGTGAAAATCCCGATGGGAGGGGGAAGAATGGCGGTTCCGCACTTCTGGGATTGGCAAGGAGGCTTGGGATATCTAGCCTTCGGGCATGGAGCCACTCTATGAAGGCAAGGCCAAGAAGCTTTACGCCACCGACGACCCTTCCGTTTTGCGGATGGAATACAAGGATGATGCCACGGCATTTAACGCCTTAAAGAAGGCTCAATTTGAGAACAAGGGGAAGCTGAACAAGGCGATCACCCTTCTCATGTACCAGATGATGGAGGAGAAGGGGGTGCCAACGCACCTGGTAGCGGATGTGGATGAGATCAATCTGCTGGTGAAGAAGGTCGATATTCTGATGGTGGAGGTGATTGTGCGGAATCTGGCGGCGGGAAGCTTCTGCAAGAGGACCGGGATTGAGGAGGGGGCGCAGTTTAAGACCCCGATTGTGGAGTTTTCCTACAAGTCGGACGAATTGGGCGATCCGCTCATCAATGACGACTATGCCCGTGAAATGGGGCTGGCGACGCCCGAGGAGTGTGCTTTTTTGAAGGAGCAGGCGCTGGTGATCAATCAGGTGATGACGGATTTTTTCCTCGAATGCGGTCTCAAGCTGGTGGATTTCAAGATTGAGTTCGGGAAGGATGGGGATGGGAACATCGTGTTGGCTGACGAAGTGAGTCCCGATACTTGTCGCCTCTGGGATGCGACGACAGGGAAGAAGATGGATAAAGACCGCTTTCGTCAGGATTTGGGCGGGGTGATGGAGGGATACGAAGAGGTTCTTATGCGTCTGGAGAAGGCGCGGGCGTAGGCGGATTTGGGAAAAAGCTCGTTCTTTGATGTCAATCCGTTAGAAAGAACGATCCATTGAGCGCTTGGGCAAGTTTTTGCAGGGGTTGGTTCAACGGTTAAGAGGAATACATACAATGAAAAAACAACTACTTATCCCAGCCTTCCTGGTGGCAGCTTCGCTTTCAGCGAATGCAGCCGGAATCCATGCAGGGCTGCTGAATTACTGGCCGCTTGACGGTGACGCGACTGACACTGCGGGCAGCTATGCCGAATCGACCGGGGTCACAGCAGACAATGGAACCGTAAATGGCTCCGTTAGCTTCTCTGCAGGACTTCTTGGTTCTGCCGGAAACTTCCCCGGTGGTGCTGGAAATAACATTACCGTTCCCGATGGTGGAGCTTCTGGTGCCGGTGGAGTCGCGAACGACGTCGACCGTTTCGGCTCTGATATGACCCTGTCTGTCTGGGTTCAGGGATCTTCCTATACTGTCGGTTGGCAAGGCATCGTAGCTCACGGTGAGGGTTCTGACTACCGACTTGCGCGTCAGGGCACCTCCGATCCTGTGAAATTTGCCGGTGTTGCCGGAGTGCCTGATATCGTCACGACCAACACCTATGGTCCTGCTTCGGGAAGTGGAATCTGGCACAATATTGTGTTGTCTGCTGTGCACGGTGGAGATGCAAATTTCTACGTTGATGGTCTTTTGGAAGGCACTGCCTCCGGAGTGAACATCGGCCAGAGTGGTGACAATACCAACATGCTGATGATCGGAGGAAACCCCGATCGTGCGGGCCGTGAATTCCATGGTTTGATTGACGATGTGGCTATTTGGGACCGTGCGCTCAGTGCGTCTGAAGTTGGATTGATTTTCGCTTCCGGTAGCAATGGGGTCGCTCTTGGTGCCATTCCCGAGCCCAGCTCGATCTGTCTCGCGCTTCTTGGAGGTCTTGGCCTTCTGCGTCGCCGCCGATAGTCTTGCGACTTAAAATTCTTTCAAAGCCGCGCCGGAAGGTGCGGCTTTTTTTGTCTGCTCGATTCCGATGATTATGATGGAGGGGGATTCCAGGGGATGATGGAGGGATATCAGGAGGTTTTGGCTCGGCTCGGGATTACCTTTTCCAGCCCAACTGGGCGAAAAAAAAGCTCGAATTTTCATGCCAAATGATTAGAAAAGCCGATCCGTCGCGTGATCTAGTGCTTAATTGGCTATGGTTGCTGCGACGGGGTAAAGGAATACATACAATGAAGAAAAAACTACTTATCCCAGCCTTCTTGGTGGCGGCTTCGCTTTCAGCGAATGCGGCGTCCATTCATGCAGGGTTGCTGAATTACTGGCCGCTTGACGGTGACGCTAATGACGTCGCCGGCAGTATTGCGGAATCGACCGGCACTTCGACCGACAACGGAACCGTGAACGGTTCGGTGTCCTTCGCTGCTGGAATTCTGGGTTCCGGAGGAAGCTTCCCCGGTGGTGCAGGCAATCACATTTCCGTGCCGGATCCGACCGGTGGAACTGATGACATTGACCGCACCGGAGCGGATCTTTCGATCTCGATCTGGGTCAATCTGGCTAACCGGGACACCGGTTGGCAGGGCATCATTGCCCACGGTGAAGCCCAGGATTACCGGGTCGCTCTCCGTGGTACTAACAACCCTGTCCCAGTGGCTTACGCCGGTGGTGGAGCGAGCTCCGACATCGTGAGCACGACGACGATCGGACCAGGGCCTGCCGGAGACAATCTTTGGCATCACATCGTAGCAACCACCCAAGGAAGTGTTACCAAGCTGTATGTGGACGGAGTTCTCAATGTTACCGGAGGAACCGGAACGATTCTTGAGAATGGAACCAATCAGCTTTGGATTGGTGGCAACCCTGATAACGGACGCCAGTGGAACGGCATGCTTGATGATGTCGGCATGTGGGACCGTGCGCTTACGGATGGAGAAGTTGCCCTGATCCATAGCCAGGGTTTGAGCGGAACCGCTCTTGGTGCGATTACCGTGCCTGAGCCGAGCTCATTTGCTCTCGCGCTTCTCGGAGGTCTTGGACTTCTGCGTCGTCGCCGATAGTCCTGAGACTTAGAATTCTTTCAAAGCCGCGCCGGAAGGTGCGGCTTTTTTGTCTATTCGATTCCGGTGACCATGAGGGAGGGGGACTCGAGTTGGTCGCCCATTTTTTTCTCGAGGAGAGATTGGTAGAGGCGGGAGTCCGGGGTGATGACGGTGAGTTCACAGCCCAGGAAGTCGATGGTCATGCCGCCACCGGTGGGGGCGAGGAAGTAGAAGTTGATCTCGCCGTCTTCATCGGTCTCGACGAGGGCGCCGGGGCCGATGGGGTCGGAGAGATCGTAGTCCGGGGCTTCGAAGCGCTTGAAGGTGCCGGCGTTTTGCTCGGCGATCTCGAGTTGATCGGCTTGGGCCTGGGCGAGGTAGGAGGCTTCGACGGCGCGGGTGTCGTACTTTCCCTCGGATTTGGTTTCGTCGCCGCTGGATCCTTCCTCGGAGTCGGCGAGGGCGGATTTGAGCACGTCGACTTTGGAGTCGATCTGCTTGCGGAGTTGGGAAATGGCCTCGGCTTTGGTCACGGGTTGAATTTTGCGAGACAATCGGGAAGGAGCAAGACTAGTCTTCGCGGCGATGAGCCATCTGGAACTGACACGCGACCTGTTGATGGATGCCGGAGGGTGGCAGGAGATGAAAAAGGCACGGGTGATTCACCGTGAGGGCGGGGTGAAGTCGGCATCGTATGAAGGTGGTGTGCTATCGGGGGAGCTGCGGGTTGGGGGGAAGATGAAGAAAGTGAGTATGGAGATTATCTCGCGGACTCATATGGAGAACAAGTGCACCTGCCTGATGGTGCGGCGTGACGGGCGGGTGTGTGCGCATGTGATTGCGGTGGGGCTTGAGTTGATTGATCCACAGAGTGTGGCGGTGGAGGAGACGGTGGCTGAGGTGGTGGAGGACCGGTGGCCGAAGATTGAGGAGGAGGGGGCGGAGGTGACGCTCTCGGTGATGTTGCCGCTGAAGGTGGAGGCGGCGTGGGAGCGGGGTCAGTTGATGGTGGGGTTTGGGGCGGAAGTGGATGGGGAGGAGACTTTGCTGTCGGCTCTGGGTGAGGGGCCGTATCGGTTGGAGTCGGCTGATGAGGAATTGTGGCGGGTGTTGCGGGAGATTTTTCCGGGGGAAGCGCCGGGGGTGGTGAATTTTGACAAGGGTCAGTTTTTGGAATTGGTGGAGGGTCTCATTGGGCATCCGCGGGTGCAGTTTGGGAAGAAGGAGCGGGTGGAGGTGAGAGCGGAGGGACCGAGGCTGCCGTTGCGATTGATGGGGGAGCGGATTGCGGTGCAGTGGCCGCGGGATGAGGTGATTTTGACGGAAGGGAGTGCGGGGTGGCTTTTGAGGGGGGCGAGTTTTGTGCCGGTGTGTGCGGGGCTGCCATCGAAGTGGGCGGCGGTGCTTGGGAAAGGGCTGACGGTGAGTGCAGCGGAAGCTGAGTGGGTTTTGGCGAAGCTGGAGCAGTGGTTTGAGGTGCCGGATGCGCTTTGGGAGTCGCTGCCGCATGAAGGGGTGCCGGAGGTGGTGGTGAATCTGGAAGGATCGCTGCGGCATTTGGAGGCCCGGTTGTCGTTTTACTACGAGGGGACGAAGGCAGGTTGCGAGGATGGGGAGGCGCAGTTGATTCCGGAGAAAGGGATGTTGACGAGTGTGGCGAAGGAGAATGCGGTGGTGGAGTATTTCCGGTCGTGGGGGTTTGAAGGTCCGTTGAAGGGGGGCCGGATGGCGCTGCGGGAGCGGGAGGATATTTTGAAGTTTCATGCTTATGCGGTGGCTGAGATTCCATCGGTTTGGAGAGTTGAGAAGGGTGAGCGTTTTGAGGCGGCGGCGGCGCAGGTGGTGGCGGTGAAGCCGGATTGGGAGTGGACGAATACGGGGCAGGATTGGTTTGCGGTGGAGACGAAGTACCGCGTGGGAGGCGAGGAGCTTGATCCGGCGCAGGTGCAGCGGATGCTGCGGATGGGGAGCGCGGAGCAGGCGTTTGGGAGAGGGAAGATTGCGGTGATTGATTCGGAGTTGGTGGAGGAAGTGAGCGCGACGCTGAGTGATTGTGATCCGAAGCAGGGGACGCCAGGGGTGTTTGAGATCGATGTGCGACAGGCGGAGTTTTTGCGGGCGAGTGCACGGGACTTCGGGATGGCTTTGGAGCCGGAGGACGAGGTGGAGTTGGATTTGCCGGAGGTGCTGCGTCCGTATCAGGCGGACGGGGTGCGGTGGTTGTGGAAGTTGAGTGAGCTGAAAATGGGTGGCATTTTGGCGGATGACATGGGGCTCGGAAAGACGCTGCAGATGCTGACCTTTATTCGGCAACGAGGGGGGCGGGCCTTGGTGGTGTGTCCGTCATCGCTGGTGGAGAACTGGGCGGCGGAGGCGAAGAAGTGGGTGCCGGAGTTGTCGGTAGCCTTGCATGTGGGGCCGAAGCGGGGGGCGATTCCGGAGGTGGATCTTTTGGTGACGAGCTATGCGATCTTGCGGATTGATGCGGAGAAGTTTCATGCGGAGAAGTTCGAGGTGGCGGTGCTGGATGAGGCCCAGCAGATCAAGAATCCGGAGGCCCAGGTGTCGAAGGCGGTGTTCAAGCTGAAGGCGCAGTATCGCTTTGCGGTGTCGGGAACGCCGGTGGAGAACTCGCTGCAGGATTTGTGGTCGATCATGAACTTTGCGTTGCCGGGATATCTGGGGCCGCGGAAGGCGTTTATGGATCGCTTTGAGAAGCCCTTGCGCAAAGGGGGTGATCCGGCATTGGGTCGTCGCTTGGCCAGGCGGTTGAAGCCGGTGATATTGAGAAGGTTGAAGACCGAAGTGGCGAAGGACTTGCCGGCGCGGATCGAGCAGGTGCGTTACTGTGATCTCACGCCGAAGCAGGCGACGATTTATCGTCAGTTGCTGCAGGAGAGTCGGAGTCAAGTGGATGCGGCGGATGACGGGAAGAAGCGGATGGTGGCGCTGACGGCTTTGTTACGATTGCGTCAGGCGTGTTGCGATCTGCGGCTTCTTCCGGGGATTCAGGTGGAGGACAAGGATGCGGGGATTAAGTTGGATGAGCTTGAGAGCTTGCTGGAAGAGGCGGTGGCGGGAGGCCATCGGGTGTTGGTCTTCAGTCAGTTTGTGCAGCTCCTGCAGGGAGTGGTGCCGATGCTGTTGGGGCGTGGTTGGGATTATTGTTATCTTGATGGTCAGACCAAGAAGCGGGCGGAGGTGGTGGAGAGATTTCAGGAAGGGAAGGCGCCGGTGTTTTTGATCAGTCTGAAAGCGGGTGGGGTGGGATTGAACCTGACCGCGGCGGATACCGTGATTCATCTTGATCCGTGGTGGAACCCGGCGGTGGAAGCGCAAGCGACGGACCGGGCGCACCGGATCGGGCAGACGCGGGTGGTGAATTCCTACAAGTTCATCACCAAAGGGACGGTGGAAGAGAAGATTCTCGCGCTGCAAGAAGAGAAGAAGGGGATGATGGAAGCGGCGCTGGATACGGGGAGTGCGCTGGTGCCGGGGTTGGAAGAGCGGGAGTTGCTCAGTCTTTTTTCATGAATAAATGGCGGGGGCGGCAGGTCTTATGGGTAAGATGAAAACACCATTATCCAGATTTGCCGCTCTCGTTCTCGTTGGCCTTTTTGGGGTCAGCTGCACAACCGCTTATGATTCCCAGGGGCGTCAGGTGAATACCGTGAGTCCCGAAGGGGCGGTGATTGGTGCTGCTGCGGTCGGTTTGATCGGCTACAGCATGGCCAAGGACCGTCAGAAGAAGAAAAATGCCTACTACAACCAAGGCTATGGTTATGGCCAAGGGTATGGAAGCTATGGCGGCTACGGAAACTACGGTGGATATGGAGACCATGGATACTCCCATCGTGGACATCGGCATGGTCGCTACTAATTTCTGTATGAACTAGTGATGTGAAATTCGGCCCCGGGCTTAGGTTCGGGGTCGGATTTTTTTTGGGGGACGGCGTGGGATGGGGGCGATTGGGAGGGGAGAGGATCTTTTTGAGTAGCGGGATGAAAGCAGCCGGACCTTTCGGAGAAAGGTCCCTGCCTTTGAGGTCCCTGCCTTTGAGGTCCCTGCCTTTGAGGGGCTAATATTCGAATTTGGAGAATTCGACGGGTTTTCCGGTGGCGGCGGCTTCCATGACGGCGTTGACGACGCGGATGTCGCGGCGGCCCATTTCTCCGGGGGTGACGTTGGAGGCGCGCTTGTGGATGGCGAGGGCCTGGGCGTCGAGTTGGAGGGCTTGCTGGAAGACTTGCTCGAAGTCCATGGGGCCGAGGGGTGTTTCTCCGGTTTGGCCTTCGTAGTTGTAGGCGGAGTCGATGTGGAGTTTTCCCTCTTCGGTCTGGACGTGAAGGTTGTTGCCGTTGCGATTGTAACTGGCCATGTGCTTGGACTTGCGGCCATCGGCGTATTCGAGTTCCCATTCCCAGTTTTCGGGGACTTCGGTGAAGACATCCGGCCGGTCGGTGGAGCTGGTAGCGGTGACGCGGACGGGGTGGATTTGGGTGGCGTAGAAGGCGCCCTGGATGGCGTAGACTCCGACATCGTAGAGTGCGCCGGCGATACCGAGTTCCTTGCCGATGCGCCAGGCGATGTGGGGGAGGTGGATGGAGTTCTTGTTGATGGAGTAGCCGAAGCCGGACTCGAGGGCGGTCCAGTCGCCAAATTCCTTGTCGCGCATGGCGGTGATGAGGCGGGTGTGGTAGGGGTCCCAGTAGAGGCGGTATCCGATCTGGAGCATGCGGTTGGCTTTCTTGGCGGCTTCGATCATGCGGTCGCATTCGGCCACGGTGGGAGCCATGGGCTTTTCGCAGATGACGTGCTTGCCGGCTTCAAGTGCGCGGATGGTGAAATCGGCATGGGTGCCGGTGGGGGTGATGACGTAGACGACATCGATGTCCTTGTTGTCGGCGATTTTTTCGAGGTCGTCGTAGGTGTAGACGTTCTCATCGGGGATTTTGTATTTGCCCTGCCATCCGGGGAGTTTGTCGGGGGAGCCGGTGATGAGGCCGGTGAGTTTGACGTGGCGGGTCTTGGTGAGGGCGGGGGCGATGCGGGTGGTGGCGTAGTCGCCCAGGCCGAGGATGGCGAGGCCGAGCGGGCGGGGGTCGGAGTTTTCACGGACATCGGCCCAAGATGATTGCAGGCCGAGGGTGGAAGCGAGGATGGCTTTGGTGCTCAAGCTGAGGGCTTCACGACGAGAAGGAACTGAGTGGATCATGTTATCAGCATGATGATCCGAGGGGGGCGCGTCAAATTAAGATGACGAACTGAGGTTAGGGAACCTTGATGATTTCGACGGAGCTGATTTGTGCGGCTTCGTCCGACCATTGGTTGGTGAAGAAGAGGACGGCTTTGTCGTTGGTGGGGCCGGTTTGGAACTGGATGCTTTTGCGGTGCCAGTCGGGACTGAAGACGCGGATGCTGGTGAAGTCTCCGCCGTGGTTTTTGATGCCGAACCAGGCGTCGTGGTAGATGTTTTTGAGATTGGTTCCGGGGCACCGCATGGAGGCGGAGAGGATGTAGGTGGAGTTGGGCTCGAGGCTGACTTGTTGTTCGATGGCGCCTTTTTGAGGGCCGATGTTTCCGATGCCATCGGGGGTGATGGCGCCGCTTCCGGTGGCGACCCAGGGGGAGAGGTCTCCTTTGAGGTCGGGGCTTTTTACGAGGTTGGGTTGGGGGCTGTGAGGGGCGGCTTTTTTGTCGTTCTGCCAGATGCGGACGTAGTCGATCTGGAAGCGGAAGCCCTCGGCGGGGAAGTGTGCTTTGGTGGTTTTTTCAGGGGCGAGTTCCCAGGGGAAGAGCTCGGAGTCGAGCCAGACTTTTTGCTCGTTGGTGACGACCCAGGCATCGCCGATTTCCTCGCGGGTGACGTGGCGGATGAGTTTGCCATCGATGAAGATGCGGAGGTAGTCGGGGTGCCACTCGAGTCCGTAGATGTGGAAATCATCGGCGACGTTGAAGGGGAGGTAGTGTTCGTTGGTCCAGATGCGCTTGCCGTAGGTGGGGCTGGTGACGGGGACGCGCCAGTCGTGGAACGAGGAATGGTAGCGTTTGCCGGCGAGCTTGTTGCCGGGGTTGCTGCCGTAGTGCTCGAAGACATCGAGCTCGCCGCCCTTGCCGGTGGTCCAGAAGGAGCTGGAGACGGGGCCGGCGGCGGCGCGGGCGCGGGTCTCCATGTAGCCGTGGAGGAAGTGGGCTTTGCTGATGACGGCTCCGGTGGTGACGGTGACGGGGCGGCCGGTTTTGTCTTTTCCGTAAGGGGTGCCGTTGTCGGTGGAGTCGGAGAATGTGAAGGTTTCGTCCCAGCGGGAGGTGATGACGAGGTGGCCGTCCTTGAGGGCGATGTTTCCCGGTGCGAACTGGGAGGGGGCGCGGCCTTTCCAGCGGTTTTCGTAATGATCGTTGGCGCCCTGGACCCACCATTTGTTGGTGTCGAGGGTGGGGGCGTTGAACTCGTCGCTGACGGCGGGGTTGAGGGTCCAGTTGCCGGTGTTTTGAGGATCGGAGTGGGGGTGTTGGGCGCTGGCAACGTAAATGCCGGTGAAGGCGATCGCGAGGTGGAAGAGGGATTTCATGGGGCAGCGGGAGCGTATCCCCACGTGAGGTTACTTCCGAGAAGGCGGAAATCTAACTCCAATTATTGAGGGGGTCATTGAGTTGCGGTATGCACTGGCACCAGGATGAAGGGTTCGATAGGGTAGGAGGTGATGAAAGCGTTTTTGAGTGTGGCGATTCTGCTTGGCCTCGGGATTCCTAGTTTGGTGTATCTTTGGGGAACACAGGCGGATCATGACTCAGAGATCCAAAGCGACATCCAAGCAGTCAAGGAACCGGAGACGGTGATGAGGGAGCAGATCTCAGACTGGTTGGAGTCTTCTGTTCTCGAAGACAAGACCCGGGCGTATTACGTTTTGCAAGAGACGGGGGAGCCGGAGTGGAGCGGGGTTGCGGTCGAGGATCTTAAGAGCGAGGAGTTTTATATCCGGATCAATGCCGCGCTCTATTTGGGGAAGATCGGAGATCGACGGGCGGTTCCGGTGTTGAATGAGATTGTGGGGTCGGGCCGTCTGCGCAAGGACTGTAAAGAAGAGGCGCGGGTATTTCTTGAACAGCTCGCTGATCGAGGTTCCCCGAAAGACTCCTGATTTTTTGGTGGGCGAAGCTCAGGGGGCAGAATGGCCACCTTTAATTGAGGTGGCGAGAGATTCGGCTTGGGTTCCTTCGAGGACGATCCAGAGGTTGTGGTAGGTGAGAGCGATTGCTTCTTTCTCGGCTGGAGAGGGAGGGGTTTTGTGGTGAGCAAAGTAGACTCGGGTTTGGCCTGTTTTGTTGCTCAGTAGCAAGAGTCTCCATCCTGCGCCATTTTCAGATTTGAGGAAGCCTACATGAGATACGTTTTCCGAGGTGGGGATCTTTGGTAAGAAAGCAGGGACGAGGTCTGAAAGTGATTCCGGGGCTTTTTTATTTAGATCGGTGTAGTCATCGAGAGCGGCAACGACTGGTGCGTAGGTTTTGTGGATGTTGTCTTCGATAGAGAATTTGATGAATGCTTTAAAGAAGATCCAGCTGACGGTGATTAGGAGGGCTGAAGTCACAAACAGGAGAATCTTCTTTTTATTTCCGCTCATGACTTCGTTTTAAGGTAGTGGAACAATGAGGGCGCGGCAAGATGCATTGGGGGTGCGGAGTCAGCGGTGTGGTCCTGCGAGTTGGTGGAAGTGAAGCGGAGCTGTTGGGCTTGGCCGGTTGATATTTAAGACAAGAAACCCCAGGCGTTGCCTGGGGCTGCGTTGGGATGGCCCGTTGGGCTTGGTTGTTGGAGGGCTTTTTTGAGCTTGGGATTTTTTATGGGTGGGGCGACGAGCAAGCAGCCGGACCTTTTGGAAAAAGGTCCCTGCCTATGAGGGCGGGGCTGGACGCCCCGGCTCCTGTGATTAGGCGAAGTAGTTGACGCCGGCCTTGAAGAGGGGCTGGTGTTTGTTGCCGGGGATGTTTTGACCGACGGCGGGGCCTCGGCGTTCGGTGTGGCCCATTTTACCGAGGACGCGGCCGCAGGGGCTGGTGATGCCTTCGATGGCGTAGAGGGAGCCGTTGGGGTTGAAGGCGGGGTCCATGGTGGGTTCGCCATCGTGAGTGGTGTATTGAGTGGCGATCTGGCCGGATTCGGCAAGGGCGCGGATGTCTTCTTCGGAGGCCCAGAATTTTCCTTCGCCGTGGGAGAAGGGGATGTTGTGGAGGTCGCCGACCTCGCAGCCGGAGAGCCAAGGGGAGAGGGTTGAGGCGATGCGGGTGGTGGCGTAGCAGGCGATGTGGCGGCCGATGTCGTTGTAGGTGAGGGTCGGCTGACCTGCTTTCGGAGCTTGCACTCCCTCCAGGTCGTCCGCACGGCCACGGATTTCGCCGTAGGGGACGAGGCCGGTTTTGACGAGGGCCTGGAAGCCATTGCAAATGCCGAGGATGAGTCCGTCGCGGTTTTTGAGGAGGTCCATGACGGCATCGGCGACGCGGGGGCTGCGCAGGATGGTGGCGATGAACTTACCGGAACCGGCGGGTTCGTCACCGGCGGAGAAGCCTCCGGGGATGACGAGGATTTGTGATTGGGAAATCTTTTCCGCGAGAGCGGTGAGTGATTCCTCGACGGCCTGCGGGGTGAGGTTCCGGAAGACGGGGATCTCGGTGGTGGCACCGGCGAGATCGAAGGCTTTGGCGGTGTCGTATTCCGAATTGGTTCCGGGGAAGGCGGGGATCAATACCTTCGGTTTTGGAACGTCCAAGGTTGAACGTCCAACATTGAAGGTTGAAGAGAAGGTTTCGATCTCGGTGTGGGCGGGGTCGGCGGATTCGGGGAAGACGTCGTCGAGTGGGGTGACCCAGGACTCGAGGAGGTCTTCGAGGGAGAGGGTGACTTCGCCGAAGTCGAACTGTGGTTCTTCCTGGGTTTTTCCAATGACTTTGGCTCCGAGGGAATCGGGGAGAGGTTCATCGGATTCGACGAGGAAGGAGATGAAGCGCTCGGTGAAGAGGTCGATGCTGGCGGTGGCGTGGAAGCCGATGCCATTTCCGAAGGCCATCTTGGCGAGTCCGGTGGCAATGCCTCCGTGATCGAGGCTGTGAAGGGCGTTGATGGTGCCTTTTTGCACTTCGGCGTGGAGGCGGTCGGCAATGTCCTTGAGGTAAGCGAAGTCGGGGATGAGGTCGGCGTCGCGCGGAATCTTGATGAGAGAAACGGTGGAGCCGGTCTTCTTGAACTCGGGAGATACGACAGAGTTCGTACTTCCGGGGGCGAGGGCGAAGGAGACGAGAGTGGGCGGGACGTCCATGTCATTGAACGAGCCGGACATGGAGTCTTTTCCGCCGATGGCGGCGAGGCGGAGCTCGTTTTGGGCGCGGAAGGCACCGAGGAGAGCGGAGAAGGGGAGGCCCCAGCGTTTGGGATCGCCGCCGAGCTTGGGGAAGTATTCCTGAAGAGTGAGTCGGATGTCGGGGAGGCGTGCGCCGGAGGCGACGATACGGCAGGCGGACTCGGTGACGGCGTAGAGGGCGCCGTGGTAGGGGCTCCAGCTGGCGAGGTAGGGATTGAATCCCCAGGACATGTGAGTGGTGGTGGTGCTGTGTCCTTCGAGGAAGGGCAGGGTGGCGACCATGGCATCGACAGGGGTGCGTTGGTGCTGACCGCCGAAGGGAGAGAGGACGGTGCCGGCGCCGACCGAGGAGTCGAAGCGTTCGCCGAGGCCTTTTTGTGAGGCTGAATTGAGATCGGAGAGAGCGGCGTGGAATTTTTCCTCGAGGTCGTCTTGAGCGGCGACGGCGGGGATGGCGTGTTTGAGCGGGCAGTCATCGCCGGGGGCGGAGACGGCCACTTGTGCGGACTGCTGGACGCCGTTGGTCTCGAGGAATTCACGGGAGAGGTCGACGATGGTATCGCCGCGCCAGGTCATGACGAGGCGGCCGGTATCGGTGACGGTGGCGACGTGGACGCACTCGAGGTTTTCCTTATCGGACTCGGCGATGAAGTAGTCGACCTCGCTGGGGTCGACGCAGATGGCCATGCGTTCCTGGGACTCGGAGATGGCGAGCTCGGTGCCATCGAGGCCCTCGTATTTCTTGGGGAGGGCGTCGAGGTTGAGCGTGAGGCTGTCGGCGATTTCACCGATGGCGACGGAGACTCCGCCGGCTCCGAAGTCGTTACAGATTTTAATTTTGGGAGCGAGTTCCGGGTTGCGGAAGAGGCGTTGGATTTTGCGCTCGGTGGGGGCGTCGCCTTTTTGGACTTCGGCGGAGTTGTCGAGGGCGGTGTCGGTGTGCTCCTTGGAGGAGCCGGTGGCTCCGCCGACGCCATCGCGTCCGGTGCGGCCGCCGATGACGAGGATGAAGTCGCCGGTGGAAGGTCCGCCGCGGAAGACGTTTTTACGGGGGGAGCCTGAGACGACGGCTCCGATTTCCATGCGCTTGGCGGCGTAGTTTGGGTGGTAGATCTCGGAGACCTTGCCGGTGGCGAGGCCGATTTGGTTTCCGTAAGAAGAGTAGCCGTGGGCGGCTTCCTGACAGATTTTTCGCTGGGGGAGTTTGCCGGGGATGGTGTCGGCATAGGGGGTGCGTGGGTCGGCGGCACCGGAGACGCGCATGGCCTGATAGACGTAGGAGCGGCCGGAAAGGGGGTCGCGGATGCAGCCGCCGAGGCAGGTGGCGGCTCCACCGAAGGGTTCGATCTCGGTAGGGTGGTTGTGCGTTTCGTTCTTAAACTGGATCAACCACTCCTCCGTCGTGGCTGAGTTCACCGTATTCAGTTCACAGTTTGCAGACTCGGTTGAGGGGCTTGTGATGGGGACTTGGACGACGATGGAGGCGGCGTTGATCTCGTTGGAGACTTCGAGGTTGTCGAGCTCGCCTGACTTGCGGAGGTCTTTCATGCCCATGAGGGCGATGTCCATGAGCGTGACCGGGCGCTCGGTATCGGGGCCGTAGACATCCTTGCGGACGTGGAGATATTTGCGGTAGGTCTCCTCGATGATCTCGGTGCCGGGATCGAAGGTGACGGAGTCGATGGCCGACATGAAGGTGGTGTGACGGCAGTGATCGGACCAGTAGGTGTCGAGCATGCGGAGCTCGGTGATGGTGGGCTCGCGGCCCTCGCCGGTGAAGTAGGCCTGGGTGTGGGCGAGGTCGGCGGTGGACATGGCGAGGCCGAGCTCGGAGCGGAAATCGGCGAGTTGGTCGGCGGGCCGGTCGTTGAAGCCGTGGAGGACGGCGACCTTTTCAGGGGTGGGCGAAGTTTGGCGCGAGGCGGGATCGAGAACCGGGACCTCGTGGGAATCGACGGGGTTGATGAGGTATTCCTTGATGCGCTTGAGGTCCTTTTTGGAGATGTCGCCCTTGAGGATGATGACGCGTGCGGAGGCGACGAAGGGGCGGTCTTTTCCGGTGAGGATTTGGACGCATTGGGCGGCGGAGTCGGCGCGTTGGTCGAACTGGCCGGGAAGGTATTCGATGGCGAAGGAGTGGTCGCCTTTTTCGAGAGTGAGATCGGAAGATGCGGTCTCGACCTGAGGCTCGGAAAGGATGAGCTTTGAGGCTTGGGCGAATTCTTCGTCGGTGAGGTCGTCGAGGTCATACCGCTGGACGATGCGAGCCGAAGAGATGGACTCGAGGTTGAGGTTCGCGCGGAGGTCAGCGATGAGGTGTTGGGACTCGCTGGCGAACTCGGGTGTTTTTTCGACGAAAAGGCGGTGCATAGGAGCGGGGTTGGCAGGTGCGGTAGCCTAGAAGGACGGGGGAAGAGGGCAAGTGTGAAGGGGAGGGAGATGAAATTTGAGATTTGAGCAAGAAAGATGAAATTTGAACGAATATTGGTGCGGGGTGGTTGAGCATTGGGCTGCGAGTGACAGGAAAGGTGGCGCGGGGTGCCGGGTTTGCCCGTGAATTTTCCGGGAGGAATACCAGGCCGTTGGCCCTTGGGGGGAGTGAAGTGTTAGGAGGGAGAAGGTTTTTTGGTGGGGCGGAGTGGAAGCAGCCGGACCTTTCGGAGAAAGGTCCCTGCCTTTTGGGTGGGTTGAGGGGATGAAAAAAGCGACGGTCATAGACCGACGCTACAGGGGAGAAGGGCGGGGCAGGATGCCCCGGCTCCTTTGTTAGGCCATTTCCTTTTGGATTTTTTCGAGGAGGGCCTTGGTGAGCTTGATGCCGTCGATCTCGGAGTGCTTTTTGCCTTCGTATTCGACGCCGACCCAGCCGTGGTAGTTGTGCTCGAGGACGATTTTCATGGCTTTGCGGAAGTCGGTTTTGGTTTCCTCGCCGTTTTCGTCGAATTCGTGGGACTTGGCGGAGACGCCCTTGGCGAAGGGCATGAGCTCGGCGAGGCCCTGGTAGCGGTCGTAGCCGTGGAAGTTTCCGAAGTCGGGGAGAGAGCCGCACTCGTCGAGGCCGACGGCTCCGAGGACACCGGCCATCCATTTGCCGTTGGAGGAGAGGCCTCCGTGGTTTTCGACGATGACTTTTACGTGGTGGTCTTGGCCGAAGGTGGTCAGGGCGGTGAGGCCTTTAACGCAGTTGGCGGCTTTTTCCTCATCGGTGGCGCCTTCGCCATGGGAGTTCACGCGGATGGAGTGGCAGCCGAGGAAGGCGGCGGCCTCGATCCACTTCTTGTGATTGTCGACGGTCTTTTGGCGTTTGGCATCGGAGGCGGCTCCGAGGTGGCCTTCGCCATCGATCATGATGAGGACGTTGGTCATGCCGAGGTCGGCGACGCGTTTTTTGAGTTCGCCGAGGTATTCCTTGTCCTTGGCTTTGTCCTTGAAGAACTGATTGACGTATTCGAGTCCGAGGATGCCGAAGTTTTCCTTGGTGAAGGCGGGCCATTCCATGTTGGTCAACTTGCCGCCTTTGAGGGCGCGGTGATTGGACCATTGGGCGAGGGAGATCTTGAAGGGGATTCCTTTGGCTTCCTTGTGGTGATCGGCGAGAGCGGAAGCGGCGAAAGAGGCGGAGGCGGCGTGGATGAAGTGACGTCGGTTCATTTCCCAGAGTTTCGGGCTGGAAAGGGGGCAGGGAAAGGAGAAAGTTTGAGTGAGATGAGCATTACGACGAAGCGCGGTGATTTGGGGCAGACGGATCTTTTATTTGGCGGGAAGGCCGGGAAGACCGACCCGCAGGTGGAAGCGCTGGGGGAGGTTGATGAACTGAATGCGGTGCTGGGGTTGGCGCGGGTGGTGATGGAAGGGGAGGCGGCGGAGGCGATTGACCAGATTCAGAAGTGGCTCGTGACCTTGATGGGGGAGCTGGCGATGCCGGAGGGGAAGGATGAAGAATACGAGAAGGCGGGCTTTGGGAGGATCGGGGAAGAGGAAATCGGGTGGGTGGAGTCGCTGAGCGAGGGAATTGAGGGGGATCGGAAATTTAAGGGGTGGTTGCGGCCGGGGGAATCGGGAGGCGAGCTGGCGGCGCGGCTGCATGTGGCGCGGACGGTGGCGCGTCGAGCGGAGCGGGGGACGTGGAAGGTGAGCGAGAAGGTGTGCTCGGGGGAAGTGCGGATTTTTTTGAACCGCTTGTCGGATGCGCTTTGGTTGATGGCGCGGAGGAGTGAGGAGGGCTAGCGGTTGAGCCAGTCGGTGACGAGTTGGTTCCAGAGGGTGTAGCCTTTTGGGGAGAGGTGGAGGCCGTCGTTTTGGAAGAGGTCGGCAGCGGGTGGTTGGCCGGTTTTGAGCATGGCGGCGGGGGTGTCGAGGTAGTGGAGGCGTTTGTTACCCTGGGTGATTTTTTCGATGGCGAGGTTGGCCTTGTTCATCTCGGGCCAGAGTTTCCAGCGGGAGGTGCTGGGTTTGATGGGGAGGAAGACGATGTCGGTCTTGGGGAGGGCGGCGTGGATTTTTTTGACGAACTTGCGGAAGTCATTGATGACGACTTCGGCTGACTTGCCTTTGTTGATGTCGTTATCGCCCGCGTAGAGGAAGATGGTTTTGGGCCGGTAGGGGATGGCAATGCGGTGGGCGAAGTGGAGGGAGTCCTCGAGTTCCGAGCCGCCAAAGCCGCGGTTGATCGTTTCGTGGTCGGGGAAGGATGTTTTGAGGTCCCAGAGCCGAACGGAGGAGGAGCCGATGAAGAGGTGGGCGTTTTGGGGTGGGGGTGATTTGGCGTCGGAGGCTTCGAATTGGGCGATGTTTTTTTCCCACTTGGCGGGGTCGGCGAGGAGGGTTAGGGGGACGAGGAGAAGGAGGGAGAGGGGGATGGAGAGACGGAGGGAGGGCATGGGAAGTGGGAGTTGAAACTACGGGCGTTCGTATTCGGCTTTGAGCCTTTTGACGAGAATGGGGGCGTCTTTGGTGAGCTTGTCTTGTTCGACGGGAGACATTTTATTGAACTCGATGAATTTGGTGAGGGTGAAGGGGAAGTTGGCGAGATCCTCTTTGGAGAGAGATTTGGTGAAGGCGAGAATGGTATCGGGATCCGTCTTGAGGCGGTCGGCGATATTCCGGGTGAGGAGGTAGTATGATTCTCCGGCGGCTCCATCGAGGTTGGCATGAGTGCTAAACCAGATGAGGAGGGACCATGCGTCCTGCTGGGTGGCGTAGGGAGATTTTGAGGGAGCGAGGCAGTTCCCGACGAGCTTTTCGAGATCGATTCCAAGAGCGGTGGCAACCTCGCCGCATTCGTATTTGTTGAGATTGTTCAGGTTGACCCTTGCGGCGGAAGCGGGGAGGGCGGCGAAGGAGGCGAGGATGAGAATGATCAAGGTTTTCATGGAGGATGCGGGGTGCCGCCAAGGGCATTTTGCCCCGGCTCTTTTGGGTTGGTTACTTGCCTTGGAGGCGGAAGGACCATTGATAGGTGCCTTTGGGGTTGATCTCGTATTTGGGGAGGGGGCGGGCGCCCCAGGAGTTGGTGCCGCCTACGCCGACTTGTTTGTGGTCGATGTTGAGGGTGACGGCGTCACGCTTGGGGATGTCGACGGGGTGGCGGCGGCCTTCGAGGTCGGACATCAAGCAAGGGTAAGTGCCGCCGGAGAGGAGGTGCTCGCCGAGGGCGGTGGCGGTGAGGCCTTGGCCTTCTGCGTTGGTGAGGGAAATGTTGCGGAGGTCGGTGAGGTTTCCGGTTTCCTGAGGCTCGATGTAGGGGAAGAAGAGGTCGTCGACAGAGGCTTGCCACTTGCCGATGATGCCTCCGGCCTTGCGGTCGGCGTAGGTTTCGTGTGGGCCGTTGCCGAACCATGAGACTTGGTTGTAGGAGGCGGGGACGGTGCACTGCATGCCGAGGCGTGGGATGTGGCCGAGGTTGCCTTTGGGGGTGATGGAGACGTCGATGTCGATGGTGCCGTTGGCTCCGATTTTATAGACGAGCTTTCCGGTGGTTCCGGCGGCGGGGATTTTTAGGTCGAACCCGAGGTGGAGGATGCCGTCTTTTTCGCTGCGCTTGAATGCGGTGACTTTGGTGTTGGGGCCGGCGTTGCGCCACATGCCGGAGCGGTTGCCGAACTTGTTGGCGCGGTCGTTATCGACGGGAGGACGCCAGAAGTTGAGATGGAGCGGGGAGGCGAGGAGTTCGCGGTCGCCGATTTTGTAGGAGGTGAGTTGGCCGCTCTCTTTGTTGATATTGAGGATGACGTTTCCAGACCGGACGTCGATGTCGTGATCGCGTTCGGCGATTTGGAAGCTCTCTTCGTTGGGGAGAGCGGTTGTGGAGTGGCTGCCCAGAAGGGAAATTTGTTCGCGGGCGATGACGTGGCCTTTCTTGGCCCATGAGGTGTCGTTTTTGAGCTTCAACTCAAGGGTGAGGATTTGTTCACCGGGTTCGAATTCGTCGGGTGTTTCGATGATGACGTTTCCGGTTTCTTCGGGAGCGAGGTTGATTGACGGAAGGAGGGTTTCGCTCACCACTTCACCATTCAGGAGAATTTTGGCGAAGGCGTCATAGGTGGAGAGGTTGGTGAATGAGGAGGTGTTTTTGATACTGAGGGTGGTCGATTCCGGGGTGATGCTGACGATCTTTTTGAGACGGATGTTTTGGTAGGCTTTGAAGACCTCGGGTGCTTGTGGGGTGGGGGTGCGGTCGGAGGCGACGATGCCGTTGGCGCAGAAGTTGTTGTCGTTGGGGAAGTCGCCGTAGTCGCCGCCGTAGGCGAAGAATTCGAGTTGGCCTTCGGGGGCGGTGAAGTCGGTGAAGTCGAGGGTGAGAACGGGGGCGGGGTTGGTTCCGGGTTCGGCTTTGGGGTTGATGGGTTGGTCAAAGATGGTGAGGGCTTTGATTTGGCCGTCGAAGGGGCGGTTGCCGTATTGGACGTTGCGGGCGATGCCGATGTCGAGGGTGGTGGGTTTGATGGTGCCCTGGTGTTTTTTACGGGCGAGGACGTGTCCGTTTACGGCGAGGGTGAGTTCTTTGCCGTTGTAGTTTGCGACGACCTGTTGCCAGTTGTTTTCCCAGTCGTCGGGGACTTTGGTGGAGACGGAGCGCCAGGTGCCATCGTAGATGAAGAACTCGAGTTGGCGGCCGCGGTTGATTTTTAGGGCCCATGATTCGTCGCCTTTGGTGACGATGGGGTTGTCTCCCCAGTTGGAGCGGCCGGGGCGGAGGTCGACGATGACGGTGAGGTGTTTTTGGGGGTTGAGTTTGTCACTGTGGGTGACGGTGGCGTAGCCGGAGGTGAGGCCGTTTTCTTTGTGGAGCTCGCCGGAGACTTTGACTTGGTGATCACCGGTTTGATTGAGTTTTCCTTGCGGGGATTTGGTTTTGCGGAGGCCCTGGTCGACCCAGTCCCAGATGCAGCCGCCCTGGAGGAGGCGTTCTTTTTCAAAGAGCATCCAGTAGTCCCAGAGGTTGCCGGAGGAGTTGCCCATGGCGTGGTTGTATTCGCATTGGATGAGGGGGCGTTGTTGGGCGAGGGGTTTCTTTTCTTCTTCCCGGGCGTATTTTTCGCACTGCTTGATGGAGGCATACATGGGGGTGAAGAGATCGACGTGGGGTTTTTGTTCGGCGCGCTCGTAGTGGATGGGGTATTTGACGGGGGCTTCTTCGCGGAGCCATTTGGAGCAGGCCTCAAAGCAGACGCCATCGCCCGCTTCATTTCCCATGGACCACATGATGATGGAGGGGTGGTTTTTGAAGGCGTGGACCATGTTGGTGACGCGGTCGAGGTGGGCGGCGGTCCAGGAGTCGTGCTTGGCGAGGGACTCGGGGCCGTAGCCCATGCCGTGGGATTCGATGTTGGCCTCGTTGATGACGTAGAGGCCGTATTCATCGCAGAGTTCGTAGAAGCGGGGGTCGTTGGGGTAGTGGGAGGTGCGGACGGTGTTGACGTTGAGCTGCTTCATGAGCTCGATGTCCTTGCGCATGGAGGCCTCGGTGATGTAGTGGCCGGAGTCGGGGTCGTGATCGTGGCGGTTGACGCCTTTGACGAGGATGGGTTTTCCGTTGATGAGGAGTTGGCCGTTTTTGATTTCGGAGGTTTTGAAGCCGACTTTTTGGGCGTAGTAGTGGGTGGGTTCGCTGTCTTTTGGGCCGACGCCGATGAGGAGGGTGTAGAGGTAAGGGGTTTCGGCAGTCCAAGGAGTGACCTTTAATCCACCGGCATTGATACTGGCTGATTGTCCAGATTTGGTAATCAGTTTCGGGGAAAGAAGGATGCTTCCAGAGGCATCAATGAGTTCGGCTGAAAGGGTTGTGTTTTTCCCTGATTCAGTTGGGAGAGCGGCGAGAGAAAAATTACCGGAACCATCCTCTGAGATGGTGGCTTGAATGGTGTAATCAGTGAGGTCGACTGGTGCGATCGAACTGAGATAGACATCGCGGAAAATGCCGGAGAGGCGCCAGAAGTCCTGGCATTCTAGGTAGGAGCCATCGGAGTGGCGGTAGACTTCGACGGCGATGGTGTTTTCGCCTTTTTTGAGGGCGTTGGTGAGGTCGAATTCGGCCGGGGTGCGGGAGTCCTGGGAGTAACCGATTTTTTGGCCGTTGCACCAGAGGTAGAAGGCGGAGGCGACGCCGTTGAAGGTGACGGTGGTTTGGCGACCGTCCCAGGAGTCGGGGAGGGTGAAGGTTTTGAGGTAAGAGGAGACGGGGTTGCGCTCGTTGAAGGTGGTGAAGTGCTCGGGCGGGGTGCCCATGACGAAGGGCGGGTCCTTTTTGAAGGGGTAGGGATGGTTGCAGTAGATGGGGGTGCCGTAGCCCTGGAGTTCGACGTTGGAGGGGACGGGGATGGTCTTCCAGGAGGAGGAGTCGAAGTCGGGCTTGAAGAAATCGGTGGGGCGCTTGTCGGGGTGGTCGGTCCAGGAGAACTTCCAGTCGCCATTGAGGAGCATGCAGAAGGGGGATTCGAGGCGCTTTTTGGTGAGGGCTCCTTCTTTGGTGGGGAAGGCCATCTTGACGGCGCGGGCCGGCATTTTGTTGGTGCGGAAGATGGCTTGGTTTTCCCAGTCGGGTGCGGCGTGGGCGAGAGTCGCGAGGGCGGTGAGGAGAAGGAGCGGACGCATGATGGGAAAGGGTAGGTGAGAAGAAGAAGGGGGGAAGGTGAAAGTTTGTGGGGGTGTCGGACAGGAAGGGCGTTGAACGTCGAACTTTGAACTCTGAAGTTTGAAGTTTGAAGTTTGAGCTCTGAAGTTTGAAGTTTGGGGGCTTGGGTTGGGGGGGCGGGCTTGCTTTGGAATCCGGGGAAGAGAAAGCCCGGGGGGTGGCCCGGGCTTGAGAGGAGAAAAACGGTTTTCTTTTGGGCGGGGCAGGATGCCCCGGCTCCTTTTATTCGATGATGGCGAGCCAGTCGTTGTTGTCGGGGGCGGTGAGGGTGCCGTTTCCGACGAAGGGGATTGTGGCGGTTTGTTCTCCGTTGCGGGTGTTGTACCAGCGGATGGTTTGAACTTTATCGTTGTTGAGGAGTTGGAGTTTGTGCTGGCCGCCGTAGGGGAGGTAGACGAGGTAGAGGCCTTTTTTGGCGAGGCAGTAGGCTTTGTTTTCTTTTTCGCCGTTGCCGACGAGGTCATCGCGGCTGTTCATTTCGGTGAGGGGGAAGTTTTCCTTATGGAAGATGTCGAGGGCGACTTTTCCGTAGGTCCATGATTGGTCGCGGGAGCGCCAGTCTTCGCAGACGAGGTCGTTTTGGGGGAGTTTGTAGCCGAAGTAGTATTCGACGCCCCAGCCACCGGCCATGAGGGTGCCCCAGAGGGTGAGCTTGCGGGTGTCATCGACGGTGGGTCCGTTGTAGCCGTCTTTTTTGGAGGGCATGCCGGGGTAGTCGGGGTCGGCGGGCATGCCGTGTCCGGCATCGCCGGGTTCATCGAAGGCAACGGCCCAGGGCTTGCCGTTTTCGGCAGCGGACTTGGTCCACTTGACGACCTGCCAGTGGCAGTCCTTGAGGTGGGAGTTTTGGAGGGAGGCTCCGGTGAAGGGGGAGTGCTCGCCCTGGAGGGCGGGGTAGATTTTGTCCTGCTGGTCGGGGTAGGTGTGGATGACGAGGTGGTGATCGTAGGGGTCGACAGCGCGGAGGTAGTGGGCCATGTCCATTTGCTCTTCGGTGGACTGGGTGTTTTCCTCACCGAGGTTCCAGTTGAGGGCGAGGTGGTGGCCGAAGCGGGCGACCATTTCACGGCAGTAGAGTTTGCGCTCGGGGCCGAGTTTGCCGCCGTCAAGGGAGGTGGGGACGATGGTGCCGGTGGCTTTCTTATGGCCGCGGCGGTTGTCGTCGATTTCGGTTTCCTGGAGTTTGAAGTGGAGGAAGAGGCCTTTGGTTTGGCCGTGGGTGAAGACGATGTTCCACTGGTCGAGCTTGGAGGGGTCGTAGTGGAATTTGTCGTTGCGGGAGGTGAAGGGCCAGACGTTGTCGCCATCGCCTCCGGCGTTGTAGGGGAGGAAGGAGAAGGCGTTCATGCCTTTGGAGGCGAGGTAGTTGAGGGCTCCGATGAGGCCTTTGCCTTTTCCGTTTTGCCAGGTGGGGTCGCCTTTTTGCCAGTCCTTGAGGTGGGGCTTGTAGTGCTTGAGGGGGACCTTCTTGGTGGAGACGGTGGTGTCATCGAAGTCGGCATATCCGAGGAGGGTTTCGGGGGCGTCGGCGCCGACCTTGAGGAAGACTTTTTTGGATTCGGCGAATTGGAGGTAGTTGGAGTTGGCGTAGACGAGGCGGCCCTGGGAGTAGAAGCCGGGGGCCTTTTTGGGTGTCTTGCGAACCTCGAAGGTGCCGGAGACGTTGTATTTTTCGAGGGAGGTGAGTTCGTGATCGGGGAACTCGCTGGCGGGGAGGAGGGCGACGTCTTTTCCGGTGTGGAAGTGGGTGGTGTAGGACCAGGTGCCGGGCTTGTCGGGGGAGAGGTGGGCACGCCATTTGGTGCCGGATTTTGCGGAGGTTTCGGCAGCGTTGCCATCGGCTGCAAAGTAGCCTGGGACGTGATACTCGGGGTCACCTGATTCGTGGGTGAAGGTGACGGTGAGGGCGTAGTCGCGGAAGGGGTTGGGGGCGTTGTCGAGCTCGTGGGCGAAGGGGCCGTCGAGGGTGAGAGTGACGGGTTGCCATTGGGTGTCTCCGGTGAGGGAGTGGGAGGCGTCGCCATCGGGTTGGCGGGGTTGTTGGAGGGGCTTGAGTTTTACGGGCTTGGGCTTGGGTTGGGCTGCGGGAGCCTTGGGGGCGGCGTTGGCCTTGCGGGTCTCGTCATCTGCCGGGGTGAGGGTGATGCCGGAGAGGCGGGCGCGGGAGAATTCCTTGCCATCGGCGCTGTGGATGGTGGAGGAGACGGTGATGTCCTCGCCTTGTCCGATGACGAGGTTTTTGACGGTCTTGTGGAACTTGGGGCCTTCCTCAAAGGTGTCCTTGGCGAGGGGGGCTTTGTGGGTGAGGACGACCTTGTCGTTGATGGAGACGGAGTAGGAGCACTGGCCGTCGTTTTCGCCTACGGCGAGGAGGGTGAGGTCGTAATTTCCGGAGGGGAAGGGAGAGGCGAGGGTGGCCTTGGCGGTCTTGTGTTGATCCGGGTTGATGGCGAGCCATTTTCCCTGGTCGAGGTAGTAGCCGCCCTTGATGGGGAAGTCGGTGGCTTTGAGGTGGAGTTTTCGATGGAAGATTCCGTCTGCGGCGGGATTTGGAGGAGTCAGAGTCGCTGCTAAATAACCGTTCTCTTTTCCTTTTTTGGTTGTTTTTGCCTCAGCATCCTTCTTGAGATTCATGGCGATCCACTTGGCGAGAGTGCTGGATCCTTGTCCGTAGCCGCCGGGGAGATCGCGGATGTCACGGGTCTGGATTTTGGGAGGGGCGCCCCAGTGCTTGGGGAAGGAGGGGCGGGAATTTTGGGCCGGTGCGTTTGGGTTTCCCTTGGGGTCATTGGCGGGGTCGGCCAAGGCGGAGTGGACGGTGAGGGCCAGGGCGGTGAGGAAGAGAAGTGGTTTCATGGTGTCGATGAGGGAGGAGACTAGGGAAACTTGGAGGGGCTGCCAATGGTGCTTTTTGAGGAAGTGGAGGGGGGAGATTTTTCTGGCGTTGGAGTGGTGGAGGATCAGAGTGGGGGAGATGAAATTACTGATGCTTTTGACTGCTTTGATGACGTTTTCGGCTGCGGCCGATGTTTATGAACTGCGGACGTATACTCCGAACCGGGGGAAGCTTGAGGCCTTGCAGGCGCGGTTCCGCGATCACACGTTGGCGCTCTTTGAGTCCCACGGGATGACGAATGTGGGGTATTGGCTGACGGCGAAGAAGGAGGGTGAGGAGCAGAAGCTGGTCTACCTCCTTTCCCACAAGGATATGGATGCGGCGACGGCGAGTTGGGCGGGCTTCCGGAATGACGGGAAGTGGCACGCGGCTTACAAGGCGTCGATTGCTGACGGCAAATTGGTCAACAAGGTGGAGAGCCAGTATTTGACTCCCACGGATTTCTCAAAGATGAAGTAGGGGCGCTTTTTAGCGGGCCTGAAGGATGCGGTCGGTCTCGAGTCCAGTGAGGGCTTTGAGGCCTTTGATGAGCTTGGCGAGGATGAAGCCGCCGACGACGAGGAGAGGGACGCCGATGACGAGGAAGCCCCATCCGGTGATTTTGGCGACGTCGGCATTGTAGAGCTCTTTCCAGTTCGCGGAGGCAGGGTCGAGATCGCCGAGGAAGTAGAAGGCGAGGCCGAGGTTCATGACGGCGGAGAGGCAGAAGGAGCCGAAGAAGAGGAGGGTGGAATTCCAGAGGAGGGCGGCGAGCTCGAGCTCGTTGCCTTTTTCTCTAACCGCTTTGTTGATGCGGGATTGGTCGAAGATGCCATCGTTGTAGATGAAGGCATTAAAGAGAGGGGAGGCACCCTTGGCGGTGAGGAGAAAGAGGGAGCCGAGGATGAGAGGCTGGATGGCTTCCTTGATGCCGAAGAGGAGAGGGGCGTTCTTGCGCACCTGGGGATCGTCGGAGGAGTAGAGGTAGATGGAGATGGCTCCGGTGAGGAGGACGTTTCCAAATCCGACGGCGGAGAAGATATTGAACTTCTTGTGCTGAACGAAGTGCCAGATTCCGTAGAGGATGGGGATGGCGAGGGCGAGGGCCATCGCCTTGTAGGGACCGAGGTGCCACGCGCTGTTTCCGTCTTTGCTGCAATAGCTCAGGATGAGGACGGGAGCGAGGACGTTGAGGATGATATTGGCGAGCGGGTTGTCCTGCTGGCCGGCGGTGGTCTTGGGTTCCATAAAGGTGTGTTGGGGTAAAATGAAGGCCCGCCTTGTGGGGCGGGCCTTTTAAAAAAGCGGAGCTTTTTAAGCTGAGTAGATGGTGTTGCCGGTGGAGCGGAGCTCGTCGCAAGCTTGCTTCATGCGGTCGCAGAGGGACTGTTCGGCTTTCTTGAGGTAGCTGCGTGGGTCGTAGCACTTCTTGTTGCCGACCTCGCCATCGATCTTGAGCATGCCTTCGATGTTCTCGCACATGTGAGTGACGATGGGACGGGAGAAGGCATACTGGGTGTCGGTGTCGATGTTCATTTTGACGACTCCGTAGTCGAGCGTTTCCTGGAGGTCCTCGGGGGAGGTTCCGGAGCCGCCGTGGAAGACGAGGTCCATCTCGGCTTCGGGACCATATTTGTCGGTGACGACTTTTTGGCCATCGCGGAGGATGGTGGGCTTGAGTTTGACGGAGCCGGGCTTGTAGGCGCCGTGGACGTTACCGAAGGTGGCAGCGAACATGAAACGGCCAATCGGGTTGAGCGTTTCGTAGACCTGCATCATGTCCTCGGGGGTGGTGTAGAGCTTCTCGGCGGGGAGGCCGGAGGTGTCGTGTCCGTCTTCTTCGCCACCGACGCAGCCGGCTTCGATTTCGAGGATGATGTCGAGTTCGACGCACTCCTTGAGGAGCTCGGCGGAGATCTTCATGTTTTCATCGAGGTCGACGACGGAGCCATCGAACATGTGAGACTGGAAGAGGGGTCCTTTGCCTTCGGCGATGCGCTTGCGTGAGGCGTCGAGGAGCGGGCGGAGGAAGGAGTCGACCTTATCGGGGTGGCAGTGGTCGGTGTGGAGGCCGACGAGGATGTCGTATTTTTCCGCGAGGGTGTGGACGGCCTCGGCGAGGACGATGGCACCGAAGGCGGCGTCATTGACGGCGGTGCCGGAAGCGAACTGGCCTCCACCGGTCGAGACCTGAATGATGCCATCGGATTTGGCCTCGGCGAATGCCTTGAGGGCGCCGCTGGCGGTGGTGAGAGAGGTGATGTTGATGGCGGGGTAGGCGTATCCACCCTTTTGGGCGGCATCGAGCATCTGCTTGTATTGTTCTGGTGTCGCGACTGGCATGACTGCGAGGGAATTAGCTTAGAATGGGGGGAGAAGCAAGGACGGGTTCGAAGGGGCCGAAGGGGGGCTTTTTGGGTAAGAAGCCGGGCGCTTTTCAGCAATAGCGGCGTCGTTCCTCGGTCGTGGTGCCCGCACCACTCGCTCGTCATGCCTTGCCATTCCAGAAAATCGTTCCGGCATTTGGCTCTTTTGAAACTCTACTTGGTATAAGGGCAGGCGAACGGCCCAGCCCGGGGTGGTCGTTCCCCGGGCCTGATTGTGGAAGGGCAAAAGGGTTGTGCCCGGGCCTTACTGAAGGGCTTCGGTGGCGCGGGCAACCTTGAGGATGGTTTGTTCGCCGAGGTGTGGGCCGAGGATTTGGAGGCCGACGGGGAGTCCGTTGACGGGGGCGAGGGGGACGGAGATGCCGCAGTTTCCGGCGAGGTTCGCGGAGATGGTGAAGATGTCTGCGAGGTAGTGCTTGAGGGGATCGCCGGAAGCGGCGCCCATTTTGGGAGCGGGCTCGGGGGCGACGGGGGTGAGGATGGCGTCTACTTTTTCGAAGGCTTGTTCGAAGTCGCGCCGGATGAGGGTGCGGACCTTGAGGGCGCGGGTGTAGTAGGCATCGTAGTAGCCGGAGGAGAGGACGTAGGTGCCGAGGATGATGCGGCGTTTGACTTCGGAACCGAAGCCGGCCTCACGGCTTTGTTGGTAGAGGGAGAGGATGTCCTCGGGGTTTTCGGCGCGATTGCCGTAGCGGATGCCATCGAAGCGGGAGAGGTTGGAGGAGGCCTCGGCGGGAGCGATGATGTAGTAGGTGGCGATGGCGTATTCCGTGTGCGGGAGGGAGATTTCGACAATCTCAGCGCCTTGGGATTCGAGGTCGGCAGCGGCTTTTTCGATCCGCTCGCGGACGAGGGGGTCGATGCCATCGGTGAAGTATTCCTTGGGGAGGCCGAGTTTCATTCCGGCGACTCCGGCATCGAGCCCTTCGGTGTAATCCGGGACGGGTTCTTCGAGGCAGGTGGAGTCGCGGGGGTCGGGTCCGGCGAGGGTGTTGAGGAGGAGGGCGGCGTCCTCGACGGTGCGGGTGAGGGGGCCGATTTGGTCGAGGGAGGATCCGAAGGCGACGAGGCCGTAGCGGGAGACGCGTCCGTA
Organism: Verrucomicrobiaceae bacterium; assembly: GCA_051252135.1. Classification (GTDB taxonomy): domain Bacteria; phylum Verrucomicrobiota; class Verrucomicrobiia; order Verrucomicrobiales; family Akkermansiaceae; genus SW10. The sequence goes on along the minus strand of JBPOGH010000019.1, from coordinate 7,043 downwards.
GGAGGGTTTGAGTCCGACGACGCCGCAGTGGCTGGCGGGTTGGCGGATGGAGCCGCCGGTATCGGAGCCGATGGTGGCGGGGATGAGGTTTCCGGCGACGGCGGCGGCGGAGCCACCGGAGGATCCTCCGGGGATGTGGCCGGGAGCTGCGGGGTTATTGGTGACCTGGAGGCCGGAGTTCTCGGTGGAGGAGCCCATGGCGAACTCGTCGAGATTGAGGCGACCGAAGGGGATGGCTCCGGCGTTGCGGAGGTTTTTGATGGCGGAGGCGTCGTAGGGAGAGGTGAAGGCGCCGGCGAGGAATTTGGAGGCGCAGGTGCAGGGGTCTCCTTTGACGTTGATGTTGTCTTTGATGCCAATGGGGAGTCCGCCGAGGGGGAGGGAGAGGTCGGCTTGGTCGGCCGCGGCGAGGGCGGCGTCGGCATTGTGCGAGAGGAAGGCTCCGATATCGCCATCGCGGGAGGCGATTTGGTCGATGGTGTCCTGGACGATATCGCGCGAGGAAATCTCACCGGCGGTGAGTTGGCGCTTGAGAGAGGCGAGGGATTGGGATGCGAGAGACATGGTGGTCCGGTGGAAAGTGATTAGGCGTCGACGACTTTGGGAACGCGGAGGAGACCTTGTGATTGGTCGGGAGCGTTTTGGAGGAATTCCTCCGGGGTCATTCCTTCGACGGGGACGTCCGGGCGGACGCGGTTGGAGAGATCGTTGGGGTGGCAGGTGGCTTCGATGCCCTCGACGTCGACCTCTGAAAGTTTGGCGATATGGCCCATGACGTTTTCGAGTTGTTTGCCGAAGCGTTCGACTTCGTCATCGCTGAGGTCGATGCGGGCGAGATTGGCCACGTAGCGCACGTCGATGGATGGTTCGGACATGGGCGGAAGATGAACGAGGAATCTGGGGCTGTGAAGAGTGAAGACAAAAAAACCCCCGGCAGATGCTGCGCGGGGGTTGGGTTGGTGGGAGCCTTTTTAGAAATTCAAGACTCCGAAGCGTTGGAGTTCGGCGTAAATCCACCAGCAGACGGAGACGGTGGCGGCGAAGGAAAGAGTGAAGAGGACGGTGCTGCGGGCGCGGTAGCGGCGTTCGTTCTGGAGTTCTCCACGGGAGAGCTCGGCGTAGAACTTGCGCTCGCGGGCGCGGTCGGCGAGGTCATCGGGGGGAGGCATCATGGTGCGTTCCCGTTCGAGCTCTTCCTGAAGTTTGAGGGGAGCTTCTTCGATGCTTCTTTCGAGCTCGGCGATCCGTGAGGAGATGGTGTCCTCTTCATCACGCAGAGCGGTGGCGGCGGTGAAATTTGATTGGAGGATGGCCATGGTATGATGGGAGTTATTTGACGAGGTAGAGGAGAAGGGCAAGGGAGCCGAGAATGATGATCGGCAGGTTGAAAGCGAAGCCGTTGACCATCATTGTTTTCATGTCTCCCTGTGCACCGGCGCGGGGAGAGCGTGAGGAGCCGGGGCCGAAGATGCCCTGACCGCGGCGGCCATCGGCAAAGTGGGCGACGGCCTGGTCGTATTCATCCTCGGCGCGGTCGATGATGGTGAGAGCGTTTTCGAGTTCGTTTTTAAGCTCCTCTTTGGACCAGCTTTGCGGGTTGATGGCATCGATGCGCTGGAGGTGCTTGGCGAAGGAGGTGCGGGCCTGCTCCATGTCTTCCATTTCCTGTTTGGATTCGAAGAGTTCGCGATCGATGGTGGTGATGGCGGCGGAGAGTTTTTCGCTGAGGTCGACCTGACCGTTGAGGAATTCCTGTTTGCGTTGATTGAGCTCCTCGAGGGCGATCTTTTGGCGTTCGAGTTGCTCGCGTTGTTGGTGCAGGTATTCGAGCTGAGCTTGTGCGTCTTCGAGTTTGCCCTCGAAGTCCTCGGAGATGCCAGCAGAAGAAGCGGGCATTTCCATTTGGGTCTCGCGCACGTTCAGGTGTTGCTTTCTGGTTGAGGTGACAGGCATTGCAGTAAGAATTTTTTTACTGCGCTGATATTATTCACATAACCGTTAAAAGCCAGCAATTTATTCAACTTTTATTAAATTTATCTTTCTCCTTACTATCAAGCGTGCTAGCGACATTGAAAGGCTTGGAATACCAACGGAAACCCGCGCCAAATAGGCGTTTGGCATCCTCGAGGATGAGGTAGGCGGCGGGGATGAGGAAGAGGGTGATGACGGTGGCAAAGAGAATTCCGTAACCCAGAGAGATCGCCATTGGTTTTAAAAATTGTGCGTGGAGGGCGCGATCGAACATGAGCGGGATGAGACCGGCGAAGGTGGTGATGGAGGTGAGGAAAATGGGGCGAAACCTTTTGACACCGGAGATCATGACGGCCTCGAGGAGGTCCATGCCCTCTTCGCGCTTGCGGTTGATGAAGTCGACGAGGACGAGGGAATCATTCACAACGACGCCGGCGAGGGCCATAATTCCAAAAACTGAGAGCCAGGAGGGAATAACTCCCATAATTATGTGACCTCCGTAGGCGCCGATCATGCCGAAGGGGATGGCGAGGAGGACGACGAGGGGTTGGAGGAGGGAGCGGAAGGGGATGGCGAGGAGGGCGTAGAGGACGAGGATGAGGCCTCCGTAGAGCCAGTAGAAGCGGTTGCCAGTCTCGCGATCCTCTTTGATGTAGCCATCCCAGACCCAGGAGAATTCGGGGTTGCGGTTGACGATGGCGGAGATTTGCGGTTCCAGTTCGTTGGCGAGGGCGACGATATCGGTCTCCTTGGATTCGGGGCTGGCGGTGATGCGGTTGATTTGGGCGCGGTCTTCGCGCTCGATGGAACCGGGAGCGGGCCGGAGTTCGGCGGAGGCGACGGTGGTGAAGGGGATGTTGTCTCCCGAGGGGGTTTGGATGTTGAGGGTGTCGAAGGTGTGGAGTGATTCGCGCTTGGACTCGGGGAGGCGGACGATGACGCGGAGTTCCTCTCCGTCGCGCTGGATGCGCTGGACTTCATCGCCGTAGAAGGCCTGGCGGATTTGGCTGGCGAGATCACGCTGGGTGAGACCGGACTCGATGCCGAGGGGTTTCATGATGATGGCAAGTTCCTCGCGCTGGGATTCGTGGTCGGCGTGGGCCCATTCGATGAGGGGGTGGGATTCAAAGAGTTCTTCGATTTCTTCGGCGATGGCGTATTTTTCCTCGCTGCCCTCGCCGCGGAGTTGGATTTGGATGGCTTCGGTCTCCTGTCCGCCATGGCGGCGGCTGCCGTAGGACCCGCGGACGTGGAAGCTGCGGGAGCCGGGGATTTTGCCGACGCGATCGCGCCAGAGTTTGATGATTTCCTCGTTGGTGGGTCCGGGGACGGTTCGTTCGCTGGGGGGGAGGATTTCGATGGCGACGCTGCCTTCCTCGGGGTCGCTGCCCATGTTGTGGTGGCCGGTATCGCCACTTTCTTCCATGATGTTTTTGACAAGGGAGCGTCCGTTGCCGGGATCGATGAGCTCGGCCTGGAGTTCCCGGGCTTTGGCGGCGATGTAGAGGACGGCTTCGTTGGTTTCCTCGAAGGGGGTGTTGGGGAGCATATCGAGGTGGGAGTTGATGATGTAGCGCTCGATGGTGGGCATGGGGACGAAGCCTATTTTGCCGCCTTTTTGGATGCCGAGGGTGATGAAGGCGAGGGCGAAGAAGAGAGAAAGGGTGGTGTAGCGGTGATTGACGGCGAACTTAAGAGCGGGTTGGTAGTAGCGTTCGACGGCTCGTTCGAGCCCATCGGCGATGGCTTTTTGGAAGCGTGAAAAGTGACCCAGCTTTCTGGTATCACGATGGACGCGCATGTGTTTGAGGTGGGAGGGGAGGATGAGCTTTGATTCGATGAGGGAGAAGATGAGGACGGCTCCGACGATGGGTGGGATTTGGGAGGTCCAGGCTTGCCAGAAGCCCTCGAAGAACATGAGGGGGAGGAAGGCGACGATGGTGGTGATGGCGCCGAAGGTGACGGGGGTGGCGACCTCCTTGGTGCCGAGGACGGCGGCATCGAGCGGGGTGAGGTCGTCGCGGAGGCGGCTGTAGACGTTTTCTCCGGTAATGATGGCGTCATCGACCACGATGCCGAGGACGATGATGAATCCGAAGAGGCTCATGGTGTTGGCGGAGAGGCCGAAGTAGGGCATGAAGAGGGCTCCGCCGGCGAAGCTGACGGGGATGCCGACGACGACCCAGAAGGCGAGCATGGGACGGAGGAAGATGCCGAGGACGATGAAGACGAGGAGGCCTCCCATGAGGAGGGAGTTTGCGAGGGTGGAGAGGCGGCCGCGGATGCGGATGGATTCGTCATCCCAGGTTTCGAGCTTGATGCCCTCGGGGAAGCGGCTGACGGATTGGGCGATGTAGTTTTTTACGGCGTCGGAGATCTTGATGGCGCTTTCATCGCTTCCCTGGAGGATGTCGATGAAGAGGGCGCGTTCGCCATTGAAGCGGAGGATGTGGTTTTCTTCCTCGAAGCCATCGGTGATATTGGCGAGATCGCTGAGGCGGAGTTGGGCTCCGTCGTCGGCGGTGATGATGATGTTGGCGAAGTCGTTGCGATTGTAGGCCTGTCCGTCGGTGCGGATCATGATGGATCCCGAGGGGGTGCGGACGGAGCCGGCGGAGAGGCTCATGGAGGAGCGGCGGATGGCATCGGAGAGGTCCTGGAGGGAGAGGCCGTGGTCGCGAAGTTTTTCGTCGTTGGCCTCGATGGCGATTTGAAGGTCATGGATGCCGCGGAGGCTGGTGCGGGAGATTTCGGGGAGTTCGAGGATGTCGTTTTCGATCCGGCGGGTGAGTTTGTAGAGTTCGATGTTCGAGAGATCCCCGATGACGGCAAGGGTGACGACCTCCTTGTAGTTGGACATGCGGGGGACGCTGATGCGGGGGCGCTCGGTCTCGCCGGGGAAGGTGTTGATGGTTTCGACGGCGGCTTCCACTTCATCGCGGAGTTCGTCGAGGTCGACCCCGTCCTCGCCCATGATGTCGAAATTTGCGAGACCCCGGGTGGCGCGGGACTCGAGGCGTTTGATGCCATCGACATCACGAAGGGCGCGCTCGATGGGGATGAGGATGTGTTCCTCGACGTCCTTGGGGCTGCCGCCCCGGTAGGTCATTTTGATGTCGACCTCGCCAAAGTCCATGGAGGGTCGGACCTCGAGGGGGATTTTATTGAGGGCGGTGTAGATGCCGCCGAGGAGGATGGCCACCAGGAGGAAGTTGGAGGCGATGTCGTTTTTGGCGAACCAGCGGATCATGGGGCAGGACTATAACGGGAGAAAAGGGTTTGTCCTGTCGGAATTCGGTTGAATCCCGGTCTTTTTAAACGAGAGCGAGGGGGCCGCCGTGGCAGTGTTTTTCTTCGCCGAAGTGGGAGAGGTGGTGGCCCATGGAGTGGGCGAGGGACATGAGGAGGCGGTTGTGGGCGACTTTTCCGAGGTCTTTGACCTGGCCGGTCTTGAAGCCTGCGCCGCCGCCGATGATGACGGTGGGGATGTCATCGAGGGTGTGGGTGTTGCCTTTTCCGAGCTCGTTGACCCAGACGATGGTGGTGTTATCGAGCATGTTGCCCTGGCCATCGTGCTCCGGGGTGTCGCGGAGGCGTTGGGCGAGGTAGGCGAGTTGTTGGGCGAACCAGATGTTGATTTTTTCGAGCTTGGCCTGGGCGTCGTCGTTTTTATCGGGTTCGTGGGAAAGTGAGTGGTGTCCTTCCTCGATGCCGAGCCAGCGCATGCGGGCTTGTCCGACGGAGCGCATGAACTGGAGGGTGCCGACGCGGGCCATGTCATTGGCCATGGCGTTAACGAGGAGGTCCATCTGCATGCGGGCGATCTGGGGGGTGTTGTCGTTGACGAGCTCGATGTTGGGGTCGAGGTCGGGCTCGGGGTGGACGAGTTCGCCTTGTTGGGCGGAGGCCTTCATTTCGACCTCGAGCTGGCGGACGAGCTCCATGTGTTGCTGGAGGAGGGCTTTGTCCTGATGGGCGAGTTTTTGGGAGACTTTTTTGAGGTCGCCGCCGAGGGAGTCGAGGACGGAGGCGTAGGTCTCGCGGTCCTTGGATTGCCCGTAGAGCTTGTTGAGCATCTGGTAGGGGTCATCGAGGGGGGCGACGGGTTGATTGGAGCCGCCGTAGGACATGCGGGTCCAGGGGTCGGCGCGGTCGGGGACAGCGATGCCGACCTCGAGGGAGCCGAAGCGGGTGCGGGTGGCTTCGTTTTTTTGGAGGAAGTTTTTGATCTCCTGGTCGATGGAGATATCGGAGGCCCAGCCGGCGGGGGTGTCGGATCCGCCCTGGATGTTTCCGGGGTGAAGGCGGGCGCCGGTGAGGAGGCAGGACATGCCGCGCATGTGGCGGTCGCCATCGCCTCCGACCTTGTTACAGATTCCTTTGAGGACGAGGGATTGATTTTGGAAGGGGGCGAGGGGGGCGAGGATGGGGGAGGTTTTGAGGTCGCCGGGGTTGGTGGGCCAGAATCGTTCCGGGACGGTGCCGTTGGGCGAGAACATGACGATGAGCCGCTGCTTGCGTCCGTTGGGGGCGATGGCTCCGAAGGAGGGCAGGCCGCTGAGGAAGGGGAGCGCGGAAGCGGAGATGCCGAGGTCACGGATGAATTGGCGGCGAGAGGTCATGGTTGGTTAAAATACGGAGGAGTTTTGGTGTTTCTACCGGGAATTTTTTTTGGGGGGAGGTTGCAGGTGTGCGGGAGTTTGAGCGGTTGGCTTTTGGCTTTTGGCTTTTGGCTTTTTTGGATGCGAGTGGGTGGGGGAACCGCGAAGACGCGAAGGGTTTTTAGGGCTTGGTTGTGTAGGGGGACCACAGAAAGCGCAGAAAAATCAGAAGCTTGGTTGAGGGGCTTGGTTGGGGGAGGGGGAACCACGAAAAATACGAAATGGACGAAACTTGGTTGGGAGAATTTGGAATTTAGAATTAGGGATTAGGAATTGCTTGGTTGAGGGGGAGAGTTAACCGCAGATGGACGCAGATGAATGGGATGGTTGAGGAGCTTGGTTGAGGGGCTTGGTTGGGGGGCTTGGTTGGGGGGGAGAGTTAACCGCAGATGGACGCAGATGAATGGGATG
>JBPOGH010000018.1:0-92470 GCA_051252135.1 Verrucomicrobiaceae bacterium | reverse complement strand
CCAGCTCCCAGCTCCCAGCTCCCAGCTCCCAGCTCCCAGCTCCCAGCTCCCAGCTCCCAGCTCCCAGCTCCCAGCTCCCAGCTCACAGCTCACAGCTCACAGCTCACAGCTCACAGCTCACAGCTCACAGCTCAAGCCTCACATTCCCCCCCGCAAGATTCTTGCGCCCACCCAAGCCCGTGCCTATCGTCCCCCCACATGAGCGATACCCCGGCAGTCGAAGTCTCCGGCCTGGTGAAGGAATTCCAAACCTCCTTCCGTGGCCCCAAACTCCGTGCCGTCGATGGCGTCTCCCTCCGCATCGAACCCGGCGAGGTCTACGGACTCATCGGACCCAATGGCTCCGGCAAGTCCACCACCATGAAGGCCCTCCTCGGCCTCGTGAAACCCACCTCCGGAAAATGCGCCATCTTCGGAAAAGATTCCGCCAAGGTCGATTCCCGCAACGACGTCGGCTTCCTCCCCGAGAACCCCTACTTCTACCGGCACCTCACCGGCGCGGAAACGGTTAGATTTTACGGCAAACTCTGCGGCATGCGCGGCTCCACCCTCAACCGCCGCGTCGACGAAATGCTCGAACTCGTCGGACTCGATGACGCCCGCAACCGCCGCCTCGGAGGATACTCCAAAGGCATGCTCCAGCGCATCGGCCTCGCCCAGGCCCTCGTCCAGGACCCCCGCCTCGTCGTCCTCGATGAACCCACCGCCGGCGTCGACCCCTCCGGATCCCGCCAAATCCGCGACCTCATCTTCGAGCTCAAAAGCCGCGGCATCACCGTCTTCCTCTGCTCCCACCTCCTCGAACAAGTCCAGGAAGTCTGCGACCAGGTCGGCATCATCAACAATGGCGTCATGGTCCGCCAGGGCCGCCTCGATGATCTCATCTCACTCGACGACCGCACCCAGCTCGTCATCGAAAACGCCGACCCCGAACTTCTCGACCAAATCCGCACCCTGATCGAAGTCACCCACGGCACCGACCTCATCTCGGAAGGAAACCCGCGCACCACCCTCGAGGAACTATTCCTCCGTGAAACCCAGGACCAACGCCCCGGCTCCAGCCGCGTCGTCACCAAAAAGCGTCGCAAGCGCGTCTCCAAGAACTGAACGCCCCGATGAACAACCGTTCCCAGACCTCCTTCTTCTCGCCGCGCCGCGTGCTCATCATCGCGCACAGCACCGTCACGCAGCTCATCCGCATGAAGGTCTTCTACTTCCTGCTGCCCATCGCCATCCTCTTCGTCGCCATCCAGTTCTTCGATGGCCCGTGGTACTCCGGCCCCGAAGCCTCCCAGCCCCAGCAGGAGCTCCAGATGCACAAAAATCTCTGCCTCGGCACCATGATGCTCTTCAGCTCCATGTTCGCCATCGTCTCCACCGCCCTCCTCATCCCGAGGGACATCGAGGACCGCACCCTCTACACCATCCTCTGCAAGCCCGTCCCCCGGCTCGACTACCTCACCGGCAAACTCCTCGGCGTCATGACCGTCATCCTCGTCGCCATGCTCGCCATGGACCTCATCCTCGTCATCACCCTCCACTTCCGCACCGAGGCCGTCCTCGCCGACATCGAACCCTACCTCCAAAAACTCAACTGGCCCCAGAATCTCATCGACCAAAAAATGGACGAGATCGCCTCCCACGGCCCCACCATGACCCTCCAGTTCGCCGTCCTCGCCCACTTCCTCAAAGCCTCCATCGTCGCCGCCGTCGCCCTCCTCATCTCCACCTTCTCCACCTCCACCCTCTTCACCATCGCCACCTCCGCCATGATCTGGGTCATCGGTGCCGCCCAATCCATCGCCCGTGAAGGCCTCTTCGATCGCGGCGGACTCGCTGAAAACTCCGGCCCCATCGGCAAGGTTCTCGCCTCCCTCATCTCCCTCATCTTCCCCGACTTCCAGCTCTTCGATTCCATCGCAGACGCCTCCGCCCGCGCCGCCGAGGTCCTCCCCGTCGACATCCTCCACCTCACCGGCCTCACCTTCTTCTACCTCGCCATCTACACCGTCCTCTCCTGGTTCATCTTCTCCGATAAGGAATTCTAAAATGGTCCCCCTCAAGAAGATCATCATCCTCTTCCTCGGCCTCGCCGCCGCAGGGCTCATCAAGATGCCCTTCGAGCATGACTTCACCATGCGCCTCCGCGAGCGCAACCTCGCCCCACCCTCCATCTCCGTGGAAATGTGGAGCCGCATGGGACAAAGCTCCCTCGCCGGCACCTTCGGCGGCCTCCGCTCCGCCCTCGCCTTCTTCACCAGCCTCAGCGCCCACGGACACTTCGAGGACCAGGAATGGCACGAACTCAAAAAAGACTACGAGCTCATCACCGCCCTCGACCCCTACAACCCCTTCTACTGGCAACAAGGCGCCGGACACCTCGCCTACAACGCCGCCTCCTGGGCCCGCAGCCAACGCAAACAACCCGAAATCCAACGCAAAACCATCGAGATGGAATACCTCGAGGCCGGCGACGCCTTCCTCAAAGAAGGCCTCCGCTACCTCCCGGAAAATGCCGACCTCTGGGCCGAGATCGCCCGCATCTGGTCCCACTCCCTCAAACGCCCCGACTACCCCCGCGCCGCCGAAGCCTGGCAAAAAGCCGCCGAACTCAGCGATAACCAAGTCTACCATCGCCGCTACTTCTACACCCTCGCCCAAATCCCCGGCCGCGAAAAAGACGCCCTCGAAGAGGGCATCCGCCTCGCCGAACAAAACCCCGACGTCATCCGCATCCCCTCCTTCCGCGCCATCCTCTGGACCCTCTACCAGAACCCCGCCCTCCCCCTCGACATGCGCAAACCCACCTTGGTCCAACTCTTCGGATCCAAGAAAAAAGCCTACCGCGACCTCTACAACCACCGCTACCGCATCCAAGACGACGGCTTCTACGAGGGCAACATCGACGCCGACCTCCGCCAACTCATCATCGACCTCAAAGTCCCCTTCGAGCTCAACCCCTTCCTCAGCCCCCGCCAACGCCGCATCCCCAACGACTGGTAAAAGGAGATACCTCAACCGAATCAATCCGGATCCATCACGATCCACTCACAAGGATCCCTATTGCTCCTTCAGGCCAATCGCCAAAAGCCAACCGCTCAATCTCCCGCACGCCTGCCGAACTTCTCCTCTCCCAAAAATCAACGTTCCTCTCAAGATCCGCTAGGTTATAACCTTTACACCTGCCCCTCCCCTCGCAAACCTCTTGGACTCCCCTAACAGCCATGCGAATCGCCCTTTTTGGAGACATCCACGCCAACCTCGAAGCCCTCAATGCCGTCATCGCCGACGCGAACGAACAGGGCTGCACGGACTGGATTTGCATGGGCGACGTCGTCGGCTACAATGCAGACCCCGTCGCTTGCCTCAAAATTATCCAGGAGGCCAACTGGCCCGTCGTCAAAGGCAACCACGATGACGTAGCCAGCAATACCGAGAGCCTCGAGAACATGAACCCCGTCGCTGCCGCCGCCCTTCAGTGGACCCGCGAGCAACTCGACGAAGAACAAAAGGACTGGCTTCGCAACCTCCGCATGGTCCGCCAGGTCGAGGACTTCACCGTCGTCCACGCCACTCTCGACCAACCCCAAGCCTGGAACTACGTCACCAACAAGTTCGATGCCATGTCGAACTTCTCCTACCAGTTCACCAACCTCTGCTTCCACGGACACACCCACGTCCCCAAGGTCTTCGTCCGCGAGAACCGCGTCACCGAACTCCCCGCCGAGACCGTCGAAATCGAAAAGGGCAAAAAATATTTCGTCAATACTGGCTCCGTCGGCCAGCCACGCGATGGCGACTGGCGCGCCTGCTACGTCATCTACGACGTCCCCACCGGCACCATCATCTTCCGCCGCGTCGAGTATGACCTCGCCACGACCCAACAAAAGATTCGCGATGCCGGCCTTCCCGAAATGCTTGCCGAGCGCCTGGCGGACGGTCGCTAGATCCCTCCTCGCCTCCGCCCTTCTCGGCAACACCACCTCGTGCATCCACCGCACGCTGGAACCCGCTGCCGGACTCAACGCACCCGCGCCCGCACCTGCCATCGCGCAAAAAACCGGCATCCCCTGGACCTCCGGCAATCACATCCGCACCCTCATCAACGGCGACCAATTCTACCCGCCCATGCTCGAGGCCATCCGCTCCGCGGAAAAAACCATCACCTTCGAGACCTTCGCCTACGTCCCCGGCTTCGTCGCCAACGACTTCACCACCGCCCTCGCCAACAAGGCCAAGGACGGCGTCAACGTCCACCTCATCCTCGACGCCATCGGCTCCGCCAAGCTCGGCTCCGAACACCTCACCCCCCTCCGCCAATGCGGCGTCCAGGTCCACCTCTACCACCCCTACCACGTCCTCAACCCCTGGCGCTCGAACTTCCGCACCCACCGCAAAATCCTCGTCGTCGATGGACACACCGCCTTCACCGGAGGCGCCGGCTTCGCCGATTCCTGGCTCGGCCACGCCCAGTCCCCCAAGCACTGGCGCGACACCCAATATCGCATCGAGGGTCCTGCCGTCGCCCAACTCCAACACACCTTCAACGACAACTGGAAAAAGCTCACCGGCCAAACCCTCACCGGCTCCCACTACTTCCCGCCCCTCACCAAAAAAGGACCCTACCGCGCCCAGTTCGTCCCCGACTCCCCCCGCGACCCCTCCCACCCCCTCGCCCACTCCGTCCTCATCGCCATCAACGCCGCCCAAAAATCCCTCGCCCTCCAGCAATCCTACTTCATCCCCAACCCCACCTTCCGCCGCGCCCTCGTCGCCGCCGCCAATCGCGGCGTCCGCATCGACATCATCGTCCCCGGCAAGCTCATCGACTCCCGCCCCTCCCGCTACGCCTCCCAAAACCACTGGGCCGAACTCCTCCGCGCCGGCATCCGCCTCCACCAATACGAAACCTCCATGATGCACGGCAAACTCCTCGTCGCCGACTCCCGCTTCACCATCGTCGGATCCGGAAATCTCGACGACCGCTCTTTCTTCATCAACGACGAAGTCAACCTCCACGTCGACTCCCCCGCCTTCGCCCGTGAGCAGTTAAAAATGTTTCGCCACGACCTCTCCCGCTGCACCCAAATCACCCTCCAAAACCTCCCCTCTCACCTCGAGCCCGCCCTCAAACGCTTCGCCTCCGGCCTCCTCGCCCCCCAGCTCTAACAAAAAAGGGCGACCCGAAAGCCACCCTTATATTGAATTCAACCTCAGAGCTTATCTGCCCTGCGAACGCCTCGAACGCTCCAGAAATTCATTCCGCAGAACCGACCGCTTCTCTCCGCTAATCTCCTCCAACGCCAGGCTCTTATCAAACTCCAGCCGGTAGGAATACTCCACCGCCGTCGCTTTCTCACCCGTTCCCGGAGCCACCTCCAGGTCCCAACGCAAAATCCCCTTCGGTCTCTCGAAACGTGCATAATCACGATCTCCCGACAACGCCACCGACGTCTCGCCCAGCGACACCCGCAGGCTCGAGGCATCATCCATAAACGGAGTCCGCTCACGCAATCGCACCTTCACCGGAGTGTCCTTGAAGTTGTCCAGCACCACCTCAACCCCGATCTCGATCAGGCGATTCCCGCCCTGCACCGTCTCAGTGCGATCCACCAACGAACGCCGCGCCCGCAGCTGTCCATCAACCCCAAACCCCAAGGTGTAATTCCGCCCGCGCGCAATCGATGGCATCTCGGTCCGCCCGATGAATTTGTCATCAAGATACACGTTCACCTTGCCACCTAACAGATCACGCTCGCTCGTATTCGTCAGCTCCGCTTCGCGAAAAACCGCACTCGTCAGCACCGGCGTCGCCACGTGGTAAAACTCCGCCGGACATTCAGCCGACAGCACCGGAACCATCTGTGCCTCACGACGACTCACCAACGTCACCGCTTTTTCCAAAGCATACTCGATTGCCAAATCCTCTTCATCGCGCTCCTGATTGATCTGCTTCAACTGACCCGCCCGCATCGAAAGCTCCACCAGCTGCGCACTCGCCGCCATCTCGTTCGAAGCAAAGTTCGCCGTCGCAAAATCCTCCACCGACTTCCCGGAAAGCACCTTGCGGTTCGCTTCCTTCTTTCCCTTCAGCGCCACCTTATATTTTTCCACCTGCGCCACTGTCGCCGCCTGCTGCTGCACCACACTCCCCGTGTCCCGCACCTGCACATGCAGCGCCGCGAGCTCCGGATTCTTCGCATTCACCGTGGGCGATGCCGTCGAAAGCACCAGCCCGGCCTGATTCCAGTCCTCGCCACTCACCTGGTGAATCAGCGCATTAAACTCAATCCGCACATCCTTCCCGCCCGTCACGCCACTCACATTGTAAACCGGCGACCACCCGCAATCCTTCACCAAATAATTCAGATCAAAAGTCGCCTCCTTGCCCGCTTCCTTCTCCACAAAAACCACCGCGTCATAAATTTGCGTCGGCCCCGAGGCCAAACGATTCCGCTCCGCACTCAACTCACTCAACTCCTCCCGGCTGTCGTCGATCTCGTTGTCGAGCTTCATGATCTCCTGCGACGCCGTCTCATATTCCGTGAAATGCATCTGCGTCACCTTCTCCAGTTCCTCGGACTGCAACACCCCGTGCGACATCTCCTGCCGCACCGCCGGCGCCACAAAATCACCCAGATTTCTCAAATACGTCTGCCGCATCCGTCGCAACGCAATCTCGTTGCTCGCCTCCGATATCTTCCGGCTCAACGCCCGAATCTTCCCATCCAGCTTCATCACCTCGCTCTCCACCCGCTTCGTCTCCTCGCTCGAGAGCATCCGGCACGTCACCGAACGAATCTCCAGCCCCGCTGCCTCATCCGCAAAAACCGATTCCGGATCCGTCGCCGTCGGCAAGCCCTTCACCACCACCTCAAATGACCCTGCCTTCCCCGCCGGCACCGTCACCCCCCGCGTCACCATCGCCGTCCCCTGATAAAGCGTCACCTCCTTGATCGAATGGACCGTCTCCGGCTGCGCAGCCGCATCAACTGCCGCCTCCACCCCCGCATCCTGCCCCATCGCCACCGACACGCCCCAAAGGCCCAACACTGCATAATTTCGAATCTTCATAATCTCTTGCTTCCATAAACCAACGACCCCCCATCCCCCATCTGTCTCACCCCACCCCCTTTTGACAAAACTTTGACATTCCCCTCTCCCCCTCATCCAAATCTCCCCCGTTCAAACTTAAATGTTAGATGTTCAATGTTCAGTGTTCCTCCCCCCCAACCAAGATGAGCCCAATTCGCAAGATTCGCGTTCCCTTCCCCTCAACCAAGCCCCTCAACCAAGTCTCCCCCGTTCAAGCTTAAATGTTAGATGTTCAATGTTCAGTGTTCCTCCCCTCCTCAACCAAGCCTCCCCAACCAATCTGCGTAAATCTTCTTAATCTGCGGATCAATCTCCCCCGCCATAGCAGAGAACCGAAGGAGTTAACAAGCTTCTGCATCTCTCCCCGACCCCAGCGCCTTTACCCTTACCCCCCAACCCCAGCTTTCAAATTTCAAATCTCACCGTTCAGAGTTCCCCACCCCCCCTCCTTGACGCCCTCCCTTCCCCCCGCTATCCCAAGCCCATGCGCATTCTCACCGGTCTCCAACCCAGTGGCAAACTCCACGTCGGCAACTACTTCGGCGCCATGAAGCCCGCCATCGACGCCCAAAGCGAAGGCGACAACTTCTACTTCATCGCCGACTACCACGCGATGACCACCACCACCGACGCCAACACCCTCCGGGAAAATGTCCGCGACGTCGCCATCGACTTCCTCGCCTGCGGATTCGATCCCTCAAAAGGCGTCTTCTTCAAACAAAGCGCCGTCCCCGCCGTCAACGAGCTCGCCTGGATCCTCTCCACCGTCTGCCCCATGGGCCTCCTCGAGCGCTGCCATTCCTACAAGGACAAGATCGCCAAAGGCTTCTCCGCAAACCACGCCCTCTTCGCCTACCCCGCCCTCATGGCCGCCGACATCCTCCTCTACGACTCCAACGTCGTCCCCGTCGGTGATGACCAAAAACAACACCTCGAGGTCACCCGCGACCTCGCCGGAAAAATCAACGACCGCTTCGGCGACGACACCCTCGTCATCCCCACCGCCCGCATCCGCGAAGGCACCGCCAAAGTCCCCGGACTCGACGGCGAAAAGATGTCCAAGTCCTACAACAACACCCTCCCCATCTTCGGCGACGAAAAACCCCTGCGCAAACTCATCATGCGCATCGAGACCGACTCCACCCCCGTCGAGGACCCCAAGCCCACCGAGGGCTCCCTCCTCCTCGCCCTCTACCAACTCTTCGCCAGCGAGTCCGACTACGCCCAAATGGTCACCGACCACCAAAACGGCGGATGCGGATACGGCGACTTCAAAAAACGCCTCTGGGAAGCCTACTGGGACTACTTCGCCCCCATGCGCGAACGCCGAGCCGAACTCGTCGCCGACCCCGCCCAAGTCGATGCCATCCTCAACGCCGGAGCCGAAAAAGCCCGCGAAGAAGCCCACCAGGTCCTCACCCGCGTCCGCAAAGCCGTCGGCCTCGCCTAATAAGGAGAGTGGACATTCTTGTCCGCTTCCAATGGCTCCCAACCCCCATGGACGAGCTCCTCGCCCTCCTCATCGGCATCTTCCTCTGGCCCTACACCGCCTGGAAGGAAACTCGTGAGAACTCCGCCCTCAGCAACACCGAGTTCAACCGTAAAACCACCAACTTCTGGTGGTGGTTCGGCATCATCGGCATCTGCCTCACCCTCGGGATCATCGCCCTGATTCTCCTCGCATCCTAGGAGTCTCATCCGATAGCTTGGAAGGACCATGATTTCTCAAGTGCTGCGAGCCCTCGCCCTCTCGCTCCTCCTGCTCCCTCTCTCATCCGCCGGGGAAAAACCAGCCCTCGCCGACCCATCCGCCTACCTCGGCCCCATCGTCACCGAGCTCGAAAAAAAGTGGCCCGCCAACCGCACCGTCAACATCGTCTGCCACGGCCACAGCGTCCCCGCCGGATACTTTAAAACTCCCCACGTCGATACCTTCAACGCCTACCCCCACCTCCTCCATCTCAAGCTCAAGGAACGCTTCCCCCACGCCGTCATCAACGTCATCAACACCAGCATCGGCGGCGAAAACTCCCTCAGCGGCGCCAAGCGCTTCGATAAAGAAGTCCTCCCCCTCAGGCCCGATATCATCACCATCGACTACGCCCTCAACGACCGCCCCGTCGGCCTCGAAAAATCCAAAGCCGCCTGGCAGTCCATGATCACCAAAGCCCAAGCCCGCGGCGCCAAGGTCATCCTCCTCACCCCCACCGGCGACACCCGCTCCAAGCTCAACGACCCCGCCGCCCCCCTCAATCAACACGCCGAACAAGTCAGGCAACTCGCCCGCCAAAACAACGTCGCCCTCACCGACAGCCTCACTCTCTTCAAGAACCACCTCTCAAACGGCGGCCAACTCACCGACCTCATGTCCCAGGTAAACCACCCCAACCGAAAAGGGCACGACCTCGTTGTCACCGGACTCCTAAAATGGTTCCCTAACACAGTCACCCCCACCACCGTCCCACGCCCATGAACCCAGAGGTCTTCCTGAAAATCCGCGGCCTTCATAAAAGCTTCGGAACCAATCACGTCCTCAAGGGAGTCGATCTCGACCTCTACCGCGGCGAAACCCTCGTCCTCCTCGGCGGCTCCGGCGGCGGCAAGACCGTCCTCATGAAACACATGATCGGCCTCCTCCAGCCCGATGCCGGATCCGTCATGCTCGAGGATCAGGAAATCTCCCACCTCAAGGAACGCGAGCTCACCTTCGTCCGCCGCCGCATCAGCATCATGTTTCAAAATGGAGCCCTCTTCGACTCCATGAACGTCCATGACAACATCGCCTTCCCCCTCCGCGAATCCGGCATGAAAGACCAAAAGGAAATCGACGACCGCGTCGCCGAAGCCCTCAACATCGTCAAACTCCCCGGCCAGGAGGACAAAATGCCCTCCGATCTCTCCGGCGGCATGCGCAAGCGCGTCGCCCTCGCCCGCGCCGTCGTCGAAAAACCCTGCTGCGTCCTCTACGATGAACCCCACGCCGGACTCGATCCCGTCACCGCCGACTCCATCGACCACCTCATCAAGGACCTCCAGCAAGACCACGGCATCACCAACGTCGTCATCACCCACGAAATGCGCAGCGTCTTCCGCATCGCCAACCGCGTCATCTTCATGAAGGAAGGAACCGTCTACTGGCAAGGCTCCGCCAAGGAACTCGAGGACACCGAAGACCCCCTCCTCCAGAACTACATCGCCGGCCGCTCCGACGAGGCTTGGAATTGAGTTTGAAATTTCGTCACTTCCCAACGACACTCCCACCATGGCCGACCATCGCCACAAAACCGAAACACTCGTTGGAGGATTCATCCTCATCGGACTCTTCATGATGGGTGGCCTCATCCTTCAGTTCGGTAACATCGGCGAATGGATCAAAGGCAAATACACCATCAGCGTCGACTTCAAGGAAGCCTCCGGCGTCATCAAGGGCAGCACCGTCCGCATGCGCGGCGCACGCATCGGCGAGGTCGGCACCAAACCCGAACTCCTCGATAACGCCAAAGTCCGCGTCACCCTCGCCATCGATGACAAGTTCAGCATCCCCGATGGCTCCGTCTTCCAAATCGCCCAAGCCAGCTTCCTCGGCGATAAGGAGATCGTCATCACCCCGCCCGAAAAAGAAGCCAAAGGCGTCATCCCCGCCGATACCGTCCTCGTCGGCGGTGGCCCCAGCGGACTCGAATTCATCCAGAACGAAGCCGAAACCATCGTCGAGGACGCCCGCATCCTCATGCAGGACGCCCGCACCGCCATGATCAAGATGGACAGCGCCCTCGATGACATCCGAGCCGTCTCCATCCGCCTCAGCGAAACCGTCGAGATCGTCAACGCCGACATCCTCTCCGAAACCAACGTCGAAAACCTCAGCTCCGCCATCGCTAACTTCGATCGCGCCACCAAATCCCTCGCCGACCTCGGAGACGACGCCGGCCCCACCCTCGACGAAGCACGCCTCGCCATCCAGGAAATCCGCGAAGCCACCCGCACCGCCAAGGACACCATGGCCAAGCTCGACCCCGCCATCGCCCAACTCGAGCCCGCCCTCGCCAAAGTCCCCGGCACCCTCGACTCCATCGAAAAAACCGTCACCGAAGCAGGCGAAGCCATCGCCTCCGTCCAAAAAGGAGACGGCGCCCTCGCCGCTCTCACCAACGACAAGGAGACCAAGGACGACACCCAGACCTTCATCAAAAACCTCCGCAAATACGGCATCCTCCGCTACAAGGACGAGGAAACCAAAGAACCCGACCCCCGCGACCGCTTCCAGGGCCGCCGCCGGTAACAAAGGAGCCGGGGCATCCTGCCCCGTCCTCTTTCCTCTCGGATCAGTTTGAACAATCTAGAAACGTTCTTACCCAAGATGAATCCCACACTCCTCATCACCGCGCTTACCTCATCCGGTTTATCCGCAGCGGTCGTCTACCAGACAACCTTCCTCAGCCCCCTTCCCGGCGGAAGCAGCTTGCACTGTGGTAAATTTTTCATGGAGGTAACGGACACCACCGCAAGATATCAAATCTGGTCAGGAGAAATCGGCGGCACTTCATTTTCGATTCAGTCTCCCGCCCATGAGCCCCACACCCAACTCTTGGGGACCGCAAACCTGATCACCCTCCACGGCTGTGATCTCGACCCTCAAAACCCCTACCTTCCACTTTCCATCAATCTGCCACTCAACGGCTACCAATGTGATGCCTTAAAAACATACCGAGTCTACGAAGGTGAAATCACCAATACAAAACTCCTCCAGGACCTCCAGACAGGATCAAATTTCACCATCGGCATCACCTTAAACTCGTCTTGGTCCTCAGCACCAGCTTCCGGCCTCCTGACTCAAATCCCCGAACCTTCTTCAGCTTCGCTTCTCATCCTCATCTCTCTAACTGCCCTCAAGAGACATCGGTGTTATGGGGACCGACCTTTTAAGTGAATCCGCCCGCCTCTACATAGGCCCCCATCCTTTGCTTATACCAGGGTCGACCATAGCTCGATGGCTTCACGCGCTCTTGCGCATCCGTTTGACTCTGGCTCCTGCTGAGGGGGTAAGTTCGCTTGCTCTTTTAGAGCCGTGTTCAACGAGGGCGGCCATAGCTGCAATCAGATAGTTTTGTGAGGGAAGGCTGTGACGCCGGCTGTTCTTGATCAGGGTGTAGGCGAGTTCTCCTCCTCGACGAGTCCCCTTAAAGATTCAGTCCTTAACTTGACGTGATTGGGCCGCCGCCGTCAGCGCGAGATAGAACATTGATCGTGGATTGAATCTTTTGTTAGAAATCAATTCATGTCCGGCGACAACCCCTACCTTGCACCTCAACAAAGCAATCCATACGCCCCTCCCGAGACCGCCAACCCCATCGATGATGGCTTCATCTCGGGCTTCTATCGTGTCGAAAACGGAGCCCTCATGGTCCGCAGCGGAGCGATCCTTCCCAACCGCTGCATCAAAACCAACCTTCCCGTCGAACCCGGAAAAACCGGACTCCTCAAAAAAGCCCGCATCAGTTGGGTCCACCCCGCCTGGTATCTCCTCATCATTCTCAACGTCCTGATCATGATCGTCGTCGTTCTTTGCATCAGCAAAAAGGCGAAGATCGAGTATCACCTCGGGCACTCCTTCCGCGCAAAGCGGACCAAATGGCGCTGGCTCTTTGCCGGAATCATGGCCCTCTCCGCCCTTGGATTTTACTCCGGAATCAACATGGAGGATGGAAATGGAGGCGGACTCATCGCCCTCTCTCTCCTCGGATTTTTCATCTCGCTGGTCTCTCTCCTCTTTTCCCTCAACTACGTCTCCGCAAGCAACCACCGCGAAGGATGGTTCCAACTCAAGGGCGCTCATCCTGACTTCATCCGCGACGTCCAAAAGGAACACGGAGCCGTCGGCATCGAAGGAACCAAAATCGTCCTCACATAAAAAAAAGCCTGCCCCGCACCCACGGGACAGGCTTCATTCTGTATCCCGCGTCACCTTCCACAGGACACGGAAGCTGTTAAAAAAATCACTCCACCGCCTCCGCGGAGGAAAATCCCTACTTTGCTTGGCCTGCTAATTGCTCACTCGATGCCAGCCCCCTTGCTAGAATCCAATTGAACCGCAATCGTTTTTTCGCTATGCCTGATCGGAACCACAACGCCCCAAGCCTATGAGAACTATTTTTTCAACCATGACCCTCATGGCCGTTGGCACGGCTCTGAGCCAAGCTGCCGTAACTGTCAGCATCAGCGGCGGAGCAGGCTCGCCGGTGAGTGTTACTGTTTCTGAGCCCATCACCTTCACAAACGTCCAGCCGGGCAGGGGCTTTTACGGCTTCGTCCTTGTGGGCGCAGGGGCGGGCAATTCAATCTTGGGCTTCACCTCCCACGTCGGCGATATTTCGTGGAACGGAGCCGGCCTGGATTCCGGTTCCGGCGGCATGGGCTCGAGCACCTTTGCCGACATCATGGTCACGGATCTCTTTGCCATCTGGGGGTCGGGGAACAACGCAGCCCCCACCACCGCCACCATGACCTTGAGCGCCGGGACCCGCACCACGACGAGCAGCATTGCTCCGGTATACCTTCAGGGCACGGGAAGCTATGAGATCCGCGTGTTCGATGCTACCACCTTTGGCTTTATCAGCGATCCCGGGACACAGGTGCCGGAACCTACTACATTGGGAATGTTCACCCTCGGCCTGGGCTTCCTGTCCCGCCGCCGCAGGGGCTAGGCTCCCAATAGCTCTAACATAAAAAAAGCCTGCCCCGCACCCACGGGACAGGCTTCATTCTGTATTCCGTGTCACCTTCCACAGGACACGAAAACTGTTGGAAAAATCACTCCACCGACACCGCGTAGGCAAAGTGGAAATACCGACTCCCCGCCGAAGCAGGAAGAGTCAGACTGATCAACCCTTCCTCATCCGCCACAATCTCCCTCGCCTCGCTCCAGCCATCCAGGTCAGCCGATGACTTGTAAAGGTAGGTCAGATTCGGCACCCCCTGACGACTCACCGTCACCCAATTGTCACCGAAGGCATCCTTGCTGATCGCAAATCTCGTCCCCTCCTCGGGTAAAATAATCAGCCCCAATTCCCCCTCTTCCCCAAACGGGCTCGACCACCGCTCATCCGTATAAACCGCACTCCCGGTCAAGGTCCGCAGAAACGCCTCAAGGTCCAACTTCTCCTGCTCACTCAGATTCAGACGCTGCCCACCTCCCGGCCCGCCACCCAATCGGGGGTCCAGGCCCTGCACATTCGGCACCGCATTGTAATGCTCAATCGCCCCCCGGATCGTTTCAAACACCCCGTTGTGCATCAACCCACCATTCAAGTTCCCCTCCGGATCCACCAAATCCCGTAGACTCGGCGCACGCGTGTTCGTCAAATCCGTCCCGCCTCCCAACGACCCGATCACTCCGTTGTTCCGCGAGTTCGGATCGATATCAAATTCCGGCGCCCGATGACACGCACCACATCCCGCCCCACCCTGTTGCGGCGCCGTTTGAAAAAGAATCTTCCCCCGGTTCTCCGAATCCGAAAAGTTCGCAAAGGCCGCATTGTCATTCCGCACCTGCGCCCGCCCCACATCATACTTGCTGTCAAACGACTGGATGCTCCGCACAAACTGCGACAACACCTTCTGAACCCGCCCCTCCGTGATTTGCGGATCACCAAAAACGGCCGAAAACAGCACCCGGTATTCCTCAATCACCTCCAGCCTCTCCACCAAATCCCCAAAGCCCGGATCCCCGTCCTCCCCGCTGAACCCCATCTCCACATGATCCTGAATCGGCCGCGTCGTCTGATCCTCCAGACTCACCGCCCGCTCATCCCAGAAAAAATTCTCCTCGTCCCCGAAACGCGCATTGATCAGCCGCATCGAGTGCCGCCCCGTCGTCCCCGCCACCCCCACACTCGCCGTCGCCGTATCTCCAAACGCATGCTCCTGCTGATGACACGACGCACAGGAAATGGTCGCGTCCTTCGAAAGACGCACATCATAAAACATAACCCGCCCCAAGGTCGCCCCGATATCCGTAATCGGATTGTCAGCCGGCGTGTTGTCTTTCCGAATGTAACCCGGTTGACCCTGGTTCGCGTAGTTCGACAATTCCGTAAGATTTAAAACGCCATTCTGACCCATGGCCGGCAGGGTGATCAGCACGATCAGTGGAAGGAGGTGTGCTTTCATAAACAGAACCCTGTCTCCTCATTGTTAAGCCCTGATGTCACTTCCCCACGAAAAGCGTTAAGAGTTTGTAAAGAGACCCTCATTGCTTCCCACCGCTCTCTTTGCTAAACCCAATGTCGTGAATCCCCTGTTAACGTCCCTCTTCTTCCTCCTCGTGGGCGGCCTCGCCTCAGCGGAGTTGAGCGTGACCGAAACCCTCAAGGACCGTGCCGGAACCCCGCTCTCCGAAATCCGCGTCCACGCCTTCCCAAGAGGCGATAACCCCGCCCAAGCCACCTCCACCCTCACCGACGCCGCAGGCACCTTCCACTTCACTCTCCCCGACGGCGAATGGTTCATCGAGGTCGACCAACGCGAACTCCTCGAGCGCGGCTACTTCTGCGTCCCCGGCTCCTGCTTCTCCCCGGAGTGCGAGTTGTCCATCATCGCCGCCGTCCCCCTCCAACCCAACCTCAGCATCCTCCGTAACAACAACGGCACCACAGCCCTCCGGGCAAATTTCGATTGGCTCGAAGGCATCCAACCCATCCTCCTCCGTCAGTTCCGCATCGAACGAAGCAAGGACCTGATCAACTGGGAAACCATCGACACCATCCAACTCGCCAACCCCCCTCTCCTCATCCCCGATCCCACCGCCGGGGAACAAAAGCAAACCTACTACCGGGCCATCCCCATCGGGGATTTCATCACCCCCGTCATCACCCCCTTTTAAAATTGATCAAGTTCTACTTGGGTAAACCTCTCACCAACACACCCTCCAAAGTTGAAATCATCTGGTTTCCCCCATCCAAAAACATCCCTTCCATCCTGTTCATTTGCCTGGCGACCATCTCCACTGCGTTCCGGTTGCGGTTCTAATTCAATTCAACTAAGGAGAACTAATCCACCAGAAACTCCGCCAACCGTTCCTCAAACTCCTTCGGCACCACCGCCGTTAAGAGCACATCGTTCCCCTCGTAGTCGGTCTCCAGCACCTTCCCCTCACGGTGCAACATCCCCGTGATATCTCCACGCGATTGCGGAATCCGGTAGCTCAGCTTCTTCACCCGATCTGCCAGTTGATCGCAAAATTTCTCCATCAACAACTCCATCCCGATCCCCTTCAGGGCCGATACCTCCACCGCCCCCGGAAAGTCCGCCCGCAACCCGGCCAACACCACCGGGTCCTCAATCTGGTCGATCTTATTAAGTACGATAATCACTTTTTTCTCATCCGCCCCCAACTCACCCAGCACATCGCAGGTCGTCTTGTAATGACGGTGAATCTCATCCGAATTCGCATCCAGCACATGCACCAAAAAGTCTGCTAAAATCGCCTCCTCCAAAGTCGCCTTAAACGACTCCACCAAACGGTGCGGCAAATTCCGCACAAACCCCACCGTGTCACTCATCAGGAGCGTCTGCCCGTCCTCCAAATCCAAACGCCGCGTCGTCGGGTCCAGCGTCGCAAAGAGCATATCCGCCTCCATGATGTCCGATCCCGCCAGCTTGTTTAGCAAGGTCGACTTCCCCGCATTCGTGTAACCCACGATCGCTGCCGTCGCCGTGTCCGCCCGCTGCCGCTCCTTCCGCTGGGTAGAGCGCTGCTTGCGCACCTCCTCCAGCTCGGCCTTCAATCGGCTGATCTTCTTCCGCGCCAAACGCCGATCCACCTCAATCTGCTGCTCACCCATTCCCCTCGAAGCACCACCGCCGCCGCCGGAACCACCGCCACCACCGCCACCTTCCCGGTCGAGGTGCCCCCACATCCGCGCCATCCGCGGCAGCGCATACTGCATCCGCGCCAGATCCACCTGCAGCCGCGCCTCTTTCGTCCGCGCCCGCTTCGCAAAAATATCCAGAATCACTTCCTCCCGATCAATCACCGTCAAATCGGACAACCCCTCCCAGTTCCGCTGCTGCATCGGCGAAATCTCATTATCAAAAACAATACAATCACACTCCCGCGCCTTCGCCAGCTCCACCAGCTCATCCGCTTTCCCCGTTCCACAAAGCAAACCCCGATGCCGATCCCGCACCCGCACCAACTCCATCCCCACCACGCCAATCCCCAGCGTATCCACCAATTCCTCGAGCTCCAGCAGAAGCTTGCGCGTCTCCTCTTCCTCGCTCTTATCAAAGCAAATCCCTACGAGCATCGCCCGTTCGACCATTTCCGGTTTTTCCCGAACCTCAAACACAACTCAACCTAGCCCCCTTATCGAAAAAGCCACGGCTTTTCTACATCCTGAAAGCAAACATCCACCCCATCCCAAACACCAACTTCAAAAGTGTCAGCGGATTGGCACTCCCCACCAGAAGCAAAAGAATCACCACCATCTCATTGAGTCCTATTCCTCCTGCTTCCATCATTCTTTAATTACGTGTTTCCGACCCTCCGGATCGACATTCACAAAGGTAACCTTTGTCGAAAAAATCGGCGAGCCTTCTTTCGCCCGCCCCCGCCTCACCGTCACCCCATACGTCACCGAGGTCTCCCCCTGCGCCACCTTCTCCGACTCAATCGCCAGGATCGTCCCCTCCCCCACACTGTGGCGAAACACCACCTCATCCATCCCGATCGTCACAAACCGGCACTCCGGAAAGTCCAGACTCGCCGCAATCCAGCTCGCCTCATCAATCCACCCCAACAAGCGTCCCCCGAAAAGAAACCCGAACTGATTCAGGTCCCCGGGCAACACAAGACGGTGCGTCTCCATCAGGATACAGCTACTTCAGCCGAATCAGGATCTTCTTGTTCCGCAAATTGGAATCCTCCGAAATGCTCTCCACCTCGGGATCATCCACCAACGCATTGTGCACCAAACGACGATGATAGGAATTCATCGCGTTCATCCAAACCTCCTTGCCCGACTCCTTAACCTTCTCCGCAAAATGACGGGCCTTCTCTTGCACCCGCTCCTCCTGCTGCGCACGGTATCCGTCACAATCCACCCGCACCCTCGGGGCATCGGGATTCGATCCCCGCAGAATTCGATTCACCAAATACTGCAAGTCATCCAGGCGATCCCCGCCCTTCCCAATCAAAATGGCCTGCTGGGGCGACACAATGTTGAGAGATTGATGCTCCTCTCCCGTCACCTCCACCTCAAATTCGAATCCCAACTTTCCGAGCATCGTCTCGAGAATCGTTTTTCCTTCTGCAACCGCGTCTGACATATCGCCAAGCATAGTCCCCCTCTCCCAAGCGTCAACCACCTACCTGCTCTTCAATTCACACACCCTCCCTCCCCCTCCGGAAATCTCATTCGCCCTCCAGAAATCCCCTTTGCCTTCAAACTGTGAATAAGTCTTGATTTTACAGGTTTCTTAAGTAAATATAGTCCCACTCGTTATGAAACTCCCCATCTCATTTCTTACGGCTCTGGTCGCCACTTCCCTTTCGGCCTCCGCCTTTAGCGTCGATTTCACCGGTAACCTGGGCACCATTATTCAAAATCCGGCGGGCCTCGGGCAACAGGACCATATCGAACTTCCCGTTCCCGGTTACGGCTCGGTCACCATCTTCGCCAATCTCAACAAAACTCTCGAAATCGCCCAATCCTTCTCAAACGACGGCAGCCCCATCACTTCCCTCGAGTTTAACAATACCGATTCGATCACCGTTCGCTTCAACGGACCAACCGCCATCAATGTCGACTTCGACTACGTCGGCGTAAGCTTCGGCGACGACTTCGATCTCTCGGCAGCAGGCGCACCGCCACTTCAGACCGACTATATTCTCGATTTCGACAGCGCCAACGCCGCCGGCAGCTCCGGACTTCGCGCCATCAGCTGGGACGCTGTCCCCGAGCCTTCCTCCGCCCTCCTCCTCGGGTTTGCAGGGTTCACCCTCCTTCGCAGAAGGCGCTAACGCTCTCACCCAATCTTTTCCAACCCCTCATCTGCTCTGCGGATGGGGGGTTTTTCTTTTGCTCCATCCCTATATTTTATTCACCATTTCTCTTTAATATTAAAAAATATTAACATTTAGGTTGCCTTATCTAGTTTTTTTTGAGAATTTCTCCTCACCCTCATTATGAAAACATCAGCACTACTAGCGGGTCTCGCCGTTTGCGGCTCCACCACCGCTCATGCCTTCACTGTGGATTTCTCCTCCCATCTGGGAAGCTCCACCACCTACATCTTGGGAGATCTCGATCCCGGTCCCCCCTCCCTCGTGCCCATCGTCGTAAACGTTCCCGGCTACGGTGACGTGGAGTTCCAAATCCTGCGTTCCGTCGATTCCGGCCCTCAACTCTCCGGTGAATCCTACCGTTCAACCGTCACCACCGAGTTCACCAACGAAGCTCCCGAGCCCATTCCAGCCCTCGGCTTCAGCGATCAGACCCGGGTAGAAGTCACCTTCAAAGGCGATCTCCCCATCAATATCGACTTCGATTACGTCGGAGTCGGCCTCGGTGAAGATTTTGCTCTCTCGAATGGCACCCCTCCCGACGGCAACCACATCGTCATCGACTTTTCCAGCATCGCAGGCCCCACCCCCTCAGGTGGACCCAATCAGGCAGGACTTCGGTCCATCAGCTTCGAGGCCGTTCCCGAGCCCTCTTCAGCGCTTCTCGGTGGAATCGCCCTCCTGGGCCTCCTGCGTCGCAAGCGCTAACCTTCGGGTAGAAACTCCCACTTCTTCGGTTTCAGCTTCGAATCCTCATTCCCGATCATCGCGGAATGGGGATTTTTTCTATCCCGGGATTCCAGAGTACCGCCGGCGGGGATCGAACCCGCACGACCTGGGGTCAACGGATTTTAAATCCGCAGCGTCTACCAATTCCGCCACGGCGGCATCTCAAATCCTGTGCTTAGCGTGATTTAATCATCTCCAGCGCTCGCACAATCAAAATATCCATTTCATCATCAATCACCCCCATCGTCGCCTGCAACGCAGGGACACTTTCCTGCGTTCCAACCTTCCGAAGCATTGCCGCAGCTGCTTTCTTGACCTGAATTGGAGAGCTCTTCAAATGATAAACCAATCGGCTCTCCCCGCTCTTTCCAAGAGCCTCATACTGCTCGGACCACCGGGATGGATCCACTGCCCATAACCCGTCAACAATTGCCAGGGCACTATCGACCCCGCTTGCCGTAAGGTAATCCACCAGAGAAACCGGTATCTTGCTCCCTTCCTCGAACCAGCCCAAGATCTCTTGCCCCACTTCATCGGCCACCACCGCGTCGTCCTTCGCCCATATTTGCAAAGTCAGCCCGATCTCGCTCATCAAATCTTCATCATTCTCTTTCTTCAAGAGATTCAAAAGGGAAGCGACAATCTCAGGCTTGTGCCTGAGCAACTTGTCATCAGGGACACTGCCAAGCCGCTGCACCGCTTTCGTCACCCTGTTCAAATTGATGTGACCCAATTCATCCAGGTTGGCCGAGCAAAAATACTCGCTCTCCACATCCGTCAGACGCTTGTTCTGCTCCGGACTGGGCTCCGCAAAAACCGCTTGCGAAAGAGTCAGATCGATCACTCTGCGGTCAGGCAAAGTCTTCACTTTCCCCAATGATTCGCAGAAATCCGCAATCCGGCCAAACGGAACCTTCACCTCGGTAAGAACCAACAATCGGGCATTCCCGCCATCCCTCGTATAGGCAATCATTGCCTCCGTCGGCGCAAGCTTCAGCACCCGGGTAAAAAACTGCTCCAACGCAATCAGATCGCTCTCCTTGAAAGGGTGAACGTAGATTGCGATCACCGAGTCTTTCCCGTTGATCCCGTTCGCCGGGTCAGCCGCCTCCTCAAATTTCTTCTCCACACTCCCATAGCCAATGTGCTTGAGATACTTGTCCTCGTCCGACAATGGACTCTCCTCGGGATCGGATGCCGCCGCTCCATTCCCCTGCGCGCCTTTCGCATCGGCCATTCCGCCCGATCTCGGAGTAATATGCACCGGCCGGATATAAATCAGAGCCAGCAGCACGGCACTCAGGACCGTCGCCAACAAAACCCCCCGGTTCCGCCACGTCTTGGCGCCCACAATCAACAGCAAAGAACCCACCACTGCGACAAACCCGCCCAAAGTCAGCCGTTGAACCAAAGTGACATCTTGAAAAAGCTGCCCCTCTCCCGAAGTCAGCGTGAAAAACACCCCGAACAAAACAATAAGACTAACCCCAACGATCGACGCAAAGGTCTGCGCGGGAGTACTTGGCAACACGGAATCAGCCGATGCCTGCGGATCATACGCCGCGGTCTTGAAATTCACCGGCACATCCTCCCGCACCGGCGATCGCCCGAATCGATCCAACATCCCATCGTGATGCTCCCCGGGGTAAAATCGCTCTTTCTCCGCCACAATGGTCTCGGCCGAGACCAAAAACCGATGATCACACGCCCCACACTCAACCGTTTTACCGGTGAGATCGTCGTGGACTCGAAAACGACGATTGCAGGCCGGACAGTGGATTTGAAGGTTCATTCGTAATTCTAAGTGTGAACGTTAAGGAAGTGTCATCTGTCTAGTGCCCCAAGACAATCTTTCCGTTCAATATTTGCCCGTTTTTCTATCAAGAAAGCTCCAATTTGGCAATTTCCGCCATAATTCGATCAGAAACCGCCTGATATCCGTCCCGGCCCTTCGCCGCCAACTCTTCGGGCGAAAACTCAATCGGATCTCCCACCACAATCGTCACCCGCGCAAAGCGAAGCTTCCCACTCCCTCTCGGCAAACAATCCCGTGCTCCAAAAATCCGGATCGGCTGCACCTTCGCCTTACTCTTTGCCACAATCAAACCCACCCCGGCACCAGCCGGTCCCAGCTCACCGTCCAAAGTCCGCGCCCCCTCGGGAAACACCACCACCCGCTCACCACTGCGCAAAATCTTAATGATCCGCTTCAAGCTCGTCATATCCGGCCGCTCCTGATCCACCGGCACCGCATTCCAACGCGTGTAAAGCCAGTTGAAAAACCCCTTAAAAAGAGTCTTCCGTGCCAGGTAATAAACCTCGGACTCATAAGCGATCCCCACCAACGGAGGATCCAGAAAACTCTCGTGGTTCGAGGCCACCAGCACCCCGCCCTCCTGAATCAATTTCTCACGCCCCACCACCCGATAGCCAAAAAAGGCCGTCGATGCCGCACGAAAAATCGTTACTCCTATCCAGTAAATCGTCTTCATTTCTAATTTTCCCAACCAAGTTTCACCAGCGCGGCCTTCGCCTCCTCCACCACCTCTTCAATCGTCGAGTGCGATGAATCAATCACCACCGCACCATCGGAAATCTTCAGCGGAGCCGTCTTCCGTTGGCTGTCCTGCGCATCCCGCGCCGCCACCGCATCCGCCTCTCCATCCGCGGCACGACGGGCCCGCCGCACCTCCTCCGAGGCATCAATATAAAGTTTGTAGGGCGTTTCGGGGAAAACCACCGATCCAATATCCCGCCCCTCCATCACCACATCACTGCGCTCCAAATAATCACGCTGCAACTGCACCAGCCGCTCCCGCACCTGCGGCACCGCCGCCACATGGGAAACACTCGCATTCACCTCCGGCAATCTCAGCTCCTCATCCAAAAGACGTCCGTTGATGCTGACCGTCGATCGATTCGATTCCACCCCGCAATCAATCTCCAAACCCGCAACAGATTCCACCACCGCCTCCGCGTTCTTCGGATCCACCCCGCTCTCAAGAAGCTGCCAAGTCACCGCGCGATACATCGCCCCGGAATTCACCATCACCATCCCGAGCGCATCCGCCAGCCGCTTGGCCACCGTGCTTTTCCCTGATGCCGCCGGCCCGTCAATCGCCACTGCTCTGTGTGTTCCCATCATCGTTTCCGCATCAATTTAAGGTGCTCGGCAAAGCCAGGGTAAGACGTGTTCACACACGCCGTATCCTCAATCACCGTGCTGCCGCTCTCGGCCAGCAAGCCCGCCATCGCAAAGGCCATCGCAATGCGATGATCCCCGAAACTCTTCAAATGCGCCCCCTTGAGCGGCTGACCTCCCGTAATTTCCATCCCGTCCTCAAACTCCTCCACCTCGCCTCCCATCTCCCGCAGATTCTGCGTCGTGGTCTCAATCCGGTCCGTCTCCTTCACCCGCAACTCCTCCGCATTGCGAATCACCATCTTCCCCTTCGAAAGAGCACCCGCCACCGCAAGAATCGGAACCTCATCAATCAGGTTCGGCACTTCCTCACGACGAATCTCGGTCCCGTGCAATTCCTGCCCGATCACCTCAATGTTTCCCCGCGGCTCACCGCCGTCCTCATGAAGCACCACATCCTTAATGTGCGCCCCCATCCGCACCAACACGTCAAGTATCGCCGTCCGCGTTGGATTCAGACCCACGTTGGTAATCAACAGCCTCGCACCGGGCCGACAAGCCGCCGCCACCAGCCAAAACGCCGCACTCGAAATATCACCCGGCACCACCAGATCACGCGATCTCACCCGCTGACCTCCATAAACCGAAATCTCATTCCCGTTCGTGGTCACACTCACCCCAAAGGAATTCAGCAAACGCTCCGTGTGATCCCGTGTCGTCGCCGGCTGAATCACCGTCGTCCGGTCCGGAGCAAATAACCCCGCCAACAAGATCGCACTCTTCACCTGCGCGCTCGCCATCGGCATCTCATACCGGATCGGCTTCAGCTCACCCCCCGTAATCTTCAGCGGCGCACAACCGGGCTTCACCCCCTTCGCATCAATCTTCGCACCCATCAGCTCCAGCGGCTTCATGATCCGCCCCATCGGACGCGATGAAAGCGACGCATCACCGATCAGGGTGCTGTCAAATTTCTGAGCCGCCAACACCCCTGCCAAAAGCCGCATCCCCGTCCCCGAATTCCCGCAATCCAACTCCGTTGTCGGAGCCCGCAGCTCGCCATTGCAACCATGGATCACCATATCAATCGGAGCCTCCGGCGTCCCCTTCTCCACCTCATACTTCACCCCCAACTGACCCATCGCCCGCAGCGTGTTCACACAATCCTCACTCGGGAGAAAATTCTCCACCCGGCACGAACCGTCCGAAAGACCCGCCAAAATGGCCGCCCGATGCGAGATGCTCTTGTCTCCCGGCACCGCCAGCTCCCCTGAAACCGCCTGCAACGGACTTACCTTGATTGTATCGCTCATTGTAAAAATTTCTCAGCTCACCGCATCCCGCATCTCTTTGACCTTGGCCAAATACTGCTCCAGCCCTTCATCGTCGGAATCCTCCAACATGACAAGCAATTCACGCATCGACCCCTCCGCTTCCCGCAACATCGCCATCAACGCCCCCCGATTCTCCATCATGATCTCCGCCCACATCTTCGCATCCCCCGACGCCACCCGGCTCGTATCACGGAACCCGCCCCCCGCCAACCCGGCCTCATCACCCGTCGCCAACCCCACCTCCGCCGTCAACACCGCCATCGCATGCGGGAAATGACTGATCCGAGCCACCGCCCGATCATGATCCGCCGCCGTCAAATGCTTCACCCGACACCCCAGCACCTCCCAAAATTTTTCCAACTCCTCCACCCGCTCCTCCCCCACCGCCTCATCATTCGTCACCACACAAGCCGCTCCCCGGAAAAGATCGCCCCGCGCCGCCTCCACCCCCGTCTGCTCGGACCCCGCCATCGGATGACTCCCCACAAAATCAACACCCGCTCCGCGCAACATCGACCCCACCTCCTGATGCGGATGCACCTTCACACTCCCCACATCCGTCACCAGACAGCCCTCGCCCAAATGCGGCAACATCGCCTCCACCACCTTCGGCATCGCCCCCACCGGCACCGCCAGCACCACCAAATCCGCTCCCTTCACCGCCTCCCCCAACTCCGTCGTTGCCTCCAGCCCCAACGCGCACGTCGCCTCCACCCGCTCCGCATTCCGACCCCAAAGACACACCTCCAACCCCGCCTCCCGGGCCGCCAACGCCACCGAGCCACCGAGAAGCCCCGGGCCCAATATCGCGATTTTGGTAAAACTCATCTCAGTGGAAAAAAAAACCACGCCCTCCGTTGAAGGCGTGGCTGGAAAATAAATCACATCCGCCCTTTAGGGAATGCGGAACTTGTTCGTCGCCTTATTCGGATCATCCGGATCAATCACCAACGAACCACCCGGCACACCACGGACATCCACCTCCGCACCCGTATAAGGATTCTTCACAAATCCCGGACGCGTCCGGGACGCCGTCGGATACTTCGATTTCGGCTTCACTTCGGGAGGCTTCGGAGTCGTCACTTCCCTGCTGCCCTCAGCCTCACGATCCGCAGCGCGATCTGCCGCCCGCTTCTTCGCCTCCGCCCGCTTCTTCGCCGCCAACCGCTTGCGATTCTCTTCTTTCTGACGCTCCACCTCGGATTGCTTCTTGGTCACCTCGGGCACCACCTTCTCGGCAGTCGCAGGATTCGGATTAAACGGACCCTCGGGAGGATATGGGGCACAACTCACAAGGAACGCCCCCGTGAGAATAAGGGCCAACAAATGGCGAAGAGAAATCATGGCTTTCATGTCAGTGATAAGTTTCAGTAGGAATGTCGGGGGTGAACTGACCCCGCGTTCATCGTTGGAATTCCAAAAAATGTCAAGCCAGCACCCCCAACCCGAATATCCACTCGCGACCGATGTGCACCGACTCATCGCTTCGGAGAACTCCGCAGGGTTAAACGATCTCGCCCTCCATCTATTCAAACAACAGTTCGAAAACTGCGCCCCCTACCGCCGTTTTGCCACCTCCCTCGGCCTCACTCCCGCCACCGTCACCCGCTGGCAGGACATCCCCGCCATCCCCACCCGCGCCTTCAAACTCCCCGCCTACCCCCTCTCCACCGGATCCATCACCTTCCTCACCTCCGGCACCACCACCGAGACCAAAGGCGCCCACCACTTCCCCGCCACCACCACCTACCACCTCGCCGCACGCACCCACTGGCAAAAAAACCTCCCCCCGCTCCCCCTCCACTTCCTCAGCCCCTCCCCCGCCGAATCCCCCCACTCCTCCCTCGTCAACATGTTCCAGCACCTCCACCAGGCGCTGGACCCCCAAAACACCTCCCCCTTCCTCCTCTACCACGCAAAATTCCACCTCGCCCCCCTCCACCACCTCACCCAACCCATCATCCTCGCCGGCACCGCCCTCGCCTTCCTCCACCTCCTCGAATCCCACCAACCCATCCCCCTCCCCTCAGGCTCCCAACTCCTCGAAACCGGAGGCTACAAAGGCACCTCCCGCACCCTCGCCAAAGCCGACCTCTACCAACAACTCTCCTCCTTCTTCGACGTCCCCGATACCGCCATCCATAACGAATACGGCATGACCGAACTCTCCTCCCAGGCCTACGCCACCGGCTCCCAAGGCACCCACCGCTTCCCCCACTGGGCACGCACCCAAATCATCTGCCCCCAAACCGAAACCCCCCTCCCCCACGGCCAAATGGGATACCTCCAGATCCACGACCTCGCCAACCTCCACTCCGTCGCCGCCATCCGCACCCAGGACTTCGCCACCGCCCACCCCGATGGCTCCTTCACCCTCCACGGCCGGGACCCCTCCGCCCTCCCCCGCGGCTGCTCCCGCTCCATCGACCACTCCCTCACCCGATGAACCACCTCCCCCTCATCGCCCAAGCCGCCCCCCTCTTCGCCCCCTACACCGGCACCTTCACTGAGGCCGACCTCCACGCCTGGCTCGACCGCGAACTCCCTCCCCTCCCCAACGCCCGCTACCTCATTCCGGAAAACATCGTCCACCTCACCTCCGGCAACACCCCCCACGCCGCCTACCAAACCCTCCTCCACGGACTCCTCCTCGGCTCAAAAAATCGCCTCAAACTCCCCTCCAACGCCCTCCCGGACTTCGAGGCCTCCCTCGCCCAACTCCCCCCCGAACTCCTCGCCCTCATCGAGACCTCCCGCACCCTCCCCTCCCACTGGCTCCCCGAAGCACACGCCATCGTCGCCTACGGAAACGACGCCACCCTCCACCAACTCCGCCAACAAGCCCCCCTCGACATCCCCTTCATCGCCCACGGCCATCGCCTCGCCATCGCCCTCATCGAAGACCCCACGGAAGAAGCCGCCCAACTCGCCGCCCGCGACATCTGCCAATTCTCCCAAACCGGCTGCCTCTCCCTCCAGACCATCTACACCTCCGACCCTCACCACTTCGCCCCCCTCCTCGCCCAAGCCATCGAAGAACACCAAAAAACCACCCCACCCGCTCCACTCTCCCCTTCCCAACACGGCGCCATCACCAACCTCCGCCTCGAAACCCGCTACCTCCACGCCCAGGACCCTAAAAACCACCACCTCTGGCACAGCCCCGCCGACACCGCCTGGACCATCATCTACCAAAATACCCCCGCCCTCGACCCCTCACCCCTCGGACACACCGTCTTCCTCAAACCCCTCTCCCAACTTCCAAACCTCTCCCCCCAAGACACCCGCACCCTCTCCCAAATCTCACTCCACCCCTTCACCCCCCGCACCGACCTCCCCTCCCACCGCATCCACCCCCTCGGT
The DNA here is from genome assembly GCA_051252135.1 of Verrucomicrobiaceae bacterium. GTDB lineage: Bacteria > Verrucomicrobiota > Verrucomicrobiia > Verrucomicrobiales > Akkermansiaceae > SW10. The sequence continues at coordinate 64,743 of JBPOGH010000018.1, read as the reverse complement.
CAGGCCCAATCCCCTCCTCTCGCCTGGGCCCACGATGGCTCCCCGCCCCTCCGCTCCCTCGTCAAAATCCAAACCGTCGGATAACCTATCTTTCCCCCTCCCTCCTTGACCTCCCCTCTTCTTTAGGCCAACACCTTGATCTTTAGGGCCTCTTTCCCTCCCACCACCATGAACACAAAACCACTCCTCACCGCCGGCTTCATCGCCCTCTCATCCCAAGCTCAAGCCGTCATCGTCATCAACGAGTTCGTCGTCGACCATACCGGAGGCGACACCCATGAATTCGTCGAACTCTTCAGCTCCGATGCCAACACCGACTTTTCCCATCTCACCCTCATCGAGATCGAAGGAGACGGAACCGGCGCCGGACTGATCGACGACCTCATCGTCACCATCGGATCCACTGATGCCAACGGTTACTGGTTCTCCGGATTCGATATCGGAGGAGCAAATGATATCGAAAATGGCAGCGTCACCCTTCTTCTCGTCGACGGATTCACCGGAAACGTCGGTGATGACATCGATGCCGACAACGACGGCATCATCGACAACCCCCTCTGGACCTCCATCGTAGACTCCATCGCCACCTCAGATGGTGGTGCATCGGACTTCGTCTACGCACCCGACCTCGCCCCCAATTTCGATGGCAACTCCTTCCAGCCCGGCGGAGCCTCCCGTATCCCAAATGGCACCGACACCGACAGCCCCTCGGACTGGGTGCGCAATGACTTCAACGGAGACGGACTCCCTACCTTCACCTCCACCACCGCTCCCGGGGACGCCATAAACACCCCCAACGCGCCCAACCAAGTCTCCGCCGTTCCCGAGCCCTCTTCCGTAATCCTTCTCGGCAGCGGACTCCTCGGCATCATCCTTCGCCGCCGGAAGTAAACCCTCCCAACCGTACATTCAAAGGCCCGGCATTTTTAAAATGTCGGGCCTTGTTCGTATCCCTCTCCGGGCTTCTCTCGCTCGGGAACGCCATTACCGCCCCCGGGGACCTCCGCGACCGAAATCAAACCCGCGACGCGGCTCCGTGATCGACTTCACCTGCTCCTCGGACAAACCGCTCGTCTGCACCCAGGCTTCCGCCGCCGCCTTGTCGCTGCGATACCAATCCTGCGCCACTTCCACCACCGTCTCCTGACGGAGGTTGTCATTCCCAATCGTCTGCGCCCACTCCATCGCCGTCACCGGATCCTCCCGGGAAACGCGCGTCGCATAGGCCTCGGTTGCCGAATCCCGCTCGGGAGACGCCGACAGATTGCTCAAATACTCACCCGCACCCTCCGGATCCTCACGGGCCCATGAACCCAGCGCCTGACCATAAGCCTCCGCCTTCGCCGCACCTGAAAACTCATCCGCCCACGTCAGCACCGCCTTCGGATCCTCACGGGCCCAGGAATCCGCCAGTCGCTCCACCGCCCGGGCCGCGGACTCATCATTCCCATACTTGACCAGCCACTCCGCCGTCGCCTCACGATCATCACGCATCATCGACTCCGTAAGCCGCGCCAACGCCCCCGACTTCAACGTCGGATCACTCACCGAATCCACCCAGCTCTTCGCCGCATCATTCCCCTGCTCCAGCATCTCCCCCGCAATCATCCCCATATACATCTCCTGGGCACGCCCTCCATTCTCACCCTTCGGTAATCCCTCCACAAACGCCATCGCGTCATCCACCCCGTTCACCAACAAACCCTGGATCACCCCAAAGCCCGCAAACCCCTTCATCCGCTCATCCTCGATCGTATCCAAATAACTGATCGCACCCGCACCATCCACCGTCGCCCATCCTGAGAGCGCTCCCACCATCTCACGGCCAAGTCCGCCCGGGCCTCCCCGGCCACCTCGCCCACGGTCTTCCCCTTCCTCGGCCTCCGCCATTTCCTTCAGGGAAGCCAACGCACCCGCGCCATCAATCCGGCCCCAGGCATTCGCCAAAAGACGCATCTCATCATCGCCGCCACGCCCAAACGGACCACCGCGACTATTCTCCCGCAGCGCCAAAAACGCATCCTTCGCATTCTCCGCCGTCAAATTCTCCAGCAACAACGCAAACATCTTCTGCCGCAACAACGGATCATTCGTCTGCGCCATCTCCTTGATCGCCTCCTTCATATCGGCTGCCGAAATCTTCCCATCCACCACATACCGCGCCACAAAATCCCTCTCCGGCCCTCCTTGATCCACACTCCCTCCCCGTGAGGACCCACTCGACCGCGCCGCCCCCGAATTCACCACCAACTGCTTCCCGGAAGCATCCCCCTCGGAATCGGAACCATCATCAGGGCGAACGGCCCAACCGAGCCCAAAAGCTGCTGATGCCGTAACGGCAAGAATCGGAAATAGCGTGGAATTTTTCATTTTTATAAACGGTAGAAGCCGACTGACAAAGAAATCAACCCATCAGTCTCCAACAGGGGTTAACTCCCAAACCCACCAAGAGTTGCACAAATAATTCAAAATTGTTTCTCCCCCACCTCCATCGCCCCATTTTCCTGCCCGGAGACAGATGCGCTCTCACCCCACCTGACCGATCAACTTATTGCCGCATCCCCGGATTCAGCTTGCTTTCATGTTCCACTGTCCCTTTACCTTAAGTCCCATGAAACCGGTAAAATCTTTAAAATTCGTCGCCATCTTGGCCACCATCACCTCTTCACAGGCAGCTCTGGTCGTCACTGACATCACCGGAATCAACATCAACGGAACCGCCGCAGGGGGAGGAACCATCGGATATATTGAAAACACCGGGGGCGATGCCGTCTCCGTCAACGGCAGCCCCAACACCATCCTGAACTTCGGAACCAACACCATCAGCTTCAACAACGCCGGATTTGTCGACTACCTCCCCGGAGCCAACATCACCATCGTCGGCCTCAACTCACAAGGCGATAACTGGACGGGCATTCAATCAATCACCGGCACCACAACACCAGGCGCATTCGTCCTCACCGATGCCAACACCCTCACCTTTGATCTGGGGACATGGGATGATACCTTCACCACCCTCACTCTCGAATCCATTCCCGAGCCAAGCTCCGCCGCCCTCGCCCTTCTCTCCTGCGCATTCCCCATCCTCCGCCGCAAACGCTAGACCGGACGAACAAGCTATTCAAAAAACCAATCCACCACCCTGCAAAAATCTGCAGAATGGTGGACCGGGTGTTCGTTGGTTGTTCCCCAACAAAGTGGTTCCTAGGACCGGCGACGGCGCATCACCAGCAGCGTGGCGCTCAACAGGGCCAGAACACCCGTGGATGGCTCGGGAACACTGGTGCCCACCAGCTGGAAACCGTTGATTCCCGCAAGATCGATTCCGGAAAGCGGAGTCGCCTGGATGTTGAAGTCGGTCGCCGTGAGACCCGTGTAGAGAACGTAGTTCCCCGCAGGTGAAGTCTGGCTGTCGACGTAGGAAAATGTCGGAGGCGCATAAGTGCCGGAGACCAATTCGGTGTGGGTATAGGTCGTGGCACCCGGGGCAAAGAGATCAATTTGCACCGTCGGTCCGTTCTTCGACGTGTCCGAATAAACATAGAGATCATACGAACTCCATCCCAGTCCCACCAGGTTGATGCTATTGACGCGCACACTGGCCGGCACGGTCCCTCCGGAACCAATGCTGCCATAAATAAAGCCCTCCATCATCTCATGATCCGCCGTGGCCAGTGAGTTCGGAACGGTGTTGGCACTCCCTGAAGAAGTCCAGGCGACCAGCGCTGCGCTCGGTAGCGTCGGCGCATCCACAGAAATTCCTCCCACGTTGTTGTCTCCCGTTGCCGCATTCCAGGTGTCGGCAGGAACCACCCCCGCAATATCGGTGGGGCTCAGCGTGTTCGTCTGGGTCACTCCCAGGAAGTCAACCGAAAGCGTGGTGGCCACCGCCGAGCCCACCATCATGAGCGCTGCAGATGCGGCGACAAATTTGGCCGGCCGGGATGGATAAAGGCGAAGCTTGCTGATCTTGCGGGGAGCGTTGTTCTTGGCGAAGCCGGTGTGATGTTCGTGGGTAGGAACATAATCGGCTGCGTTGGGAGCGGTCTTGGCTGGGATACGGCGATAGATTTTCATGGATTCGGGTAGTTTGAGTTTTTGGTTTTATGGAGGTTTTATTTCCCCCTTCACCTCCTCAATCGCGGCCCTCTATTTCCAATGTCATCTTTCTCCAAAAAAAATCACCGGACCTGAATTCAGACCCGGTGACAAAATAAGCGTCAACCCTCTAAAACCCCGTCCCTTCAAGGACCCACGCTCCCGCCGACGCCGCCCGTAAGGACTCCGGCTTATCTTTCGCAGCCGGAATCTTTTCCTCAATCCAGTCCCGCTGGAGCTTCCAAAGCACACGGTGGGCCGGCTCCCCCGATCGCATCCCGCCATAAAGCGCCTTCATGAATGGAGGCAGCTCGTCATCACGCACCCGCCATTGGCTCGCCAACACCTGACCGGCTCCCGCCGCAATAAATGCCCGACGCAGACTCGACCAATTCCCACCCACCTCACTGCGCCCAATCCCACCCCGACAAGCCGATAACACCACCAGCCCCGTCCGGGACAATTCCAGTGCCGCAATCTCGCGGGCAAAAAGCAAATTATCCTCCCCCTCCGGCACCAACTCCCCGGCAAAAGACCGGGGCAAGCTGTCCTTCGCCCCACCCAAAAGAAATCCCGCGCGAAAACCCTGCGCCGACTCACCCTCCGCCACAAATCCATGACCCGCCAGATGCAGAACCTCCGGCGGATTCTCTAACAAAAGATTCCGCAGCCTTTCCTCATCGGGATTCATCACCGCCTCCCCGGTCAGCCCCCCCAATTCATCCTTCACCCCGGGAAGGGGCGCCAAATCACCCACCAGCCCGGCCAACTCCTCATCGAAAGGAAACAACACCCCACCCGACTGCGCCCCCGGCGCCTCATCCACCCCAACAAAGAGCGCCCCGCCACCTTGTGTCCTTTCCGGAAACTTCCCCGTAAGCGCCAAAATCCGAACCTCCTCCGCAGTCTGGCAAAGGTACCTCCCATCACGATCACGCAAGGTCGCCCACGGAACAAAATGAAGAAGCCCCGTGGGCGCAATCGAAAGCGGTTGCCCCAAATCCAGATGAGGCAGCAAGGGCTCCCACACCGATTTCCAAAGCTGCGTCAATCGCCCCGTCAGCGAAAGGGTGGAGCCGGTCGCCTCCCCCAAGGTCCGCTCGGCCGTCTCGATCGTGGCCGTAAGCCGATCATGAATTTTCCCCGCCGGACCAAGATCCACCCACACCGCCTCCCCCCGCAACACCAACGCCCCGTAATGCGCCTCCCCTCCCCGATAGTAGATCAAAAACAACACCGCCTGCCCACCCGGAGCCGCCACCGTTCCGCCCAGCCGCTTGCGCAGCGCATGGTTCTGCGAAGCAAGCGCAGTCCCCAGAAGTGCGTCCACATCCACCGGCCCAATCAACAAGGGAGACACCGGATCCACCGTCCGCTGAATTCCCAAAAGAACTTCCGATGACTCCGTCTCCGATCCCGCCAGCCAACGCATCGCCACCTCGGAACTCCGCTTCGCAAACACCACTTCCCCCTCGGCTTCCGCTGCCAGAAAAAGCGCCCGTGCCAATAAGGGATGATCATCAGGAAGTTCGTCTCTTTCAATCAGAGGCAACAGGGTCGACCGCACAAGATCAGACCGCCCACACCGCGCCGCCGCATCCGCCAGCGAAACCGCAAAGGACAATCGCGCCGGAGACTGCCGCCAGACAGGGTCGTCTTTCAAATGATCCGCCGCACTCTGAAGAATGGTCAGCGCCTCTTCGGGCGACCGCTCCGGGTCCTGCGCCGCCACCGATGCCAGCGCGGAAATCATCTCCGGATGAGGATCATCCAGCCCCACCAAAATCGCCTCCGCCTCCCCAATCAATTCCGCCGGCGACTTCCCCAACCGCAACTCAATCCCCGCCGCATCAATCAACAACGCCGCCCGGTTCGCCAAAGAATCCTTCGGAAGATCCGCCAGCGCCAATCCGATCTCCCTCTTCGCTTCCGCCGCCTGCCCGCAGGTCAAATGAAGCTTCGCTAACGTCTGATGCCAAAACGAAGAAGGATGCGCGGGCTCCTGACCCAACACCCGTCGCGCTTCCGCCGGCTCCCCTTCACGCATCAGAAGATCCGCCAGCTCGGCCCGCAGAAGCGACCCGCTTTCCGGATCGGCCAGCGGGATCGCCTTTCCAAACCACGCCTTCGCCTTTTCCATCTCACCCGCCAACCGCCACGCCCGGGCCGCATGCGCCGCGCAAGCCGATAGCTCGGCCGCCGCCGGATCATCCGCCTTCTCCAGCACCTCAAAAGCCTGCCTTGCAAACCCGGCAGCCACCGCAGGGTGAGCCTCCACCCATTCAACCGCCTCCCCAATCAATGCCAGCGCCTCTTCACGCGGACCGGCCGCAAGCGGCAGGCAGATCAAAAGGTGCAAAATGATCAGTCGCATCAGAGAATATCAAAAATAGCCACCCGATAGAATTTCTTCGGAGCTCCGGTGGTGAAGCTAAAAACCGCGCTGATGTTCGTGCCATCCCCATTCAGCGCAGTTTCGGAAAAGGTGGTCACCACTCCCTTTCCCTCGCTCGCCCAGACTTCGAGATCGTCGCTCGATTCGATCCGCCAATCCACCTCGTCCGGCGCAGGAAGATAAACCGCAAGCTGCATCGCCACCGTGATCGTCAACGCGTCCTCATCCAGCGCCATCACCGGAGCATGCTGCGCATCCTCATGGCGCGGATCCATCCCGCAGTGATACTCGGTCAAATTGGGAACCCCGTCCCCATCCGGGTCCGCCAGCTTCGCATCCATGTCGCTCTCGAAAAACCCAAAGTCGGCGATGTTCTCATACCGCGCAATCCACTCCTCGTAGGTCAGCGACATCGCCGGAAGCGACCCCAGACTCGGCACCGTGAGCGCTTCCAGCCCGCTCGCAGGAAGAGCATCGATGATCGCCGAACGCACCTGCGAAGGACTCGCCCACGGCCTCATTTGATAAATCCTCGCCGCCAACCCCGCCGTATACGCCGCCCCATAGCTCGTCCCGTTCCCCAATTGATACCCGCGCTCCACCGTGTAAGTCGTTCCATCCACCGTGATCGTCGTCCCGCCCACCGGAGGGGTAATCAATCGGGTCGCCGGCACCGGCACCGCCGCGCCCGGTGAAAAAACATCCACCCCGTTGTTCGTCGTCGGACCATATCCCGATTCATTCGGCAGATTCAGCGCCGACCCCAACGATGCCGATACATACCACGGCGCAGGCGAAACCGCGATGTCATGCGCCCCGGATTTCACATGATAATCCGACCCCGTAAATGTCGTCTCAAACCCTACCGTTGCCGGAAGCAGATACGAAGGAGGTCCCGGAGGAGGCCAATACCGCGTGCTCACCACCCCGCCACCGGAATCATACACAATCCACTCACCCGCACCCGCAGGCGATGACGCCGCCGCCGCCACCGGACGATTCCCCGCCGAGATCGACGTGAAAATCCCACGCTCCCAGGCCTGATCCAGCGTCGCTTCCAAATGCCCCACCCGGATGCCGTCTCCCGGCGATGGCGGCACCACCGAGTGCGCATAACACATCACCGCCGCATGGTTTTTCAAATAGGGACCCTGCGTCCTCAGATCATGCTCAAAGACCACCTCCGCAATCGCCGCCACACAATCACTCGTAAAAGCCGTTGCCAATCCCGGCCCTCCCTCGGGCTTCTCATAACACAACACCGAACGATACGTCGCCCCCGACCGCGTTCCCAATGCCGTCAAAATCCCCGAGCTGCTCCCCGCAATACATCCCGCCAGCCGACTCTCATGATTGTAAAAATCCACATCCCCCGGAAGCATCCCCCCGCCAAGATCAGGCATCACCGATATCGGAGTCTCAAACGTCAGACCGGAAAACCCCGGATGCGCCTGATCCACTCCCGTCCCCACAATGTCGATGATCAAACTCCCTTCCAGCGGCCCGCTCGGCGGCGATGTCACCGGCCGCGATGGCACCAGATTGTCGAGCGCCGGGTTGGACGATGGCGCCATCACCAAAATCGGATCCGACGGATCATCCCCCGATCCCTCATCCGGAAGCGAAACCGGATCCAACGTAAACAAATGATTGCCCGGCCCATACTGCGCATCCATCGCATTGCGCAGCTGCCCCGAATCAGCCGGGTCCAGAGTCACCGCCACCGCATTCAGCCCCACCACCGGATAGTCCAAATTCCGCACCACATTCACCCCCACTCCCGCCCCCGTCACCGTCGCCAGAAGCTGCGCGTTATTCGGATCGTTGACCTGAATGTAGAATCTCGGATCCTGCGCGGATGCCACGCCCATCAGGGCCAGCATGAGAAGAAGAATTCGAACGCGCATCGGATCGGGGGATTAAAATTTCCACGTTAATTGAGTATGCAGCTCCGAGCCGCCCGAGTCGAGCCGCCAGCCCGCGTGAACCGAAGCACGAAGCCCTTCGCCGCCCGCCACCTGAATTCCCAGCCCGCTCGTCACCGCACTCGTGCTCCCGCCCGTCACCAGATTAAAAGTCTCACCCGCCTGCAAAAACACCGAAGGCCGCACCTTCCAGTCCCCCGCCACCTCCAGCACCGGAGTCCGGATCTCCACCCCGCCAAAATACCCCTCGTCCCCCAACGCAAATTGCTCCGGCAACCCGCGCAAGCCCGACGCCCCGCCCAACGCAATCTGATCCGCCTGCAACACCGGATCGCTCGACCACTGCCCCGCCGCATGCACCACCGCGTCCCATCCCTTGGGTAAATCACGACGATGCCACAGCCCCGCCCGCGCCATCAGATATTCCGCCCTCGCCCCCGGCCGCAACGATTGATGCGCCGCATCGTCCCCAGCCGATGACGTCCCCCCCGGCGACGCGATCAAATCCGCCTGCACCTGCGTCTCCGCTCCCTCATCCCTCCGCTCCCACTCCTGCCCCACCCTCACCTGGAAAACATCTGCCAACCCACGCGCCGTCGCTGCCCCAAATTCCAGCGCGTTGTTACTCTTCCGGTACGAAAATCCCGCCGTCGTCGTCCGCTCCCACCCCCGCCACTCCGCTTCCCCCCGCTCCCAACTCACCCCCGCCTGCCACGAATACGCATCAAACCCACCCACCGAAAACCCCGACGCCCCCGAGTAAGACAAATCAAAACCCAACTCCTGATTCCCCCGCTGAAAAAACCGCGTCCCCAGCTGCACCGCATGAAACTCGCCCGGATCAAATGCCGAACTCACCTGTGCCGAGGTCAAGGTCGACCGCCCGAACAAATCCGCAAACTCACCCCGCACCCACACCCGCTCACGCGGCAGCGGATTCGCCCCCGTATCCAAATACCCCGCCGAAAACCGCTGCGCCTCCGACTGCTCGATCTGCAACAACGCATTCACCCTCACCCCATCCTCACTCGGCTGCAGCTTCGGCACCACCCGATGCAGCGGATTCGCATGAAAGTCCTCCAGCATCCCCGCCAACACCTTGCGATCCACCGGGCTCCCCGACAACTCACCAAAAAACTCTCCCGCCACCTTCTCCGTCCGCTCCGGACCCTCCCCCAGCCACACCTTGCCAAACCGCGCCACCTCAATCACCGCCCGACGCCGCCCCCGCTCATCCACCACCTCCACCCCCACTGCCGGAAACCCCCGGTCATGGTAGTGAATCAAGATCGCATCCGCCGCCCCATCCGCATCCCGCGCCTGCGCCACCGCCTCCTCCAGCACCTCCCGGTCCGGCACCTCATTCCCACTCTCGATCACCACCGGCAGCCCGTAAGCCGCCGTGATCAATGAGAAAGTCAGTAAGGTCTTCATTGTCCCAGATGGTTCTCCAGCGCTTCACTCAAATCATAGGCATCGCCCCCCTCAATCAACTTCACCTCATCACCAAAGCCGTCCTTCCAAAGCCGCAAGGTCCCGGTCCCGGCATCAATCACCACCGCTTCACTCAGCCCATTGTCAGCGATCACCCGCTCAACATCAGCCTCATCAGCCGCCTCCAGCACCAGCCCGCCTTCACGGGTTTCAAAGAACTCCTCGAAGCTCACTTCCGCACTCCCGATGAAAAGTATCACCGTCTCCTTCGTCGGCTGGAAATCACCACCACCCCGCATCACCGGAGCATCGCCACCGCTCATCGATGGCGTCCCTCCCTGATTCAGCACAAAGAGCAACGCAATCGCCGCGAGCGACGTCGCCGCCACCCCGCCCAAAGCCCATCCACTCCACCGCTCTTTCAAGCTCGCAAAAAATCCTTCCTTCGCCACCGGAACTGCCTGCCGCGCCTCCCCATACCGCTCCCCCCACTGCGCCCGCAAATCATCCGGAATCGGCGGCACTTCCACCGCACTCTCCTCCTCGCTCATCTTCGCCAGCGCATCCAACGCCCGCAGCGCATCGGAATCATGCGATAGCTCGTCACGCACACGCAGTGCTTCAAGGCTTCGGTCAGGTATCTTTTTCATCTTCTGTCTCCTCGATCGCACTCCTTCGGGTTCAATGTCACTTTTTCTACAAATCAGTCGTTTCTATCGCGCGCCCCAGCTTCCCCAGCGCCTCCGCAATCACCCCGTTCAGCCGTCGCAGCTTCGTCGATCTCGACGCCCCCAAATCCACCCCCATCTCCTCCACAATCCAATCCTCCATCACCAGCTCATCCCGCGTCTGACTCCCCTCCACAAAGAGCGCCTCCACCACGTGCCACTCAAAATCCTCCAGCGCCTCCCCGCACCGCTCCCGGATCCGGTCAAAGGTCACATTCGCCAACGGATCCGGATCCTCCAGCGACCTCGGCTCCGCCAACCCCAGGTCCGGATCATCCATCGACAACCCCGTCTGGTTCGGCTGATTCTTCAGCGTCGTCTGCTTCCGCACCCACGAGATCGCCCGCCGCTCCGCCACCACCGCAAACAAACGTGGCAGTTCCTCAAAAACCAACATCTCCAAAAAAGGACAACCTTTTAGATCGGGCCGCGCCTTCAAAAAATCACCCATCGTCTCCCCGTAAACATCACGCGCATCCGTCTCATTGATCCGCAATCGACGATAAATCGGCGCCGCACGCTTCCACATCACCGGCTCCGCAATTCCCCATTCACCCGATGTCAGCTCACCCTCACCCCCGCGTTCCACCAACTCCGGCATCTTCGGATTCCTCTCCCAATACTTCTTCTCCGGATCCCGCAACAAATCCGCATCCCCCTCCCCGCTCCGCCGACCCGCCACATGCTTCAGCGCCTCCTTCTGCGCCGGTTGCCCCAGAACCGTCATCATTGCCTGCGGCGTCCCCTCCGGCGAACCCCCACCCTCAAGAAACTCCCCAAACACCTCACGCGCCACCGTCGCAATCCCCCTCCCATCCAACAACACCCCCGGAATCGGCCGCGCCGCCTTACGGCACACCGCCTCCCAAAGCTCATCGAGCCATCCTGCCATCGGAGCGGAAATCACCCGCAAAGAATACGGAAATTCGCCCCCAATGAAAGAACGAGAATAATTCCTGACATTCACCGCCCTTCTTTGCGATGATTCCAGTGATGAAAACCGGCCTCCTTCTCACAGCTCTCATCGGCACCGCCGCCGCACAATGCCCCCTCGGCCCCTCCCCTCACTTCATGTGCACCTCCGCCGGAGGAAATACCGACATCACCCTCTTTAACAATGCCGACCTCAACTGGACCGGCTTCACCCTCCCCGCCACCGACTCCCTCAACATCACCTCCGCCGGCGGCCCCTTCGCCAGCACCCACCACGTCAGCGGCACCGCCCTCATCGATGGCTCCATCACCTCCGACGGTCCCTTCACCCTCATCGCCCCCCGCGGCATCCGCATGAACGGCACCATCCACGCCCCCGCCGTCACCCTCTCCACCCTCCCCCTCACCGGCGGAAACTTCCAGGGCTCCCTCCGCGTCCGCGACATGATCGTCAACGGAGACATCCACGCCTCCTCCGGCGACCTCACCCTCCTCAGCCTCCGCCAAACCATCGGCGGAAACCTCGAAGCCCCCTCCGGAAAAGTCACCCTCATCTCAGCTGAGACCTCCACCGTCTCCCAAGCCGACCTCTCCATCACCCCCGCCTCCGGATCCCTCGGCGGCGCCCAGGTCCGCACCCGCGGCACCATCACCGCCCCCACCATCGAGATCTACTCCGATGGCTTCATCTCCAACAGCGGCCGGTTCCAAACCTCCGCCCCCGGAAACTCCGTCACCCTCACCGCCCCCTTCGGCGTCGCCCATGACAACCGCCCCGGATCCCTCATCCAGACCGGCCAACTCACCGTCAACCAAGGCTTCACCTCCCTCCTCGAAGGCCCCATCGAAGGCCCGCAGGACGGCAGCAACCCCGGCGGCGTCTCCGGCGTCTCCGAAATCCCCGACCTCAAAAAAGGCACCTTCACCGCCAAGCGCAAAACCACCCTCCTCCCCACCCAATTCTCCTCCTCCAACGTCTCCCAATCCCAACTCCCCTCCGTCCTCAAAAAATCCCCCCCACGCCCCGCCACCACCCTCGCCACCCGCGGCAGCACCTCCAAAAAATCCGCCAAAAAACGCTCCTTCTTCGGCCTCGTCACCAAAAAGGACTAGTGCTTCGTTCAGCTTAAAATGATGGATGGCTTCGTAATGCGTTTTTTGAGAGGGCAAGGCGGAAGTCTTTCAGTGAATCGGGATTCTCAGAAAGGGTGACAACGAAGCCATCTCGAAAAACGTGAGAAGACACTCGTCATTTTAAGCTGAACGGAGCACTAGCCCCTCAACAAACCTCCGCCCAACGAATAACCACACTTCACGCTGCCAAAGGCAGCAAACAACCAAAACATGGGGCTTCAGCCCCATACCCCCTCTCCCAACAACCCGCATGCTGAAGGCATGCCACAATCGCTCTAACTCCTCTTGATATGGGGACAGACCTTTTATTGGAAACCCGCTTGCCCCGCAATCCCCTTTCTGTCTAGTCTCCCATATGCGGAAGTCGCGTTGGCTTGCTCCTTGGAAGGATGACCCCGAAAAACCGGTGATTTATCACGTGGTCTCCCGAATCGTCGACCGACGCTTCGTCCTCGGCGATGAAGAACGCGAGCACTTCAAGATGCTCATGCGCATGTATGAAAACTTTTCCGGCTGCCGCGTCCTGAGCTACTGCATCATGAGCAACCACTTTCATATCCTGCTGGAAGTCCCCCCGACCCCCTCCCCCGGCGAAACTCTCGAGGACCTGAGCGACAGCACCTTCTTCAAAAGACTCGATGCCCTCTACTCCCGCGCATTCGTTCAGGGAATCCGCCATGAACTGGCCCACCATCGCAGCGCAGAAGCAGACGCCCGAAAGGCCCTCTCAGCCGGAAAAATCTCCCAAAAATCCTACCACCAAACCCTCCTTCAACTCCAACAAGTCAAAGGCCGCTTCACCTACCGCATGCACGACCTCTCCCAATTCATGAAAGGTCTCCTGCAGCGCTTCACCTCCTGGTATAACCGCATGAACGGCCGCAAAGGCACCCTCTGGGAGCAGCGCTTCAAAAGCGTCATCGTCGAAGACGGCACCGCCTCCCGCACCATGGCCGCCTACATCGACCTCAATCCCGTCCGGGCCGGAATGGTCGCTGACCCCGCAGACTACCGCTGGAGCAGCTACGGAGAAGCAGCCGCAGGCGGAAAAAAAGCACGCGCCGGCTTGGTCCGTGCGCTCCACGGACACCGCGGCAACCAAGGAAAACCCCGCGCCTGGGCCCAAGGAGGCATCGCCAAAGAATACCGCACCATCCTCCTCCAGGGAGCCGTTGAAGTCAAAACCACCCGCCCCGATTCATCGGGCGATATCAGCCAAAAAACCACCCGCAAAGGAGCACCCCGCGCAGCTATCGAGAAAGAACTCGCACGCCTCAAAAAAGCCGACCCCACCCCTGACCTCGCCATCGGCAAGGCCATCAGCTGCCGTATCCGCTACTTTGCCGATGGCGCCGTCCTCGGCAGCAAAACCTTCGTCAACGACGTCTACCAACAAAGCCGCGAACACTTCGGCACCCGTCGCCAAACCGGCGCTCGAAAACCCCGCGGCACCCTCGGCCACCTCGCCGGCCAAATCTGGACCGCCCGCGACCTCCAAACAGAAATCCACTGAAACACCGCGTCCGCAAAAAATCACCCCCCACAAACCAACGCCGCACACCCGGCATCCCCCTCGCTCCCACCAACCCCCAAAAACACTGAATGATTGGCAAATGATCCCTCAAAGGGCATCGTAACCCCCTTCGTTCATGTCTGATTTCCTCGTCATCGGCGCCGGCGTCGCCGGACTCTCCTTCGCCATCAAAGCTTCCCAACACGGCACCGTCACCGTCATCTCCAAAGGCAAGCTCCTCGAATCCAACACCGCATGGGCCCAAGGCGGCATCTCCGCCGTCCTCCCCCCAGGACTCCGGGACCCCGATGACAACTGCGCCAAGCACATCGCCGACACCCTCGACGCCGGAGGCGGCCTCTGCCATCCCGATGTCGTCGAGACCATCGTAGCCGAAGCCGCCAAGACCATCGACGAACTCGTCGCCTGGGGAACCGATTTCGACCGCGACGAAGAAGATCCCTCCCGCTACTCCCTCGGAAAAGAAGGCGGCCACTCCGAACGCCGCATCCTCCACTCCAAGGACACCACCGGCCGGGAAATCGCCACCTCCCTCGTCGAGACCGCCAGGAAAAACAAAAACATCACCCTCCTCGAAGACCACTACGCCATCGACCTCATCACCACCGGAAAACTCGGAGCCGTCACCGACGATCGCATCCTCGGAGCCTACGTCCTCCAGACAAAAACCGGCAACGTCGAAGTCATCGAAGCCGCGCGCGTCATCCTCGCCACCGGCGGCTGCGGAAAAACCTACCTCTACACCACTAACCCCGACTCCTCCACCGGCGACGGCCTCGCCATGGCCTGGCGCGCCGGAGCCTCCATCGCCAACATGGAGTTCATCCAATTCCACCCCACCTGCTTCTACAACCCCGCCGCCAGCGGACCCGAAGCACGCTCCTTCCTCGTCTCCGAAGCCGTCCGCGGCGAAGGAGCCGTCCTCGTCAATGGCGAGGGCCATGAGTTCGTAAACGACCACGACCCACGCGGCTCCCTCGCCCCCCGTGACATCGTCGCCCGCGCCATCGACACCGAGATCAAACGCACCGGCGCCCCCTGCGTCTTCCTCGACGTCTCCCCCCTCGGCGACACCTTCGCCGAGCGCTTCCCCTTCATCCACCAAACCCTCCTCCACTTCGGCCACAACGCCCTCGAAAAACCCATCCCCGTCGTCCCCGCCGCCCACTACCAATGCGGCGGCGTCGTCACAGACCTCGACGGAGGCACCGCCATCCGCGGACTCTTCGCCATCGGAGAAGTCGCCTGCACCGGACTCCACGGCGCCAACCGCCTCGCCTCCAACTCCCTCCTCGAAGGCAACGTCATGGCCCGCCGCGCCCTCGCCAAAATCCTCAAACTCTACCCCCCGGGAAAATCCGAACCCAAAGGCCCCCTCATCCCCCAATGGGAAAGCGGAAACGCCGCCCCGCCCGACGAGCTCGTCAACATCTACCACGCCTGGGACGAACTCCGCCGCACCATGCAGGACTACGTCTCCATCGTCCGCACCGATAACCGCCTCCGCCGCGCCTCCTACCGCCTCCGCAACCTCCGCCGCGAGGTCAAAGAATTCTACTGGGGCTACACCCTCACCCCCGACATCCTCGAGCTCCGGAACCTCGTCGCCACCGCCAGCATCATCATCGACTCCGCCCTCTTGCGAAAAGAATCCCGCGGATCCCACCACACCCTCGACTACCCCAAAACCGCAAAGCGCTACGAGTCCGACACCGTCCTCCGCCGCTTCTAGCGGTTGCGAAAATCGACCCTCTTTTCCCAAAAAAGCCGAAGAAAATCTCGGAAATACCCAATCAAAGGCTCCTAAAACAGGCTGACTGTTCTTTTAAAAGGCTCTTATTGAGAGAATTGCGCGGATTCACCCGTGAATGGAAGCAACCCTCAATTAAAAATTGTCCACTTGCAGAATCCCGAAAGTCCCGTAGTGTTCCGCCGTTATGAAAGCCAAGATCCTCTTTGGAATGTTGTGCGCTTTCGGTGCTGTGTCCTCCTCTGCCATTGCTGCAGATGAAGCCGCCGCCGTAGCTGCAGAAAAGATCACGGCCTTCTCCGTCTCCTTCAGTGGAGGTGGTTGAGGTGCCGCAACCAAGGCCCGTGCGGCCTTGACTAAGATCGAAGGCACCGAAAAAGTGCTCGTCTCCGGAACCAACGCCATCGTCACACTTTCGGACGGTCAGGAGTTGACTAAGGCCACCGTTCGCAAAGCCTTTGGCGAAGCCGGACTTAAGCTCGAAGACCTTGACAAGAACGAGTACGACAAGCCCCAGGCGGGCATGCGTTTCGTCGGCAAGGGCGGCGGATGAGCAACCACCAATGAAAGAGCGCGTGTCGCTCTGACCAAACTTGATGGAGTTCAGTTCGCATTCGTTGACTCTCGCGTCATCGAAATTCTTCTCACCAGCGAAGATGCTTACGACGAGGAAAAGACCGCGAAGGTGCTTAAGCGCGCCAAGTTCGAAGTCGCTGAGGCATCCAAGATGTCCTCACTTCCTCTCTAGTCCATCTCTAACCAGATCATAAATTGAAAAACCCGGAGCCCATGGCTTCGGGTTTTTCTTTTGCCCCACCACCTCGGCTGGGACAGCGCAGAAAATTGACTCCCCCTCAATCGGCTTCCACCACCGGCGCAACCTGCCCGGGAGTCGTCACCCCCGGAGGCAGCTCCATGATCCTGATATTCCGGAAGTGAATCTCAGCCCCCTCGGACTCCAGACAAAGATAACCCTTCTTCACCGAGGAATCACGAATGCTGTTCACGAACTTCCCGTTGATCGAAAGCTTCACCGTCCCGTCCACACAAACCACCTGATACGTATTCCACTCACCCTTCCCCTTACAGCGATACTCCACCGAAGAACTCCGGCTCCCCCTTGGATGATCCGGCGTCGCCGTGAGCCCATTGGCTCCAAAAAGCTCCCCCGACACATACCTCCGATCGTTTGGCGACCCGTCCCGCTTCGGGTTCAGCTTCGGCCACTCCAGCTCAAGCATCTGCACCTCCATCCCCTTCGGCAGCCGCTTCCCCTCCGGAACCGTCCCCTCACTCCACACAAAAACCCCCGAATTCCCCCCCGCCTCCATGTGCCGCCACTCGATATGAAGCACAAAATTCTCATACTGCTTCACCGACCGCATCACCCCGATCGGCTTCCCCGTGCACACCAGAAGCCCGTCCTTCACCTGCCACGTATCCGGTGACGTATTCACATCCACCCAATGGGTCAGATCCTTCCCGTTAAAAAGAGAAGTCCATTGGGGAACCTCCTGGGCGGACAACGGCAGAACAAGTGCAAGTAGTACGAAAATCTTCATCATTTGATCAAATCGGTAAGGGGAATCCTCTGAAAAATCAGGTCCGCTTGCGAGGATTCATAAAGAATTCCCACCGTCTTCTCATCCACCATCACCAGCGAGGAATATCCGTAGCCCGTTCCCGCCGAATCCAAAAGGAGCTCATGCCCCCAGCTCAACCCGCCATCCGCACTCACCCGCACCGTGATATTAGTCCGCGACGATTTGTGCTTCGGGTTCGAAAACAACAACAACTCCCCATGCCTGATCAAACTCGCCATGCACACCGGTTCCGGCAATGCCCCATGGTCCGTCGCATGCACCTCCCACGTCGCCCCCAAATCACGCGTCACCGATACCGCCCGCCCGTTCGTCCCCGATTGATCCTTCCGGTTCCGGTTGTCCCGCATGTTCAACATCAACGCCCCGTCCGCCAATTCCACCACCGCACACTCCGTCGTATTCGTCCGCGCCGGAGCCGACACCGTCCAGCTCTTCCCATGATCCTTGGAATACATGATGTTTGAAAATGGAAGCCCCTTCGCATCTCGACCCTGACTCGGAATCACCAACGTCCCATCCTTCAACGTGATCCCGTTCCCCGGCGCAGGCGCAAAAAGATACCACGCCGGATCCTTCACCATCCCCGTCAGATTCACCGGCTGACTCCAGCTCACCCCATGGTCCTCGGATTTCACCATCATGAACTGGGATGAAACATCCAATCCCAACCCCGGCATCGATCCCGTCCCATGCCACTGGTGAGTCCCCGGCCGCCCATGCGTCCACACCGCAAACACAAAAATCTCGCCCGTCTCCTCATCCAACAAAATACACGGATCGGAACACCCGTTCTCATCCTCCGGCTTCCCGCCATACCCCCCCATATCCATGATCGGCCGCGGATCACTCCAGCTCCGCCCGCCATCCCTTGAGCGCGATAACCCGATATCCATGTGCCCCTGGAGATCACGGCTCGACCGATACCGCAGGTCATAGACCGCCAGCAACGAGCCGTCCTTCGCCCTCGCGATTCCCGGGATGCGGAACGTATGGCAATCAAACTGCCCCTGATGATGAATCGGGTAAGCCAACCTCTGCAGGGCTTCCCCCTTCGGCCGGTAAACCTTCCCGTCGCTGTCACTCATCGACTCCACCACCACCCCGATCTTGTGATCAAGATTGGCCCCCTTCTTCATTTTCACCTCCACCAGAAAAAGATGATTCCCCGGCGTGAAATCCATTTCCCCTGAAAACGTCACCCTCTCCCCCACCTCCGACACCCGACCAAATTCCCGATTCCCCCCGCCCCGGTGGTGAATCAGCGCGATCTCAGCCACCTCCGAAAAATCAGTCGTCCCCTTCAGGGAAAGAGTCGCCGAAGTAAACCTCACCGCCTCCTCCACCGTCGGCTGCCGAAAGCTCAACACCACCGTCGGCGTCCCGTCATTCAAAACAGGCGTCCCCCCAAACACCGCCATCAGGGGACAAAGAATCAAAGCCAATAGAAACCTCACCATCCTCTTACGGCTTCGCCTCTTTTGAACTCACAGAAACTTTGACCGCAATCGGCCGATGATCGGACGCCACTTTCTCTTCCAACACCCGATCGTCGAATTCAACCGCCTCCAACCCAATCGCGAAAAAGAAATCGATCTCCTGCGTCGGCTCAACCGCCGGCCACGTCTTCGCCGGCTTCTTCCGCAACATCACCCAACCCGAGTCCTTCAGCAAACCCAGCGATCCCCCGCCCGGTTCCTCATTGAAATCCCCCGCCAAAAACACCGGGTGCCCGCGCTCTCCCACCCCCTCGATCAACCCCTTCACCTGCGCCACCCGAAATTTCTCCTCCGTCCAATCATGATGAATCCCCACAAAGGAAACCGCCGTCCCCCACCCTTCCGGCTTCACCACAATCTCCAGCGCACACCGCGGCTCCGCCCCCCTCGGCAACTCATGAACCATCGTCTTCTCAATTGGAAAACGCGAAAGCACCGCCATCCCGTACTCCCCTCCCTGAAAATCCATAAACTTCCCAAAACGATGATCCATCTTGAGCAGTTCACCCAACACCGCCGCCTGATCCACTCCCCCGCTCCGCTCACACCGGCAATCCACTTCCTGCAAGGCCACCAAGTCCGGCTTCTCCTTCGCTATCAGTTCCGCAATCCGCTTCAGATCCACCTTCCCATCCATCCCCTCCCCGTGGTGAATGTTATAGGATACCATCTTGAGCGGTCGTCCTTCCACCGGAAGAATCACCGGCAACAGGAAGAGAAAAAGGAACACTTTCATCATGGATTCTGCAGCCTAGGGAAATAAGCTCCCCAAACAAGCTGTCAGAAAAGACAAATCCCATCCCACATCCCGCTCAGCAAACAGCGCCTCCCTCTTATTCCCACACCCCGTTTGATCATGAAAAACACCGCACTCGCCGCCCTTGGCGGAATCGCCCTCGGCTTCGCCGCCGGATGGTTCGGCAAACCCACCTCCACCGCCCAAGCCCCCGAAGAAAGCAAGGTCGTCGTCAATACCGGTGACAATCCTTCCTCTGTGACCCAACGCCCCGACTCCGCGGATTCGCGCCCCTCCAAAACCGCGATCCGCGACGAAGCCCATCACACTGCCGACGACTCCATGGACCCGGAAATTGCGGAGCAAGTGGACGCCCATCAGGACCAATTTTCCAAGATGCTCAAGAAAAGGCAGCGCGATAAGTTCGATGCCCGCATCGCCAAGTTGGTCAAAGAGCTCAGCCTCACTCCCGCTCAAGCCGACCAACTTAAGGCCCTCTGGAATGACGACCTCGATTTCGAATCACTCATGGGAACTGGAGGCGATGACGCCGTCAAGGCCGCCGAAGACCTCGCCGCCCTCATGAATGGCACCGCTCTCGATGAGCCCCTCGCCGCCATGCTATCTCCCGAGCAAAAGGAGGCATACGATGCCCTCAAACAACGGGAACATGACAACCGTGTCGAATCCCGCGCCCTCAAAAGCCTTTCCAAACTCAGCTTCCTCGACCTCCGGGATGATCAAAAGGACGCCGTCATGGAAATCCTCTACGAACAGGCCGAGACCGCCGAAAAGAAACCCTCCAGTGCCTCCGCCATGATGAGCCTCATCGGCGATGGATTCGGCGTCGAAATGGATTTCGATGACCTCGGACTCGGAGACATCATGGCACAACAAATGGAGGGCAACGAACCCGAGGGCGACCCGGCCGCCATCATGAAAGCCGCCATGGACAAGCGCATCGACGAAAAAGTCACCGCCCTCACTCCCGTCCTCGACCAGGACCAACTCGCTCAATATCGCCAACACCTCGAATCCAAGAACGCCGGCATGTTTGGCGGCATGCTCTTCAACAGCGCCACCATCGAGGCCTCTCCGGAAACTCTCGAAGCCCCCGTCGAAAGGCCGGAGTAATCAATCCCGCCCCCGCTGGAAGGTCCCCCGCAATCTCCTCGTATCAATCGGCACATTGCGATGACTGCTTCCCTCACCTGCCGTTCCCTTGCCGGACTCGTTCTCGCGCTGGGCCTCGGCAACGCCTCCGCCGAAGTCCCCCCTCTCGCCGACCTCGGAAAAAAAATCTTCTTCGACACCTCCCTCTCCCAACCCGCCGGACAAGGCTGCGTCTCCTGCCACCAACCGGACCACGCCTTCGCCGACCCCCGCCCCGTCTCCCCCGGCGCTGTGGAAGGGAAAAAAGGACGCCGCAACGCGCCCTCACTCATGTACGCCGCCCTCATCCCTCCTCTCACCCTCGAGGACATCTACGATGAAAACGGCGAAGAAAGCTTCATCATCGAAGGCGGCTACTTCCTCGACGGCCGCTCCCACCTCCTCATCGATCAAGTCAAACAACCCTTCTTCGACTCCAATGAAATGAATCTCCCGGATGAAGCCGCCCTCGCCGACCGGCTTCGCAATGCCCCCTACGCCAACACCATCAAAAATTCCCTCGGCGAACCGGATTCAAAAGACGACACCAAAGTCACCGCCCTCGCCTACCGGGCCCTCGTCGCCTTCCTGCGCGAACCCCACTTCCGCCCCTTCAACGCCCCCATCGATGCCTTCTGGGCCGGAAACAAAAACGCCCTCACCGACGCCCAAAAGCGCGGTCTCGATATCTTCCAAACCGGCGCCCAATGCTCCAAATGCCACCTCACCGGCAGCGGCGCCTGGCTCGAACCCCTCCTCAGCGACTACGGCTACGATAACCTGGGCGCCCCTTCCCTCGGCCAAAAAGACCCCGGCCTCGGAGCCGTCACCGGCAAGCCCGACGAACTCGGCCAATTCAAAGTCCCCTCCCTCAGAAACGTCGCCCTCACCGCCCCCTACCTCCACAACGGATCCATCGCCACCCTCCGCGAAGTCATGGAATTCTACAACAAGCGCAACCTCGAAAAAGACCGCTGGGGCCCCACCGACTACCCCGACACCGTCAATCACGACGACATGGGCGACCTCGGACTATCCGATCAGGAAATCGACGACCTCGTCGCCCTCATGCACGCCTTCACCGACCAAGCCCTCCTCGACATGAAACCCGGTCAGGAACTCCCCGATGCTCCGGCCGGAACACCGTCCACCGCCTCACGAAAAGCCTTCTTCCGGACACCCGTAATCCGCATCGACCCAAAGGGCCCCCGCTCTCGCACCGAGTAAAAAAAATCAAGCTTACTTCGCGTAGCGATAGTGCCCGATGATCTTGTAATCAAGGAGGCGATCCTCCCACACCGGACTGCCGATCATGTTGTGGACAATCCACTTCTCGGTCTTCTTCGCCCCGGGACCGGGGACAACGATGCCAATATGCTTCTGCGCGTCAGCAAGACGCCAGATCACGATATCCCCCACATTGTAATCAAGCGGATCCTCGTTGTTTGACACAGGATAGCTCTCTCCCTTTCGAGAGAAAAAACGCTCCAGATTGTTCACCAAACGGTGATCAATGTTCGAGTCAGCACCCTTGCGTCGATAAATCTGGGGATAAAGACGGAAATTCTTCGTCATGTCCTCATTCACCTCCTCCTGGAGATCAATGCCCACACCACGGTATGCCCGCACCACCACATCAGCGCGGTTTCCCTTGTCTGCCGGCACATCGCCGTTCGGGAAATCAATCGTGTAATAAGCCTCGTCGTAGGTCAGTTCGGCTTTCGTCCGAAGAAGCGCCTGAGCCGCTAAAAGTGAGCCAAAACGACCATCACTTTCAAGGTTCTCAAGGGCCTCCGTAAGAT
This sequence comes from Verrucomicrobiaceae bacterium, assembly GCA_051252135.1. Taxonomy (GTDB): domain Bacteria; phylum Verrucomicrobiota; class Verrucomicrobiia; order Verrucomicrobiales; family Akkermansiaceae; genus SW10. Next base: position 42,022 of record JBPOGH010000018.1, on the reverse strand, counting down.
TCCCCGCAGAGGTCAAATCCTGCTGGGCCTGGAGAAATGGAAGCAGCGGACGGAGGAAAACTCCCCCCAAAATCAGCGCAAATGCCACTAAAAGCCAACCGCCCAGAGGGTTACGCCGCTTCTTCTTCATTGGCGCGGCGCCGACGTATTCAATCGGATTGTGTCTCATGGGTTGGGGTGGGAATAACTAAACACTTTACGCAAGGCGAGCGAATTTCTCTCTAATTAGTTGGAAAATAATTAATTCCACCGAAATATCTCTGATTCATGGCCCATATCGCGCTCCGCAATACCTCCGGCTTCCCCAATCTGGACTCTCTCATCGACGGCGACGCCCCCCTCAAATCCGACTGGTTTGGCGCGTCATCCTGTCACCTTCCCCGTTTCCAGTGCCTCCTCTCCCCAACCCACTTCCACTTCCTCGCCGGTGACCAAATCACCCCCGTCATCCACCCCGATGCCCGCCCCGGCAAATTCCAGCTCGAGCTCTGGAAGTTCGATCTCGCCGAGTTCTTCCTCGCCTCCCCCGACGGCTCCTACCTCGAGTTCAATCTCGCCCCAAACGGCTCCTGGTGGTCCTCCTTCTTCAACTCTCCCCGCAACCCCCTCGACCTCCCGCCCCTGCATGGAGTCGAGACCGTCGCAAAAATCTTCCCCTCCGGCTGGCGCGCCATGGCCTCCATCCCCCTCCACCAACTCCCCCCCCTCACCGACGCCCGCCTCAACGTCACCTTCATCCTCGGATCACCCCGGCAGCGCTTTTTCACCGCCGCCCCCCTCCCCGGCGCAGAGCCGGACTTCCACCAGCCCGATCACTTCCTTCAACTCTGATTCTTCTTCCAGTCGATGGAATACAGATCCTTCCGCCGCTGCTTGAGGTTCCGCACGCTTCCCCGCGCATGCAGGTTCGCCAAATCACTGAGATCAATATCGGCAATCAACGTCGTCTCCGTATTGTTCGTCGCCTCCGTCACAATCGCCTTGTTCGGAAACGCAAAGTCACTTGGTGAAAACACCGCCGACTGCGCATACTGGATGTCCATGTTCACCACCTTCGGCAGGTTCCCCACGCTCCCCGCAATCGCCACATAACACTCGTTCTCGATCGCCCGCGCCTGCGAACAATACCGCACCCGATGATACCCCGCCGAGGTGTCCGTGCAGAAAGGAATAAACAAAATCTGCACCCCCTGGTCCGCCAAATGACGGCTCAACTCCGGGAACTCGGAATCATAACAAATCAACATCGCCACCCGTCCCGCATCGGTATCAAACACCTTCACCTCATCCCCCCCGATCATCCCCCAGTCATCCTGCTCCGTCGGTGTGATGTGAATCTTCCGCTGCATCTCATGCGAGCCGTCACGACGACACAGGTACGTCACATTGTAGAGCCGCTCGTTCTCATAAAGCGGCATGCTTCCCGAGATGATGTTGATGTTATACTCCACCGCCTTCTTGATGAAGAAATTGCGAATCTCCTCCGTATGCCCCGCCAACTTCCGGATCGCCCCCGGAGGACCGTCCGCATTGTAAGCCGCCATCAAGGGCGCATCGACATACTCCGGAAAACAAATGAAGTCCGCTTTGTAGCCGCTCACCGCATCAATGTAGAACTCGATCTGCTCATAAAAGGCCTCCACATTCGCCATCGTCCGCATCTCCAGCTGCACCACCCCCAGACGCACCACCGATTTCTGCCCCAGCGGATTCGGCTTCGGCTGATAGGAAATGTTGATCCACTCCAGCAGCGTCGCATACGCCTTGGATTCCGTGTCCGCCGTCAGATAATCCGTCAACACCCGCTTCACCCGGAAGTCGTTGCTCAGCTGAAAGGTCAGCACCGGATCATAAATCTCCTTCCGCCGCACCTGGTCAATGTACTGCCGCGGCGTCAGCTCCTTGTGCTTCCCGTAATTCGGCATCCGCCCCCCCGCCACAATCGCCCTCAGATTCAACGCCTCGCACACCTCCTTGCGCGCATCATACAGCCGCCGCCCCAGACGCAACCCCTGATACTCCGGGTCCACACACACCTCGATCCCATACAGCACATCCCCCTCCGCATCATGCGTCGAAAAGGTGAAGTCACCCGTGATCCCGTCATAAGTATGGTTATCTCCGTACTTGTCGTAATCCACAATCAATGAGAACGCGAAGGCGATGATCACCCCGTGGTTCTCCACCCCCACCTGACCCTCCGGAAACTTCCCCACCAATTCCAAAAACGACTTCTCGCTCCAGCTTGAATTGATACGCGCATACACCGACTCCGAAATCCGACGCACATCGGCGGCATCTTCGGGACGGAGAGGCCGGACCATCAACTGGTGCTCGGCGGGATCTTGGAGAGTGGACATAATCGTCGGTGGAAACAGAATTGCCCGCTTCCATAAGTCAGGAATTCAGGGGAATCACGCAAATTCTCAACCACTCTCACACCTTTTCCCCTTCCCCGAAATAAGCATTTTCACCCACCCACCCAAAAGGCACACTCCCCCGCAATGCCACTTGCCGGAGACACCATCATCGCCTCGCCCGATTCCTTCGAGGAAGCCTGCTTCAGCGTCCCCGCCGTCCGCGCCCTCCACCACGCCAACCCCGGCATCCCCATCACCGTCACCGCCCTCGAGGAGATCGCCCCCCTCTGGCTCCGCGTCCCCGAAGTCTCCCAGGTCATCCCCCACACCGGATCCGCCCGCAAGCTCGCCAAGGACGCCTCCCGCTTCGCACACTCCATCGCCTGGGAGCCCGGCCCCGCCGCCATCGCTTTCGCCAAAGCCGACATCGCCAAACGCAACGGCCCCCCCGCCGACAAACTCGCCAAACTCCTCACCCACTCCATCAAGGTCGAAATCCCCATCGGCCCCATCGAGCACCGCGTCAAATTCTACCTCTTCTTCGTCGAAAAAATGGGCGCGCAAGCCTTCGATGCCATCAACTTCCAGACCCCGACCCGCCCCCCGCTCCCCCACAACCTCCGCATCGCCATCGCCCCCGGATCCGACTTCGGCCCCGCCGCCGAATGGCCCCTCGACCGCTTCACCTCCCTCGCCCAACGCCTCCAGGACTGCGAACTCCTCATCCTCCCCTCCCCCGGAAAACCCGGCCCCGCCAAACAACTCGCCAAATCCCTCGGACGCAACGCCACCCTCACCGGCGACGATACCGAAACCCTCCTCGACACCCTCGCCTCCTGCCACCTCCTCATCGGAAACGACGGCGCCCTCCCCCACCTCGCCGCCCACGTGGGAACCACCGCCCTCGTCCTCTTCGGCCCCAACGAGCCCGACTGGAAACGCCCCCTCGGCAAAGCCCACGGCCTCATCCGTCACCACGTCGCCTGCAGCGGCTGCCTCCTCGACAAATGCCCCCTCGACCACCGCTGCATGCAAAACATCTCCGTCGACGAAGTCCTCACCCAAGCCCGCTCCCTCCTCTCCTCCTCCCCCCACATCCAGCCCTGACCCTCAGCCCAACCAGGCTCATCGTTTCCCCTACCGGAAACCCGGCCCGATATCAATTTAGTGCGTTACAACTTGCGGAGACTTAAAAAATCCTTGAAATCCTTATTAAATCTCTCCTTTGAATACTGGTCAATCGACCAGTCTAATTTGATATTTTCATCATCCCAACTATTAGGGTCAAGTTGACTTGAGAAAAAAGATACAATTTCTTTCTCTGGGATAGAACGAAGGAAGCTAGTTATGAACGTTTTGTAATTTTTCTCGTCTTTATTCTTCTGTGAACTTGAAAAATTTTCATGTAAGATGAATATTTGAAATGCCGCATTCACCGCAGCTCGTAGTTCCGACTTCAGAAGGTCGTGGTCTTTATTTCCCTCGTTATTTTTGTATACAATATGAGCTATTGTTTCTGAAGTGGAGAAATAATGAACCAACATGTCATCTTTACTAACTCTCGCAAAACAAAGAGGCACCGAGAAAAACAGTCCTAATAATATTTTCATATCTAATAACAGTATCCTAATTCCTGATCTGCAAGAGCGCCTCGTTGTATGCCTTTCTTACTTTTTCAGCTTTTAGACTTTCGAAGACGAAAGAACGCATCAACAAGTAATACAAAAAGCACTATACCACCGCCTATTCTGACCTCATTTGGATAATCTGAAGCTAATGCTTTAACACAAAGAAACAGAACTATCCAGCGAGAAATCTCATTGAGAATTCTTACTGAACGGTCCCCGAATATTGTATGCCTGGCATATTTTAGTATACTACCGAAAACCTGCTTAACTACGTGCCATTCATGCCTGGCATATTTTTTCATATTTTTCTATGGGAAACTGAATGATTGAAAATCGGACGGACTCGCCAAGTCATTTACTCCGACCAACTAACAATGTAATAGTTCCCGCCACATAAAGGGCAGGACCAAACATATTTACAAGAAACTTGAATTCGGTTGGCAGAAGAGATGAAGACCAAAGGCCCATCCCAAAAATGGCAATCATCCAACCTGAAAAAACTATTTTGGACATACTAACTCCTGACACCTTTTGTATGCTTCCATCTGATCTCCCAACATAGCCATTCCAACGACTGGCGCAACTCGCCCTACCTTCTTACCCCAAGCCAAGAGTCCTCCAGAAATTGGGATAGCCATCTCGGATTCCATTGTATTCGATCCAACACACGCTCCTAAATCTTTAAAATCACGTTCGTAGAGAGGGATCTTGTTTACCTGCTCACCATTCACACAACATTTGGTCCTTCGTGGCATGCTTTTACCGCCACAACAACCTGAGTTTGGACCGAGTTGAATCAACTTTCCTCCACAGCAAGATTTCCCTCGTGTCCGACGGAACTGTTTTCCACCACAACACAGATAACCTCTTTCCAAGAACTTACCGCCGCAGCAAGAACGATATCCTTTTTCACATTCATCATTCTTCTTCCGGCATTCTTTTAAACACCGATTTCGTCGTGGCAAAGACCGAGGACCAGTATGTTTACTGCGGCAATCGTCTTGACAGTTTTGGTTTGCGCTAGCACAGTCCTCATCAGACAACCCTAAATAATCCCACCTGTTAATTCCGTTGTTTGAAGCAAAGGCATACAGATTGATTCCCCCATCTTCCTCAATCGGATCTCTGCTTGGCCATCTTCCCGTCACCGGATCATAGTAACGATAGCCGTAATAAAGCAGCCCTGATTCCACATCTTCCGGTTTCGTCGAGAACCCATACCGGACCCGTTCCTCTGCTGACCAGGCACCGTATTCCATCACCTTATTCCCGAATCCATCGTAGTCGATCCGGTGCTGGATACTGCCATTCTCATCCGTCCAGGCAATGATGTTCCCATTCCCATCATAAGCGGGAAAAGCCTGAAGAATCGGATTTCCCAAATTCCCGGACGCAGGAAGCGCATATCTCCTCGCAGAGAGAAGACCCCTATCGTCGCAATCTGCCTGTTTCCGCTCATTCATCAAATCATATCAAGAACCTACCGGACAAGTTATCGCACCGTAGAAGCCCTTGTTCAAGTCGGCACTTCTTGCAAATAACTCCCACCGTATACCACGGCTGGAAGTCATCTCATCAACACACTCTCCAAAGTTGAAATCACCTCGTTTTTCCCATCCAAAAGCATCCCCTCCTTCCTCTCCTTTTGCTTTCCGTCTATTTCTCTTCGACCATCCTCACCTTACTCCGGCTCCACTCCATTCCGGTTGCAGCCCCCCAATCTAAGGTTTCCAGTTTCTCATTTCGAATTTGTTTAGAATTTCCCCATCTGGAATTTAGGATTTTCCTCCCCCCAACCAAGCCATCCCTTCCATCCTGTTCATCTGCGGTTCAAATTCAATTCAACCAAGTAAAACCAAGCACCCTCCCCCACCTACATCTCCATCACATACTCCATCAGCAGACTCTGCACCGCGCAATAAAACCGCCCCCGCAAATAAGCCTGCTCTTCCTCCCCTTCCATCTCGTCAGGATCAATATCCTCCTCCTGACCAAAGTGATACTTCGATTCCAGCCCCAGCCGTGCTTGCACCATTGTATGCCTGGCATAATTTTGTAATTTTGATTTTGCAAAAAACGGGGTCAACCGCTATTGTATGCTTGGCATATTTTTTCTACGAAAAGCCGCTTAAGCTGGTGCCATTCGTTGCTGGCGTAGTTTTATGCGAAATCATCGATTTTGGGTGAAAATTTTCCAATTTTCATCGTCCAAAAATGACACTTTTAATTTTTCGTTATTTTTCTTCACGACAACAATGTCAATCACTTCGTTTAAATTCATATCATTATCTAACTTGTAAATAGCAATCATGTCACCTTTCACATCCTTGTCAGACAAGACCAAAACGGCAATGAATTTATTATTATGAATGGGTGAGAACGTCTTCACCTTTAACCCTTCAGTGTAGATATCAGTAATTGGCTTTTTGCCCACGAAAATCTTTATCAAAAAACGATCTTCTTCATCGCCATCTACCAATGAAACTACGTCGGAGACCTTAAACTCAGCCTGTGATCTGCTTGATTTTACAACTTCCCCCAAAGAAAAAAAAGGCGAAAGCAATAAAAGAAATAGTGGTTTATACATTATAAATTAATAATTTTCTAAGGTTTTACTTCAATTTAGGACAGGGATCCTCCCAATCGCCGTCTTCTTTGAAATCAGGCATAAAGTCCTCAATAGCTTCGGTTAACTCTTTAGCTACATCTCCTAATTTTTGACCTTTACGTTTTTTCTTTAGATTTTTGTACATACTTTGTGCTGTTTTAAAGCCAGTTGTTGCAATCTTAGCTTTGTTACCGCCTTGAGTATAAATTGCATGCCCTAAAGAAGGAATCCATACCTCTTCTTCTATTTTAGAAGTAACCTGTATGGTGACTCGTTTCTCGGTACTAACACAACGGCACACAACATCTCCTTTTTGTTCGTATTCAAGTATGATATTACTGTCTTGCTCAAATTGAACAAAAACAGTCGTCAAACCTGACAACGCTACACTTTCAACATTAAACCTAGCGTTTACGAATTCCCATTCACCCCATTCAGATGACTCTAAAACCCATTTGGCTCCTTCTTCTAAACCGAGGTAATCCCACCAATTCAATGCATCATTCCCCACCATCCCGTAGAGATTGATCCCCCCACGTTCCCCAATCGGGTCTCTACTCGGCCATCTCCCCGTCACGGGATCGTAATACCGATAGCCGTAGTAAAGCAGCCCCGTTTCCACATCTTCCGGTTTCGTCGAGAACCCATACCGGATCCGTTCCTCTGCTGACCAGGCACCGTATTCCATCACCTTATTCCCGAATCCATCGTAGTCGATCCGGTGCTGGATACTGCCATTCTCATCCGTCCAGGCAATGATGTTCCCATTCCCATCATAAGCGGGAAAAGCCTGAAGAATCGGATTTCCCAAATTCCCGGACGCAGGAAGCGCATATCTCCTCGCAGAGAGAAGACCCCTATCGTCGCAATCTGCCTGTTTCCGCTCATTCATCAAATCATATCAAGAACCTACCGGACAAGTTATCGCACCGTAGAAGCCCTTGTTCAAGTCGGCACTTCTTGCAAATAACTCCCACCGTATACCACGGCTGGAAGTCATCTCATCAACACACTCTCCAAAGTTGAAATCACCTCGTTTTTCCCATCCAAAAGCATCCCCTCCTTCCTCTCCTTTTGCTTTCCGTCTATTTCTCTTCGACCATCCTCACCTTACTCCGGCTCCACTCCATTCCGGTTGCAGCCCTCCAACCAAGCCATCCCTTCCATCCTGTTCATCTGCGGTTCAAATTCAATTCAACCAAGCAACCTCCCCACCTACATCTCCATCACATACTCCATCAGCAGACTCTGCACCGCGCAATAAAACCGCCCCCGCAAATAAGCCTGCTCCTCCTCCCCCTCCATCTCGTCAGGATCAATATCCTCCTCCTGACCAAAGTGATACTTCGATTCCAGCCCCAGCCGCGCTTGGTTCAACGCCCCATACCAGGCCTCCGCATCCTCTTTCGAAATGGTGATTTCCTCCTCCTTTTTCCCCGCGTTCACCGCATCAATCACATGCTTCAGTTGACCGGAAAAATGCGTCTCCAGATCCGGCACCACGATGTCCTCCCACATCGACTCCTCATCCATCAACCCGCCAAGCCGCGCCGCCAGCTCTTCGTGGGCATCCGTCGCCACCCCCACCAGCACCGCCCAATCGGCAGCATCTTCCGGCACGAGCTTCAGCCCGCCATTGAGCATGGGCATGACCGTCATGATGATTTTTGCAAGGTCGCATGAAGCTGCGCAATGTGCAGCTCCTGCACATACATCTCCGCCTTCTCCCGACCCCCGCTCCACACCACCGCTTTCCCCTGCTGGTGCACCGCCATCATCAGCTCCTCCGCTTTCTCCCGCGAGTAGCCAAAAATCCGCATCAGCACCCGTGCCACATACTCCATCAAATTCACGGGATCATCGAGCACCACCACATTCCACGGAGCATCAACCTTCTCCTTGGTTCGTGTTTTGCTCTCCCTTGCCGGGGCATCAACAGCGTTCATCAAATTTCCACCTTCTGCTCCGGTGCCTCAATCCACTTGCCATGCTCGGTGATCAAATCCTTCAGCCGCTCCACCGCTTCCCCCTCCGGAATGTTAAACTTTACCGCTTCCTTACCCACGTAGAGGTTGATCTTGCCCGGCGCTCCACCCACGTAACCAAAGTCCGCATCCGCCATCTCACCCGGACCGTTCACAATGCAGCCCATCACCGCGATCCGCACCCCCTTCAAATGACCCGTCGCCTCCCGAATCTTCTGCGTCGTATCCTGAAGATTAAAAAGCGTCCGTCCACAACTCGGACACGCCACATAATCCGTCTTGAAAATCCGCGCTCCCGCTGCCTGCAGAATGTTATAAGACAATCGCAACGACTGACCCGGCGCCGACTCCCCTTGCAAAATAATCGCATCGCCAATCCCGTCACAGATCAACGACCCCAGCGTCATCGACGCCCGCAGCAACGTCGGTAAAAAGTCATCATCCTCGGGCACCAAGGTATCCTTCAGCAGGATCACATGACGAGCATCCAGCCGTGCCGCCAACAAACGAAACGCCGCAATCGGAGCCAAATCCAACCCATCCACCACCGTCACCAGCTGCGCTTCGGACTCCGCATTCACCGCATGGATCGCCTCCCCGTCACGGGGATCAATCGCCACCACCTGCGCTCCCTCAATCACCACCTCAGGCTGATAATCGCCCATTTGATCCAGCTTGTGCGACACCGCATCCCACTTCGCTTGCGAGGTAAACACCCGCACCAGCTCGGTCCCGCCCATCGCGTGACCACTCCGCGAAATCACCTCGCTGTGACGCCGCGCATATTCAAAAGGACTCCACGAAGGAGCAAAGGATTCCTCGATCTTCCCTTTCGGTAAATTCCTCGCCTCCGTCACCAGCGCCTGCGCCACCGGCACTTCGTAAACCGCATCCTCCGTCAAACTCACGCGGATCGTATCACCAATCCCGTCCGCCAACAGCGAACCAATCCCGATCGCGCTCTTGATCCGTCCATCCTCGCCATCACCCGCCTCCGTCACCCCGAGGTGCAACGGATAATTCCAGTCCGGCCCCTCCATCGCCAGACGCGCCACCAACAGACGATACGCCTCGATCATCACCTTCGGATTCGAAGCCTTCATCGAGAACACAAAATTGTGATAGTCCTGCTCCCGCGCCAAACGCGCAAACTCCAGCGCACTCTCCACCATCCCCAGCGGCGTGTCGCCGTAACGATTCATGATCCGGTCACTCAACGACCCGTGATTCGTCCCAATCCGCATCGCCCGGCCCAACTCCTTGCAAAGGGTCACCAGCGGCGCAAATTCCTCCCGGATCCGCTCCAGCTCCTCCCCATACTGGTCATCGGTGTATTCCCGAATCTCAAACTTCTTCTTATCCGCATAGTTCCCCGGATTCACCCGAATCTTCTCCACCCACTTCGCCGCCTCAAACGCCGCATCCGGCTTAAAATGAATATCCGCCACCAACGGCACCTCACAACCCGCCGCACGCACCCCGTCCCGGATATTCTCCAGATTCGCGGCATACTTCTTCGTCTGCGCCGTGATCCGCACAATCTGACACCCCGCCTCCGCCAGCTGCAGCACCTCCGCCACACACGCCTCCGTATCCCGCGTGTCCGAGGTGATCATCGACTGCACCACCACCGGATTGTCGCCCCCCATCTTCACATTCCCAACCGTCACTTCACGCGACACCCGCCGCTGATAGCGGAAGAGGTCTTCACAATACTGGAGCTCCACTGACATGATCTGAAAAAGGATGTAGGCCAAAACCGCCCCCTCCGCAATCGCTGGAATTCATCCATTGCACCCTTCTTCTCCGGATTTACAGTGAAAACCATGAAGTCCGCCTTCCTTTCCCTCCTCTTCACCTCCAGCGCCCTCGCCCAGGAGGCCCTTCCCGAGGTGGAAAAAACCGACTTCATCCGCGTCCACCACACCGAAAATTCCGCCCACCTCCAGACCTCAAACACCACCTACACCAAGGGAACCGCCTCCATCACCCTCATCGGCGCTGTCCACATTGCCGACCAATCCTACTACGAAACCCTCAACAAAAAATTCGCCACCTACGACAAACTCCTCTTCGAAATGATCGGCGGCGAGCGCATGGCTGCCGTCCAAAAACACGGCGAAAAACCAAATCTCCTCAACAAAGCCTACGCCGGCATGGCCCGCTTCCTCGAACTCGCCGAACAAAAGAAAGTCGTCGACTACGACAAAGACAACTTCGTCCACGCCGACCTCACCATCGCCGAATTCCAGGCCCTCCAGAAAAAACGCGGCGAATCCATCCTCGGCTTCGCCCTCAAGGCCGGCCAGGACGCCGACCCCAACACCCAGCCCAGCGTCCTCAAGCTCATGGCCGCCCTCGTCACCGGCGATTCCGATAAACTCAAACTCGAACTCCTCGGCACCCTCGGCGCCGGCGATGACCAAATCGGCGGCCTCGCTGGCGACACCGTCATCATCACCGACCGCAACGCCAAATGCCTCGCCGTCCTCGACACCCAACTCGCCGCCGGCCACCAAAACCTCGCCGTCTTCTACGGAGCCGCCCACTTCCCCGACATGGAAAAATCCCTCCTCGAAAAAGGCTACCAAAAAACCAAACAGGATTGGCTCAACGCCTGGTCCATCCCCAAGGAAAAATAATCCCCTGGGGAAGCGCTGCTTCAAGAGGGGGTTCGCTGCTGCAGCTCCTCTCACCTCGGAAGCCCAGCTTCCCCGGCTAAAAAATCCATGAAACCGTTCAGCGTGCTTCATCTTGAAGCTGGGTTTCCCTAGAACCGCACCCCGATCCCCGTCGTCAGCGAAAAATCCCCCTTCTCCTTCGTCCCCGATGGCGTGCTGTCGTAATAATACTCCGCCCCCACCCGCCACGACAGGTTCTCGCTCAAAAACGTATCCAGATAAAGATACGAGGAAATATTGAAGTCCGCAGGGTCCTCCAACAACCCCTGATACGCCACCTCCTGGGTCACATACGTGTGATCCCCCAACTGCCAGTAAAGCCGCTGCGCCACCGAAAACGCCGGCTCCGCGCTACTCACCCCCGCCTGCTTCTGAAGCATCTGCCCCACCCCCGCCTCCAGCGCAAAACCGCCATTGTCCGTCAGAATAAAATACCGCCCCGCATGCACTCCCGGCGTGATCCGGTAACTCAAATCTGACGCGTCATCGTGAAGAAAACTCACGTTCGTCCCCGCATAATTCTCCGGACTAAACTTCCAGTTGTAACTCGACCCAAACCCCAACCGGTGCGCCGTCGTCACCCCCTTGCTCTGCCCGTAACGATAATCCCCCTTGAAGAAAAACTCCCGCTCCTTCGAGCGAAACGCCGTCTCATAATTGATCGTCGTATCAAAAGTATCCGAATTCCCCTTCGTCGACCGAATCCCCGCCCCCACATTCCGGATCCACCCCTGCCGATTCCCCTCCTTCTTGAGATCCTTCTTCTTCAGCGTCTTCCGCTCATCCGCCCGCTTCACCTTCTCCTTCAGGAAACCGTTGAGCGAATAGGCAAACCCCAAGGTCACCAGCGTATCCGCCTTCTCCTGACCAAAGGCCGGCGAAAGATCCACCCGATGAACCACCCGCGGCTGAATATCCCAATTGTCGTTGATCCGCAGATCCAGCCCCGCCGCGAACTCGAAAACATAACTCCCCGGATTCTCAATCTTCGGCGTCAGGGAGACCGACTGCCGGACCCGCGTAATCTCCGTCCAACGGTAATCAAAATGCTGCGCCAGCCGAAACGTCGCAAACGTATCACTCGCCCCCGCCTTCGACTCAAACGCGTAACCCACCCCCACTTCCGCACTCAGAAGCTTCTTCTCATCCCGCAAAAAGTAATATCCAAACACCGGCCCCAGATCAGCCCGATAGTCCAGCAACGACGCCTCGTTCGTATAAAGACTCCCTCCCAGACCATAATAAAACCGTTCCCCGATCAGGTGATTGTAGTTCCCATAAAGCCTCAACGAATCATTCGTCTTCACCCCCGCATACTCCGAATAAAAATAATCGAGCCCATACTGCGCATCCTCATCCTCGTCCCGATAAGTCCCCAGAAACCGAAGGTGATACGCCAGGCTGTCGCTATTTCCACTCGAAGCGCTCACCCCCGCCGCCCCCGTATACTCCCACGCCGCAGGCTTCACCTCGCCCACCAGCGTTCCCACCAAGTTCAACAAAAGCACCCCTCCCCACCTCAGACTCAACCTGTTGCCCATTCCTTTTTTCAAATCTCGATCACACATACGCGCGGAAGGGGTGTTGAAAAATAAATGGCCCGGCACAAGCCACCATTCCCCCAATTTCAGTCACCCGCCTCACGGGAAAAATGATCCCACCCTCCCAACAAACAATCACCCTCCCCGTCCGTCAGCCTCCCGATTCTACTCAGCTCCAGCTCCGGAAACTCCTTCCCCCACCCCTCCTCAAGCCTCTTCGCCGTCCTCGCCGATACCGTAAACAACAACTCATAATCCTCCCCATCCCCCAACGCCTGCTCCAGCGACACCCCGCGCGTCCGCGGCACCCCATCAACATCCACCTCATAACCGCAACCACTCGCCTTCGCCAATCGCGGCAAATCCTTCGCCAACCCGTCCGATAAATCCATCATCGCCCGCAGTCGAAAATTCCCCGTCAACCACCCCGCCTCCGCCACCCTCGGCGTAAAGGTGAGATGCTTCCCCTTGATCGAACCGCCCAGCCTCCCCGTCACAAAAATCACATCCCCCGGCTTCCCGCCCGCCCGCGTCACCAACTGCTCCCGCCCCACCAATCCCCGACCCGCGATCGAAATCATCACCGGCGCACCCGCCGGAAGCGAGGTCGTCTCCCCCCCCACAATCACCCCCCCGTGCAACCCCAGACACTGCCGCATCCCCGCATAAAGATCCGTCACCCACCGCACCGGCGTCCCCTTCGCCACCGCCAGCGTCACCAGCAACTCCGCCGGCCGGCCGCCCATCGCCGCAAAATCACTCAACACCCTCCCCACCGCCTTCCACCCCACCTGCCGCGCCGGGGCCTCCCTCAAAAAATGAACCCCCTCCACCACCGCGTCCGTCTTCAGCAAAGTCAGCACCTTCCCCGTATCCACCACCGCACAATCATCCCCCGGACCAATCAACACCTCCGGCGCCGACTCCAGCCCCGCGCAGAGTCGCTCAATCAACGGGTCTTCCCCCATCTCTCCCACCGTCTTCATCGCGAACTGAAAATTACCACCACCGTCATCCCGTTAAACGCCATATGACATAAGATCGACGGCCACAGCGAACCCGTCTTCTCATACAAAATCGCCAACACCAACCCAATCAACACCAACATCGGAAACCCCATCAAATTCACATGGGCCACCCCAAACAACATCGCCGTAAACAACCCCGCAAACCACTTCTCACTAAAGCACTTCACCACCGGATAAAGATACCCCCGAAAAATCACCTCCTCCGCAATCGGAGCCACAATCACCGCCGCAAACACCATCGCCAAAATCACCCCCACCTCCCTCGTCTCCCCCAACAACCTCACACTCTCCTGCGATCCCGCTCCAAACTTCGATTGCGTCCACTCCGGCCATCCGCTCGCCTGCAACAACAACGCCGCCACCGTCATCAACACCAAAAACACCGGCACAATGTAGAAAATACGACGCCACTCCAGCCAACGCAGACCAAAAAACTCCACCACATTCACCCGCCGCCACAACACCAACGGCACAATCCCCGCCAACACCAACTGAAACACCGCCGACCCAAAAATCCCCCCCGCCGAGAGCTCCACCTCCTTCGCCGCCACCTCAGGCGCCATCTTCCACATCCCCACCACCATCAACACAAAAAATCCCGTCACCAACAAGTCCACCCCCCGGATCGCCGCCGTGCTCACACTCCCCCCCAGATTCCAGCCACTCTCGGGCCACATCCGCCGAATCAACCAATACCCCGGCAACGCAATCCCAAAGAAGGCGATCACCGTCGCCACCAGAATAAATTTCAAGAAGGCATGTTCACCACCACTCACAGCTTCAGGCTAGGTCCCGGACTTACTTTTTGAAAGAAGAGAGTGCTTGTGATACTATTCCTAACAGCAATGAGAGCCATTCTCCTCCTCCTGGCCGCAGCCTTTCCCCTCTGCGCCTCCCCTCGCGTCTTCACCGACACCAAAGGCCGACCCCTCACCGCAGAACTCGTTCAGGTCAAAAATGGCGTCGCCTCGCTTCGCCTCGAGGGCGGTAAGATCAGCAAAGTCTCACTCAACCGACTCAGCGCCAAAGACCAGGAGTGGATCAAAACCTGGGTCGCCGACCAGGTCCCCCGCATGGAGATCGACGTCGACTTCGTCCGCGGCACCAGCACCGACCGCGACTACTTCGAAAAGGAAGCCACCCAGACCTACGAAATGAGCGTCGAACTGAATAACTTCAGCTCCACCAAGGACCTGGAAGAAGCGGAAGTCATCTACTACCTCATCGGCCGCTCCATCAAGGACCGGAACCTCTACAAAGTTCTCGCCCGTCAGGTCGCCACCCTCTCCGTTCCCGCCAAAGGCAAAAAAACCATCCGCTTCAAGAAAATCGAAAACATCTACCGCACCGATACCGCCTTTAGCGATGACACCTTCAGCCAGGGCCACAAAGGCCTCGGCTACGTCCTCCACATCCGCCGCAAGCGCGACGAGCGCCTCGTCCACCTCGGCACCGGCACCGCCTCCCTCGACGGCCACCTCGATAACATCATCCGCCTCGGCGATAGCGACATCACCGGCCCCGACTTCCTCAAAATCCCCGATAAAAAACTCACCCCAAGCGGGATCCCCAAAAAAGATCCCAACGTGATCACCATCAAATGATCACCCCTCAGGCGTGTTCCTCATAAAGTCCGCCACCTGCCCAAAGAAGCTCATAAGCGTCTCTCGCGCAGACACATCCGCGATCTCCTCCTCCGCGGCCGCACCCATCATCTCCAGCCAGCGGTCCCGCTCCGCCACCCCGATCCGGAAGGGCATGTGCCGCCCCCGTAACCTCGGATGCCCCCGCTTCTCCAAATACCGCGGATCCGCCCCAAAGCGGAACAACAAAAACTCCCTCAACCGCTCCTCCGATCCCTCCCAATCCCCATCAGGATACATCGGACCAATCAAATCGTCCTCCTTCACCCGCTCATAAAAATTGGCCGTCAATCGGCCAAATCCATCCTCGCCAATTACCGCGAATAACTCCTCTTCGTTCATCATCCGCCCCACAAATGGAGCATTCGAAACAGAATTCAAGGATTGCCTCGCTCCCCCAACATCCTTCACCCTCCGCACACACCACGATTCTCATATGAGTGACGAACCGATTACCTTTGAAGCGCCCGATCCCGAAGAACTCTCCGCGCTCATCCCCAGCTACGATGTCACCCAGCTCATCGCTGTCGGCGGCATGGGCGCCGTCTACGAGGCCGTCCAAACTTCCCTCGATCGAAAAGTCGCCATCAAACTCCTTCCCGCCGAGTTCGCCGATGAATCATTCCGGAAGCAATTCGCCGCCGAGGCCCGCGCCATGGCCCAGCTCAACCATCCCAACCTCATCGGAATCTATGACTTCGGTGAAGCGGACGGCATGCCCTACATCGTCATGGAGCACGTCCCGGGAAAATCCCTCTACTACTCATCCTACAATAAAAAGATCGATCAGGCCGTCGCCATCAAGCTCATCACCGAGGTCTGCGAAGGCCTCGCCCACGCCCACGATCACAACATCATCCACCGCGACATCAAGCCCGCCAACATCCTCCTCGACCAGGGAGCTCACGCCAAAATTGGCGACTTCGGCCTCGCCAGCGCATCCGATGAATCGGACGAAGAAGGCATCGTCTACGGCACCCCCGGCTACGCCGCACCCGAAATCCTCATTGATGCCGCCAACGTCGGCAAACCCTCGGACATCTTCGCCATCGGCGTCATGCTCCACCAACTCCTCACCGGCCAAATGCCGGATGACGACCCCCGCCCCGCCTCACGGCAAGCCCGATGCGATCCCCGGATCGACCGCATCATCCGCAAGGCCACCAAGGAAAATCCCGCCGAACGCTATCAGGACGCCACCGAAATGGCCGCAGACCTGAAAGCCATCGCCTCCACCCTGGCCTCCAGCAAATCCCTCGTCACCGCCTCCCCTGCCGCCACCACCGTCGCCGCTGCCCCCAAAAAATTCGCCGCCCCCGCACCCCAAGCCCCCCGGGAACCCGCAGACGCCGCCCCCGCCCCTCCCCAGGTCCTCTCCGTCGCCCCCAGCACCAACTGGCCCTTCATCAGGAACCTGATGATCATCGCCCTCCTCATCCCCGTCCTCATCTTCGCCTGGGGCAAATTTAAGGATAAGGACGCCGAGCGCACCAAAACCGCCGAGAACGAGCGCATCGAAAAACAAAACCGCGCCCTCGAACAAGAAGCTCAACGCAGACTCGCCACAGAAGCCGCCGCCAAACAAAAACAACTGGCCGAAGAAAAACGCGCCCGCGAGATCGCCGCCGCCGAACGCATGGCCTCCGACATCCACGAAGTCCCGGACAAGCCCCCCCTCGAACAACTCGAAGACCTCCGTGACAACCTCAAGGGCGGTGCCCGCAACCGCTTCCCCAAAGGCACCATCACCTACGGAGACCGCAGCGTCTTCCTCATCGAACAACCCATGTCATGGTCCGCTGCCGCACAATATGCCGAGCAATACGGAGCACACCTCGCCACCCCCACCTCCCAATCCGAACTCGCCTGGTTCTCCCAACGCATGGGCGATAACCGCCGCATCTGGATCGGCGGCGGCGCCCTCGGCTCCGATAACTGGGGCTGGGTCACCGGTGAGGAATGGTCCCACTCCAAGCCCTCCACCGCCGTAGGATCCTGCGCCGCCATGACCGATACCGGAGTCATCCAGGCCCGCCCCAACGGAGAACTCCTCCCCTTCTTCCTCCAATGGACCAAGGACGGAATCAATACCGGATCCCTCGAAGCCCAACTCGAACGCCTCCAGGGCACCCTCAAATCCCCCAGCCCCGCCTGGCCTCCCGGAACCCTCTCCTCACAAGCCCGGAACTACCTCCTCGTCCAACGCTCACTCCCCTGGGAAGAAGCGGACCTCATCGCCACCCTCGGCGGCGGACACCTCGCCGTCGCCTCCGATGCCCGCGAGACCGACTTCATCCGCGAAACCCTCACCGCCTACCTCGGACAACAACAGGCCGCCTGGCTCGGGGGCGTCAAAAAGGGCGACCTCTGGACCTGGTCCACCGGCGAAACCTGGCAAAAACCCGACTGGGCCCCCAACTCGCCCGATGGCGACTCCTCCGACACCGCCCTCCGCTTCCTCGTCGATGGCGACAACACCGGCTGGGATGACGCCGACCCCAACGAGCCCCTCCTCGCCGCCGGATTCCTCATCGAATGGAGCGATGACAAAAACTCCGCCGTCCGCGAAACCTCCACCAACACCCCCGCCGCCGGTGGACAGCAGGCCGACCTCGCCGCCCTCACCCCCCTCGTCAAAAAAGCCCTCCGCCGCGCCCTCGACTCCCACACCGACCGACTCAAGGGTAACCAAAAGGACTACATCTGGGAACTCAACGGCTGGCTCCGCAGCCAACCCAAATCCACCATCGATGCCCACGGCGTAAAAATCGAAGCCGTCAAAGAGGAACTCACCGACGACGGCATCGTCCCCGCCGAGCTCACCACCGTCAACCTCCCCGCCGACGTCCTCAAAATCCACGCCGCCGCCCTCGATCGCCAGCTTCGCTTCAACAACAAGCTCCAGACCGACCTCCTCAACATGCGCAACGCCTTCCTCGGCAAACTCCTCGACATCAAGACAAGACTCGAGGCCGATAACCTCAAAGGACAGGCCGCCGTCATCCAGGCCGAGATCGAAAAAGTCGGCCAAGGAGCCGCCAGCCTCCTCACCTACTTCAGCCTCGAAAACCCCCTGCCTGAGTAAGCCGTGACCAGAGATATCCGCTCACCCCTCATCGCAGCCCTCGCCGGCCTTGCCTTGGGAGTGATCGGGAAGCACACCCTCACCTCACCTCCGGAAACACCGCCCCCACCGGAGCCGCTCGCCTCCTCCGGCACCCCAGCCTCCTCCGCCACCGTCACCCTCCCCCTCACCCCCGGCTGGGGCATTCAGGGAGACCTCTCCTCCTCCCAAATCCTCGCCCTCCCTCCCGGCGCCCACCGCGATGCCGAGACCGCCCTCTGGTCCCTCACCGCCACCCCGGCCCAATTGGCCGCCCACTGGGACGCCCTCATCGCCGCCGGAAATTCCGACATGCGCGAGCTCGACCAGGTCACCCTCATGTGGGTCCAGCAAGACCCCGACTCCGCCCTCGCCCACCTCCAGGGCACCAACCAGGAATACCGCTTCTGGTGGGCCCTCGGCCGCAAGGACCCCGACAAAGCACTCGCCCAAGTCGACCCCCAAAACACCCACAACTTCTCCATGGTCATCCGCGCCATCGGCCAACACGACCCCTACCGCGCCCTCGAAGTCCTCGACCGACTCAATAAATCCCGGGAATGGACCTCCTACGGCGGCATCTTCGAAGGCCTCTTCGACATCAACCCCGCCGAAGCCTTCACCTTCGCCGCCCAACACCACTACTCCGATCCCGACAAACTCCTCAAATGGACCGCCACCGACCCCCAAGCCGCCTTCGCCTGGTGCCTTGAAAACCAGGACTTCGCCCAAAACCAACTCACCGACATCGTCCCCCTCCTCCTCGAGCACAATCCCGAATTCCTCGAAAAACAAATCGCCAACCTTGAAACCGGCTCCTTCAAGTTCAACCTCCTCGCCGCCCAAATCCAAACCCTCGCCCAAAAAGATCCCGACCAAGCCCTCGCCCTCGCCTTGTCCCACACCGGACAACCCCAAAGCACCATGCTCTACAAAATCGGAGAAACCCTCGCCCGCTCAAACCCCGCCAAAGCCCGCGAGATCCTCGACACCCTCTACCGCGAACACCAGGGCCAACTCCCTCCCGCCATCTCAGATGACCCCTTCAACCACATCGCCCTGACCACCAGAACCTGGTTCAAATCCGTCTTCCTCGACGACCCCCAAGCCACCCTCCAGCTCCTCGGCCAACACTCCGATTGGTCCTCCCCCACCGCTCCACCCCAGGCCCAAGGCTTCGCGCAATGGCTCGAGCTTCAACCCACCGAAAGCATCGAGTGGCTCCAGGACATCCCCCCCGGCCCCCAACGCGACACCCTCAGCGCCACCCTCGTCAAAAACCAAATCAAAAGCCCCCACGCCGACTTCGAATCCCTCCTCGCCTGGAGCCGCCAAATCGAATCCAACCAACGCAATAACCTCATCAACGCCACCGTCCAAAACTGGATAAAATACCAACCCCAAGCCGCCCGGGAATACCTCACCAGCCCCCGGGCCACCCCCGCGGAACGCGCCCTCCTTCCATCCAACCCCGAGGCCCCATGAAGACCGCCCTCCTCTTCCTCCTCGCCGCCACCCTCGGCTGGCTCCTCACCAACCCCGGTACCCACAGCACAACCGGTGACCCCACCGCCACCCTCCCCCGTAGCACCGGCACCCGCACCCAAGCCACCTCCCGCCACGATGACCCCCGCATCCGCGAAGCCCGAAAAGTCACTTCCTATCAGGACCGCGTCCGCCACTTCATCGCCCTCATCTCCACCATCCCCGTCTCCGAAATCCCCGCCCTCCACCGCTCCCAATCCTTCACCGGACTCGACCCCGAACTCGAAAACCTCTTCTGGTCCATCACCTCCGAGCGCTGGCTCGCCGAAGACCCCCGCGCCTTCATGACCTGGGCCACCCGCCTCAACTACAACCGCGCCTCCACCTACTTCGCCCACTGGACCGCCACCGACCCCTCCGCCGCCACCACCTTCGCCAAAACCCTCTCCCCTAACGAAGCCCACAGCCTCCTCGCCGCAGCCATCAAACAAAACGGAAAAACCAACCCCGACCTCGCCTTCCAAATCGCCACCCACCACCTCGACTTCCTCAACCTCAACTCCTACCAAACCAGAAACATCCTCTCCACCCTCGCAAACCTCGACCCCACCCGCTTCCTCGCCCTCCGCGACCAACTCCCCCCCTCCATCCACAACGACCTCCTCCACGCCCACACCGCCTCCACCCTAAAAAGCGATTTCACTGGAGCCATCTCCTCCCTCCTCGACGCCGGGCTCGGCTTCCGCGACCTCATCGACTCCTCCCGATACCTCGATCACCGGGAAGACTTCGTCGCCCTCCTCTCCCAACACCGCCACCAACTCCCCCAAGGCTGGTTCAAAGAACTCCTCACCACCAAACCCCACCTCCTCAACAACGCGGCCGGCCTCAAACTCCTCATGGATAACCCCTCCGCCCTCCCCCTCGACGAATCAGAACTGCAGCGACTCCACTCTCGATTGACTCAAAACTACTACGACACCAAAGCCGCCCCCGAACTCCGGCAACTCCTCAACGGCAACTTCCTTCCCACCAACCAAAAGGAAAAACTCCTCAAAACCCTCCTCCGCCACTGGAACGACAATCCCACCCTCCTCAACTCCCTCCTCGCCGGCATCACCGACCCCAATCTCCAGTCCCTCACCACCGCTGTCGAGTCCATCGCAGCCGAAGCCAACGTCTACACCACCCCCAAAGCCCCCGACCTAACCGATTCCGCCAGCTTCATCTCCTATCTCAAAGAAAGGAGCGGCGGATACCAAAGGATCCCCAAATGGACCCCCTCCGAGCAAGCCGCCGCCATCGTCACCTACGATCAACTCCCTCAAAGCGAGCGCCTCCAAATCGCCGCAAATTTCTCCGCCATCTCCACCGATAAAACCGACTTCCTCAGACACATCCTCCTCGACCAAGCCAACTCCCCCTTTCCCGAAGCAAACTGGCCCAAACCCACCATCTACTCAAATTTCGCCTCCACCTGGGCGAAATCCCACCCCGCCAAAGCCGCCGCCTTCGTCGAACAACTCCCCCCCGGAGACACCCGCACCCAAAGCGCCGCCGTCGTTGTCTCCCGGTGGAATAACTACGCCCCCGAGGAAGCCCAACAATGGATCAGCACCCTCCCCGCCGCCGATCAACAAGCCATCCGCACCTTTCTCGAAGAAAAATGACATTCCCCTGACCACTTCGCGATGAAGAGGACAAGAGCCACTAACGGCCTCAATCCAACATCATCACGAACCATGAAAATCACCATCGGTCTCCTCGCTGCCTCCACCCTCCTCTGCCACTCCGCCGTCCTCCTCGGCAGCGGCGATCACCTCCCCGATCCCGGCAACCACCTCGCCACCTCCCCCGGCGTCATTTTCACCATCGCCTCCAGCCCCGGCACCTTCACCGGCACCTGGACCACCCCCGCCGCTTCCCCTTGGATCGGCACCGCCACCGCCACCGGCATCGCCCCAAACAACGGAAGCAACGGCCTCGCCTCCATCGACTTCACCTCTCTCGCCGCCGGATACCTCCCCGCCGGCACCATGCTCCTCTTCAGCGATGTCGACACCGGAGCCTCCGAGTCCATCACCATCGAGGCCTTCGATGCCGGCGGCTCCAACATCGGCGCCTGGCTCGACGAACCCACCGCCACCTGGGGCTCCGGCACCGGCGGCGGCGGCTCCATCGCTCCGGATGACATGCCCTCTTGGATCTACGACACCATCGACCTCACCTACGAAATCCACGGCGGCGGCATCGGCACCAGCTCCCCCACCATCGGCGTCGTCATGCTCACCAACCAGAACATCTACACCATGGACATCGATAAAAATCACAGCTTCAACGGCCTCTACTTCCGCGCCCCCGAGTCCGTCCCCGAACCCTCGTCCATCCTCCTCGGCTCCCTCGCCGCCGGCCTCCTCATCCTCCGCCGCCAACGCGCCTAACAAAAAAAGAGCCCGCTCCGGCATCACCGGAAGCGGGCTCTTATACCAAGTAGAGTTTCAAAATAGCGGAATGCCGAAGTGATTTCTTGAGAGAGCAAGGCATGACGAGGGCGTGGTCTGGAGACCACAACCGAGGAAAAACGCCGCTATCTCAAGAAAGCGCTCGGCTTGATCAACTCCACAAAGTGCTGTTCAAAAATGAGCCCTTAAAACAAACATTCCGCTATTTTGGAACTCGGAGTGGTATTACGTTTAAAAATCACTCCCCCGTAAATCCCGTCACAATCAACTTCTTAAAATCCTCGTGTGACTTCTTCACCTCCGCCGCCGGACCACTCATCTTCAGGAAAACATCTCCGCTCTCATGCGGAATCACCGCCCCCAGCATCGCATATCCCTCCTTCGGCGTCTTCCGCTCCATAATTCCCCCATCCAGAAAAATCCCCTCCATCAACACGATCGCCACTTCCTGCTCATCATACATGATCTTCTCCTGCGTCACCTTCACCTCCCCCTCAAACTGCTTCTTCCACCGCTGCACATTCGCCTGCACCCCGCCCCCCTGACCCTTGCCAAAATGGTAAAATTTCAACAGCGGCCCCTTCTCACCATAAGTGAGCGCCCCCTTCACCATGTGACTCGTCACCTCCTGCACCACCCACGGCTTCGCCGGACGGAACTCAAAATTCCCCGCCACAATCGACTCCCCCGCAACCAAACGGCTCACCGAGAGAGCCACAAAAAGAACAAGTGCTTTCATCGCCAACCTTCTAAACCCAATTCCTCCTTCCCACAAATATAACCTTCTCCTGGGATTCCCCAAATGATCCCATAAAAAAATCACCGCTTCAGAAATGAATGACCAATCCGACGATCTGGACACTCTTTTGGATGCCGCCGAAGCCAGGGAAAGGATTCGACAACGCTCAAAAAAACGGAAGATCGATGGCACCCTCCTCGTGATCGTCATCGTCGCAGGAATCATCGTCGCCTCCGCCGAGGCCGTAAATCTCGGAGGCTACCTCAATTATCTTATCTGGTCTCTCTACTGGATCGCATTTGCCTTCTACACCCGGTTTCTCTCGCTCCCCCGCAACTTTGAAGAGGATGGAGTCTTCTTCACTGAAAGCAAAAGACCCCTGGGTCTTTGGAACCAATTCGCGCGCCAAGACCGCCTGCCCGAGCTGATTTTTGTCCTCCTGATCCCACATCTTGGAACCCTCGCCCACGCTCTCTTCTACTAAAGAACCACCCTCATAATTTAATCTCGCGAAACTCCCCCGCCCCCGCTTCCCTAGAAAACGTGTCCACCCCGACCGATTTCATCCGCCCCTGGTTCGAAGCCCTCGAAGAACTCGACGAATTCATCGGCGTCCGCTTCGGCCAACTCAACCCCGCCACCGACCGGCCCGACTGGCACTTCATCGGCCACCAGGATGTCGATGGCATCGGCGGCTTCGCCCGACTCCTCAGAGCCCGCGGCCTCCACCTCCCCGACCTCCCCACCCTCACCCACCCCGGAAACATCGGCCTCCCCACCCTCCTCGGGGCCATCCCCGGCACCCTCAAATCACGCAAACCCATCGCCTGGCTCGAATCCGAAAACGCTCCCTCCCACAAAGACACCCCGCCCACCGCACTCGCCTGGCACGCCTTCACCCCGGAAGAAACCGACCTCATCCGCACCGCCAGCCGCCAACAAGGCATCACCGTCAACACCCTCCTCCTCAAGCACCTCGACACCGCCCTCAGAACCCAACTCGCCGATCCCCAAACCCCCATCTCCTGGATGGTCCCCGTCAACCTCCGCGGAAAAATCTCCCGCCCCCATGACGAGGATAACCACTCCAGCTACGTCACCGCCCAGATCAAACCCCACCACACCCCCACCCAACTTCACACCACCATCCGTAAAAAACTCGCCCTCGGCCAACACCTCCTCAACTGGAAAACCTACTCCCTCGGACGCGTCGTCCCCGCCGGACTCAAAAAGAAAATCATCCAAATGGACCGCGTCATGTCCGAGCCCTGCCTCGGCGCCTTCTCCAACCTCGGCCAATGGGATCAGGAAAAAACATGGGACCATCAAAACCTCGCCGGCCCCTGGTTCTTCTCCCCCCCCGTCCTCCGCTGCCAACCCCTCGGCGCCGGCTGCCTCACCTTCCAAAACCAACTCACCCTCACCCTCCAGCTCCACCCCCAAATCTCCACCAAACCCCCAGTCGCCCAAGGACTTGTCTCCGCTTGGCGCGAATTGATTAGGCTCGACTTCTCCTGACTCTCAAAACAAACCTTCCCCGAAATCATGACCCCTTCCGCAACAAACCTCCTCGCCCTCGCGCTCGCCACCACGGGTCCCCTCTCCGCCGTCGGCTTCCGTCTCCCCAACCAGGACCCCGAGGCCATCGCCCGCGGAAACGCCTTCACCGCCACCGCCGATAACCCCTCCGCCCTCTACTACAACCCCGCCGGCATCACCCAGCTCGAAGGCCAACACCTCAGCATCGGCGTCTACGCCATCTCCGCCGGAGCGGAATTCACCTCCCCCCTCGGAACCGCCGCCACCGACACCTCCTTCCAGTTCGCCCCCCAGATCTACTACGTCAACTCCCCCGAAGACTCCCCCTTCTCCTACGGCGTTGGCGTCTTCGCCCCCTACGGACTCGGGCTCGACTACGGCCGCGCCACCCCCTTCCCCACCGCCGCCATCGAGGGCGAACTCCTCTTCGCCACCGTCAACCCCACCGTCGCCTACCAGATCAATCCCGACCTCTCCCTCGGCTTCGGACTCGCCCTCAACTACTCGGAAATCTCCTTCACCCGCTCCCTCGGCATCGCCCCCGGCGACTTCACCTTCGCCGGAGATGACATGTCCGTCGGCTTCAATGCCGGAGCCCTCTGGCAACCCGTCGACCAATGGTCCTTCGGGCTCAACTTCCGCTCCTCCTCCGAGATGACCTACCGCGGAACCTCCACCGCCCTCGGCGGAGTCAACCCCACCCAGGCCCGCATCCACTTCCCCATGAACCTCGCCGCCGGCGTCTCCTACCGACCCACCGACAAATGGAATATCGAGGTCGGAGTCGATTGGACCGACTGGGACTCCGTCGATCTCGCCGTCCTCCAGGGCACCGCCTTCGGAGACGTCCCCTTCCCCTTCAACTACGAGTCCGGCTTCATGTACCAACTCGGCGTCACCCGCCAACTCGAGAACGGCTACTTCGCCAGCGCCGGATACATCTACAGTGATAACTCCGCCCCCGACCTCACCTTCACCCCCCTCAACCCCGACTCCAACCTCCACCTCTGGAGCCTCGGATTCGGGCGCAAGCTCGAACAAACCGGCTGGGCCTTCTCCTACACCCTTGCCTACAACGGCGGCCACGATGTCATCGCCAACCTCAACCCCACCGTCAACGGCACCTACGACACCATCAACCACGCTCTCAACTTCTCCTACCAATTCTCCTTCTAATCAGGAGCCGAAACCCCCTACCCCTTCGGCAGCTCCGCCACCCCCTGAAGCCCCCTCAGCAGCTTCAGCATCGCCTTCGGCGTAAACTCCACCACCATGCGAAACTCCCTCGCCATGTGCTGGTAATCGCTGTAGCCCATCTCCGCTGTCACCTCCGGCAGTGACCTCCCCTCCCGGATCAACCGCATCGAGAGCATCACCCTCTGCTGCGTCATCCACGCCTTCGGAGAAATCCCCGCATACTCCAGAAACGCCTTCCGCAACGTCGTTGACGATAATTCCAACTCATTGGCGATCTGGGAAAAATTAAAATGATGGTCCCGGCACAATGTTAAAAACCGCCGTGGCTTCATCCCCACGCCGCGAAACCCAACGTAGGGCTCACCTCGAAGGGTCTGAAATTCAACGAGTTTTGCGTTCGGGTTCATCTGAAAAAACAACGAACTTTAGCCCGTCCCGTCCCGAAATGCAAACGCTCCCTT
The DNA here is from genome assembly GCA_051252135.1 of Verrucomicrobiaceae bacterium. Classification (GTDB taxonomy): domain Bacteria; phylum Verrucomicrobiota; class Verrucomicrobiia; order Verrucomicrobiales; family Akkermansiaceae; genus SW10. Next base: position 15,562 of record JBPOGH010000018.1, on the reverse strand, counting down.
CCACTTCCTCCCCTAAATCGGTGCTTACCCTCTGAGTTTGTGACACCTAGGATGATCCCCATGCCTCCCGTCCATCGCCCCCATCCCTGGGGGCCTCACTATTTACAAGATCATGCGCATTGGACTTGACGCCGCGCCAATCCCTTGAACGCTGGACTTGCGCTCTTCGCAAGAGCCTGATTCAAAGCGCAATCCCTAGGGGCGCCCCACCATTCCCCTCCCAAGACCCACCTCCTAAATCACCCGACAACCATGAGTCTTTCCGAGAACGAAAACTCGATGATCTCCGTTTCCTGCTCCAACAGCCAGGGCGTCGATCTCGTTGCCAACGTACTCAAGCTGCAGCGATACTCGGTCGTCTTCGAGGTCTATAACCCCTACAGCATCGTCCAATCTTCCGAAGTTCTTCAGGACTTCCGCATCTTTGTCGATCAACGGGTCATCTATGCCGGTAAGGCCACCGTCAGTAATCTCGTCAACACCGGCATCTTCCTCATCTGCGAAGTCATCCTCGAGGACGCCTGGGTCGATGTCGACGTCTTCGGCCAGCGCAAAAACTCCAGCCTCGCCGGCCAACTCAACTCCTTCTTCGATGATTGGACCCGCTCCAACACCATCATCGACCCCGTCAAACTCGTCGTCGCCGAAGCAGAAAACTGGTTCGTCGGTGTCCAAAAATGGCTCGGCCGCATCGACCTCGGACTCAAATCCTCCCCCGGCATCGGACGCGAGGAAACCGAGATGGAAATCCTCTCCGAACTGAAAGATGGCGTAAGCGAACGCCTCTACAACCTCCTCATCGACTTCAGCCACGCCGTTGAGGATGTCGATGAGGAAGCCACCGCGATGCACAAATCCTACGTCCGTCGCCAGCTCCACCCCCACCTCCTCTGCTCCCCCTTCCTCTACCGCACCTTCAAAAAACCCCTCGGCTACGCCGGTGACTACGAAATGGTGAACATGATCCTCCGGAACGAGTTCGATGGGGCCTCCGTCTTCGCCAAGCTCTTCAACCACATGCTTCTCCAGGCACCCCCCGCCGAAGCACACCGCAACCGCATCGACTACCTCGTCATCGCCCTCCGTGATGCCGCCGAACGAAAAGCACGCGCCGGCCAAAGACTCCGCGTCCTCAACCTCGGATGCGGCCCCGCCGAAGAAGTCCTCCGCATCCTCAAAACCGAAGAAGTCTCCAGCGTCATCGACTTCGTCCTCCTCGACTTTAACGACGAAACCATCGCCTACACCCGCGCCCGCCTCGAAGAAGCACGCGCCCGATACGGTCGCAACACCAACGTCACCTTCGAGAAAAAATCCGTCCACCAGGTCCTCAAAATGGCCAGCCGGGGTGACTTCCAGACAGCCGAATACGACATGGTCTACTGCGCCGGACTCTTCGACTACTTCTCCCAAAAGGTCTGCAAGAAAATGGTCGAACTCTTCTCCACCCTCGTCACCCCCGGCGGAGAAGTCATCGTCACCAACGTCGCAGACACCAACCCCGTCATCGATTGGATGGAATACGTCATGGCCTGGGATCTCATCCACCGCTCCCGCGCCGAAATGGAAGACCTCGTCCCGGAACGCTGCTCAAACTTCACCAAGCAGATCGATGTCGATGCCACCGGTGTGAACTTCTTTCTCAAACTGACCAGGGGACCGGAATGAGCCAAACCTTCGAAGGATACGAGGAGCACGAAAAAAACATTCGGCACCGCAACATCCAAAGCACCGCCCTCATCGCGGCCGTGCTCAGCGTCACCGGAGTCGTTCTCGACATCTTTGTCTATCCCGAATGCCTCTGGGAAATTCAGATCATCCGCTTCGTCGCCACCATCATCTCCCTCCTCATCTATCGCCGCGCGAAACAAGCGAGCGCCGAAGAAGTATCACCCTACTTCGCCAGCTACCTCCCCATCACCATCATCTGCTCCATCTCCCTGATGATCCTCATCACCGATGGCGGAAACTCCCCCTACTACGCCGGCCTCAACCTCGTCCTCGTCGCCCTCGGCATCCTCATGCGCTGGACCGCCAGAATGGGACTCCAGATGAGCCTCTTCCTCATCGCCGCCTACATCGTCGCCATCACGTTCTCCGACGAATCAGCCCCCCTCGGCACCCTCATCAACAACTTCTTCTTCATCGGCAGCAACGCCGCCCTCGTCGTCGTCGGCGCCCACCTCTACGATCTCACCCGCCGCCGGGAATTCTCCCTCCAACAGGAAATCCAGGACCGAAATCTCGAACTCGCCGAGAACCAACTCCGCCTTCAGGAACTCGACGAAGCCAAAACCCGCTTCTTCGCCAACGTCAGCCACGAACTCCGCACCCCGCTCACCATCATGCTGGGCACCACCGAGACCCTCAGGGACCGGCAGGTCAACGACCTCCCCGCCCGCCTCGAAGTCCTCCACGCCAACGGACTCCGCCTCCTCGGCCTCATCGATAACCTCCTCGACCTCGTCCGCTTCGATCAAGGCGATGAACAGGTCCACCGGGAACCCGTCGATACCGGACTCTTCCTCCGCGGCCTCGTCACCGGCATGTCCCACCTCGCCGACCGAAAGGACATCAACATCTCCATCACCGACAAAACACCCCTCCCCGTCCTCGACATCGATCAGGACAAAATCGAAAAAATCATCCTCAACCTCCTCATCAACGCCGTCAAGTTCACCAACTTCGGAGGAAAAATCACCGTCATCACCGACTTCCGCGACGACCAACTCCACCTCGAAGTTCGGGACAACGGCATCGGCATGAGCCAGGAGAAACAAGAACAAATCTTCTCCCGCTTCTGGCAGGCCGACACCTCCTCCAACCGCAAATTCCGCGGCTCCGGCATCGGCCTTTCCCTCGTCAAAGGCCTCGTCGAAGTCATGGACGGCACCATCCGCGTCGAGAGCACCGAGGGCCAGGGCTCCACCTTCTTCGTCGATCTCCCCGCCTCCCCCGCCACCCTCACCCAAGCCATCGAGGTCAGCCACTCCGACCCTCTCGCCGAGATGCATCGCCAGGCCATGATGTCCCTCCCCGAGCTCGGCCCCTCCTCAACCCTCGAAAACAAGGAACAGGATGGTGACAACTCGGACTTCACCATCCTCGTCGCCGATGACGAGGAAGACCTCCGCTCCTTCCTCTCCTCAGAGCTCTCCCGCGACCACAAGGTCATCGAGGCCGGCGATGGCGTCGAGGCCCTCGCCCTCGCCCGCCAATACGAGCCCGACCTCGTCCTCCTCGACTACATGATGCCCGATAAAAACGGCATGGAAGTCTGCCGCGCCATCCGCGCCGATCAACGCCTCTCCCACATCCCCGTCATCATGCTCACCGCACGGGCCGATGAAAAAATCAAAATCGAATGCCTCCAGTCCGGCGCCAGTGATTTCGTCTCCAAGCCCTTCGCCCTCGGAGAACTCAGCCTCCGCGTCAAAAACCAAATCGGCATGATCCGCTTCCGCCGCCAGCTCCGCGAACAAAATGCCGAGCTCGAGCGCGCCATGGAACAACTCAAGGAAAACGAAGTCCAAATGCTTCGTCAGGAAAAACTCTCCGCCCTCGGCCGCATGAGCGCCGGCATCATCCACGAGATCAACAACCCCCTCAACTACGTCCAGGCCGCACACCACATGATCGGTATGCACGGCGGGGAACTTACCGGCGACACCGCCGAATTCTTCCAGGACGCCCTCAAGGACGCAAAAGAAGGAGTCTCCCGCGTCGGACAAATCATCACCGACCTCCGCTCCTTCACCTCCACCGGCCCTCAGCCCATGCGCCCCGTCGAACTCCTCGACACCATCGAGTCCGCCCACAAGTTCTTCGGTGACCAACTCAGCGATAAAATCTCCGTCGACATCTCCGTCGACCCCTCCATCACCATCCAGGGAGACCGCGGCCAACTCGTCCAGGTCTTCACCAACTTCTTCCAGAACTCCATCGACGCCATCGCAGATCGAACGTCCACTGACCCCGATCACAAAGGCCAGATCACCGTCCGCGCCGCTCGCGCCCCCACAACCGATGGCGGAGGACAAATCATCACCACCTTCCGCGACAATGGCTGCGGCATCCCCGCCGACATCCGCGCACAGATTTTTGACCCCTTTTTCACCAGCAAGGAAATCGGACAAGGCATGGGCCTTGGCCTCAGTATCGTCCACCAAATCATGGAACGCCATCATATCGACGTCGCCATCGATTCCGAAGAAGGACGATTCACCGAGTTTCAGCTATCCTTTCCCGACTCAACCCCTACTAATTAAACACCTCATCACTGCCTCATGAATGCTGATCCAACTTATCAACAACATGCCATTCTCTTCATTGATGATGAAGTCCAGTCCCAGAAGTACTTCTCCCAGATCTTCAGTAAAATCTTTAAGGTCTACGTCGCCTCCGACGGAGAAGAAGGACTGAAACTCTTTGAAGAGCATCAGGATACCATCGGCGTCGTCGTTTCCGACCAACGCATGCCCGGCATGTCCGGAAGCGAAGTCCTCGCCGCCATCGCCCAACAGAAGCCCGACGCCGTCAAAATCCTTTCCACCGCCTACAGTGACCTCGATGCCGCCATCGATGCCGTCAACGAAGGCGGCATCTACCGCTACGTCACCAAACCCTGGGACCTGGCCGAGCTCGAGGTCACCCTTCGACGCGCCATGGACTTCTACCAGCTGAAGGAGCAAAACCGCTCCCTCGCCCAAATGAAAATCTCAGGGCTGGAACAAATGTACCACCAGTCCCGGCTCCTCGCCTGCATCGCCATCCCCACCCTCCTCGAGAACCAACCCTCCACCATCAGGGCCTTCCGCGATCTCCTCAGGCTCTCCCTCCAACAAGAGGACTCCTTCCCCGACGCCCGGCTCAACAACATCGAAGGCCTCACCCGTCAGGGCCGCCTCGAACTGGCCGAAAAAGTCAGAAACCGCCTCCAAAGCCTCCTCGCTGCAGCCACCAAGCCGGCCGACATCGCCAAGGTCGAAGCCTCCCTCTCCGAACTCGGAGCAGACGGCAAACGACCCCTCCTCGTCGACGCCCTTCAGAACCTCCTCAAGGGAGAGGATGATCAAGCCGGTTCGGAATGCCTCGCACACCTCCTCTCCGCCTACACCTCCGGATACGAAATCCGCCGGGAAGGTAAGGAATGGAAGCTCATCAAGACCGATCCCGCCGCCGTCGCAGCCTCCTCATTCGAAGAGCTCTACTCGCTCTTTGTCGACGATGCCTTCCTCGTCAGCGTCGCCCTCGGAGAACTGGGTTGATCCAACTTCGGAACAACCCCTAAGATTACCTAACAATCAATCCTTCTGATATGAATTCAGCGGGGATGGCATAACTCTCGCCTCTCCTCCTGCCCGACCACATCTCAAAAGTGGTATAAATGCGCGCCGATCAAACAGACGTTGACCCATACGGGCCATGGGCACTATCTTACGTATTCAGACAAACAAGCAGCGTGTCTCCAATTTTTGCTATTAGCCATCAATAGCGTCAAGAAACACCGCCGCAAAATTTGGATGACCATATTCAACGGCAGTGTCCTTAGCTGGGGGGCCGAGACACTGTCCGTCGATTGTTCAAAAGGCAAGTACTTGTTACTGTGTCAGGGTGAACCCAATGAACGATCTCGAATGTGCAATTCCGGTTTTGCGGCGGCCTTTCTTTGTCCTGATCTCAATCACCCATTGATTGAAAGCGCTTTAAAAGAAACCCCCTTCAGTGACCTCGACCTCTCCGTGGTCTTTCTTGATAGTCAGTCTATTTAAGGAGTTTTTTCCCCTCATCCACCGCCCTCCCCATCGCATCACTCGTGTCCGGCCCTCTCTCATTCGCCACCACGCAAATCCCCCTCCCCTTGTCCAAATCCAGGACAATCCGCGCCAGCCACATCGTATTCGAGCCGTCGTGCTGCAGCCGCACCACTTTCCCCGAACCATCCTTCGCGGTGCCCCAACCCAAGGCATAGTTGTTCATCACCGGCTCATGGAGAACCGCGTACGTCTCCTTCTTAAGAAGCTTCCCCGCTCCCCGACTCCCCATCAGATGCTCCTGGCCAAATTTCACCCAGTCCTCGAGCGTCAGGTAGAGCCCGCCCGCCGGTCCATAAATCGCCGGATTATCCCCCGCATACCCCGTTGGAGCCGCTGTCCGCTTCCCATCCCTCACCAAATGCCCGCGCGGTGACTTGCTCCCCTCCGGCGCCCCAAATCCCGCACTCTCAATCCCCAAAGGCTCAAACACCTCCTCCACAATCGCCTTCTCCCACGTCGTATTCAACAGCTCTTCGATCACCGCACCCGCAATGATGTATCCCGTATTCGAATAGAGATACTTCGTCCCCGGCGCATGCTCCGGCTTCCTCGCCGCCACCGTCTCCAGAATTACCGACCGCTGCTTCCGAATCCCGCGATTCCCCATCGCCTGTCCCTTGATCACCAACACCCGATCCACATTCCCCGGCAGACCCGCCGTGTGACTTAGCAACTGCTTCACCGTGATCTTCTTCGCTTCGTCATCAAACTTCTTACTCTCCTTCGGAAAAATCTCCTCCAGCGTACTCTCCCACTTCACCAGCCCCTTCTCCACCAGGCGCCCCATCAACGTCGCCGTCATCGCCTTCGCATCCGATCCCAGATGCCACGGATCATCCTTCCCGATCTCTCCCCGCTTCCCCACCTCCCGCACCCCGCTCTCCACCTGAACGAGAATCTCCCGATGATCAAAAACCACCGCCCCCATCCCCGGAATCCCCTTCTCCTTCACTTCCTCATCAAGCACCTCCTGCAAATCCCCACACACCATCCCCGCCACCAAACCATAAACAATAAATCCCGGTTTCATCCTCCCACTCTACAAAATCCCAACCCCTAAACCAGCTTCATCCCCGCCGCAAAAAACTCACCATCAACCCCGTCGCAAATCCCCCGATATGCGCCCCATACGCAATCCCCGTCCCGCCCGGCCCCGTCACCCCCATAAAATCCAATACCAACCCCACAATCCCCGCCGCTGCCAATTCACTGGCCGATACCGGCCGCGCCAACGGCCAAATGTGCGCCTCCGGCCGAGCCCGCTGCACCGCCAAGCCCAAATACGCCCCCTCAAATCCCATCACCGCCCCACTCGCGCCCAACATCGGAATCGGACTGTAGGGATCCAGCGCCACATGAACCAACGATCCCCCGATCGCCGTCACCACAAAAATCACCGCCATCCAGCGCCACCCCACCAACTCAAAAACCGCCACCCCAAAGATCCACAGAAACAGCATGTTCCCCAACAAATGATTCCCGTCCCCATGCAGAAACGCCGCCCCAAAGAGCGTCGCCAGCTCCGAAAAGTCAGCCCCCGTCCCGCTTCCCTTCACCACATTCTGCCACGCCCCCGTGATCTCAACCGGCATCGCCATCCAGTGACTCAGCCCCCATCCCCAATCAAAGACCGTCACCAAAATCACCACCCCCATCATCGCCAGCACCGGCATCCGCTCTCGCAAATCACTCTGCATCTTTCAGTCCCTCCCGCTGCTTCTTGGTCATCCCCGCCACCACCAAATCATACGAGTGCTCCATCAATTCCCGCACCAGCCCCGACCCCAAACTCCCATCCAGCACCAAGGTATTCCAGTGCTTCTTGTTCATATGATACCCCGGAAGGATCGCCTCATATTCCTCCCGCAACTCCACCGCCCGCTCCGGATCACACTTCAGATTCATCCGCCCCACTTCGTCCTCAAATCCCAGCGTCGCAAACATCTTCTCCCCCACCTTGTAGACCAGCACCTCCGGTCCAAAAGGCGTTTCCTCTGTCACTGCCCGCATCTTCAGCAAAGCAGCCCGCGCATCATCAGCCAGAAAACCCATGGCCTTCATCCAACACGCCCGACCTCTTCCGCGCAAGCACCGCGCTTCCCCAAGCCACCAATCCCATCACCGCCAACAACCCCATCATCCAACCCAAATCACCCACCTTCACCTTCTCTCCCAACAAAGGAAGCACCGCCACCATCGACGCCACCGCCCCAATCCCCAATCCCCACCCAATCAAAATCCGCACCTCGCTCATCACAATCGCCGACCTCCCCGACTTCTCAATCCCCAGCGTTTTCAAAATCGCAAACTCGCCCCGACGCTCCACCAGATTCCGCGCCGTCACCACGCCCACCCCCACACTCCCCAGCACCATTCCCAGGCCACCGAGCACGTGAAAAATCGCAATGTAGGTGTTCTCCACTTCGTGAAACGCCGCCAGCCGATCCCGCGTCGACACCACCTGCCCGCCCAGATCCGCCGTCGCCACCTGCAACTCTTCCTTCGCCCCCTCATCCTCCACGAGAAACAACGAGTATCCCCCGGCCGACGGATATTTCTCCAACAACGCCGCCTCACTCACAATGAGACTTCCCTGGAAAATCGAATCCTTCACCACCCCCGCAATCCGCACCGTAAACTCCTGCCCCCACTCATTTTCATAGTTCAACTCACCACCCACCTTCATCTTCAGCACCCACATCATCGTCGTCTCATCCACAAAAGCCGGCACCCCTTCACCCTCTTCCTCCAGCACAGTCCAATCCACATCGGTGTGAAATCTCCCCTCCAGCGCCGACGCCTCCACTCCCAAAAGCCGCGGCTGCCCCGTCGAATTCAAATTGAAACAATCCACATCATCACCCGTCCCGATCCGAAACGGCACCACCCCCTCCTTCATCCCAAACCAAGCCACCTCACCCTCCGCATCCGCCGGTCGATTCACCGGGTTCGTCGTCTCCACCCACCACGCAAACCCACCGGCCCCGCTCTCTTTTTCCTGCCAGTTCACTCCGCCATCCTTCCGAAAAGCCGTCACCGACAAGACCAAAAACACCCCCGCCGCCAACACGCCTACCACGGTGAGACTCCGCGAGGCCCGACGACTCACATTCACTTTCGCCAACCCCGCCTCACTCAATTCACCCAAATCTTGGTTCTTCGAAATCGCCACCCGAAACACCCCCAGCCCCATCAACAACAACCCGAATCCCGCCAAAAAGAACGCCCCCTGCGGCCCCTTCGTCAGCCCCAAGCCAATCGCCCCAAAGACCATCAGCACGCCCACCACCAAAAACGCCACCGTCCCCTTCTTCCCCACCCGCTCCTCTTCCGACCCACTCGCCAACCGCACACTCGCACTCCGCTTCGCCTGCTTCCGTAAAGTCCACCAAACCGAAAGCAGAGAGAGCTCCAGAAATGCCAGCCCCCCCGCAAACATCGACCCCACGCTCGCGTGAAACGAAAACGTCGTTCCCCCACTCCCCCAGATCGACCCAATCACCTGCAACACAATCAAACAAAATCCCACCGCCAGCCCCGCCCCGATCAACCCGCCCAAAAGGATCACCACCAGCGCCTCACCCATCCTCCAGCCACTCACTTTCTTCGCCGAAATTCCCACCGCCGCCAACAACCCGCCTTCACTCGTCCTCTGCTCCACATTGAAGGCAAACAACATCGCCACCAAAGCCACCGACGCCAAAATCAAAAAGAAGCTCATGCTGATAAAGAGCATCGCAAAGTCCACGGGCGACTTCGCCGCTTCCTCCGCTTGCGCCCTAAAATCACGCAGATGCATCCCCGCCAACTCCGGCGTCAGCACCTCCCGCACCTTCTCCTCCACCGCCAACTTCTCCCCGCCAGCCAAGCGCAAGCCCGTCACCTTACCCCATCGGTTCGCCCACATTGCCTCACCCGCCGCCGCCGTCACAAAGGCCTTCGGCGTCCCCTTATACTGCTCCCAGTAAGCATCATCCTTATCCCGAATCCGCTTCAGGTCCAAAGGCAACCCCGGCTCCCAGTCCCGCGCACTCTTCACCTCCGCCACCCCCGGAAAATCAGGCATCCAACGCTTGTCCGCCGCCGCTCCCGTCATCGGCACCACCGACTTCACTGTAAAAACCGACTTCCGTTCCACCAACTCACTTCCTGCTTCCACCACAAAATAATCCAACGTCACCTCATCCCCCGCACCCGCACTAAGGTCCTCCGAAAGCCACTCATTGATCACAATCTCATCATCCCCCAAATCACCCGGTAAAAAATCCGCCACCTCCGCACCCACCCCCGTCACCATCGAGTACGGCGTTTCTCCGACTTCGGTCGCCAGCGTATTCACCAGATAGGTAATCACCGGCTCCGCACCCGTCGCCTCCCGCACCGCATCCTCCACCTGCGGTCCCATAAAAATGCGCGACGACCTCACTTCCATCCCGCCCGGCACCTCCACCACCGAAACCCCAAAATCCTCCAGACTCATCTTCCCCTCCTCAAAGTCCACCCCCTCACCCAACAACACCAAATTCGCTTTCCCCGGAATCTCCAGCGCCTCCTGCAGCCGCTTCCTTGGCAAAAATACCGTCGAGGGCGCCACCTGCGTTCCCTCCAGACTAAAGCGCCCAAATTCCGCATCCGTCACCACTCGTCCCACCGTCCCCCGAATCGCCACCACCGTCTCGCCTTCACCAGAAAGCGGAGCATCACGCGACAGCAACCCCGGCTTCTGCAGCCGCACCACCAAACCCGACCCCACTTCCAGATCCAACGCCTTCGCCAAGCGCTCACTCACCCCAAACTCCCCCTCACCCAGTTTCACCTCAGCATCCTCCGGCGCATAATCCCAAAAATCACCCCCCACCCCCAAGACCTGCACCTGACCTTCCGCCCGCTCCCCCACATTCACCTGCCCCTTCAAATAAAGAATCGCCGCCCCACCCGCACGCTCCCCGAGCGAATCCTCAAAAAATCGCTCCCCCGCCGAAAACACCTCCGCCACCTGCCCCGTCCGCAAAGCCGCCGCCCCCGCCAAGCTCCCCTTCACCGAATCCCCCGCCATCAACGCACCCAACAACACCATCGCCCCCACCGCCGCACCCAACAACACCCCGACATACGCCGCCCGATAATGCCGCACACCCTTCCAAATAAAACTCACTCCAGTCATCTCCCTGCACCATAATTCACCCAATCGAAATCCCAACCCAAAGTAGCAAAAATCCCCCACTTTGAACATTCTCCCCCCTCCCGCCCACTAAACCCATGCCATGCCTCTAAAAATCACCATCCCCGCACTCCTCGCAGCCGCCACCCTCCTCCTCCCCTCCTGCGACTCCCAATCCGTCACCGGATCCGCAGAAAAACCCGAGGGAAAACACCAGTGCACCGCCACCGTCCAAATTCACAACACCGACCTCCTCCCCCTCGACACCAAGGTCCCCTCGGACACCTTCTTTGCCAATCAGGTCGTCATCCTCTCCGCGCCTAACACCGTCGACGCCGCTGCCTCAAGCTCACAAATCAACTCCCAAACCATCGCCGACTCCATCCACATTGAACCCATCGAAGGCACCAACCTCGTCAAAGTTTCTGCCCATCACGACGACCCCGACACCGCCAAAAAAATCGTCGAAGCTCTCCTCGGTGCCTACACCGCCAACCGCAATCAACAGGATAGGGACCGGACCGAAAAAACCCTCAACGCACTCGATCGGGAACTCCAAATGCATGGCGACATCGTCCAGGAAAAACGCAAAGCCCTCACCGTCATCATCCAACAATACGGCATCCCCTATTTCGAAGGCCGTGAGGAAAACAACATCGGCCGCACCGAGGAAGAAATGTACCGCCGCGCCACCGAGAAACTCGACCTACTCGAGCAAGACCGCAACCGACTCGAAATCCAAATCAAACGCCTCATCGACACCGCGAATGAAGACCTCATCCGCACCGCCGCCGGCCTCGAACTCCCCGAGAATCAGGTATCCAATTTCTACACCGCTTATTTGCAAGCCCTTCGCAACAAGGACACCGCCCTCGCCAGCGGCCTCGGAGAAGATCACCCGAAAGTCGTAGCCTCTCAAAAACAAGCGGAACTCCACCTCAAGGACGCCTCCCGGGAGGTCACCACCCTCAAGGAGATCCTCAACACCCGCCTCACCCTCATCGATCGCCAGGTCGAACGCATGCGCGAAATGGTCCAAGACAAAAAAGACAACACCGTCGACCTCTCCATGCAGCAACACCAATACAACTCTGCCAAAGAAGAATACGAACAGGCCCGCAACCTCCTCCGCGAAATGAAAATCCAACAACAGGAAGCCCGCGTCCAAATCAGAATGCCCCGCACCCCCCTCACCATCCACGGCTGGTCCTGACTACCCCAAAGGAGCCGGGGCATCCTGCCCCGTTCCAGAACCACACCGTCGCTCCAGAAGCGTCGCAAGCCTCCAGTTCGTAGTGTAGGCTTCAGCCGAACCCCGGAATCCAAGAATTCACCACTCTCCCCTCACCATCCAAACCTAACCTAAAACCTCCCCGCCCCCTCCCCGCCCCCTGCGTCTCTGCGGTGCCCCCTCAACCAAGCCCCCAAGCCCTCTATTCCGGCAACCGGCTCGGGTTCGCCACTTTGCTCAAAAAACCCAATCCAACGAGCAAAGGGGCAGCCGAAACAATCACGATCTGACTTCTCAACACAAAGAGAAGAATCGGCCCCAGAAGACCAAAGGCAATCAATCCCCATCCCAAAAAGCGATACACCCTCTGGCTCTTCAACAACCTCCGCTTCGCTTCGTCAAAAATATCATAAGAAACCCGCTTCGCATCATCGGCCGCCAGGCCTTCATCCCGCAGATAACAAATCACTCCGAGATGCCCCTTCCCTGCTCCAAGAAGCACCTCGGCATGCGAGATCCACCCCTCCCTCAGCTTCACCCCTTCTTCACTCATTTTTCTGCCGAAAGGTGATAAACAAAAATCCCCAGCATGTCACCCTCACTTCTTTTGTGACAACTGAGGCAAACCTCCCACCCCAGCCCCTCACCATCCAAAGCTGGTCCCAAACCTAACATAAAACCTCCCCGCCCTCTGCGTCTCTGCGGTTACCCACCCACCAATCCTTCACAGTTGGTTTATTCACAATTCGAGGCTACACTCCCCACGTCATGACCGACACCATCCGCGTGGGCGCAGGCTGCCTCAACCAAATCCCTCTCGACTGGGCCGGCAACCGCCGCCGCATCCTCGAAGCCATCTCCCAAGCACGCGAAGCCGACGTCTCCGTCCTCTGCCTCCCTGAACTCGCCATCACCGGCTACGGCTGCGAGGACCACTTCCTCTCCCACGAGGTCGCCACCCGCGCCTGGCAAAGCCTCCTCGACATCACTCCCGAGACCCTAGGTCTCATCGTCGCCGTCGGCCTCCCCGTCTGGGTCAAAAATGCCGTCTACAACGCCGTCGCCGTCCTCGTCGATGGACAAATCGCCGGCCTCGTCGCCAAACAAAATCTCGCCGGAGACGGCCTCCACTACGAACCCCGCTGGTTCAAAGCCTGGCCCCAGGGCGTCGTCGTGGTCGAAGACTTCGATGGCGAAATGGTCCCCATCGGAGACCCCATCTTCCGCATCGATGGCATCCGCATCGCCCTCGAAGTCTGCGAGGACGCCTGGGTCGCCGACCGACCCGGAAGCCACTTCGCAGGCAGCGGCATCGACATCATTCTCAACCCCTCCGCCTCCCACTTCGCCTTCGGCAAACAAGAAGTCCGCGAGCACTTCGTCATCGAGGGCTCCCGCGCCTTCGGCGTCGCCTACGTCTACGCCAATCTCCTCGGAAACGAATCCGGCCGCGCCATTTTCGACGGCGGAGGACTCATCGCCGACCACGGAAAAATCACCGCCGAAGGCCGCCGCTTCTCTTTCCGGGAAGTCACCCTCGCCGTCAAATCAGTCGATATCGAGCGCAACCGCCTCCACCAGGCCCGCACCGCCAGCCGCCGTGTCGATGTCGAAGGCCGCGCCGAGATCGAACTCTTCTTCGACTGGCCCCAAGTCACCCGCCGTGATGGCCACGCCTCCGTCCCACCCATGTCCAAGGAAGAGGAATTCACCCGCGCCATGGCCCTCGCCTACTTCGACTACATGCGCAAATCCTGGTCCAATGGCTTCGTCGTCTCCCTCTCCGGAGGCGCCGATTCCGCCGCCGTCTCCAGCTTCGCCAAGATCATGCTCGATCTCGCCATCGCCGAGCTCGGAGTCGAAGCCGTCCGCAAACGCCTCGCTTACCTCGACCTCCCCGCGGACCAATCCACCTGGATGAAACAGCTCCTCTTCTGCGCCTACCAAGGCACCAAAAATAGCGGAAAAGTCACCCGCCAAGCCGCCCAAGCCGTCGCCGAAATGCTCGGGTGCGACTACGCCGAATGGGAAGTCGACCAACTCGTCGAAGGCTACGAGAGCACCGTCGAAAAAGTCCTCAAACGCCAACTCAGCTGGGAAAAGGACGACCTCACCCGCCAAAACATCCAGGCCCGCGTCCGCGCCCCCGGCATCTGGATGTTCGCCAACCTCCGCAACGGACTCCTCCTCTCCACCAGCAACCGCTCGGAAGCAGCCGTCGGCTACGCCACCATGGATGGCGACACCTCCGGCGGCGTCAGCCCCATCGCCGGCATCGATAAGGACTACCTCCGCTCATGGCTCCGCTGGATGGAAACCACCGGCCTCCAGGAAACCGGCCCCTACCCCGCCCTCGGCTTTATCAACAAGCAACAACCCACCGCCGAACTTCGCCCCAAAAAGGACAAGCAAACCGACGAAGCCGACCTCATGCCCTACGACGTCCTCGACACCATCGAGCGCGCCGCCATCCGTGACAAAAAAGGCCCCAAAGCCGCCATGGAATTCGCCCTCCGTCACCACCCGGATCATTCCAAAAAGGACATGAAACAATGGATCATCAAGTTCTACACCCTCTGGTCCCGCAACCAATGGAAACGCGAACGCTACGCCGTCTCCTTCCACGTCGACGACCTCAACCTCGACCCCAAATCCTGGTGCCGCTTCCCCATCCTCTCCTCCGGCTTCGCCGAAGAACTCTCCGAGCTCTAAAATAGGGAGAGCGGGCGTCTCGCCCGATTGCCCAGACCTGCAAGGACAACCATTCCAAACCATGGATCTCCAAACCGGCTGGATCGAAAGAATCCTCTCCCTCCTCATCGTCGGAAGCATCGTTCACTTTGGATTCTCGGAATCACCCAAAATTACCGCCCGCCTTTTCCTCTTCCTCTTCATTCCCCTCGCCTTCATCTGGTTCCCCGCCTGGTGCGCGGACTCCAACATCCTCATCAGCTACAAACCAAAAACTGTCCGAACCATCGGCTGGATTCTCCTCCTCATCATCGCCATCCCCACCTGGATCGCCACCTACCGCCTCGCCTAACTCACCGCGTACCGGCATACAATCGCCTACCTTTTCCTCAGCACCTTGAAATCGTCTGGCTCCCTCCCCCGGTCCTGAAAGGACCACAGTCCAAAGCCCAGGGTTTCAACCCTGGGATCCACATCCACCCAAGATCCGTGTCCTGAAGGGACACTGGAAAACCCCCGTCCAACCTGCTACCACTCCGCAAATGGGACAATCTCTCCACCAGGCATACGCCCACATCGCTTGGCTCCCGGTCCTGAAAGGACCACAGTCCAAAGCCCAGGGTTTCAACCCTGGGATCCACATCCACCCAAGATCCGTGTCCT
>JBPOGH010000017.1:0-103557 GCA_051252135.1 Verrucomicrobiaceae bacterium | reverse complement strand
TTAGGAACCGCCGTGCTACGGACCCGTATGGCCGGTGGTGTGGGGGGCGGTAGCTAGAAACTACCGCCTACCCGATTCGCTGGATTTGTTTGAGGGAACGTGCTGAGTCTTGGCGTGCCACCGGACATACTTCTCAACGGCAGACACCGCGAAACTCCAGTAGCACCAACGCTCTTCATTCTTCCTGAATGTGAAGGTTCTCGGTGACTTCAACTTCTCGATCTTATCGGTTGATTTGAGGTCACCGTCGCGTCTGTAAAGCACATACAAAAAGTTGCCATCTTGCACGTTTCCCACGACGTCGATGCCCTTGGTGCCATCGAACTCTGGATGAATCGAATACACGTTGCTCATCACATAAACCCAGAATTCTTTATCCGAAAGCCCATCCAATTCCTCCAGAGATTCGAGGCCGTGGAAGGCGGTCAGAACTGCCTGCTCTGAATAGTCTTTGACGGCTGCTTCAACGATGGTTGCTGTGTGTTCTTTGAAGCTCTTAAGCATCAAAGGATGAACGTCATCGACAACTGATTCGAAATCGGAGTTCCCCGTGGCGCTCACGAACGCCATTAGCAAATCCTTTGGGGATTTCACATCCTCGCTTCTCGCGGCGATGGAGAATCCGAGGAATAGAGCGATTGCAAGAAGGCGTTTCATTTTAAAGCGAACGTAGATGGACTGGCATTCGCTACCGGCAGCGCCAATTCGACGAAGGGGTTGAGCTTCTAGGAATCATGAAACGAAACTACTGCGCGGGTAGCAGATTGCCAGCTCCGACTTGTTGTGCATTTGTTGTTTCTGCCTTATTGCGTCGATCTTCAGGTCGGTTGATACGGAAGTGGTGTCGATACCTGATTCCTGAGTCTGTATTCAATGTGACCGCAAAACCAAAGTATTGAAACAAGTTATCTACTGTGAAAAAGAGGCCTTTGCGCATCCCGCTATTGTGATCATAATCATCAAGCCAGCTGAGGACATTTTTCATTTGCGCTTGGACTTCCTCATCCAACATTCCTTCCTGAACAAGAAAAGCCCCTTCTTCCTCTAGCTTCTCTTCTGCGACACGAGGTCGAAGCCAGCCGAGAGAATCAGCCTTGACCTCAAAAATCCCTTCGTGATCGCGGTCAATATAGACGATGGCAAACTCCTCATTTAGGACTCGTCCAGAAGGAAGTGTTAAATGCAAATCTGTTGTCCCTTGAATCGCGCAAAACTTGTGTTTGCCTCGTAGTGGAACCCATTCAACTTCAGGAATTCCCGAAATATCCCAGGGAGCACGAAGATCAATCTTAACCTTTCTGATCGGGGCCTGTCGGACAGTGCGAAAGAAGATCCCTTCAGGGTTGTTCAGAGTAAAAGTAGTCGGATCAAATCCCTCTGGTGCAGGCCTAACGTTTTGCTCATCCCCAACTACGGCCTGTTCTTCTTGTTGCTCACACGAAGCGAGAAAAGAAACACATACCAAGATGAGGGCACGATACATTTTTTGCACAACAAGTTATTATACAGACCCCTGTTTAATTCTGGAGTATGCGCTAAGAATTTCTCTGAAAACTCGATTTAGGTCAAGAATCGAAGCGAAACCCAACAAAGACCAATCGTTTATTGTTCTATTTGGAATGATAAACGGATCTGATGATCGTGAATTGTGTTGAATTCCACATCAGATGCGGGGATTTTTGAAGGGCTGGTTCAGCCGGAGAGAGCCCGGTCACGCGAGGGGGAGGCATTGCATGAAGGGGTGGCGGTTCTTCATTGCAGGAGGGGTGGGGAGGGAGTTGTTTCGCTTGACGGTGGCGCTGTCTTTTTCTGTGGATCGATCTCCTCTGGAGAGCCGAGGTGCTGGATCATTTGGTCCTACTTGGGGACGATGCCGACGAAGTTTCGGACTTTGGAGACTTCGCGGAAGTAGAGGGGGTTGTTGTCGCGTTGGATCCAGAGGCCGGAGGAGGAGCCGCCATCGAGGTTGATGGCGTGGCTGATGGTGAATCCGGGGATGCTTCCTTTTTTGAGGAGGGCTTGGGAGAGTTGGATGAGGGTGGTGGGGGAGGCGTAGCCGATGATCCAGTTGCCCCGGCCATCGGTGGCGAGGATGGTGCGTCGGGCGAAGCGGCGGTCGGAGAGTCCGGTGACGCCCTTTCCGCCCTCGATGAGGAAGGGTCCGGTCTGGAGGACGTTGCGGGGGAGGGGGAGTTTTTTGGCGGCGAAGACGGAGGTGCGGACGAGGCGGATGGAGCCGTTCTCGGAGTAGAAGGTGCCGGAGGTGAGGCTGGAGTCGGGGTTGCTTTTTCCCTCCATGCGTCCGTTGGCGATGACGAGGCCGAGGGGGGTGCCATTGGGGTGGAAGAAGCTGCCGTTGCATCCGGCCTCGCATTTGTTGGCCTGCATGGCGGCGGCGAGATTTGCGAAGCGGGGGGCTCCTTTGCCCTGATCGATGATGCGGAGGTCGTGGGTTTCGGTGGAGAATTGGAAGTAGTGGAGGGTGCCTTGGCTGGCATTGGGGCCCAAGGGGAGGTCGGCCTTTCCGTAGTCGGCTAAAAGGGGAAGCGAGGTGACCAAGAAGGTCAGGATGACGCGAAGGAGGGGCATGGGTTATTTGCGCTTGAGAACGAGGTAGTTGCGCACGGGCTTGTTCATCCATGAACGTCGTGAAAGCGAGCCTCCTTTCACTTGGGGGCCGACCCAGAGGTCCGAGGAGCGGCCGCCATCGAGGTTGAGGGCGTATTGGATGGAGAAACCAGGGAGGGGTTGGGCTTTTAAGGCGGCGGCGAGGGAGGCGAGGGAGGCGGCATGGGCGTGGCCGATGGCGAAGTGGTGGCGGCCGTCCCAGAGGAGGAAGGAGCGGGGGCGTTTTTCGCCGTGGGAGAGTCCGGTGAGGGTGGTGCCCTGCCAGACGAGGCGGGGGCCGGATTGGAGGATGTTTTTTGAGGAGGGGCGGTGTTTTAGGAAGGAATCGCGGCTGAGGAGGCGATCGGGGGAGCTGGCGAAGAATCCGGAGCCGAGGAAGGAGGTGCGGTTGAGGGAGCCGAAGGTGGAGCCGTCCTCGATGACGAGGCCGAGGGGTTTTCCTTGGGGGGTGAAGAAGCCGGCGTTGATGGCGGCGAGGCCATTGGGGGAGGCGGCGGCTTGGGCGGTGGGCCATTGGGTGGCGGGGCCGTTGGCTTGGTCGAAGACCTCGAGTGAGAAGTCACGGCGATCGTAGCTGACGAGAGTGAAAGTGATGCCGTTTTTTGAGGTGGTGGTGGCGAGGAGGGGGTGCCTGGCGGTGGGGGAAGGTTGAGGTGTAGGGGCGGGGGTGGTTGGTGGCCCGGGGGCGGGGGTGTCGGTTGGGAGGGCCAGGGGAGCCGGGGAGGGAGCGGGCCGGGGAGGGGTGATGGGCTTGGGGGCGCAGCCGACGATCATCAGGGTGATGATGAGGAGGGCAAGGGAGTGGGCGCTCGGAAAGGGCATGTCCTAACAGAAACGTGTTAGGTTGGGAGCGCAAGGTCTACTTCTTGGCGGTGGCGAGGAGGGTCTGGAAGTTGGGGGGGGAGGTTTCGCGGTCGACGATGACGGTGTCGATGTTGTTGAAGCCGGCGGCGGTCATCATTTCCGAAAGCCGGACCTCGGAGAAGCCGAGCCAGGTGTCGAAGTAGAGCTCGCGGGCTTTTTCGAAAGTGTGCTGGAGGAGGTCGAGGACGACGAGGGTGCCGCCGGGTTTGAGGATGCGGTGGGCTTCGGAGAGGGCCTTTTCGGGGTGGTCGGCGTGGTGGAGGGCCTGGGAGAAGATGGCGAGGTCGACGGAGTGGTCGTCGATGGGCGGGGCTTCGATGTCGCCGAGGCGGTAGTCGAGGTTGGGGAGTTTGTTTTCCTTGGCGAGGGATTTGCCGAAGGCGACCATTTTGGGTGAGTGGTCGATGGCGATGACGTGCTTGGCGCGTTGGGCGAGGAGTTGGGAGAGGGTGCCCTCGCCGGCTCCGAGGTCGGCTACGGTCTCGTAGTTGAGGATTTTGAGCATGGCCTCGGCGAGTGATTTCCAGGAGCGGCCGGGGACGTATTCGCGCCCGAACTTCCCGGCGAGTTGATCGAAGTAGGCGCGCATTTGGTCCTTTCGCTTGTGGAGGATGTGCTTGAGGGCGGCCTTGTCCTGATGGGACTCGGGGATTTCGACTTCGGCATCGCGGGCGATGGTGGCGAGGTCGGGGGAGAGGGTGGCGGAGTAGATGTTATTCTTACCGGAGCGTTGGTCTTCGACGAGTCCTTCGCGCTTGAGTTGGGAGAGCTGGGTGGAGATGCGGGACTGTCCCATGCCGAGGATTTGCTGGAGCTCGACGACGGAAAGGGGTTCCTCGAGGAGGAGGAGAAGGATGCGGAGCCGCGTGGGATCGGCCAGAAGCTTTAGGGAATTCAGGATTGACGGCATCTGGATGTGGGCTTAACTACGCATCAACAAATCACGATTTCTAGATACAAAAAAGAAAAAAGCCATGAGCAAGTCCTTCATTTTCTCCTCCGAGTCCGTTGGCGAAGGCCATCCGGACAAAGTTTCCGACACGATATCCGATGCCATTCTGGATGCGTGCCTGTCGATTGATAAGAACAGCCGGGTGGCTTGTGAGACTTTTGTGAAGTCGAATCAGGTTGTGGTCGGCGGTGAAATTTCCATTCCCAAGATTGGCTCCAAGCCGGTGGGCGAGGTGATTAACGTGGAAAAAGTCATTCGTGATGCGATTCGCGGGATTGGCTACACCAATGACGATGACATCTTCCACGCGGACAGGGTGTTCATTTCGAACTTTTTGACTTCGCAGTCGGCGGACATTGCCCAAGGGGTGGATGCCAAGAAGGCGAAGGGTAAGAAGACCGAAGAGCAGGGAGCGGGTGACCAGGGGATCATGTTTGGATATGCCTGTGACGAGACCGATGAATTGATGCCGGCCCCGATTATGTTTGCGCACCGGTTGGGTCGCAAACTGACCGAAATCCGGAAAGCGGGACGTCAGGCGAAGTGGCTTCGGCCGGATGCCAAGACGCAGGTTGCGGTGGAGTATGTCGACAGCAAGCCCAAGCGCATTGTGAACGTGGTGATCTCGACCCAACACGCCGAGGGGGTGGATCATGCGACGATCGAAAAATTCTGCATCGAGAAAGTGATCAAGAAGGTTCTCCCGAAGAGGCTTCTTACGAAGGATACCGAGTATCTGATCAATCCGACGGGCAAGTTCGTGATTGGCGGTCCCCAGGGAGATTCCGGTCTGACCGGCCGCAAGATCATCGTTGATACCTACGGTGGTTGGGGACGTCACGGTGGTGGCGCCTTTTCCGGCAAAGACCCTTCGAAGGTCGACCGCTCGGCTGCCTACATGGGACGTTGGGTTGCCAAGAACGTGGTGGCTGCGGGACTGGCTCCGATTTGTGAGATTCAGTTCGCTTATGCGATCGGTCATCCCGAGCCGCTGAGCATCAATATTGATACCTTTGATACCGGTGATGATGAGAAGATTCTGGCCGCGGTGAAGAAGGTCTTTTCCTTTAAGCCGGCCGAGATCGTCAAGCAGCTTGGTTTGCTGAAGCCGATTTACTCTGCTTCCACGAATTATGGTCACTTTGGCAAGGAAGATGCCGATTTGCCTTGGGAGAAGCTTAATAAAGTGGCGGCGTTGAAGAGAAGTTTTAAGTAGGGAGTTTGAAGTTCGAAGTGTTCAGTTTGAAGTCATGCCTTACCAATCCTTTGAAGAACTCGAAGTTTGGAAAAGGGCGTGCCGGCAGTCTGTCAATATTTACAAGCTGGTTAAAGGCACCAATGACTACGGATTAAAATCCCAGATTGAACGTTCCGGTGTTTCCGTTCCTTCAAACATCGCTGAAGGATGTGAACGAGATTCCGCCGGAGATTACATTCGTTTCCTCCGCATTGCTAAGGGATCAAATGCCGAACTCCGAACACAGCTTTATCTTGCCCAGCAACTTCAACTTGCCGATTCATCAACCATCAAACCTCTCGTAGCAGAAAACAAAGAAATTTCCGCCATGCTTCAAGGCCTGATCCGTTCTCTGGAGAAGCCTTCAAAATAAACACTGAAAAATTCAAATTTAAGAAATTATGCAAGACTACAAAGTAAAAGATATTTCCCTCGCTGGCTTCGGTCGGAAGGAGCTTGATGTTGCCGAGCACGAGATGCCCGGTTTGATGGCGACCCGTGAAAAGTATGGTCCGGGCAAGCCGCTTGATGGGGTGCGCGTGATGGGCTCCCTGCACATGACGATTCAGACGGCGGTTCTGATGGAGACGCTTCGTGAAGTGGGTGCCGACGTTCGCTGGTGTTCGTGTAACATTTTCTCGACCCAGGATCACGCGGCGGCGGCGATGGCCGAGGCGGGTTATCCGGTCTTTGCCTGGAAGGGCGAGACGCTGGAAGAATACTGGTGGTGCACGTGGCAGGCGCTTCGTTTCCCGAATCCGGCCGGCGGAAATCCTCTGGGTCCCCAGATGATTGTCGACGACGGTGGTGATGCCACTCTTCTCATTCACAAAGGCTACGAGCTGGAGGATGGAAGTGATTGGGTGAACGAGCCGGCGAGCTCGACCGAGGAAGCGGTGATCAAGGATCTTCTCAAGCAGATTCACGCCGAGTTCCCCGGGATTTTCCATGAGTGGGTGCCCGAGCTTAAGGGTGTTTCCGAAGAGACCACGACCGGGGTTCATCGCCTCTACCAGATGCAGCGTGACGGGAAACTTCTCTTCCCTGCGATCAACGTGAACGACTCGGTGACGAAGTCGAAATTTGACAACCTCTACGGTTGCCGCGAGTCGCTCATTGATGGAATCAAGCGCGCGACTGACGTGATGATTTCCGGCAAAGTGGGTGTTGTTTGCGGATACGGCGATGTGGGCAAAGGATGTGCGCAGGCGCTCCGTGCCCAGGGTGCGCAGGTTGTGGTGACCGAGGTTGATCCGATTTGTGCGCTTCAGGCGGCGATGGAAGGCTTCCGTGTTCTGACGGTGGAGGACACCCTTGGTTGGGGTGACATTTACGTCACGACCACGGGTAACTTCAACATCATCCGGGCCGAGCACATGGAGAAGATGAAGGATCAGGCGATCGTTTGTAACATCGGTCACTTCGACAACGAGATTCAGATCGCGGAGCTCGAAGCCATGGACGGCATTGAGAAGCTCAACATCAAGCCGCAGGTTGATAAGTACACCTTCAAGGATGGCAATAGCATCTACATGTTGGCTGAAGGCCGTCTGGTGAACCTGGGTTGTGCCACGGGTCACCCGAGCTTTGTGATGAGTAACTCCTTCACGAACCAGACGCTGGCGCAGATTGCCCTTTGGGAGACCAAGGACACGCGCGAGATCGGGGTGGAAGTGCTTCCGAAGGAACTTGATGAGGAAGTTGCGAGACTTCACCTCGAGAAGATTGGTGCGAAGCTGACCAAGCTGACGAAGGAGCAGGCCGACTACATCGATGTGAAGGTTGACGGGCCGTATAAGCCCGCGCATTACCGCTACTAGGTCGCGTCAGTTCGATTTTTTCAAAGCCCGTCGAGTGGAAGCTCGTGCGGGCTTTTTTTGGGTCCGCGCTGTATCTAAGCGAGGAGTTGTTTGACGACCTTGGCGGCTTCGACTCCGGTGAGTTTCATGTCGAGGCCCTGGTGGGGGAAGGTGAAGCGGGAGTGGTCGATGCCGAGGAGGTGGAGCATGGTGGCGTGGAGGTCGTGGACGGAGACGACATCCTGAACGGCGTTGTAGCCGAAGTCGTCGGTGGCGCCGTGGGTGATGCCTCCTTTGACGCCGCCGCCGGCCATCCAGAGGGAGAAGCCTTTGATGTGGTGGTCGCGACCGGGATTGGCGCCGCCACCCTGGGACATGGGGGTGCGGCCGAACTCGCCACCGAAGATGACGAGGGTGTCATCGAGCATGCCGCGTTGTTTGAGATCCTGAATGAGGGCAGCGGCTCCCTGATCGACGAGTTTGGCGGTTTTTCCGACGCCGTTTTTGACGCCGCCGTGGTGGTCCCAGCCGCGGTGGTAGAGGTGGATGAAGCGGACTCCGCGTTCGGCGAGGCGACGGGCGAGGAGGCAGTTGCTGGCGAAGGAGCCATCGCC
The DNA here is from genome assembly GCA_051252135.1 of Verrucomicrobiaceae bacterium. Classification (GTDB taxonomy): domain Bacteria; phylum Verrucomicrobiota; class Verrucomicrobiia; order Verrucomicrobiales; family Akkermansiaceae; genus SW10. The sequence goes on along the minus strand of JBPOGH010000017.1, from coordinate 95,463 downwards.
GGGTTGTGCTCCATACATGTCGAGGGTCTCTTTGGTTTCGTCCTTGAGGTCGACGAGATCAGGGACGCTGGCTTGCATGCGGTAGGCCATTTCGTATTGGGCGATCTTGGTGGCGATCTCGGGGTTATCGACGAGGTCGTTGCGGAGGCTGTTGAGGCCGTTGACGGTGTCGATGACATCGCGTTGGTCGGCGCGGGTGATGCCTTTAGGGTTTCCGACGTAGAGGACGGGGTCGCCTTTGGAATGGAAGTGGACGCCCTGGAACTCCGAGGGGAGGAATCCGCTGTGCCATTGGCGGGAGGCGATGGGTTGGCTTTGTCCGCCGCCGACGGAGGTGAGGACGACGAAGCCGGGGAGATCGCGTGCTTCGGAGCCGAGGCCGTAGAGGCTCCATGAGCCCATGCAGGGGCGGCCGGAGATTTGGGTCCCGCAGTTCATGAAGGTGTGGGCGGGGTCGTGGTTGATTTGCTCGGTGGTCATCGAGCGGACGATGGCGATGTCATCGGCGATCTTGGCGAGGTGCGGGAAGGCGTTGGAGATTTCCTGACCGGATTTTCCGTGGCGGTTGAACTCCCACTGGGGGCCGAGGCATTTGAGCTCCTTGCCCTGGAGCTGGGCGATGGGTTGGCCCTTGGTGATGGACTCGGGCATGATTTCGCCGTGGCGTTTGGCGAGCTCGGGTTTGTAGTCGAAGGTCTCGAGGTGGGACGGACCGCCGGCCATGCAGAGGAAGATGACGCGCTTGGCCTTGGCTCCGTTGGGGAGGCGGAATCCTTGGTCGGCGAGGAGCTGATCCTTGAGCGCAAGGGCGCCGATGCCGATGGTGGAGCGGTTGATGAAGGTGCGTCGATTGATGGGGTTCATTTTAGAAACGTGAGGTGGCTTCGTAAGCGTTGATCAGGGTGCGTCCGACCTGGGTCCAGGCGGCGAGCTCGGCTGGTGGGGCCGTGCCGGTGACGGGGGCGTCACCGGTGGCGAGGAGGTTTTTGGCGGCGGGTTCGTCCGAGGAGAAGCGGGCGAGTTGGGCGGTGTAGAGATTTTCGAGGAGGTTGAGTTCGTCGGTGGTGGCATCGCGTGAGGTGATCTCGCGCATGCCCCAGGTGATTTTTTCCCGGGTGGATCCGGGTTGGCTGTGGATGCGCTCGCCGAACTTGCGGGCAGCCTCGACGAAGATGGGATCGTTGAGGAGGGCGAGGGCTTGCTGGGGGATGTTGGAGCGGGCGCGCTCGGCAGTGCATTCCTCGCGGGAGGGGGCGTCGAAGGCGAGCATGGAGGGGTGGAGGAAGGTGCGGCACCAGAAGGTGTAGAGGCTGCGGCGGTAGAGGTCGATGCCGGTGCTTGGTTGCCAGGTGCGCTTGGGGAAATTGAGGTGCTGCCAGTAACCGGCGGGCTGGTAGGGTTTGACGCTGGTGCCGCCGACTTGTTCATCGTGGAGGAGACCGGAGGCCTGGAGGGCGGTATCGCGGACGAATTCGGCATCGACGCGCCAGCGGCCCTGGCGGGAGTAGAGTTGGTTGCCGGGGTCTTTTTCGCGGAGGAGGGAGTCGGCGGTGGACTGCTGGCGGTAGGCCCGGGACATGACCATGGTTTTGACGAGGGCTTTGATGTCCCAGTCGTTTTCCCGGAAGTCATGGGAGAGCCAGTCGAGGAGCTCGGGGTGGGAGGGTGGCTGGCCCTGGCCGCCGAGGTCGGTGACGTTGGCGGCGAGGCCGCGACCGAAGAAGAGGCGCCAGAGACGGTTGGTGGCGGCGCGGGCGGTGAGCGGGTTGTTTTCGGAGAGAATCCAGTGGGCGAGGTCGAGTCGGTTGGCGCGGCGACCTTCGACGGGCGTGTGGGGGAGGAACTCGGGGACGGCGGGTTGGACTTCGGGGCCGGAGTCATCCAGCCAGTTGCCGCGGGGGAGGATGCGGGTGATGCGCGGGGTGGGCATCGCTTCGGAGACGAGGGTGGAGCGGATGCTGTTTTTGAGTTGCTCTTTTTCCTTTTCGAGGGCGGCTTGTTGGTCGCGGGCCCGGCGCATTTCGGGTGAGGATTTGAGGTAGAAGTCGGAGAGGGTTCGTACTTCTTCGGGGCTGCGATCCGCTTTTTTGAGGATGGCGATGATGTTTCCGGGGAGGGCGAGGGTTGAGTCGAGATTGGGATTTTCGCGATCGGTGGTGCTGAGGCGGAAGCGTTCGATGGAGTGTCTCTGGTGACCGGACTGGAAGTGAAGAGCGAGGTGGAGGTTGGTTTCCTTGTCGCCGAGTTGGAGTGGTTTTTCCAAGATGAGGACGAGAGTCGGGGTGCCTTTGCGGCCAGCGGGGGTGTGGGCGCCGACGGCCCAGCCGGTGTCCTTTTTGCCATCGATGGCGTTCTTGGCGGGCCAGTCGTCTTGTTCGACGGAGGCGAGGACGCCCGAGAAGTTGATCTTTTTCCCTTCGTGGGTGAGTTCGAGTCCGGTGAGGACGAAGTTTCCGTTGTCACGGGAGAAGCCGTCTTTTGTTTTGAAGGAGGGGTCGGTGAGGGCTTCAAGGCGGAGGGCGGTGATGGTGCCTTGGGCCTTGAGGTTGGCCGAGTAGGTTGGGTTGTTGGCGACCTTATCACGGGCGAGGATGGAGCCGTCGGGCTGGAGTTCGAGGCGGGTGCCTTTGGGGGCGTTCAGGCCGGACGCGGGTGGGATGGTCCAAGGGGAGTCCTGCGAGGTGGCGGTGCGTTCCCATCCGGGTAGGGTGGCGAGAACTTTGGCGCGGAAGGCTTCGTCTTTTAGGAGATGCTCTTCCTGAAGAAGGGCAATGGCGGCATCGAGTTCCCTGAGTTTTTGAGTTTCCTCCGGGGTGGGGAGTTGGAGGTTGGGTTGTCTTTTGCCGACGCCGTTTTCCTTGAGGTCGGCGAAGAAGGCGGCCATGGAGTAGAAGTCTTTGGCGGAGAAGGGATCGTATTTGTGGTCGTGGCACTGGGCGCAGCCGAGGGTGGAGCCGAGGAAGACATCGGAGACGCTGCGGACGCGGTCGGCGGCGTAGATGGCGCGGTATTCTTTTTCTTGGGCGCCGCCTTCTTCGGTGGTTTGGAGGAGGCGGTTGTAGCCAGAGGCGACGAGTTGTTCGGTGGTGGGGTTAGGGAGGAGATCGCCGGCGAGTTGTTCGATGGTGAACCGGTGGTAGCCTTTGTTTTGATTGAAGGCGTTGATGACGTAGTCGCGGTAGGCGGAGACCTCGCGGGCGGCGTCACTGTGGTAGCCGATGGTGTCGGCGTAGCGGACGAGGTCGAGCCACCAGACGGCCATGCGCTCGCCGTATTTGGGGTCGTTGAGGAAGCGGTCGACCCAGCGTTCCCAGCGGCCGTCTTGCGGGTCGTTGAGGAAGGCGGTGACTTCATCGCCGGTGGGGGGGAGGCCGCGGAGGTCCCAGGAGAGGCGGCGGAGGAGCGTGATGGGATCCGCGGCGGGGCTGGGGGCGAGATTTTTTTCCTTCAGGCGCTGGCCGAGGAAGGCATCGATGGCGTTTCCGGGGTGGCCTTTGGGTGGCTCGGGAGAGGCGATCTCGCGGTAGGACCAGTGTTCTTCGTATTCGGCACCCTGGAGGATCCATTGGCGGATGATTTCCTTTTCGTGGGCGGTGAGGGTTTTGTGAAACTTGGTGGGAGGCATGATGTCGTCCTCATCATCCGACATGATGCGGAGGTAGACTTCGGACTCCTTGGGCTTGCCGGGTTCGATGGCGACGTAGCCGCCGAGGTCTTCGCGGGAGCCGTCCTGGGTGTCGAGGCGGAGATCGGCTTCGCGCGTTTCTTCGTCGAAGCCGTGGCAGGCGAAGCACTTGTCCGAAAGGATGGGACGGACTTCACGGGTGAAATCGACTTCTCCGAAGCAGGATAGGGAGCTTAGGGAGCTAAAAAGGAAGGAAAGGCCAACCCACTTGTAAGACATATTCCAACTACGACCGATCACCCGGTGATCTTAGTGTGAAAATGTCCAGAGTAGTATGAAATTGTGGGGTCCGGAGGAAAGGAGCGGATCTCCGGGCTTATTTCGGAAGATGTGGCTCGAGGCTGGAGGATTTGGCCTGCCGGGCGGAGGTGGCGAGGCGGGTGAAGTAGTCGGCGAGGTGTTCCTGCATGCGGAACTTGCGTTCGCCTTTGGCGCGCTCGCGTCGTTTTGAGGATCCATCGGTTTGGATGAGGGAGGCTTGCTGGTTATCGGCGAAGCAGGCTTGAAGCACCTTGAGGAGGATTTTTTTGGACGGGAGGTCGCGAATGGGGGTCATGAGCTCGACCCTTTTGGAGAGGTTGCGCGTCATCCAGTCGGCGGAGGAGATGAAGACCTCCTGATCGCCGCCCTGGTGGAAGGCGAAGATGCGCATGTGCTCGAGTTGTTGATCGACGATGGAGACGATCTCGATGTTTTTGGCGTCCTTGCGTTCTCCGGGTTTGAGGCAGCAGATGCCCCGAACGTTGAGTTGGATTTTTACGCCGGCGGCGGAGGCGCGGTAGAGGGCGGCGATCATGTCGGTGTCCTCAAGAGAGTTCATCTTGGCGGTGATGCGGGCCTGTTCGCCGTCGAGGGCGCGGGCGGTCTCCTCCTCGATGAGGTCGAGGAGGGTGGCCTTCATTTGGGTGGGGGCGGGGACGAGGACCTGGAAGTTCTCGAGCTTGGTGCGTCCGGTGACGGCATTGAAGAAGGTGGAGGCGTCGAGTCCGTAGTCGGGCCGGGAAGTGAAGTAGGAAATGTCGGTGTAGAAGCCGGCGGTGACCTCGTTGTAGTTTCCGGTGCCGAGGTGGACGTAGCGTTTGAGGACGCCGTCCTCCTTGCGGACGACGAGGGTGATTTTGGCGTGGGTTTTGAGGCCTTTGACGCCGTAGATGACCTGAGCTCCGGCGCGGCGGAGTTCGTCGGCGCGTTCGAGGTTATGGGCTTCATCGAAGCGGGCCTTTAGTTCGACGAGGGCGGTGACTTGCTTGCCGGCCTTGGCGGCGCGGACGAGGGCGTCGACGACGCGGGAGTTTTTGGCCGTGCGGTAGAGGACCTGTTTGATGGCGAGGGTGTCGGGATCGTTGGCGGCTTCTTCGATGAAGCGGAGGACCGGTTGATAGCTTTGATAGGGGTGGACGAGGAGGAGGTCCTTTTCCTTGAGCATGTCAAAGAAGGTGCGCGAGGGGTCGAAGTCGGGAGATTCTGCTCCGGAGAGCGGTGCGGTGCGGAGATGGGAGAAGCCATCGGCAAGGGCGAGGGAGAAGAAGTGGCAGATGGCGAGTGGTGCCTTGCTGAGGTGGACCTTTGATTGGTCGACATCGAGGAGGGTGATGAGCTCCCGGCTGAGGTCGTTGTCCTGATTGAGTTGAAGGCGGACGGGAAAGGATTCGATGCGGTCGGTGATGACTTCACGGATTTCTTCCGCGAAATCGTGCGCTTCGTCCTCGTTGGCGGGGATGTCGGTATTGCGGGTGAGGCGGAAGACGGTGATTTGGGAGACTGTTTCTCCGGGGAAGAGGATATCGCAGAAGTGGGCGATGAGATCCTCGAGGAGGACGAAGCCTCCGTTATCGAGCATGACAACGCGGGAGGCGGAGGGGGGAAGGGGGATGCTGACGACACGGTCATCCCCGGATTCGGGATCATGGATCCGTGCACCGAGGCAGATGGAGAGCGAGGGGATGAGTTCGCGGGCGTTCTGGGCGGTGAGGTGGAGGGGGGAGAGGAGGGGGGAGATTTGGTCGTCGAAATGTTTCCGAAGGAGGGCGAGTTGATCGGAATCAAGCTCTGCCATGAGGCGGCGGCCCAAGCCTTTTTCGTTGAGGGCCGGGAGGAGGGTTTTGAGGAAGAGGGTTTCCTGGTCTCTGACGAAGCGGCGGAGGCGTTTGTCGATGGCAGCCAATTGGTCGGGGACATTGCGGCCGGAGGGGCCGACGAAATCGGGCGCGGATTCGAGAAGGCTCAGGAGTCCGCCGATGCGAACCTGGAAGAATTCGTCGAGATTGGAATCGGTGATGGCGAGGAACTTGAGGCGGTCGAGGAGGGGGAGGTCCTCGCGGATGGCCTCGTTGAGGACGCGTTGGTTGAACTCAATCCAAGAGAGTTCGCGGTTGATGAGGGCAAGAGTCATGCGGTTTCTTTGAGGATGACGGTGAGGCCGTAGAGTTCCTGGAACAGGTTGGCTTTTGAGGGGAGGGCGAGGCGTTCGGCGGTGGCATCGCGCACGCCGTCGAGAGTGAGGGTGATTTTTTTGTCGCTGAGTTCGACCGAGATGTTTTTGACCCGTTGCGAGTGTGAGCGCTCGAGGGCGTCGGCGACGCGGATGAGGGCGGAGAGTTTGGCAACGCGCATGCGATCGGAGGCGGGAAGCTGGGTGTAGGCTTCGTGATCCGCCTGCGGGGTTTCCTTTCGGTGATAGCGGGTGATGAGGGCGACGATGAGGCGGTCGGTATCGCTCAGGCCGAAGATTTCGCTGTGTTGGACGAGGTAGAAGGAGTGGAGCTGGTGGGCCTTGGGAGAGATGTGGTTTCCGGTTTCGTGCAGGACGGAAGCGACCTCGAGGAGGAGGCTGTCGTGGGCATCGAGGTGGTGGAGGGCGGTGGTGGCGTCGAAGAGTTGCTGGCAGAGGTGGGCGACGTGGTAGGCGTGCTTGAGGTCGACATCGTAGCGGATGGCGGTGACTTCTGCGGAGTGGAGGAGCTGCCTGCGGAGCTCGCCCTCGAGATCGGGGGGGATGGCGAGGTCGGCGAGGAGACCGCGTTCGTAGTCGGAGGGAGATACGCGGAGGGATTTGAGGCCGAAGGTTTCGGCGATGACGCTGTTGATGACGAGGGCGGGGAGGGCGGAGCCGGCGGTTTGGTAGTCGAGGCGGAAGCGTTTGACGCGTTCGTTTTCAGTGACGCTGGCGATGTCCTCGGTGAGTTGCTGAAGGACGGCGTAGCGGGATTTTGTTTTGTCCGGTTTGGAGAGGAAGGGGGAGAGGGTTTGGACCTCGGTTCCGATCATGACGAGGTCTTCGATTTCCTCGGTGTGGAAGTCGAAGTAGAGTTGGGCGATCATGCCGCTGATTTGTTCGCGGATGAGGTTGGTGATGGCTTTTCCGGTGAGATCGGGCGAGTTGAGGCGTTCCCAGGTCCGGTGGGTGCCGAGGCGGTAGCTGTGGTAGCGGATGATGCGGCCTTTTTTGAAGAGGAGAACGCGGGTGTTACCGGGGCCGACGTGGACGACGATGGTGGTGCGCTTCCGCATGGAGGGGGTGTCGCGGAGGCGGCGTCGGGTTTTTAGAAAAAGGAGGCGGGTCATTTCCCCGTCATCGAGGGGGGTGAAGCGCCAGCCGCAGGCGATCTGGAGGCGGTTGATGAAGACCTCCGAGTTGCGGGCTTCGATGAGAGTGTTGGTGGTGGCGGCGCGGACCGGAATGTCTCCCATGCCTTGTTCGGCGAGGGATTCCTGGAACCCTTTCACGACCTTGACTGCTTGTTCGATGGTGGTGGGGAGGACGACACCGTGCCGGAAGATGTCGCGCCCCAGCGGGATGTTTTTTTCGAAGAAATCGATGGTTTCGGGCGGATCGCCCGGGATTTTGGGGCTAGCGACGACGATCATCGAGGCATGACTGGCTCCGATGTGGATGGCGGCGCTGAGTGTTGGTGAAGGAGATTCCATCGGGCGAGTGACCATTCATCGCTTTTTCCTTCTCCAATCGCAACAGGGAAAATGTGGCGTTTTTTGAGGGATGCTTTGAGCGAAAAAGGTTGAGTTCTGTGGTTTTATGGTCTATTCCGCGCCCGACGAAGGACGGTTTGGCTCAAGAAGGGCTGGGCCTATCCCGATTAATACCGAAATGAACGACTACGGAATCAACCTTGCTGACTTCAAGCAAAACGAGAAAGACACGGGAAGTGCAGACTTCCAGATCGCGCTGATGACCCAGCGTATTAAGCATCTCACCGATCACATGGGTGAGCACAAGAAAGACTTCGCCTCACGTCGCGGACTTCTCCGTCTTGTGGCGCGTCGCCGCAAGCTTCTTGATTATCTCAAGAGTAAGTCGGAGGAGCGCTACCAGAAGGTGCTCAAGGCGCTCAACTTGCGTCGCTAATCAATTTTGTAAGACGGCCACGGTGGAACCCATCGTGGCCGTTTTGCTTAAGAAGCCATCCCAGTGGATGGCTTTTGCGGTGATTGGTCCCACCCAAATAAAGAACGGGATCAGGTCACCATTTCAACAAAATCGTCCGGGAGGGTCCCGGGTGATCCACAAAAAAAGACAATGAGTATACAAAATGTAACGGCCAATGTTGGGCCGAGTCCACTGGTCATCGAGACCGGAAAACTGGCCAAGTTGGCCGACGGAGCAGTGACCGTCCAGATGGGTGAAACCATCGTAATGGTTAGTGCTGTGTCACAAACGAAAATCCGTGAGGGCCAGACCTGGTTCCCCCTTTCGGTTGAATACAAAGAGCGTGCTTCCGCAGCCGGAACTTTCCCCGGTGGATACTTCAAGCGTGAAGGTCGCCCTACCGAGAAAGAGATTCTCACCTGCCGCATGACGGACCGCCCACTGCGTCCGCTCTTCCCGAAAGGTTACCTCTACGACACCCAGATCATTGCTCTTCTTCTGAGTGCCGATCAGGTGAACGATGCCGACATTCTTGCGATGAACGGCGCGTCCGCCGCTCTTGCGATTTCCGACATTCCATTTGCCGGCCCAATCGGTGCGGTGCGTGTGGGTCGTGTGGATGGTGAGTTCCTCATCAACCCGACTTTTGAGCAGCGTGAAGATTCCGACCTTGATCTCATCTATGTTGGCAACAAGACCGACGTGATCATGATCGAAGGTGCTGCCAACGAGATTCCCGATGCCGAGTTCAAGAAGTCCCTTCACTTCGCCCAAGCTGCCGTGGCGCAGATTGTCGAAGCCCAGGAGGAGCTGGTGAAGCTCGCCGGCAAGCCCAAGCGTGACTACGTGGTGACCGTGGCCAAGGAGGACCTCCTTGAGATTGGTTACGCCGTTGCCGGTGATCGTATCGAAGATGCGATCTACGCTGCTTCCAAAGTGGAGCGCGGCAAGAAAGTGGGGGCCCTTCGTGACGAAGTGGAAGCTGCCATCAAGGAGAAGTTCCCCCAGACGTCCGAGTTTGAGATCGAGCAGGTCTTTGAATACATTCAGAAGAAGGCCTTCCGTCTTTCCATCATGGAAAAAGGGGTCCGTGCAGACGGTCGTGGCCTTCGCGACCTCCGCGAGCTTTACGGAGAAGTCGGCACCCTGCCCCGTGTGCACGGTTCCGCGATCTTCTCCCGTGGTGAGACCCAGGCTCTTGGAATTTGCACCCTCGCACCAGCCGACGAGAAACTCTACGTCGACAACTATGCCGGTGGTGAAGATTCGAAGAACTTCTTCCTTCACTACAACTTCCCGCCGTTTTCGGTTGGTGAGACCGGTCGTTTCGGCGGCATGAACCGTCGTGAGATTGGTCACGGAGCACTTGCCGAGCGTTCGATCGCTCCGATGCTTCCATCCACCGAGGACTTCCCTTACTCCATGCGTATCTCTTCCGAGGTGATGGAGTCCAATGGTTCGACTTCGATGGCGACCGTATGTGCGGGCACGATGGCACTTCTTGATGCCGGTGTTCCCATGATCCGCCCGGTAGCGGGTATCTCCTCCGGTCTGGTGACCGAGCAAGATGCCGATGGAAACATGACCAAGCACGTTGTCATTCTCGACATCATTGGTTCCGAGGACTTCTACGGTGACATGGACTTCAAACTCTGTGGCACCAGCGAAGGGGTGACCGGTTACCAGCTTGACCTCAAGCTTCCCGGGATTCCTCTTTCGATTCTCGAAGAAGGCATCGATCTCGCGATCGAAGGTCGTGCCAAGGTCCTCGACAAGATGGCCGAGTCCATTACCGGACCTGGCGAGCTTTCCGAGCACGCTCCCCGGATTGAGACCGTTAAGATTGATCCTGATCGTATCGGCGAGCTCATTGGGCCAGGCGGAAAGAACATCAAGGCGATCCAGGCTGAGTCCGGCGCTGACATCAACATCGAAGATGACGGCACGGTCCACATCTACGCTGCGAAGATGGAAGGTCTGAACGCGGCCAAGAACATGATCGACATGATGTTTGCTGAAGTGGAGGTCGGTAAGACCTACACCGGTAAAGTGATGAACGTCACGACCTTTGGAGCCTTCATGGAAGTGCTTCCCGGTAAGGACGGTCTCGTTCATATTTCCGAGCTTGCCGAAGGCCGGGTCAACCAAGTGGAAGACGTGGTCAAGAAGGGTGACACCATCACCGCCAAGTGCATCGGAGTGGATGACAAGGGCCGGGTGAAGATGTCCGTGCGCGCGCACCTCCGTGAAGGCGGCGGTGGCGGTGGCAACGAGGACAGCAAGCCCAAGGGCAACGGTGGTGACGACATTCCTCCCAGTGAGGAAGAGGTTGTGACCTTCGGCTAAGTCGAACCGGCACTAAAAATTACCAAGCGTCTTCGGGAATCCGGGGGCGCTTTTTTTTATTCCCTGCGAGAGGGGGATGGGACCTTGTCTCTTGACAGGGGATTCCCGGAATCGGTAGGGTGTTTGTTGCTTGAGAAGGGGAGAGAGGTGGATGGATATCTGTTTTCCTATTGAAAATACTCACGACAAAAACTGATGAACAAAGAACGAAATCCGGTAGGATGGTTTGAGATTTATGTTTCGGACATGGAGCGGGCGATAGGATTCTACGAGGCGATGCTTGATACGAAACTGGAAGAAATTGCATCACCGGATTCGGAACTGCAGATGTATGCCTTTCCAATGACCTCGCCCGAGGGATGTGGTGGCGAGCTTCCGGGTGCGTGTGGGGCTTTGGTGAGAATGGAAGGGGTGAATCCGGGGGGTGGGGGCACTTTGGTTTACTTTTCCTGCGTCGATTGTGCTGATGACGAGGCGCGGGCGAAGGAAGCGGGAGGGCAGGTGATTAAGTCGAAGTTTTCGATCGGGGAGTATGGATTCATCTCGCTGGTTTCCGACAGTGAGGGGAACATGGTCGGGCTGCATTCGAACAGTTGAACTCCGATCCGACGTGAGCGATTTTTGTTCAGCACCAAAGCCTTCGCTGATACGAGGCACTCAACACATGAAATTCTCCATTCTTTTTGCGGCCCTGTTGTGCACCTCCCAATTGATGGCAGGGGTTTTGACCGAGATCGGGAACAAGTTTGTGTCCTCGGCGGTGAAGGGTGATTTTGTTGGGGTGGAGGAGACCTTGTGGTCGGGAGCGGCGGTGGGGCAGAAGGCGGCGATGCTTGAGGGGATTAAGGGTGCTGCGGGTGCGATTGAGTCGGGGCAGGTTGAGATTTCCCATGTCGGGAAGGAGTTGGTCATTGGGAATCTGGGCGCGACTCTTCTTAGAATCGAAGCGAAATCCGGGACGGTGGACTACGACCCTATCATCTATGTGAAGGACGGGGAGGGATGGCATATCGTTCCCTGGGGCGATCAGGAGGGGTTGAGGGTGTTTGCGGCTTCCCGGACAGATGACGAGCAGATCCATCTCAAGTTGTTGAACACATGGGGGAGTCTGGTGGAGGAGCAACTGGTGAAAGAGGAGAAGGCACAGGGTGGGGAGTCGAAGGAGGAGCGTTCCCGGTAAGGGGTTACGAATGATGAGTGTGGTGATCGAGCGAGCTACTTTGGAGAATGCGAGAGGCTATTGGGTGGCTCTTGATGCGATTGCGCGGGAGCGGAGGTATTTGCTCACCACGGTGGTTCCCGAGTTTAAAGTGACGGAGAAGTTCATCGCGGAAGTTGTCGAGAAGGGATGGAGTCAGTTTTATGCGTTGAGTGACGGTGAGGTGGTGGGATGGTGTGATATTTGCAGAGAGGAGATGGAGGGGTTGACCCATTCGGGGCATTTGGGGATGGGGGTTATTCCGGGATTTCGCGGGCAGGGATTGGGGAGGAAGCTGTTGGAGGCGACGATGGCGGATGCTTTGGGCGCGGGATTGGAGAGGATTGAGCTGGAGGTCTTTGCGTCCAATGAACCGGCGATCAAGCTGTATGAGAGCGCGGGGTTTCGAGAGGAGGGGAGGAAGCGCAGGGGGCGTTTTATTGATGGGGAGTATGACGATCTTGTTGGGATGGCTTATCTGGAGCCGGGTGCCTGTTCGACTCAGGGGGCCCAGGTGGCGCGGTAGAATTTCCTTTGGGTGCCGGCGGGGTCTTCGGTGAGGCGGATGGTGATGCGGGTGGTGCTGGTTCCGGGGTTGGTGCGCTCGAGTTCGCGGTAGGTGTTTGATCCGAGGGTGGTCCAGGATTGGAGATCGGGGGAGGTTTGGACACGGAGGGTGCAGTGTTCAGATTGAAGGGGGAAGGGGGAGTTGAACTCGAAGTTGATGAGGCCGTTCCCGCTTTCGATCTCCGCAGTGTATTGAGGGAAGGAGTTGGGATTCCGGGGATCGGTTTGGAAGCGATATTCCTCTTCGTTTGAGATGCCGTCGCCATCCGGGTCGGCGTCGTTTCCAGAGATGGCGGGGTCGCCCAGTTCGGTGAGATTGAAGTGGTTTCCGAGCCACACGGTCTGAGTTGGGAAAACAAGGATTTGAGTTCTGGCGGTTAGGCCTCCATTGAAGGTGAGGGTGTAAGTCGTGTCCTGAGTTGGTGAGACCTTGAGATGTCCGATTCCGTTAACGGTGTGATTTTTGACGTCCCCGATCCCGTGATCAATGGTCAGAAGGGTTGGGGAGTCGACGTTCCACTGGAGGGTGGTGGATTCTCCCGAAATGATGGAGGGATGAAGCGCGCCAAAGGAGTTGATGCCCACGGTCTGCGGGAGAGTTCCGGATTGGTTGGTGCGGACTTCCGAAACGGGGTCATCTCCGTAGGAGATCTCGACGCGGTAAGTACGAGAATTGTCATAGACCGGAAGACGGACGAGGCTACCGGGGAAGCGCATGGAGTAGAGGAGGTCACCGGTTGATTCGTCATAGACGGAGACGACGGGATCTTTTTGGGAGAGGGTGTCGATGAGGGGGAGGAAGCCGGTGGGTTGGCGGCCGTCGTTATCGGTTTGGTTGATGGTGACGGGCCAGTCGGGGAATTGTGATCCGGTGGCGGGGAATTCGGGGTCGGCGTGGAGGGGCCAGGCTTCGAAGGTGATTTGGCGGGAGGTCTTGGCGATGCGGATGACGCCGTAGCCGGCTCCGCGGTCGTGCAAGTTTTCGGGGTTGATGCCGCGGGTTTGATCGTAGTATTCGAGCGGGTTGGCGGCACCGACGACGCGGAGGTGGTGGGGGAAGACGGAGGTGAGGTTGGGTTGTCCGGAGGGGAGGGTGCCGTTGCCATCGAGGTAGAAGTCACCGGTGTAGGGGGAGACGGTTTCGGTGCGGCCGGGTTTGTTGTGGACGGGGTCCCAGGCGCGGGGGAAGAAGTTGGAGAGGGCGGGGGAGGTGAAGGAGTATCCGGCGTCCGCGGGGCCATCGACGCCATGATGGACGAGGGTGCCGATGTGTTGGTCTCCGGAGAGCTGGAAGGAGCGGGAGAGGCGGAGGAGTTCCCAGGCTTCGTTGCGGCGGTGGACGGGCCAGCCGTGGGTGTCGCGGTCATTGAGGTAGTAGCTGTATCCCTCGGAGGCGTGGGTGTGGATCATGCCGAAGGGGGATTGGGAGACGACGCATTTGATTTGTTGGCCGGTCCAGTCGGTGGACCAGGCTTTGAGGAAATCCTTTTGGCGTTGGCCGAGGAGGAATTGTTGGTCGGGATCGGAGGGTGCGTTGGTGGGGCCGGTTTTGAATTTGCGATCTTCGAGGACGGCGAAGCCGACCTGTCCGTAGGTCAATTCAGTGAAGTAGACCTTGATGTCCCGGGCGACGGTTGGTGCGGGTTGGGTGGGGTTGTAGGGATCGGGGGCGGGCATGTGGCTGGTCTGGGTGCGCTCGACGAGGCGGACCCAGGGTGCGGGTTGTTCGTAGCCGCCGGTGGTCTGGTCCGTGGTGAAGATGCCGCCTGCGCCCCAGAGGTTGCCCTGGTAGATGTCGTGATCATCGGGGATGGAGATGGTGGGGAGGTCTTTGGAGAGGTCACGGGCTTCAAGGAGCCAGAGGTGCCATTTGTAGAGGTAGTCGTGGTGGCGGTTGAAGTCGGACGAGGTGTCCTTGGAGGTGGGTTGTCCTTCGTAGATTTGATCACCGAGGGCGAGGAGGACATCGGGGTTGTGCTTGGTGATGTGGGTGAAGGCGAGGGTGTGCGGGTGCCAGATTTTGACGGGTGTCCAGTCGATGGCGTCGGACTCGAGGCTGCCATCGGCGAGGCGTTGGCAGGAGGTGTTGATGACGACGATCTCGTCCTTATCGGTGGGGTTTTTGCGGATGGTGCCTTGCCAGCGGTAGGTGTCGCCATCGGCTTGGGTGCTGAGGCGGTAGGGGGTGTCTTGGGAGTCATCCCAGTTGGGGATGGTGAAGGTGGCGGTGTAGGAGGAGAGGTTATCGGTGTTGTCGATGGGGGCGGTGGCGATTTGGGTCCAGGTGCCGTTCTTTTCGATCTCGAGGGTGAGGGGCGGGGTGGTGGCGAGGTCTACGGGCGGGAGGTGTGCGGAGATTTTGAGGGTGCCGCGGTTGAGGGTGTAGAGGGAGCCGATGATGGCGAGGGAGCGGTCGGGCTCGGGTTGGAGGGCGGTGCCGGTGCCGGTGAAGTCATCGAACCAGAAGGCGGTGTTGTTATTTCCCCGGTTGGAGAGGAGGCCGAAGGAGCCGAGGACGCGATCCGAGGGGACGTCGACGGAGGCTTGGGAGATGAGGTTTCCGGAGGCTCCTTTGGATTGGATGGTGAGGGTGTAGTCACCGGTGTTGTGATCGTAGGTTCCGGTGAGGGTGAGGGAGGCGGTGGCGGGGAAGGAGCCGGGGTTTGCGCCTTCGGCGACGGGGCTGATGGCTCCTTGTGAGAGGTCTTCGATGATGGCTTTTCCGTTGTTATCGAGGCCGAGGAAGGTGCCGAAGTCCCGGCCGAGGCCATCGTGAACGAGGAGGGAGGCGCGCCAGTCGAGGCTGGGTCCGGCGCCGATGAGGAAGCCGGTGCGGGCGTTGAAGGAGGCGGTGCCGGCATCGACTCCGGTGTTTACGGTGAAGGTGAAGTCTCCGCCATTGCCGCGGATGGAGGTGCCGGTGCGGTGGAGGGTGCGGCGGGCTTTGGTGACGAGGGAGCAGTTGACGCGGTTGTTTTTGACCTCCCAGTCCTGGAGGCGGTTGCCCCAGTAGCCGGGGCCGGTCCAGACGCGGTCCGGGGAGGTGTCCCAATCGGTGGCGAAGGAGCCATCGGGGAGGTCGGCGGGGTAGTGGTGGAGGCGGAGGTTATCGAGGTAGCGGAGCAAGGTGTCGCCCGAGTTGGGTCCACGGAAGCGGATGGAGATGTTTTTTCCGGCGTGGGCGTCGGCCGATCCGGCGGGGACGATGAGGTGGTAGTGCTTCCACTCGGTGACGCTTTTTGATTTTAGTTCGAAGGTGCGGGTGGCGATGACTGAGGGGGTGCCGTTGTCATCGACGAAGGCCTCGGCGATGAGGGTTCCGGTGGGAGCGGGGGGAGGCGTGGGGGGGATGGGAGGGTTTTCGTCGTTTACGGAGAGGCTGAAGTTTTCGACGCGTCCGTAGCCGGCGTTGTCGCCATTGTCGGTGGAGGTGAAGGCGACGAAGAGGCGTTTGCGGTGGGCGGAGACGGGGATGGGGTTGAAGTTGGCGGTGAAGAGCTGGAAGGCGTTGTCGTTTGTGGAGGCTGGGGTGGTGAGGGTTTGGAGGATGGTGGGGGTGCCATCGACGAGGTTGTTATCGGTGATGTAGAGGTAGGTTTGGACGCGGTCATTGGCGTCATCCCACATGAAGGCGTCGCGCCAGCGGAAGGAGACGGTGAGGACGTCGTTGCTTTGAACGGCGTATCCGGTGTCGTTGGCGAAGATGGGGGTTTGGTTTCCGTTGTTGCGGAGGACGGCGCAGCGGGTGCCATCGAAGAGGATGTTGGTGCGGGTGCACTCGTAGTTTTGGTTGCCGGTGAGGTTGTACCAGAAGGGGGTTTGGACGAAGGTGCGGGCGTCTCCGATGAAGTCGTCGGCATTGAAATCGCCATTACGGACATTGGGTCCAACGAGGAGGGGGCTGAAGAGGGAGAGGATGAGGTTATCGAGATTGGCGGTGCCGTCGGGGTTGCCATCGCCATCGGTTCCCTCGATGAGGAGGAAGAGTTTTTTACCGTTGGCGGAGGCGGGGATGGGCTGGAAGCTGAGAGAGGAAGTTTGGTAGGTGGAGTCGGTGACGGAGCGGCCGGAGAGGGCGAACTGGAGGATGTTGCGGGTGCCGGTGGGGGTGTCATCCGAGGTGGTGAAGATGGTGACGCGGATTTGGTCGAGGGTGTCATTCCACCCGGGGCCGTCGCGCCATTGGTAGGTGAGTTCGAGGACTTGTCCGGTGGTGAGGGTGTAGCCGGTCTCGAGGGCGAAGAGGCGGTCGCCGGCGTCGGTGATGGCGGCATTGCGCGAGTTATTGGGTCCGGGGAGGCCGCCGGTGAGGGTGGTGGCGGGGAGTGATTGGTCGCCGCCGAGATTGAACCAGTGCGGGGTGTCGGCGAAGGTGCGGGAGATTGTTTCGGAGGTGTCGGCATTGAAGTCGCCGTTGAGGAGGGCGCCGCCGACGATGGCATTGGCGGGGATGAATGAGTTGTCGGGGCTGAGGGCGGCATCGAAGCGGATGGAGTAGGCGGAGCCGGTTTCGATTTGGTGGGAGGTGGGGTGATCGATATTTTCTGATTCATCGAAGGCGAGCTTCCAGCGGCCGTTTCCGAAGTCGGTATCGCCATCGGAGAGGAAGCCGGAGCCCTCCCATCCGGTGAGGAGGGGGCTTGAGGCGGGGAGGGCGTCGGTGCCGTTGTTGATTTCGGCGGAGGGGTTGGTGAGGGTGAGGGGGGTGGCGGTGGCGGGGCCAAGGGAGAGGAGAGCGATGAAGATGGCTTTCATGGAAGGGTGTTGGGAGGGTTGTTTACGTTAGGATCTTGAGGGGGGAGGGGGCAAGGCTGCCGATGGATTGAGGCGCGGGTGATTGGGTGCGGGCACGGGGGTGCCGGGAGGGGATGTCCGCCGGTGGGGGTTCGTGCAGGGGGAGGAGGGGATTTATTCCCCTGCGGTATCGACGCGCTCGAAGCGTGCTCCTTTTGAGACGTCGTAGATGAAGAATGCGGTGCCTCCAAAGACGACGAGGATGACGATGGCGAGGAGGAGGTTGAAGAAGGTCTTCATTCGGGGGGGATGGTCGGTTGGGGGGGATGTTTTTTCAAGGATGGAGTTTGGGGGATTGGGTGGGGGTGATCGAACGGGGGAAGCAAGAGGGTGAGAAGGTGTGCGGGAGTTTGAGCGATTGGCTTTTGGCGGTTGGCCTTTTTGGTTGAGGGGCTTGGGTTCTGGAGTTCGGCTAAAGCCTACACTACGAACTGGGGTTTGCTTTTGGGGCGGGGCATAAAAAAACGACGTCGGTGAGGACGTCGTTTTTTGAAGAGTTATTTGTCAGTGGAGGCTTAGGCCCGGCCGAGGTAGGAGCAGTCCTCGGTGCTGATCTTGAGGATATCGCCGGGTTTGACGAAGAGGGGGACCTGGACGGTGACGCCTGTTTCGAGGGTGGCGGGCTTGGTGGGGTTGTTGGCGGTGTCGCCTTTGATCCCTTCGGAAGATTCGGTGACCTCGAGCTCGACGGAGGCGGGGAGGTCGATGCTGACGGCTGAGCCCTCGACGAAGAGAACCTCAACGGTCTGACCTTCTTTGATGAAGTTCTTGGCGTCGCCTACGAATTCATCGGAGAAGCCGATGGTGTCATAGGTTTGCATGTCCATGAAGTGGTAGGTGCCGGGCTCGGAGTAGGAGAACTCGAGTTTTTGGCGGTCGGTCTCGACGATGTCCACCTTTTCGCTGGAGGCGAAGCGGATGGTTTTGGTCTTGCCGGTGACGAAGGAGCGGATGGTGGCGGCGATGAGGGCGTTGCCCTTGCCGGGGGTGCGGTGCTCGAGGCCGAGCACGACTCCGCGCTCACCTTCGTATTTGATGCACTGTCCTTTTTTGAGGTTGGTTGCGACGATTGCCATGATGGGATGGAATTAGTTGGAAGAGGGCGCGGGGTCAAGGAGGGTTATTTGCGGGCTTCGGGGCGGAGTTCGGCGGAGAAGTCCATGCGGATGGACTGCTCGGACTCGCGGATGGTGAAATTGATGAGGACGGGAGGTGTTTTTTTTCGCCATTCGTCGATTTGGCCGAGCCAGGCATCGAAGGGTTTGGGGGGGCCGGTGATGGCGAGGGCGACGGAGTGATCGGTCTGAGAGGCGTAGATGACCTTGAGGTCGTCCGGGAGAGGTGGAAGTTGGCAGAGGGAGATGATTTCCCGGGCGGCCCGGTCATTTTGCCATGCCTGGTGGAAGTGGTTGGCGAGGAGGGTGAGCAGGACGACCACGATGAGGTTGAGGGTGGTGCGGAGCTTGCGGAGAGGTCGGCGGGACATGGCTGAAGGCTTGCGGGAAGGGTAGGGTGGCGTTACTGATTCTCCAATGATCTATTTGGACAACCACGCGACGACCCAGGTGCATCCGGAAGTGGTGGAGGCGATGTTGCCGTTTTTAGGGGAGCATTTTCACAATCCGTCGAGCGGGTATCGGGCGAGTCGGGTGGTGAAGAAGGCGATGGCGGAGGCGCGGGGTCAGGTGGCGGAGTTGATTGGGGCGAAGGAGGAGGAGATTGTTTTTACGGGGTGCGGGACGGAGTCGAACAATATGGTGCTGAAGTCGCTGGCGCGGATTTACGGGCGGAAGACATCGCGGGTGATCACGAGTGAGATTGAGCACAGTGCGGTGCTGCGTCCTTGTGAGGCGATGGAGGCGGTGGGATTTGATTTGGTGCGTTGCGGGGTGGATGCGGGCGGACGGGTGGAGGTGGATGAGTTTGAGGTGGCATGTGATGGGGCGGAGCAGGGGTTTGCGAGTGTGATGTGGGCGAACAATGAGACGGGGGTGATTCAGCCGGTGGGGGAGCTTTGTGAACTCGCCAAGGCAAATGGCTATGCGTTTCATACGGACGCGATTCAGGCGGTGGGGAAGACGGTGGTGAATGTGCGCGAGGTGCCGGTGGATTTTTTGAGTATCAGCGGGCATAAGTTTCACGCGCCGAAGGGGGTGGGTGCGCTGTATTTGCGGGAAGGGACGCGATTTGAGCCACTTATTCGCGGTGGCGGGCAGGAGGACGGGAGGCGGAGCGGAACGGAGAATGTTCCGTATATTGTGGGGCTGGGGAAGGCGGCGGAGTTGGCGCGGCTGGCACTGGAGAAGGACGGGCATCAGGGGATCTCGGAGTTGCGGGATCATTTGGAGGCGCGGCTTTGTGCGGAGATCGAGGGGGTGAGTTTGAACGGGGATCGGGAGCATCGAGTGCCGACGATTGTGCATGCTTCCTTTGAGGGGTGCGAGGGGGCGGGGTTGCTAATTTTACTGGACCAATACGGGGTGCAGATTTCGACAGGAAGTGCGTGCATGACGGGCAAGCAGCAGCCGAGTCATGTGCAGAAGGCGATGGGTCTGAGTGATGTGCAGGCGAAGAGCAGTCTGCGGATATCGCTCTCGGGCTTTACGACCCGGGGTGAGATTGATGAGGCGGTGGAGGCGGTGAAGAAGGCGGTGAAGAAGCTGCGTGAGGTGCAGGGTGGCGGCGGGGTGGGCCCGGTGGTGGTTTATTCCTAGGGGTCCGCCGATCGGTAATCTTACTCGAGGAAGGGGTAGTCGTTGTAGCCTTCCGGGCCGGGGGCGTAGAAGGTGTCGGGGTTGGGCTCGTTGAGGGGGGCGTTTTTTGCGAAGCGTTCGGGGAGGTCGGGGTTGGCGAGGTAGGGGACACCGAAGGCGACGGCATCGACTTCGCCATCGGCGATGGCTTGGTTGGCTTCTTCGGCGAGGTAGCCCATGTTGGCGACGAGGGTGCCCTGGTAGGCGGCGCGGATGGGCTTGAGGACTTCGCCTTTTAGGTCGCCGAGGACGTCGGCGCGCATGACGTGGAGGTAGGCGAGGTGGAGGGGGTTGAGTTGTTCAGCGAGGTAGGTGTAGAGGGCTACGGGATCGGAGTCCGAGCTGCTGTTGTAGGAGTTGAGCGGGGAGACGCGGAGGCCGACGCGGTCGGAGCCCCAGACGTCGATGGTGGCGTGGAGGACTTCGAGGAGGAGGCGGGCGCGGTTTTCGAAGGAGCCTCCGTAGGAGTCGGTGCGCTTGTTGGCGCCATCGCGGAGGAAGCTATCGAGGAGGTATCCGTTGGCGCCATGGACTTCGATGCCATCGAAGCCGGCGGCTTGGGCATTTTGGGCTGCGGTGCGGAAGCCCTCGATGATCGGGGGGATTTCTTCGAGGGTGAGGGCGTGCGGGACGGGGTAGGGTTTTTTGCCTTCGGGGGTGTGGACCTCGTCGTTGGTGATGGGGATGGCGGAGGGGGCGACGGCTTCCTTCCCGTTGTTGAGGAGGGGGTGGCAGGCGCGGCCGCCGTGCCAGATTTGGAGGACGATTTTTCCGTCCTTGGCATGGACGGCATCGGTGACTTTTTTCCAGCCGTCGATTTGGGCTTGGGAGTAGATGCCGGGCTCGGTGCCGAAGGCGGAGCGGCCTTCCATGGCCATGGTGGCCTCGGCGATGATGAGTCCGGCGGAGGCGCGCTGGGCGTAGTGCTGGACCATGAGGTCGGTGGGGACGTGGTCGGCATCGGCCCGGATGCGGGTGAGGGGGGCCATGAGGATGCGGTTGGAGAGGTGGAGTGCTCCGGCTTGGAGGGGGGCAAAGAGGGCGGGATGATTCACGATGAAGGAAGGAGATGGATGACGGGGCATCCTCGCCCGAGTGGGAGATTTGGCAAGGGGGGGAGGTGGAATAAAAAATCCCGCGCCCGATGGTGGTCGGGGGCGGGATGAAATGTTTGTTTGTCCGTTTACTGGAGTCCGGCGCGTTTTTTGGCGCGGAGGGCGGAGTCATGCCGGAGTTGGTCGGCCTTGGCGCGGACGGTGCGGCCTCCCTGGATGTGGAAGACGAAGGTTTTTTCGTTTTCTACGGCGGTGAGGCGGGCGATGAATTTTTGACCTTTGCTGCTGTGCCAGGTTTCGAGGGCGGGCTCTTCGAATTCGATGATGTTGACCGATTTGGGAGCGGGTTTTTTGTCAGCGGCGGCGGCTTTGGCGACGGCTTCTTTCTTGGGCTCTTCGGCGGGTTTTTCCTCGACGGGAGCGAGGACGAACTTTCCGGCCTTGATGTCGATGGTGGCGGCTTTTTTGGCGTCCTTGAAGATGGAGCGGTAGTCCTGGCCCTTGAGTTGGGCGTGGTTGTAGGAGCCGTATGCCTTGGTCATGGCGGGGTCCATGAGGACGATGTGTGGGATGGAGCCTCCGGGAAGTGCTTTCTGGAGGGCTGCGGGGATGTTGCTGCGGTCGTTGTTATAATCGACGATGACAGGAGCGAAGCCGCGCTTGATTTCTTTTGATGCCGTCACACTGACGGTTCCAGAGCAGGTTGGTCAGGAAGGCTGAAGCTTGGGATCGGTGAGGAGGAAGGCGATCATTTCGCCGTTTTTGACGGCTTCGGCTTGGGCGGCATCGAGCTCACTGAGGTTATGAAATCCTTTCGGGATATCAAAGGCCCCGGCGACGAGGGTGCTCGCGAGGAGTGGGAGAATTAATTTTTTCACGAGTGAAGGTTAGCGGTTGGGGGAGAGAGGGCAAGTTGGATTTTGTCGGGGTGATTGGGTGGCGGGCAAGGGGAACTCCTGTTATTTCTGCGTGAAGGAGACGGTGGTTTTGAAGTCGCGTTCGACGAATTCGGTTTCCTCGGGCATTTCGATCATGGCTTTGGGGAGAAGCATTTTGAAAGGTGCAGGATACTGAGGCCGATGAAGAGGCAGGGGAGGGCGTCCTGCCAGAGTTGACCGCACATCATGTCCTGGGAGCTTCGCAGGTTGTTGACCTGAAACAAGGTGACGACGACCTTGCTGAAGAAGGCGAAAGAGAAGAAGAACCACGCTTTTTGAAGTCCTTCGGGATTGGTGAATTTTCCATGCTGAACGGTGAGGAAGGCGAGGGTGAGGAGGTAGGCGATGATGATCCAAGACATGGGGTGGGATGGTAGAGGGTTTGGCGATCCTTAGAAGAAGGAATTGTCTTCCCAGTCGCGGCGTTTCTTTTTGGTGAGGCGGCCCTGGTCTCCGAGCTTCCGGTTGGCGCGGGCTTCGCGGTTGGCAATGCGGCGTCGCTCGGCATCGGCGAGGACTTCGGGCGGGGTGTGATCGATGAAGGCCGCGGCGGCGAGGGAGGCTTTGACGCGCTTGTCGATGAGTTCGGCGATCTCGATGGAGCGTTTGTGGGTTCCGTCGAGGGAGGGGATTTCGAGGCGGTCGCCGATTTTTAGGGAGGTGCTGGCTTTGATGGGGTCACCGGCGCGCTTGACCTTGTGGGCGGCGCAATCGTGCGCGGCCTGGGAGCGGGTTTTGAAGAAGCGGGTGGCCCAGAGCCATTTGTCGGCGCGCATGAAGAGGAGGGAGTGGTTAGGGAAAGGGTAGGGTTGGGGTGGGAGTTGGCAAGGGTTGAGGTGGGGCGGTGGAGAGCGATTGTGCCGGATTCTCCCGTTTGGAGGTGGGTGTCCCGGAGTGAGGGGGCTGTGGAGCGCGATCAGTTGTGGGCTTTTGAGGACAATGCCGATGACGGGGAAGACATGGGAATTTGTCACTGCGAGAGTTGGCGGGGCTCGGTCGGATTTGTGGCGATTGGTAGCGGTGCTGTAAAGATTGAGGGCTTTCAGCTCTTTATGGTAGAAAGGGTGGCGCTTCCGCCTGATTCCTTATGTGCGATTTTTCGATTCCCCGAGGCTTGATTCTGTCTGGAGTTTTTTCTGTGTCGTCGCTTGTGCGGGCGGCGGTGGTTGATTGGGACAACAGCGGGGGGAGCAACGATTTCAACGCCGCCACCAATTGGGTGGGGAATTCCTTTCCAGGTGGAGGCGATGAAGCGCATGTGAATCTGGAAGGCGGGAATCGGGCGATTGTTTCGAGTGCTTCGACAAATTTTAAGAGTTTGAGGCTGGGAACGAACGGGAGCGGGGAGCTGGAGATTGTTGGCGGCGGAGTTTTAAGCGCGACGACATCGGGAACGTTCTCCCGGATCGGGCATGGCACGGGAAATGTGGGATCGCTCACCCAGGAGGGGGGGGAGGCTTTTTTTGGGCACACGCTTCAAATTGGGATCGGGGGAAATGGCACTTATCGGCTCAATGGCGGCGAAGTGAATATTGCTCGTGGTTACTTCGGGATCGGGGAAGGAGGCGGGACTGGCGAGATCATCGTGGCGGGTGGTTCTCTGGTGACTCGGACGGGAGTGGTGCTTGATGATGAGGGCACCTTTACGGTCGAGGGATCGGGTGCGAGTGTGATCGGGATTGGCTCGGAGGGGAATCTTGACGGGTATTGGAGTCAGAAAACGGGAGGGCGATTCAAGGTGGTGATTGATGCGGTGGGGGTGGCGATGGTGTTTGTGGACGACTCGGATGGGGACGGGACGGGTGGAGATGTGACCTTTGAAAATGGTGCTTTGCTGGAGGTGGGGTTTCTGGACGGGCTCGACCTGGCGGGAACCTGGGATGTGATGAACTGGGAAGGGGTGGTGACTGATGGCGGGTTGTCTTTTGCGCCGGGTGTTGATGCGGCAAAGTGGAGTTTTTCCTTTGTGGATACCGATGGGTTTGGTGGGGTTGATACGCTGCGGGTGACTTCGGCATCCGGGAGCAGTCAGTTGACGAGCAATGGCACTCCTTATTTTTGGCTCGATTTATACTATGAGGATCTGGTTGTGGCGGCTGATTACGAAGCGGCGGATGTGAGCGATACCGATGGGGACGGGCTCCTTGCATGGCAGGAGTATCAAGCGGGCAGTGATCCAACGATGGTTCCAACTGCGAACGGGGTGTGGATCAATGATGACACAGCGGAAGTGAGCTGGAGTGATCCGGCGAACTGGCAGGATGGTGATATCGCGTATGGAGCGGGAAAGGTGGCGACTTTTGAGCTCAATCATCTGGTGGCCAAGACTGTGGATTTGGCGGCGGATGTGATCCTGGGTGAGTTGACGTATCGGGACAACGGGACGGTGAACCGGGATATGAGCCTGAGTTCAAAAAACTCGAGTCGACTGATCATGGCGGGGGCGGGAGGAGTTCCCAGGATTTGGGCGAAGAACCGGAATCTCCATCTGGATGTGCAAATTTCAGGTGTCGACGGATTGGAGTTAAAAGCGGATCAGAGTGATTTTGGGGTGAATGTTCTACGAAGAAATTCGTACTCCGGCACGACGACGATTCTTCCGGGGAACGGGAGGGTGAGGACGATCTTTCCGGGTGATTTTGGGGACAGTGATTTGGTGGTGAGCGGGATGCTCAGGATCGATCATGGTCGGGTGCTGAAGACTTCTGCGAGCTTGGCGGTTGAAAGTGGAAGTGTGGTGGAACTTGATTTTGTCACAGCGGTGCCCGGGGAGGCTGATTATGCCGATCTGAAGATATCCGGGTTAACCCTGGGTGGAGTGGTGCAAGGAGTTGGGGTTTACAGTGCGGCGACCCACCCGGCCTTTTTTAGCGGAGCGGGGGAGGTTGTTGTGGGGCCTCCGGAGGAGGATTTTAAGATGTCGGTTCAGGCGGAAACCTCGGTGAGCTGGAGCAGTGAGTCGGGGATGAGGTATCAGGTTGAAGCCTCGTCCGATTTGGAAGATTGGACGGTGTTGGGATCGGTGGCCGGAACGCCTCCCACGAATTCCTACGAGGCTGATGTGGCAGTCGGCGAGGCCGGGTTTTACCGGGTGCGGAAGACGCCCGACTACCTCACAGCGGTGCGGGCGGGGGTGGTGGCGCGAATTGACCAATTGATTACCGATACCTATTTGGTCGATCGTAATACGACGCCGGGTGACATCCGCCACGGGCAGTTTCACAACTCCGATAATATGCGGCAGTCGGAATGCACGCCGGTTTTGGTATGGGCTTACATGCAGCCTGACAGTGCCCACTTTGAGAATCCCGATGTTCTTGACGCGGCGATCTGGTCGATCGATTACATGTGTCGGGCCCAGGGCAGCAATGGGGGATTCAACGAATTTCACGGGTGGTGCGGGGTTCCGGTAAGAACGAACGGAAAAAGCTCGGTGGTGGGGTTTACGCTGCATGGTCTGGGCAACGCGATTGCGTTGATGGCCGGGCTTCCGGAGATGGGAGTGCGGCTTTTGGAGCTGATGGATCCGAACGGGACGGGGACGAACACGACCTTAAGGGTGGTGGCCTGGAAGACGATGCTTGAGAACGCAATGCCATTCCAGTTTTCCGGGAGCGGGCGGGGTCATGCGCCGAATCAAGACCTCTGTGCCCTGATGGGTGTTTATGCGGTCAATGAGGCCTATGCGGCGTTGGATGGAGGGACGCTGTTGAAGACCCAGGCAGAGATTGATGCGCTCGCGAACGAAATTTACTACGGCAATCCCACTGCGGCTTCGGATCGCCCGAATGGTGAATGGTTTAGCTCGACGGGGATGATTGCGGAGTTTGGCCATGGTGATTATGGCTACGATGCGAATTACGGGATTGATGTCGGTTATCGCTATCTGGGAGTTCTTTCGGGGAGGGACACGACTTCAGCGGCGTTCTTTGCCGCAAAGTATGCCGATGCATTTCAATATTTCTTCGTGCCGGATGGGGCTGCCCCGCTTGGGGTGTTTGCGGAGAACGCGATTTCCCGTCGAGGAGACGGGGTGCCCACCGAGCCGAAGATGCCGGCCATTGCGCTTGCCAGTGCCTATCATCCGTCCGCGGCACGACTTTATGACATCATGTTGCCCCATTTTGCGTCGGCTCCCGCGTCTCTAATGACCTTCAAGTCGCCCCATCAGTTTCAGATCGGGGTGTGGAGTTACTGCGAGTGGTTGGATACATTGGCTGATCGCGAGTATGTTTCCTATGAACTTCCGGCGGAACAAAGTGAGGCGTGGCAATTCAGGGATGATACGATGAAGCTTCTGGTATCGAAACCTGTCGACGGTGTGCCGACCTATTATGCCGAGATCTGGGACAACGCGGGCAAGGGGATCATTCACCGGTATGGAGAAGAGGCGGAGGTGATAGACGTGTTGGGGGTGTTCCCGTGATGACAGGGAATTTTTCCTGCAGCTGTAGAGAAAGGTGAATTGCGCCTGTTAGCGAAAAGGAGAGGGTTGATGTCTCTCCCTTTTTTGAAGAACCCCGATCACACGATGAATTCACGAATGATATTCTCCACATTAGCGGCGACACTTGTTGCCGGAACGGCCCTTGGTCTGGAATACACCTGGACCAATACGGCGGCAGACAACGACTACCTCAATGGAGACAATTGGACCTCGATTCCCGATGTTGCCCTTCCTCCGGTCACGGGCTTTCCCGAGGCGGGACGGCACCAGATGGTCATTGATCTTGCGGGTGACGATAAGGCTGTGATGGCGGAGGGAGATCCCGTCAATATTTCCGCCATCCGAATTGGATACAATGGATTGGACGGTGAGTTTGAGCAAACGGGTGGCTCGTTGCTTGCGACATTCAACTCGAACGATGCCAGCCGGGTGGGCCGCAATGGGGTCACGGGGTCCTGGACGATGTCCGGAGGCTCTGCCAGTATCAACGGGATTCAGTTGGGACTGAGTGGGGGAACCGGGAATATGGTGATTACGGGAGGGGATTTGCTGATTGCCCGTGGAGTGCGGTCGGCAGAATTGATCAGTACCAGTTTGTCGGTCGGCTTCGGCGGGGTGGGGAATTTTTCAATCTCGGGAGGATCGATCCTGACGCGGGTGGGGGCGCAAGTGGGGGCCCAGGGGACTTTTGAGGTGGTGGGGACGGGAGCGACGGACATTAATATTGGAGGGAGTGGGAGTGCCGATGGCTTTTGGATTCAGGATGGGGGAGGTGTTCTTCGCCCCGGGATTACAGGGGATGGCGTGACTCCGATATCGATCGCATTTGTTGATGGAGCGGGGCTGAACGGGGATGTGACCTTCCGTGCGGGGGCGATTCTGGATCCTTATGATGCCGGTGGAGCCAAGGCCGGTTGGATTACGGTGATGTCCTGGGGCGGGACGGTGACTGATGAGGGGCTGGCTTTGAGTCAGGACGCGATCGATGGCGGCTGGGAGATGCGGATCGTGGAGAAGGAGCTGCAAGTGAAGAACACGCCCGGTCCGGGGCTGCAAATCAGTGACATTTCTTACGACAAGGAGTTTGATCAGTTTTCCCTGACGTGGAATGTGAGTCCGGGTTCAG
Source organism: Verrucomicrobiaceae bacterium (assembly GCA_051252135.1). Taxonomy (GTDB): domain Bacteria; phylum Verrucomicrobiota; class Verrucomicrobiia; order Verrucomicrobiales; family Akkermansiaceae; genus SW10. The sequence continues at coordinate 68,170 of JBPOGH010000017.1, read as the reverse complement.
ACTACATTTTGTATTTTACGGATGTGCTGGGTGAGCCACGGCGTCTTGGTGATTTGGGAGACGCGTTTGTGGACAATGACGGGCTGGATTCGAATGCCGAAGTGGGTCGTTACACTTACGTTTTTGAGCATCCCGTTCCCGGTGCGGCGCGCTTGTTCTTCACCGTGGAGGAGAACCCGTAGAGGTCGTGATTTTTCCGAAGCGCATCCGATTGATGATCGGGTGCGCTTTTTTTATGCGAACTGGCTGAGGAAGCGGGTGTCGTTCTCGATGAGGAGGCGGATGTCGCGGATGCCGTATTGGATCATGGCGAGGCGATCGAGGCCCATGCCGAAGGCGTAGCCGGTGAGCTGTGCGGGATCGAAGGCGAGGTCGCCCCGGCTTTCATTGACCTGGGTGAAGACGGCGGGGTCGACCATGCCGCAACCGGCGACCTCGATCCACTTGGGTTCTTCGCCTTTGACCTGGAGTTTGACGTCGATCTCGAAGCTGGGCTCGGTGAAGGGGAAGAAGTGGGGGCGGAAGCGGACTTCGGTGTTTTCGCCGAACATGGCGCGGTAGAAGAATTCGAGGGTGCCCTTGAGGTCGGAGAGGCGAACGTCCTTGTCGACGTAGAGGCCCTCGAGCTGATTGAAGACGGAGAGGTGGGTGGCATCGATCTCATCGCGGCGGTAGGCGGATCCGGGGGCGATGATTTTGATGGGAGGGGCGGCTTTTTCCATGGTGCGGATTTGCACGCTGGAGGTGTGGGTGCGGAGGAGCTTGCCGGAATCGAAGTAAAAGGTGTCCGAGTCGTTGCGCGCGGGGTGATCGGCGGGGGTGTTGAGGGCGTCGAAGCAGTGGAATTCGGTTTCGATCTCCGGTCCATCGGCGAGGGCGAAGCCGAGGCGGCGTAGAATCTGAATGGCGCGGTCCTTGACGATGGTGAGGGGGTGGAGGGCGCCGATGGGGAGGTTACGGGCGGGAAGGGTGGGATCGATGGAAGCGACGGAGGCGGCGTCGGCAGCGTCCTGAAGGGACTGCTTGCGTTCGTCGAGTGAACCGGTGATGGCTTGGCGGGCGGCGTTGAGGGCGGCTCCGAGTTTGGGCTTCTCCTCGTTGGAGAGATTCCGCATTTCGCCGGCGAGGGCATTGAGGGGGCTTTTTTTGCCAAGGAATTTGACCCGGGCGTCCTCAAGGGCGGCTTCGGTACGGGCAGCTTCGATGGCGCCGAGGGCGTCGGCTTGGATTTGGCTCACTTGCTCTTGCATCGCGGCGGGAGGTTGAATTGGGAATGGGAAAGAGTGAAGGTTGAAGTCAAAGAAAAACGCCCGATCCACGAGGGAAGGGGCGTTTTGAAGTTTGAAGTGGTTTGCTTACTTGCGTCTTCTGAGGGCGAGGAGGCCGAGAGAGGCGAGGGCGAGGAGTCCGGTGGTGGGCTCGGGCACAGCCGATACTCCAAAATCGTTACCATCACCGGCGGTATAACTGGCGACCCAGTCAAATCCACCGTAATTGGTCACGATGCCACCTTGGGGCACTCCATTGAAGGTTCCGGTAATCGCGTCGGCACCGTCATTGTTGATCAGGATGAAGGTATCGCCATGCGTGTAGGAGTTCGTAAGGACCAAAGTCAGGGTTCCTCCAGTCACATCGACCGATCCGGTAACGTTCACTTGATCGTATTCGGTTCCCAGGGTCGTGCCACTGATCTCAGCGCTATAAGTTGCAGCCGCAGCGGCAAGGCTGAGGTTCCCGGTGTTGAGGATGCCAGGGCTTTGTCCGGGAGCGATGGTGCCGCCCGCTTCGATGGTGGTGACTCCCAGAGTTCCGATACCACTGACGGTTGCTCCGTTCCGGACGAAAAGCGGGCTGGAAGACATGTCGGTGTCGACCTGGAGATTACCGCTGTCAATCACAGACGCTCCGGTGAGGGAAATCGTGCTTGAAGATGCGAGCACCTGAGTGCCGGATCCCAGATCATATTGAATGGTTCCTGGTCCGCTGATTGTTCCGGTGTAGTTACCACTTTGAAGGGAACCGACGTTGATTCTGGAGTCACCTGTATCAAACTCGATGTTCCCCGAGAAAGTGTTGGCACTGTTACTTAGGACAACACGTCCCGAATCCTCCTGGATTCTCAGACGGCCAGAGCCGGATACGACGCCGGTGAACTCGAGATTATTGTTCCAGCCGGCTTTCAGAACGCCACCTCCAGCAGCGACGATCACGTTGTTGGAATGCACATCATATCCACCAAAGTTCTGGATTCCTCCACGTTCAGTACCGTTACCATCCAAAGTGATGTCTCCCGTTCCAAAAGCACCGGAGTTCGCCTGGACATATCCTGAATTCACCGTGCCGCCACTGTGGGTGTTGCTTCCATTGAGGAGGCGGGTTGTTCCGCCGTCGTTAACAATCGTCAGCTGCTCGGATCCAGAAATCACACCATTGAGAGTGATCACCTTACTGGAGGTTCCCAGACCATTTCCCCAACCGGTTTCGATTCCACCGCCACCGGTACCAATGACAATGTTATTGTTGAGAACCTGATTGTTATTTCTGTTCTTGATGTGACCACCGTTGATCAGGGTGATATCTCCGCTTCCCAAGGCATCCGTTGAGTTACCGGTGTTGAGGATCACTTCGCCACCGTCGATGGTGGTGCCGCCGGAATAAGTCTTGGCTGTCCCATTCAATTGGTAATCGGTTTGAAACACCATTGCGGTAGTGCCAGTTCCATCAGTGATATCACCGTCAAAAGTGCTTCCACCTTTGATCCTAAGCTGTGCAGAACCCGATCCATTGTTGGTCACGGTGCCGGATCCAGTTAATCCACCCATGCTCCAGTTGAAGGTGTCGTCAAGGGTCAAGCCTTGGCCGTTCAAGTCCATGGTGCCATTGACGGTCGCAGTGCCGAAAATCTGGCCGCGTCCTCCACCAGAGCCCCGGCTGGTGAGCAGGGAACCGAACCTGAGAGTTGCGCCTGCGTCTACCGAGACATTGTTCGTAGAGCTTCCGGAATCGCCTCCGGTGCCGTCGCCTTTGTTCAGAGTTACCGTTCCGAAAGCAACGGTGGGACTGAAGCTAGCGTTGTCAGAAGGTCCGTTCAGCACGACTTCGCCGGTATTGCCAGCGGACCCGAAAGTGACAGTGTTTCCCGTGATGCGGTTCAGATTGAGTTGGCCGCCGGTGGCCGAGGAGTAGGTTGCGTTCCCGGATTGAGCGATTTCAGCAGAAATAGTATTGGTTCCACTGCTAAAGATACCACTGCCTCCAATCGAAAGGATATTGGATCCACTCAAGGTCCAACCGCCGGTTTGGAAATCGAGGCCGTTCACCCCGCGCGCGCCCGAAGAAAGGTCAGGTTGGAACGTTGTCGCCCCGTTGAACTGAGCGATATCAGTGGTGGTGTCATTGGTAGGGGCGGTGTTGCCCACCCAGTTGTTACCATTGGCGAAATCAGTATCAGTATCTCCATCCCACACGATCTGTGCCGAGAGGGAGGCTGCCAGACCACTGAGGGTAAAGGCGGTTAAAATGGGGGCCGAGCGATAGAATCTTCGTTTCATCGTGTGTTGAGTGTCTTTTGTGGCGATTCCCAAAATGCTGAAAAAGGGGTCAGTCATTCAGTTCGCAACCGGAACGCTAGCTATTCGGATATGCTCCAGCAAGTAGGAAGTTCTTAAGATGCTCGTAATTTTTTGACTCCAGACGAGGTGCAGCGCTCAAAATTTGCCTAAGTGCCCCAGTAGGAGCCTTTTGCCGACTGCCCGCGAGAATATGGGTGGTTTTAAATTCTCCCTTTTGACCGGTTGATGGGCGACTGATGCGTCCCCTTGGGGTCGATCCGGGTTAAGGGATTGCCTTCAGTCTTTCGGTTTCGGGTCAAAATTAGCACTTGAGAAAGCCCCCCTTCGTTTGGAGGATCGTATCAGAATGACCCCCCGCCTCAAATCCTGTGCTCTTCCAATTCTCCTGTTGGCAGCGGAGACCACCCATGCAGAGAGCGGTTTTAAGCTGATTTCTCCTGAAACGTCGGGACTTAAACACGTGTGTCCGATTGAGGTGAATCACCCTCTTAGTCGCGTTTATTACAGTAGTTCGGCATGCGGCGGTGTGGTGGTGGCTGATTTTACCGGAGACGGGAAACCGGAACTCTTCTTCACCAATGGACCGGGGGTCAACAAGCTCTACTCGGAGACATCGAAATTTTCCTATCGAGACGTCACCGAGCAAGCAGGGATTTCCGATTTGAATCGATGGGGAAGCGGTGCTGCTGCTGCAGATATCGACAATGACGGAGACCTCGATCTCTATCTCTGCAATTACGACGCACCCAATGAGCTCTGGATCAACGTTACTCCGGCAGGGAGTTCATTCCCCGTCTTTGAGGAAAAAGCGGCAGAGTGGGGGCTGGATATTGTCGATGCCGGGATCATGCCGGCCTTTGCGGATTATGACCGGGACGGACTTTTGGATGTCTACCTTCTCAACCATCGACTCTATCGGGAAGGGGGAAGACCGGAGGACCTCCAGATGAAAGTGTCCGATGACTTCAAGACCGGTGAGGTTATTGGGGAGGACGCGCGTTACTACGACTACGATGGTCTCGAGAACGGAAAGCCCATTTTCCGCGAGGTTTCACGCCGGGACATCCTCTTGAAAAACACCGGCGGCAAATTTGTCGATGTTTCAGAATCAACAGGAGTTGGGCAACGGCGGGGATATGGAAACTCGGTGACGTGGTGGGATTGGAACCGGGATGGTTACCCCGACATTTTTGTGGGGAACGACCTGCATGAGCCCGATTTCTTTTATTTAAACCGAGGGGACGGGACCTTTGCCGAAGTCCTCAAACAGATCGCGCCCTCTTCCGCCTGGACCTCGATGGGAGCCGCAGTGCTTGATGTCGACAACAACGGGTGGACGGACCTGATTATGGCCGACATGTCCGCTACCACTCACTATAAAAACAAACTCTTCATGGGAGCGATGGGGAGTGGGTTGGAGCAAATCCTGGAGGAGCCGTTCGGCCCGCGTCAGCTGCCCCGCAACGCTTTTTATCTCAATCAGGGAAGCTCGAGGCTTCTGGAAATCGGGAACATGACAGGGGTTGCCTCCACGGATTGGACTTGGGCGATTCAGGCGGAAGATTTTGATCAGGACGGTTGGCAGGACCTCTTTTTCACGAATGGAATGACGCGGCAATTCACTCATAGCGATTTGCCCTCTGTCACCAAAGGGGAGCTTCTTATCGGGAAGAATTTGTTCGATTTCTACAAAGACAAACCGGAACTGCGGGAAGAGAATCTGGCCTATCGAAACTCGGGCGATTTGACCTTTGAAGATGTTTCGAAAAAGTGGGGGCTCAATCAAATGAGCATGAGCTTTGGAGCGGCCACCGCTGATCTCGACCGGGATGGAGATCTGGATCTGATCGTTACCAATTTGGAAGAACCTCCCTATCTTTATGAGAACACGGTGGCTGAGGGGAATAGCATTCAGATTCAACTCAGGGGGAAACAATCCAACAAGTTTGGATTGGGAGCCCGGGTGGAAATTCACTTGGGCGAGAACTCCCAAACCCGGGAAATTTATACCAGTGGTGGCTTCCTGAGCACCGACGAACCGATTGCCCATTTTGGAATTGGAAAAGCAAGAGAAGTTGATCGGGTAGAGATCCGATGGCCGAGCGGGGCCATTCAAGAGGTTCGGAATCTGGAGGCCGGAAGGATTCACACCATTCACGAGCCTGATGACACTCCGGACAAACCGGTTTCGTTTGTGGTCGATCGACCCACTCCCATCTTCAGAAAATCCCACGCTCCCATCGGGCATCTGGAAAGCGAGTTTGATGACTTCGAGGTTCAAGCGCTGCTGCCCAAATCGCATGCAAAATTGGGTCCGGGGGTCGCTTGGGGGGATGTTACCGGTGATGGCCAATCAGAATTGATTTACGGTGGTTCGAAAGGTTCCCCGACGAAAGAGTTTCGCATTGCCAAGACTGAGAATGGCGGGTTGAACTTTGTTCCGAATCCGTCCGATGATGTTGCCTCCGATCTCGCTACCGAAGCGATGGGGACTCTGCTTTTTGACGCCGATGGTGACGGGGATCAGGATCTCTACATTGCGAGTGGCGGGGTGGAATCAGCGCTCGACGATCCCGCTTACCAAGATCGGCTGTATTTCAATGACGGAACGGGCAAGTTTACCCATGCTGACGGGGCGTTGCCGAAGATTATGGAATCGAGTTTTTCAGTGGTTGCGGCCGATTACGATCGGGATGGGGATCTTGACCTTGCGGTGGGCGGGAGGATGGTGCCGGGGAAATATCCGGTGGCAGCGAACAGCCGAATTCTCCGAAATGACGCGGGTAAGTTCACCGACGTCACGGAAGAGATGATTCCTGAATTGATGGGCACCGGTCTTGTGACCAGCCTCCTGTGGACCGACTGCAATCACGATGGCTGGCTTGACCTGATGGCCGCGCATGAGTGGGGGGCGATTAAGGTCTTCCTGAATAATGCAGGGAAAGGATTCAGCGATCACACGGCGGAATCAGGGATCGATCATCTGCTGGGCTGGTGGCAGGGGATCCAGGGCCGCGACCTGAATGGAGACGGCTTTATTGATTACGTGGCGACTAACTTTGGGACGAACACCATTTACAAAGCTTCGGCGAAAAAGCCCGAGCTGATCTTTTACGGAGATATGGCCGGGACCGGTGAGTTCAACATTATCGAAGCGAAGTTCGAGGGTGATATTTGCTACCCCAGACGAGGATACAGCTGTTCGTCGAATGCCATCCCGCAGCTCAAAAATAAGATCAAAACCTTCGAGCAATTTGCGATGACCTCTCTCGACGGACTCTATGAAAAAGACCGCCTCGAACCCGCTCTAAAACTCGAATGCAACACTCTGCAGACGACGGCATTCATGAATGACGGGAAGGGGCATTTTACGCCGGTGCCACTCCCTTGGCTGGCGCAAGTGTCTCCGGGTTTTGGCCTTGCTCTGACCGATGTGGATGCCGATGGGTTGACCGATGTGTTCATCGCGCAAAATTTCTCGCAGCCCCAAGTGGAAACCGGCCCGATGAATCCCGGGATCAGCGCCTTGCTCCGGGGCACCGGCAATCAGGAGAACCCCTTCGAAGTTTCACCTGTCATGGAGAGTGGAGTCCTGATCACCGGAGATGCCCGCTCGGTCGTGATCTGTGATGTGAATGACGACGCCCGGCCCGATCTGTTTGTCGGAACGAATGGCGCCCACCCCAGCCTGTTGACCAATCAATCGACAAGGGGGCGGCCAATTTCAATCCGGCTCAAGGGGTCGAAAGGGAACCCGACGGCGATCGGAGCAAGAGTGACCTTCGCGGCCGAGGGAATTCATTCGCAAACGGCAGAGATTTACGGTGGGGGTGGTTATTTGAGCCAGAGCGAGCCGGTTCTTTATTTCGCGGCGCCCGAGAACGCGGCGACGGGAAGCATCACGGTGAGCTGGCCCGATGGCCCGGAAGAGACGCGAGAAGTCGATCTGGCGAACGCCAAGATCGTTCTGGAAAAAAGATAGAGGAGGTCAGGATCTACTCTCCTTTGGCTGGAGGAGTCTTTTGATACTCAGCGAGAATTTCGCGAGCTTTCTTCAATTGGTCTTCCTTGAGGAGCTTGGCGACCTGGTCGATGAAATCTTTAGCATCCTGATCACCACGCTCGAGGGCCAGGGAGAAGAGAGCCCATGCTTCGGGGAGATTTTGTTTTGTCCCTCTTCCCTCTGCATGAAGTCTGCCGAGTGCGCTGGTGGACTGAGGGTGTCCGGCATTGGCGGCCAAGGTGTAGAGGCGACCGGCTTGATCGAAACTCTGGGGGACGCCCATCCCTTGCTCATAGAGGGTTGCGAGATTGAATGCTCCGGCGGGGTATTTCCCTGCCGCAGAGCGTTGGAACCAGCTCGCGGCGGCGGTGAGGTCCCGGACTCCGAGGCGACCGGATAAGTAGAGCAATCCGAGCTCGTTTTGCATGTCGACGAGTCCGGATTCCGCTGCGGCCACGAGATGGGTGTAGCCTTCGACGATCTGGAGTCCTTCGCCATTGAGTAGGATTTTGGCGGCCTGGACGTGTCCGAGAACTTGTCCGGCCTCGCCGGCTTTTTTGAACCAGGCCAATGCTTCTTTCGGGTTCTTTTCTTGATCAGCGCGCCCTTCCAAGATGAAGGAGGCGACCTTGAGCATGCATTGGCCTTGGCCGGCTTCGGCTCCCTTCAGGTATTGGGCGAAGGCGGCAGAATCATCCTTCGTCACGTTTTCCTCATAATCACCGAGAACGAGATAAGCATCCAGTTGCTTGTTGGTGATCGCCTTTGCGAGCAGTTCCTTCCCTTTTTTCTCATCTCGGATGTCCTCACCACCGTTGAGGAGACGTGATCCAGCAATGGCCATGGCACGGCCATCGCCTAGATCAGCAGCCTTCAAATAGAGCTTGAGCGCGCCGGCTGGATCCCGCTTTTCGGGGAATCCCAAATCGCCATCAAGGAGGTGGGCGAGGGTCAAAATTGCGGGTTGATCCCCCTTATCGACCGCTTTCTCCCACCAGATTCGGGTTTCATCGAAATCAGGTTCCTCTCCGAAACGGCCTTCCAGAATACCCTGTCCGAGAAGCCGTGCGGCCACCCCACGATCTTCCTTATGGAGGGCTTCCAGGATTGACCGGGCTTCCTGTTGACGATCGGCTCCGCCCACGGTGGCAAGCAGGTGGGCGAGACGGTACGGAGCTTCTTTATTGCCTGCTTTTCTGGCCTTCCGATAGTGCTCAAGAGCCAATTCAGAGGATTGATTGATGCCCTTTCCGTGTTCATAGGCGAGCCCCATCAACAGAAGAGCGGTTGGGTTTCCGGTTTCTGCCAAGGATTGTGCTCTCAGAATCGCCTCGAGGTAATTTCCCTTATTGAAATCTTCGACAGCAAACCGGGAGGGGTCGTTTTCCTCAATTGCGGGGAGTTCGAGATCCGGCGAATCCCGGGGTTGGAAGAGGCTGATTGCAGAAAAGGAGGGGCTTAGGGATAAAGCAAGGAGGAGGAAAAGGTGCTTCATGGGTTTGAGGGAAGTATAATACCACTCCGAGTTTCAAAAGAGCCAAATGAGTTTTAAAAGGTTTGAGAAGTGCGCTGCGCGATTTGGGGAAGAAGCCGGGCGCTTTTCAGCAATAGCGGCGTCGTTCCTCGGTCGTGGTGCCCGCACCACTCGCTCGTCATGCCTTGCCATTCCAGAAAATCGTTCCGGCATTTGGCTCTTTTGAAACTCTACTTGGTATAATACCACTCCGAGTTTCAAAAGAGACAAATGAATTTATTGAAGGGTTGGATAGTGCGCTGTGCGAGTGTGACGAAGAAGTCGGGCGCTTTTCAGCAATGGCGGCGTAATTGCCCGGTCGAGGTGCTAAGCCCCACGATTTTTCATGCAAGACGAAGAATGCGGAAGCGGATGATACGAAAATGGCCGCATCCCGTGAGGGAGGCGGCCATGAGAGTTTCTATCGCGAAACGTTGGGCTTAGGCGGCTTTCTTATCGAGAGCGGCTTTGGCCTGTGCGATGATGGCGGACAGTGCTGCGGGGTCGGTCACGGCGAGGTCTGCGAGGACCTTGCGATCGAGATCGATCTGGGCAGCCTTGAGGCCTTCGATGAAGCGTGAGTAGGTGAGGTCCTCGGCACGGACGGCAGCGGAGATACGCTGGATCCAGAGACGGCGGAACTGACCTTTACGCTTTTTGCGGTCGCGGTATTCGTATTGACGGGCCTTGTAAACGGCATCCTTTGCGTAGCGGTAAAGCTTCGAACGGAAGCCGCGGAAGCCTTTGGCGCGTAAAAGAACGCGTTTCCGGCGTTTCCGGCTGGCCGGACTGTTGGTTGCTCTTGGCATTTTCTAGTCTTGGTGAACGGGTCGTTGGTTTTCGATATTCACTCCTGCAGTCTCACTCGTTCGTATGTTCCCCGGAGGGACAGGCTGCTGGGAGGTCACCCGTTTGGCGGGTGAGTTCTTCGTCTGTTGGGTTTAGCGGAGAAGAAGGTTCTTCTTCACTGCTTTGATGTCTGCGGAGGATACAAGGGCAGCCTTTCCGAGGAAGCGTTTCCGTTTCCGGGACTTCTTTTGGAGGATGTGGCGTTTGCCTTGCTTACGACGCAGAATCTTCCCGGTGCCAGTCACTTTAAAGCGCTTGGCGACGGACGATCTGGTTTTGGATTTGCCTGCGGTGCGGGCCATAGGGCGGCGAAGCTAGTCAGGGCGGATGCGATTGCAAGGAATTTTCGCCCCGGAAATGCGGGTTTTTTAGTAAACAGAAGTTAAGTATCTGTTTGGGGTTTGGCTTTGGTTTTGTGCATCCAGTTTTTGAGAAGGCCGGTGAGTCGTTTTTCGGAGGATTTTTGGGTGGGTCGGTCCCGGTAGGTGGTGTGGTAGTGGTATTGGAGGAGTTCGTCGGCGAAGGGTGGGGCGAGGCCTTCTTTGCGGAGGTGGATGAGGTGGTTCCGGAGGGTGGTGCCGGTGGGCATGGGGTGGCCGAGGTGGGCGCAGGCCTGGCGGAAGGTGAGGAGGTAGGAGCGGGTGGGGGGGAGGAGGCCGGAGCGGTGGAGGGGTTGTTCCTTCCGGGAGGCGGGGTGGCGGGCGATGAGGATGATGAGGAGGGCGATGAGTCCGGCGCCGGCGAGGGAGAGGGAGGTGGTTTTGAGCCGGGCGAGGGCGGCGGCGGCGAGATCGGCTTCTTCCTCATAAACGAAGGGGTCGCCATCGAGGGGGGATTTTTCGTTGGGGTCGGCGTTGCTGGCGATGCCCTCGGTGCGGGAGGCGGGGGTGGTTTCGAGGATGACCCAGCCGAGGCCTTCGACTTTGACCTCGGTCCAGGCGTGGGCTTCCTTGGCGCGGAAGACGAAGACGTCCGGGGTCTCGTAGTAGCGTCCGCCGGACCATCCGTAGGCGATGCGTGAGGGGAATCCGATTTGGCGGGCGAGGAGGGCGGCGGCGGTGGCGAAGTGCTCGCAGTAGCCGTCGCGCTGGCGGGTGAGGAACTGGAGGAGGGGGTCGGAGTTGGGATCGAGGCCGGGTTTGAGTGAGTAGCGGAAGTTTTCGGCGAGGATTTGTCGCATTTGAGCAAGTCTAGCGGAGGGGGTGCCGGAGGTGGCGCTGGAGATCGGGGTGAGGGCGTTGAGGAGGTCGGGTTGAGCGGGGAGGGTGCGGTATTCGGGGCGGGCGATGGTGGCGGGGAGGTGTTGCGCGGGGTCGAAGAATACGGGGTTTGAGGCGGCTTGATACTCGTAGGCGGTGGCCTCTGGGGCGAGTGGGGGGAGGCGGTAGGTATGGGGTGCGATGAGGCGGAGGGAGGGTGACGTGATGGATTGGAGGGTGGGGATGGAGACGGCGAGGCTTTGTCCCTGGGCGTTGGGGCCGTGGGAGATGCGGTAGTTGATGGAGGCGGGGGAGGGGGGGGAGAGGGTGATGAGGCCTTGTTGGGGGGCGAAGGATTGGGGGGAGATGGGGAGGGAGCGCCAGGTGGCGTTTTGGTAGCTGCCGAGGGTGAAGGTGCGGAGGTAGATGTCCCGGGTTTCGAGTTGTTGGAGGTCGGCGGGGGAGTCGGGCCAGAGGTAGACCTCGGGGCGGTTGGAGGGTTTGATGGCGCCGACGCTGCCGAGTTGGCGTTGGCCGCTGTCCTGCCAGAGCCAGTTGCCGGAGCTGGCGAAGTCGCCATTTCCGTCGGAATCTTGTTCCGGGGCGTGGATTTGGGGTCCCTGGTAGGCTCCGGGGTGGAGGGTGCGGTCGAGGGATTCCGCGAGGTTCTCGGCGGCGGGCGGGACGGTGGCGAAGAAGAAGAGGAAGGCGGCCTCGACGATGAGGAGGGCGGTGGCGATGGCGGCGAAGTCAAGCCAGCGCGGGGGGCGATCGGGAGCGGCTTGCTTTGAGTTATCGGGTGGCCGTTTTCCCCAAAAGGCGATGCCGAGGGTGAGGGTGAAGACGGCGAGGGAGGAGCGCAGGATGATGTCCCAGTGTGCGGGCCACCCTTTGACGAGGACGTAGGCGGTCCCGATGCCGAGGATGAGGATGAGGGTGCGCACAGGGGGACGCTAGCGAAATACTGATGAAAGATGAAGCACGCTGAAAGGATTCATGGATTTTTAGCCAGGGAAGCGTCGCTTCCGAGGTGGCAGGAGCTGCAGCCCTTTTGAAGTCTGGCGGCGTTGCTCAGGGAGCCGCTGATCATCAGCGTCGCCCTTCGCGCCTTGCCAGACTGCAAAATGACTTGCAGCAGCGAACTCCCTCTTTCATCAGCGCTTCCCTAGGCGTGTTGGCTGCGGTTTACAACTTTCCGGGGCCGGTGTTCCAGAGGAGGTGCATTTCTTCGAGGGAGGGAACTTTGAGGGGACGGATGATGCGGAAGCCGAGCCAGGGGGTATCGGTGTGGTACCAGAGGGATTTTGGGATTTGGGGGTCGGTCATTTTCCAGGAGGGGGCGGAGGGGAGGCGGGCGGCGGAGCGGAGGTCCTGCGGGTCGGCATCCCAGTGGCCGCCACGGGTGACGCGGGGGTAGCGCATGGGGGAGAGGGAGAGGGGGTTGCGGGCTCCGGCGGGGTGGGCGGAGTAGTCGGCGCGGTAGGAGTCGAGGGTCCATTCGGCGACGTTGCCGTGCATGTCGTAGAGGCCCCAGGGGTTGGGCTTCTTTTGGGCGACGGGGTGGTATTCGGCATCGGAGTTTTCGAAGAACCAGGCGTAGTCGCCGAGTTGGGCGGGGTCATCGCCGAAGGAGTAGGCGGTGGTGGTGCCGGCGCGGCAGGCGTATTCCCATTCGGCCTCGGTGGGGAGGCGGTAGTAGTGGCCGGTCTGGGCGGTGAGCCATTCGCAGAATTTGGAGGCGGAGTGTTGGGTGGCGGCGATGGCGGGGAGGTCACCACGGTAACCGGCGCTGCTGGCCATGTCGAAGTGCATGGGCATGTAGGGCGGGGTGGGTTGGGAGATGGCGTCGATGGTCTCGGGGGCGCTGGCGAGTGGTGGGTCGGGGGAGTAGATGTCGCCATCGAGGTTGAGCGAGCCGTCCTTGTTCCGGGATTTGCCATTTTCCATGAAGGCCTGGTAGAGGGCCCAGGTGGTTTCGGTTTTGGCCATCCAGAAGGGTTCGATTTTGATGGTTTTTTGGGGGCCTTCGTCGGTGTTGCGGTCGGCCTCGGAATCGGGGGAGCCGAGGGTGAATTCACCGCCGGGGATGGGGATGAGGTCGAAGGTGGCGCCCTTTGAGAGGGGGACGGTCTCGGTGTAGGGCTGCATGTCTCCGGCATCGGGCTCTTTGACGAGAGCGTGGATCTTTTTGGTGACGGGGAGGAAGGTGGGGTTGCCGTCGGGGCGGTCGCCGGGGAGGATGGTGACGGTTCCGGCCTCGACTTTTGCCGGAGGTTTTGGGGGTTCCTTGTCCTTCAGGGCGACGGGGTAGAGATCGTTATCGCAGCAGCTGGTGAGGAGGATGGCAGCGGGGAGCAATAAGGGTGAAAATGTTGGAAGGTTCATGATTGACGGATGGTAAAGGTTGGTCAGCTTTGGGCTGAATTTATATGAAAAAGATTGGTTTTAGCCTGACGGCTGCAATTTGTGTGACGGCCTCCGGGCAGGATTCGTTGGCCCCTCTTACGGTAGTGGGCGAGAAAAGTGAAGCGCCGGAGGGTCTTACCGCCGAGGAGCTGGAAATCTTCCAAACGGATGGAGTGAAGCGTCTGCTGGGTCAGGTGCCGGGCTTTGGTTCGGTGGCGAGTGATTCGGCCGGATATGGTGACACGCTGGCGATCCGGGGAACGGCGAACACGGCGTTCTTTGGCCCGGCGGGTGTGGCGATGGTGGTGGATGATGTGCCTTACGGGGATGTTTACACTTATTCGACCGACTTTTTTGACCTGCAATCGGCGCAGGTGCATCGTGGTCCCCAGGGAGCTTACTTTGGTCGCAACGGAGCGGGCGGATTGCTGGAGCTGAATACGGCGGGTCCGACTGATGAGGCTTATTACAAGTTCACGGCCGAGTATGGCAGCTATGAGCACACGGCGCTGCGCTTTCTGGCGAGTGGGCCGTTGAGCGAGCAACTTTCCTACACCTTCCAGACGTATTACAACGAACGGGAAGGTTACATCGGCAACGTGGTGACGGGGCAGGATGTGGATTACCGTGAGCGTTTTGGAGCGTTGGCGAATCTTTATTACCGTCCATCGGCTGATCTGGAGCTTCGTTTCCGGGCGATGGTGGAGACGGCGCGTGACGGGGGGCAGCGGCTGACGAACTTGCCGGGCTTGCCGGGGCCGTTTGGCGTGGGTGGATTTTTGCCCCAGAGTCCGTTTCAGGTGGCGAGTGACATTCCCGGAGCGACGGGAATGGACCGGTATCAGTTCTCCTTCCATGTGACGCAGGATTTGGGTTGGGCGACGTTGAAGTCGATCAGCTCGGTGCAGCAGTGGGAGTTGGGTCCCAATTTGACGGACCTTGATTTCAGTTCGATTCCGGGGGCGTTTTCGAGTTCGGACATTCGTCAGAATCAGGATTATTTCACGCAGGAGTTTCGGCTGGAGTCGGATGCCGATGCGGCATTGCGCTGGCAGACGGGCTTATTCTTATCACGGAATGAGAGCGATGGGGATGCAACGCGGGTGGTGCCTACGGGTTTTCCCGCTCCTTTCGATCGCTTCACTTCCACGACTTCATTCGATTCGAAGCGGGATACGCTGGCCCTCTACGGGACGGTGGCTTGGGATCAGACGGACCGTCTGAGCTGGGAGCTGGGCGGGCGGTTGGAGCACGTTGATTCTGAGATGATGAGGGCTAATCCAGCGGTGGTCGCGTTGCCATTTACGGGGCAGGCCGACGACTGGTATTTCTCACCAACGCTTGGGCTGAGTTACAAGGCGACCGATGCGACGACGCTCTTTGCGCGGACTTCATTGGGGATCAAGCCGGCAGGTTACACGGCGTTTTCCGATGATCCGGCGACCTTCGGTTTCGGTGAAGAGACTGCCTGGGAGACCGAGGTGGGAGTGCGTATCGACTGCCCGGATGAGAACTGGGACCTTGAGTTGCGGGGGTACTTTAAGAAGATCGACGACTATCAGCTGAATCGTTCGACTCCGACGGGGAACTTCATCGTTTTGAATGCGGAGGAAGTGCACGCGGTGGGAATCGAAGCGGAGGCGAACTGGCGTCCGGTTGAGAATTTGACGATCAATGCTTCGGCTGGCTGGAGTCAGGTGGAGTTTGAGCGTTTCATCGACGGACCAACGAACCTGAGCGGGAACCGGGTGCCATTCATTCCGGAGCTGACGGCGAGTTTGGGATTCCGTTACGATATCGGGAACGGGTTCTACGTTTCCTCGGCATTGCGGGTGGTGGGATCGACGCAGTTCGACGATTTCGAGAGTCCGCAGTTTGAGCAGTCGAGCTATCAGCTGGTGGATGCGGAGATCGGGTATGAGGCGGAGAATTGGAATGCGGTGGTCTTTGGCCGCAACATTTTGGACGAGGGATATTACTCGTTCATGAATCCGCAAATCAGTGCCGGAGCGCCGGGTGATCCGGGAATGGTGGGAGTTCGGGTTGGGGTCGAATTTTAAGCGATACCAGCCGAGAAGAGAGAAAATCACCCTTTTCTGACAAGAAGCACGGCTGCAATAGGTTTTGCGCTTGTCAGTGAGGGTGATTTCTGGTTTCCACACCCCTCCGCAGGTGGCTTTTCACTTGCGGGAAATCCGAGGAACCCATGGATGCCGATAATATTATCCCTTTTGAGGCACCCGCTCCAGCCCCTCGACCCAGCGCATCTACCATGAAAAACGATCTTGTCGAAAAGGCCTCAGAAATTGTCAGCGATCCTCTCGTTCTGATCAATCTTGTCTCCAAAAGGGTCGAGCAGCTCAACACCGGGCGTTCTCCGCTGGTGAATGCTCTTCCGAGCACCGGGTTTGCGGACATTGCGCTGATGGAAATCATTGAGGGCAAGATCAAGCTTCGGGAAGTGGAAGATTAGGGTTCACCGCTCTATTTTCTCCGCACAGGCCTCATTTTTTTCGCACAGGCCTTTTTTCTTCGTGTAGGTTCCTTTCACCGCCATGGCTCAGGATTCTGTCACGAACAAGCGCGCGCTGCGCGACTACAACATAGGGGACACCTATGAAGCAGGTCTGGTGTTGGTCGGGACGGAGGTGAAGTCGATCCGCGAGGGGAAGGTGAACATTGGTGATGCCTTTGCCCGAATTGAGGGAAATCAGGCGTTTCTCTATGGCTGCGATATTCAGCCGTGGCAGACGGCGGGGGAGTGGTTTCAGCATGCTTCACAGAGGCCGCGCAAGTTGCTCCTGCACAAGAGCGAGATTCTCAAGATGGCGATGGCGACCCAGCAGAAGGGGTTTACGATTATTTGTCTGAAGCTGTATTTCAAGGGACGCCGGGTGAAGGTGAAACTGGGGCTTGGAAAGGGGAAGAGCCACAGCGACCAGCGTCATGATTTGAAGAAGAAGACGGAGTTGCGCGAGGCGCAGCGTGAGGTGGCGAAGTTCAACCGAAGGTAGGGTGGGGGCGCGGAGGAAGGGTTCCAAGGGGCTTGAGTTTGGTTTGGATCCCAAGTGTCGTTAAGGGGGCTTGGGTATTGGGAAGGGGTTATTGTAGGATCGCGAAATGAAGTCGCCAAAAGCAGGGAGATGTCATGTGCGGCGGATCACGGAGGGTGATTATGCAGCGCTGGAAAGAATGTATCTCAGCCATGAGAATGTTGCGCTTCCGGAAGGTTATTTTGCTGAGTTCGCGGAAACGATTCGGGACCCGGCTGTTGATTATTTGGTGGCGGAGGTTGATGGGCGGGTCGTCGGAGGCGGGGGGATTTCCGTTTGTCCTTCTGGGGTGCAAGCGCACCTGACTTTTGGGATTGTTGACCCGGATGAGTGTGGGAAGGGTTATGGGACGGCGATTATGTTAGCGCGTCTTTTGTCGGTGAATCCGGGACTTGAGGGCTGCCAGATTGTTCTGCAGGCGACGGAGTGGAGCGCGGCATTTTTTACGCGGCTTGGCTTCACGTGGTATGGGAAAGAGGAGGATGAGCAGGGTCATTTGTTCCTCTACGGAACCCATATGGTGTATCCCGGGGATGAGGGGGTGTTTCAGCGCATCTTGAGGGAAGGCGGGGTCTCGGTCGCTGGATAGGGGGCGCTTAGAGGGCGTATTTTTGCTGCGGCCGGGGGACGATGATTTCGGTGTCGGGGAGTTTTTGGGAGAGTTCCTGGCGGAACCACTCGAGGGCGGGGGGATCACCGTGGACGAGGAGGAGTTTTTTGGGGCGGACTTTGAGGGCGAAGTCGATGAGTTGGTCACGGTGTGCGTGGCCGGAGAAGTCGAAGTCATCGACGACGCAGTTGAGCTGGATTTTGTGGGAACCGTCGAGGCGGATGATGTCGCCGGTGGAGGCTTCCTTGATGAGGCCTGCGGGGGTGGCGGGATCGGCATAGCCGACGAAGAGGAGGGTGTTTTTGGGGTTGGAGATGAACTCGCGAGCGAAGACGTTGGAGACGGTTTTTTCGGACATCATGCCGCTGGAGAGGCAGTAGATGACACCGGGCTTGTAGGCGATGGGGGCACGGGAGCGTTTTTTGCTGCCGGTGGTGACGTCCATATCCTTGAGGATTTGGAAGCCGGGGCGGGTGCGGCGGGTGGTGGTGGCGAGGGAGTCGTAGAGGAGGGTCATCTTGGTGGAGAGGCCGCCGATGATGATGGGTGTTTTTTCGGGGATTTCACCTTCGTCCTTGAGCTTATCAAGCATGGTGAGGACCTCCTGGGTTTTGCCGATGGCGAAGACGGGGATGAGGACGGAGCCGCCATCCGAGAGGGTGCGGCGGATGTGTTCGGCGAGGCGTGCTTCTTCCTGAGGGCGGACGTTTCCGCCGGGGCGCTCGTCGACTCCGCGGGTGGTTTCCATGATCATGACGTCGATGTTCTCGAGGTCCGGAAAGCGGGCGCCCTTGATGAGGGAGTGATCGTAGAAGTGGACGTCTCCGGTGTAGAAGATTGTTTTTTCGGCCCGCTCGAAGAGGATGCCTGCGGAGCCGAGGATGTGTCCGGCATCGAAGAAGGTGACCTGGGTGGAGTCGATATCTCCGGGGTTGAGGTGGAAAGGGCGTTCGTAGTCGCGGACCATCCATTGGTCCTGGAGGTAGTCGAGCTCGCGGTGGTGGAAGAGGGGGTAGTCGGTGATGCCGAGCTCGAGGCGTTGGCTGGACATGACGTTGACCGAGTTGTGGAGGAGGGCATCGCCGAGGGCGGCGCATCCGGCGGTGAGGTAGACGGGGGCGGAGGGGTGATCGCGCTGGGCGAGGGGGAGGGTGCCGATGTGGTCGAGGTGGGAGTGGGAGATGACGATGGCGGAGGCGGAATCGAAGGGGAGTTCCTGGAAGCGGGGGATGGCGTCGGGCCCTTCCTCCTTGGGGTGCATGCCGGCATCGAGGATGATGGTTTCATCGCCGAGGGTGAGGGCGTAGGAATTGGCCCCGATTTCCTGGCGGAGGGTGAGGGATTGGAAGGAGAAGTCTGCCACGGGGGGAGTGAACACCTAAGAGAGGTGAGTGAACACTGAAAATTGCACCGGGGCTTGGCAGCGGGAGCAATTCCCCCAAGTTGAAGGTCCTACTTTGAAAGCGGAATGCATGGTGTATGGGCGAAACGAAAAAATGGCGACCTCCGGGGAGGGCGCCATATTGCCGTTGATTTTGATTTTTGAAGAGCGGGCTAGCGCTTACGGCGGGCGCCCAAGACAGTCAGGCCGAGGAGGGTAACAAGGCCGGTCGAGGGTTCGGGAACGGTGGCGGTTTGTCCGGCGTAGTTGGTCGGAGTGGCATTGGCGTTGATGGCGAATGAGGTTCGGGCATTGTTTCCTACGAGTCCGTCGAGGGATTGGGTTCCGTCGAGGGGAAGGGAGTCGATGTTGACGAGGTCCTGTCCGTCGAAGTCGAGGTAGTTGCCAGCTGCGCTGTTCAGGAAGTTGGCGGGGATGACGAAGTCAGGGGTGACGCCGTAGAGTGCGGTCAAGTTCGAGGTTCCCAGGAGGAGCACGGTGTTGGCGGTAGGAGACGGGCCGTTGCTTGGGAAGACGTATTCACCGACGACTGCGGCAGCGCTGTTTCTGACCCAAAGTTCATGTCCATTGAGGAATTGCTGGCTGTTGGATGCAGTGAAGAGTTCGATGAATTGCACGGTGCCATCCGAGTTGCTGTATACCTCCTGAATATCGTAGAGGTGGAAGGCAGCTTGGGCCTGAGGGATTGAGGCGATGGAGAGGGCGGTTAAGCAGGCGAGGTGGCGAGGTTTTGGAGTATAAGTCATTTGATTATTAGTAGATTAGGCGGAACCTGCAACGCTAACAGGGGGAGATTGGATGCAAAAGAAGGAAAATGGACGGTGTTTTCAGTCGATCAAGCAAGGGCGGAGGGTTCATGGTGGGTGGGCTAGCCTAGATCGCCTGGATCAGGATACATAAAAGCGGCGACCTCGATGGAGGATTTCATGTGGTTATAGAAGACGTAAGGTGAAGGAAACGGGGATGAGTGCCCCGTTTTTTTGAGCTAAGACGTTGTTGAGTAGGAAATAGATCTTTGAAACAGCGACGAACTGTTCATTATAGTGCACGCCGTGGCCGTCAGCGTGTCCTGGACTCTTTCAAGGTACCCATTGATTCCAAGGGCGGTCACCGTCCAAAAACATTTTTAATTACAGCATCAACTCCATGAAAAATTCTCTTATTTACGGTCCTATTGCGTTCGCGATGGCTAGCTCAGCCCAAGCCGTCACACTGACGCTCAGTGATTCGGTGATGATCACAGCCGACGAAACTGTTGCGGTAGCGGCCAATACCGGTGCTCCCCCGAATGCTGCTTCGTTCAGCTACGCTGCCCGTGAACGTCAAAACGCCAACCAGACCAATATTCGCGTTGTCACTTTCCTGAGTTTCGACACCAGTGCGCTGACACCGGCCGAGGTGAACGCCCCTGGTTTCCAGGCCACATTCACGATCGATCATGTGGGGCATCTCAACAATGTGAACACAGGATTTGATCTCTCGGGTGGGGTGAACGTCTCGGGAATCTGGGATTCGGCGACCAGCCTCCCTGCGTTTGGATGGGCCGCTGCCTCTGCAAATCAGACGCTTCTGCTTGCGGACGTGCACACTGTTCCGGACGCCCAAGCACTTTCTCTCGATGTCACCCCCGTTGTCCAAGGTTGGGTCAATGGCACTTTGGCCAATGAAGGGCTGGTTTTGTTCGGCACTCGAGCAGCAGCCAACCCGGGGAACAACAGCTTCAGCCAAGCTTCCTTTCTGGACAATGCGGCGATCAACACCGCCACCGTTCCCGAGCCCTCGTCGCTGGCCCTCGCTGGTTTCGGAGTGCTTGGCCTCTTTGCCCGCCGTCGTCGCTAGGGAACATTTTCAATTTACAGCCAATTTGTTCTTCACTGAGGAATGAAGTCGCATGATCCCGCCTCCCCGGAGACTTCTGAGGGAACGGGATCATCTTCTGTTTATTAGTCCCATATCCCATCCTTCCCATGAATTCGTCAAAAATTTCCTTAACCTGCGTTCTGGGTTGTTTTGCGCTCGCCTCGTTTCCGGCAAGCCTCATTGCCCAAACAACTCTTAGCCCTTCCGATACTGCGGTCACCGATAATCTTGATCCGGCGAATGTGGGCGAGACAGCGGCTCTTGCCTTGGTCAATGCGGGGGTCACGGGCGATCTTGCCATTCGCGAGCGTCGGAGTACGGCCCAGAATGATCGCCGCATTAGCTCCTACATTCAATTCGATCTCACGGAATCGACTGCTGCAACTGCGCTGGCGGTTCCCCTCTACGCCGCATCTCTGACCCTGGAATATGTCGGTCAGTTGAACACCCTAAATGCGGCAACCGCGTCCCTTGGTCGGGTGACGACGGCAGCCTGGGATAGCACGACAACCTTTCCTCTTCATTCTTATGGCCTTGATGGTGCGACTGGTATCACGAACGCCGCAGACGTTGTTGATTTTATTCCAAACGTGGCAACCGAAGCAGCGACGGGACAGACCTTAACCATCGATGTCACCAAGATCGTGAAAGATTGGGTGGACGGAAATGAACCGAACTACGGGTTCGTCCTCTTTTTCAATCTACTGGAATCCCAAGGAGCCGGTTTTAATAATCCCCAATTGGTTATCAGTGTTCCTGATGACACCGATGGGGACGGTATGCCGGATGATTATGAAACTGCGAACGGCCTCGATCCCAATGTGGATGATGCGGCGATCGATGCCGATGCCGATGGAGGACCGGATGGCTTGACCAACCTCGAAGAATACAATGCCGGAACCAACCCGCAAGATAGTGACTCCGACGACGACGGCTTGCTTGATGGTGAGGAGGTCAAGGGAACCCTCAATCCTTTCCAAGGTGACCAACCCGGGAATGTGGCGACGGGAGCGCCAGGGCTGCCAACCGAGCCCTTGCTTGCCGATTCCGACTCGGACGGATTGAGTGATTTTGAAGAACTCGATAATGCCAACGGCTCTGTCACCAACCCGCTCACCAATGACACGGACGGTGATGAGTTGCTTGATGTCTATGAAATTGCCAACGGGATCGATCCAGCGGATGCCACCGGAGATCACGGGAAGCTTGGCGACCCCGACATGGATGATCTCACCAATTCCGAGGAGCAAGTTGCGGGGACCAAGCCGACGAATGCAGATACTGATGGCGATACCCTGAGTGACGGGGTTGAGGTCGCGGGGCCAACGGATCCACTGGATCCTGACACGGATGGAGACCATCTGCGTGATGATGTTGAAGTGGCAGCGGAAAGCACCACGGATGCCACCGTTCCCGATATGGACTTTGATGGCTTTTTGGATGGGGTCGAAGTGGAGGGTGGTTCGAACCCCAATGATTTTTCGTCGACTCCTTCGATCGCAACCATCTCCTGGGCTGTTTCGGAGCTGACGAGTGAAACCGATCTCATCGCACAGGGTGATCTTCTTTTCGCGGAGAACTTTGGCGGACCGGAAGCGACGGTCAATGGCATCCTTTTCGAGGACGCGGTCGATGATGTCGGAACCAATGCGACCAGCAATACCGTGACCCAAATTACGATCGGAACGGTTGCTCAACCCACATTTTATGACGATGAAGACCCTGCGCTGAGTCCTCTTATGGAGAGTAGTTGGACCGGTGGCACCGAGCCCAAGGTCGCGATCTTGGGCCTCACTCCCGGGCAATCTTATGTGATTCAGATTGGTCGTGCCGATGATCGTGATACCGGGAGCATTCCGGGACGATTTTATACCATCGACGGGGTGGGAGGGGAAGTTGCAGAAGACCCGGTTGGAGTGACGAACACGATCTTCGGAGGTTCGGTAAATCCGGCGGTTCTTTTCACCGGGTCGTTCACCGCGACCTCGACGGTTCAGACTTTTGAGGTGAAGCAGCTTTTTCCAGGAGGAGACCCGCTAGGATCCGGAGCGAATGTGTTGAACTTCATGCAAGTTCGTGAAGCGGGTCCCCGGACTCTCCAGATTACGGATATCTCAGTGAATCGGGTCGATAACACGGTATCCCTGACCTGGGATTCGATGGAATCGGACACCTTCAGTGTGTTTTTCTCACTTGATATGATCAATTGGGAAGGGGAACTCGAAGACGGGATTCCGGCAGGCGCGGGAACAAGCACCAGCCGCACTTATGATCTCGCCAATTTTGGGCTGGAGAATGTAGGGAAGGTTTTCTTTCGAGTTGAATTTTAGGTTGCTGATTCAATCCCAGATCGAAGCACTCTAAAATTATTCATTCAACAGGAGGGGTTTTATCGACCTCTCCTATTTTTCACCTCTTACTATTCCCGGAAAAATGCGCGCGTCCCACAGGATTTCATCGGTTCAAAAAGGCCTTTCTGCCTCATTGCTCCTTTTTGGGTTATCTCTGCCAGAGACATCTTCGGCCTCCATCACTCCCGCGAGTGAGGCCATCATCGACGCCACTTTCAACAATACCGCGGACGGGTTGCTCGAGAGCTTCAGCGTCATTTCGAATTCGATTGGGGGGCCTTCCTGGAACAACGCCACCGGGGAAGCTTCGATGTCCACCGACGAGGCTTCGAGTGGCGCGGTGGGTTGTGTGAGTGATGGCTCTTTCAATGGGGCGCTCTTTTCCGCAATCACTGCTTCGATCACCATCACCAGCATTACAGACCCCGACGGGCAACCCACCCATAACGGGCACTGGGCAGGTCTCACGGGAAACAACACGGAGCTCTGGAACAACTCCGAGCTTGCAGGGGGCGCCGATGGTTGGGCTTTGGGGATTCGTTTTCTCGGAGGAGTCGTCAATTTTGTCTACGACAATGCGAGTGGAAACGAAGTGATCATTTCTTCTCTCGGGACCTACACCCTGGCC
Organism: Verrucomicrobiaceae bacterium; assembly: GCA_051252135.1. Lineage (GTDB taxonomy): Bacteria > Verrucomicrobiota > Verrucomicrobiia > Verrucomicrobiales > Akkermansiaceae > SW10. The sequence goes on along the minus strand of JBPOGH010000017.1, from coordinate 44,724 downwards.
AGTCTTCAAGATGGCTACACTGTTAATTATCGCTTTGATGCGAGCGGCTGGGAAGTCTGTCTCACGGGACTTACGGGCTCAGTGGATGCCGATGGCTCCTGGCCTGCTGGCTTCGATTATTCCACGCTGACCAACGACAGTTCGGTGTTTGCTTCAATGGTTTATCAGCAGGTGAATGAAGCGGACACCGTTGTCCAGGTTGCATCCATTTCGGTCAATGGTGACTCCGTGACTTCTTCCAGCACGCTCGTCCCGACCACGATCTTTGTGACCGATGCACAAAGTCCGGCAGTGACGGGCGCTGCCAGCGTGAACAGCGGAGACTCACCCGCCGATGCCGACTTTTACATCCGTGAGAGACGAAGTGCGGCTCAAACCGATCTCCGGATCAGCTCGTTTTTGAATTTTGATGTGAGCTCTCTGACCGTGGCTGAAATCAACGGTCCCGGTTTTTCGGTTTCATTCACGGCAGACTACGACTTTCAACTGAACAATTTGAATAGCACTGCGGCGGTTTTGGGTCGGGTCACCAACGGTGCTTGGGATGGTACCACGACTCTTCCTCTGCACTCGTGGGGTCTGGATGATGCCGGGGACCGGAGGTCCTTAATCGAAGACATCTCCGCGCTCGCACCTCCGGCTTCGGTCTCCGCGGATGTCACCAGCATCGTGTCAGGCTGGGTGGATGGGACGATCGATAACTACGGTTTTGTGGTCTTCGGCGGCAGCTTGGAGTCGAATGCCGCGGGGTTCAGCAATCCCCGATTGGTTGTTACCGGTGCGCTTGATTCCGACAAGGATGGGATGCCCGACAGCTATGAAACGGCAAATGGGCTTGATCCCAATGTCGATGATGGGGGCCTCGACAACGATGCCGTGGGAGGGCCGGACGGCTTGACCAATCTGGAAGAGTATACTGCGGGCACCGACCCGCAAGACAGCGACTCGGACGATGATGGGCTACTCGATGGACAGGAAGTGAACGGAACGCTCAACCCATGGGTCGGGGGGGTGAAATCCGGTCCTCCGGGTGATCCGACCGACCCGCTCGAAGCGGACTCCGATGGCGATGGAGTGGACGACCACACCGAAATCCTGGCGGGCACCGATCCCAATGCGCAGCCGCCCGACAGCGGCCCGATCATTCCTTTTGTCGATAGTGATGGCGATAGCTACCGCGATGAAGCGGAGGTGGCCTTTGGTTCCAACCCGAACGATACAACGAGCATCCCCGATCACCGGCCTTCTGCATCGAAGCCGAACGTGGTGATCATTTATGCGGATGACCTGGGCTTCGGCGATATTTCCGCCTACGGCAATTTGTTTGGCACCACGAGCTCGGCCCCTACTCCAAACATCGATTCTCTGGCCACGGCGGGCGTCATGTTTACCCAGGGCCACTCTGCAAATGGCGTGTGCACTCCCAGCCGCTACTCACTGCTGACCGGGAAATACAACTGGCGAGAGTTTAACAATATCACCAACAACTGGGGCGGCACGATTGGTGGTGATGAGTTGCCACGGGTCTCTGATGTCACGATCGCCGAGTTCCTCAAAACCCAGCAATACGACACTGCTGCGATCGGCAAGTGGCACCTTGGGGGCGCTTTTTATCGCCGCAATGGCACCCGGATCACCGACAATCCCGTGGATACCGCTGATGTCGACTGGGAACGCCGAGTGGAGTTGCATGCCACTGACCACGGCTTTGACTATTATCGCGGCAATGCGGTGGCGATCAACTTTGCGCCTTACGTTTACATGATCGATGACCGGATGCAGTTTTGGGACACCTCGCTCAATGGGGGAGCGGGAGGCTACCGCGATGCGCTCAACTCCGATCCCTTTCGCTGGTTTACAACTTCCGAGCTCAATTCCACGGTGGTGGGAGCGAAAGGATCACGGGCAGGTCTTGGCGATCCTTCCTACAGGCAGGTCGACGCCGGTCCGCAGCTGGTGAACGATGCGGAGGCTTACTTTGCAGATCGCGCGAGCAGTGGAGATACCGACCCTTTCTTTGTCTACCTTCCTCTGCACTCGCCTCACCGCCCGTGGGCATTGACCCCACCTTTCATTGGAGCGGACACCAACCGGGGATTTATTTTTGCGGACTGGATGCGGGAGGTCGATGATCGTGTCGGTCGCATTCTCGCCGCGATCGATGGCAACGGTTTTGGTCCCAATACGATGGTGGTGTTCACCTCGGACAATGGCCCCGAGCACGACATGCAACGAGAGAGCGTCCTCTTCGGCAGCGATTCCAACGGCCCCTTGCGTGGCCACAAACGGGAAACTTATGATGGCGGAACCCGGGTTCCCTTCATGGTTCGTTGGCCGGGACAAGCGGCTGCGGGCATGAAAGTCACCGATCCCATTTGGCAGGGCGACATCTTCGCTTCCATCGCAGCCTACCTCGGAGCAGATCTACCAAACACGACGGCGCCTGACGGGGAAAGTTTTCTCAACCTCATCCGAGGCCAAGCGAAGCCCTCGATTCAGCGTGAAGCGATTGTGCTCTGCGCCCAGCGAGGGGACCTGGCACTGAAGACCTACGACGGGTGGAAGTTCATCGATGCCACCGGAGGAAGCTCGGACAGATCATGGAAGACGGACAACATCGAACTCTCCGGAGCTGCCGGTGTTGACCAAGGTTCTCCGAAACAACTCTTCGAACAGAATGTCGACCTCGGAGAGAACGACAACCTCATCATGAACGTCACGAATGACACGGCGATTCGTAACGAGCTGACCGCGCTCACGGGTCGGGATCTGCTTGGCTTACTCGACAATCTCCGCACTACGGAATCGACGAGTCTGTTTCCGCGCGCACCGGATAACGATGGCGATCACATCCCAAATTCCTACGAACTCGCCAATGGTCTCGATCCGGATTGGCCTCTTGATGCGACCGCTGATCTTGATGGCGATGGGATCTCAAATCTTAGCGAGTTTATCGCCGGCACCGATCCCACGGACAGTAGCGATATTTTCAAAATCAGTGGCTTTGCGATGCAGGGGAACACCGCCGAGGTGAGCTGGCAGAGCGTTGCCGGGCGGGTTTACAATCTCACTTGGTCGAGCGACTTGGTCACCTGGTCTCCCATCACGAGCACGCCCGGGACCGGAGCGCTGATGAGCCTGAACGTTGATGTGGAAGCGATCGATAATGAAGACGGGATTGCGGGCAACCTGAACCCTGTCTTTGTGAGAGTGGAGGTTGCGCTTCAGGAGTAACTCGCGAGTTTCCGATGGGAAATGTGGTGCGGGTTGGTGGGTTTGTTTTGTAAGGGAGACTAGTTGTCCTCGAAGTAGTCGGAGTTGAGGCGTTTGAGGGAGATGGTGCGGACGGTGGGGCTGCTGATGTTGGGATCGATTATGAAGCTGAAGAGGCAGCTTTTCTGGAGGGGTTAAAGGGTGATCTTGTAAACGATGGGCTCTCGGCGGTCCGATGGAATGTCCGTGGCTTTGAGGGTGCGAACGGTGGGGTTTTCGGAACGAGCGTGTTCGACGATGTAGTAGAAGTGGGAGTTTGATTCTGAAGCCACTTCGAGTTGGCGGGAGCTTGTGTAGAAGGTTTTCGGCATACAGTGATCTGAAATCGTTTTGACTTCGATCAGGCGGGGGCTTCCATCGGGTTCGCGGGAGATGATGTCGTAACCGAGAGTGTGGTCTTCACTGACGAGCGTTGTTTCTTCGATGAATTGCTCTTGGCCGTTGGCAAGATGGCGTTGTTTTTCGAACTCCAAGGCGATTTGTTCGCCCAGGTCTCCGAGTTCCTTGCGGGCTTTTGCGAGGGCTTCCCAATCGTTCCAGGGCTTTTGAGGTTGAGTGGCTCCGAAAGTCTGCCCTTTTGATTCCGTGATTTGAGGTAAATCCAGAGAGTCCTCGTCTGTTCGAAATTTGGGATGATCGAACATGTAGGTGAAGGAATGCGCATCGAGCAGGCTGGTGTTTTGGTAGCCTTCAGCGCGTATCAAGGTCTGAATTTCTTGAATGGTTTTGAGATAGCGGGAGTAGTTCTCCCATGAGCACTGCCGACTCGTTTGGAGGTCGATGTTTAGAGCGTGAAATGCGCTGTCAAAGTGCTCGGGGGCGATGGGGAGGTAGCGGTCGCAGTCACTAATGAAAAAGAGGTAGGCGATGAGAGGGTATTTTGCGCCAATCGCTTCGACCAGAGGATCGAAGACGTCTTCGCCATTGAGTTCGCCGGTGTAGAAATCGAAAAGGAGACTCTCAATGGTGAAGCAGAGTTTGGGGTCCTGCTGGGCTTCGATGAGAATGTTGTGGGTACCGTATTGGGACCACTTAAGAAGGTTGTTGCCGGAATGTTCGGCGGTAGATTTGATCTCAATCGCATCGACGACGCTCCGAAGGATTTCTCCGGAGCCGGGTAGGTCGTCTGTCCACGTGGCTATTTTGAGGCGCTTCTGTGCAATGGCGTAAAGAGTTTCTTTGTAGCCTTCCCACTCAAAGGCAATCCCGGGATTTTTAAAGGATTGGAATTCACGACCATCGTGTTGGCGGACATCGGCGAGGAAGCGTTGGAAGTAGTGTTGGAAATGAAAGCGAGAGAGCCTGTCTTGAGTTTGGGTGTCCAAGGGAATTGCGAACCATTGGTTGTCGCGTTGGAGCAGTTTTTTCTCTTCGAGCTGAGGCACAATGGATTTGATCGATGCCGGATCGTGTTCCTCTCTGCCCGCTTGATCTAGTTCCATGGGAAAGGTGAAGAGGCGGTAGCCATGGTTCTCGATTAGGTTGAGATGATCTAGACTTTGAGAATAGCCCGAAGTTCGATGACCTTTGGCCGATAACCTCCATTCCTTCGAGAAGATGAGGGATTCGTTTTCTTGCGCGTAAACATCCCATTCTCCAAAGACGATGAAGCGCTCGGCCTCGTTGATAAAACTCCATGACCAGGTCCAGTTTTTACAAGTTGCTCCCAGAGAGGTGATGAAGTTTTTTCGATTCATTGGTGTTTACAGGTCTTCCAACAAGTCTTGCACCCAAGCACGCTCGCGATACTGACGTAGATAGATTCTCGCTGCGCTTGCATAGGGGGCGGTCGAGCGAACTTTTTGAAGGAGAGCAGATTTGAGGTCCTCTGAGGAATTTTCAGCACGATCGATGGCATTCACTAGCTTTCGAATATCAACAAAGATTTGTTTCCGGTCACGATTGATACCTCTTTCGTTTAAGTGGTAGGTATCAATGGAAATGGCTGCCCGTCGATGAGCAATAGCATCAGGATCGGAGTTAGCGGGTGATGGCTGCCCGTTACTGAGGAAGAGGAGCTCCTTTGTGTCGTTCCTTACGTAAGGGTCTAAGAGAGCAGGTTCTTCTTGTGTCCAATCATCAGTTTCGCAAGTTGCTCGCCTGCTTTCGTCTAAGAGAGGAAAACAACATTGTTTTCCACCGGGCGTAGATGTCGAGGTGATGCGTCTGCTATTACAAAAGGTGCAACTGTAACGGTAATTTTGCCAATCAAAGGCAAGCCAATGATAGCCAAGATGGTCTGTTCGTTCCTCAATCCGGTTTTTTGGGCGGAAATGGTCAACAGCCTTGTCTGAGCGAGATTGGATAGATTCGCAATACCAACACTTATTGTGGCTTCTGAAGGCGAGCGTGGAAGCTAGACGTTGCCATGTATCGTGACCCCGAGAGGTGATGGCCTTAGAGCGGACTTTCTTGATAAAGGCGCGTTTCTTGGTTTCGGTATAGCCCTTTCTGTCTGCATAGGCCGAAGCTTCCTGAAGCTTTGTGTCTACATATCGGCGAGCTTCATCGACTCTTGTATCCCAGTCATCCGGGAGGTCCAACTCGACCTCTTCTTTGACGATGTAAAGCATGACAATTAGGCGGGTTCGTGATCCCTGACAGTTTGAGTTCTGAGGTATTCTCTGTAGTGCGGGTCCGAATCTAGAGAAGCGTAGCCGAGGTGATCGAGATATGCATTCAATCCAGTTAGCTCCTCTAGTTCTTCGCGGGAAAGTGTTTCTTGAGCTGCTAGCGCTGCACGACGATGCATCTTGTTCAACGTGTGGTCGTCAATGTCCGACTTTAGGCCGAACATGTCGCTCATGAGAATGCCCGAGTAGCCGAGGCCTCGGGGGCTTTCTTCAGGTTGGTAGGCCTTCACTTGGGGGCCTGTTGAGGTGTGCTCCATTCTCATGACTTGAACCTGTTCTTTTTCGAGTTCGGCAATTGCTAAGGGGTGATGAGTCACCATGAGGAGCTGGGAGCTTTCCTTGTCTGGAGTGAAAGTGTCGAGGTAGCTGAGGTAGTGTTTGGCCCATGCTGGGTTGAGGTGGGTGTCTGGTTCGTCGAGGAGGAAGAGGGTGTCCTTAGCACCGGTGAATTTGAGGAGTCCAAGAACGGTGAGAAGTTGTTGTTCTCCTTCACTGAGTTCGTTGAAGGAAAGGGTCTCATTGGAGCCCTTCATTTTGACTCGGATATTGATTTCTGAAATCACTTCGGAGAGGAGGGTGCTCTCAAGCATTTTAAAGAATACGTCGGGGCCGAGGTCGGAGGCAAAGGCTCTCAGGTCATTTAGGGTTGGGATAAAAAGATGAAAAAATTCGTTCTTTGGATTGCCTTTGGTCAGTCCTACATCTTCTTCCCTGGTGATTTTCAATGGAGCAAGTGTGTGGGGGAAAAGGAGGTCCAAAAATTCTCGGACGACTCCTCCGGCGGACCAAAAAAGTTCGTTTCTCTTTTGTGGTGTGTTGCTCCAGCTAGGTCGGCGCATCACGAGGTGGACGGAGTCGAGGCTTTCGATGCCGAGGTGGTCGAAGAGAAACTGTTGTTCGGTATTTTGCTCTTGGGTCAGGTAGAAGGCCAGCAGAACAAACTGGCTGTGGATGGGTTTGGCGTAGAAAAGGGGGCGGATGTTTCCACGGAGGTTGAGATCGCTTTTGAGGAGCTTGTTGTAGAAATCAGTACGGTGTTTCCGGAAGTATTTTTCCAGTCGGTCACTCGGGCCGGAGTAGTAAGCGAAAAGGTGTTGAGGGAGATACGGTGCTTCACCTTCTTTGTTGCGGGCAACTTGCGAGATGCGGAGTTTCTCTTGTTCGCCCCCTTCAGGGCCTGCTAGGATTTTGTATTGTTTGTCTGGAGTTTTGCCCGCTTCGGGATCGGCATCGACAGTGATCCAAATAGGTTCGGCTGTCGTTTGGAGGCGGTATTTGATCTCGTAGGAGAAGAGGGGGGATTCCTTGAGGTCAAGGTTTCGAAAAATCGAGACAAGCGCTTCCAGCACGTTTGATTTTCCTGAACCATTACTGCCGACAATGACCGTCATGAGATGGTCTTCATCAAAATCGACTAAAACTCCTTCCAAATTTTTGAAAGGGGATCGGACTTTTAGGTAATCAATTTTCATGAGGACTTCAGGGAGAAGTAATCTTCGTCATTTTCACGGGTTCTGGAAATTGCCCCATCTGCAATGGCGTCTCGGAGTTGGATGAGAAAGGCCTCTACTGTTTCTGAGCTGGAATCATTGGCGTAGCCCATCTTCTCAAAGAGATCACTGGTCGAAAGTTTAGAGTCTTTGCCCTGAAGTGCTTGTTGAATGGTCGTTGGGATGGATTCTGACATTGTGGCGTTAGAGATGCGTTTTTTCTTTGGTCGCTTCGCGCGAATTTGTTGTTCGAGTAGGCGCTTTTCCTTAATTCGTTCGAGTAGAACTGAAGCTGGTTCATCATTGGGCTCCTGATTGACAAGTTGACCGGAAAAGGCTTTTTTTAGAAGGCTGGCACTTAATTCTGAGATGTCTGAAGCTGACCTGTTGTATGTTTCGTGGAGTTTCTCGATTACCCTGTGGAAAGATTTCAATATCTTGGCGATTTCTTGTTGCTCAGCGAATGGCGCGACAGCAATGGGCATCCGTGCAACCGACTTTGTGTTGAAGTGAGTAATGGCAACGCCCACTTTTCCGTCTTTGACAGTGCGCTTGCCTTCTGAGTTTATGTAGAAGGATAGATAATTAGAATCGGTGTAGATAGGCCTTTGTATTATTACTAGATCGGAGCAATTGGCGACAGGTAGAGTTTTAGGAATGACACAAGCGGTTCCCACCTCTCCTGATCTTGTAACTACGATGTCATCAGGCGAGAGTGTAGATTTCTTTAGCTTTTCATGAAATTCTTCGCTGATCCGGAGGAGGTTTTTTGAATCGAAGCGATTCTCCCTGACATTTTGGCCTCTTAGGAATGCTATCCCACTGTCGCGATACTCTTTTTTCATCGAACCTACATGACCAACGGTAACTCGTTCTGAAATTTCTTCATTGGTTGACCAACTCCAACCATCTGGGATTGGAGGGCAATTTTCGGCCTCTGCAGGAGAAATAGGTAAAGGTTCTTTGTATTTTTCTAGCCAGTTCTTTGGAGGTTCTTTGTCGTTAGCTTTGTAGTCTGCTAAGGTGGTTTTTTCCCAGCGTTGGCGGCGTTCTTGGCGGAGGCGAGTGAGGAGTTTGGAGGCGGGTTCGGTGTTTGGGTTGGCGGCACGCCAGTCTTTGGTGAGGTCTCCGCGGAAGGCGGCGGCGAGGATGCTTTGGCGGTATTGTTCGAGGAGGGCGGGGACTTCATCAAGGGCCTCGCGGGCTGCGGTAATGCGGGACTCGCAGGATTCCAGCTTGGCAACGATGCGCTTTTGTTCGTTTGCTGGAGCAAGCTTGGTTTTGCAGGCGTATGCATCCGATCTATTCAAGCCAGGGATAGCTGACGCACGATTTAGCGTCTTTAAAGGCAGTGTCTTCAGCAGTTTGTGAAGAAAATCAGGCGAGGCTACATCAAAATCGTCGATGTAGTATGTTGTGTCGATTGGATGGCAACTAGAATTCGAAAAATGGACTTCACCAAAAGAACCTTTCCTACCAATAACGATGGTTGGCCCTTGTGTTAATGCCGTAGAGTGAAAGCCAACGATTCCGTTTGAACCATACACTGGGAATCCGCTTCCTGAACGGCTTTTTGCAGGAAGAGACTTACCGTATTTCAATTCTGCTAGATCACCGAGGGTCAATTCGGTCCATCCAATTGGTAAATTACTCATGCTGAAAGCTCTGCTTGAAGTGCTTCGATCTCTTCCGCCGCCTTTTGCAGGCGCTTAAGAATGGCGGAGGCGAGTTCTTCGGGTTCCGGCAGGTCTTCTGATGAGCTTGAGCTTTCATCACGAAGCCAGGAGAGGTCGAGGTTTTCGCCTCGTTCGGCGATTTCCTTACGAGTGAATTTTCGAAAGCGGCCTTCCTCGCCTTGATCGGTGCGTTTGGAGGAGCCGTCGGACTTTTTGCCATAGGCTTTTTCAAAACAGGCGAAGTGCTCGCGGGTGAGTGGGGTGCGCTTGCCGAACTTCGGCATGTTAGTGCGCATGTCGTAGACCCAGATGTTTTTGGTGCCGCCGGTTTCCTTGTTGTGGCGATTGAAGAAGAGGACATTGGTCTTCACGCCCTGAGCATAGAAGATGCCGGTGGGGAGGCGGAGGATGGTGTGGAGATTGCACTTGTCCATGAGGTCAGTGCGGATTTTTGCTCCGGTATTATCCTCGAAGAGGACGTTGTCCGGCAGGACGACGGCGGCGCGGCCTCCGAGCTTGTCCTTGCTGGGGAGCCTAAGGCTGCGGTAAATGTGCTGGAGGAAGGCGAGTTGCTTATTCCCAGTGGGGAAGGTGAAGTCATCGCGAGTGGAAGCTCCTCCGCCTTTCTTGGTGCCGAAGGGTGGGTTGCTGAGGACTAGATCAGCATCCTTGAGCTGGTGGCCATCGGAAGAGAGGGTGTCGCCAAGAAGGATGGGGCTATGAATGTCATGGAGGAGGGCATTCATGAGGGCAAGACGATGGGTGTCGGGCACGAGTTCCATGCCGATGAAGGCCCTTTCCTTTTGAAAGGCCTGGAGTTCTTCCGAGAGATCAAAGAGATCGTCGGTCTGGTCTTTGACATAACGATCTGCGGCGACGAGGAAGCCGAGCATGCCAGCGGCGGGATCATGGACGATCTCGCCGGGTTGGGGTTTGGTGACCTCGACAATAGAGTCGATGAGGCAGCGGGGAGTGAAGTATTGACCGGCTCCGGATTTGGTCTCGCTGGCATTTTTTTCGAGGAGGCCTTCGTAGAGATCGCCAAGGCCTTCGCTCTTAGCGGAATACCAATCGAGATCGGCAATGGCAGTAACGAGGGTGTGAAGGTGACGGGGCTGGCGGAGAGAGGTCTGCGCGTTGGCGAAGATCGCTTTGACGCGGGGGCTTTTGGCTTCGCCGAGTTTGACGAGGAGTTCACGGTAGTGTTGGAGAAGAGCGGTGCCTTCCTCTGAGGTGAGGGTGTTCCAGCGGTATTTTTTTGGGATGCGGTCCTCGGTTTTGGTTTCCTCCGCCATTTTGAGGAAGAGGAGGTAGGTGAGCTCGGTGACGTAGTCCGAGTATTGCACGCCGTCATCGCGGAGGACGTTGCAGAGATTCCAGAGCTTTTGAACGATATCGAAGGTGGCGGACATTATTTAGTGATGAGAGAGCTTAAGCGGCAGGGTCTTGCCAGATTTCAGTATGAAGGTCAGTGAGAAGGGACTCGAGCTTTCCGGAGAAGCTCTTGTTGATGGTGTCAAAACCACCGGCAGAGGCATAGGCCCCAGCCTGCAGGCTGTCACGGTCAACGATGGTGGAGGACTTGATTTGGTTCACGATGCGGCTTAGCCAACGTTTTTGGTTCTCGGTCCAGCGGAAGTCTGGCTTTGCGAGGATACGTTGGGCGGCGGCATCGACTCGTTGTTCGTAGGGCAAGAGGGGAGAACCGAGGGCCTGGGCACGGATGTAGCCGAGGAGCTTGGCAGCGCACATTTCATGCTTCACTTCGCGCCAAGCGGGCTGGATTTGATGTTCGGTGAAGCCGGCGTCGTCCATGGCCAGGCTAAGGGAACGAAGTTCCTTCCTAGTGAGGCTGCCGGGAGCGGTGAGGACGAGCTTGAGGGCTTCGTGGGTGGATTTATGTTCCTCGATCCACAGGTTAAAGCGCTCGAGGTAGTCCTCTGGCTTTTCCCGGCCCTCACCGTAGCCGGAAGTGGTCTCCATGACGCGATCCGGGTGCTCTGAAACGAGGACGGAGCGGGGAGTGGAGGAGCGACTGACGGTTTCCAGCCACTGGGGAAGGGTTGGATGAGTCTTGAAAAGATCGGTGGCGGCGGCAGGAGAGGTGGAGAGGGCTTCGAGGAGGGACTCGGGGGTGAGATCAGAGAAGCGGGTGGCCAGTTCATCTGACTTGCGGTCGATCTTTTTCCGGAGACGGCGGACTTTGACGACGAGCTGGCTGTGGAAGGACTCGGTTGCGGAGCTGTCCTGAGCTGCCATGGCCTCGGTCATGAAGCCGAAGAGTTCTGAGATGCCGGCACTGGCCTGAGTCACGACGGGCTTCATGGTGCTAACCGGCTCAAGCGCGGCGTAGATATCGACAGTGTCGAAGATTTCGAAGACTTCCTTGTCCTCGCCTTCACCGAAGAGATTTTCACAGAGGCGAGTGGCACGTCCGAGCATCTGCTCATAAAGGATACGGCTCTTCACTCGGCGGACGAAGATGAGCTTGGTAATTTGTGGGACGTCGATTCCGGTGGTAAGGAGGTCGACGGTGACGGCGATTTTAGGATGTTGTTCGTTTTTGAAACGACGGAGGAGAGTTTTGTCGGCCTGCATGCCTGAGCCGGTGATCTTGGCGATGAGGGAGTCAGGTTGGGGGCCGTAAGTGGCATCAAGGGCATCTTTGAGGGCAGTGACAAAGATATCTGCGTGAGAATCGGTGGCGCAGAAGACGAGAGTTTTCCCCGGGGTTTCAGGGTCGAGATATTGAGCGAGTTCCTCAGAGATGGTCTCGTTGAAGGGCTTGGTAATAACCTGGGTGTTGAAGGCTTCGACACCCTTTAGGACTTCATCCGGGGCTTGGTGGCTCTCGATGGAGGCATCGGTGGGATTGTAGGTGAGGACTTTCTCGCCTTTCTTCCACTTGATGCCGTGCTTAACGAGAGCGGTGGTAATGCGGGTGGGAGGGGTGTGGTCGCAGAGGTAGCCATCGGTGACGGCTTCACGATAAGAGTAGGTGAAGACGGGTGCTCCGAAGATGTCCGAGGTGTGTTGGGCGGGAGTGGCGGTGAGGCCAATCTTCACGGCGTGGAAGTGGTCAACGACGCGGCGGTATTTTGAAATGAAATCTGCCTCGGAACGGAAGGCGATTTCACTCTCATCCATGTCCTTATCGAGGACGTAGCCGCGGTGGCATTCATCAATGATGACGCAATCATATTGATCGACCGGAGGCGGTGCGTCATCGCCGAGGAGCACGACGCGGCGGACCATGCTCTGGACGGTGGCGATGTGGACTTTGGTTTCCTTTTCAATCTTGGTGTCGCCGAGTTGGGCGACGTTGTAGATGTCGGTGAAGGTTTGGAGGGCTTCGAGTTGGATTCGGTTGAAGCCATCGTCATAGGATTGCTCTCCGAGAGTGGTGCGGTCGACGAGGAAGAGGATGCGCTTGAAGCGCTTGTGCTGAATGAGACGGTAGATCAGCGAGATGGCCGTGCGGGTTTTTCCGGTGCCCGTAGCCATGGCGAGGAGGATGGCGTCGCGGCCTTTGGCGATGTTTTCCTCGATCGCGGAGATGGCCTCGCGTTGGTAGAGGCGGAGGAGAGGGAGATCGACGGGATGTTCAGAGAGGTCTTGATCGGCTTTTACTTTGTCGATCTCGAGTTCGTCAAGGAGGCCTTGCGGGCTACGCCATCCGTCGAGGGCTTTGAGTTTATTGGTATCGAGCCGAAGGTCATGAAAGAGGATGCCGGATTTTTCGGGGAGCTGCTTGTGATAGGGGCGGCCATTGCCGGCGAAAGCGAAGGGGGCTTTGTATTCGAACCACGGGCTGCCTTCCGGGAAAGTGTATTTCTTCGGGTCGATGTCTTTGGCGTATCGCTTTGCTTGGCCAAGGACAGGAGAAAGGTCTTTGTTGAAGCGTTTGGCTTCGGCTACTGCGACTAGTTCGGTGCCGATGAAGAGGGCGTAGTCTACTGGGCCAGAGCTGGTGGGCCACTCGGCGATGGCTTTGTTGAGGCCTCTTTGGGGGCGTGTTCCTCGAGAATAGCGGAGGTTGATGGTATCGGCGATCCATCCGGCGTCTTGGAGCTGGGCGTCGATAATTTCGCGGGTCTCTGCTTCGTCGAGATCAGAGGCAAATTCTTTGGCTGCTTTTTTCGCAGTCTTGGTGACTTCCTTCGCTTCTTCTGAGGTGACTTTGGTCTCTTCTGTTTTGGTCGAGAGGAAGGCTTCTTGGCTTTCTTGCCATTTTTTTTCTGACTCTGCAGCAAGTTCAAGGGCAGCGAGTTGATCGTCGTAGGCCTGCTTTGAATCGTTTACTGCTTGAGCATGAGCTTCGGCGAGAGTGGAGGCTTTGTTTTCAGCCTTGTTACGGGCTTGTTGCTCCTTGGTGAGTTCTTCTTTTAGGGCATCTAGCTCTTTCTCGAGTTCATCGGATGCGTCGACTGGTGATGGGGGTGGAACGAAGGCCCCTGCTTTAAAGTTGGGTTGGGAAAGTTTGTGGAACCAAATCGCGACTCCTCGAATGAGTTTGATTCCGTGGAGAGCTTTCCCCTGGTCTGCTTGACCAGAATGAACTGCGTGATTCGCGAGGCGGCGAATCGTGTGAAGGGTATCACCGAGTTCGCGGGAGAGGATTCCTTGATCAAGGAGCTGATTGATTTGGCTGAGGAAGGAGGGGCGGTCGGATGCGTTTTGTGGAGTGTATTTTAGAACGCTTGCGACGATGGCCTCTGAGAGCTGCCTGACGCGGGTGAGGGCAAGGTCAGGTTCGGTGAAGCAGTAAGCCTCTGCACCCGCTGCAAGCTTGAGCAGGTGTTGGTCGTGTTTCTTGAGAAACTGGAAGTTCGGAGAGGCTAGAGGCACGTTAGATTGATATCTTCAGATGCTCTATTGATACCGATGAGGGGACAAGTTGGAAAGTGGATGATGTTTGATAGAGGAAGTGGGGATGAAATTTGAGATTTGAGTGGTGAATTTTTGAAATGAAAAAGCAGCGAGCCATGCGGGGCGCTGCGGTGAAGAATGTTAGGGCGATGTGAGGAGTTCGGAGGAGTTAGATCGCCCCTACAGGGCTTGTTGATTTTACTGGGGGGAATCCCCAGGCGCTGCCAAGGGCTGCGTTGAGGTGCCCCTGTGGGGCGAGGGAGGTGAAATTTGAGATTTGAACACGAACAGTGAGATTTGAACGGGCGGGGTTGAGGGGAGAGAAGTGAACATTGAACATCTAACACCTAATTTTGAGAGTCAAACTGAAGAGGTGAAGCTTTTTTCAAGATGCTTGGTGCGCTTGTTTGCTTTATTCAGACGAGATTTTCGCTGTTGGTGAGGAGGGTGAAGAGGGGGCGGTTGATGTAGAAGTTTGTGCGTCCTTTTTTTGTTTTTTCGACGAAGCCGGCGGCGGCGAGTTGGTCGAGATATTTGGTGGCGGTGGGGCGGGAGACGCCGAGTTCGCGCTCGATGAATTCGATTTTGGTGTAGGGGTAGCGGAAGAGGTTGTTGAGGAGGTCCCGGGAGTAGAATTTGAAGTCTTTGCGGATCCGTTTTTTGTAGTCTGCCATCAATTTCTGAACGTCCTGAATGAGTTGGAGGGCGTGACGGGATGTGACTTCGATTCCTTTGAGCAGGTAGAGGCACCAGTCTTCCCAGCGATCGTCGGTGCGGGTGGTCTGGAGGAGGCGGTAGTAGTCGGATTTGGTGCGATTGATGTAGCGGCTGAGGTAGAGGATGGGGATGCCGAGGAGGTTCTCGCGGATGAGGATGAGGACGTTGAGGATACGACCGGTGCGGCCGTTCCCATCGTAGAAGGGATGGATACTCTCAAACTGGTGATGAACAATGGCCATGCGCAGGAGGGGATCGAGATCATCGTCGCGATGGATGAACTGGATGAGGTTGTCCATGAGATCGGCAACTTCCGTGCCGTCCTGAGGGGGCTCGAAAATGGTTTCGCCGGTGGCTTCGTTTTTGAGAACGGTGCCGGGGACTTTGCGGAGTCCGGCGCGGTTGGATTCGATCTCGGCTTGGATGGCGAGGATGGTTTCGAGGCGGATGAGTCCGGATTGGGAAACCTCTTGGTAGCCGATGCGGAGAGCGGCGGCGTAGTTTTGGACTTCCTTGGCAGCGAGGGAGATGTCTTCGGTCGTGTTTTGGGAGGCGAAGAGTTCGTCGTGGGTGGTGATGATGTTTTCGATCTCCGAGCTGTCCTTGGCCTCTTGGATCGAGAGGGTTTCGATGAGGATGGCGGGATTCGGAAGGGAGGTGCAAAGGCCCTTGAGCTCGGCGAGAGTGCGGTGGGTATCACGAAGACTGCGCCATATCTTGGGTGTCTCAAAGGAGACCGAGTCTGGGAGGGGTAGCGGGGCTAGGGAGGGCATAACGTGTCAAAAAATCAGGAATAACTTTGCACGTCCTCGATAACGTGTAAAGAAAATGGTGATTATTTTACATGTATGACTCGGATTGCAAAGAAAAGGGAGGGTTCTTTGACATGTCGATGCTGGCGATATGTTGGTGGGATGTGTCGATCATTTGCGATCTGATCGACATGTTGAGCTAGGGCAGTCGATTGAAATTTGGGCTCAAGCGGCTGGGTCGGTCTATTTTTCGAAGTGGCGGATGAGGTTGTAGGTGCGTTGGTTGAGGGTTCTCATGGGGGTGAGGAGTTCCGTGTAGGGGTGGTAGCGGTTGGTGACGATGCCTTTGTTGGCGTCGAGGTTTGAGGGGTCGCGGCCTTTTTCGGTGGGGTCGTTATCGGAGTAGCGGAACCAGTGCCAGCCGATGCAGACGCGGGATTCGAGGAGGCTTAAGGTGAAGTTTTGATAGAAGGCGGCGCGGTCGGCTTGGGTCTTGACCAGCCAGCCGGCGCCGCTGGTATTTCCCAATCCGCTGTCTTGGGCTTTGGCATACCACTCGGTGATGAGGATGGGTTTTTGGGCTTTGGACTCCCAGGTTTTCATGAGGGTGGGGTCGGGGGTCCAGGCGTGGTAGTAGTTGACGCTGATGGCATCGAGGTGGCGGCCGGCGGCCTGGAAGAGGGCGGGGATTTTGTTGGCGCGGCCGTGGAAGCGGGATCCGAGGATGAGGTGGTTCGGGTCGTGGGTGCGGATGGCTTTGGTGACGGCGGCGAAGTAGGTGTCGGCAGCGAAGGCGAGGAAGTCCTCGCGGTCTTTTTCGGTGATGTTGTCCGGGGAGGGACGTTGGGCGAGCCATTTGGCGGCGGCTTGGTGGCCGGGGTCGGTGGCGGGGAGCTTGAGGTAGTTCTCGAGCATGCCGAGGCGCCAGGGGAGTTCGTTATCGGTGAAGTGGCCGAGGAGCCAGGGGTCGTCCTTGGTGGCGGCGAGTTGGGCGGCGTGCCGGAGGCAGAAGGCGGGGAACTCCGGGTCGAAGATGAAGGGACAGTCCTGGGGGTAGCCGGTGTGGCCGGAAGCTTGGTGTGTGCCGCCGCGTTTTTTGCCGTAGGCGGACATGAAGTTCCAGAGCTTGGTGTGGACGAGAGGGACTTCCGGGCTGGGGAGGAGGTCGTCATCGCACCAAGGGCCGAGGCCATTGAAGCCGTGCTGGAGGAGGAGTTGGCTGGTGGTGGAGGCCCATTTTTCCCCGGTGCCGAATTGTTTAAGGAGGCTTTCTTTTGCTCCGGAGGTGCGGAGCATTTTGAGTGAGGTGACTCCGCGGTGGATGAAGAGGTGGCCTTCGGGATCGATGAGCCACCAGCGGCCATCGATCTTTTTGGTGTGGAAGAATCCGGTGGCGGGTTGGGTGGGTCCGGCGAGTCCACCGAAGCGACTGCCGGCGGGATCGGGCGGGAGGTTGGGGAGGTCTGCGAGGGTGCGGGTGTCTTGAGGGGTCCACTTTTTACCGGGGCCCCGGGAGACGAGGACGGTGTCTGCGGAGAGGGGTGAGAGAAGGGCGAATCCGAGGAGGAGGGGGAGGGCTAGGTTCGAGAGAGCGGCCATTGTGAGCTTGATTGCCGAAGGGTGGTTTTACCGGACGAAGACCCTGACGAAGAGGGTTTCGTTGATGAGGAGCTCGGCTGGGACGGTGATGGTGATTTCTTCGACGGGGTCGCCAGCATCAGAGTCGATTTCATCCGGAATGAAGGGGGTGAAGTCGTCAGCAAGGGTTGTGGAGTACTCGTAGGTGTAGGTCAATCCGGTAGAGTAGAGGCTGGTGTTCCGACGGGTGAAGGTGAGGTCTCCGAAGACTTTATCGAGTTTGGTGAGGTAAGGGTTTACGGACGAGGCATCGGTGGGGTTGAGGCCGAAGATGTATTCTTCGTGGTTGCTGAGGCCGTCGTTGTCATCGTCATCAGTCATATCTCCGATAAGGTTGAAACCTTCGGCACTTGCCCAAAGGCCGTAGTCAGTCAGGGGGCCGGAGGTGACGATGAGCCAGCCGTCTCCGCTGAAGTGGGTGTCATCAATATTTTGAGGAGTGATGTCGGTGACGCTGGAGCTGCCGTAGGTGCCGGGTGAGAGTTCGATGCCATCGATAGTGAGGCTGGTGACCGTGTCTCCGCTGGCGTGGGTGAGTGCCAGAACGCCGGTATCGCTGATGTCGACGGTGGAGGTGTCTGCGAGGGAGGCGGTGGCTAGGCTGAGGATTCCGGCGGCGATGCTGGTGTTACCGGTGTAGGTGTTTTCTCCAGTGGAGGCGACGAGGCCGTTGCCGATTTTCAGGAGATTGCCGGTGCCGCTGATGATGCCGTTGAGGTGAAGTTCGCTGTTGCTGTTTCCATTCGTGGGGGCGTCGACGAAGAGGTCGCTGGTGAGGAGGATGGGGTTTGCGATATTGACCATGCCGCCTTGGAAGCGGGCGTCGAGGGTGGCATTTCCGGACTGGGCGATGATGGAGCCAGTTCCGGAAATGGTGTTTCCGTGAAGCTCGAGGCGGCCGCCTTCGAGGACGAGGTCGCCGTCGAAGGTGGTGGTTCCGGAGAGGTTGAATTGGGTCCCTTCTGTGGCGATGACGGAACCGGCGAGGATGTCTAGGGCGACGGTTCCGGTGGTGCGGGTGCCGAGGTCACCGGTGAAGGTGAGGGCGGCGGGTCCTGTTTTGATGAGAGGGACGTCCAAGATGCTGCTGGGGACATTCCCCAAGCTGAGGGGCTCGGCCATGTTGATGGTGGCTCCGCCGGTGCCGAGGGCTCCGCCATTGGCGACGGTGATGGTAGCGCCTGAGTCGACTTGCAGTGTGGACCCTTCAGAGAAGGAGGCCAGTGAAGAGATGAGGGTTGCGCCGGTGCCGACCTGGAGGGTTCCTCCGGCGAGGGTGGTCACTCCGGTGTCGAGAGTGATGGGAGAGGCGATGTTTAGGATGCTCTCTCCTGATTTGAGGAGTGAGGAGGCGGTGAGGTTTCCATTTTGAAGAGTGATGGTGCCGGTTTCCGAGGTGACTGAGACAACTCCGGCGGTGATGCCTCCGGCGTCGATATTGATGGCACCGGGAGTCTGGATGTCGACGTTTGCGCCGGTGTTAAACTCGGTATCGTCTCCGGTGAAATTAGGGGCAGAGGTGTTCCATGCGTCGCCATCGGCACCGGCCCAGATGAGGTTTGTTCCGGTGTTGGGATCAGGGACGGCGGCGACGGTGATCTCCGAGATGCGCGCGCCCAGCCCTTCGGCATGGGGGACATCCATCTGGATGGTGATTTGGGTACCGGCGGGGACCTCGGTCTGGAGGAGATCGTGGATGTCATCTTCCTGCCCGTCTTCGAGGAGGAAGCTGTCGAAGGAGGATGAAGAGATGATGAAATTTTCACCCGGGCTTTGGCCGGCGAAGTCGATGGAAATGAGCTTTACGGCGACATCGAAGGAGATGACCCAGCCTTCGCCAGGGTCGAAATCACGAGAGTTATTGGAAGCGCCATTTGGGTTGGAAGCGTCCCTAATGCCGATGGCATTGGTATTAGCTGGAATGTTGGTGGAGTGGGTTTGGATGCCATCGGAGGCGAGGGAAGCATCCTGACCGATAATGTCGACACTGGTGAGGGTGACGTTGATCGATTCAGCGGCATCGAGAACGCTCATGGTGGCGCCGATTCCGACGTTATCGAATGCGGTGCCGTCGTTGAAATCGAAGGTGGCATTTCCGTATGAGAGGGATGAGGAAAGGAGTGCCGAGCAGAGGAAAAGAGCGGAATTCCGTGAGGAGCTGGAGAGGGAGCTGGGATTCATCGGTTTGGTAAACTTTGTTAAAACAAGGGGGGGTCGTTGAGATTGCTGATCTATGAAATGATGGTTCCACTTGCGGTTGGCTCCAATATTGACGAACTTCAGCGTAGCTTCGATTCTAAATTTTGTTTCATTCTGAAAAAATCCCTCCTCATTGATGAAGATCATTCGTTTCTCTCTGTGTTTGTCTGCCGCTTGTGTGGTCGGTTCTTCTGCGATGGCCTTATCACCGGGGGACTGCATGGTGGTGGGTTTTGATTCGCGGACGGCTCCGGTGGATGCGATCAGTTTTGTGAGCTGGGTGGAGCTAGCAGATGGGGAATCGATCCGGCTTGTGGATGCAGAGTATGACGGCGGTGGCGATGGAACGGGGGAAGGGAGTGGTGGTGGACTTTACCACAGTGCGTCATCGATTCTCTGGACCAACAATACGGGGAGTCCGATCTCGCCGGGGACGGTGATTGTAATTTCTGATACGGCGAATTCGGGCCAGAGCCCGAGCGCGAACATCGGGACGGCGGCGGGGAGATTTGGGCTGACGATCAATGGAGAGCAATTTTTCCTGGTGCAGGGTAATTTGGTGGAGAGCGGAGCAGGAGATTATTTGGATGGGGAGGTGTTGTTTGGGGTGGATTATGAGGGGAGCACGGTGAATCCGGCGTGGGGGGAAGCGGGTGAATCGGTGCTGCCGAGTGTGCTGAATGTGGCGAATGGGAATTTGAGTTTTGGAGATGTGGAGGCACGGGAATATTTGGGGGCGAGATCGGGGCTGGTTCTGACGAGTTATCCGGCCGAGATCATGACGGTGGCGAATTGGTCGGTGCCGACGACGAGTGGGGTGCTTTCGACGGAGAGCTTTGTGGATGTGGCGACTCCTCCGGTGGTCCTTCCTGACGAATTGGGGGCGGTGAGTTCCGGGGAGGTTTTTTATGCGCGGCGGATGAACGGGGAGTTGCCGATTATTGATGAGGCGTGGATGTTGGCGCAGGGGGCGACGGCATCAGAGTCAGATAATATCAATGGGCCGTCTTGTATTCGCATTCCGAGCTGGGTGACACCGGCGAATCGGGCTGATCCGACGGCGGTTTATTACCTCTATTTTGGCGACCACGGGGGGGATTTTATCCGGATGGCTTGGGCGGAGAGTCTTGAGGGGCCTTGGACGGGTTTCCGGATGGATGCAGCGTTGCCTCCGGCGGATCGTGGGGTGTTGAGTCTGGGGGCGGATGGGGAGATTACGCCGGGGAACGGGATTGTGATCGATGGTCACATTGCTTCGCCGCAGGTGTTTCTGGATGATGTGAACCAGGAGTTCGTGTTGTATTATCACGGGCCGAGTGAGCATAACGGGAATGACAAGGGACAGAGCACGGTGGTGGCGACATCGGCTGATGGGCTTAATTTTAATATGCCATCGGATGGCGGGCAGTCGGGTCATGGGACGAAGCCGGTGATCTTGGGGGAGAGTTATTTTAGGGTGTTTGAGGAGGCGGGGAGATTTTATGCCTTTTCCAATACGGGTGATATTTGGAAGGCTCCGGCTGATCCGTTTACGCCTCCGGGAGGATACGACTACAGCAAGGATTATTGGGACCGAGGTCCGAATCCGTTTGTGGATGGAGCGAGGGCTCAGGGGTGGCCCTTGATTCGGCCGCGTCACTTTGGGGCGCTGAAGCGGGGGAATATTCTCTATGCGATATTGACCTATAAGGAAGATCGTCCCGAGCGGGTGAAGATGGCGACCTTTGACTTTGATAAGTTGTCGGCTGACTACAACTCGTGGGCACCGCGGTTTCCGGAACAAGAATTACTGAGTGCTCAGAGTGGCTGGGAAGGGGGGCAATTTCCGCCGCTGGCTTCGCAATCGGGAGCGCAGGTCGGTGGAGTGAATCAGCTGCGTGATCCGGGGGCCTTTGTCGATAGCGATGGGAGGACGTATTTGTTTTATTGTGGGCAGGGTGAGGCGGCGATTGGTTTGGCGCAGTTGGTTTCTGCTCCGCAGGTGACGGGTGCGTCAGAGGTGGTGCGCGGGGAGGACGAGACGTTTACGATTGGGCTCGATCCGGACGTGACGAGCGGGATGCGACGGATTTCACACAGTGCGCCGGTGGAGGTGGATTATGATGCGGAAGAGATGGTGCTGCCGATGATCTATGGAGGAAGTGCGGGGTATTCGGTGTTGCAAAACTCGACGGTAGACAGCGGGACCCGATCATTTCAGTTGGCGCATTTGGCGTCGGGTGCGAGTGAGACGCTGACCTTTCCTGATCGTTATTATGCGCGGCCCGGGGCGGAGTTGGTTTATCGGGGTCGGCTGGGTTCGGCTACGGAAGGACAGGTGGCGGAGGTGCAAGCTTCGTTTGACGGGGTGTTGTGGCAGACCTTGCAGATTAAGATTGGGGGGACGCCGGAGCCGAGCTTTCAGGAGGTCACAGTTGATTTGGCCGGGCTGGTGGGGCGGGTCTTTGATCTGCGTTTTCGGTATGAGCATGACGTGTTGCGTGATGCTGCTTTTGTTTCGGGAGCGGGTGCGGGGCAAGGATGGTTCCTGGATGAGATCGTGGGGACGGGGCTTGAGGCGGTGCAGGTGTTGAGTGATGCGCCTTTTACCGGGAGTAGCTTTACGCTGGATGAGGTGACGCCGTTTTTGAATCCGTTCCTTGCTGACGGAACGGGGAGTGAGGATCGTTTTTTACTGAGTGCGGATGGGGTTCATTTGGCGGCTGAAACCGGTTACGGAAAGCCGTTGGTGATTCGGGTGCGGACGAGCTATGAGCAGTTTAAAGGGGAGGTCTTTAGTGAGTCCCAGCAGGCCGATCCTTTGATTTCAGCTGAAGACGCTGATCCGGATGGGGATGGGCTTACGAACGTGATGGAGCTCGTTTTTGGTGGAGATCCTTTTGTGAGTGATCGCTCGATGGTTTCGATCGGTGGGTCGGTGCCGGAGCCGTCCCTTGCGTTCCCATGGCAGTCCGGGGTGGACTACACCTATCAGCTGCAAATGGGGACGGAGCTGAACGACTTCGTGGATATTCCCTTCAACGATAGTGTGAGTGGGGTGGGGTTGAGCCAGGTGACGGTGACACCTCATTCGTCGGTGGCCGTTCCAAGTGATCAGGCGTTTTTCAGGCTAAAAATCTCAAAACAATAAGGTCAGGTGGATTTTGGTGACGTTTTTTTGCGCTTGGATATGTTGGAACAGAAAGGTTTGTTGCCATTTGATCGGCCTGTTTTCACGTCACCAATATCTGATTGACACGAAAAGTGTCGGACTTAGGATCCATTGCAGAATTAGGGAGAAAAAATGACCATGGCAAACAACAACCTACGCAAGGGCCTTTTCACTAAGGCGATGATTCTATCTTTACCGCTATTCGCTGTGACAACAGCAACGGGAGCGGTGATTTACTCCGAGGATTTTACCGGTCAGCAGGGAAAGGGTGCGGTTGGACCTACTCCTACGATTGATGTTTCCGGAGTTGATTGGTCGATCGATGTCAGTGGAGCCAACCTTACGGCGACGAGCGATTTCTTCGAGGTTCGCAGTGATGAGTCCTTTACGGGGCGGGATCTTGACGGCCCGGCGATCTGGAGTTCACCGGTGATTACGACTATTCCTGGAGACATTCTCGATTTCTCACTTCTTGCTGCCGGATCAGCGGCAATCGAATTTGAAGAGGCTGATGACTATGTCATTACCTACCTTGTGGACGGGGTGCCCACTGCCCTCACGGATTTGATTCCAGCCGATGATACCTTCAACGCCGGGACTATTTCTGAAATCGGAATTACGGCCGGTTCATCTTTCCAGCTTCAGGTTCTCATGAACATGAACGCTGGTGCGGAAATTCTTTCCTTCGATGACATTGTCGTGAATGCGATCCCTGAGCCTAGCAGCATCGCCTTGCTCGGCCTGGCCGGACTTTCCATCTTGCGCCGCCGTCGGTAGAGGAAGGAAATTTCAGGACACATTTCCAATTTGACCAAAAGGCCGGGGGATTTTTCCTTCGGTCTTTTTTTGCAAACTGAGAAAGTCTGCTGCGTGTGTTTTACCAGTCGCCCATTTGTAGATGCCCGGCGCCGGGAATATTGGATTGATCCGCGGGGAGGGGGAGGGGGAAATTGGGAAGGGCGGGCCTCGCTCTGAGGGAGGCGATCGAAAGGAGGAGGATGGCTTCATGGAGAGAGCGTGAGAGGTGGAATAAATTAGTTAGTGGCTCAAGCGGCGGCGGGAGAATAGGAACAGGCTTCCCAGTCCTCCAAGCAGGGCTGCCGAGGGCTCGGGGACGGCTGCGAATTCTGGGGCTCAGAGAAACGCTTGTTCCCGGACCGTTGAGAGGTCCCGGGAGTTCGCCGAAATCTGAAACGGTGAATCGGGGAGAGGTCGCAGCGCCACTGACCGGGGTTCCCGAGACCTTGCCTGCTGGAAGGGTGAAGCTAAAAAATTCCAAGTGGTTTATTGAGAAGTCAAAGATGCCTCCCGACCCGGAGCCCAATCCTGACAGAGGTGACATGGAGACATTGTCGAAGAAGTCGATGAGATCGGGATTTGCGACTGAGTTTCCCACGAAAGTTGCGGCTTGGAATGGAGTTGTTTCGTCGTTGAAAGTGAAATCCGTGACTCCGGCGGCCCCGGACCCAATCGATATGGCCGGGTTGTGATTGGTGGTGGTCGCGATTACGTCTAATCCATGCTAACGGAATAGTTGATGATGACGCCTCCCGGTGAATCTTAAAAATTAATCGAGATGCTTGCTCCATGGATCGCTCCACAGGTGAGGGTGCCGCAGATGATACGGGCGAGAAGAGCGCTCTGTGGAATCATGATGTTTACTGATTTGATCAGTATTAACACTAGTTCGCGAGGGATTGGGTTTGGAAGAGCCAAAAGCCGAGGGCTGATTTTGGGACATAAAAAAGCTGCGATCCAAGCGGAGCGCAGCTTTTTAAGACTTGGCTGAGGGTAGCGGACAGGAATGCACCCAAGGGCATTTTACCCACTCTCCTCATTGCTTACGCAAATAATGGCTTCATGTGGCGGTCGAGGAGGTTGCCGGTGACGCACTTGGAGATGACGGCGTCGTTTGCCTTGAGGGCGTCGAGGTAGCGGTCACCCATTTGGGCGGCGATCTTGAAGCCGACGTGGAGGAGCTGGCGGACGTTGGCGTTGTAGCCGGGGTTGCTCTGGTCGTGCGTGAGGGCGCTGACGTATTGCTCGGAGGTCCAGCCGTTGACTTCCTCGGCGCTGGGGAGCTTGGAGTGGTCGATGTCGATGACGGTGGCGTAGGGCTCGCAGAGGGCTTCTTTTTTGTCGAGGGCCTTGGCGTAGATTTCCTTGGCGAGGTCGAGGGCGTCTCCACCGGCGGTGGCGAGTCCGATGACTTCTTCGAGCCAGTTGGTGCCGGCGGTCTTGATGTGGAGGCCGGCGCCGGTGCGGGCGATGGCTTTTTTGATGGGCTCGTAGATGGAGAACTTATCGGAGCCGGAGTGGACGGAGAGCTTGAGGGTCTCGGGGAGGCCGTAGGCTTTGATGGCGTGAGCGAGGACGGCGAGGTCGTCGTTGAACTCCTGCTCGAATTGAGCGACGTCGCCGACGTAGTCGACTCCCTTGTTAAAGCGGCCGGTGAACTTGGGCGCGATGGTCTGGATGGGGATGCCCTGGTCGGCGATGGCGGCGAGGATGATGAGCATCTCGGCGGGGACCTGGGGGGCGTCAGTTTCGTCCATGGAAACTTCGGTGACGAAGTCATCGGTGCCGCCTTTGGCTGCGAGGATGTGGTCGTAGATCGCCTTGGCCTTCTGGGTGGCCTTGAGGAATTGGTTCGCGGTTTTTTCGACGAGCTCGCGTGAGATTTCGAGAGGGGCATCGATGCCTTCGACTTTTACCGAGCCGATGAGCTCGGGGTGGTTGGCGATGAAGGCTTCGACGTCTTCGGGTGCGGCGGCTTCGCCGATGTCATCTGCGACGTCGAGGGTGAAGAAGTTGCAGGGGGCGACGAAGCGGTCGACGGTGGAGAGGTTGATGTGGTCGGCATCGAGGAGGTATTCTCCGGTCCAGCCGAGGTCGGCGACGGCTTTGTCAGCGGCATCGCGGGTGGATTGGGGCTCGGAGCCGATGATTTCGTGCTCGCGGTTGGACTTGTTCCAGGTGGGGCAGATGTCGACGCCGAGTTCTTTGGCGGCGATGAAGGCCTGGAGTTGGGCGTGAGCGCCGTGGGCGAAGCGATCGCCGACACCGAAAGTGAATTTTGGACAGATTTTCATGGGTAGAGTTTGAAGTTTGAAGTGTTCAGTTTGAAGTTTTGGACGGTGGTTGGGGCCCTGAAGCTCCGGCTGGGTATGGTTTAGGCAGAAATTGTCAGACAGGTCAATGAAAGCGATGGGGGATTCGTGAGGGCGGAAGAAGGGATGCGAGAGGAGAAGGGTCGGGGTGGGTCGTTGGTGTTGGGACAGCGTCACCCTTCGCGCCTTGCCAGACTTCAAAATGACTTGCAGCAGCGAACCCCCTCTTTCATCAGCGCTTCCCTAGCTGATGAAGCCGATGTCGGGCTCGGAGGCGAAGTTGACGAGGTTGGGGAGGACAGCGGGCATGTTGGCGGAGGTGACGCCGAACCAGGTGGCCATTTCTTCGAAGAACTTGTCGGTGGAGGTGGTGGGGAGGATGCGGCCGCCGTTGCCGATGTCATCGTCTCCGCCGTTTTCCTTGAGGGAGAGGTCGGGGAAGGTGCCGTGGATTTTTCCGGAGTCGATGGGGGCGCCCCAGACGAGTTGGTTTCCGCCCCAGGCGTGGTCGGTGCCGCGTCCGTTGGAGCGGAGGGTGCGTCCGAAGTCGGAAGCGGTGTAGGAGATGACGTCGTTGGCGACGCCGAGTGCTTCGAGGGCGAGTTGGTAGGCGGCGATGGCTTTGGAGATCTCGGCGAGCATACCGGCGTGGGTGACGAGGAGTTCGCCGTGGTGGTCCCAGCCGCCGCGCTCGATGAAGATGGTGTTTCGGCGGAGGCCGAGGTCCTGGCGGGCTTTGATGGTCTTGGCGGCGGCGAGGAGCTGTTTGCCGAGGTTGGAGTCGTTGAGGTCGTTGATGACAGCCGCGGGGATGGCCGAGGTGTCGACGGCGTCGTAGATTGTTTTGAAGGCTTGTTGCGCGTCGAAGGAGTTCTTCATGTGCTTGGCGAAGGAGTCCTGGACGAGGTTGTTGTAGGTTGAGCTGATGAGGGAATCGAGGGCGAGATTCTTGCGGGCGGTGGTGGAGTTGAGGCCGGGGGAACTGCCGGTGGGGAGGAGGGCTCCGTCCTTGGTGATGGCGAGCTGGATGGTTTCTTTTCCGATCTGGAAGACGTTGTTACCGGAGAGGGAGATCGACATCGAGGTGGCCTCGGTGTTGTAGCTGGAGTGGATGAGGTCGGCCATGCGACCGGCCCAGCCGGAGAGTTCCTGGAGTCCCTGGGGGATGGAGGTCTGCCACTGGGTGATCTGGTCGATGTGGGAGAAGAGGGACTTGGGGACGGGGATGGTGTTGGCGGGATTGTTGTATTGGCTGGCTGTGATCGGCTGGATCAAGGTGCCGATGTTTGAGACGAAGGAGAGGCGGCGGCCGTGACTGGCGAAGGAACCGGTGCCGTTGAACATCTCGGCAAGTTCCGGGCAGGAGGGGTGCAGGCCGTAGAGGTTGCCATCGCCACCGGAGGCTTGGGTGAGGTTGACGAGAGCGTTGGCTCCGCCGGAGTTGTGGCCGATGGCCATGTCGCTTCGGGAGGCGGCGTAGTCGCTATAAGCGGAGTCGCGCCGGACGAGCATGTTGAAGCTGTCGGAACCGCCGGCGAGGAGGATGCAGACGAGGGTTTTGCAATCATCGCCAGGGCCGAGTCCGTCGGCTGCGGCCTGGTTGGCGAGCTTGAGGTTGAGAATGGAGGAGAGGGTGGAAACACAGCCCAGGGAGGCGCAGGAGGCTTCTCCGAGGAACTGGCGGCGTGATTTTTTGGAGTTCATGGAACGAAAATGGATTGAGGCTACTTGAGGCAGGTTCCTTCGGGGGAGACGAGGACGAGGAAGGCGGCGAGGCGGACGCGGTCGGTCATGTCGTTCTCGGCCTGGAGGGAGTTGGTGATGATGGAACGGGATTCGGCGCCGAGGGTTCCGGCGCAGTAGAGGATGGACAGATGGTCGAGGAGATCGGGGATGTCATTGGCCATGGGGAGGAGGTCGGAGTAGTCGGCGGGGAAGGATTTTCCGTCGTACCATTGATCGCCGTGGATCATGTCGAAGCCGTCGAGGGTGATACGCCAGAGGTAGTTGGTGAAGGAGACGGAGGAGAAGGAGTTGACGATGCCGAGTGCGGGGGAGTCGAGTTGGTTGGCGGCGAGGGCGCCGGGGAGGCGGAAGTCGGGGCGGTAGAAGTTGAACACGGTGGGGGCGTTCATGGGCTCCTGGAGGGTTTGCTCGGAGTAGTAGCCCCAGTCCCACCAGAGGAGGTTGGGGTATTGGTCGATCTTGAGGATGCGGGCGAGGTGGATGGTGCGGAGGGTGGGCTCGCGGAAGTGACCGAAGTGTTTTGTTTTGAGGTGGTGCATGGGGTTGCGGGCTTCGTCATCGAGGAGGATGGTGCGAACGACCGCTTCGAGGTTCCCGACTTCTCCGGTGCCGTCATTTTGGAAGACGGAGGCGACGCGTTGGACGTAGGCGGGGGTGGGATTGGAAGTGACGAGGAACTGGATGAGCTGCTTGCAGATGAAGGGGGCGGTGTTGGGGTGGCGCACGAGTTGGTGGACGACGGTCTCGACCTCGGCCATGGCGGCGGCGTTATTTCCGGAGGGGTTTGCGGGGATGGTGTGGTAGAGGCGGTTGCCGGTGGAATTGACGCCCATGGGGATGCGCTTCTCGGTGAAGTCGTGATGGGAGGCGAAGATTTTCATGGGGGTGGTCATGTATTTCCCGGAGCTGTCTCCGTCATCCCGCCAGCCGCCGCCGAAGCTGCCGGATTCGTAATTTACGCCGGTGAAGACGCGGGAAAGGCTGGTGATGTCATCATTGCTGTAAGTGGGGATGGGTTGGCCGTCGAGGTCGAGCTTGCGGGAGCCATCGAGGTTGAGCTCCCAGAGGCCGATGGTGAAGAGCTGCATGATTTCGCGGGCGTAGTTTTCATCCGGGAAGCGGCCGATGGAGGGGTCTTCCTTTTGGTTGCCGAGGTGGCTGAGGTAGTGGCCCATGTAGGGGCTGAGGGAGACGTTGAGGAGGAGGTCCTCGAAGTTGCCGAAGGCTCCCTCGATCATGAAGTCGTAGTATTGGGCGGTGGTGCGCGTTTGGTTGGCGAGCATGGCGGCACCGCGTGAGGCGACGAGGATTTGGGAGAGGGCGAAGGCGGTGCGCTGGCGGAGCTGGTCCTGACCCCGGATGGTGGAGCGGGCCCAGGAGGAGGTGAAGTTGGTGCCACTGACGAAGGCGTTGCTTTGGCCCTGGTTGTTGATGTTGTATCCGGAGAGGTTGGGGTCGGTCCAATCGTTGGCGGGGCTGAGGAGGAGGTCGATCTTGAGGTCCTCGATGTAGGGGCGGGTGAGGGAGGGCGGGAGGGCGATTTGTTGGTCGAGCCAAGCCTCGGCTCCGATGGAGGCGACGTAGTCGACCTGGGCCATGTTGGCGGGTCCGAAGGTGGTTTGGAGGAGGAGGCGTGCGGCCTGGGCGCGGGTGAGGGATTTGCCGGGCTCGGGGATGCGGTAGATTTCATTGAAGGCGGCGAGGTCTCCGGAGAGGGAGATGTCTGCGGTGCCGTTTCCGTCGAGATCATAGGATTTATTTTGGAGGACGGATTGGGAGGCGCCGGGGGAGCTGGAGAATCCGAGGAGGGGTTCGAGCCAGTCGGGGACGCCGTCGTTATCGAGATCGGAGGCGATGGTTTGGACGCGGAAGAAGCGGGCGGCATCCGAGGTGGGGATGTCGAGATTCCGCATGCCGTTGGCATTGTAGGGGGTGCCCGATTGGGTGCCCCAGAGGTCGGTGGTGCCGAGATCGGTGGAGCTTTGGAGGGTGCCGGGGCGGTCGGAGAGGTTCGTCCAGGAGAGGGTGAGGGAGTTGGCGTCCTTGGGGGACATTTTGAACTCCATGGTGCTGGAGGGATCGAAGGGATCGGTGCCGAAGAGGGATTCGCGGGCGTTGGAGAGTCCGTCGCCATCGGAGTCGGTATGGGGGTCGATGCCTTGTGCGCCGTAGAGGGCTTCCCAGACATCGGCGAGGCCGTTGCCATCCTGATCGGATTGGGAGGGAGATTGGGTGAGTCCGTGAGGGGGGAGGGTGGGGACGGCGTTCTCCGGTTCGGAGGTGCCGATGTAGTAAGAGTAGGTGGCGTTTGGGAGGACGAAGGTGTTGGTGCCGTCACCGAGGACCATGTAGAGGAGGAGGTCCGAGGAATCGAGGGAGGCATTGTGGACCTGCCCGGAGAGGATGTTTTCGCCGACGCGGAGGGCGGATTTATCGATATTGATGGTGGGGGGAGCGAAGGTTTCTCCGTTGTCGCCGGTGCCATTGTGGACGTCATCGGCGGGGGTGTTGAAGGCGTAGAAGTCACCGGTGTTTCCCATGGTGCCGCGGCTGACTTCCGTTCCGTTTAGGTAGGCGATGTAGCCGTCATCGTAGTCGATGATGAGTTGGAGTTGGGAGATGGCGGCGAGTTGGGGGGCGGTGAGGGTGAAGGAGGTCCGCATGTAGACGGCGACCTGGTTGTATCTCATGGAGGAGAGGTTGGTGCCGAGGGTGTAGGGGAAGGTGGAGCTGGTATCGAATCCGATGGGGCCGGTGCCGGTGGACCAAGAGGAGTCATCGTATTCCGGGGTGCCCCAGGTGGCGGCCGAGGAGGTGGAAATGAGGAAAGAGAGGAGAAGGGCAAGGGTCCGGGAAGAAGCTCCGGCGTTGCGTTCTTTGAGCGGTGGTGCGTTGTGAGTCATCGAGATCCCCGAAGGGAAAGCTGGGATTATTCCGGGGATGATAGGGAAAATCGCTTTGGAGGGAATGAAATAGTTGTCAGACAGAAAAATATCGAACGATTCTATGAGGATGATGACTGTGCGGTTGTGATGAAGATGTGTCGAATCACCAAAAAAGTCCGCCGGAGGGGCGGACCTGGAGAGGGGAAAGAGACCAAAGGCAGGTGATTAATCGAGGGGCCCGGGGATGCGGAATTTGTGTTCCGGGTTTCGGTCCTTGGGGTCGAGGACGAGGCTGCCGGCGGGGATTCCGCGGCAGTCGACCTCGCCGCCGGTGAAGGGGTTGGTGACGTAGCCGGGCTTGCCGGGGATGGCTTTGGCGACCTTGAACATCCCGGGTTGCGGGGCTTTGGGGAGGACGGGGTCGGGAGTGTTTTTTGGCCTTGGGGGAACCGCGAAGGGATCGGACGAGGCGGTGACGGATTCCGGAGTTTCCGCAGATGGAGCGGGAGTGGAAGCTGGTTCGACGGACTCCGGGGTGTTGGTCCGGCTGGTGGCGGGGGTGTCCGTTGAGGCGGTGTCTTCCTTGGGGCTTTCGCTTTTACAGGAAAGAAGAGCGAAGGCGGTGAGGAGGACAAGGTGCTTCATCAGTCGTTGACGGTGATGACGGCCTTGATGGCGCCAGTGGCGGGATCGGTGAACTTGTCGAATCCCTCGGGAACCTCGGTGATGTCGAGTCGGTGGGTGATCCAGTTCTGGAGGTTGATTTTACCTTCGGAGATGATTTGGATGATCTCGGGGAAGTCGGCGGGGAGGGCGTTGCGGCTGGCCATGACGGAGAGCTCGCGGCGGTGGAAGTGGGGTGCCTGGGGGAAGGTGATGTCTTGGGCGGTGATGCCGACGTAGACGACGCGACCACCGACGGCGGCGTATTGGAAGCACTGGACCATGGAGCCGTGGTGTCCGGTGGCATCGATGATGACATCGCAGAATCCGCCTTCGGTGATTTTTTCGATTTCGGCGAGGTGTGAGCCGTCGGGCTTGGCCTGAACGGGGTGGGGGATGCCGAGTTTTTCGGCGCAGAAGTCGAGTCGGTTTTGGGCGAAGTCGACGACGAGGACTTTGACATCCATGAGCTTGAGGAACTCGAGGGAGGCGAGGCCGATGGGGCCGGCGCCGATGACCATGACGGTTTCGCCGGGCTGCGGGTTGCCGCGTTTGACGGCGTGGTATCCGATGGCGAGGGTTTCGACGAGGGCGAGCTCATCGTAGGAGAGGTCATTTCCGGGGTGGAGTTTGTGGGCGGGGACGGTCCAGTTGGACTTGCGCAGGCCACCGCTTTGGTGAACGCCGACAACGGAGACATTCGAGCAGGCGTTGGAGTGGCCTTTTTTCGAGGGGATGGAGTCGGGGTTATTGAGGTAGGGCTCGAGGGAGCATTTGTCACCGGGTTTGACGTTGGTGACGCCCTCGCCGACGGCTACGACCTCGAGGCCGAGTTCGTGTCCGGGGGTGCGGGGGTAGGCGAAGAAGGGGAACTTGCCGAGGTAGCAGGAGAGGTCGGTTCCGCAGATGCCCATACGATGGGTGCGCACGAGGGCTTCGCCGGGGGCGGGAGCTTCGACGTCGGGAAGGTCAACTGCGTTGATTTTTTTGACGTCGGTGAATTCGATGGCGTAGGACATTTGAAATAGATGTAGCTAGTGCTCTAAAAGGTGCAACTAGTTGTTTTCAGGAAGGCCTTCGGGATGGCCGAGGTTTTTGACGGGAGCGAAGATCTCCTGCACCTGCGCAAGGAGACCCTGATCGATGGGTTGGGCAAGCCATTTGGCCCATTTTCCGACGTTTTTGGGATTCGCGGAACCGGCGACGGTGGAGGCGATGTAGTCGTGCGAGCAGGAGAACTGAAGGGCGAGTTGGGCGATGTCGACTCCGTTGTCGTCACAGAGTTTGGCAGCGGCACGGGCGGCGGCTTTGACTTCCTCGGGTTCCTTGAGCCAGGCGGGGAGTTCGGCGTTGGTGAGGAGGCGGGCGGAGAAGGGGCCGGCGTTGATGGCGCCGAGTCCTTTGGCCTTGAGGCGGGGGACGAGGTCGTCAGCGAAGCTGGTGTTCTGAAGGGTGTATTGGTTGTAGGAGAGGACGCAGTCGATGTCATCCTCGACGTGGTCTAGGACACGGTTGAAGCAGGCCATGGGGTAGCAGGAGAAGCCGATGGCGCGGACTTTTCCTTCGGCCTTGGCTTTGACGAGGGCGGGGATGGTTTCCTCCCAGATTTGGTCGAGTTTGACGAATTCGACGTCGTGGAGGAGGATGAGGTCGAGGTAGTCGGTGCCCATGCGGTGCATGGAGACCTCGAGTGATTCCTCGACGCGCTTGGCGGAGAAGTCGAAGTGGGAACCGGTGTAGCGGCCGAGCTTGGTGCCGAGGAGGTATTTGGAGCGGTCGATGCCCTTGAGGGCCTGGCCGAGCATGACTTCAGACATGCCGCGCCCGTAGTAGGGGGAGGTGTCGATGAAGTTCATGCCGAGATCGATGGCGGTGTGGACGGCGGCGAAGGCTTCGTTGATATCGATGGCGCGGAATTCCGCGCCGAGGGAGGAGGCTCCGAAGGAGAGGATGGGGAGGTCGATGCCGGTTTGGCCGAGAGGACGTGTTTCCATAGGGACAAAAGGTGGGAGTTCGATGATTGGAGAAAGGGTTTAGGCGAGAGCGGCTTTGATGGCTTTGATTTCCTGGGCGGCGCAGGCGTCGGCGTCGGGCTTGGGGAAGACTTCGGCGGAGAGGTATCCGGTGTAGCCGACTTTTCTGAGAGCGGCGATGATGGGGGCGGAGTCGGTGTGACCGAAGCCCATGGCGCTTCTGTTAGAATCGGCGAAGTGGACGTGGCCGGTGTGTTTGCCGGCATCGATGATGGCTTGGGCGACGTCTGACTCCTCGATGTTCATGTGGAAGAGGTCGGCGAGGAGGACGATGTTTTCGAGTTTGTTGTCCTCGAGGTATTTGGCGCCCTCGGCGAGGTGGTTGATGAGGTTGGTCTCGTAGCGGTTGAGGGGCTCGTAAATAAAGGGGACGTCGTACTTTGCGGCGGCAGCGCCGGCGGCCTTGAGGGCTTCGGCGAGCCATTCGAGGGCCTGTTCACGGGAGACATCGCCTCCCCACTTGCCCTGCATGGAGCCGAGGATGGCGGGAGCGCCGAGTTGGCCACCGAAGTTGATCATTTGGATGATGAAGTCGAGTGCGGCGCTGCGTTTGGCGGGATCGGGATCGGTGAGGGAGAGGCCGTGCTTGACCATGCCCGCTCCGGTGCCGACGGCGGCGATGCCGAGATCATGGATGCTGGCGAGGGCTTTGACTTCGGCGACGGTGACGAAATCGGGGCCGGGGAAGAAGAGTTCAACGGAGTCGTAGCCGTGTTTTTTGGCGGCGGCGAATCCTTCGGCAAGAGGTTGCTGGAAGACGAAGGGGCCGGCGGCTGCTTCGGGGACTTGGGAGAGGGTGATGGCGGATTTCATGACGAAAGTTTGAAGTGTTCAGTTTGAAGTCTGAAGGCTTGGTTGGGGGGGGGCTTTTTTAGACGGATTCGAGGACGAGGTTTCCGTAGGCGGTGGGGTCACCGGTGCGGATGAGGCCGATGGCGTTGGGGACCATTTTTTTGAATTCGTCGTGGTCGAGGCGGGTGACCCGGAGATCGGCGTGGTTTGTTTTGAAGGCGTCGAACTTTGAGTTGTAGGTATCGATGACGTCTTGCGGGTTGGTGTCGAGGAACTGTGAGGCCTGCCAGATGTGGCCGACTTTGAAGTTGGGTGCGAGGAGGTCGAGGAGATCGGTGATGAGGGGGATGCCGCGGGTGAGGGTGATGTCGACGACTTCGATATCCTTCCAGTAGGGGAAGGCCCAGTCAGCGATGACGAGGGTGTTGGTGTGGCGAACGCGGGAGAGGAGATCGTTGATCTGGGGATTAAGAATTCCGGCCTGAAGCATGACGGGCAGAATTTGTCATACGGATTTAGGATGGGGAAGGGTAAAGTGCGGTGGAAAGCTGAGAGCTTTGAGCGTGGAGCTTTTCCCGAATGAGGGACCTAGAGGAAGCTGAGGACCGATTGGTGGACTTCATCGGGGGATGCGGAGGCATCGATGCGGTGGATGAAGGGGTCGGTGAGGGAGGCGAAGATGTGGTGGCAGCTTTCGAGGGATTCGCGTTGTTCGAACTCGTTGGCTTCGCCATCGCGCACGCCGATGCGGGAGAGGGCGGTGTCGATGGGGACTTCGAGGATGAAGACGTGATCGGGGGTGGGGGCGAATTGTTCGTTGATGCACCGGATTTCCTGCGGATCAAATCCCCGGGTGCCCTGGTAGGCCATGGTGGAGAAGTAGTAGCGGTCGAGGATGACGACGGCTCCGCGATCGAGCGCGGGTCGGATGAGGGTGTCGATGTGCTCGCGGCGGTCGAGGTGGAAGAGGTCGAGCTCTTGCTGAGGGGAGAGGCGGCCGGTGGAGGCGGAGTCGCGCAGGCGTTTGCCGTGTGGGCCGTCGGTGGGTTCCTTGGAGGTGATGACCTCGTGGCCTTGGGCGCGGAGGGCTTCGGCGAGGAGGGCGACCTGGGTGGATTTCCCGGTGCCGTCGATCCCTTCAAAGACGATGAACATTAGCGCGTTAGAAAAAGTGGCACACCCAGCAGGACTTGAACCTGCAACCTACGCATTAGAAGTGCGTTGCTCTATCCAGTTGAGCTATGGGTGCTGCTGGAGGTGGTTGTAATTTCTGAGCGGGAAATGGCAAGGATTAGGGTGCGATGACATCGAGAAAGTGGAGTCGCTCGATGGGGGGGAGGTTGGCGATGACGGTGTCGAGTGTGGGGATGTCGAGTTTCTCTGCGTCAATTTGTTCCTGATCCGGGGGGAAGTCATTTGAGGGGAGGACTTTTAGAGAAAGGTGAAAGCAGGCCCAAGCGATCCAAGTCCGGGGTTCGGCGCGAGGGCCGGACATGCGGGTGGCGAGGTGCTGGAAGTGGCGGACGGGGTTGCCGATGAAGAGGTGGGGCTGGCGATTCTCGAGGAACCATTTGAGGGCGGCGAAGCTGAAGGAGGTGGGCGTTTCGGCGAAGGCGGACTTGTTGAGCTGGAGGATGGCTTGGGCGGGTTTTTTTTGAAGCCAGAGGGATTGGGCGAGCTGAAGGCAGGCGGCCTGAAAGCGGGGGCCGCATTGTTCCCGGTGTGGGCGGGTGTGTGCGGAAGTGAGGTCGGCGGGGGCCGAAGGGAGGTGGGGGTTGGGTGTTGAACTCTGGGGATTGAACATGGAACTCCGGGATTTGAAGGGCGGGGATCAGAGGGTTTTGATCCACGTCGCGGTGCCATCGAGGATCATCTGGACGGCGACGAGGATGAGGATAAGGCCCATGAGGCGTTCGAGGGCACGGCTTCCTTTCGCGCCGAGATAAGAGAGAAGCGGGCGGGCAAGTAAGAGAAGAATCGCCGTGGGAACCCAGGCTCCGAGAAGGATGAGAAGCGATTGTCCGGTGCCGTAGATCGGAGTCTTGATGAGAAGAATGGCTATCGCGGAGGGGCCAGCGAGCAGAGGGACAGCGAGTGGGACGATGAAGGGTTCTTCATCGGAGGATTCCGTCAAGACACTGCGCTTCGGGAAGATCATCCCGAGAGCGATGAGGAATAGGAGGATGCCACCCGAGATGCTGAGGCTGGCGGGGCGAAGGTTGAGGATGCTTAGGAAATGAGTTCCGGCGATGGTGAAAAGGGCAAGGATGACGAGGGCAATGATGAGCTCGCGGACGAGGACGATGCGTTGCCTTGCGGGGTCGATTTTTGAGAGGGTGCTTTGGAAAACAGGGGCATTACCGAAGGGGTCAAAGACCATGAAGAGGGTGATGATGGAGGTGAGGATTTCCATGGGGTTTAGCCGCGGGGGTGGAATTGTTTGTGGACGGCTTTGAGGCGTTTTTGGTCGACGTGGGTGTAGATTTGGGTGGTTGAGATATCGGCGTGGCCGAGGAGTTCCTGGATGACGCGGAGGTCGGCTCCGTTTTCGAGGAGGTGGGTGGCGAAGGAGTGGCGGAGGAGGTGGGGGTAGATGTTTTGGTCGATGCCGGCTTGTTTGGCGCGTTCTTTGACGATCTGGCGGACGCGGTCGGGCGAGAGGGGGCCGCCGCGGATGGAGAGGAAGATGTGGGAGGAGGTTTTTTTGGAGACGAGGGTGGGTCGCTCGGAGGTGAGGTATTTTTGGATGGCGTCGAGGGCGCGGCCGCCGACGGGAACGAGGCGGGTTTTGTTACCCTTGCCGGTGACGCGGAGGAAGTGGTCGTCGAGGTCGAGGGTTTCGAGTTTGGCATTGCAGAGCTCGGAAAGCCGGAGGCCGGAGGCGTAGAAGAGTTCGAGGAGGGCGAGGTCGCGCTTGCCGAGTGGTTTTTCGGGGTTGATGGAGGTGAGGATTTGTTCGACGGCTTGGGCGTTGAGGGTTTCGGGGAGTTTGGCGGTGGGCTTGGGGGCGAGGAGGGGTTCGGCGGGGTCGATCTCGATGAGGTTGCGCTTGGCGAGGAAGCGGAAGAAGACTTTCAGGTGGACGAGGGCGATGCGGAGGGAGGAGGCATCAAGTCCGGACTTGCGGAGGTGGGAGAGGAAGGCGGCGAGTTCTTCGGTGCCGAGGTCGCGCCATTGGTGGTGGCCATTTTTTTGGGCCCAGGGGGGGAGTTTTTCGAGGCTTTGCCGGACCGAGAGTTGGTAGGCGGGGGAGAGTCCGCGCTCGGTTGCGAGGTAGAGGAGGAAGCCGTCGATTTGTGTTTCCACGAGGGGGAGTGTAGCGCAGGGGGCGGGGGAGGGCGATGGTTGTTTCGACGGGGGATGGGAAGTGGGTAGGGTAGGGCTTTGGAGCTTGACGGAAAAACTGAGCGAACAGTAGAATTTTGTATTCCTGTGAAGGGGGAAAATAGGGGGATGCACGCAGACCCCGGTTCCCGGGGCAGGTGATCCCTACTGTTCTGCAAAAAAAATGAAATCTCTACTGGCAGCTCTATTCTTATCGATAGCGACTGCGATCGCGTGTGCATCTGAACCCGGGACTCCTCCCGAAACGAAGGGCATTGAAGGGGCAATTGCTGCGGCGGATGTTGTGGTGATCGGAACGCCCAGCAAGGTAGATCAACGCCATTTCTACAAAGGGAAAGAAGTCACCGAACAGGAGGCACGAAAGATCTTTGATTCCTACGATTCGGATTCTGGAGAGCCGTTTCCGCGTTTGGAAACAGAGTTCACCGTTACGCTCCGTGTCTCAACGCATTTGAAGGGTGCCCTTAGGAATCCAGAGCTAGTGCTCCAATGGCGGGATCTTACTGGATCGATGTGTCCTCACATCCCGCTGATTGCGCTGAGGGATGAGGGAATTTGGTACACTGGATCTCACGTTAAACAGCGAGAGCATGACCACGCAGTTTATTGGGTGAGTTCCTCCTCAAAGGTGCAAGCCGAAGCCGCGCTAGCACAACCAGCAGAACAAGGCGGTGCTGGACAACCGGCTACCCGCGCTGAGTCGGAATGATCTCCGTAACCACAACCTTTAATCCCGTGTCGAAGGCGCGCCGCCGGTAGCCGGTGCCAGACCTTGGACGTTCGACCAGATGAAGAATCGCCGCAAGAAGCTACTCATTTATATCCTTCTTTGCGCACTTGGTGCATCGGCAGTTTTTGTCGGGCTAAACATTCGAGTCTACAGAATGCCGACAGGCGCTATGGAGCCTACTTTCAGAGAGGGTGAATCGGTCATCTATGAGCGGCTAAGCAAGGCGTTTCGCACCCCAATGCCTGGCGAGGTTGTTTTCTTTCGGCTCGCACGCACGGATGAGGCCACCAGTTTCCAGCCTCCGCTTACGGATGAGGCTTACGAGAACGTCTATGCCATGCGGGTTGCAGCCGTTGCAGGTGAACGTATTTCGATACGCGATGGTAGAATATACGTGAATGGGCAGACACGCTCCATGGGCAAGGATCGTAAATACGTTAACCTCTCTCTTGCTCAGTTTCTCCCAAATACTCAATCTCATTATGTGGTAAGTGACGGCTGTATTTTTCTCCTTGGAGATAATTCGAATACCGCACTCGATAGTAGGTTTTGGGGATCTTTGCCTGTTGAACAGATTGTCGGATACCCAATTAGCAAACCATGAAGTCGAACAAGTCGCGGATGATCAACTGCCTGCCCGCGCCGAGTCGGAAGCCCAATGAAAGGTCAACCACCAACCCTGAAGTCGGAGCCCGCTGTCGGCAGGCAGTGACATCGCTCGAACGTCCGCCAAAAGAATGCACATTCCTGAGTTGACTGTTTAGCGCAGCATCTCAATCGGTGCGGAGTTGGCTGCGGAGTTGTTCGCGGTAGAAGAGGAGGATTTCGGAGACGGGGATGGCGAGGGTGCGGTGGCGGAGGGAGCGTGCGATGTTGATGCCGAGGACTTCGCCTTTGTGGTTGAGGAGGGGGGTGCCGGTGTGGGTGGCGGGGAGGAGTTGGTCGTGGTAGAGGGCGAGGGGGAAGTCGTTTCGGCGTTCCGAGAGTTTTCCGCCGCGGGCGGAGAGGCTGGAGAGGGATTGGTCCCGCATGCGGGCGGCGGGTGAGGCCTGGGTGGCGGTGACAGGGGGGCGGATGTCGAGGATGAGGGAGATGGTGAGCACTT
This sequence comes from Verrucomicrobiaceae bacterium, assembly GCA_051252135.1. Lineage (GTDB taxonomy): Bacteria > Verrucomicrobiota > Verrucomicrobiia > Verrucomicrobiales > Akkermansiaceae > SW10. Next base: position 5,917 of record JBPOGH010000017.1, on the reverse strand, counting down.
TGTCATCGCGCTTGATTTTGAAGGTCACTTTTTCACCGGGGGAGTGCTCGCCGAGGGCTTTGATGAGTTGGTCGACCTCGGTCATTTCCTTGCGCTCGAAGTGGGTGATGACATCCCCCTCGAGGAGGCCGGCGGTGTCGGCGGGGCTGCCGAGTTCGACGCGGGAGACGGTGGGTTCGATGTTCTCGGGAGAGAAGGAGATGCCGATGTATCCGCTGGGTTGGTCGGGCTCGACGTTGTGCTCGTATCCGGTGGCGGGGGCGGAGCGGGCGGGTTGGGTGATGACGCCGGTGACGAGGCCTTTTTCAGCGGGGGTGAAGACGAGGGTGCCGGTCTCGGGATCGGAAGCGCGGAGGGAGATGGGGTCGAGATCGGCGAGGGGGGAGGAGATGAGGGCGAGGTCGCGATCCGAGTCGAGTGAGATGATGGTGACGGGGTAGTCCTGGTCCTCGAAGCGGAGGACGAGGTTTTCCTTTTTCTCAATCTCGCTGGCCTTGGTGATGAGTTGGCGGGTGGTGACGGCGGTGGCGTGGACGAGGAGGTCGCCATCGTGATAGATGGGGAGGACGGTGCGGTGGAGGGAGGGGGCGAAGTTGGCGAGGGGGGCGAGGAATTCGTTTTGAATGTCGCGGAGGGCGGGTGGGGCTTCGCCGGGGTCTCCGGTGATCATCATGGCGATGACGCCGGCGACGGGCATGGGGAAGTGGCGGCGCTCGGGAGTGGTGGCGGGCGTGAGGGTGAGGGTGGAGCCATCGGCCCGGGTGAGGGTGACGGGGGCGGGCGCGGTGGGATCGAACTCGAGCTTGCGGAGGGCGAGGGCGAAGGTGGTGGGGGAGGTGACGGGGGTGTCGTTGAAGGCGGTGATGGTGTCGCCTTTTTTCAAGCCTGCCTGAGCGGCGGGGGTGCCGGGGAGGACTTGGGCGATGCGGGCATTGGGGGCGGTGAGATCGAGCCGGAGGCCGAGGGAGGGCTTGAGGAGGGCGTCTTCATCGGGTGCCCATTGGTCGAGGAATTCCTGCATGTGATGGGGGTCGAGGAGCCGGGGCCGGGCGCGGAGGGCGGCGGCCTGCTGGTCATCGGCGGGGCGGGCGTCGAGGGCTTCGAGGAATTTTTTGCGGAGCTCGTAGTAGGGGTCGTCGAAGGGTTCTTCGGATTGGATCATTTGGCCGTTGGTGGGTTGGCCGATGAGTTCGCCTTCCATGAGGAGGTCCCATTTTTCGATGATGCAGGGGAGGGGGACGTGCTTGTTGGCGGTCCAGGGCATGGAGATGTTGGAGTTGATGCCGATGACCTCGCCGTCGAGATTGTAGAGGGGGCCTCCGGAGTCGCCCGAGATGACGGGGGCGGAGGTGATGATGGGATCGGCGAAGCCGCTGCCGATGCCGGCGGCGGTGATGCGGCCGAGGCGGAGGGGTGAGGGGCGGCCGACGACGGGTCCGCCGGGGTGGCCGACGGCGATGGCCCAATCGCCGATGTGGTATGTTTTTTCGCGGACGTAGGGTCGGAAGGGGAAGGGGCCGGGGGCGTTGATCTGGAGGAGTGCTCCGTCGGTGGTGTGGTCGACTCCGAGGGAGGTGGCGGGGAGTTCGCGTCCGTCGGCGAGGAGGACTTTGATTTTTTCACCGGGTTTTCCGGTGACGTGGGCGGCGGTGATGACGAGGCCGGAGGGGGAGACGATGACGCCGGATCCGGAGCCGCCATTGAGGAAGATGGCGATGGTGGCATCGACGAGATCCGGGGCGAGATTACGGAGGTGTGCGTCGAGCTCGGCGGGGGTTTTGGGGGCGGCGAGGAGGGGGAGCGCGGCGAGGAGGGAGAGAATGAGGGATCGGATCATGGCTTAGAATGATTCGCTTTGAGAAGAGAGGCGGGTGAGGGCGGCTTGGATGACGGAAGGGGGGAGGGCGAGGGTGCGGTGGGGGGAGGCGGCGGCGATGTTGAGGGCGATGGGTTGGCCGGCGAGGTTGTAGAGGGGGGAGCCGCAGTCCCAGGCGTTGAGGGGGGTGGTGTGGACGATGACTTGGGGGAAGTTGTAGCGGCGGACACTGGGGACGAGGGTGAGTTCGCCGCCGAGGTCGATGCCGGTGAGGGGAGGAGCGAGGAGGGGGCGGGTGAGGGTGACGGGGATGGTTTTTTGTTCATCGCCGCGTTGGATGGTGAGGGTGACTTCATCGCCGACGCTCATGGGGGCGAGGAGTTTGACGAGGGTGGGGCGGTCGGGGGTGGGGGTGTTGTTGAGGGAGAGGAGTTGGTCGCCGGGCTGGAGGTCGGTTTTTGGGGCATCGGGTCTGAGGGAGGCGATGCGGAGAGAGTTGGCGGATTGCTCGGTGACGATGCCGAGGCTGGTGGTGTCCGATGCGGAATGGAGGGTGGGTGTGTCGCCGGAAAGGAGGTGGCTGAATTGGCCGGTGGCGGTGGCGGTGGATCCCATCATTTCGCCGGAGTGTTCCTGAAGGAGGAGGGGGGAGATGAGGGTGGATCCGGGGGTGAGGGAGTCGGGGGAGGCCCATTGGATTACGGGAAGGCCGGTGGCGGGGATGCCGACGAGGGCGAGGTCGGTCTCTTCATCGGTGGCGAGGAGGACGGCGGGGTAGGCGCGTCCGGCGTGGCGGGCGGTGAGGTGTGAGCCGAGATCGGATGCTTTGGTGAGGAGGAGGCCGTTGGGGTCGACGATGACGGCGGAGACGGCGTGGGTGATGGCCTGGCCTTCATTGAAGATGAGGGCGAAGGGTTGGTCATTGGGGAGGAGGGATTCGGCGAAGGTGGAGCAGGCCTGTGCGAGGGGGGACTCGGGTTCCTTGTCGTCTTTTTGACTATCGCTTTTTTCAAGGGAGGGGCTGCGAGCGAGGCGGGGGAGGTCTCCGGGTGAGGGATCGGGCAGGAGATCGGCGAGGGGCTTGAGGTCTTCGGCGAGGCGGGAGAGGAGGAGGGCGCGGTTTTCGCCGTTGCGGCCGGGGGTGGTGAGGGCGACGAGGCGGCCGGCGAGATCGAAGACGGGGGTGCCGGGAGGGGAGAGGTTTTCGTGGAGGATGAAGGAGGTGGCGTCGGCTTTTGGTTGGGGGAAGAGGTGGTCGACGGTGAAGCTGACGGGTTCACCGATGGAGGGGACGGGTGCGATGGCGGGGGTGAGGAACCAGTGGCAGGATAGGATGGAGTTGTCCGGAGCAAGGGGTGCAGGAGTGATGCCCAGGGGGAGGGAGGGGGCTTTGAGGAGGACGGTGCCACGGGCGGTTTTTTCCTCGATGAGTTCGAGGGGAGTGCGGGAGCCATCGGCTTGGTAGAGGAGGTAGGGGGCTTCGTCGGCGGCGCTGATGGGGGCGAGGTAGGAGGCGAGGAGGTGTCCGTCCGCGGTGATGACGACGGCGGGGCGGACCTCGGGGAGTCCGAGGCGGCCGACCATGAGGGTGTGGCTTTGGAGGGCGGGGGTGAGTTGTTGGGCTTTGGACTCGACGAGCCGGGCATCGGCGGGACCCCACGCGGGGACGAGGAAGGCGGCGGTGGCGGAGGCGATGAGGAGGAGGGGAAGTACGAAAAGTTTCATCTTACCAGACTTGCTTGAGTTTTTTGAGGGGGACCCAGAAGGAGGTCCCGGCGGTATCGATGCGGGCGTGGGTGTCCGAGGAATCGGCGACGACGATGATTTGTCCGCCTTCGAGAGCGGGGTAGTTCCAGTCGGGGATGCCGGGCTCGGGCTCGCGGGCGACGCGGTCATCGAGGACCATGAATTGGTTTTGTTTGTAGGCTCCGGCATTTCGCCAGAAGGCGCCGGCGGCGAAGAGGACGGCGAGGAGGAAGATGGCGGGGATGAGGAAGCGGGGGGCTTTGAGGTTAAAATGGCGGAGTCCGATGAGGAGGAAGCCGATGATCCAGAAGAGGGCGGAGAGGACGAGCCATTGATCGGGGCGGAGCTCGAGGTAACGGGTGCCGGGAAGTTCGGGAGCGCCGAGGCGACGGCGGATGTCATCCATGAGGTCGCGGGTGGAGCCATCGAGGGGATCGAGGAGGAGGGCGGTGTGGCAGGCGGCGCGGGCGCGGGCGGGATCGTCAATGGCGAGGTAGGCGAGGGCGAGATTTTGGTAGAGTCGGGGCTGGCCGGGTTCTTCCCCGATGAGGGTTTCGTATTGCGAGATGGCGTCGGTGTAGCGGTTTTCAGCGTAGGCTTGGTTTGCTTCTTCGAGGGATGCGGCGGGGAGGTTGGTGACGAGGAGGAAGAGGAAGGCGACCTTTGCGAGGCGGGAGGCGAGAAGCTTGAGGTCGATGCCGGTGGCGTTGGAAGAGAAGGAGGATTGGGCGTGGGTGTGGAGGAGTTGGGCGAGTTCGGGGTGGTGGGGTTCGAGGGTGGTGGCGACCTCGTTGGTGGAGGCTCCGTTGGGGAGGTGGAGGTGCTCGCGGAGGAGGGGGAGGAGTTCGGTGTCGAGTTGGTCGGTGGAGGCCTTGCCGGATTTGAAATCGGCGATGAGGGAGCGGGCTTTTTGTTGGCGGGCCTGGCGTGCGGGGTCGCGTTGATCGAGGCGTTTTTTGAGGAGGCCGAGGAGAAAGGGGAGAAAGGGTGCGAGGGCGAAGGCGCCGAAGGTGGCGGTGGGGAGGTTGAGGAGGACGGGGCGCTGGATGGGGGTGCCGAGGGTGGAGGAGGGGGAGATGGCCTTGGTGATGTCCGCCATGCCATTGATGATCATGGTGGGGGTGACGCTGTGGAGTTTCCATTCGTCATCGGTGGTATCGAAGCTGGCGAGGGTGACGGCCGGGTAGGTGGCGATGTCACCGGAGGGGACCAGTTTTTGGCGGAAGCCGCCGGACCAGACGTCGTAGTTGGTGGAGGTTTCTCCGGTGAATTTGGCTTCGACGGAGCGGAAGCCGTCGCGCGAGAAATCGAACTCGGTGCGGAGGTTGGGATCGCCACGGCCCTGGAGGTAGACGGTGATCTCGAAGGGTTGGTCGGTGGTGATTTGGCTGGGGGAGATGCGGGAGCGGATGGCCCAGTCTCCAACGAGGCCGGTGTTGACGACGCGGTCGTTCGGGAGAGGCGGGAGGGGGAGGACGTTGAAGGAGAAGGGGATGAGGTAGGTGCGGGCGAATTGGCCGGAGGAGAGAGTGAGGCCGAGGTTTCCGGAGGCTTCCCCGAGTTGGGAGCAGATGAGGCGGGAGCGGTATTTGCGGGTGCGGGCGTATTGGCCGTCGATCTCGGTGGCTTCGGTGAGGTAGCGGCGGGGGAAGTAGGCTTGGCCGAGGTTGTAGAAGTAGTCTTCCTGGCGTGCGTTGCGGCCGGGTTGGCGGGTGAAGAGGTGCCAGTCGCAGTTTCTGATACGGGAGATGGGGAGATCGAAGCGGGGGAAGGTGCCCTGAGGTTGCTTCATGGTGCCGATGAAGTCGACCTCGATGGCTTCCCCGAGGTGGACGGTGGCGGGAGGGTTGGGCTTGCCGTTCCATTCGATTGTGAAGCGGCCCAAGTCATCGGGGGCGGGGTTTTCGATGGCTTCGAGATCGTCGAGGCGGATGAAGATGGGCTTGCCGTCGATCTCGACGGGGATGGGAGGGAATTTGACGGTGCCGGGGGAGCGGATGAGGAAGCCGAACTCGGTGAGCATGGGGCCATCTTCACGGCGCATGCTTTCTTCATCGAGCCAGACGATTTTTGGGTGGTCGATGATTTTTCCGAGTTCGACGGCGTGCTCGGCGCTGATGGTGAAGGAGGCGCGGAGGTTGGTGTAGATCTGGGGCTGCGGCTGCATGAGCTCGTATTCCTGCGCCTGAAGTGAGGCGAGGGAGAGGAGGCATGCGATGACGAGGAAGCGGGGCATGGGGGGGGAGAGAATGGATGATTTAAGGATTGGACGAATGGTTGATTGGCTTGGTTGGGGGGGAGGGAATGGATGATTTGAGGATTGGACGAATGGATGATTGGCTTGGTTGGGGGGGA
>JBPOGH010000016.1:0-105281 GCA_051252135.1 Verrucomicrobiaceae bacterium | reverse complement strand
TTTGTTCTTCAATGTTCATTCTATAAACGGAGGACTTGAACCTCCTTTGGATCGCGCCCATGCTGGGCACACACAAGGCGTCGCTCTCAACACCTGCCCCGCCGCGAGTTCAATCCGTCATGACAATTCAACCTTCAACCCGCAGTCGAAGCCTCGCCCCCGGGCAGATGTGAGAGGACTTCGACGTTGCTATGGCTGCCAGTTAGTCAATGGGTAAAATGATTCTTTGTTCATCTTTTTGATAGATGGTTTTTGCCGCTCCTTTCAATGAGCTGGAGTCCGGGATGAGAGGCGGTTTGATCAGTGGTGATCAGCAGGTCGCCTACGGCTTGGTATGCTGCTATACGTGGGTTGCTTCTTTCGAGGCCTTTCCAACAGTTTCTGTATTCACCTGGGTGACTCCTTTGATTCAGTCTCGGCACGGGTGCTCGGTTTCGTCGGTGCCGTGATCAAACGGCGGTGACTTTTCCTAACCCAGAACGTCTATCGAAGACTGGAGTCGGCTGGCGCATTTTGATGAAGGCCCCCGCCTTCACCCTTCGGGCTGCCTGCCGGCAGTCTATCTCACTCCGTTCGGTTCATCCCGGACTGCAACGCAGTGGGCGGGTCTGGATGTTCTTTGAAGTACGATGGTTCCTGGAGAACGGAAGATTTCTTTTGGCAAAGCCCCCCAAGGAACGCCGGGGTTTTGCCAAAAGGATGATGGAGGGTTGTTGTTTAGTTTTGAGATGCGACGTTTTGCTTCGCTTCGATTCGGGTGCCTAGTTCCCAGATGAAGGCGGTGAGTTGATTCGGCCATCCGGCCTCACCCTTCGGGCCGTCACTCCGAGACAGTCTATCTCACTCCGTTCGGTTCACGGGCTACTGAGACTTTGATTTTGTTGTGATGGAGTTGTCGTTTTCGAAGGGTGTTGAAGCGGTGACTGAGGCGCGTTTGGGTCTTCCAGGAGAGTTCTTTAATCCAGCTTTGGGTGCCTTCTTGTCGCTTGGAGAGTTGGGCGCTGACTTTGGGCGGGACGCGGTAGTGGGTGGCTTGTTCGATGAGGATCCATCTTGCGTGGGGGTTGCCGCATTTACTGATTCCACCGCGGCTTTGTTTTTTGCCGCTGGAGCTTTCAGTGGGGACAAGGCCGAGGAAGGCCATGAGCTTTTTGGGATGTTCGAAGCGGCTGAAGGTTCCGATCTCCGAAACGGTCACCATGGCGGCGACGAGCTTGAAGCCTTTGAAGGCCATGAGGGCTTCGACGAGGGGCTTTCGTTGCCAGTTGTCGAGGAGTTGGAGCATTGCTTCTTCAAGTCTGAGGATGCGCTGGTGGTGAAAGTCGACGGTGGTGAGGTTGTCCTCAAGGACGCGGTTGTGGGCGGGATCGGGCAGGGTGAGGTGGCGGAGGTAGCGTTGGTGGGCTTCGGTCCAGTGGGTCTTTCCATCGTAGTTGTAACCGAGACGACGAAGCATGGCGAGGAGTCGGGCTTTGGCGCGGCGAAGGTCGTCAACTGCATCGGTGCGGGCCCGGCAGAGGTCGCGGATGGCCTCGTCAACACTGTCGGGGATGTTGACGGCGACGAGGTCGTTGGAGCGGAGGTTTTTTGCGAGCTTCATGGCATCGCGATTGCCTCGCTTTGCTCGCCCTTTGGGCAGCCTTTGGCTGGCTGTCTCCCTGCGGTCGGCTGTCTGTCTTGATGCGGTCACCGGATTTGACGGGAATGAGGGAGGGGGCGATGACATCGCACCGGATACCCATTTGAAGGAGACGCCGGGCGATCCAAAAGCCGCATCCACTCGCTTCATAACAAACGTGGAGGTCGCTGAGTTCGCGGTTTTGATTCTTGGCGATTCGCCGCATCGCTCTTTCGATGGCATGTTGGGTGGTGGCGATGGTGCCGTAGTGCCGGGGCTCGGCGTCACGATCATTTTCAAGGATGGCGATGACGGTTTCTGCTTTATGAACGTCGAGTCCGAGGTAAAGTCTCTGAGGTGCGGTTGATTCGCGTTGCTCACCCCTCGCAGGGCCACCCTCCGGGTGCTCTATCTCCGCTTCGCTTCGGTTGAGTTCGTTTTCATTCGTTTTAGTCAATGGATGTTGGATAGGTCTCAATTCGTTGAGATAGCCCACGATTTGAACCAAGCGCACCGCTTTTCAATCAATTAACAATCGACCTGAAATGCTACGCTTGGCTCAATCGGCAGCCATAGGGTCTCGTCTGAGAAATGAATATCACACCGCCAACATGGGAACTCGCGACGAGTCGGTGTGGATACTGCCAACAAGGCGAACTCGTATTCTCAACATGCCCTTCGTGTTCGACCGTAGTCTTGATTTGTGCAGAGTGCGGGACCGTCTATGAGATTTCAGCCAAGAATCCAGGACGGGAGCTTGGCGACATATCCGGAGCTACGAAGTGTCAGAATTGTAGCGGAGCGTTCCACCATGATTTCCCTTCTTCAACCGACAAAGAGATTGCCGCTTTGGGCTTCACCACCGGAGAATACCGGTAACAAGAAGACTAACAAGCCGCGCCAGAGCAACCCCTACCAGCCGCCCAGTTTCGATGATTTCCCGTAGCTCCAACCTCAACCCCGCGTCCGACGCTCGCCTTCGCTGGTAGGGTTGCCTGCGCTCATACGTTCTCGGGAAAAAATCGGGTTGACGTGTGCCTAATGGGCAGGCATTCTGCTTTATGTGAGGTTCGACTGGGATCCTGAGAAGAACCGTGAAATCAAAGAGGAACGGGGCGTCTCTTTTGAGGAGATTGCGCTACTTCTAGGCGCGGGGATTCTCTGGAAAGTCACCGACCACTGGAATCAAGCGAAGTATCCGAATCAAGCTGTGTTCCTTGTTCCGATTGACGGCTACATTCATGCGGTGCCTTTTGTTCGGGACGGGGACACGATCTTCCTTAAGACCGCATTTCCGAGTCGGAAGCTCACCAAAATATACAAACAGGAATTGGAGGCAAACGAATGAACAAGAACGACGAACGAAAGCTCCTGAAGGCCTTGGAAGGCGGTGAAGTCGAGCTCAAAGATCCCAGCCAGGCTCTTCTGCACGATCTCGAGAGTGCTGCCGAAAACTCATTCAAGAAGGATAAGCGGATCAACATCCGGCTAAGCAGTCATGATCTTCTGGGTATTCAGCGGAAGGCCTCCAAGCAGGGCCTCCCATACCAGGCACTGATCGCTGCTCTGATTCATCAGTACGTAGAGGGCGAGCTCGTGCCGAAACAATAAACCGAGAACAAGACAGAGCACGGGAATCGCCTGCGGTGCTCCGTGTCTTTTGACGTTGGCCTGAATATTCAAAAACATGAAAACGCTTTTAGTAATTTTCACATCTTTTTGCGTAGCTTCTCTTGCAAGCGCTGAGGATTCAGAGAAGAAGGCGATGCCACCCAAAAGAGAACTGAGCATCACCGAGAAAAAGTTCCTAGGGAAGTGGAGTGGATCACGTTCTGTCTATAAGTGGGAGATAGACCGAAAGGCAGATAGAACGTTTGAAATAGCTTTCGTTGAACCGGATCCAGATCGCTTCTTACGGACATTTAAGAACTATGCTACAGGCGTTTGGTGGATTGAGGGCAAAGAATACAAATTTGAATGGACGAAGTGGTGGGGCGACGAAGGGGATCTGGGAGGATTGCAGACTGAGATCGTCGATGCCGTAGAGGATAACAAGGTGATCACCCTGAGTGATGATGACGAAGATCCGAAGAATATCGAGGTGAGAACTGAGAAGTTCAAATTGTCAGCTTGGAAGCTCAAGCCTCTAAAGCAGCAAGGCGAACAAGGCAGCGCTGATCAACCCGCTACCGCTCCAGAGTCGAAGCCAGAGGGTAATACAGAACCTGAACCAGAATCGGAGGGGCGCTCCCAGTAGCGGGCGGCTGGTCTCAAACGTTCTGCTCAAGATTTTACGCACCACCGCAATTGCGGGCTCCCGATCCGTTACTTAGTCAGAAATGAAACCACCTCCCTTACCTGAACACTTCATTCTAACGACCACTGATCGTATCGAGGGAAAGACTGTTGAGAAATATCTCGGTCCCGTATCTGGCTTTTCAGCGAGAAATCATGGTGTCAAAGGTGCATTCCGATTGGCAACAGGGAGAGGGGAGATTGAATCCTATACGACTCTTGTCTCGGAGACTCAGATGGCAGCAGTTGATCACCTCGTTCAGGAAGCCCGATCGATTGGAGCGGATGCAGTGATCGCCTTGCGGGTTGACATCGAATTTCAGGATGCGATTTGCATTGCGACCTCGTTCGGGACTGCGGTCATGCTCGGTTAAAATGTGGGATCCATGGTGCCGAACAAGTCGGCGATCCTAACGCCTGACCCGCTGCGGGTTCAATCCGCCATGACGATTCCACCATTAACCCGCGGTCGAAGCCTCTCCCCCGGGCAGGTGTGAGAGGACTTCGACGTTGCGATGGCTGCCAGGTTGTCAATGGGCCATCGACGGGTTTCTTGATCTTTTGATCGATGGGTTTTCAGTTCCTTTCGATGAGCTGGAGTCCGGGATGAGAGGCGGTTGGTGTAGAGGCCCTCTTGTAAACGGGGGACAGTGCTGTTTTTCAAAGGGGGGGGCTTTCTTTTGGATCAGGTGCGGCTTCGCCGATTGGAGTTGTTGTTCCGCGATTTTCTCCCTTTGGCAGGCGGTCCCGCTCTGTTCGGCCCGGCGGTCACCGGTGTTTGCCGGCTCCTTCGTCATGGCTTGCCGCAACGAGAAATTCACTGGAGAAGCGCCACCGGGGGGTGATGAGAGGGGGTGTCACGAGTGGTGAGTGAGTGACGATGTTTGCTCGGGGAGTTTGTTTTTGAGTTCAGGGTTTTATGTTCGCCCAGTCGCGTGCCAGCTTTTACGGTCACGCTATGAAAGCGTTTTTCCTGATTGGCTGTGTGGTGTTATCTCCCTTGATGGCCTTGGGTGATGAGGGGGCCTGGGGATACAAGGACCACCGGATTGGCATTAGTTTTGATGGGAACAGTGCGCCAGACAAGCAGTACAAATGGCCGACGGGGGATCCTGATGACTGGGGTGCTCTGGCGGCCTCTTGTGCAATCATTGCGAAACTGGGATTGCAGGAGAAGCTGGTGCATTGTTCGTATAATAATTTCATCGATGCGCCACCCGGGCCGGATGCGGAGAATGAATTGAAGATCAGCGCAGACGGGGCGATTGAGCGATGGGATTTCCGCAAGGAGGTGTTCTTCGATGTGACGCGTCAGCGGGAGGCGGCGATTGGAAGCCTGGCCGGGGAGATGGCGAAATCGACAAAGGATGATCCGTTGTATTTTATCCACGCAGGGTTGTCCGAGTTTGTCTTTCTTGCGGTGGAGGAGGTGATCGAACGGGGAGGGATTGAGTCGCTCGCGCATGTGTATCTTCTTTCGCACAGTCGTTTCAACGAGGACGAAAAGCGCCGGGAGAGGCACCGGGATTGGAGCGCTATCAAGGATTTGGCAGGGGGGCGTATCAATTACCGGAAGATCAAGGATCAGAATGCCAAGAACAGCCCGCATGAGTTGTGGAACAGTGGTTCGGATTTTTCGGTGTGGTATTGGATGCGGGACCATGAGAGCCCCGATATCCGCTGGATGTATTCCAGGGTGAAGGCGCACTCCGGCGGGGTGGCGGATATTTCCGATTGCGGGATGATTTTCTATCTCCTGCTTGGAGAGGAGGATGGGAGTCCGGAAAAGTTTCGCACGTTCATCGGGGAGGGGATCACCCGAGGGAAGGGGAAGAGGGAAAAGGAAGCATCCGCCGAGCGCGCGAATTGAGATGTTTGCGGGGAAGATGTCATGCCCAACTGCGGAAGGGGTCTTGGGTTTGCCGGAGCGAGGTGGGGAGTTGAAGGGGGCCGCCAGGAAGCGATGACCATTCCTCTGTCAGCTCCCGCGATTTATATGATGGTGGCCGGTGTGTTGGTGCTGTTTGCGATATACTGTTCCCTGCGGGTTCGTAGCGGGCTTCCGGGAAGGCGGACGTTGGTTCTGGCTTCGCTTCCGGGGCTTCTCCAGCTCGGGTTGTTCTACTCTCTTGCGGTGCACATGTATGTGAGTCTTGGCGATTGGCCGGAATCGATTGGGACCGAGGGGTTTTCGGGTGGGTTGATTTTTCATGCCGAACTTTCAGGGCTTTATTTTAGTGGTCTGTTATTTGGGTGCACGTTTGTGTGGCCGATATTGTTGATGGCCTGCCTGGGGATCGAGCGGCTACGGCGACATGTTCCGGGTGTTACGATCTTTGCGGTGGCGTGTTATTTTTCTTTTATGGGGGTGTTGGTTGGTCCCGAGGGGTTCCTGAGCTGGTGTCTGGGCTGAGGGTGTTCCAAGGGTTGAGCTTCCGGTTGGGCTGCGTTCATCTTGGGCCGGAGGACACAACACCGTTGGTGTTGGGGGGGGAGGTGGAAGCAGGCGGATGTTTCGGAGTGGGGTGTCTGCTTTGGGGGGCTACCAGGTGGCGTTGCGGCCGCGGGTGTCGAGGTGGATGAAGGAGGAGTAGAGGCCAAGTCCACCTTTGAAGCGGCCTTCCCGGCGCATGGCGAGGGCTTCGGTCATGGCGACCTGGGGGTCGCAGTCGTAGACGAGGTCGAGGGCGCGGTTTTGGGTGTGTTGTGAGCGGGAGGCGGCACCGGGGCACTGGGCGTTGTAGTGGGGGTGGCGGTAGGCGGAGGTGATGTGGCTGAGCCGGTGGCCGAGCCGGTGGCGGAGTTGGTCGGCGATGTGGAGGGCGGGGACGATGCGGTGCCAGAGTTCGCGAGGGGGGAGTTGGTTGGAGATGCCATTTCGCTGGCGGCGGTGGGCGGCGATGATCTCGTGTGGGGCGATGAAGCGGAGGTTGAGGGAGGCGAGGAATGCGGCGTAGTTTTTTTCGCCGGGGAGGGGGATGGGTTTGGGCTTGGGAGCTTGGGAGGCGGGGGGATGGGAGGGTGCGGATGCGGGGAGGTGGCGGACGAGGGAGGCGCCGTGGCGGGAGAGATCGGCCCGGTAGGCCCAGGCGGTGCCGAGGGCGGAGAGGGCGGTGGCGCGGACGAGGAAGGTCCGTCGGTTGAAGGACGGTTGATTGTTTGGTTCCCCGGGAGTCTCAGGCATGCAGAGGGGGGAGCGGCGTGAGGGGCGGGATTTGTTTACTGGTGTCCGTCATCGGGGGTGAGTCCGAGGATGATGTTGAATTCGGCGGAGAGTTCACCGGTTTTGGATCCGGGGATGGGTTTGAAGGCGACCATGAGGTGTCGGGCGGGCTCGCCGAGTTGTTTGAGGAGGCCGTCCTTGGCATTTCCGGCGTGGCCGGCGACGAAGCACTGGGTGGTGAGGGCGCGTTGGTCATTCCGGTAAACGGCGACGTGGATGTGCGGGGTGCGGGGGCCGTAGGGGACGGGCTGGATGGTGCGGAAGTGATAGCGGCCATCGCGGGCGGTGAGGAAGCGGCCGAAGCCCTGGAAGGGGTCGTCGCGCTTGGGGCCGGTGAGGCCTCCGTCCTTGCTGTGGATGTAGGCGCCCTTGTTATCGACCTGCCAGATTTCGACACGGGCGTGGGGGATGGGGTTGCCCTTGAGGTCGGTGACCTTTCCGTGGAGGTGGGTGATGGCACCGACGGCGGGGGTGAGGGAGTCGTTGATGCGGAGGAGGTCGTTATCGGTATCGAGGGGGAGTTTGTCGGGGTAGAAGGGGCCCTCGGTCATGGAGGGGGTGGCGGTGAGGAGTTCGGCGAAGGCTCCGGGATTGGTGAAGAGGGCGGCGGATCCGATGGTGGCTTGGCGGAGGAAGGCGCGGCGGTGGGGTGAGAGGTTCATGGTATTTGAAATGCTAGATGCTAGATGCTGGAATTCTAGAATATTTGAACGAGGGAAGGGTGTTCAGGGAGAGAGGGTTTCAAGGACGAAGGTGAGTCGGTCGCCGTGGGTGTGGGCGAGGAGGTTCTCGGTGCGGATCCACTGGGTGGCTTTGAGGAGTTCGAGGGGGGCGAGGTTGAGGGACTGGAGGAGGGTGAGGTGGGCGTCATCGGCGCGGTGGACGGCGTGGAAGAGGTGGAGGTATTTGCGGGCGCTGCGGCCGAGGAAGCGGACTTCGAGGGAGGAGCCGAAGTGTTGGGTTTTCTGGTCATCGAAGAAATCGGAGGGGAGTTGTTGGGGCTCGAGGATCATGGAGGTGGAGGCGTGGAGCCAGGTGGGGGGGAGGGAGTGGTCTTCGGCGACTTGAGTGAGGGCGGACTGGAGATCGAGCGGGAGGGGGAAGGCGTCGAGGGGGTCGTCGTTGGGGGAGAAGAGGGTGACGACGTCGAATTGGTCGTTTGCTTCGGCGATGCCGAGGGTGAGTTTTTGGCAATCGTCCTGATCGAGGAGTTGGCCGAGGTGGTCGAGGGGATTCACTGGGGTGAGGTTATATCGAAAAGAGGGGTGCTCAAGCGACGGATTTTCTTGCATGTGAAAGAACTGTTCATTTGAATGCAGGTGATGGCGACATTGGAAAAGGCGCGCGAGGTGCTGCGGGAGGTTTTTGGCTTTGAGGATTTCCTCGATGGTCAGGAAGAGGTGATGGAGGAGATTCTATCGGGTCGTGATGGTTCGGTGGTGATGCCGACGGGTGGCGGTAAGTCGCTGTGCTATCAGCTGCCGGGCTTGTGCCGTGAGGGGGTGACGTTGATTGTGAGTCCACTGATTGCGCTGATGAAGGATCAGGTGGATGCGCTGGAGAGGAAGGGGGCGCCGGTGACGCTGATCAACTCGACGCTGAGTTGGGATGAGCAGAAGGAGCGGCTGGACGGGATGAAGCGGGGGGATTATCGCTTGGTTTATATTGCGCCGGAGCGCTTCAAGGCGGCGTCCTTTATGAATGCGATGAAGGAGGTGACGGTGACGATGGTGGCGGTGGATGAGGCGCACTGCCTGAGTCAGTGGGGGCATGATTTTCGGCCGGATTACATGAGGTTGGGAGCGGCGCTGGAGGCGCTGGGGCGTCCGCAGTGCATTGCGCTGACGGCGACGGCGACGCCGGTGGTGCGGGAGGACATCCGGAGTGTGTTGAAGCTGCGGGATCCCTTTGAGCGGATCAGCGGGTTTGAGCGGCCGAATTTGAGTTTTACGATCACGGCGGTGGAGAAGGTGGCGCAGAAGTATGCGCGGATGAAGAAGGTGATTGCGGCGCAGAAGACGGGGATTGTGTATTGTGCGACGCGCAAGAAGGTGGATGAGGTGGCGGAGACGCTGCACAGCTGGGGGGTGAAGTGCATTGCGTATCACGGGGGGATGAAGGACTCGGAGCGGGAGCGGACGCAGAACCAGTTTATCAACCGGGAGGCGGATGTGGCGGTGGCGACGAACGCGTTCGGGATGGGGATTGACCGGTCGGATGTGAGGTTCGTGATTCACTTTGAGATTCCGGGGAGTGTGGAGGCTTACTATCAGGAAGCAGGGCGCGCGGGGCGTGACGGGGAGGCGTCGGTGTGTGAGTTGTTTTTTAATTATGCGGACACGCGGACGCAGGACTTTTTCATCGCGGGGGTGAATCCGGGGGCGCAGATGATTCGTGATCTGTATGAATTTTTGTTGAACGATGCGGATGAGAACTACGAAGTGGTTCGTACTTTGGATGAGATCAAGGAGGCGACGGGGGCGAAGAATGCGATGGCGCTGGGAAGTGCGCTGGGCTACCTGCTGCGGGGGCGCTGGGTGGAGAGATTTGACGTGCCGGGATCGCGGGCGAAGGGGACGCGGCTTTTGAGACCGGAGGTGCTGACGCGGGACCTGACGGTGGATGAGCGGGCGCTGGAGGAGAAGGAGCGGCGGGACCGGGACAAGCTGGATAAGATGGTGCAGCTTTGTTACGCGAACACGTGCCGGCAGCAGTGGATTCTGGAATACTTCGGGGAGGTGGATGCGCCGATTTGCGGGAGCTGTGATGTGTGTCAGGGCGGGGAGAATACGGAGCAGCGGGGGCCGACGGATGAGGAGGATTTGGTGGTGCGGAAGTTTTTGAGCGGGGTGGCGCGGATGTCGCAGAAGCGGGCGAGCGGTTGGGAGGGGCGTTTTGGAAGAGGGCGGGTGGTTCAGATGCTGGTGGGGAGCAAGTCACAGGAAGTGCAGCGGGCGCATCTGAACGAGCTTCCGACGTATGGGTTGCTGAAGGAAGAGGGGACGGCTTATTTGAATGCGCTGTGCCGGAGCTTGCACCAGGGTGGATTGCTGGTGACGCAGGCGGGTGAGTATCCGCTGGTGACGCTGACGCCGCGCGGGGAGCAGGTGATGCGGGGGCAGACGAGCTTTACGCTGGAGTGGCCGGGTCAGGGGCAGGGGATGACGGGCGGGGTGGGGATGGAGGATATGGGATTTGATGCGCGGGTCTACGAGAAGCTGAGGGATGTGCGGACGCGGCTGGCGCAGGCGGAGCGGGTGCCGGCGTATGTGATCTTTTCCAACGAGACGCTGGAGCATTTGGCACGGCTGCGGCCGACGACTCTGGAGGCCGGTCTGCTGGTGAAGGGGATCGGGGAGGCGAAGGCGCAGAAGTATCTCGAACCGTTCCTGAGGGTGTTACGGGAGATGTGAGAGCGACCTTTTAATCTTCCTCCACGATGATGGCGCGGGGAGGAGGCTTGGGTGGGTCGACGATGACGGGGACGCCATCGGGAGGGGTGACGGGAGGAATGACCGCCTGAGGGGTGGGTCCCGGGCCGATGGAGGGCGGGGTGACGGCTACCGGAGGCATGGTGACCGGGGTGTTCTCGAGGGTCGGTGAAGGAGCCGGGGTGTTGGTGGAAGCCGGAGCTCCCTGGTTCGGCGTGGTGGCGGGGTCATCGACGACCTCGGGATTTTCGGTATTGATGCGCTTCTCGATGGTGAGGAATCCCCAGATGGCGCCTCCGATGAGGGCGGCGGTGAGGACGAGGATGAGAAGGGTCTGGGTCAGGTTGCCATTGCTCTCGCGGGGTTCGCGGGAGCGGGAAGGTTTATGGGATGCGCGGGGGCGTGGAGCGGGGCGCGAGGGTGCGGGGTCGTCAGGGACGAGGTAGTCGAGGTTTTCGCCGTGGGAGAGGACGTTGCCGGTCTCGAAGCAGTCGAGCCAGTCGTCGGCATCGATCTGGAGGAAGTCGGAGTATTGGGCGAGGAAGCTTTTGGCGTAGGACGGGCTGGGGAAGCCGGAGTAGTCATTTGCCTCCAGGGCGCGCAGGGTTCCGAGGGGAATGCGGGTCTGGTGAACGACGTCCGGAAGCTCCAGCCCACGTTCCTCGCGGGTGGCTTTCAGTTGTTCGCCGATGTCAGTCCAATCACTCATGTCAGTCAGATTTGCTACGGCGGGAAACTATCATCCTTTTCGAAGGATCGCACGTCTTCCGATAAGAAAATGTCGGGAAGGGGGTAAGAAGGGCGGGTGGGGGGTCAAAGTGACGGAATTGGCACGGAGGCTGCATTTGACTATTCGGAGAAACGGCCGAGCTTTGCTTGTTGTTTGTTTCAACATATGTGTGTGGAAAGGGCCGGTCGTAATGACCGGCCCTTTCTTTTGAGAGGAGTCAGTGAGGCAGCGGGGGGCTTAGGGGATGGTCGCCCGAAGGCGAACAAAGAAGGGGGTGGAGCCGGGGGGCGGGGAGATTTGGAAGGTGGCGAGTTCGGCCCCGTTGCCGAGTGGGGTGGGGGTGCCGAGCGGGGTGGTGGTGGCGGGGGTCCAGGTGGTGAGATCGGGGCTGGTCTGGATGAGGTAATCGACTCCGTTGTTTCCGGTCCAGCGGCGGTGGGAGAAGGTGAGGCTGCCTGCGGATTGGTGGAAGGCGGGCCGGTGGGCGGATGATTTATCGTGGGGGTCGGTGTGGAAGGCGAACTCGAGGAGGTTGTTTTGGCCGTCGAGGTCCGGGTCGATGGAGAGATCGGAGATGTTGTGGAGTTCCTGCCAGGAGGCGAGGGGGAGGGGGTCACCGGGGGCGGGGGAGAGGATGTTGAGTTCGTGGATGGACCACCAGCGGTTTGAGGAGGAGCCGGTTTGTTCGATGCGGAGGAAGCGGAAGTGGCGGGGCCGGTCGAGGGTGATGGTGGTGGTGGCGTTGTTGGGGGTGGAGGGATCGACGGCGAGTTGGGTGAAGGTGGTGCCGTCATTTGATCCGCTGAGGAGGTATCCGCGGGGGTAGTCGTTTGGGTTGGCGGGGGTCTCGAGGACGATGGTTTGGAAGAGTTGGGGTTGTGAGAGGTCGATGTTGAGGGTTTGGCCGGGGGTTTGGAATTGGCGGGAGGGCCAGCGGGAGGAGAGGTTGCCATCGATGGCGTTGGCGAGTTCGCTGCCGTTGTTGACGGAGCTGGTGAGGGTCCAGTTGGAGCGGTCGAGGGGGGAGGGGAGGTTGCCGGGGTCGGTGAGGAGGAGGGTGCGTTGGTTGTCGGTGGTGGCTCCGTCGTTGTCTGTGGTGCGGAGGGTGAGGGTGCGGGTTCCGAAGCCGGGGTTGGGGAGGGTGAATTGGTAGGGGGAGGTGGAGTCGGTGGCGATGGGTTGGCCGTCGACGAGGAGTTGGACCGAGGTGATGGAGCCGTCGGGATCGGAGGCTTTGGCGGTGAGGTTGAGGGAGCCGTTGGCGGTGAGGGCGATTTCGGGGGCGAGGTTTTGGAGGTGGGCGCGGGGCGGGGCGTTGTCGGTGGCGGGGTTGAAGTCGGGTTTTCCGGCGAGCCAGTTGAAGAGGTTTCGGGCGTAGCGTTCGTTTTGGAAGCGGTTGATGTTGGTTCCGGCGCCGCCGAGGTTGAAGAAGGTGTTGCGGTCGAAGTGGAGGGCGATTTTTCCGGAGCCGTAGGAGGCGGTGATGAGGGTGCCGTCGCTGGAGGTGGCTGTTTGGGAAGGGCCGCGATTTCCGCTGAAGAGGGGGGAGGGATTGCGGGTGAGGGATTTGCCGGAGGGGACGCGGGCGAGGATGGTGCGGGTGACTCCGGTGAGGGTGGCGAGGGAGGGGTTGAGGAGTCCGGGGGAGACGCCCTCGCCATCGAAGCTGGAGACGCCGGTGAAGACGGGGTGGTTGGGGAGGAGGAAGTCGGAGTCGGCGCGGCGGACCTGGTAGGTGCCTTGGTCCTGATTGGATTCGATGCCGAAGGGGGCGAGGAATTGGGTGTCGGAGCTGCTGGCGTCCGACCAGTTGGAGCCGAAGTTGGCATCGGCGATGAAGAGGGCGGCGCCGCCTTGTTGGATGTAGGCGGTGAAGGCGTTGATTTGGGCGGTGGTGTAGACGGCGTTATTGGAGCCGAAGACGATGAGGGCGTAGTCGGAGAGGGGGAGGGTGTCGAGGGGGACGGGTGATTTGGGGGAGGGGGTGTCCTCGCTGATCTCGGTGAGGAGGAAGCCTTCGGCTTCGAGGGCGGTGGCGAGCTCGCCCCAGCCGTGGTTTGTTTGGTCGTCGATGAAGTTGTCAATCGAGGCGCCTTGTTCGTCGGCTCCGCCTTCGAAGAACCCGACGGTGCCGGAGCCGCCGCGGATGAAGAGGATGTGGTCTTGTGCGGTAGCAGTCAGAGGCCCGTTGAGGGAGAGAATGATCGCCGCTGACCGGAGGAGGTTCATTTTTTATTGGGAGAGTTGCCTTTTGTAGGCCTGGTCGCGGAGCTTGATGAGGTGCTCGTGGTAGCGGATGCGGGCCATGAAGTCGGGGTCGGCCTTGGGGTTGACGAAGGGATTGTTGGTGCCGTAGAGGGACCAGGGTCCGCGTGGGACCTGGGAGAACTCGATGAAGCGCCAGTGGACCTTGACCTTGTTTCCGACGCCGAGGAAGTCGCGGACGGCGGGAGAGATGTCGATGCCGGCGTTGTCGTTTTGGGTGGTTTTGGGGTTGGCGTTGCCGAAGACGTAGGAGTGGTCATCGGTGGTGAAGGGGCCGCAGTCCTCCCATTGGGCGTAGCAGACGCGGTTGTTGGCGATGATTTGAAGCCAGCGTCCTTTGCAGACCGAGTCGCCGGGATCGGGCCGGTATCGGGAGAACCAGGGGATGACGCGGGAGGCCTCCGGTTTGTGGGCTGCGTGGTTGATGCAGTCGTTGTAGGGGAGGGCGATGTAGAAGGGGTTGAGCTTGGGGATGAAGCCTTTGGGGAGGTAGCCGGTGCGGTTGTTGGGGTCATCGAAGCCGCCGAAGTTGGCTTGCCACTCGGTGTCCCAGGAGGATTTGTTGTTGGGGGTGGGGTTGTTGGGGGTGGGTTTTTCCCCGACCCAGAAGACGGTGGCGGTGATGAACTTTTTCCATGGGTAGACCGTCTTTTGGTATTGGTAGGGATTGGGGGGAGCGGGGACGACGGTGACCCTAGGCCCGTCTTGCGCGAAGAGCGAAGAGGCCAGAATGCAGAGGATCAGGATGACGGGGTGTGGAGGCAACTGGCGAAAACTAGACAAGGAACGGGAGGTTTTCCAGTCACATCTGTGCTTGCCGCGATCCCTGCGAGGGATGAGAGTAAGGGCCAAGTCGAATGCGTTGTTTTTACTCACCAGATTTCTACCTCAACCTTCCCGATGGGCATCCTCTGCCGATGGAGAAATTTGAGGTGTCCCGCAAGATGCTGATTGATAGCGGGGTGTTGAGGGGTGAGGACGTGACGGAGGTGCGGGCGGCGGATGCGCATGTGTTGCGGCGGGTGCATGATACCGATTATCTGGCGAAGATTTACAACGGGCAGTTGGACCGGAAGGAGCAGATTCAGCTTGGGTTGCCGGTGACGCCGAAGCTTTACACGAAGGCGGCGACGGAGGCGGAGGCGACGCGGCAGGCGTGTTATGCGGCGCTGCAGGACGGAGTGGCGGCGGTGCTTGCGGGCGGGACGCACCATGCGTTCAAGGATCACGGGGAGAGTTATTGTGTGTTCAATGATGTGGCGATCGCGATCCGTGACCTGCAGGTGACGAATCCGGGGATCAAGGTGATGGTGGTGGATACGGATGCGCAGCAGGGGAACGGGACGAGCAATATTTTGGCGGATGATCCGAACGTGTTTACGTATTCGATTCATGTGGGGCGGCGGTATTCCTCGGTGGAGGCGGCGGGCTCGATGGATGTGGAGACGGTGAGATACGTTGAGGGGGATATGTATTTGAAGCAGCTCTTTACGACCTTGGCGGCGGCGCTGGATGTTTTTTCACCGGACCTGGTGATCTGGGTGTCGGGTGCGGACAATCATCGCAATGACCGGTTGGGGCTGATGTTGCTCGATCTGAAGGATTTTATGCGTCGTGACGAGGTGATCCTGCGGGCGTTTCGGCGGAACCGGATTCCGGTGGCGATTCTATACGGCGGCGGATACAACCGGCAGCAGGAATACACGGCGAAGATTCATCGCAATACGATTGCGACGGCGGTGAAGGTGGCGAAGGAGTTTAAGTGATGAAGTCGTTTGCGATTGTTGGGGCCGGGGCATTGGGGAGTTATTACGGTGCGCGTTTGGCGGAGGCCGGGAACGAGGTGCGTTTTTTGCTGCGGTCGGATTACGACGAGGTGAAGCACAATGGGTTGAAGGTGGAGAGTATCCACGGGGACATTTTTTTACCGCAGGTTTTGTGTGGGCGGACGCCGGAGGAGATTGGGGAGGTGGATGTGGTGATGGTGTGCTGGAAGACGACGTCGAATGAGCATTACGAGGACGTGATCGCGCCGATGCTGCATGAGAAATCGATCGTGCTGACGATGCAGAATGGCTTGGGGAATACGGAGCGGTTGAGTGAGATTTTTGGAGCGGAGCGGGTGATGGGGGCGTTGTGTTTTGTGTGTATCAACCGGCTGGGAGCAGGGCTGATCAGTCACTCGGGTGGTGGTCCGATCGAGATGGGGTGTGCGGTGCCGGGGGTGACTCCGGAGCTGGAGGAATTGGCGGCGCTATTTGAGGAGGCGAAGGTGCGGTGTGCGGTGTCGGCTGATCTGGGGGAGTCGCAGTGGCGGAAGTTGGTGTGGAACGTGCCGTTTAACGGGTTGTGTATCACGGAGGGCGGGATTGATACGAAGGCCCTGCTGGCGCAGGAGGGCGGGGAAGCGATGGTGCGGGAGTTGATGGCGGAAGTGATCGCGGCGGCCAATGCGCTGGGGTATCCGGTGGAGGCGGATTACGAAGAAGTGCAGATGCAGCGGACGTATCCGATGGGGCCTTATCGTCCGTCGAGTATGATTGATTTTGTGGACGGCAAGCCAGTGGAGGTGGAAGCGATCTGGGGTGAACCGTTGAGGCGGGCGGAGGCGGCGGGAGCGAAGGTGCCGAAGATGGCGGCGCTGTATGAGCGGATTGTGGAGCTGACGCGGTGAGCTACCGAACTTGGCTGGAATCGAGGTAGTTCTTTGCGTCTTGAATGACTTGATCGAGGCAGCCCGGTTCGAAGGGCGAGCGGAGGCCGGCGGACTCGAGGAGGCCGGTGTAGGGTTTGCTACCGCCGAGGGTGCAGAGCTCGGTGTAGGTTTTGAGGGTGCCTTCGGGATCGGTTTGGGATTTTGACCAGAATTGAAGGGCGCCGGTGAGGGCGAGGCAGTAGTCGATGTAGTAGAAAGGGCTTTGGTAGATGTGGGCTTTTTGTTGCCACAGGCGACCGCTGCGTTCGGCGGGGAGGTCGGCGAAGTCCCACCAGGGGAGGTAGGTTTTTTCGATTTCCTGCCACATGGCATTGCGTTCTTCCGGAGTGGCGTCGGGTTTTTCGTAGACGAGGTGCTGGAAGTGGTCGATGGAGACGCCGTAGCAAAGGAAGTGAAAATAGGTGCTGAGATGGATGCGGCGAAGTTCTTCGGCGGCGGTCTCGCCGTAGAATTTCTCCATGTGCGGCCAGGTGAGGAACTCGAGGGCCATCGAGTGAATTTCGCAGGCCTCGGTGGTGGGCCAGACGATGTCGCTCATTGGTTGGTTCCGGCTGTTGTAGCTTTGGAAGGCGTGGCCGATCTCGTGGGTGAAGACGTCGACATCGCCGCGGGTGCCGTTGAAGTTTGAGAAGATGAAGGGGAATTCGTATTGGTGGAGGAAGTCGCAGAATCCGCCTCCGGCTTTGCCTTTCCGCGATTTCAGGTCCATGGCGTCGCGGGCTTTCATCTCATCAAAGAATGAGTCGAGTCCGTGTCCCATCTCGTTGAACATTTCGGTGGCGCGGTCGACCATCCAGTCGTGGCCGCCCAAGGGCTTGGGGTTTCCGTTGGCCGAGTGGGCGCCGTGGTCCCAGAACTTGAGCTGATCGACGCCGAGAGTGGTGCGTTGTTTTTCCGCGATCTCCAGAGCGATGGGGACGACCTTGTCGCGGATTTCATTTCGGAAGGTGGCGACTTCTTTGGGGCCGTAGCCGATGCGGGACATGCGCTGGTAGCCGAGCTCGGTGAAGTTGCGGTAGCCGAGTTTCCCCGCCATGGTGTGACGGAGTTTGACCTGTTCGTGGTAGAGGCGATCGAGCTCGGGGGCGTTGTCGGAGAACCATTGGGAGTTGGCGCGGCAGGCTCCCTCGCGGGCTTCGCGGTCGGCGTCGTCGGCGAATTTATCGAGTTCTGAGATGGTGAACTTCTCTCCCTGGAATTCAATTTCGGCACCGGCGGTGAGGGCCGTGTGGGCGGATTGGAGTTTGGCCTCGGCGGCCATGTCGTCCTCGATGGCGGGGGCGAAGCTCTTGGTGTCGCAGTCCCACTTGGCGAAGAGCATCGGGGTGAGGGTGGTTTCCAAGTCGCTGCGGAAGGGGGAGTCGAGGAGGGCTTGTTTGAGCTTCGTTTCGAGGTCGGCGTATTTTGGCGCGATGGCATCGAGTTCATCCATGGCGGCCTTGTAGTCCATGTTCCGCGTGTCCTGTTGAAAGCGGATGTAAGTGAGGGAGCTCCACTCCTTGAACTGGCAGAGCAGGGTGTCCCAATCGGCGACGATGGCCAAGCAATCAGACGCGGAGGTTGCGGCAGTGAGGCGGGAGTGGAAGTCGGCGTATCGCGTGGTTGTCCCGGCGAGATCGGGTTGCGGGACACGGTAGTCGGGAAAGGAGGTCGGCATTTGGGGATTGTGACCTGTGGGGAATGCAGATCAAGGTTTGTGAGAGAAGGGATTTCCATGAAGGGATGACCAAGTTCTTTCGCAACTTTTGGGTTGGGGTTGAGTTGGATTCCTTATGAGGATCCTTGTTCTTTTTCTGGTGGTTAGTGTTGTTCTTCATGCGCAGGAGAGGTCTTACGACCCGGGGGTTCGCAAGGGGAAGGTGGAGACGAAGCTGACTTCATTTGTTTATGGTGAGGGGCGGGAGGTTCCGCTTAAGGTTTATCTTCCGCAGGAGAAATCAGGTCCGGTGATTTTGTTGAGTCACGGTCTGGGTGGTTCGCGTGAGGTGGGGACTTATCTTGGGAATCATTGGGCGGGGCGGGGATTTGTGGTGGTGGCGATGCAGCATGCGGGCAGTGACGAGGCTGTTTGGAAGGAGGTGCCCCCGGCGCAGCGGATGAAGGCAATGGCGAAGGCGGCAAACGGGAGTTCGTTTGTTGACCGGAATGGTGATGTGTCCGCGACTCTTGATCAGTTGGAAACGTGGGCGGTGGACAAGGCGCACTTTCTTCACGGTCGGATGAATTTGGAAAAAGTCGGGATTGGCGGGCATTCGTTTGGGGCGAAGACGACGCAGGCTCTTTGTGGTCAAAGGTATGGGGTGGCCGGGGCGCGTTTTGCGGATGAGCGAATCGATGCGGGTCTTGCGTTGAGTCCGAGTATTCCGAGAATGGGCGATGCGAAGAAGGCATTCGGAGGGATTCAGATGCCGATGATGCTGATGACGGGGACGAAGGATGAGGGGCATTTGAGCAGTGCGACTCCCGAGACGAGACAGCTGGTTTACCCTGCGCTTCCGGCGGGGTCGAAGTATGAGCTCGTTTTGAAAGACGCGGAGCATATGGCTTTTTCCGATCGGACGATTTCGGGCAAGGAACAGCGAAATCCGAACCATCATCGGGTGATCCTGGCTTTGAGCACGGCATTTTGGGAAGCGTATCTGAAGGAGAGTCAACCGGCACGGGAGTGGCTTGATGGGAAAAAGCCGGACGCGATTCTCGAAGAGGGGGATGTCTGGCACCGGAAGTAGGGCCCTACCGACATCGCCGGGGGATGGTGACGCGAATTGCCTTTATTGATGACATGCAAGCTGTGCAGAGTGCGTAGATATTTCATCCGGATCCATGAAGAGAATCTTTAGTCGCGCCTGTTTCGTTCGTTTTGTTGTTTCCGCCTTGGCGGTGTTGCCGGGGATTTCCGTTTTGCAGGCGGAGGACAACTGGGCGCAGTTCCGGGGGCCGACGGGGCGGGGGCATTCGACGGCGGAGGATGTGCCGATGACGTGGGATGCGGGCTCTGTGGTTTGGAAAACACAGCTGAAGGGAGAGGGGCAATCGTCTCCGGTGAACTGGGGGGATCGGCTTTTTCTGACGAGTGCTTCGGAGGATGGCAAGGAGCGCTATGTGTTCTGTCTGGATCGCAAGAATGGCAAGGTGCGGTGGGAGAAGACGATCGGGTGTGCCGCTCCGGAGAATCCACACAAGATGAATAGTTTTGCGACGCCGACGTGTGCGACGGACGGCGAGCGGGTGGTGGCGTTTTTTGGCCCAGGCGGGCTGCATTGCTTTGATCTTGAAGGGAAGGAGATGTGGTCGCGGGAATTGGGGACCTTTCCCGGTCCTTGGGGGGTGGCGGCCTCACCGATTATTGTGGATGGACTGGTGATTCAGAATTGCGATGCGGAGGGGGCGTCTTCGTTGGTGGCTTTTGATCTTCAGACGGGCGAGCCGGTTTGGACGACGGAGCGGGAAGCGAAACCCCGGGGAGGGTGGAGCACGCCGATTGTGATTGAGACCGACGGTCGCAAGGAGTTGGTTTTGAACGGGGAGTTGGGAGTGCGTGGCTACGATCCGAAGACGGGCAAGGAGTTGTGGTTTTGCAAGGCCTTCAACGGGCGGGGGTCGCCGGTTCCGGATTTTGCGGATGGGCTTCTGCATGTGGTGAGCGGGAAGCCGGGTGACACTTATGCGGTGAAACCGGGGGGGAAGGGCGAGGTGACGAAGTCGCACATGGTCTGGCATACGAAGCGGAAGGCGGGACGGGATTTGCCATCGCCGGCGGTGGTGGATGGTTATGTGATCGTGGTGTCGATGTCGGGGAAGGCGAGTTGTTACGATGCGAAGACGGGTGAGATTTACTGGGAGGAGAAGCTGGGAGTGAAGGGGGAGTTTGCTTCGGCGCCTCTGGTGGTGAAGGGGCATGTTCTTTTGCAGAATGTTTATGGAGGAGGGGTTTTGGTGATCAAGCCGGGGAAGGAGATGGAGATTGTGTCGAACAACTCTCTGGGGGCGGAGAAGTCGGAAATGTTTCGTTCGACGCTGGCTCCGATCCAGGGGCAGATTTTTGCGCGGTCGTTCTCGACGGTTTATTGCATCGGGAAGTGAGGAGCTCTGGTTTTGCCAATTTTAAGATGATCTCCGCTCGCCTCTTCGTTGCGCTGTTTGTCAGCGGCTTGCCCCATGCGGTTCTCGCGGAGGAGAAGGTGGCGCCCTTGGTGTTCTCGGCGATGGGGTGCGGTCCTTATTCGCCGGCTGATTTGAGAGCGGCGCAGTATTACGTGGGGCAGGAGAATCGGGACGGGACCTCGCAGTTTCTGATTCATCTTGGCGATATTTGCACGGGCCAGTCGGGGCGTGACGGGAGCCTTACCGGGAAGACTTACACTGACATCAAGGACCTATTTACGAAGGGGAATACGATTCCGTCCTACATCGTGCCGGGTGACAACGAGTGGAACGATCGGCCGGACCCGGAGGTGGGTTGGGCCTTGTGGAGTGAGCATTTGTTAGGGTTGGAGAAGAATTTTCAGGCGGGCTGGGTGACCGAGCGTCAGCAGGAACGCCCGGAGAACTTTGCCTTTGTAGCGAATGGGGTGTTGGTGATCGGGATCAATCTTCCGGGCGGTCGGGTTCATGATCCGGGGGAATGGGCGCGGCGTTTTGGGGAGAACAATGCCTGGATTGAGGCTCAGTTTGCGAAGCATCAAAAAGAGGTCCGCGCGGCGATTGTTTGCGCGCAAGCGAATCCGGTTGGTCAGGGGAGAGTGAAGGTGGTGGTCAATGCGTTGTTCACTCCGTTTACGAAGTCTTTTGTGAAACTCGCGGCGGGCTTTGAGAAGCCGGTATTGTTTTTGCACGCCGATGGTCACACGTGGACAGTTGATCATCCCTGGGAGGACGCGCGGAATGTTACGCGGGTGCAGGTTGATCGGCTTGAGCCCAATTTTCCGCCGGTGCAGATCACGGTGGATGTGAGTGCGGAAGAGCCGTTTCGTTTTGAGCGGCGGTTGGAGGATGAGGTGTGGAAGGTTCCAGCACCGCCGAAGTAGTGTTTGTTTCGGGTGTTCTGTTGAAAGCTGATCTCGGTAAGTGGATTCCACTCTGTGAACTGGTAGGCTCACGACGCTCTGGATCTCACAGTAGGCACCTTTTTCGCTCACTGATCGACGCTCTGCTAAGTCAGGTGCTCAAACATTGCCCCTTGCGACAGCGCCGTTCTCGTGAGATTATTCTCCTGTTATGGCAACTGTCTTTCCCAGCACATCCGCTTTGAAGCCGGATCTCATCAAGCGCATCGAAGTGATGTCGGAGGAGGAGCTTCAGCTGGTGAATCAGGTTCTACTCCATGCTGAAAAAGATCGGCTGTGGAGGGAGATCTCGGCGGAAGCTGAGAGTGAGCGGACCAGTGGGAAGCTGGATCGTCTTCCTGAAATCATCTCGGAGGTTCGGAGTCAGCTGCGTCAGGCATGATCGTTTGTTTGGACACGAATGTCCTCGTTCAAGCGCGGGCTGCGGGTCACGAATTCTTTCCGATTTTAGATGCTTGGGTTGCGGGAAAGCTGACCTTGGCGGTGTCCACGCCGATTCTCCTAGAATACGAAGAGGTCATCGCACGGATGAGCGGGCGTGAGCACTGGCAAAAGTTTGCGAGGCTGATGGATTACGTTGAACTTACAGTAGGGGCGACCGTAAGGGTAACTCCTCAATATCGCTTCCAAGTGATTAACGATGACCCCGACGACAACATTTTCACTGACTGTGCGATCACTGCTGGAGCAGATTACATTGTGACCCAAGACCGTCACTTCGCTCCGCTCGCAACTGCTGGTTACCAACCTAAACCGATCAATCCGATCGATTTCATTTCGAAATTCCTTTGAGTGGATTTGAAGAGGGTAGAATCGAACCCCGTATCTACGAATACATTGGCTGGATCATCCGGAGTGAAGGCGGCCACCTTGTGAAAATCGGAGGGGTGGAGGATCATGTTCACCTCTTGGTGAGTCTCGGTCCCAAGCATTGCCTCTCGGATTTGATTCGGGTGGTGAAATCAAAGGCGACCCGATGGGTGAGGGAGATCTTTCGCGTTCCGAAGGATTTTGCGTGGCAGGAGGGGTTTGGTTCGTTCACGGTGAGCCGATCTGGTTGCAGAGGGAGCTTATCTTCTGCTTCGTTGGAGATGATCTTCTCTCCAAAGGACTCTTAAACAGCTTTAGTATTTGGCGAAGGAACACTAATCCCTCTCCTTTTGAGTCGGGGAATTGAGCGCATCTCTGCCTCATTCAAATATCTGTAGGATTGGGGGACGACGAAATTTTCGAACTTTTGTCGAAGGTCGTGAAGGCTAAGTGCCGTGCGGTATTTCCAAACCTCTTTGATTTCGAGAGCGTAAGCCACGTTGGATCCCTCGTAATAGCCGTCAAATGTAGCACGATCCACTTTCGCAAAACTGGATACCAAGTCCCATATGTTGTCCGGAGAATCTTTCCACACTTCTCCTACTCGGAAGCCGCCACGCAACTCCATAACGGGGCTAGAGACATAGACATAGACGTCCCGATTCTGCAGACTACTCGATACCCTCCGCCGGAGCTCTGCTGTCTTCAAACCAAGAAATACTAGATCGGCGTAGATTGGCTTAAGGGAAAGCAAGAGTGGCTTACGATTGGAATTTTTCTGCATGGGAAGGAAATGCTACTTTAAAGAGTTTCTGTGCAACTTCACGAGAAACCTGACAGGGCGATTGGAGGACTAGACTGTGGCCTTGATCTGAAAATATTTGACGCAGTAATTTGAGGGGCAGTGGTTTCTCGAATGGATGGGTGTTTGAAAATTTGAGTGCCATGATTTTCTGATGAGCCGACGCCTGGCATACCTCAAGTACTTCTCTCCAATCGAGAACTCCAAATTTTTTGAAAGTTTTAAATAGCTGCTTGGCTTCGCCGGAAACCACTTGATCCAAATCTGAAACGGCAATGAGTTCTCCTACTTCTCCGCTTACATACCAAAGGATGCGGGCTGGAGCATTAAGCATGTGATGCCGGGAGTGAGTCCGGTAGAAAACGTTCTCAGTTCTGAGAAAAACTTGGGCCTTTTCTGCGAACATATCCTGTTGAGCCGCTCGATCATCCAACATCTGCCTCGCAAAATTCGGAATTATTGGAATCATAAAGAACAGGCGACGAGGTGAAATCTGCATCGGTGCACAAAGGCGTTCCATCTGTTCATCGGAAAAACTAGAGAGGTCCTGAAACCCGAGTTTCTGAGTGATTCTAGCTGCCCTGCTGCGGTCAGTGACCTCGGGGATGATAAGGCGGACAAAAAAAAGCCCAACTCGAGCGAAACCGAGATGATCCAATGCTGAACCAAAAAGCGCTTCTGAGCGAGTGTCGGTGAGTTTGATGATTTCTCTCCCCTGCTCAGAGGCCGATTTTATTGTGTCAGCCAGTAAAAATCGCTGAAAAATATCAGGATTGGTCGATTCCCGGCTCAACCTGATAAATGAAAGCTCAAGCTCGGAATCTCCAGATTTCCGTAAAACACGGATTCCGACAGTCAGATCACTAGCTCTGAGGATTTCGCAAACCTGTTGGGTAGTATCCACGCAACTATCTTCCAGAAAATTTCTCAGTTGTGTGGAGCGTTCGCCAGCAAGCGTGAAAAGTCCAACGTCCAGCGCTTTCAGAAATGTTGAAGAAAGCCTTTCCCATTTAAGGCTCATTCCCGCGATAAAGCGTGGTGAATGGGGGCGGTGCCGACTTTTTTCGTGTAGCTCTAGAAGGAACTCCGTCGGTCTCAACACTTCAAGGCCAGTCAGTTCTAATATCTCATTGCTTCTCGAAGAGAGAAGTTCGTCCCGAGTGAGAAAGCAGTCAGCGGAAGAGGCTGCGGCTTTTGCAATCTGTCTAATGTCTGATATCTGATTTGGAGTCTTATGAGGAAGGATCGACTTCAGTTCTGTTGTCAATAAATCAGCTCGTGCATGATCGAAAGGAATAGAGTCAAATCCTCGCGCGCGATCTCTGGATTCTTTTCGTAGAACTCGGTCATCTTTCCTGTCAATCTCAGCCAATGTCTCGTCCGATATAAACAAGCGACACCTTTCCTCAGAAAATCCCGAAGTCAAATTTTGCGAGGCCAGGTTCTTTGGGCTTGGGTCCTCGAAAATATCGAAAAAGATCTGAGCATCGATTACTGCGGCGAGTCGATCATCCGCCATAGAATCGATCAAACTGAGTAAGTCTTGATTCGGAGCTTTCGAAAATCGAAAGTAAAAGTTGGAAAGAATATGGCCTTCCTTAGATTTTCCTACCTCCTCATTGTGAACGACAAACCCCATGTGAGTCCAAAACCTGTGGGCATCAAAGTCTCTTCGGCATTTCAACCTAAGATAAAGCTTCGACGAAAATTTAGATTTCAGCTTGTCTACCAGACGTTTAGCATAACCCTTTCCGTGGGTAGATGGACAGACACAGATTTGAATTATTCGAACTCCGTCGGTTCCCTCATTAAAGATCAAGTAGCCCCGTAGTTTCTTCTCAGAATCGATAACTCCGAGACATTCGCCGCCGGACAAGTATTGTCTAAATGCTCCATCTGGGAAAAATCCAAGATCTTTTTTGAAGCCTTTATAAAGCCTCTTCATTCGGTCAAGGTCACCTATATTCAATGCGACGATATTCCCTCGCCCATTGTTAGGTGAATCTGATGGTCCGTTCATTTTGTGTGGCTCGCTTCAAGATTAAGTGCAGCGTCTTATATGTTGCAATTGCTGAAACCACCTTGTCAGTTCGATTATTCTTAGCAACTTCTAAGGGCTTTTGGAGCCCTTTTCCTAATTCCGTGAATTCGGCGAGAAGCATGATCTCGAATACAGCGAGGATGCGACTGATTGAAAGCCTGTGCCTGCGCACCTTCGGAGCTTGGAATCTCTGGGTGCGGGGGATCCCCCAGCCGAGGCTGGGGGCTATATGCCTGACGCTCCTTCGGAGCTGGGGAGCCTTGAGCATGGGGCTGAAGCCCCATGCTTTGTTTTTTTGTCCCTTCAGGACCGTCTGGAGTTGTGGACGATCCGATTGTGCTATGGCTTTTTGAAGCGGTAGTGGGAGACGATCCATTCTTGGCCGTTTTTGAAGGCCCAGAGTTCGGCGCAGGCGAGGTAGAAGCAGCGCCACCAGACCCACCATTTTTTGGCTTGGTCGGCGCCGTAGGTTTCGGAAATGAGGGGTTTGAGTTCGTCGGCGTGTTGGTCCATGAGGGCGAGCCAGGCTTCGGAGGTTTTGGCGTAGTGGGTGCCGGGGACCTGCCAGTGGTCGTCGATCCTGAGGTGGTCCTGGAAGTAGAGGAGGAGGTCGTCGGAGGGCATTTGGCCTCCGGTGAAGAAGTAGCGGGCCATCCAGTCGTCTTCGTTTTTGGCCTCGTAGTGGTAGGCGTATTCGCGGTGGGTGAAGATGTGGACGAAGAGGGTGCCGCCGGGTTTGAGCCAGGTGGAGATGCGTTCTAACAGAAGCTGGTAGTTCTTCATGTGCTCGAACATTTCGACGGAGACGGCGCGGTCGAAAAGCTCTGTTCCTTCGCCTTGGTAGTCGATCATGTTGAC
This sequence comes from Verrucomicrobiaceae bacterium, assembly GCA_051252135.1. GTDB lineage: Bacteria > Verrucomicrobiota > Verrucomicrobiia > Verrucomicrobiales > Akkermansiaceae > SW10. Next base: position 79,426 of record JBPOGH010000016.1, on the reverse strand, counting down.
GGTTTTGATCTCGATGTTGGTGAGGCCGCGTTCCTGGGCTTGGGCGTCGATGTATTCCTTCTGGGTGCGGGAGTTCGAGACGGCGGTGATTTGTGAATTGGGGAAGTGTTTTGCCATCCAGAGGGTGAGGGAGCCCCAGCCGCAGCCGAGCTCGAGGATGCGGTCGCCGTCTTTTAGATTCGCGCGCTCGCAGGTGAGGGCGAGCATGCGTCCCTCGGAGGTCTTGATGTCGGTGACGCCGGGGTCCCAGTAGCCGGAGGAGTACTTCATGTGGGGTCCGAGGCACTTTTGGAAGAAGGCGGTGGGGAGCTCGTAGTGTTGCTCGTTGGCCTCATTGGTGGCGATGGCGATGGGGGAGGACTTGAGGTCGGCGATGTGCTCCATGAGGAGTTTTTGCCGGCCTTCGGGGTCGAGTTTTTCGAAGGGGTCGAGCGTTTCCCGGAGGCGCTGGCGGATGCCGTAGCGGATGAGGAAGTCGGGGAGGATGTCCTTGGCGAGGAGGTCGTCGATGGTGCTCATTTATTTTCTAGGAGGAAGGGGGATGAAGGGGCTGGTGGTGCGTTGGTAGGCGCGGTAGCGGTCGCCCTTTTTCTTGAGGGACGAGGCTTCGGAGGGCGGGATGCCGGTGACTTTGAGAAGAAGGAAGGTGATGATGAGGGGGGCGTGGATGGTGGCCCAGCCGTAGGCGGATCCGCAGGCGAAGAGGTAGATGCCGATCCAGATGACCATTTCGAAGAAGTAGTTGGGGTGGCGGGAGTAGCGCCAGAGGCCGGTTTGGCAGACGGCGTTGGGATCGGTGCGGTGTTCGACGAATTGGGAGAGTTGGTGGTCGGAGAGGATTTCGCCGGCGATGCCGATGAGGGCGACGGTGAGGCCGAGGGTTTCGAAGAGTCCCCAGGGTGAGGAGTCGCGGGCGATGAGGAAATAGGGGAGGGCGAGGAGGAGGACGGAGAGGGCCTGGGCCTGAAAGAACCAGAAGAAGGCGGAGGCTTCGCGGCCGCGCCAGACTTCGCGGAGTTTTTGGTAGCGGGAGTCTTCGGTGGGGTGATGTTTGCGGATGCGCTTGGCAAGGTGGTAGCCGAGGCGGATGCCCCAGAAGGCGGCGAGGGATCCGGCGGCGAGGCGCTTGGGGAGGTCGCCATTTCCGAGGAGAGCGAAGATGATGCCGGAGAGGGCGATGCCGAAGGCCCAGAAGGCATCGACGAGGGAGTAGTTGTTGATGGTCTTTCCCCAGTGCCAGGCGAGGGAGAAGATGGCGAGCATGAGGAGGCCGACGCCGGGGAAGATGGTCCAGTCGTTCATGCGGCTAGCTCCTTTCGTTGCTGGAGTTTTTTGGCGAAGCGTCCGAGGACCGGAGTGATGGTGAGCTTGATGGCGAAGAGGAGGAGGGGGGCGACAAGAGCCCAGGCGGTGATGCCCTGGAGGGCGGCGACGCCGAAGTCTTTGGCGAATTGCCACGGGTCATCGGTGAAGCGGCCGAGGAGTTGGGAGATGGAAAAGGGGATGGGGTCGGCGCCGAAGAGGGCTTGTCCGGCGCGGATGAAGACGAGGATGAGGGCGAGATGGAGGGCGTAGACGGCGTGGCAGGCGGTCTGGATGACGGGTTGGTTGAGCTTGAGGAGCCAGGCGGCGGCGAAGCAGATGAAGGTGGTGGTTCCCATGATGGGGAAGATGCCGAGGACGATGCCGGCGGCGATGGTCCAGCCGAGTTTTTCGGGGGAGATGCCTTGGGTGAGCTGCCGGGCGACGGGTTGAATGAACCAGCGATGCCACCAGGGGCGGGGGGCGGGGGCGATGTTGGTGGGCGGCATGGGGTTGGAGGGAGGGTGGAGAATTTGGAATTTAGAATTAGGGATTAGGAATTGCTTTGTTGGGGGGTGGTGAGGGTTGGGTTGTTGGGGCGGGTGTAGACGGCTTGGACGACGGAGATGTTGCGGGTGTTGAAGCCGGCTTCGCAGTATTTGAGGTAGTAGTTCCAGGTGCGGATGAAGGGTTCGTCGAAGCCGAGGGCGGGGAGTTTTTCGCGGGCGGCATTGAAGCGTTGGTGCCAGTTTTGGAGGGTCTGGACGTAGTAGGCGCCGAAGTCTTCGAGGTCGTGGAGGAACATGTCGGAGGTCTTGGCAAGGACGTCGTTGACGCGGCCGATGCTCATGAGGAGGGAGCCGGGGAAGACGACTTTTTGGATCCAGTCGACGCCTTTGGTGAGGCTTTGGTAGCGGTTGTCGGGGACGGTGATCATCTGGATGGCGAGGAGGCCATCGGGGGCGAGGACCTCGTGGCATTTGGCGAAGAAGGGCTCGTGGAATTTGTGGCCGACGGCCTCGATCATTTCGATGGAGACGATCTTATCGAACTGGCCCTTGATGTGGCGGTAGTCCTGGATGAGGACTTCGAATTGGTCTTCGAGTCCTTCGCGCTTGATGCGTTCGCGGGCGTAGTCGGCCTGGGCCTGGGAGATGGTGACGCCGGTGACTTTGACGCCGTGGTTTTTGGCGGCATGGACGCCGAAGCCTCCCCAGCCGCAGCCGATTTCGAGGACGGTGTCGCCGGGCTTGAGTTTGAGTTTTTGGCAGAGGGCTTCGTATTTTGCGGACTGGGCGTCGGCGAAAGCGGCGTCTGGATATTCGAACTTGGCGCAGGAGTAGGTCATCGTTTCATCGAGCCAGAGGGAGTAGAACTCGTTGCCGAGATCGTAGTGCTCGGAGATGTTACGGCGGCTGGTCTCGACGGTGTTAGCGCGCTTGAGGTGGCGGAACCAGTTGACGATTTTGAGGAGGTTGACGCCGGGGAGTTTGTCGGAGGCGGTATCCGATCCCTGGAGTGCTTCCATGTTGAAGATGAACCAGGAGATGACAGCTCGGATGTCGGGAGTGTCCCAGATGCCATCGGTATAGGCCTCGCCCATGCCGACGTTTCCGTAGTAGGCGCAGCGCTTGAAGAACTCCTCGTCGTTGTTGATTTTGACGCTGGCGGTGACCTCCGATTTTTCGTCGCCGAAGTGACGGACTGAGCCATCGGCATACTCGAGGCGGAGTTTGCCGAGGGGCATTTTGTTGAGGAGTCCGAGGACGAGTTTCTCGGGGAGTCCGTTTTTGGCTGGTGCTGAGGTGCTCATGGTTTGCGTGTGATTGAGGAGTGTGGGCGAAGGACGTCGGTTTGGGCTTCGGGGCGGTCGGTCTTGCGGAAGAGGCGGACTTTTTTGAGCCAGAGCTTGAGGGCCTGCCAGTGGATCATGGTGATGATCTTAAGCGAGAGGAGGGGATACTTGAGGGAGAACCAGAGGAGGCGGGCGGAGGTGAGGGGGTGGCGTTGGCCGCGGACGGTGGTGATGAGCGAAGTGCCGTCGTCCTCGATGTTGTCGATGTTGACGCGGAGGTGTTCGCCGGGGATTCCGAGCTTGAAATTGAAGGCGTCGCCGGGATCGGAGAAGGGTGAGACGTAGAAGTTTTTGGCGATGCGCTTGTGCCAGGCGGCGTCGGCTTTTCCATCGACGAGGAAGAGTTTCATTTCGCGGAAGGTGTTGCAGACTTCCGCGACAGCGAACTCGGGTTCCCCGTTTTCATCGGTGACGTAGTAGAAGGAGACGGGGTTGAAGCCGTAGCCGAGGACGGTGGGGAAGGTGACGAGGCGGACGGAGGAAGTTGGAGAGAGGGTGACGTTTTGTTGGGCGAGCCAGGCGGCGAGATTTGGGCGGATGCCGCCGGGGAGTCCGAGGTCGATGTGGTCGCGGTCGTTGAGGGCGAAGAGGCTGAAGCGGTTGTGGCCGAGGAAGGGGAGGCGGGGGAAGTTGTCGAGATCGATGCTGAGCATGAAGACCTTGTAGGAGAACGCCTTTTGCTTGGGTTTGAGGCGCCGGTGCATGACGTCGCATTCGTAGAGCGCGGAGGTCATGACCAGGGTTCCTTTCCGAGGAGGGCGGTGCAGAGTTGGTAGGCGGACCAGAGGCCGTCCTCGTGGAAGCCGTTGCGCTGCCATGCGCCGCAGAAGTAGCGGTCGGTTGAAGCGCCGGCCTGATGGAGCTCGGGGATGCGTTTTTGGGCGGCGATGGCGCGGAGGTCGAAGAGGGGGTGCTCGTAGTCGAGGCGTTGGACGACCTTGGAGTCGTCGATGGGAGACGAGGGGTTGATGGAGACGAAGTAGTTTGTTTTTTTGGAGACGCCCTGGAGGCTGTTCATCCAGTAGATGGTGGAGTTTTTTCCGTGATCGATGCGGTAGTTCCACGAAGCCCAGCAGCGTTTCGTGCGGGGCATGAATCGTTCATCGGTGTGGAGGACGGCGAGATTGGGTTGGTAGGAGAAGCAGTCGAGGACTTCCGCTTCGAGCGGGGTGGGGGAAGTGAGGAGGCGGCGGGCCTGGTCGCCGTGAGCGGCGCTGATGACGATATCGAACTGCTGCGGGGAGCCGTCGGTGAAGGTGAGCGCGTTGTAAGGAGTGATCGATTGGACGGTTTGGTCGCGGACGATGCGGTCGGCGAAGGGAGCGATGATTTTTTTGACGTATTCGCGCGAGCCGCCGCAGACGGTGCGCCATTGGTGCTGGGTGTCGAGACCGAGGAAGCCGTGGTTGTGCCAGAACTTCATCAGGGCGTGGGCGGGGAAGTCTGCGATGAGATCGGGCGGACTGGACCAGACGGCGGCGGCCATGGGGGCGAGGTACCAGTTGAGAAAATCCTGTCCGTAGCCGCGGTGGTCGACGTATTGGGCGAGCGTCATTTCGGGATGCTGCGGGTCCTTGATCTCGGCGACGGTCTCCTTGTTGAAGCGATTGATCTGGAGAAGCATCTTCCAGAAGCGCGGGCGGAAGAGGTTTTTGCGCTGGCTGAAGAGGAGGTTGAGGCTGCCGCCATTGAACTCGAGTCGGTCCTGTAGATGTTGGACGCTGAAGGACATCGAGGTTTCCCGGGTCTCGACGTCTAGCTCCTTGAAGAGGCGGGTGAGGAGGGGGTAGGTGACTTCATTGTAGACCATGAAGCCGGTGTCGATGGGGAGGTCGCGGTCGTCCTCGCGAGTGGTGACGGTGTTGGAATGGCCGCCGATGCGGTGGTCCTTTTCGAAGAGGGTGATGTCGTGGTGCGGGTGCAGGAAGTGCGCACAGCCCATGCCGGAGATTCCGGAACCGATGATGGCGATGCGTTTGCGATTCATCTTTTAGGCGGCGTCATTTCGCGAAGTGCGAGCTTCGTCGATGACGCGTTGAGGGACGGGGCGGAGGTCCCAGATGAGGCCGCACCAGGAGAGGAATTTGAGGCCGTAGTAGGTGGGGTCGATTTCCCACCAGCGAAAACCCTGACGGGTGGCGTGGGGGTAGCGGTGGTGGTTGTTATGCCAGCCCTCGCCGAGAGTGATGATGGCGAGGAGGAGTGAGTTGCGTGAGTCGTCGTCGGTTTGATAGCGGCGTTTTCCCCAGACGTGGGCGAGGGAGTTGATGAAGAGAGTGCCGTGGAGGAGGACGGTGGTGGAGATGAAGAAGGTCCAGATGAAGAACTGGCCCATGGTGACGCCGGTGGCGGGGAAGAGGAACTCGAGGAGGGCGCCGAGGGCGAGCATGGTGAGGCCGTAGACGAGGGGGACGAGTTGATCGAAGCGGTTGAGGAAGACGAGCTCGGGAAATTTTTTGAGATCGGCGATGCTGTCGTAGTCGGTGGGAAAGTTTTTCATCGAAGTGAGCCATCCGATGTGTGACCAGGCGAAGCCGTGGGCGACGGGGGAGTGGGGGTCGACTTCTTCGTCGGAGTGCTTGTGGTGATGGCGATGGGTGGCGGCCCACCAGAGGGGCCCTCGTTGCATGGAGGAGTTCCCGAGGGCAGCGAAGAGGAACTGCATGACGCGGGAGGTCTTGAAGGTCTTGTGGGAAAAGTAGCGGTGGTAGAATCCGGTGATGGCGAACATCCGGACGAGGTAGAGGAGGATGGCGGCGAGGGCGGAGACCCAGCTGAAGCCGACCCAGATGACGGCGAGGCAGCCGAGGTGGAGGAAGAGGAAGGGGAGGGTGCGCTCCCAGTTGATCTTATCGGGGAGGGTGGCGGGATCAGGTTGGTCTTCGCGCCGGTAGTCGGAATCCAGCCATTGGCCAAGGACCCTGAAGAGAGTGGGGCTTGGTTGTTGGGGTGGAGGCTTCATTTTTGATCGAAGGGAGAAGGGGAACCTACTTCATGCGATTTTGAATGATGTTAATCAAGCCGCCGACGACGGGGATTTGGCCGTAGATGTTTTGTCCGGAGTCCCAAAAGTCCTGATGGAAGGCGACCTGACCTTCTTCATTGAAGCGGACCTGGCTGATGCCGACGGAGTGGATGGGTTCTCCGCCGCCGAGCTTGGGAGCGGAGAAGATCATGGTCCAGCGGACGTAGTGGTCGGGGCCGGAGCGGGAGACGTCGTCGATGGTGACCTCGAAGGCGGTCATGGTGTCGGCGGTTTGGAGGAAATACGCTTTGATCTCCTTGGGGCCGTGGTGGGTGACGATGGTGTCATCGAGGTAAGCGCCGGGGGCGTATGCTTTGGCGGTTTCCTGCTCGATGTAGTCTTTGTCTCCGACGTTTTTGAGAAAGTTCTGGAAGCGCTCGAGGGCGGCTTTTTCTTCAGGTGATCCGGCGGCGGGTCCGTTGATGCCGGCCTTGGCCATGGCGGCGCGGTAGGCTTTGACCTTGTCCGCGGTCAGGTTCGGTCCGGTGGCGGATGAAAGGCTGAATCCCAGAACGAGCAGGGTGAGGATGCTGCCTGCTACGAAGGTGGTTATGGGATTGATAAGAAACGAGGTCATGGCGTGGTGACCACTCGTCTCGTATCGGGGTTGGCGCAAGTGAAAATGATGGATCGCCGAATGGGGGCGATCCGGGGCTATCGATTGGATAGAACCCACTCATACTCAGCGCTGATTTGGTCGGTGAGCGGGCGCTGGAGTTGATCGGGGAGGACGCCCCAGGTGTAGGTCTCGATCTCGAGGTGGGGGCAGGTTTCGGGGTGCTCTTTGAGAAATGCAAGAGCGGCCTCGGCGTGGTCGAGGGTGGATCCGAGGGGGGCGAGGGGCTCGGAGTAGAGGGGGATGTGGAAATGGCACCGTGCTTCGCACGGAGTTGGCAGTTGGCAGTTGGCGGTTGGCAGTGAGGAGAAGAAGTCGGGGAGGTCTTTGTGGCGGGTGAGATTTTCTCCGTCGTTGAGGATGACCTGGTGGAGGTAGGTGGGTTCGTCGAATTGGCGGATGGCCTGGAGGGCTTCGGGGTTTTGGGGGTCGAAGGAGAGGGCGTTGGAGAGGTGGATTTTTGAGATGCGGAGGCCGGCTTCGGTGAGGGCGTTGAGGGACTGGTGGCAGTCGTCGAACTCGAGGGCGAAGTGACAGGTGTCGTAGTTGATGCCGATGTGTTTTTTGAGTCGCTCGGTGGGGAGGTCGCGGTCGGCGCACCAGGCGAAGAAGCGCTCGAAGAAGGCGAGGGTTTCGGCGGTGTTTTCGAAGTGTCCGAGGGGTTCGGGTTCGAGGCCGAGGTGGAGGTCTTTGCCGGACTCGAGGGAGAGGGTTTCGATGAGCCGGGCGCAGGCGTAGAGGTTTGCGAAGATGAGGTTTTCGTCGGCGGCGAACTCTTTAAAGGAGCCGGGGAGGGTGGAGACGGAGCCGCCGGATTCTTCGGTGCAGAGCTCGGAGATGATGACGAAGAGGTTGTTGGTGTAGGTGAGGCGGTCTTCCGAGGTCCAGTCGGGCTGGTAGACTTTTTCTTTTACGCGGGTGCCATGGAAGGATCCGTAGGGGAATCCGTTGATGGTGAAGACGTAGCAGTTTTGCTCGAGGAGCCAGGCTTTGAAGAGGCGGAGGTTGGTGCCGTTGTCTCCGATGAGCTCTTGGGCGGCTTGGGCGGAGAGGCGGAGGCCGATGGCGTAGGGGGCATTGGGAGAGACGCGGTCGCGGACGGCGAGGACGTCCGTTTTGAGGACGTGGAGTGTTTCCTCCCAGGTTTCGGCCGGGTGGATGTTGGTGCAGTAGGCGAGGTGCTGGTGGGCGTTGAGCTTCACGCAGGGGTTTTAGCGTCAGGGGCGAGGGCCGCAAGGGACTAAAGCGAGAAGTTGGGGCACTGGGAGAGGAAGGCCTTGGGGTTGTCGAAGATGACTTTTTCGACGATCTCAGGGGAGTGGTGGCGTTTTTTCATCTCAAGGGCGGTCTTGATGACGGCGAGGGGGTCGGAGATGCCCCAGTCGCAGGCGGAGTTCATCCAGATGCGTTCCATGCCGAAGGTCTCGAGGATGTCGATGGCGCGGGCGGGGGAGCATTTTGATTCCGGGTAGAGGGTCATGCCGGCCCAGTATCCGGCGTCGAGGACGAGGGGGGCGGTGTGTTCTTCGACGTGGTCGATGATGACGCGGTCGCGGTCGACGTTCGCGTTATTGAGGGCGTCGAGGATGAGGCGGGTGCCTTTGAGTTTGTCCTCGAGGTGGGGGGTGTGGATGAGGATGGCCTGGTCGAACTTTTTGGCGATTTCGAGGTGTTCCTCGAAGATCTGGAGTTCGTTTTTGGTGTTTTTGTTGAGGCCGATTTCGCCGATGCCGAGGACGTTTGGCTTGTCGATGAAGTCGGGGATGAGGGCCATGACCTCACGGGCGAAGACGGGGTCTTCGGCTTCCTTGGGGTTGATGCAGAGCCAGCAGAAGTGCTTGATGCCGAACTTGGCGGCGCGGGCGGGCTCGTACTCGGTGAGTTGGCGGTAGTAGTCGAAGAAGCCTTGGGGGGAGGCGCGATCGAAGCCGGCCCAGAAGGCGGGTTCGCAGAGGGCTTCGCAGCCGACTTGGGCGATGGTCTGGTAGTCCGCGGTGGTGCGGCTGACCATGTGGGCGTGGGGCTCGATGTATTTCATGTGCTACGAGGCGTGGGATTGGATGAGGTCGAAGTGTTTATCGTTGTGAAAAAGCTCGATGCGGTAGCGGTCAGCGCAAGCTTGAATCTGGATATCGGAGAAGGGGACGTTGATGCCGGCACGGATGCAGCGGCGGCTGATTTCGGCCGTTTTTTGCCAGCATTCGTCATCGAATTTGAGGGGATGGCAGAGGGAGACGAGGTCGTTGAATTCGTGGTCTTCTCTTTTTCCGCGGACGCCGCTGTAGAGTTCCGCCCAGATGACGGGATTGATGGCGATGTGGCCATCGAGGATGAGGGTGGAAAATCTGGTGTTGGCTTCCGGCGAGAGGATTTTGCGAAGGTAGCCGACGCATATTGAGGAGTCGACGAGGGTCATTTTTCCGTCGTTTCCGGGTTTGAGTGGAAGTTTTTGAAGGCGCGGTCTGCTTCGGCGACATCGGCGGCTTCGATCTCGTCATTCGAGGGGAAGTCGAGGGGAGGGCCGTCCTGGATGCGTTTGAGGAAGGCTTCGGCTCGGGCGCGGCGATTGTAGGTTTCCATGGCGGAGACGACGGCGTCCCGCTTGGTTTTGGCTCCCGTAAACTTCATGGATTCCTCCAGAATGTCATCGGGAATATCAATCGTGGTTTTCATGGAATCCAATTTAGACAAAAAAGGATTCTTTTCAAGCTTCCTCTTGATGGGCTCCGTAGGCGAATTGGATGCCGGCGGCTTCCGCGGGTTCGGTTGAGTGGTCTGAGAATGCGAGGTGGACGGCCTGGGCACGGGTGGTGCCGGCGGGTGGGTTTTGCATCGCTTCGAGAGCCTTGGCGAAGGCGGGGTGGCGGAAGTCGGCGTCGCCCTCATGGCGGTCTACGCGATCAAGAAAGGACGCAATTTCAAGGAGCTTGAAACGGGCGTCCATGAAGTAGAGGTCCTGGATGTCCTTCTTCGTGGGCATGATGGAAGCTTAAGGCTGAATTGGAGATCACGCAATGCCGGCGGCGTGCTCGAAGAAATCGGGGCCGAGATCGGCGAGGGGTTCGCGGAGTTTGGCGATCTCTTCGGAGGGGCCGTGGACTTCGACGCGGATGAGCTCGGAGAGGGTGAGGGCTTCTTCGATGCAGGCGCCGACGTTTTCGAGGTGGGCGAGGAGGCCTTCGGCTCCGGCGTAGGCTTCGCGGCAGAAGACGATGTTTCCGCAGACGGTGAAATCGTAGTAGTAGCAGGTTTTTTCGTTGGCGGTGCGAGCGACGAAACGGGTCATGAGTTCCTTGAAGGCATTGAGTTTTCCTTCGTGGACCTTGAAGTAGGGATTGATGCTGACGGCTTGAGAGAGTTCGGACATTTGGGGACTCTGTTAGGATTCAATGAGCTTTCAAGGGGGAAATTGGTGATCTTTTGCGGGGGCGATTTTTTGATGCCTGGGGGAGGGGTTTCCTGCTAGAGAGCGGGGATGAAATCAGCGTTATTCCTGCTTGGGTCGGTGGTGCTTATGGGGTCGGTGAACGGGGTTGAGAAGTGGCCGCGGTTTCGCGGGGAGGATGGGCGCGGGGTCTCGGAGGCGAAGGTGGCGACGACGCTGGATGGGGCGGCGCTGAAGTGGTCGGCGGCGTTGCCGGGGAATGGCTCGAGTTCTCCGGTGATTTGGGGGGAGAAGTTGTTTGTGACGGGGGAGGATCGTGAGAAGGGGGTGTTGAGTTTGGTGTGTGTGAATGCGTTGAGTGGTGAGAGTGAGTGGACGAAGGATTTTCAGGTGGGGGAGTATCATTTGCATCAGTTCAACAACACGGCGGCGGCGAGTCCGGCGGTGAGTGAGGATTTGGTGGTGGTGAGTTGGTATGACGGGGCGAAGGAGCGGGTGATGCTCTCGGCCTATGACCATACGGGGAAGAGTGTCTGGAGTTATGAGGTGGGGCCCCAGAAGACGCAGCACGGGGTGAGTCTTCATCCGGTGATTCATGGCGAGCGGGTGGTGATTGCGCACTTGCATATGAACGAGGGGTACGTGGCGGCGATCTCGACGAAGGACGGGAAGGTGCAGTGGAAGACGGCGTTTCCGGGGGGGAAGACGAGCTATGTGGCGCCCTTGATCAGGAAGGTGAGGCGGGCGTCGGGTGAGGGTTATGAGGTGATTGTGGCGGCGCAGAGCATCGGGGTGGTGGGGCTTGATTTGGCGGACGGGAAGGAGCAGTGGGCGGTGCCGGGGACGATGAAGGAGCGGACGATTGTGTCACCGATTGATGTGCTGGCGGGGTCCGGGAGCGGGGATAGCCTGATTGCGACGGGGTGTAAGAACGGGGTTTATTTCACGGTTCGTCCACCGGTGCTGGCGAATGGCAGGATGACGGAGCCGGAGGTGGTGTGGAAGATGAAGGGGAAGACGCCTTATGTGCCGACTCCGGTCTCCGACGGGAGCACGGTGTATGCGCTTTCCGACGGGGGGGCGTTGGTGGCGCTGGATGCGTTGGGCGGGGAGGAGAAGTGGAAGCAAAACCTGAAGGGGAATTTTTATGCTTCGCCGATTCTGGCGGGTGGAAATCTTTACTGTCTTTCCCGTGAGGGGCAGATGGTGGTGGCCGCGGTGGGGGATCATTACCGGGAAATCTCGCGCACGTCGCTGGAGGTGGGGCCGGAGTGCGAGTGGGTGGATGCGACTCCGGCGGTGGGTCACGGGAACCTTTATGTGCGGATTGGTTCGCGCTTGGATTGTTTTGGGTCGAAGTGACGAAAAAAGCCTGCCTTCGGTGAGGAGAGCAGGCTTTGTGAAAAATGGAATCGGTGAGACTAGCGGCGACGGCGGAGGCCGAAACCGGCGACAGCGAGGACGCTGAGGATTGCCGATGAGGGCTCGGGGACCGAAGTGATGGTCATGCCGCTGACGAAGACGAAGATGGCTCCGTTGGCGGTGCCGACTCCGGTGGTGGAGAGGCTGAAGCTCATGGGGTTGACTCCATCACTGACGATGGTTCCATCGAGGGTGGAGCGGGAAGCGCCGAAGGGGGAGTTGCCTTGTTGGTCACTGATTGCGGTGGGGCCTACGATGGTGCCGTTGGCATCGGTGAGGGAGAAGGTGGCGGGTCCCCAGATGTTTCCGTTGGTGGAAGCTGCGCCGCCGTCATGGAGGAGAGCGGAAACGTTATAGATTCCAGCGGGCATGGTCATGGTGAGGTCGAAGGAAGCTCCGAGGAGGCCCCGGCCGTCGACACCGAGCCAATCGTTGGCAGCGTCCGTTGCGGAGTCTCCTCCGTTGCGAGTGACGGCACGCCAATCTGTGTTGCCACGAAGATTGGAACCGGTGGCGGAAAGGAAAACGGTGCCTCCGAAAGCCGAGTAGCTGTTGCTGGCGCTGACTGCCGCGTCCTGGTTGGTGAATTCGAAGACGTCGTCGTACCCTGCGGCGAGGGTTCCGCCGGTGGGTTGGAAGTCGATGGCGAGGCTCATGGCGGAAGCGGTGCCGGTGAGGGCCGCAAGAGCGCTGATTGATTTAATGATGTTCATGGAGTGGTCTGTTGGTTGGGTTGCATGCCGCGAATAAAGTATTCAACCGCAACTTGTTGGACAGGTTGGGTGATGGGGAAAGGTCTATCAAACAAAAAGTTAACGGAGTGCGGGAGGGGGGGCGGGGCAAGTCCCGTGCTGCCGGGAAGATATTTAAGATATCATGATGAGTGATTCATCCTGATATTTTTAGAGTAAACTTTGATCGTCCTTTTAAAGAATTGAGGTATTCTCCGCGGCAATCTTGTGATTGAAGGATGATGCAAAGGGACACATTTCACCATCTGATGATTCGTATCATGGGCGGGCTCTTTTTGATGCTGGTGCCGGTATTGACGAGTTGTGATGGCAAGCGGCAGGCGGCGCTGGATGTGGCGGCGGATCGGGAAGTGGTGGCGACGGGTGAGGCGTTGATCGAGGCGATTGAGGCCGGGGATGGTGAGTTGGCGAAGGCGCTTCTTGATCTGGATGTGCCGGTGGATCACCGGGACGCACTTGAGCGGACTTCGTTGATGATTGCATCGGTGCGAGGTGAGGGTGAGATTGTTTCGTTGCTGATTCGGAAAGGGGCGGATGTGGGAGCGGAGGATAGTACGGGGAGGACTCCGTTGGCGTATGCGGTGGAGGGAAATGATTTGTCGTCGGTGGTGGCGTTACTGGAAGCCGGGGCGAATCCATCGGTGGCGGTGGATACGGGGGGGATGCTGGTGGTGCAGGCGTTGCGGGAGGGGAAGTTGGGAGCGGTGCAGCTTTTGCTGGAGAATGGGACGAGTCCAAGATCAGAGGGGCCGATGGGGGAGACGATGGTGGAGTTGGCGGTGGAGAACGGGTATCTTTCGGTCTTGAAGCAGCTGGTGAAGCGGGGGGTGCGTTTGGGTGAGGAAAAGGGGTTGGGGCGGAGGTTGCTGCACACGGCATTTGAGAATGAGCGGGATGAGGTGCTGCGTTATCTTCTTTCCCAAGGGGTGGATCCGAATGAGCGGAATGAGAGGGATGAGACTTTGTTGCACGCGGCGATCTCGAGCAGTCGGCTGGAGGTGCTTGCGTCTCTGGAGGAGTATGGGGTGTCGCTGGACGATCCGGATGCGCGCGGGTGGCGGCCGGTGCATTTGGCGATTCTTTCGCGTGATTACGATTTGTTGAACCGGCTGCTGGAATCGGGAGCGCGGGGTGATTTGGAGTCGGGGCATGAGCGGGCAGCTGTTTCACCGCTGCAGTTGGCGTTTGAGAACCGGTTGTTCTCGATGGCGCGACTGCTGTTGCGTTACGGGGTGCCGATTGAGGATGAGCTTTATCGTGCGGTGGAGCGGGGTGGTCGGGACGGGCGATATGCGGTGGAGTTGCTTCTGGATGCGGGGGCGGCGCCGACGGGGAGTATGGGAGGGAAGCAGGATGCGCCGTTGAATTTGGCGGTGCGGACGGGGGAGTGGGAGATTGCGAAGTTATTGCTGGATGCGGGAGCATCGGTGGATGCGGTGGGTTTGAGCGGGCAGACGCCGCTGCATGTGGCGGTGGCACGGGGGGATGCGCGGATGGCGGGATTGCTTTTGGATATGGGTGCGGATGCGAACAAGCCGTTTGGGCGGGGACCGAAGAAGCTCTTTTTGGATTTGGTCGAGACGAAGGGGATCGGGAAGTGGGCCTTGCAGAACTCGAGCGGGCTGACACCGGTGATGTTGGCGGCGGATACGGGGAATGTGTCGGTGGCGCAGCAGTTGATCCTGCATGGGGCGTCGACGAAGACCTCGACGAAGGTGCGTTACAACCGGATGTGGCCGTTGACCTTTGCGACGCGACGGAGCGATGTGCCGATGATGCAGACGATTCTGGGTCGGAAGCCGGGCAAGGAGGGGATCTGGGTGCGGGTCGATCTTTCGCAGCAGCGGGCGTATGTTTTCGATGGCGAGGAGCAGATTTACAGTTCGCGTATTTCGACGGGGAAGAGGGGGTACCGGACGCGGACGGGGAAGTTTGTGGTGACGAACAAGTATCGTCACTGGAACTCGACGATTTACGGTTCGTCGATGCCGTATTTTCAGCGTTTGAGTGCGAGCGACTTTGGGTTCCATGTGGGGCATGTGCCGGGTTATCCGGCGTCGCACGGTTGTATCCGGATGCCTTATTCGGGAGCGAAGAAGCTCTTTTCGCTGACGCAGGTGGGGGATTATGTGGAGATTCAGCCTTAGAGACGGTCTGAAGCAACCTGAATGGAGCGAAGGTGGCCAAGGGACCGCTGATCAGGCGGGGAGGTGGTTGAAGAATTCGATGACTTCGTTTTTACGATGGAGCCATTCGTCGATGCGGAGCGGGTAAAGGGCGACGCCGGAGCGTTGGAGGAGGAGGGATTTGGAGAGTGAGACGGCGGCTCCTTCTTCGCCGGGGGTGGCGATGAGGTCGATGGCGATGAGTTGTCCGTCGCGCTCGATGAGGAGGTCGATGGGGACTCCGGCGAGGGAGGTTTTGGCGATTTGTTTCCAGCCGATGGCGGAGAGGGTGTTGGTGAGGTCGCCGAGGGAGGTTTTTTTAGGGGGAGGGGTGGTGGTGGTGGGGTTGATTCGGTGGTGGAGGTATTTCCGGAGGAGCGAGTCGGTGGGGAGGGGTGCGGGATCGAAGGAGTGGAGGATGTCCATGCGCTCGCGGCTGCGGGTGATGGCGACATTGAAGACGTCCTCGCGTTCGGCGAAGCGGCGGGCGCCCTCGGGTGAGTTGTTATCGAGGGCGAGTGAGATGATCATGTGATCCCGTTCATCGCCCTGGAAGGAGTGGCTGGTGCCGGCGATGAGCTTGTGGGTGTGGATGAGGGTGGAGACGAGGTCAGGCGTGAGGGTGGACTGGAGGGTGTGGAGGAAGGCGTCGACCTGGGCGCGGAAGGGGGAGAGGAATCCGAGGGTGGTGTTGCCGGAGGCGGCGGCGCAGATTTGGACGGCTGCGGTGATTTCAGAGAGGTTGATTCCTTGGTGGTCGCGGGTGCCCGGGAGGCGGTGGATGTGGAGGGGGTTGGGTCGGGGAAGGAGAGTCTCGGTGTCCCGCATGAGGTGGAGGGAGCTGTTGTAGAAGGTGTCGTTGCTGAAGCGAATGAGGGAGGGGAGGGAGCGGAAGTGCTCGTTGAGGAAGGAGCAGGCGGAGGTGCCGATGGTTTGGTCGAGGGCGCGGTCGATGAGGGAGACGTCGCGGTAGTTGAAGGTTTCCTGATCGGAGGGGGAGAGTTGGTGTGCCTTGGCGAGGGAGTGGTGTTTTTCGGTGGAGATGAAGGAGAGGTGCCGGAGTTGTTTGGGGTCGCCTGCGACGAGGGCCCGTTTGGCGCGGTAGAGGAGGGGGAGGGCGGAGGGGAGGTCGCATTGGGTGGCTTCATCGATGATGGCGAGATCGAAGAGGCCGGGCTTGAAGGGGAGGATGCGGTGGAGGTCGTCGGTGGTGGTGATCCAGACCGGGAGGACGCGGAAGAGGGCGGAGGGGTCGATGGCCTGGAGGGCGGCTTCTTGTTTTGAGGCGAAGCGGTGGCGGAGGGCTTTGCGGTAGGCCTGGAGGGTGGATACGGTGGTGGCGTGGTTGAGGGCGTGGCGGAGGAGTTTTTTGTGAAGGGATTTGTTGAGGGAGTGGGCGTGGGTGAGGCGGGAGTCATGGAGCTTGTAGAAGAGGCCCATGGCGGAGGCGAGGAGGGGTTGTTTTTTGAGTTGGATCAGGTGGAGCCATTTCCGTGCTTTTTTCCACCATGATTCGGGAGGGGTGTGGAAGAGGTCGCCATTTGAGAGGGCGTTGCGGATATTGAGGCGGATGTCTGATTCGAGCCTGTAGAGTTCCTTGATCAGGGGATCGATCGAGGGTTCGGAAGTCGGTTGTGGAGGGATGGAAGTGGTGGAGAGGAGTTGTTCTACTTTTGACTTGAGGGATTTGAGGTGGCCGCGGCGGCCGGCGCGGACGATGAGGCGGGAATCGGGGACGAGGGCTTTGAGTTTTTGATGGAGGACATCGGCGGCTTCGTCGGAGCGGCAGGCGATGAGGACGGATTGGCCGCGCAGGATTTGTTCGGTGGCGGAGGCGGCGAGCGAGAAGGTTTTTCCGGTTCCGGGAGGGCCCTGGCAGACGCTGAGGGGGAAGGAATTGATGGCGTTGAGGAGATTGAGCTGGGCGGCGGAGAGGAGGGCGGGGATGGATTCGGCATTGCCGCGGTGGGCGGAGTTGGGGCGTTCGGGGTAGGTTTTTCCAAGGAGGGCCTGGAGTGGGGGAGGGAAGCTTTCCTCGTCCATTTGGGAGAGTTGATCGAGCTCCTGGAGGAGTCCGGCGGCGTTGTTGGCGCGATCGACAAGGACGAGGGCGGAGGCGGGAAGGATGGAGGGTGTTTTGCGTTGGGAGGCGTCCTTGACGGATTTTGATCCGAGCAGTTCGGGGAACGGGTGGAGGGGGGAGAGGTCGAGGTCGGGAAGGAAGCGCTGAAGTTCCTTGGCGAGGATGGTGGGGGAGACGGTGTTGAGGGAGCCGTCGGGGATGAGGCCGAGGAGATCGTTGTTGGCCGAGGGGGAGAGCTGGAAGAGGGAGGTGAGGGCGGGGTTGATGCGGACTTCGTCGAGTTGGAGCCGGAGGTCGTTGTCATCGATGATGACGGGATAGAGGAGGAGGGGGGCGGCGATGGTCCTGCCGTCGATTTGTCCGGTGATGGGGAGGGTGGCGTAGAGGAGTTGGGAGTTGCGTCCGCGGAGTTGGGCGTAATTGACGATGGGGTCCTTGACGGAGGGCATGAGATCGAGGGTGGCGAACTCATGGGCGGTGGCTTTTTCGGGGCCGGTGATGAAGCGTCGGCTGAGGATTCTGGAGGCGAAGAGATTGGGGATGCCCGAGCGGGAGCGTTCTTCGCGGAGGCAGTCGCGGAAGAAGCGCACGAGTTGTTGAGATGAGGCCATCCGGTTGTGGTGAGGTCAAGTTAGGGGGAGGAGGGAGGAGAAGGCAAGGATTGGGGGGTGGGAAAAGCGTTGCGTCGGGAGGGGTGGACGGTAGCCTTGGAGGCGCGCGCGGGGGGCTCCGGTCCTGATTCGCGTTTGACTGATCATGAAGCGATATTTGCCCTACTTGGCCTATTTCCGTCCGGTGCGTTGGCATTTTTTGGGGGGCTTGTTGGCGGGGCTTCTTTATGCGGCGGCGAGTGGGGCGGGGTTGCCGCTGGCGAGCAAGGTGGTGTTTCCGTTGCTGTTTCAACGGGAGAAGGCGGCGGAGGGGGAGCCGAGTGCGTATCTGAAGATGATGCAGGATTGGCTGGGGAATCTGGAATACAACCATCTCTTGCTGGCGACGTGTTTGTGGCTGCCATTTATCTTTTTGGTGCGGGCGATCGGGGGGTATTTTAACACGTATTTGATCAACTACTGCGGGTATCGGGTGGTGGAGGGGATTCGGGGGAAGGTTTTTGAGCGGATTCAGGCGCTGCCGGTGTCGTTTTTTCAACGGCATCAGACAGGTGATTTGTTGGCGCGGCTGACGGGGGATGCGGAGATTTTGAGGCAGACGGTGGCGCAGGTGAGTGCGGATATTATCAAGCAGCCGGCGACGCTGGTGTTCTCGCTGGGATTTCTGGGGTATCAGGCGTACTCGGACCAGGGGAGTTTTGTGGTGGTGATTTCGTTGCTGACGATTCCGATCTGCGTCTTTCCGATTCGGGCGGCGGGCAAGAAGTTGGCGCGGCGGGCGATGGAGCTGCAAAATACGGCGGGTGATTTGAGCGGGCAGATCTCGGAAGGGCTGGGTGCTCCGCTGGAAATCCGGGCTTACAACATGCAGCCGACGGTGATCAGGCAGTTCAACGAGAAGGTGGCGGAGCTGATCCGTTATTCGATGAAGGTGATCAAGTACCGGCAGATGATTTCGCCCGCGGTGGAGTTTGTGGCGGTGCTGGGGCTGTCGGTGGCGTTGTATCTGGGGGCGGGGAAGGGGATGACGCTGGAGAGTTTTCTGGCGATCGGGATCGCGCTTTACATGTCGTATGACCCGATCAAGAAGTTGGGGGCGGTGCATAGTTTGATCCAGCAGGGGAAGGCGGCGCTGGGGCGGATTGAGGTGATTCTGGATGCGGATGACGAGCTTTTGGAGAAGCCGGATGCGAAGGTGCCGGAGACGTTTCAAGGGGATGTGGATTTTGAGGGGGTGAGTTTTTCTTATGGGGAGGAGAAGGTGCTGAAGGACCTGAGTGTTTCGGTGAAGGCGGGGGAGTGTGTGGCGCTGATTGGGCCGAGCGGGTCGGGGAAGTCGACCTTTGCGAGTTTGATTCCGCGGTTTTACGAGGTGGGTGAGGGTGCGGTGAAGGTGAGCGGTCTGGATGTGCGGGACTGGAAGAAGCGTGAGTTGCGGGAAGCGATCGCGGTGGTGCCGCAGACGGCGGTTCTTTTCAGCGGAACGATCCGGGAGAACATTTTATTGGGTCGTCCGGGTGCGAGCGAGGAGGAGGTTTATGAGGCGGCGCGCAAGGCGTATGCCCATGAGTTTATTCTGGAGCAGGATGGGGGGTATGAGCAGCGGGTGTCGGAGAAGGGGACGAGTCTATCGGGTGGTCAGCGGCAGCGGATTGCACTGGCGCGGGCCTTTTTGAAGGATGCTCCGATTCTTCTGTTAGATGAGGCGACGAGTGCGCTGGATAACGAGAGTGAGGCGAAGATTCAGGAGGCTCTGAGTGAGCTGGTGAAGGATCGCACGACGTTGCTGATTGCGCATCGTCTGAGCACGACGCGGATTGCGGACCGGGTGCTGGAGTTTGACCGGGGTGAGATTATTTCCGATCGGGCGGAGGCATAGGCGGGGTTACTTTTCCCTGGTCCAGCGGAGGGCGTACCAGGTGTGGTAGGTGTGCGGGGTGTCGGTGAGGAGTTTTTCGAGGGTCTCTTTCATTTCGTCCGGCTTTTTGGCGCGGCCGAGGGCGCTGGCCTGACGGAAGAGTTGGGTGGCTTGGGCGCGTTCTTTTTCGCGGGCGGCATCGTAGGCCGTGACGAGTTCTTTGGCGGCTTGGGTGGCTCCGAATTGGCGGCGGAACTCGAACCACTCGGGGATCCATTCGCGAGGGGATTTGGAGTCGAGAGATGCCTTCATGGTGGCGGTGGCATCGGAGGCTTGTTTTTCGATGGCGGCGATGATGCTTTGGGCGGAGCGGGATTCGCGGCTGTCGGCGGGGATGGCGAGGGCGGCCTGGTGGGCCCAGCCCCATTCTTTTTCGCGGCCCCAGGTCTTGGTGAGTTTGATGGCACTGGCGTGATCGTGTCCGGTCATGGCGTCGAGCCATTCGAGGGCGTCGGGGACGGGGCTGAGGCCGAATTGGTGGCCGAGTTTTTCGGGGGCGAAGAAGCGGAGTTTTGGGTAGCCCATGGCGAGGAAGATGCCGTGGGCGTGTTCGCCTTGGGAGAAATTGACGATGGGGTCGGCTTGTCCGTGGATGACGGCGAGGGCGATTTGTTGTTGTTTGGCGAGGATATCGGGTTTGGATTCCCAGAGGTTGGGTTCGTTTTGCATCCAGCAATCACCGGCGATGGGGAAGGCTCCCTGGAAGAGGTCGGGGTGGTTGAGGATGACGCTGTAGGTGAGGAAAGCGCCCTAGGAGTGGCCGCCGAGGTAGCTGTGGGTGATGTTGAAGCTTTTTTGGATGTCTGCGGTGATTTCGGCGACGAAGGGAGCGCTGTTGAAGGTGAAGTTGTTTGCGCCGCGCGGGTTGTTTCCTGTTTCGCCGTTGGGGCAGACGAGGATGTCGGTCTTGCACCAGCGTTGGGCTTCGAAGGTTTCGAGATACTGGAGGCCGTTCATGTTGGAGCCGTGGAGGAACATGATGAGGCGGGCGCCGTCGTCTTCCTTGTAGCCGCGGGGGAGGCGGAGGAAGTAGGACATGCCTTTGGCGCTTTTGAGGAGGGCGATTTTTCCGGACTTTGCTTCGGTGGGGGAGTCGATCTCGTCGACCCGGGTTTCGCGGGCGGAGAGTGAGGTGAGGAGGGCGAAGGTGAGGATGAGAAAGGCGTGTCCGGGATTCATGGGGCGGCGGGGATTCCGGCGAGGGTAGGAGAATTTTCAGGAACAGGGGAGGGAATTTTCGGAGGGGGAAGTTGGCACTTGGCTTGGGGGGCGATCAGCGTCATGGATGGGCTGCTTACCCTTATGAAAAACGTTCTTCTTTTTGCGGTCCTCGTTCTTTCCGGTTTTGCCGATGAAGTGGAGGAGGTGGTTTCACCGAGGCCCAATATCATTTACCTGATGGCGGATGATCAGTGCACGTATTCGATGGGTTGCTACGGAAACAAGGATGTGCAGACGCCGCAGATGGACCGGTTGGCGCGGGAGGGGATGATCTTTGACCGTCATTATGTCACGACGGCGATTTGCATGGGGAGTCGGGCGAATGTGTTTACGGGGCGGTATGAATACAAGACGGGGTGCAATTTCGTTCATGGTAATTTGAGTCCCGACCTTTGGAGCAAGTCGTATCCGGTGTTGCTGCGGGAGGCGGGGTATCTGACGGCGTTTGCGGGGAAGTTTGGCATTGTGGTGGAGGGGAAGGGGATTTGTGCGGAGGACTTCGATTTTTACGGCGGGGCGAAGGGGCAGTCGGATTACCGGACGGCGCGGAATCCAGCGATGAAGAGCTACGCGAAGAAGTACCCGCATTCCACGTTATCGTATGGGGCTTTTGGGCGGGATGTTATCCGGAAATCGGTGGAGGCGGAGAAGCCGTTTTGTTTGTCGATCAGCTTCAAGGCGCCGCATCGGCCGACAACGCCGGACCCGAAGTTTGACCACATTTATGAGGGGAAGGAATTTGCGAAGCCGGCGAATTACGGGAGGCGCTACGGAGAGCATTTGGCGGAGCAGAGCAAGCAGGGGCGGCAATTTCCGCGGTTTGAGGAATGGGGATACGACAAGAAGTATGATGAGGTGATGGCGGTTTACCATCAGCAGATTTATGCGATTGATGTGGCGGTGGGGATGATCCGGGAGGAGCTGGAGGCGCAGGGGGTGAGTGACAATACGGTGATCATTTACACGAGTGACAACGGGTTTATCTGCGGGTCCCACGGTTATGGGTCCAAGGTGCTGCCGATGGAGGAGTCATCGCGGGTGCCGTTGATTGTTTTTGATCCGCGGAGTGAAAATGCGGGGAAGGGAATCCGCTGTCAGCAGCTGACGGGGAGCATCGACTTTGCGCCGACGATACTGGAGTTGGCGGGGGTGGAAGCGATTGAGGGGATGGATGGGAAGAGTCTTCTTCCCTTGTTGGCGGAACCGGAGAAAGAACTGCATTCCCATCTGGCATTGATGAACACCTTTCCGCCGGCTCCGACGACGTGCATGAGCATTGTGACGAAGGAGCTGAAATACACCTATTGGTGGTATGAGGGCGAGGGAATGAAGGCGGCGGAGGAGCTCTTCCATTTGGGCGAGGACCCGTTGGAGTTGACCAATCTGGTGGGGTTGGAGGATCAGGACGAGGTGTTGGGGAAGATGCGCGAGCGCTACGACGGGCAGCTGAAGCATTGGAAGAAGGAAGTGGTTCCGGGGAAGGGGTATGAGAAGTATATCACCCTTTTTGACCGTCATCTGTCCTTGGCGGAGAAGGCGGAGGACCGGAAGAAGCTGAAGTGAGGGGCTGAATCGAGCGGTGATTTTAGGCGGCATTGCTGAAAGAAAGGATTGCGCAGCGGGGACGGGACTTTCAGCCTAAGGCATGATGATGAAATTCATGGGAAGATTGGTATCGGCGACGGTTCTGCTGTCGGTTTCGGCTCCGGGTGAGCTGTCTTTGGATCCTTCGCAGAAGGAGTGGTTTCCGAAGTACCGGAAGCAGGAGAATGCGCCGGAGCCGGAGGAGATGTTGTTGAACACGGATGCGGAGCCAGATTTGAAAGAAGGATTCAAGGCGCTCTTCAATGGCAAGGATCTTTCGGATTGGGAGCTTCGCGGCGGGAAGCAGATTTTCGAAGCGAAGGATGGGGAGATCATTGGAACCTGTGTGCCGGGTGAGGAAAGCGGGTATCTCAGCACGAAGAGGACGGACTATGCGGACTTTGTTTTTACGTGCGAGATGAAGTGGTCGGTGGATATCAACTCGGGGGTGATGTTTCGGGCGCAAGCGGATGCGGATGATCCGAAGAAGGCGGTGTTTGGACCGCAGGTGGAGATGGAGGGGATTGAGAGCGACCGGGGTTGGTCGGGCGGCATTTATGGACAGAGCTGCGGGGGGTATTTTTATCCGCTTTGGCTGAAGGAGCACCGGGAAGTACGAAAGGCCCTGAAGAAGGAAGGGTGGAACCGGGTTACGGTTTGGGCGAAGGGGAACACGGTGAAGACCTGGCTGAACGGGGTGCCGGCGGCGCACTGGGTGGGCGACGGAACCTATGCGAAAGGATACTTTGGGTTACAGGTGCATCATGCGGCGAAGGGGAAGGTGCATTTCCGGAATCTCAAGGTGAAGGAACTGGATGATTCACAGGCGCGGATCAAGGAGCTGGATGCCTATTGGGCCGAGGTGTCGCGGTCGGTGCGGGAGGGAGACTTTGAAGGCTACCGGGCGACCTGCCATGAGAAGGGGGTTCTTGTATCGGGGCCGAAGAAGTCGAGTTATGCGCTGGCGCAGGCTTTGGCGGGATGGAAGCCGGGGTTTGAGGATACGAAGGCGGGGAAGATGGACGCGGATGTGGAGTTTCGTTTTTCGAAGCGGTGGGGCGACGCAACGACGGCGCACGAGACGGGGATGTTTTGTTACTCCAGTCAGAAGGAGGGGAAGGAAGCGAAAGCGGCTTATGTTCATCTGGAGGCGCTGCTAGTGAAAGAGGAGCGCTGGTTGGTGATGATGGAGTATCAGAAGTCTTTGGGGACGAAGGAGGAATGGGAGGGGTTGAATTAGGTTGCTTTGGAAAATAGGGTGCCCAGTAAGCGCTGGGATGTTAAGAATCCAGTATGACAGCGAAGAGGTTTTACGATTGGCAAACTGCGGGAGGAACAGATGACGTGATGCGTCTTGTTGATGCTCTTGAGCGAGCTGATGTTGCTTGGTGCGCAATTGGTGGGGTCGCAGTGAACCATTGGGCTGAGGAACCGATGGTGACACAAGACGTGGATTTTGCGGTAGCAGCTGAAGATGTGGAAAGAGTGGTGGGGGTTCTTACTGAAGTAGGTTTCGAGCACGAAGATTTTAAGTGGTCGGTTAATTTCAAAGGGAAGTCGAAGGTGAGTATCCAGTTGAGCACCGAAGAGCTGTATTTGAAATTTCCTGAGAGATCCGTTGCGGCAGATGTCCATGGGATTTTGATGCGAGTGGCATCCGTGGAAGATACCTTAAAAGGGAAGACCTTGGCCTGGAACGACAAGACCAGGAGGCAGAGTAAGAGAGCCAAAGATTTTACGGATATTGTCAGGATTATCGAATCCCATCCACGGTTGTGGGATACCTTGGCTCCGGAATTACAGGAGCAAATCGAGAGGCCCTGAGAGTAGGTGGGGGCGAAGGAGGAGTGGGAGGGGTTGAATTGGGTTTTGGCTTTGGGGCTTGATGGGGAAATTAAATGGACAGTAGGATGTTCGGAGCCTGTGAAGGGGGAGATCGGGGGATGCATTCGATCCCCACTCTGTTAGGCTAGGGGATCCTTACTGTTTTGTTCAAAAAAAATGACGACTGCGACAATATGGATTCCACAGATTACATTTATTTGTCTCGGTGTATTTTTCGCGAAGCGTTGGATAGTGGCGCCATCACCCTCGATCAAAAAATTCCCGCGAAGCCTGAGGATTTTGGTGTTCCTTCTTTTGTGTTGGACCGGAACATTCGCGGTGTCGGCGGTTGCAAATAGAATTGGATTTATAGTTGGCGATGGCGTTGCCTACGATGAAGGTGTCGAGGTCCCTTATGACGTCATACACGATGGAGTGGGTGACAATGTGGTTAACCTCTTTTTAGGCTGGAGCTCAGGATTGGTCTTCTGGGTGATCGCATGGTTGGCATGGAAACAGCCGACAGAACAAGATGCTGCGTTGAGAAATCAGCGGCGAGGTGAGTGAATTTTCCCGTAGGTTGCGGTTGATGACGGGGGCTAGTCGAACCATTCGTCGTCGGGGTTGAAGGTGGGGATGGCGGTGTTGATGATTTTCATTTTGCCGACGGCGCGGTGGCGGCAGCCGGGCTTGATCATGATGGTGGTCATGGGGGTGACGGGGAGGAGTTCGCCGTCGAGCTCGATGAAGGCGTCGCCCTCGGTTTCGAGGATGAGGTAAATCTCGGTGAAGGTTTTGTGGTAGTGGGTGCGGGCGTTCTCCGAGATATCGACGTAGTGGATGGAGGCCGGGGAGTCGGGATGAACGAAGGCGCGTTTGGAAAGGCCGCAGGGGCAGGGGACGGGGGGGATGTCGTCGAAGTTAGTTAAAAGGTAGTTCATGTAGGAAGAGGGAATGGGGGATTGGCTGGTTTGAGGGAGCTTGAGCGGTTGGCTTTTGGCGGTTGGCTTTTAGCTTTTTAGGGTCCGCGTTTTTTTGAGGGCGTAGAGGAGTGGGGGGAGGCAGAGGGCGCCGAAGGAGCAGTCGATGAGGCGCCACCAGAGGGGGATTTCGCGGATGTGGCCGCAGATGAGGGCGAGGGGGAAGACGAGGAGGGACATCCAGATGCCGACGTGGAGGACTCCCTCGTAGCGGGCGGGGTCGCGGTAGGGGAGGATGAAGAAGAGGGCGATCATGAGGTGGGCGAAGGCGAGCCAGTCGGTGCCGTAGGCGATGAAGGGGTATTGGGCGTAGGTGAGATCGAGGCCTTCGCGGACTTTGAGGATCCAGTGGGTGATGCCCTGGTAGTGAGCCGGGTTGAGATCGGCGCTGCCTCCGGTGAGGAGGGAGGAGAGGAAGTTGAGCTCGTGGAGGAGGGGGAAGGCGGTGACTCCGCTGATGACGAGGCCGAAGATGACGACGACGAGGGCGAGGCGGATTTTTGTCAGCTCCTTCATATTGGGGAGCATAGGATGAGGGTGGGTCAGGTCAATGCGGGGCGGGATCGCTGGGCCCAGATCATGCTGAGGATGACGAGGACGCTGCCGAGGAGGAGGCCCCAGCCGGCGGACTCGCCGGGGATGAAGAGGAGGGCTTCGATGACACCGCAGATGGGGATGAGGAAGCGGTAGCTTGCGAGGAGGGTGACTGGGAAGACGGTGCTGAGGTGATTCCAGATGCTGAAAGCGGCGGCGGAAACGAAGGCGAGCCAGATGGTGCTGCCGAGGACGGGGCCGGTGAGCATTTCCTCGACGGATCCGAAGGCCTGGAACCCGACGGCGGTGAGGGAGAGGCCACCGGCGAAGAGCGAGATGCCGGTGGCATTGATGGACGAGATGGTGGGCTTGAGGCGATGGAAGAGGAGGATGGCGATGGCTCCGCTGGCGGTGGCGGTGAGCATGAAGAGGG
This sequence comes from Verrucomicrobiaceae bacterium, assembly GCA_051252135.1. Classification (GTDB taxonomy): domain Bacteria; phylum Verrucomicrobiota; class Verrucomicrobiia; order Verrucomicrobiales; family Akkermansiaceae; genus SW10. Next base: position 53,716 of record JBPOGH010000016.1, on the reverse strand, counting down.
CGCCGAGGAGGGGGTTTCCGGCGCCGGCACCGGGGGCGTAGACGGCGAGGGAGACGCCGGTTCCTCCGATAAGGAGGCCGAGCCATTGCATGGCGGTGGGCCATGGGGTTTTGCGGATGAGGGGGCTGAGGAGCATCCACCAGAAGCTTCCGGTGGCGACGAGGAGGGCGGCGAGGCTGGCGCTGGAGGCGGCGACGGCCTGGTAGAAGAAGACGTATTGGACGAAGGTCTGGGTGAGGGCGAATGAGACGAGGAGCTTCCACGGGGTGCGGCGGAGTTCGGCGGCGGTGTTTTTTCCAAAGAGGAGGAGGCCGAGACCGGAGATGGAGAAGCGGATGCCGGCGAAGAGGAAGATGAGGGGGAGGCTTCGCTCGAGGCTCTGGGATTCCCAGTGGGCGTAGACGTTCTTGATGACGGGGAAGGCGCTGCCCCAGAGGAGGGCGCAGATGAGCGCCGGAGGAAAGGGGTGGCGGAAGAGAAGCACGGGGGTGTCATCCGCTGTGGGTTGGGGAAAGGGAAGCGAAATTATGTGGGGGGATGTTCACCACGGAAAACACGGAAAACGCGAAACTTGGTTGAAGGGGGATGCTGATTACGAAAAACGCGAAACTTGGTTGAGAGAGGGGGTTGGATTTTTAAACGAGGAGGAGAGTTGGGGGCGTTCTTGGGATGTGAAGTTCCGGAGATGGCTGAAGAGAGGTGGCGTGTTGGTGGGGGTGGTTTTTTTACTGGGAGCGGGTGGGCTTTGGGTGGTTGCGGGGCGGATGGTGAGTCCGGTGAGGAAGGGGTTGGAGGACTATCATGTGGAGTTTTTGGAGATGCCCGGGGTGCGGGGGGTGAGGGTAGAGGAGAGGTGGTATTTTGACGGGTTGGTGCCGACCTTGGTGGTGCGTTCTTGTGGGGAATCGGGGCCGGGGCAGCGTGGGATGATCTTACGGAAGGAGCTGAGGGCGAGGGGAGTGGCGTTGGGGGATTTTGGGGAAGAGGTGGGGGTGTTGGTGATTCTGCACGGGAGGAACGGGCGGAAGGAGGATATGTTGTCGGTGGCGGAGCGGTATTGTGCGGCGGGGTTTGTGTGCGTGTGTCCGGACTTGCCGGCGCATGGGGAGAGTCCTTTGGAGAGGGTGCGATTTGGGAGTTCGGGGTTTGAGCGCGGGTTGGCCGGGAAGGTGGCGGATGAAGTGGTGGTGGAGTTTGGGTTGGAGGGGCTTCCGAGGTGTCTGTGGGGGATGTCGATGGGGGGAAGTTTTGCGATTCATGCGGTGGCGGAAGAGCCGGAGCGGTGGGAGGGGTTGGTGGTGGTGTCGTCGTTTGACCGGTTGGAAGGGGTGGTGCGGGATGAGTTGGGGTTTTTGAGGGTGGTGTTATTTGAGCCCCTGGAATGGATGGTGGAGAGGCGCGGTGGGGCGAGGCTTTCGGAGGTGAGGCCGGGGGAGTTGGCGGGTGGGATATCGGTGCCGACTTTGGTGGTGCATGGAGATGCGGATGAGTTGATCGGGGAGGAGCGGGGGAAGCGATTGTTTGAGGCGTTTGCGGGCCCGAAGAAGTACATGAGTGTGCCGGGGGGCGGTCATGACAATGTCCTGATTACGGAGGCGCCGGTTTATGCGGAGACGGCGGCGTGGTTGTTGCGGGCAATGGGGCGGTGAGGTTTTACTGGCTTGCTTGTTGTTCCCTGATGCGGAGGAGGCATTGTTGGACAGCGGGGTGGTCTGCAGGTGCGGATTTGAGAGTCCGGATGGCGCGGTAGCCGTAGCGGACGATGATGTTTTGAAGATGGAGAAACTCGGAATCACTCCAGTTGATATCGGGATCGATCATGAGGTTGATGAGCGACACTGCCCGACGGTCGATATTTGAGAGGTGTGTGAGGGTCGCGTGCAGATGTTTCTTGAAGAGTTCTTTTGTGGCGGGAGTATCGTCGACAGTCTCAAGCGAGTGGGATTTGATGAGCTTTGCGAATTCGGTGGCATCCTGAACATCGAGTTCTTTAACGAGAAGCTGTGGGTCTTCTTTGATCGCGTGTTGCTCATTGAGAAGTTCGACCGAGAGGAGAAGTCGCGTCATGGATTCTTGAGCGTTGTATGGTGAGCGCCCCTTGATTCTGTAGTGCAGAGAATCGCCCCTTTTTTGCGCCGAGTTGGTCAAGTCACATCGAACCGCTTGGTCTCCGTGGTAGAGAATGACCTCCCCACAACCGTTGCAAAGAATGGCTTCCCAAAGATTGGTGTCGGTTTCCCAGGTGAGGAGATAATCTCCGTGGAATCCTCCGCATGCTTTCTGACCTCTCCATCTCCAGTATGAGGATCGATCAGATAGGAGGCTGGCGAGTTTAGAGTGTTCGGGGAGAGGTTCGACTTCCCTTGGATGGAAGGCGTGTCCGTGGGTGATGTTTCGCCGACCGAAGAGAATCTCGGAAATGAGGGTCCTCTCATTGAAATAAGGGTGAGATAGTCCCTTGAGGATTTGGGTGGGCTCCTCTGATGGGGGGAGGAGTTCTTCGATGAGGTGCTCCTCGTGCGAAACCCTAAGATTTAGGCTGAAGATGATCGGGATCAGGGGCCAGGCTCTCCAAAGAAGGAGGGCAAGGAGGAGAAGGATGGAGATGCCTTTGCGAGAGAGTTTCTTCCTAGCCATGTCGAACTAGGCTAGCGTGGCGAGGGCGGGTGAAGGAAGGAGAATTCGAGCAGCCGAAGACTACGAGAGGGTGGATGTGATTTGAACGGCGCAGGCTTTGTAGCTGGGTTGGCGGGAGTGGGGGTCGAAGGCGGGGAAGGTGAGGAGGTTGGTGGTGCCTTCGTGCATGGGGAGGAAGACTTCGCCGGGGTTCACGTTGGTGGTGAGGTGGGCTTTGGCGGTGATGGTGCCGCGGCGCGAGGAGATGGAGATGGGGTCGCGGTCGGCGATGTTGAGCGAAGCGGCGTCGTCGGGGTGGAGGTCGAGGAGGAGCTCCTTGGGGTAGAGTTTTCTGAGGACGGCGCTTTTGTTGGTGCGGGACTGGGTGTGCCACTGGGCGGAGGTGCCGCGGCCGGTGAGTAGGGTGAAGGGGTAGGCGCTGCAGGTCGGCTCGGGGAGAGGCGCGGGGGGATCGAAGAGGAATTTGGCGCGGCCGTTTGGGGTGTGGAATTTTTTGTCTTCGAAGAGACGGCGCTCCTGAGGAGTTTGAAGTTTCAAGTGTTCAGTTTGAAGCGTTGAGGGAAGGGGCCATTGGATGCCGCCTGCCTGGTCGAGGTGTTGGTAGCCCTGGATGCCGGTGATGTCGCAGGGTTGGTCGGCGGAGAGTTCTTGGAGGAGTTCGAAGGCGGCGGGAGGCGAGGACCATTTTTCGAAGAGTTCGCCACAGCCCCAGGTGTTGGCGAGGAGTTGGAGGATGCGGAAGTCGGAGAGGGCTTGGCCGGGGGCGTGGCGGACTTGTTTGAGGGTGCCGATGCGGCGCTCGGAGTTGATGAAGGTGCCGCTTTTTTCTCCCCACGCGGCGGCCGGGAGGAGGAGGTCGGCGGTTTGGGCGGTCTCGGTGGTGTGATACATGTCCTGGACGACGAGGAAATCGAGTTTCTTTCGTACTTCGTGGAACTTGCTTTGGTTGATCCAGGAGTGGGCGGGATTGGTGGCGATGACCCAGAGGCCTTTGATTTTTCCGGCTTCGATGCCGTCGATGATTTGGTCGTAGGCCCAGCTGGGTTCGGTGGGGATATTTTCCTCGGGGATTTCGAGGATGCGGGAGACTTTTTCGCGGTGAGCGGGGTTGGCGAAATCGTGCCCGCCGAGGAGGCTGGTGGTGTTTGAGAAGAGGCGGGAGCCCATGGCGTTGCACTGGCCGGTGATGGAGTTGGGGCCGGTGCCGGGCTTGCCGATGTTGCCTGTCATGAGGCAGAGGTTGATGATGGCTTGGGCGGTGCGGACGCCTTCGTGTGATTGGTTGACGCCCATGGTCCACCACATGGAGACGCGCTTGGAGGGATCGGAGATGAGTTTGGCGAGGGCTTCGACCTGGAGGCGGCCGATGCCGGTCTGGGAGCGGGTGGCGTCGGGGGAGTAGTCTTTGACGAAATTGGCAAAGTCATCGAAGCCGTCGGTGTGCTCGCGGAGGAAGTCGTGATCGACGCGGTCGTCACGAATGATGCAGTGGGCGAGGGCGTAGAGAAGGGGGAGGTCGCCTTTTGATTTGAGGGCGAGGTGTTGGGTCGCGATTTGCGCGGTCTCGGTGGCGCGGGGGTCGATGACGACGATGTCAGGGTTGCGCTTATTGCGCGCGAGGCGCTGGTAGAGGATGGGGTGGGCGATGGCGAGATTGGAGCCGAGAAGGACGACGACGTCGGATTCTTCGAAATCGGCGTAGGTGTAGGGTGGGGCGTCGAAGCCGAAGGCTTGCTTGTAGGCGACGACGGAGGTGGCCATGCACTGGCGGGTGTTGCCATCGCCATGCTTGATGCCCATGCCGAACTTGGCGAAGGCACCGAGGAAGGCCATTTCTTCGGTGGCGATTTGTCCGGTGGAGATGAAGGCGACGGAGTCCTTGCCGTGCTTATTTTGGACTTCCTTGAAGCGGTCGGTGAAGATGCGGGCGGCGAGGTCCCAGGAGATTTCGTTTCCTTCGAGAAGCGGGGTGGTGGCGCGTTCGGAAGAGTTGAGGACGGAGAGTGCTTCCCAGCCTTTGGGGCAGGCCATGCCGAGGTTGACGGGGTAGTTGGGTGAGGGGGTGACGCCGACGGCCTGGCCCTCGTGGAGGTGGAGTTTTAACTGGCAGCCGGTGGAGCAGAAACCGCAGACGGAAGTGGTGACGTCATCGGTCTCGAGATTGCGCGGGAGTTTGCCGAGGCCGAAGTCGGCAGGACGCAGGAGGAGCTCGGAGGTGAGTGGTCCGCTGCGTTGATGGAGGAGTTTGTCGAGGACGGCAGGCATGCGGAGTGGGACGGCATGTTCTGTTCAGCGGTCCTTGAGCCAAGTGGGCATGACCCGGATTCATGAGGGGGATGAGGGGGATGAGGGGGATGGATGGTTGGGGAGACCGGAGTCCTGACAACGAAGAAGCGATGGCTGGATGCCAAGCGGTTGCGGACCTTGGGTCGGGCGAAATTCCATCTCTCTCCAGCGGCTTTTGGAAGTCAGAGGCAGCTGGAGAGGGGATATCAGGTGAGAGCGTGACCGGTGGAGGGCTACAGGTTCCGTTTCAGGGCCGGATGGGTGGGCGGGATTTTGTAGACGCGGAAGATGCGGCCGGGTCCGGGGATGTGGAAGTTGACGACGATTTCCCCTTTGGGGGTTACCTCGAAGACGCGCTTGTTGTGCGAGTTGACGACCAGAGTGTTGCCATTGGGGAGACGCGAGGCGCCGCCCATGAAGGGGCAATACCAGGAGTCGAGGGGGTTGGGCTGATACTGCCAGGTGATCTCGCCGACGAAAGGTTTGCCGTCTTCACGTGGATAGGTGGCTCCGTCGCTGGACGGTAGCTTGACCTCAAGGATCGTTGAATGGGTGACTCCCATGGCGAAGGGTCCGGGCTTGGTTGCACCGGGGAGTTTTCCGGCGCGGTTGTTGTGCACGGTGAAGTCGCCGGTATGCGGCAGGGTGTCGTCGTCCATCCAGCGGGCGTCGTGTTGTCCGGCGAGGATCCGGTCGGCGGCGGTGCCCATGCCGTAGGCTGCCGGATTTCCCCAGCGATAGATGATTTTTCCACTCTGGCGATCGATGACGTAGACTTCATTGTAGTTCATGGAACTCACCAGAAGTTGGTCGCGACCGGCATGGTAGTCGACCGAGTTGAAGTGAAATTGCCGTTCGCCGGGACGGATGAAGTTGAGATCGAGGCGATCCGGGTGGGCGGCGGGGTCGCCGTAGTTTGGCAGATCGGGGTGATCGTTTTGGATGAGGTGATCGGTCACGTCCCACTCCCACACGACTTCGGTGCTGCCATCTTCGAGGTTGGGTTTGATCTCGAGAATCTTTTCGAACCAGCGGATGCCGGTGGCTTTTTTGCCTCCCAATGCGGCGACCTGTTCGGGGGTTTTTGCTTCGTAGGAGAGCAGCAGGATATTGCCGTTGGCGAGCGGTTCGATGTCGTGATGGAGAACGTGGTGGCCTTTTTTGTGACGCTGGTAATCCCAAAGAACATTGCCGTCCCAATCGAGGATTTCGACCATGCCATGAGCGCCGACGCTGAAGTCCTCGATGGCGAGCCAGTCGGAGGGGGCGACGTTGCGCAGGAGATTGCCGTTGTCGAGGAGGTAGGCGGCGCTGCCTTCGGGGGAGTAGCGTTTGGTTTTCCACTCGTGAACTTTTTTGCCGTTGGGATCGAGGAGGAAGGTGCCGGTGTTGACCTGGACATCGGACGAGACGCCGGATTCGGTGTAGAGGAAGTAGCCTTCGTAGGCGCGTGGATCGCTGCCGGGAGCGATGACTTTGGAATTGCGCGGGTAGTTGACGATGTATTCGAGCATGGGCCCCACGCCCTTTTCCGGATCGGCTTTGGTTTGGCCGCCTCCGAGGGTTTCACGAGGGTCGTAAGCTTCGTGTTTGCTCAGAATGCCGTCTCCGTCGCCTTTGGCGGCGAGGCGTTTGAGTTGTGCGGGAGCGTTGGCCAATTCGGATTTCGACAAGGCGGTGTCGCCATCGCGATCCATGACGCGGATGGTGTGTTGCAGGCGCAGCCACCCGAAGAAGTGGCCCGGACCCCCTAGTTCAACGGGGCTGAGAATTTCGTCTTTGTCGTGGTCGAGGACCAGCAAGGAGGTGGCGGCCTTATCCATCTCCTCAGGGGTCAGTTGAGCGTCTTTATTGAGATCGAGAGCCTGGAATGCCGGATAGTCATGGCTTTTTCCGTAGGGGAAATCCTTGGCATTGAGGAGGGGAGTGAACGTGAGCGCGAGCAGGGTGAAGCCCACAAGTCGGAGTGCGGTCGTGTTATTTTTCATGGCTTGAATGAGAGGTCAGGGGGCTTTTGTTAAGCCCGTTTTTTGTTTGAAGTGGTGTTTGATCGGCCTTCGAGGTTGATCGGTGAGGCGAGGTTGTTTTGAATTTTGATGAGGCAGTCGATCATGATGGCGTAATCATCGGGATCGATGCCGTCGATGGACTGGGCCCGAAGAGCGGAGGCCTGTGGATGAAGCTTCTTGAGCTCGGATTTTCCGAGCGGAGTGAGGTGGATGTTGACGGCGCGTCCATCATTTGGGTCGCGGTGGCGTTCGATCATGCCTTTGTCAGCGAGGCCATTTAATTGTCGGGTCAGGGTTGAGGCATCACGCATCATGAACTTGTTGAACTCCGCGCCGGGGAGTGGTCTGTCGGCCTCTTTTAGCACCATGAGAATCCATGCCTCCTCGGGGTTGAGAAGAGATTTGGATCGCCGGATTGCTTCGATGATCCGCAGGCGAAAGAGGTAGTTGGTGCGGCCAATGGCGAATCCGGGGTGGCTTTGTTGGTCGATGATCATTAGTTGTATTCTGCAACTATATTCCGATATTTGTATTCTGCAAGTAAAAATCGGGATGGTGTGATTTCGGGAGGGCTTCGCCGTCGGAAGGGTGTCCGGGCTCCGGGGGATGGGGTCAATTTTTTGACGATCCTAATGAGAGGCGGAGGCATTCAGGCCGCCGGGCATTTTGGGGGCGTGGACGGTGCGGAAGAAGAGGTGGCGACTGCAGAGTTCGGAGGCGAGGAGGACGGGGAGGGTGAGCCAGGGGTTGATGAAGGCGAGGGGGATGGTGAGGGCGAGGGTGAGGAGGCGGGAGCGGGTGACTCGTTGGAGGGGGGCGAGGCGGATTTTTGCGGAGTGTTGGGCGGGGGACCAGTCGGCGCTCCGGGCGGGGAGGAGGAGTTTGAGATCGAGGGCGAGGAGAAGAATTACCGAGAGGGTGAAGAGGAGGGGGTTGAGGAAGAGGGTGGCGGTGGCGGTGAAGGTGAGGAAGAAGGCGGGGAGGGATTTGGCGAGGTGCCAGGAGGTGCGTTTGGTATCGTGGTAGATCATGACGCTGGTGAAGATGGCGCCGAGGGAGGCGGGGATGAGGGACCAGCGGGCGGCGGTGAGGGCGAGGTCTTTGAAGGGGAGATCGGGGAGGAAGGGGGCGGCGGCGAGGAGGGCGGGGATGGGGGCGAGGAGGGAGAAGGCGAGGATTTCGCGGGAGAGCCAGGAGGTTTTGAGGCCGAGGAAGAAGCGCCAGGCTTTGAGGGGTTTTCCGAGGTGGAGGGTGGCGGCGATCATGCCGGCGTTGAAGATGATGAAGCCTGCAATACTGAGAGATTCGACTGCGTCTGTGCTGTTAAAGAGTGAAGATGCCGAAATGCCCAAGCCGATCTGGGTGAGGACGAGCATGAGGGCGAGGGGCCAGTGGGCGGGTTGGGGGTTGAGTTGGGATTGGTCGGCGGGGGTGGCGTTGAGGGGGACGTCGCGGCCGATGTAGCGGGTGGTGGGAGAGGTGATGGCGGGGGTGGGTGCGCCGGGGAGGAAGTTGTTTTCGAGGCGCAGCGCGGCGGTGTCGATCTTGATGATGGAGATGGCTTCGGTGGGGCAGGCCTGGACGCAGGCGGGGGCTTCACCATCGGCGAGGCGTTGGTGGCACATGTCGCACTTGCGGACGATGCCGCGTTTTTCAGAATACTTGGGGACGTCGTAGGGGCATTTGAGGACGCAGTATTCGCAGCCGATGCATTGGTCATCGAGGTGGCGGACGATGCCGGTGTCCTTTTCTTTTTCGTAAGCGCCGACGGGGCAGCCGTTGAGGCATTCGGGGTCGAGGCAGTGGTGGCAGGCGGTGGTGACGGTTTGTTGGAAGCCGTTTCCGGATTCGAGGAGGCCGACGTCGCGCCAGGCTTCGTCTTCGTCGAGTCCATTGAGGGTGTGGCAGGCGACGACGCAGGCTTTGCAGCCGGTGCATTTATCGAGTTCGACCTGGAAGGCGTATTGTTCGCCCTCGCGGGGTTTTTCGAGGGGGATGAGGTGTTTGAAGAGGTCGGTGCGGGGGGCGGGGGAGTCGAATTCTTGGGAGAATTTGGCGACGGGGGTTTGGAGGGTGGATTGTTCCCTCAGGAGTTTGTCGACGAGGTTGGTGTCGGGAAAGGGATCTGGTGAGGGTGAGACCATGGGTGGGAAATTCGAAATCCTGGATGGGGAGGCGGGGTTGTTGGGGAGGCCTGCGGGTAGGTGGAAGGGGGTGACGGGGTGCCGGGCTTGGCCTATTTTCTTGGGCGGTGGAGAACCTAGGGCGTTGCCCTAGGCTGGTATGAGATGGGCCTTTGGCCCAGGGGGGAGATTGAGGGCTTGGTTGATAAGCGGCGGGGGCGCCGCGACTCCTTTAGGCGGGGACGAGGTCCTCGATGCGTTCGCGTTGGGTGTAGTTTGCGAAGGTTTCGCCGGGGGTGCGGTTGGCGAGGTAGGTTTGGAGGAGGGATTCGATGAGGGGGGGGATGTCGGTGAAGGGGATGCTTTTATAGACCTCGCGGGCGATGGCCTGGGTGTCATCGACTCCGCCGCCGAGGACGATGTTGTAGCCTTCGACTTTTTCGCCGGAGGGGAGTTTGACGGGGGTGCCCATGAGGCCGATATCGCCGATGTAGTGTTGGGCGCAGGAGTGGTGGCAGCCGGTGAGGTGGATGTTGATGGGTTGGTCGAGTTCGACGCGGGTTTCGAGGTAGTTGCCGAGGATGACGGCTTGTCCCTTGGTGTTGGCGGCGGCGAACTTGCAGCCGGTGTTTCCGGTGCAGGCGACGAGTCCTCCGGAGATGGTGGTGGAGGCGTAGGCGAGGCCGGCGGCTTTGATGGCGGCTTGGGCGTCGGCGAGTTTTTCGTCGGGGATGTGGGGGATGAGGAGGTTTTGCCAGGCGGTGAGGCGGATGTCTCCGGTGCCGAATTCTTCGGCGATGTCGGCGATGGTGTGAGCGGTGTCACAGGTCATGCGACCGACGGGGATGACGATGCCGAGGTAGTTGTTTCCATCGGCTTGCTTGTAGGTGCCGACGTGGCCGTGCTTGACCTTGGGTCGTGGTTTTTCGCAGAGGTCTGCGGCGACGAAGCGGAGGGGAAAGGCGAGTTTCTTTTGGACTTCGTCGAGGAACTTGGGGGTGCCCCAGTCGTCGATGAGATATTTGAGGCGGGCTTTTTTGCGGTTGGTGCGGTCGCCATTTTCGATGAAGACGCGGAGCATAGCGGAGGCGAGGGCGGTGGACTCGCTTGGGGTGACGAGGAGGCCGGAATCGGAGGCGAACTGCTTGTGTCCGGTGATGCCGCAGAGTTGGACGCGGAAGTAGACTCCGGCTTTGAGGTCCTGGGTGTCTTCCTTGAGGGTGACGGCGTAGAAGGCGATGTCGTTGGTATCGGCGCAGACGGAGATGGCGCCACCTGAGTCGTAGGAGATATTGAATTTCCGCGGCATGCCGTAGAGGTCGCGGTTGTTGAGAATGGCGTGATGCATGGCCTTGGCGTAGGGCATGACATCGATGAGCTCGTCTTTATCGAAACCGGTGGTGGGGGTGGCGGTGATGTTGCGGACGTTATCGGCTCCGGATCCTTTGGAAGTGAGTCCGATGTCGATGATCTTATTGAGGACGTTGACGGAATTTGCGGGCAGGATTTCGCGAATCTGGAGATTGCCGCGGGTGGTGACATCGAGGTAGCCGCCGCCCCAGTCTTCCGAGATTTCGGCCATGCCGTGGAGCTGGCGGGCGGAGAGGGCGCAGCCGGGGATGCGGGCGCGGAGCATGTAGGCTTCCTGGGCGGGGGTGACGTAGAAGAGGCCGTGGAACTTGAAGCGGAAGATATCGCCATCGGATGCGAATTCGCCTTTGGCGGCCTTGTCGAGAATGGTGTCGTAGCAATCGAGTCCGTTTTGCTCGTGCTTGACGAGTTCCTCACGGCAGAGGTCCTCGACGGGGGTGCCCCAGACGTTTTCCTCGACGGCTTCTTCAGGATTATTGGTGAATTGTCCGCTGGCATTTTGTCCCATGAAGGGGAGAGATTGGCGGATGCCGGCCATGAAGCCGTTGAGGTAGCCGGTTTGTTCTTCAGTGAAGGGAGAGGCAGGAGAAATCATGACTCCTTGATCTAGCCGGATTCATGCCACTCATTCGTCAGGCAACTGAAGCAAGGAATGAATCAAATTCATGATCGCTGTTTAGCGAGGATCATAATGAAAATGATGATGTCTCCTAATGAGCAGGAGACCGCCATCCGGCGGACACGAAGGCGAGTCGGAGGGAGGTGAAAAAGGCCGGGGGTGGGGGGATATCTTGCAGCGGAGAATCGACTCAGTAAGTGAGCGCGATCTTCGAGACGGTTGCGTTCCGGTGGTTTCTTCGGGGAGTTTTCATGAGACGGAGCAATTGGCCGGTGAGTCTCAGGTTGTTGATAATCAGCGTTTTTTCAAAAAGCAATCTTCGGCAATTTGACGAAATGTCAGTAAACTGATCAAAAATATACAATCATCAAATCTTCATTATTGACACATCTTAACAATAACGTAAAATTTTGTTCGAAGTTATGCGCCAATTCCCCTCAATCCCACTCAAGCAATTCTCCGTTCTCCCCAGTTGCTTGCTATTTCTCATGGCCGGTCAGCAAGGTCATGGCGCTATCCTTTTCGTTGATGGAGGGACCCCTGTGGTCAATTTGAACGACGGGGCTTTTATTAAGGGATTTACGGCAACAGATCCGAGTCTTCCCAGTTCCTTCAGTTCGAACTTTTTGAATCAAGGAAACGAGCAAGCTATTAGTGACGCCCAGGCTTTGGCTTCCATCCCGATTTCAACCGTTGGAGGGACTGCCGGGTTTCAGTTCTTCTTTGATGCGCAAGAAGTAAGTAATAATGGAGGTAGTCCCAACCGTGAGAGAAACATCATCACTGAGATTACACTTTTCTATCTAACCAAGGCTCAACACGACGATGCCATCGATGACGTCACCCAGAGACTCGGGATCTGGACTCTCGATGCGAGCGATCAGGTCCATATCAACGATTCCACCAACCCCGCCGGGTATACTTCCACCTCCAAGCCCCTTGGCAATGGTGCTGACGCGGCCCTTTCGATTCCATTCTCGGCCTTTCCCAGCGGAGCTACTTCGGAAGATTTCATTTTTCTCCAAGCCACGCTCTCTGATGGGGACAACGGTGGTGACGAATGGGTCTACGCCGCCGCTTACGGTGTCGATAGCCCCGTGGAACTTATTACCTTTGAGAACACTCCAAGTTTAAATTCGAATCTTGCAGTTGCGGCATCGCAGGTGGTTCCGGAGCCTTCCTCCTTCAGTTTGTTGGCTCTTTGTCTGGCAGCAGGTGTTCTGCGTCGCAAACGATAGGGCGAGTGGACAACTTAGATTGTCTGAGCCAATGCGTTCATGATGCGAAAGCTACCAACGTAAGGTAGGCTTCCCGCAAGTGGTTGATGGTGGGTTGCTGCCCGACAAGATCGCTCCTGATGAGAGAGAGGATGGTTCCAGGACCGGAATGGGTGCAAAAAAACGGTCGCGGGATTTCTCCGACGACCGTTTTTTGAAGTGAATGGACAGGTGCTAGAACTTGTAGTCGAGTTGCACGGAGACTTGCTTGATGTCCTGGTAGAAATCCTCGCCAGCGAAGTAGGCGGCTTTGACGATGCCGGTGAGGTCGTCGTTGAATTTCTTGGCGAGGACGGCGTCGGCCTCGTAGCCATAGACATTGCTCATATCTCCATCCATGAAGTAGTGGAGGAAGCCCTTGAAGGTGAGGCCGCCGGGGAGGCCGCCGCGAACGTATCCGAGGTAGAAGTCGGTGATGCCATTGTAGTTTCCGCCGGGGCCGCCGTTGAGGCCGATGCGCTGGAGGATGAAGGCGTCGGCAAAGCCGTTGTAAGCGTGGACGGTGGCGAAGGGGGTTTTGAATCCTTCACCGAGGTATTCGATGCCGCCCATGACGGTGGCTCCGGCCATTTTGGTGGTGTATTTTACGTGGCCGTAGAGGGCGTCGTAGTCGCCCCCCTGAAGGGCGCTGGTGCCTTCCTGATAAGCGAGTTCTCCGTAGAGGCCGCCATTTTTGGCGTAGGCGCCGAAGGTGTTGCTTTGGCCGACGTTGGCGAGGGGTGCGGGACCGGCGGTGTCGACATCGATGAGATAGGCGTAGCCGCCGAGTGAGCCGAAGCTGGTGGTCATTTCCCCATCGAGGAAGTGGAAGTCTCCCTCGAAATCATGGAGGGGGGTGATGGAGGCGGGCTCGGTGCCGAAGATGCGTTGGGCGCGGTTGGAGTAGACGTAGCTGACAGAGTAGGCATCGGTCTTGTGTCCGATCTGGAGGGCGTCGAAGGTTTGTTCGTTTTGTCTCCAGCCGACGTTACCGATGAAGGCGGCGTCATTGCGAATGATGCGTTGGCGGCCGGCCTGGAAGAGGAAGCCGTCCTTGTCATACTTGAGGTAGGCCTGGTTGATCTCGTGGTTATTGGGGTCACCGATGACCGAGTTGCCGGGCACGTAGGGGGTGGTGGCGAAGGGGATGGCGGGGTTGCTGGCGAAGTCCTCGACGAAGGCGTGGGTGCCTTCACCCTCGACATAGGCGGAGAAGCCGTTGAAGTCACCGAGGAGGAGGCCGAGGCGTGCTCTGGCGGTGAGGGCGTGCGAGGGGTCGGCGGGGTCGGTCTCGCGGAACTCGTAGCGGGTGCGGATGTCGCCGGAGATTTTGATTTTGGAGTGGAAGTCCGGCGAGTTGGTGACGGGGATGTCGACGACGGGTTCTCCGGCCCAAGATGGGGCGGCGAGCGAGCAAAGAACTGCGGTGGTGAGTGTGAATTTATGCATCGGATAAAAGTAAGCTTAAAATGTGCCAGCGGAAGGCGATTGGAGGGTGTTTGAGTCGAAGAATCAATGAGATTGATTCATGCAACGATGGAGGATTTTTCCTCGAGGGCGGTGATTTCTGACTTTTGGGAGAAGCCAAGGGTCTCTCCGTCCTTGTAAATGCGGGTTTCTCCCTTGATGTGGGCGCGTTGTTCGAGGAAGGCGATGAGGTGTTCGCGGTAGGCGAAGAAGGAGGGATCGTTGAAGATGGCTTCGCGGTTGCGGGGGCGGGGGAAATTGATTTCAAGGATTTCCCCGACTCCGGCTTTGGGTCCGTTGGACATCATGACGCAGCGGTCGGCCATGAAGATGGCTTCGTCGACATCGTGCGTGACGATGAGGGCGGTCATTTTTTCGCGGGCAAGGATATCGATGATGACATCCTGGAGTTCCATGCGGGTGAGGGAGTCGAGGCGGCCGAAAGGTTCGTCGAGGAGAAGGACTTTGGGTTGGAGGGCGATGGCGCGGGCGATGCCGACGCGCTGCTGCATGCCGCCGGAGAGCTCGCGGGGGTATTTTTTCATGGCGTCGGCGAGTCCGACGACGGAGAGCGAGTGCTCGACGATTTGTTTGCGTTCGGCCTTGGTGGCATGGGGGTAGACGTTTTTGACGCCGAGCATGACATTCTGGAAGGCGTTGAGCCAGGGCATGAGGCAGGGGGCCTGGAAGACGACGGCGCGATCGGGGCCGGGTCCATCGATTTCCTTGTTTTCGACGATGATGCCGCCGCCGGAGATTTCGTTGAGGCCGGCGAGCATGGTGAGGACGGTGGATTTTCCGCAACCGGAGTGACCGATGAGGGAGATGAACTCCCCTTCAGCGATGTTGAGGTTGAAGTTTTCGATGACGCGAAAGTTGTCGCCGTAGGGGTTGGGGTATTCCTTGACGAGATTGGAGATCTCGACGGAGCGTTTGAGCTTGGGGGAAGGGAGAGAGGAGAGGGACATGATGGTGCAGAGTTGTATCGCCCCGATGGGGCCTGAAAGGGGCTAAGCTGCGGAGCCGGGTTGGGATTGTTTGTTTTTCAAACGGGGAGAGGCGACGGGGAGGGCGAAGTCCTTTGGCCGGATTGCGGGCATGGGGATGAGGGTGCTTTTTGATTTTCTTTTTGAGTCCCTGTTGAGTCCCATCATGAAGGAGGTGATCTCTGACTTCAGGCGCATGAACTCGGGGTGATCGTTGAGGGTGTGGCGGTCGCGGGGACGTTCCATGGTGACGGGGTATTCCTCGGCGAGGGTGGCGGAAGGGCCCATGGTAAGGGGGGCGATGCGGTCGGCCATGAGGACGGCTTCATCGACATCATTGGTAATCATGACGACGGTGCGTTTGTCGGTTTCCCAGATGTTTAGGATTTGGTCCTGGAGTTCCGAGCGGGTGAGGGCGTCGAGAGCGGAGAGGGGTTCGTCGAGGAGGAGGACCTTGGGGTCGAGGGAGAGGGTGCGGGCGAGGGAGGCGCGCTGGCGCATGCCGCCGGAGAGCTCGTGCGGGTGTTTTTCGCCGGCGTGTCCGAGTTTTACCATTTGAACGTAGTGTTCGACTTTTTCGCGGACTTCGGCTCTGGAGAGCTTGGGGAAAACGGTTTTGACGGCGAGGGCGACGTTGTCGTTGACGGTGAGCCAGGGGAGGAGGGAGTAGTTTTGAAACATCATGCCGAGGTCCGGTCCCGGGCCCTTGATGGGTTTGCCAGCCATGCGGACCTCGCCTTTGGAGGGTTCCTGGAGTCCGGCGAGGAGTGACATGAGGGTGGATTTTCCGGCTCCGGAGAATCCGATGACGGCGACGAACTCATTTTCCTCGACGGAGAGATTGATGTCGGAGAGGACGTGGGTTCGGTTTGAGGGTGGGCCGAAGGAGACGTCGACGTGGTCGATTTCGAGGTAGCTCATTGTTGTTTGGTGTGCGGAGTTTGGCTGTTAGCGATTAGCTTTTGGCTCTTAGCTCACGCTGGCGCGAGTTGCCGAAGGCCAGCAGTGGTCGGGGGCTAAGAGCTCATTGCTAAAAGCTAATGGCCAAGGTTGAGTGGTCATTTGAATTTGTTAAGCGGTGGCGGAACCGTCATCGAAGGAGACGAGGCGTTGGAGGACGATCATGATGCGATCGAGGAAGAAGCCGATGATGCCGACGATGAAGCAGGCGAGGATGATATTGGCGAATGATTGGGAGGAACCGTTTTGGTATTCGTCCCAGACGAACTTTCCGAGTCCATCGGAGGAAGAGAGGGCCTCGGCGGCGATGAGGACCATCCAGCCGACGCCGAGTGAGATGCGGAGTCCGGCGAAGACGAGGGGGAGTGAGGAGGGGATGACAATTTTAAAGAGTCGTGACCAGAAGCCGAGCTTGAGGACGCGGGCGACATTGAGGTGGTCCTTGTCGATGGCGGAGACGCCGAGGGCGGTGTTGACCAGTGCGGGCCAGAGGGCGCACATGGCAACGGTGCAGGCGGAGAAGATCATGGCGGGGTTGGTCTGGAGGAAGGCCAGGGGGTTGGGGATCCATCCGAACCAATGGTCGGTATTGAGGGTGGCGAAAAGCGGGTGTTTTTCGGGGTCCGGGAAGAAGGCTCCGACGACGATCTGGAAGATGAGGAGCCAGACGACGGGGGAGACGGGCCGGAAGATGGAGATGATGGGGGTGAGGCAGGCCATGACGACCTTGTTGAGTCCGCACATGATTCCGAGGGGGATGGCGACGGCGGCGGCGATGACGAAGCCGACGAAGACGGTAGCGAGGGAGCGCTTGGTTTGCCAGAAGATGGTGGCGGTGCGGGGGTAGTCCTGCTCATCGGTTTTGGCGGCGCGTTCGCGATTGCTGACGATGGCTTTGGCTTCCTTGATGACATCGGCCGGGGTGGTGGCGGCGATGAGTTCGCCCTGATCGGTCTCTATTTTGGCGAGGAGTTCGTCTTTTTTGACTTCGCGGTTTCCGGTGGTGAGGTAGTCGAGGCGCTTGCGGTAGTGCTGGACTTCATCGGCAACGCGGTTGGATGCGAGCTGGGATTCCTTGAGTTTTTTGGGTGGGTTGGAGCGGATGTCATCGAGTTGATCCTTGAGGGTCTTGAGTTCATCGCGTTCCGCTTCAGCGGCGGAGCGATCTTCTTCGATGAGGGCGAGGAGTTCTTCCTGTGAGGCGGTGCCCGCGAGGATGGACCCGGCGAGGAGAGTCATTTTTTCTTTGCGATCCGCTTTTTGTTCTTTGGATTGAGCCTTGAGGGTGTCGATGCGCCCGTTGATGGGTGCGAGTTTTGCATCGATTTCATTTTGAACGGCGATGGCGGTCTCCTTGGCCTTTACTTCGAGTGCGGCGGATTCTTTTTCGAAGGTGGCGAGTTGTGACTTTACGAGTTCGATTTCGGCAAGTCGTTCTTTTCCAGTGAGGGAGAAGTCACGTTCCTTTTCGTTTTCGCGTTCGTCGAAGCGTTTGTTGTCACTGTAGGCGCTCAGGATTTTTCCGGGGGTGGGCACCTCGCCGGATTTGGTTTTGTGGGTGGGTCCGGCAATGTGCCAGGTGAGGATGCAGAGTCCGACAAAGAGGGAGGGCAGAAGCATGAAGCGCGCGATGTCACGCACCTGCTTTTGCGGTTCCTCTCCGAAGGCGAGGCGGACGGGTGGATCGAGAACCTTGAAGCCACTGACATCGATGAATTTCAGGATGCCATACTTAATTTTATCTTTCTTGGAATCGGCCATGAGTGTGAGCAACCCGGATTGCATGGAGTGAGCCAAGAATGATGAAGAGGATTCATGGATGGAATGAGGGGAGGGGGGTGTAAAAAGACCCGGGAGGTCTCCGGGTCTTTGCTCAAGGGGTGATGGTGAGCCCGATTACGTCGGTTCGTATTCCGATGCTTCAATCATCAGCCCGGCGAGGGTGGTGTAGGTGATGGTCCATGCTTCCTTGGCGTCCGGGGTGAAGTCGTCACCGAGGCCTTTGGCGAGGGTGTCGAGGAGCGCGGCACCGACGGTGTCATAGTGGCTGGCTTGGACGCCGTATTTGACGTGGCGTTTGCCGAGTCCCTGGACGGCGGGGACGAGTTCGCCGAGGGAGTCGAGTCCTTTGACGGCGGCGCCGATCATGAGCATGAGTTTCTTTCCCTGGTCATTCATGTCGCTGTTGGCGAACATGGGTTTGAGGTTGGGGTCGAGCTCGAAGAGCTTCTCGTAGAAGAGGCTGGCGGCGGTGGGTGCGATGGGTGCGACTTTTTCCCAGGATTCTTGCACCAGGATTTTTTGTTCGAGGGTGAGGGGGTGGTCTGCGGGATGTTCTGACATAGGTTTATGGAGTTTTGTTTATTTGGGGACAGCGATCATGTATTTGACTGCATTGGTGACTTCTTCATCGGTGAGGGTTTTGGTGCCTCCGCGTGCGGGCATTTCTCCATTGGAGCCATCGAAGCCGTTGATGGCGTGGGAGATGAGGGTATCGAGTCCCTTTGCTTCGCGTTTGGTCCATTGTTTTTTACTGGAGAGGCGAGGGGCTCCTTCTTCGCCCTCGTCATGACACAGGGAGCATTCGATTTCATAGATTTCCCGACCTGCCAGGATGGCGGGATCGGTGGGAGTCCATGGGGAGGAATGGTCGCTTGGCTCCGGGGTGGAGGTTTCCTTTGGGTCTTCCTTGGAGGAGGGCTTGCAGGAGACGAGCACGAGGAGAGCCGCGGTGATGACGAGGGTATGAGTCATGGTGAAGAAGGGGTTGGTTATTCAGCTATCGGGATTCGAATGACGATGCCTCCCATGACGTCGCCCTTTTTGAATTCGGGGTAGTCGGGCTTGCGGTTGGCGTGGTCGTTGTGACATTCCCAGCAAGCGGGAGCGACGGCGCGGTCCGGGTAGATGCCGACGAAATATTTCTTTCCGCCGAGTTCCTCGGTGCCGGTCCACTTCTTGCCGTAGAGTTCGTGCTCCGGGTCGGAGACGGCTTCGAGGCCTTCGATGACGGCGGGGGTTTTCTTGGCGGCATTGGCCATGTTGAGGGGCCATTTGGACTGAAGGGAGTAGGAGAAATCGAAGGGCTTGTCTTCGACTTCATCGACGAGTTCCGCGCCTTCACGGAAGAACTGGGCCGGGAGGAGGAGGGCTTTCTTTTCCTGCCATTCCTCATGGGCGGTGATCACTCCTTCGGTATTCACGAGGCGACTGACGACCTTCTTGGCGTAGATGGTGCGGTCCGCCTTGAGAACGGTGTAGAGTGCTTCGGCGACCTGTTCGGCTTCATAGCC
This sequence comes from Verrucomicrobiaceae bacterium, assembly GCA_051252135.1. Taxonomy (GTDB): domain Bacteria; phylum Verrucomicrobiota; class Verrucomicrobiia; order Verrucomicrobiales; family Akkermansiaceae; genus SW10. Next base: position 34,709 of record JBPOGH010000016.1, on the reverse strand, counting down.
TCCCGTGGTTTCCGTAGTTTCCTCCTCCGAGCTGCAGGAGGCGATGGCGATACTGGCGGTGATACCGGCCAGCAGGTTGTATTTGTTATAGGTCATTGTTTTTGGTGGTTGTGGTTGGAGATTTTTTGGTGAGGGAATCGAGGTATTTGCGGATGACATCGGCGTCATCGCCACCGCGCTTGAGGGCGGCATCGGCGGTCCATTTGATTCCGGGATGTGTTTTGGTGGGGGAAGTGGAGAAGTTGTTTTCGAGGAGGAGGGGGTCTGTCATGGCGTCCATGGAGAACTGGAGTCCATGGCAGTCGATGCAGACGTTCTTGATCATCTTTTCGTTGGGGCGGAGGTTGGCGGTGTTGTCATGGATGACGAAGAGGGAGCCGTCTCGTTCTTCGCGGGGCATGTGGCAGGTGGCGCAAGAGACGCCGACGTTGACGTGGGTTGAGTGTTGGTGGTTTTTGGAGTGATCGTCATCGTGGCATTGGAGGCAGGATTGTTGGGAAGCGAAGAGGGGGTTGGATTTCTGGGCGGGTTGGTGGCAGGAGCGGCAGTCCATGGCGCTGTGGGCGGCGGCGGCCTTCATGGGCAGGCGTGCTTCGGCGGGGGTGATGGGTGAGAGGTTGGGGAAGGCGAAGCGCATGCCGTGTTTGCCTTTTTTGAAGTCGGTCATGGTGGAGTCGTGACATGAGGCGCAGTGTTGTGAGTTGGAGGAGGGGAGCCAGGGGTCGGGGCAGGGTTCGGAGGTCGAGGTGAGGAGTGAGGGAGTGGAGAGGACCTTGGGGGTGCCGTAGTGCTTGAGGAGGAAAGAGGGCTCGAGGCCGGTGTTATCGTGGTAGTTGTGGCAGCCGGCGGTGGCGCAGGTGTCGTAGGAGAGGTTTTTGTGGGAATCGAGGGTTTCGAGGGTGACGCTGTGGCAGTGGGCGCAGTAATCGGCGGGGATGGTGACGGACATTTCTCCGGTGATCTTTGCGTTGTGCTCGCTGTGGCAGGTGATGCAGTTCAGGGCGTCGATGTGGTCGATGAAGACGGCGTTTTCGGGGTTCTTAAACTTACGGGTGGGGTGGGAATCGCTGAAGGCGGCGAGGTCCTGGGCGTGGCAGTTGTTGCAGGATTCATTGGTGACTCCGGAAGAGGTGAAGATGTTTTCTGATTTTTCATTGGTGTGGCAGGCGGCGCATTCCATCTCGATCTGATGGTGGGCATCGGTGGTGCGTCCGGGGAGGAGGGCGGTTTTGTCAGGGGCTTGGTAGAAGAGGTAATAGAGGTATCCGGCGAGGCCGGCGGAGAGGGCGAACCAGAGTAAGAGAGGGCGATATTTTTTCAGGAGCGGGGACATCGGTGAACGGGATCAGTAGAGGTAAACCGACATGACGTGAAAGGTGATGAGGACGGGGAGGGGCCAGAAGAGAATGAGGTGGGCCCAGGTGAGGATGGGGCGGAGACGGCGGGCGGCGGACCAGGTGCCTTTTGATTCGATGGCGGTGATGATCCCGGCGACGGCTCCCAGGAGATTGAGGAGGACGAAGACGGCCATGAGCCAGAAGTTGAGATTGCTGCCGAAGTGGAAGCCGGTGTGCACCCAGAGGGCACCGAGGGAGATGAGTCCGAAGGCGGAGTGGAAGAAGCGCCAGGTGGTGAACTGTCCCCAGGTGAACCAGGAGAAGCGCTTGCGGAGTGAGATGATGAGTCCGATGAGGAAGATGCCGACGAGGGAGTAGCCGGTGATTTGCTTGATGAAGTTGTCCCGCCAGAGTTGGTCGATTTTGTACCAAGTGGACTCGACGGAATCGGCCATCGAGACGCCGGGGAAGACGATGGTGGAGATGGTGGCGAGGAGAGCGATGACAGAGGTGATGAGCAGGGCGGCGATGCCCAGGCGTGGCCTTTTGAAGGTGGAAACGGTGCCGCACAGTTGAGCGACGAGAGGAGAGCAGGAGCCGCAGACGGTGGAGGCGCCGGTCTTTCTGGCGACGAGGTCGGGATCGTTCTGGCAGGCGAGGCGGCAGGCGTTGATTTGTCCTTTGGAAATGCCGAGGCAGTTGCAGACGATCCGGTTTTCGGGCCAGGCCGAGGGGTCTTCGATGGTCTGGTTGGGGAAGAGTTCTCCGTGCTTGAGGAAGTGGGTTTCCTGTTTGCGGGAGATTTTGAAGGTGTTGAGATAGTTGCTTTGGATTTGTCCGGTCTCGTTCCATGGGCCGATGGCAAGGGCACCGAGAAGGGTGCGCTTCCGGCCGATGGCGAGCATGCGGTAGGTGTCTCCTTCGATGAACTCGAGGCGTTGGCTTTCCTGCAAGGGTTCTCCAATGGTGGTGACCGAAACACCCAGCATTTTGAGGCGGGTGGACATATCGAGAGGCTCGAGGGGGCGAAGCTTTTTTCCGGCGAAGCGGGAGGCAAAGTGCTTGGCCATGGCGTAGCCCGGGGCGACCAGTCCATAGGTGCGACCGTGCAGGAGGGCGCACTCGCCGATGGCAAAGATGTGCGGGTCTTCGGTTTCGAGGTGTCCGTTGACGACGATGCCGCCGCGGACACCGATGGGGAGATTGGCGTCTTCGGCGATCTCGCTGTTGGGCTTGATGCCGGCGGAGATGACGACGAGATCGGTCTTGAAGGTGGTGTTCTGATCGAGAGTGAGCTCCAGCCCTTTGCCTTTGGGCTGTTCGGTAATCCGGGTGTTCTGGATTCCGAGATGCAGGTCGATTTTTTGGTCTTTGATTTTGTTCTCGAGGATTTCGGCGGCCCGTTGGTCGAGCTGCTGGGGCATGAGAAAATTGGCCCGCTCGATGACGGCAGTTTGTAAGTTGAGCGACTGCAGGGCTTGGGCGGCTTCGAGCCCCAGGAGGCCTCCGCCGATGACGGTGGCGGATTTTTTTCCGTCGGCTGCGGTGATGATGCGGTCGAGATCTTCGAGGGTGCGGTAGAGAAAGACCTTATCCGATTCGGAGCCGGGGATGGGTGGAACAAAGGGACGCGATCCGGTGGCGATGACGAGATCGGTGTATGAGATGGGATCGCCGGAAGAAAGAGTGAGAGTTTTGGAGTCGCGATCGATCGCGGTGACCCTGACTCCGGTGTTTAGGGTGATGTTGTGTTCCTGATACCAGGCGAGGGGGTGGGTCTCGAGTTTCTCCGGATCGCGGTGATCGACGTAAGTGGAGAGCTTGACGCGGTTGTAGGCGGGGACGGGTTCCCCGCCGATGACGGTGATGTTGAGTCGGGTGTTGAGTCCTTCTTCAACCAGGGCTTCGCAGAGCTTTGCTCCGACCATGCCATTGCCCACGATCACGAGATGACTGGCCTCTTTGGAGGTCGGTCGGCGGGTGGGTGAAAGGTTGCGCAATGCGCCATGGAAGATTCGAGACATCTTGACCCGGCATAGGCAGCAGCGGCCGGACCTTTTTTGTATGCCGGGTTCAATGGTGAACTATGAATGATACCGATTGATGGGGGGATTATTCTCCGGAGGGGATGAGGACGATTCGGAATCCGATATTGTGGGCCCTGCGATTTGGGTCCCTGCTGTATCGGTAGGCGCTGCGGCAGCTGGTGGCCTTGCGGTCCCAGGCACCGCCGCGGATGATGCGCCCGTCTCCTGAGTCGGGGCCGGAGGGGTCTTGGGTGGTGGTGGGGGTTTCGGAATACCAATCGAGGCACCACTCGTAGAGATTTCCGTGCATGTCGTAGAGTCCCCAGGGGTTGGGTTTAAAGGTTTTTACGGGGGTGGATTTTTCGAGGTAGGGGCCGGTGACGGTGGTTCCGTAGGGGGACTTTCCGTAGAAGTTGGCGAGGTCGCTGGTGAAGGTGTCGCCGTAGTGAAAGGGGGTGGAGGTTCCTGCGCGGCAGGCGTATTCCCACTGTGCTTCGGAGGGTAAGTTGTATTCAGAGGTGGAGGGGATGATGTTTGCGGCGCGGTCTTTTTTGGTGAGGGTGTGGCAGAATTCGAGGGCATCCGACCAATTGACGAAGCACATGGGTTGTTCGTCTCCGGTGGCCGAGGGGGTGCTGGCGAGATTGGCGCCGCGACCGACGGGGCCCCGTTGTTTGTTGATGAGATCGTCGAAGGTGGTTCCCATGACATCGACCCATTGTTTCTGGGTGATCTCGGTGGATGCGATATGGAAGGGTTTGGTGATTTCAACTTTGCGTTGGGCTTCGTCCCTGCTGCGGCCTTTTTCCGAGTCCGGACTCCCGATGATGAAGGTGCCTGCCGGGATCGGGACGAGGGTGATGTTTGCGGAGCTGGTGAGCGGTTCGCTGGCGGCGAGGGGGAGGACGAGAAGAGGGATCAGGATTTTCATCAGGGTGGGGTAAAAGCATGAATCAAACCATGGACAATGAGTTGGGTTAATTGAGGGGATGAGGGGATACGAAAGAACCCCGGGCGGACCCGGGGTTCATACAAACACAGATGACGAGGTCCCCAAGTTCGTCTTGTTAGGGGGATGATTGGTTAGTCCTTGTTACCGATCTTGTGGCTGTTGATGTATTCGATGGGCATTTTGCCATCGTATTCGATGCCGTCGATGAATTCGGTTGTGGGAGGTTTGTAGCCATCGAAGTCTTTTGCGGGGACTTCATCTGCGGTGATGGCTCCTTCTTCAATGAGGGATTCGGCAGCTGCCATGTAGACCTCGGGGAGGTAGACGCTTTTGGCGACATCGTGATACCATTCCTTGGGTTTGGACTCGGTGATTTGGCCCCAGCGGCGCATTTGGGTGAGGAACCAGACACCATCCGAGTAGTAGGGGTAGGAGCACTTGTAGTTAAAGAAGACGTTGAAGTCGGGCATTTCGCGCTTGTCGGTCTTTTGGAAGAAGAAGTATCCGGTCATGGAGTTCTTGATGATGTCGTAGTCGGCCCCGACGTAATTCTTTTGCGAGAGGATGCGGCAGGCTTCTTCACGGTTGATGAGCTTGCCACCCTCGGCGGCATCGAGCCATTTGCCGGCCTTGATGAGGGCCTTGGTGACGGCGATGAGGGTGTTGGGATTTTCGTCCGCCCATGCTTTGGTGACGCCGAAGACTTTTTCCGGGTTGTTTTTCCAGATGTCGTAGTTGGTGACCACGGGGACTCCGATTCCTTTGGAGACGGCTTGTTGGTTCCAGGGTTCTCCGACGCAGTAGGCGACGTTCTTTCCTGATTCCAGAGTGGCGGGCATTTGGGGTGGCGGGGTGGTGGAGAGCTCAATGTCTCCATCGGTGAATCCTTTCAGGTCGGTGGAGGTGTAGAATCCCGGATTGATGCCAGCTGCGGCGAGCCAGTAGCGGATTTCGTAGTTGTGGGTGGAGACGGGGAAGACCATGCCCATGGGGAGTTTTTGTCCGCCGTCTTTTGCTTCATCGACAATGGGCTTGAGTGATTCGGCGGTGATGGGGTGAGGGGGTGTTTCGGTCTGGAGTGATTCGTCGTTCTCTTGCATTTGTTCCCAGATCGAATTGGAGACGGTGATGGCATTACCGTTGAGATCGAGGGTGTAAGGGGTGACGATGTGGGCCTTGGTGCCGAAGCCGATGGTGGCGGCGATGGGTTGGCCGGAGAGCATGTGGGCGCCGTCGAGCTCGCCGGTGATGACGTTGTCGAGGAGTTGTTTCCAGTTGGGTTGGGCGACGACTTCGACCTGAAGGCCTTCTTCCTCGAAGAAGCCTTTTTCTTTGGCGATGACGATGGGGGCGCAGTCGGTGAGTTTAATGAAGCCGAACTTGAGGGAGTCTTTTTCGACATCCAGAGGTTCAGCAGAAAGGAAGCTGGCCGAGAGGGTCAGAGCGGTGATGATGGTTCGTTTTTTCATTGATTGGGTGGGAAGGAGTCCCCGTGATTGTCCGGAAGGCCTGAGCGGACGGTGTGCCAAGAAGCTGTTGTGAGGAGGGATGATTTTCTTGGTTGGCATGAATGTGGTTCATCGATCGGGGGGGCGGGGGGAGTGAGCCGGACGCGAAGAAGCCCCGGGTGACCCCGGGGCTTCAGCACACACGTTTAACGAGTCCTCAGGTTCGTCGGTTTGGAGGGAAAATGAGAAAGGCCGATGCTCTTATCTCGCGGTTGGTGAAGCGGGGATTGTGCCAAGATCAAGGAATTGGCACTCCGACTGCTCTTAAAATTTTGTGATTCGAATGAATCCGGTTCATTATGATGGAATTACCCGATTTGAGGCAGGTGCGGTCGCTGGTGGCAGTGGCGGAGACGGAGAGCTTTACGAAGGCTGCGGAGCGGTTGAACGTGACGCAGTCGGCAGTGAGTCATTCGATTCGGGCGCTGGAGACGCAGCTGGAGACGCGCTTGATTGAGCGAAGCGGGAAGCGGTTGGCTTTATCCCAGGAAGGGATGGTGTTGCTGCGGCGTTTTCGGCTGGCGTTGAAGCAGCTGGAGTCGGCGGGGGATGATCTGGCGATGTTGAAGCGCTGGGGTCAGGGGAGGTTGCGGGTGGGGGCGACGCATACGCTGTGTCATTATTTGCTGCCGGAGGTGCTGAGGGAATTTAAGAAGCTGTATCCGCGGTGTGAGTTGCATTTGCAGTCGGGCGATACTTCGGAGTTGATCGATTCGATGGACAACTCGGAGATTGATCTGGTGTTCGGGATTGGCGGGCGGTGTCCGACGTGGGCGCGCTTTGACGGGGTGTTCAGGGACGAGATGATTTATGTGGTGTCGCCTGATCATGCGTGGGCGGAGCTTGAGGAAGTGACGATGGCGGCGGTGGAGGGGGAGTCCTTTCTGGTGTATGCGCGGGCGAGTGAGACATATCGGCTTTTGAGGGATTCCTTTGAAAAGGCGGGCGGGCGGTTGCGTCCGGGGTTGAGCCTGGGGGATATGGGGGCGATCAAGGAGATGGCGAAGGTGGGGATCGGAGTGGGGATTGTGGCGCCTTGGGTGGCGCGGAAGGAGATTGAGAGGGGGGAGTTGATTGCGTTGCCACTGGGCAAGGTGAGTCGGGAGCGGGAGTGGGGAGTTTTTTGTCATGAGAGCCGCCAGCTCACGATGGTGGAGGAGGATTTTTTGAGGATATGCCGGCAATTTACGAAGGGGTTTTCGGAGGTTGCTGCTCCTGTGGGAGCATGAAGGAGATTTTTGACCACAGAATACGCAGAAGGCGCTGAACTTGGTTGGGGGGATTGAGATTTGGTTTCAATTTTTGCATGCCGGGTTGGGGTTAACTTTGAGGCCTGAATAGGGGATTGCGGAGAGGGGGGGTGATGGGCAGGTTGGGGGGGTGAAGATTGTTGAAGTCGCGCTATCGTTTGTGCCGGTGGTGACCCGGGTGCCGCTGAAGTTTGGAAACCAGGTGCTCAAGGAGGTGAGCTGTGCGCGGGTGGCGGTGACGGCGGAGGCTGAGGGGAAGCGTGAGACCGGTTGGGCGGAGACGCCGTTGAGTGTGGCGTGGGTGTGGCCGTCGGAGCTGGGTTATGTGGAGCGGGAGGAACGGCTGAAGAGTTTTTGCGAGGTGCTGAGAGGTGATCTTTTAGGGCATGGAGCGGAAGGGCACCCGATGGTGATCGGGCATGATTACATCGAGAACCGTTTGCATGACCGTTTGGACGAAGAGGGTGAGGGGATGAGTGAGGCGGAGAAGATGCCTCATTTGGCGGCGCTGGTTTGTTTGTCGGCTTTTGATCTGGCGCTTTATGATGCCTTTGGAAAATTGCATGGGGTGGGGGCGTTTGAGTGTCTGGGCAGGGAGTGGTTGGGCGAGCGGGATCTGAGTCATTTTTTGGAGCCGAAGGAGGCTTTTGTCGGGAAGTATGCGTCGGACTATTTGGTGGAGCCGGAGAAGCAGATGCCGGTGTGGCATTTGGTGGGTGGGTTGGATCCGATTGATGAGTCGGAGCTGTCGGGGAGTGAGCCGGATGATGGTTATCCGGTGTTGTTGCGGGATTGGATTCAGCGTGACGGGCTGGATTGTTTGAAGATCAAACTGCGGGGGAATGATTTGGAGTGGGACTACGCGCGGCTGGTGGCGATCGGGAAAATTTCGCTGGAGGAAGGGGTGACGAATCTGACGACGGACTTTAACTGCATGGTGACGGACCCGGGGTATGTGAATGAGATTTTGGATCGGCTGAAGGCGGATCACACGGAGATATGGGATCGGATTGTTTATGTGGAGCAGCCGTTTCCCTATGATCTGGAAGCGAACCAGATCGATGTCCATTCGGTGAGTGAGCGGAAGCCGCTCTTTATGGATGAGAGCGCGCACGACTGGCGCTTTGTGCGGCTGGGTCGTGAACTGGGGTGGACCAGTGTGGCGTTGAAGACGTGCAAGACGCTGACGGGTGCGCTGCTGAGTTTGTGCTGGGCGAAGGAGCACGGGATGACGCTGATGGTGCAGGATTTGACAAATCCGCGGCTGGCGCAGGTGCCGCATGTGTTGCTGGCGGCGTATGCGGGGACGATCTGCGGGGTGGAGAGCAATGCGATGCAGTTTTATCCCGAGGCGTCGAAAGAGTTTTTGAAGGTGCATCCGGGGTTGTACCGGAGGCGGGAGGGGATTTTGGATTGGTCGACGCTGAGTGGACCGGGGTTTGGGTATGCGGGGGTGGAGGGGATTTAATTTTTCCTCTCGGCGAGTTTGGCGCGAATCTTTTTCCGACGAGCGGGGGATTTAATGAAGTTGATGAGGGTGAGGGTGGACTCTTCCTGGGCGAAGTGGGCGGTGGTCATGGCGAAATTGAAGAGGGTGAGCTGATACTTGGGGTCTTCGGAGATGGTTTTAGTGAACGCAAGGGTGTCGGCGGGGGCGGCCTCGTGCCAGTCAAAGAGGACGGAGCCGAGACGTGATGACGTCTCCATTTTGACGAGGAACTTCGCGGCATTTTCCGGATTGGAGTTGGTGAGGCCGTCGATGAGGGCGGACTGTTTTTGGGAGCTGAGATTTTTGTATTCAGCGGGCGAGAGGGTGGCGGCGATTTTTTGAGGCTGGGCGCGGAATTCCTGGAGTTCTTTTTGATCCGGGGAGGTGAGGATTGCGTGGTAGTCGGGGAGAGCATCGGCGAGTTCGTCGATGAAGGCGGCCCTTTGTTCGCTGGTGACGTTTTGGGTATCGAGGACGAGGTGGGCGAGGTAATTGCGGGTGAGCGGGTTTTTGGCGAGGCGGAAGGAGGTGAGGCGGTTTTCGAAGGGATCGGGATCGCTGGGATGGAAGGTGCGGTAGACGTTGAGGGAGTTATTGAGTGACTGGCGTTGCTCTTGGCTGAGGGTTGGGAGCAGGGATTCGAGCCAAGTGACGCAGGCTTCAGGGTCGGCTTTCATCCACTGGATGGAGAGGCTTTTGGTGAGGCGAAGGGATTGTCGGTTGATGGGAAAATTTGGGAGAACTTTCGCAGCGGCAGAATAGTCCATGGTCCAGAGGAGTGGTTCCCAGGCGTCGAGCTGTGCGGTGCGAGGAAGGTGTTCGGTGATGAAGTCCGAGGGGCCGAAGGGGTCGTCTTTGGCCAGGGCGAGGCAGATTTTTGAGGCGGCTTCGAGCCAAGGTTCGGTGAGGGCGTTTTCCCAGGCGAGCCACTGCTGTTTTGCAAATTGTGGATCGATTTCTGCGAGGCGTTCGAGGAGGTCTGCGATCGCTTTATCACGAAGGGTTGAAGGAGGGAGGGCGGAGACGGAATCGAGGGCGGCCTTTAGGTCTTCGAAGCTGGTTGCCTTTAGGACGATGGAACCATTCGTCGTAATATGGAGACGAGGTGACTCAAAGAAGGGGATGGTTTCGATACGGACCGGGGATGGGGTGGTCCGGATTGAGGGGGAGTTACTGGCTTGGGTTCGCTGGGATGTCCGGAGGGCGAGAGGAGCGGGGGCGGATTGCTCTTGAGAGGGCCAGGAGAAGAAGACGGCGACGAGAAGAAAGGAAGCGCCGATGACGTGAAGGTGGTGACGTTTCATTGGGCGCGCTGGTGGGCTGGAAGTTGAAGGATGTTGGTAGGATCGTTTTGAGTGACCCAGGCGAGGGCTCCTTCAGGGTCTTGTTTGAACCAATCGGTGGCGAGGCGGCGTGCGGGGAAGAGTTTGATGGGGTCTCCTGTGAGGTAGGGAAGGCTGGCTTCGAGAAAGCGTCCGGGATTTCGGGCGAGGACTTCGTTGTCGTTGAGCCTGACATCTCCCTTGAGTTCCGCGATGAGCTCGTTGGCCATGGGGTGGTCGCGATCGAGCTGGATCATGATGAGGTCGTTGAGGACATCTTTTTTGGCTTCCCCATCGAGGGATTTGGCGAGGTCGATGATCTTGGTTTCATCGGTTTCCCGGTAGTAATCGACGATGTTTTCAGCGAGGAAACTTTGGACGATGGGTTTGGTGGAGACGGCGAGAGCGGCCTCGAGTTGGTCGATGAATTGGGCCTGTTCCCATGACTGGAAGTTGACGCTATAGCAGGCTTGGTAGTCTCTCAGGTTGGGAAGGGATTCGAGCCATTGGATGGTGGCGGGAAAATCAGAAGAGAGGTTGGTTTGGACAAGAGCGGTGATCAGGGGTTGGCGGTGACGGGGGGCTTTGCGGGAGGCGAGGAGGGTTTTAGCGAGGTCGGGGTCGTTTTGGGCGAGGTGAAAGGCGGCTTTTTCGAGGAAGTCCGCTTCCCGGTCGAGGAGGGGAAAGCGTTCACGGCTCCAGGCGAATGCTTGATCCGGGGAAGTGTGGGCGTGGGTGATGAATTGGGCGAGGTCGGGATCGTCGGGGAGGGCGGGAGGCGTGGGTGTTCTGAGGGTGCGGGTGCTGGAAACGGTTTGGGTGGGCGCGGGCTGAGCGGGTGGAAGTTTGGGGACGACTTGTTTGGCGGTGGCGACGCAGAGGGTGGTGGCGATGAGCCAACCGGCGGTGGGGAGAAGCAGGGAGGTGGATGCGGAGGCGGGTGATGAGAGGATGGTGGTGAGGGCTTCTTTTGTTGGGAGGAGGTTTGGAGAGAGGAGGGCAGGGAGAGAAAGGTGGAGTGATTGTTGGTCCTGATCGGCGGTGTTGGCGAAGGTGGAGAGTCGTTCGAGCGCGCGATGGGTGCGGCGTTGGGCGGCAGCGGGTGAGATTTTGAGCTTCGCGCCGATTTGGTCGGCGGTGAGACCTTCGTAGAAGCGAAGGAGAATGAGTTCGCGCTCTTTTGTGGAGAGCTGATTGAGGCCTTGGTGAAGTTTTCGGGAGAGATAGTTCGAGGGTTCCGGATTACGGGAAGAAGCCTCGGCGTAGTCGCGATTCCGTTTTTGGTGTCGTTGTTCGCGGCGTCGGATATTGGAGCATTCGTGGTTTACGGTTCGGAACAACCAAGGCCCAAGGCTGGTGGATTTGGACAGTTTTTGCGCATTCCTGGAGAGCGCGATGAAGGCCTGTTGGGTGGCGTCTTCTGCGAGGGCATCGTTTGGGAGGGATCGTCGGGCAATCGAGTAGGCGAAGCCCCAGTGTTTCTTCATAAGCATCGCAAAGGCGTCCTCATCCCGGGAGCCAGCGAAGCGGGCAAGGAGTTCGGAGTCGGGGGATGGGGATGTTTGGGAAGAAGCCATTCTACTGTTAAACAGTCGTGAGGATGCGAAATCAGACAATTTGGGAGAAGTTTTTTAGAAAGGATGGGGTGAAGATGGAATCCAGGGATGGGGATAGTCGTGTTGTGACCTCCATAGAGGTTGAGTTTTGAATCAGCTTCCTGCAAGCTCCGCTCCGATGAGCGCGAAGGATGATTTGAAAGAGATGTTGCTGGCGAAATCAGTGAGGACGGGGGATTTCACTCTGGCATCGGGGAAGAAGAGTGATCTTTATGTGGATTGCCGGGTGACGGCTCTGGACAACCGGGGTGCGGCCTGGATTGGGGAAGCGGGTTGGGAGTTGGTGAAGGGGAAGATTGAGGCGGAGGGGCTGGAGGTGGACGCGATAGGCGGGATGACGATGGGAGCGGATCCGATTTCCTTGGTGGTGGGGATGGCGAGTGCTGCGGATGAGAAGGCGCTGCAGGTTTTTACGGTTCGCAAGGAGCCAAAGGGTCATGGGCGCGGGAAGCAGATCGAGGGGAATTTTAAGGAAGGCGACAAGGTGGTGGTGGTGGATGATGTGATCACGACGGGTGGGTCGACGCTGAAGGCGATTGAGGCGATCCGTGCGGCGGGTGGCGAGGTGGTCTTTTGTCTGGTGCTGGTGGACCGCGAAGAAGGTGGTCGTCCGGCGATTGAGGCGGACGGGGTGCCGGTGGTGAGTATTTTCACACGGACCGAACTTCTGGGATCATGAAGCTGCTGGTTACCGGGTTGCTGATTGGGGTGATGGCGGGCTTGGTGGGTTCGCTTTGCGGCGTGGGTGGCGGGATCATTATGGTGCCGGCTTTTGTGCTGATTCTTGGGATGGGGCAGAAGGCGGCGGTGGCGACATCGCTTGCGGTGGTGGTGGTGAGCGGGCTGTCGGGGACGATTAACAATGCGACGAAGTCGGATTTGATCGATTGGCGGCTGGTGGCGGTGACGGCAGTGGGTGCGGCGGTGGCGGCGTGGTATGGGGCGGACCTGATGAAGAGTCTGAGTGGTCCGACGTTGACGAGAATTTTTGGAGTGCTGCTTGTCCTGGTGGGCTTGCGGATGCTCCTGCTTAAGTAATTATTATATGGCGATTGAAACAGTGGATATTCTCCTGGCTCCAGGGGAGGCGAATGAACGGACGCGTTGGAAAGAACAGGCGGCGCGGAAGTTGCGGATTGATCCACGGCAGATTCGAGGGATTCGCTTGCTGAAGCAATCGCTCGATGCGCGGAAGCGTCCGGTGAAGTATCTGATGCGGGTGGAAGTGGGGGTGGACCAGGTGTTGCCGCCGGTGGAGACTTTTGAATGGAAGCCGGAGCCATTGGCCGGGGATGCGGAGGTGGTGGTGATTGTGGGTGCGGGTCCGGCAGGGATGTTTGCAGCGATGCGGTGTTTGGAGTTGGGGATGAAGCCGATTGTGCTGGAGCGGGGCAAGGATGCTTCGGCGAGGCGATTTGATTTGGCTCCGATTATGCGCGAGGGCCGGGTGGTGGAGGAATCGAATTACTGTTTTGGTGAGGGTGGCGCGGGCACGTTTTCCGATGGGAAATTGTATACGCGGGCGACGAAGCGGGGTCCGGTGATGGATGTTTATGAAATCCTGGTGGCGCACGGGGCGCCGAAGAATATTTTGGTGCAGGCGCATCCGCATATTGGGTCAAACCTGTTGCCGAAGGTGGTGATGGCGATGCGGAAGTCGATCATCGCGGCAGGGGGCGAGGTGCATTTTGGTGCGAAGGTGGGGGATTTTTTGATGGAGGACGGGGTGATGCGCGGGGTGCGGACGGTGGATGAGCGGGAGTTCACGGGGAAGGGAGTGATTCTGGCGACGGGGCACTCGGCGCGGGATATTTATGAGCTGTTGGCGGAGAAGAAGATTCTGATGGAGCGCAAGGCGTTCGCGGTGGGGGTGCGGATCGAGCATCCGCAGCCGCTGATCGACAAGTTGCAGTATCATTTACGTGAGGATGAGAAGCGGGGCGATTTGCTTCCGGCTTCGCGGTATCGACTGGCGACGCAGATCAAGGGTCGGAGTGTGCATTCGTTTTGCATGTGTCCGGGCGGGTTTGTGGTGCCGGCGGCGACGGAGAATGATGAGGTGGTGGTGAACGGGATGAGTTTGTCACGACGTGATTCCCCTTTTGCAAACAGCGGGTTGGTGGTGGGAGTGGAGCCGGAGGATTTGGAAGATGACGATGTGTTGGCGGGGATTCGTTTTCAGAAGAAGCTGGAGCAGCTGGCGAAGGAAGCGGGAGGCGGGGGTCAGGTGGCACCGGCGCAACGGGTGACGGACTTTTTGGCAGGGAAGCTGTCGAAGGAATTGCCGAAGACGAGTTACTTCCCCGGGCTGAAGTCGGTGCGGCTGGATCAAATTTTACCGGAGTCGATCAGTTCACGATTGGCAGCGGGGTTGCGGAAATTTGGGAAGTCGATGCGTGGTTACACGGGTCCGGATGCGCTGTTGATCGGCTTTGAGACGCGGACGAGTTCGCCGGTGCGGATTCCTCGCGGGGATGATTTGCAGCATCCGGAGGTGAAGGGATTGTATCCCTGCGGTGAAGGTGCGGGGTATGCCGGAGGGATTGTTTCGGCGGCGCTGGATGGTCGGAGGTGTGCGGAGGCCATGATGAAGATTGAATCCTGAGAGGAGGCCGCATCGATTTCGGGGTGCTGACTTTGAGGGTTCGGTTGATGGGGAGGCTCTCTTTATGCTTGTTCAAATTCTCCAATCCAGAATGCTCCCCGATTATGAAATCGAGCCTTCTGCTACTTGTCCTGGGACTCTCATCACTCTCTGCTGCGGATTGGCCTCATTTTTTGGGACCCCAACGAGATGGCACCTCTATAGAGACGGGGCTCCTCAAATCATTCCCGGAAGCGGGACCCAAGATCCTTTGGAAGAACGAATTGGAGGAAGGTTTTGGAGGGGCGGCGGTCGTTGGGAATGAGGTCTTTGTGGTGGATCGCGTCTCGCAGGAAAAGGACATCCTCAGATGCCTCGATCTCGCTACCGGAGAAGAAAAATGGCATTTCGAGAATCCCTCGGAGGGAGAGCCGTCCTTTCCGGGATCGAGATCAGTGCCTACCGTCGAGGAGGACGCCGTCTACTTTATTGGTCCTTGGGGCAATGCCTTTCGGATCAACCGTGAAACCCACAAGGCGGATTGGTCGTTCAAGCTTGAAGAGCGTTACAAGGACATCGAACGCGCTCCGAAATGGGGCTACGCCCAATGCACCCTGATCGTCGATGACATCGTGATTTTAACGCCCTTTGGAAAGGAAACCGGCATCATTGGCGTCGATAAGAAAACGGGTAAAGAGCTTTGGAAAACCGGCCCGGTGGGCGACAGCCATTCTTCACCGACGATCATGACCCTCGGCGGACAACAACAAGTTGTTATGATCACCACCGGCGGCGGACTCCATGGCCTCGATCCCAAGACCGGGGAACGTCTCTGGTCGTCCGATGCCTACACCAATCGAATCCCCATCCCGGCTCCGATCCAGATTGACGGTGAGCGTATTTTCGCGAGCGGTGGCTACGATTGCGGTTCCAAGATGCTCTCGGTCAAAAAAATCGGCTCGGGCTACGAGGTCGACGTCCTTTGGGAGACCAAAAAGGGCACCCAGGTTCATCCGCCCCATCTTATTGACGGACATCTCTATTTTCTCGCCAACGAGAACTCGAACCATAAAGCCAAGGCGAAGCGTCGCACCGGTGGTCTTGCCTGCTTCACTCTTGAGGGCAAAGAACTTTGGTCCACCGGCACCGAACCCTTCATGGGCCGGGGCAGCTCCATCGTTGCCGACGGGATGCTCATTATTCAGGATGGAGAGAACGGGGTCCTCCGACTGGTGGAACCTTCGCCCAAGGGATTCAAGCTTCTCGCCGAGGCCAACGTTTTCGAGACCGACCCGGATAGCAAAAAGGACCTCAAGTTTTGGAGCAATCTGGCCCTCTCCGATGGCAAGCTGATCATGCGTGGACAGGATCGGATGATTTGTCTCCGGCTGAAATGAGGGGACCGATGGAACGGGAGAGGTTTCGGAATGCCGACGCTTGAGATGGAAGGAGACGTAAGAGATCACTTTTTGACAGCGAAGGGGACAAAACTCGGCCCCCAAGTGCAGGGTGCACCCGCACCGGACAGCCCTTCTCTTGCGGGGACTCCGCTTCCCCCAAAAGAGTGAGGCGGAAACCCGATTATTTTCATAAATAGGCACTAGAAAGCATCGATTCATGCCGTATCAATCCCCCAATGAAGCATTTGGCGTGGCTATTTCTCTCAGCAGGATTCCTTTTGGGTGAAACCAAGATCTCCTTTGAAAAAGATGTCGAGCCCCTGCTCGAAGACTTCTGCCATGATTGCCATGCCGATGGATCGTCCAAAGGGGACTTTTCGATGGAGGACTTTGATGACCTTTCGGCCCATTTGAGTGATGTCAGCCATTGGCTCCCGGTATGGCGCAACATCCGCTCCCAGATTATGCCTCCCTCGGAGAAGGACCAGTTCACCGCTGAAGAAAAGAAGACCGTTCTGAGATGGATCGAACAAGAAGTCTTCAAAGTCGACCCGAATAACCCCGACCCCGGCCGGGTCACCATCCGCCGCCTGAACCGGCAGGAATACCACTATGCCATCGATGATCTTCTTGGGGTTCGCTATGATACCTGGGAGAATTTCCCCGCTGATGATACCGGCTATGGGTTCGATACCATTGGCAGCGTCCTTACCATTTCCCCCCTTCTGATGGAGAAGTATCTCGATGCCGCTGCCGACATCGTCGAAAAAGCCCTGCCAAAAAACGCGACCTCTTCTGTTCCCAGACGGGAGTTTGACGGCAATCTTTTTCGCGCCGGAAAGGATGAAGTGAAGCGCGCGGATTGGAGCGCCTTCGCCAAACCCCGCAGCGTCCACCTGATCGCCGAGGCTCCCGCCAAGGGTCCCTATGAGATTACTCTGAACTACGCCGTCCGGGGAGCGGAAGCCGCGACCGATCAAACCGCCCAGATTGAGCTTTGGGTTGGTGATCGCAAAATTGCCGAGCAAACCGCCGGGTGGGATCAGGCCGAGACCATTGAACTCAACGGAAAGGCCCAGATGGCCGATGGTGATAACCGGATCGAAGTCCGGTTCATCCCCCGCGATCCCGCCGGAGCGGATCAAGAGGAGCAATTCTTCCAGCTGCAAAAAGTCACCCTGAACGGTCCCGTCGATGGCAGTCTCAAGGAATACCCCAAAGGCTACCGCATGATCATGGTGGACGGCCCCGCACCCAAGGACATTCGCGAGAGGGAGCTCTACGCCCGCAAGATCATGCGTAGTTTTGTGAGCAGGGCCTACCGCCGCCCGCTCGATGGCGTCACCGTTGGCAAGCTCGTTAAGATCGTTCTTGAGGTGGATCGTCAACCCGGTCGCACCTTTGAAGACGGGATCAAGCACGCCATGACCGCGGTTCTGGCCTCGCCCCGCTTTCTCTTCCGCGCCGAGATTCAACCCGACCCCAATGACCCCGGCAAGATTGTGGACCTCGACGAATACGCTTTGGCCTCCCGTCTTTCCTTCTTCCTCTGGAGTTCCGTACCGGATGACGAGCTTCTCAGTCTTGCCTACAAGAAAACCCTCCGCAAAGAACTCCGCGCCCAGGTCAAGCGCATGCTGGAAGACCCCAAGGCGGAGCGCTTCACCGAAAACTTTGTGGGCCAGTGGCTTCAGACGCGAGATGTTGAGCACGCGCCCATCGACTCCTGGCGAATCATTGGCACCCGTGACCGGCGTAAGGCCAACAGCATCTTTAATTATCAGGTCCGGCAGGACATGCGCAAAGAAACGGAAATGTTCTTCAAATTCATCCTGATGAACAACCGCCCCGCCGAAGAGCTTATCTCGGCCCGCTACAGCTTTCTCAACGAACGCCTGGCCAATTTCTACAAAGTCAATGGCGTCAAGGGCAGCGAGCATCGTCTCGTCGATCTCACCGAAAATCCCGAGCGCGGAGGCATCCTCACCCAGGGATCCTTCCTGATCGTTAGCTCCAACCCCACCCGCACCTCGCCCGTGAAGCGGGGCCTCTTCGTTCTCGACCAAATCCTGGGGACTCCCGCGCCGCCCGCCCCTCCCAATGTTCCGGAGCTCGAAGAGATTGCCCACAAAAGCGACAAGCCACTCTCGATGCGCGAAATGATGGAGATCCACCGGCAGAAGCCGATCTGTGCCGGGTGTCATGCCCGGATGGACCCCATCGGCCTCGGGCTGGAGAACTTCAACGCCATCGGCCAATTTCGAAGGGAAGAAAACGGCATCCCGGTCGATAGTGCCGGCCAACTGGTCACCGGCGAGACATTCAGCGACGTCGCCAGCCTCAAAACCATCCTCGCCGATAAACGACGTGACGACTTTTACCGCTGCATCAGTGAAAAACTCATGACCTACGCGATTGGTCGCGGGATGGAATACTATGATTCGCCGACCATCGACTCCCTCGTAAAAACCCTCCACGAAAACAATGGCAGTCTCAAAGAACTGGTCATCGCGGTTACCGGGTCTGCGCCGTTTCAAAAGCGGCGGGGGGCGGAGTAGGGGCGACGAAGGGTGAAAGAGGGGTCAAATTGCGCTTTATCTGTCTGACAAACAGCGGATAAGAATCCTAGTAAGTTGAGTGTGTCCAAAAAGGTGCTGGTCATCGAAAAGTTTTTGTTTCAGAAAGCTTTCCATGATGAAGCTACGCTACGTTTTACTTCCCTTTTTAGCAATTCAAGGAACTCAGGCGGTTGTTGTCTTGGACCACGATTTTGCCAATGGAACTGCCGGAGAGCTGGGTAGCGGTGGTGCGATTGGCACTCCTGCTGCCGGAACGGTTGATGCCACCGGAGGATTCATCAGTGACGGTGGAAACCGTGGCTACACCACCGGAAGCAACGGCAGTAACAATGCGATTACCACGGTAGCCGACGGGACTTTCAATAGTGTTGGTTCTCCAGCTGGGAATTACCTCACGGCCACCCTTTCCAGCCCCGCAGCGATCACCGGTGAACTCGGCATTGGGCAAACCACTACGGTCTCCTTCAATGTAGCCAGCTTCGGAACCAGTAACAGCACAGCCTTTAAATACGCTCACATCGTCGGCCTCAGCAGTTCGGGAGCCGAGGTGTTTCACATCGTCTGGCATTCCGGAAGTGGTTCAGGGACACGGCGAGTTTTCGCCAACGAATTTGGAGAGGATTCCACCACCTTTGCCGCAGGGGCCTATGCCGGCCAGTCCGGAACCAAGATTCTTGATAACGTGGCATTCGGAATCAGTAGTACCAACACAAGCACGCAGCCCGCGTCGATTGGTGTCTCTATCACGATCGATAATGCCGGATGGGGTGCCAGCGCGGCACCCACCGGTGGTAGTTCGACCCAGACCCCAGCCTCCGGCCTGGGAATCGCCAGCGGGGCCGATAATTTGGCTTCTTTGGTTTTCTTCTCTTCTCACAACACTAGTGTCAACGCGCAGAACAAGGGACTTTGGGTCGATAATCTTCTGGTCGACACGGACCTCGTATCCGTCCCCGAGCCCTCATCGGCTCTCCTATCCCTCATCGCTCTGATGGGATTCATGAGACGCAAGCGCTCGTAATCAGCTGAACTACAATTTCTTCAGGCCGGACGATCACTCGTCCGGCCTTTTTTTATGGAAGCGCGCACAGGGAAGCCTTCTTACCGCTGCAAAAAATTGTGTGATTTTTGCAAGATCGGGCGTATCCGTCAGCATGAGCGCATCAAGTGGACTGAACCGACGTGGATTCTTGCGTGGCCTGGGAGCCGCAGTGAGCCTTCCCGCCTTTGAATCCTTCGCTCCTCTCATGGGTGCGACCACCGGAGCCGTCGCCCTAACCGCCTCGGGTGCTCCGCTCCGCATGGCCTATCTCTACATCCCGAACGGGGTGAATTTGGAGCACTGGAAACCCAAAGGCACCGGCAGCGGCTACAAGCTCGGCAAGAGCATGGCCTCCCTCGAAGGTCTCAAAGACCAGTTCCAGATTTTCAGCGGCTTCAAGCACCAGCATGCTTATGCCGGAGGCGATGGGGCAGGGGACCACGCCCGCAGCAACGCCACCTTCCTCACCGGAGCACGGGCCAAGAAGACCTCCGGTTCCGATATTAAAGTAGGGGTTTCGGTCGACCAGATCGCGGCCCGCGCGGTGGAAGACCACACCCGGCTTTCCTCCCTTGAGCTCACCTGCGATGGTGTCCGCAAATCGGGCAACTGTGATTCCGGCTACTCCTGCGCTTACCAATTCAATCTTTCCTGGCGTTCCGAAACCCAGCCCATGACGCCCGAGGGAAATCCCCGTCTGGTGTTCGAGCGCCTCTTCGGCGGCGGCTCCGCTGAAGAACGGGCCAATAGCGTGCGCAATCGGCTTGCCTCCAGAAAATCGATTCTCGATTTCATCGCCGATGACGCCAAGGCGATGCAGCGTCGTCTCGGTCGCAACGATCAGGTCAAGCTCGACGAATACCTTACCGGTGTCCGCGAGTTAGAGAAGCGGGTTGAAAAAGCCGCATCATTTGGGACTCCGATCGATCCCGGTGTTTCCGCGCCCAGCGGAGATCCTGCAAATTACCAGGAACACATGCGACTGATGATGGACATGATGGTGCTCGCCTTCCAGACGGATTCCACGCGGGTTTCCAGCTTTCTCCTCGCTCACGACGGCTCCAACCGGAGCTTCCGCGAGATTGGCGTGAGCGAAGGGCATCACAACCTGTCCCATCACAAACGTCGCCAGGACAATCTCGATAAGATTCAAAAGATTGACGAGTTTTACCTCAATCAACTCGCCTACTTCCTTCAGAAAATGAAGGACACCGAGGACACCGACGGCAAGTCACTCCTTCACAACTCCATGATCGTCTACGGAAGTGGCATCGCGGATGGTGATCGGCACAGTCACAGCGACCTTCCTGTCATTGTCGGCGGAGGCGGAGGCGGAGCCTTCACCCCGGGACGCCATGTCGACCTCCGCGATGAAGTGCCGCTCTCCAATCTCTATGTCCGCATGCTCAATGAATTTGGGGTGGACGAGAAGCGCTTTGGTGACTCGACCGGAGCGTTGAAGAAAATCTGATTCTTCGTTTTTTCAATCGGAGATCGGGTTTCTTTATCGCATCATCGGGACATGTTGCGAACTGCCGTTATTTTATTGTTTGCAGGCTTACTGGTTGTGGCCTGTCAGAATTCCCAATCGATCGCCACCCCGAAGCCGACCCGGAAAATGGCCGAGGTCAGCGGCAAGAGTTTCACCACCCTCAAGGAGGGGCAGGGAGTTTACGCGCGCCACTGTGCCCAGTGTCACGAGCATCGGCTCCCGTCCTCGGCGTCCCTTCCGCAATGGCATGATCAGATCAGCACGATGGCGGACCTCGCGGGGATCAGTAAGGAGGAAGAGAAATCCCTCCAGATCTATCTCGACGAATTCACCGACCGTTGAACATCGCCGCTTCCCTGGAGGGCAGAGACGAGTGAGAATGAGGGTGAGGAAGGCGTATGCCCACGAGTTTGTCCTTTGCAGCACTCATTCGGCATTTTTGAGACGGCCTCTCAGGAGATACCTTCCTTCAGATCGCGTGCGGTCCAGATTTCTCCTGCCCTGGTCCCACTTCTGTGAGTCCGACAATCGATCGTTCGGGATGGAGTATTTACAGCTATGATGGTGGAGCTGGAGCCCTAGCTGGAGAAGTTCGATTGTCACCATCGTCGGATGAGGTGCGTATCATCGCTACATGGAGCTGAAAATACTTGCCCAACAAAATGTTGAGGTGGGGGAACGCTTCGCGGGGCCGGCTTTTGATTACTAGGCGCCTTCGGCGATGACCCACATGTTGTCGCTGGTGGGGAAGCGGTCGAAGATGTTCATGCGGTGGATTTTGAAGCCGGAGAGCTCGAGGATCTGGGTGAGGTTGTTCGGGGAGAAGTAGTTCACGTGATCGGGGTAGCGGAAGCCGCACCATTTGCCCTGGCGGACCTTGCGGTTGAGGCAGGCGTAGTTGGGGACCTTGATGATGAGGAGTCCATCTTTGGATATTTTTTGGCGGCAGCCTTCGAGGAGGTCGCGGGGGTTGGTTTCGTGCTCGAGGAAGGAGTGGAGGATGATCATGTCCTGGGAGGCGTCATCGATTTGGCGGATGCCATCGACGGCGGAGCTTTGGACGCAGCCGCCACCGAGTTCACCGAGGGTGGCCTGGGCGGCTTCGGCTAGGGCGGTGGAGATTTCTATGCCGAAGGGGATGACCTTGATGCCGGTCTCTTCGGTGATTTTTTCGGCGATGAAGCGGGGGTAGTTGCCGTAGCCGCAGCCGATATCGAGGAGGGTGATTTCCTTGCGGTCGCCGAAGCGTGACTTGGCGAGCTCGATGGGGAGGGAGTGGATTTTGGGGACTTTGCGGATGGCCTTGCGGATCTTTTTGGTAGCAGCGCTGAGTTTGGAGAAGATGGGCTCGCGGCGCTTGCGGTCTTCCTTTTCGGCTTTGTAGAGCTTTTCCCAGGCGTAGTCGTCTTCGAGCTCTTCGTATTCGACGGGATTATCGAGGTAGACGAGGCCGGTTTCCTCACATTCGAGCAGCTTCCATTCGTCCTTTGAGTAGGGTGACTCCTTGGTCTTGGTGGGACGTTTGAGGATAGGGTGCTCGCGGTTCATGGGAGGAGGTTAGTGGAAATAAGAGGCGAGGCGAGGCAGGAGGGGAGGAGAGGTGATTTTTCCGGTGAGGATCCACTCGCTGAAGTTGAAATATTGGTAGCGCTTGCGGAACAGGCGGAGGCCGTTGAGTTGCTCGCCTTTACGGATGGCGTGGAGGGTGTTGGGGTGCTGGAAGCCCTGGTAGTTGAAGCTGATGTTGGTGTTTTGGGCAACGCGGGGGAGCTGGTGGAAGCGCTGGAAGTGTTCGGGGGTGGCCTTCCAGTTGTCGCACATTTTGTAGACGAGCGGGGTGCCCCCGGCGATGGCGGCGGCGAGTCGTTCGGTGCGGCGGGTCCACTTTTCTTTCGCTTCCTCGACGGAATCGTAGTGAAGGAAGTGGATTTCGATGTCGTCCCAAAGTTTGCCGACGGGGTGTGCAGGCGGGGAGTCGAAGTGGTGTGACTCTTTTGAAAAGGTGATCTCGTGGGTGAAGAGGCGGTCGAAGTTTTCGAGAAGCCTGAGGTAGCAGTCGGGGTAGAGGTAGAGGCCGACGAAGGGGGTGTTGTAGGGGCGTTTGAGGGTTTGGTAGATGTGGAAGCCCCAGCAGTTGTCCGTGATGATGGCGAAGGGGGTGTCCTTCAGTCGGTGGACGTCGTAGTTGAGGAAGGAGAGGTCCATTTTTACGACTCGTTCGGCGGAGAGAGGTGGAGGGCCTTGCGGAGGAAGTCGGCGAGGATGCGTCCGTTTTCTTTTTCGGAGTAGTCCGGGTAGATCTTGGCGTAGGGGGTGTCGACGATTCCGGTGATGCTCTTGCTCATGACCGCGCTGTAGGCGGCTTCGAGCTCCTCGTGAGTGAAGGTGGTGCCGGTGATATCCTCGAGAGTGAGACCGGGGCGGTAGTAGACGACGCCGGGGAGAGTTTTGAACCAGACGTTTCCGAAGATGAGGGCGGGCTTGCCTCCGGAGACGGATTCCCAGCAGGCGGTGCCGGTGACACTGGCGACGAACTGGCAGTTCTTCATGAGATCGTAGGTGCCGATGGAGGTGTCGAGGTAGTGGCAGTTGGGGATGCGCTTGAGGCGCTCGAAGAAGAAGCGGTCGCGCTGGGCGAAGCCTTGCTTGGGGTTTTCCTTGGCGTAGATGTGCCAGTCGTCAGGAAGCATGGCGGAGAGCCGCTCCATGGCGAGGAGCTGGTCGGAGTATTCGACGCCGAGAATGGAGGTGGTGAGCTCGGGTTGGAGCTGCATGGGGAAGTAGACGAACTTCTTGGAGAGGTCGACTTCGAGCTCGGCGTGTTTTTTGTAAAGCGAGCAGTAACGGAAGCGTCCGGCTTGTTTTTGGATGACGCCGGCCCAGGAGATAGGTTGGCGTCCGCCGAAGAGGGCCCAGGCGGAGTCGCCGACGAAGCGGCTGAGGAACCACTTTCGTTTGTTGGGGATCTTGGCCATGTAGAAGTGGTCCTTTTCATGGCTG
Source organism: Verrucomicrobiaceae bacterium (assembly GCA_051252135.1). Classification (GTDB taxonomy): domain Bacteria; phylum Verrucomicrobiota; class Verrucomicrobiia; order Verrucomicrobiales; family Akkermansiaceae; genus SW10. Next base: position 11,111 of record JBPOGH010000016.1, on the reverse strand, counting down.
CGGGGGATGGTGAGTTCGATGGGGTCACCGAGGGGTGGGGAGGTGTCGAAGGTGCCGAAGTCCTTGAGGTCCTTGACGCAGAAGAAGCGGTTGGGGAGGGGGCTTTGCATCGTGACGATGATCTCGATGCCGAGGCGCTTGGCGGCGCAGTAGAGGATGAAGTCGGGGCCGGTGTGGCAGGGGGTGAAGTAGACAAGGGCGTCGACTTGTTGATCCCGCAGCATGGCGGTGAAGAACTGGTAGTAGAGGTGGAAGAGATTGAGGTGCTGGAAGTAGTCCTGGCCTTTGGAGAAATTGACGCGCGAGTAAATGTCCTGAAAGCGTTGGAACTCGAAGGCGAGTTCCTCGGGCGGGAGGTCGAGTTGGACATCGTTGCGAACCTCTTGTTTGACGAGGTCCTTGAGCATGATGTCGGGTTTGTAGGAGAAGTGTTTCGTGCGGTAGGTCTTCTTGCCCTTGCGGGTGAACCAGGCGACGACCTCGATTTCGCCTGATTTCTGGAGCGCGGTGATGGGGACGATTGAGGGGTCATTTGACCAGCTCCAGACGACGAGACGTTTCATAAGTTGGGAAGAGGGGAAAGTTGTTAGACGAAGTGGGCCCAGTCGAGGGGAGTGCCGCGGGGGATGGGTTGGGCGGCGTGCTTGCCGAGGACGGCGGGAAGGTGTTTGGGGGCGAGGCCATCGCCGGGGCGGATGACGCGGACGTTTTGAGCGGTGAGCTCCTCGCCTTGGGCGATGTCCTGTGAAGCGAAGAGGGAGCGGCGGAAGCGGAGGCTTTTTTCCTCGGCTGCGGTGAGGGTGTAGTCGGCGGTGCCGATGGCTTTTTCAGCGATGCGGATGGCGTCGACCATCTCGCGGAACTCCTGCGGCTCCATGGAGAAGGCGCTATCGGGTCCGGGCTCGTTGCGGGAGCGGCAGAAGTGTTTTTCGATGACCTGTGCGCCGAGGGCGACGGCGGCGATGGGGACGGTGGCGCCCATGGTGTGATCGGAGAGGCCGGTGCGGACGCCGAAGCGTCGGGCCATGTCGGCGATGCGGGAGAGGTTCGCTTCCTCGGGAGGGGCGGGGTAGGAGCTGGTGCACTTGAGGAGCGTGATTTCGGGGCAGCCGTTGTCCTGAAGGATGGCGACTGATTCCTCGATTTCCTCGAGAGTGGACATGCCGGTGGACATGATGACGTTTCGCCCGGTGGAGGCGATCTTTTGGAGGAGAGGGTGGTCGGTGAGCTCGAAGGAAGCGACCTTGTGATAGGGTGGGTCGAACTGCTCGAGGAAGTCGACGGCGGTGGCATCGAAGGGAGTGGAGAAGCAGTCGAGGCCGTGTTCTTTTGCCTTATCGAAAATGGCCTGGTGCCAGTCCCAGGGGGTGTGGGCCTGGGCGTAGAGGTCGTAGAGTTTTTGCCCGTCCCAGAGAGTGCCGCCCTTGACGATGAAGGGGTCGGCGTCGGAATCGAGGGTCATCGTGTCCGCGGTGTAGGTCTGGATTTTGACGGCGTCGGCTCCGGCTTCGGCGGCGAGGCGGACGATGTCGAGGGCGTTGTCGAGCGAGCCGTTGTGGTTGGCTGAGATCTCGGCGATGATGTAGCAGCTCATGAAAGGTGGTAGGTCCAGTGCTCGCGATCGCCTTCGGTCGATTGGTGGGTGAAGCCGAGTCGGGTGAAGAGATTTTTGGAAGCGGAGTTCTGAGGTTTGATGGTGGCAATAAAGTGGGAAATTTGGTGCCGCGACGCAAGCTCACGCATGCCGAGAGTGACGAGGTGATCGGCGAAGCCGCGGCCGCGGGAGTCGGGGGTGAGGGCGATTCCGATTTCCCAGGCGGAGCCAGTGAGGTGGAAGCGGAGGAGGCCGATCTGTTCGCCCTCGAGGGTTTCTCCGACGAAGAGGTGGGATTCGGGAGAGGTGCAGTGGCGCTCGAGCCAGGCGAGATGATTGTCCCAAGGGATGGGGTCGGTGGAGTAGCCGGCGTTGCGAACGGAGGGTTGGTTGACGAGGTCGAAGGTGAACCGGGCGTCGAGGAGGGGGTGGGTGTTGCGGATCAGGCAACGGGAGAGGTCGAGGTGTGAGATGACGCGGTCGGCTCCGCGACCATCGATGAGAGCGGCGATTTTGGGGAGATCGAGGGAGTCGGCGGGAGATTTGAGCCAGATGGAAAGGAGGGAGGGGGCGTCGTTTTCGCCGGGCCAACCGAGGGAGAGGGCGAGGCGTTGCTCGCGGAGTTCGGTGGTGATGGGTTCCTGATTGTCGGCGATGGTGGCGACGGCGCCGCGGAGTCCGAAGTAGAGCCATTCCCAGCAAGAGGAGCCGCCGGCGGAAATGATGGAGTCGGCCCAGGCGTATTCGGCCGGCATGTCGGTGACGGCGGTTTTGAATTCGACGGGGTAGGAGAGAGAGAGGGCGAGGAGTTCGTCGCGGTGGGGATTGGCGGGGCCGATGATGGCGCGGACCTTGATGGCGGAGAGATCGAGGGAGTCGAGTGCCTGGAGTGCCCAGGAGGTGGCGTTGATGGGATCGGATCCGCCAAAAGTGATGAGGAGATTTTTAACGGGGCCGTCCTTTGGCGGGGGCTTGGGATGGTCGAGGAAATCCTGACGGAGGAGGGCGTAGCGGGTGCCGAGGAGAGTTTCGATTTCCGGAGGGAAGGTGAACTTTTCGGCTCCCAGATTTTGGTTGAGGATGGCGTTGGGTTGAACCTGGGTGCCTTGATCGGAGTCGGTGAGGGAGAGGATTTTGAAATCGGGGGTGGCGAGTCCTTCAGAGAAGTCCTTTTCGAAATGGTAGCCATCGATGACGAGCCAGGTGGCGTTCGACTCCCGGCAAATTTCCTTTGTGAGTTGGGCGTCCCGGGACGAGCCGGGTTCGACCTGTTCCAAAGAGTGATGCTCGAAGCCTGCGGAGACGAGACGGTCTGCGAGTGGTTGTGGGCAGGCCGCGGTGGCGAAGATGGTGTTTCCTCCGCGCCGTTGGTGGGCTTGGGCGAGGGCGATCATGCGCATGAGGTGTCCGGTGCCGATGGTGCTGCTGGCGTCGGCGCGGATGACAATGGTCTGCATGAATGGAATGAGGATGGGAGAGATTGCTATCTTGTGCCAGAGCTTTACCTTCGGCAGGAGCCAAATGAAGGAAAAACAACAGGCATGGTGCGCGAAGCTGGTGCTGGGGACGGTGCAGTTCGGTCTCGATTACGGGATCAGCAATGCGGGGGGGAAGGTGTCGCCTGAGGAGGTGGGGGAGATTCTGGCGTTGGCGGGTCGATGCGGGGTGGGTGGATTGGATACGGCGGCGGCGTATGGGACGAGCGAGGAAGTGATCGGGGCGTGTTTGGGAGGGAAGGGCGGCTTTGAGATGATTTCGAAACTGCCGGGTGGGTTGAAGGGGGAGGAATTTGGGGTGTCCTTGGACCGGTCGCTGGAGAAATTGGGGGTGGAGAGTTTGGCGGGTTATTTGGTGCATGCTCCGGGAGAAATGATGCGAAGTGAGGTGCGGGAGTTTTTGGAGCGGGCCAAAGGGGAGGGGAAAATCGTGAAGGCGGGGGTTTCGGTTTATCGGGTGGAGGAAGTGGAGCGGATGTGGGAGGAGGGGATTGAGTTCGATATTTTGCAGGTGCCTTTCAATGTTTTTGATCAGCGGTTTAAGCGGGTGTTTGGGGAGTTGAGGGAGCGCGGGGTGGAGGTGCATGCGCGGTCGGTTTTTTTGCAAGGGCTGTTGTTGATGGAGCCCGGGAAGTTGCCGGGGCATTTTGATTCGGTGCGCGGGAAGGTGGGGGAGCTGCAGGAACTGGCGCGGTCGGCAGGGGTGTCGGTGTCATCTCTGCTGTTGAATTATGCGATGGGGCAGGAGGGGATTGACCGGGTGTTGGTGGGGGTGGCGGGACTGGGGCAGTTGCAGGAAAATTTGGAAGCCTTTGACGATTGGGCGGAAGTTGGGCAGCTTATGGGTGAGCTCGATGGATTCTCGGTTTTGGATGAGACGATTGTGCTGCCAACGGAATGGAAGTGATGATGAAGTTATTTAGTCTGAGCGGAAAAGTGGTCGCCATCACCGGCGGGTATGGGCATTTGGGAGCGGCGATGAGCCGGGGTCTGTTAGAGGCGGGGGCGAAGGTGGTTGTCCTGGGTCGATCGGAGGAGAAGTGCGGGGCGGCGTTTCCGGAGGGTGAGGTGAGCTTTGTGGCGTGCGATATTTCATCGACGGAGTCGGTGAAGGCGGCTCTTGCGAAGGTGGACGAGGAGCAGGGAGGGATCGATGTGTTGATCAACAATGCTTTTTATCTGGAGGGGCAGGCGCCGCTGGAGATCAGTGATGAGGAGTGGGCGAAGTCGATGGATGGATGTCTGGGGAGTGTGTATCGCTGTTTGCGGGAAGTGGCTCCGTTTTTTGAGAAGAGAGGCGGGGGGAAGGTGATTAATATCAGCTCGATGTATGGGATGGTGTCGCCTGATTTTGGGGCTTACGAGGAGGTGCCGCAGTTTTTGAATCCGCCGCATTATGGGGCCGCGAAGGCGGGAGTGATTCAGCTGACGAAGTACTTTGCGAACTTTTTGGGATCGAAGGGGGTGTCGGTGAATTGCATTTCGCCGGGGCCGTTTCCGAGTGAGGGGGTGCAGGAGAACGAGGTGTTTGTGGCGGAGTTGAACAAGCGGACGGCACTGGGTCGGGTGGGGCAGCCGGAGGAATTGATGGGGGCGGTGGTGTTTTTGGCATCGGATGCCTCGAGTTACGTGACGGGGCATAATTTGGTGGTGGATGGAGGCTGGACCAGCAAGTGAGATGAAGATTGGGGCGATTATTCAGGCGCGGTGCGGTTCGGTTCGTTTTCCGAACAAAGTGCTGATGGGGCTGCCGATGGCGGGTGGGGCGAGTGTGCTGGCGCATATTTTCCGGAGAGTGGAGGAGTCGGCGGTGGTGGAGTCCTGCGTGGTGGCGACATCGGATGCTTCGGCGAATGATGCGATCGAGGCGGCGTTTCCGGGGCAGGTGTTTCGAGGGGATGAGGATGATGTGCTGCGGCGGATGTATGAGTGCGCGAAGGAGCGGGGGCTGGAGGTGGTGGTTCGCTTAACAGGGGATAATCCCTGTGTGGATTTTTCGTTATTGGATGGGGTGATTGCGGGGCATGTGGCGGAGGGGGCGGATTACACGATCACCTCGGGCTTGCCGCTGGGGATGAATGCGGAGGTGGTTTCCTTTGATGCGCTGAAGCAGGCGCACGAGGAGGCGGTTGATCCTTATGAGCGGGAGCATGTGATGCCGTTTGTGGTGAGAAGGGCCGGACGATTTAAAGTGAGGACAGTGGCGCTTGAGGCTCCGGAGAGTACGAAGGGTTTACGACTTACGATGGATTATCCGAGTGACTACGCGTTGCTCAATTTGATTTTTGGGCACTTTGAGGGGGGGCGGTTTTCGCTCGCCGGCCTGGGTGAGTTGGTGGCGAGTCAGCCGTGGATGCGGGAGGTGAATCCGAATCACCAGAAGCGGGAGTTTGCCAGCGAAGAGGCTGAGGTGGAAGCGGCGGTTGCGCTTCTTGAGAAGGCTGAGCTTCTTCGAGCGGCTGAGCGACTCAAGCGAGGGCTTTGACGGCGGCGATGACGCGGTCGATCTCCTGATCGGTCATGGCGGGATAGAGGGGGAGGCTGAGGGCTTGGGCGTAGTAGGCCTCGGCGTGGGGGCATTTGCCGGGGGCGTAGCCGTAGGTCTGGCGATACCAGGGTTGGAGGTAGACGGGGATGTAGAGGACCTGGGAGCCGACGCGGTGTTGTTCGCGGAGTTCCGTCATGACTTCGGTGCGGGTTTTACCGAGGGCGGGGAAGTCGATGAGGGTGGTGTAGAGGTGCCAGGAGATTTCGGCTTCGTCCTCCGGGCGCAGGAGTTGGGGAGTCCGGAGCCAGGGGAGGTCGCGGAAGGCTTCGTTGTAGCGGGCGACGATTTGGCGTCGGCGTGCGATGAAGCGGGGGAGTTTTTTGAGTTGGCTGGATCCGAGGGCGCACTGGAAGTCGGTGATGCGGAAGTTGTATCCCTGGTCGACCATTTCGTAATACCAGGGGCCGCGCTCGGTGAGGACGGGATCGGTGCTGCCGAGGCCCTGGAATTGGTCGGGATCACGGGTGATGCCGTGCGCTCTGAGGGCGCGTGCTTTTTCGGCAAAGTCGGGATTGTCGGTGACGAGGATGCCGCCTTCACCGGTGGTGAGGGTTTTGACGGGGTGGAAGCTGAAGGTGGTGATATCGGCCCAGGGGTGTCCGCCTTGGCGGTAGCTTTTGCCATCGACCTGGAAGCCTCCGCCGGTGCCGTGGCAGGCGTCCTCGATGACGATGGCTCCGCGCTGTTTTGCGATGCGGTGGATTTCCGGCATGTTGGCGGATTGTCCGGCGTAGGCGACGGGGATGACGGCCTTGATGTCATCGGTCCACATGGCATCGAGTGCGGTGGGGCAGAGGGTGTAGGTGGCGGGGTCGATATCGCAGAAGTCGGGAGTGGCTCCGACGAAGGTGGCGCAATTTGCGGATGAGACAAAGGTGTTGGGTGAGGTGACGACGCGATCGCCGGGTCCGACTTTTGCCACGAGCATGGCGAGGTGGAGGGCGGCGGTGGCGTTGCAGACGACGACGGCGTGTTGGGCCCCGACGAATTGGGCGAAGGCATTTTCGAAGGCTTCGATCTCCGGTCCGCAGGTCAGGAAGTCCGATTGGAGGGCGGCGCAGACGGCGTCGATATCATCTTGATCGATGTGTTGCCGACCGTAGGGGATGAAGGATTGCTCGCCCATGGAAGTGGCTAGGCGGGGACGAAGTTGGGGTCGCAGTGCTTGACGATGAGCTCCCGCATTTGCTCGGCGGTGAGCCAATCGGTGTTGTCACCGGATGAGTAGCAGAAGCCATCGGGAACGCTGGAGGCGTTGTAGTGGGCTTTGTAGCGGTCCATGGTTTCATCGAAGGTGTGGCCCATGAGGTTGGGGACGATGACGTAGTATTTGTCCGCTTCGATGGTGTTGGGTGAGTCGCTGGAGGTGATCATTTCCTCGTGGATTTTTTCACCGGGGCGGATGCCGACGACCTCCTGCTTACAGCTTGGGGCGATGGCGGTGGCGACATCGGTGATGCGGTAGGAGGGAATCTTGGGGACGAAGATTTCTCCGCCGATGGCGTGCTCGGCCGCGTAGAAGACCATGTCGACACCTTCATCGAGGGAGATGTTGAAGCGGGTCATGGCGGTGTCGGTGATGGGGAGGGTGCCGGAGTCGCGCTTGTTCATGAAGAAGGGGATGACGGAGCCGCGGGAGCCCATGACATTTCCGTAGCGGACGACGGAGAAGGTGAGGTCGCGTGCGCCGATCATGTTGGTGGCGGCGATGAAGAGCTTGTCCGAGCAGAGCTTGGTGGCTCCGTAGAGATTGACGGGTGCGGCGGCCTTATCGGTGGAAAGGGCGACGACGCGGGTGACTCCGGCATCGAGGCAGGCTTCGATGATATTTTGAGCGCCCATGACGTTGGTCTTGATGCACTCGAAGGGGTTGTATTCGGCAGTGGGGACCTGCTTGAGGGCGGCGGCGTGGATGACGGTGTCGATGCCCTCGAGGGCGCGCTGGAGGCGGTCTTTATCGCGGACATCTCCGATGAAGTAGCGGAGCTGGGGGTACTGTTCCTGCGAGAAGGTTTGGGCCATTTCGAACTGTTTGAGCTCGTCGCGGGAGTAGATGACGATGCGCTCGACCTCGGGGTGCTCGGCGAGGAGACGGGAAATGAAGCGTTTTCCAAAGGAGCCGGTGCCGCCGGTGATGAGGATGGATTTCATAGTGTGCTGGAAAGGGTTTTACGATGCGGGGTCCGAAGGGGCAATGTTTTCGAGGGCGAAGACTGCGGCGAAGGGGGTGATTTTGCGGATGCGCCGCTGGATGGCTGCGGGAACGACGAAGGCATCGAAGGGGATGAACTGCGACTTTTCCGCTTCCGCGAGTTGTTCGGCGATGAGGGAGTCGGGGGAATCGGGATCGATTTCGAGGTGTTCCTGAGTGGCGAGGCGGGCGGGGTATCCGAGGGGTTGCGGGGCTTGGCCGGGGAAATTGATGATGCCGAGGCGGAGTGGTTGTTTGATGGGGCCGTAGGCTTCGTCCTTTTCGATGAAGCGGAAGGGGCGACGGCCGACGACGCGCCAGCGGTCCTGGAACCAGAAGGCGTCCCGGGGGGCGCGGTTGATGGCGTCCTCGATGCTGGTGGCGCAGGCCTGGGGGGTGGGGTTGGTGACGCGGGTGATAGTGACCTCCCAGAGGTGGGGGGCGATGGTGCGGCAGTGGAGGCCGATCATGGGGGCGCCGGTGCGCTTGGCGAGGACGGCGGGAAGGGGGGAGAAGGTGGTGGGGCGGCCGAAGTAGACGGTGGGTTCGCCGCGCTCGCCGACGCGTTGGTCGGACATGATGCCGAGGACTCCTTTATCGCGGATGAAGGAGGCGAGCTTGTGGGTGGAGGAGAGTTTGGGAAAAAGGTGGAGTCCTTTTTTGGAGCGCCGCTCTTTGATGAGCTTGTCGAGGATGGGGTTGTTGAGGGGGCGGTAGTGGGTGCCGACGACGGCGTTGTGGTGAATGAGATTCACGGTCTGGGCGAGGAGCTCCCAGTTGCCCATGTGGGGGGCGACGATGATGACGCCTTTGTCCTCGGCGAGTGCTTCGGCGAGGATTTCCTTATTTTTGAAGACGACGTGCTCGAGTTTTTGTTCGTCCGGGCAGAAGGGGATGCGGAGGGCGGAGATGAGATTGGCTCCGTTTTGCTCGAAGGTTTCCTCGGTGAGTTCCCGGAGTTCTTCGAGTGACTTTTCGGTCCCGTAGGCGTAGCGGAAGTTCCGCATGAGGAGATTCCGGTAGTAGGGGAGGACGCGGTAGCCGAGGCGGCCGAGAAACTGGCCGATGGAGTAGGTGGTGCTGACCGAGAGCAGGCGCAGTCCGGATTCGACGATGATGAGGACACCGTATTCGAGCCAGTTGAGGAGTTTGGGACGGCTATTTTTAGGCACGGAGCGGCGGGTGTTACTGGGAAAGGTGGCGGTAGAAGTCGCAGAGGGCGGCGGCTTCCCGTTCGATGGAGTAGTGGGCCTCGACATGTTGACGTCCGGCGCGGCCCATTTGAAGGAGTTTTTCGGGGTCGGCCATGAGGAGGGCGAGCTTGGTGCGGGTGGCTTCGACATCGCCACAGGGGACGGTGTAGCCGTGATCTCCTTCGGTGATGATGTCCTGCCACGCTCCGGCGTGGGAGGCGAGGACGGCGGATCCGGAGGCCATGGCTTCGAGGACGGTGAGGCCGAAGCCTTCGTTCCGGCTGAGGGCGGTGACGAGAGACATGGCCTGGAAGAGGCCGGGGAGTTCGGAGCCGGGGCGTTTGCCGTGGAAGATGATGCGGTCGCTGAGGCCGGCGGCGGCGATCTTTTCTTCGTATTCCTTTTGGAAAGGGATGAACTTGGGGGTGGTTTCGCCGACGATGACGATGGTGAACTTGGGGTGGTCCTTGAGGAGGGGAAGGGCGGCGTCGATGAGGACGTCGACGCCTTTTTGGGAGCGGACGCGGCCGAAGATGCCAATGCCGTATTCGCCCGGGAAGCCGAGTTTTTTCCAGGCGGCTGAGCGGTCGGCAGGTGGTTGGTAGCGGTCGAGGTCGACTCCGTGGGGGATGGTGACGTCGGCCGGTTTTTCCAAATACGATCCGGCGGCGGTGCAGGTGGTGATGATGCCGTCCATTTGGCCCATGAGCTTTTTGGTGAAGCCGGAGTGGTGGCGCTGGGCGGTGGAGGTGAAGATGATCTTGAGTTTGGCACCGAAGAGTCGCTTGGCGAGGAGGGCCTGGATCATTTCGTCGTTTCGCCGGGCGTGGAAGACGCGGTGGGAGCCATCGGGGAGGGGCTGGCGGCAGAGCTTGACGAACTGGCGGAAGGTGAGGACGGGGACGTCGGCGGGGAGGTGGTGTTTCCCGAGGACGGCGAGGGGGACGCGCTTTTGGACTTCAGGGAGGGTCTGAAGCATGGTGGAAGTGACTCCCGAGAACCGGCGGTTCGAGTTTCCGAGGATGACGCGGGGTTGGTCCATGAACCTTGCCTAGGTATCCTGTCCGGTGGGGACAGGCAAGCGATCACTGGTAGGGTGGGGAGTGGTGGTGATGATCGGGACTGCGCGGCGAGCGATGGTCGGAAGGTTTGCGATGCTGGCTTTTGGCGATTGGCGGTTGGCTCTTCGCTTTTTTGGTTGAGGGGGCTTGGGGGGAGCTATGAACAACGATTGGCTCGAAGAACAAGGGCTGCCCAGCCTGGAAAAACAGTGGTGTGTTGGTAGCGCTCCTTCGTAGCCCCTGTCGGGCAGCCTGAGAGGCTGGCGATCTCCCGTTGGTCGGTTGCTATCCCAACGGCCCGAAAGGGACCAAAGGATCGCAAGTGGCGAGTTGGAACCGCCGTGCTACAGCCGAGCGAAGCGAGACAGACTCCCATCGGGAGCCCGCAGGGTGAGCGGAGCGAATCAAACCCGTATGGCCGGTGGTGTGGGGGGCGGTAGCTAAAATCTACCGCCTACCCGATTCGCCTTCTTTTCGGCACGTAATGGCTTGGGTAAAGAGAGGTATCTAAACAGCGAAAATAAGAAGAAGAGACCGCTAATTATTAATACCATCGATGCGACAGCTGCAATATCGAGAGGATTAGAAACCCTCCCAACAAATGAACCGGCAGTACCACGGCTCGTTTCTGCCATCTTTTCAAAACCGGCCAAGACTTCAATGCTTACGCCTGCAAATGCGGTTATTAAAGCCACGAAACATGTAGCGAAAGAAGTTATCGTAAGCTTCTTCCAAGCGTCTCGCGTGGAACTTACTCGCTTATTCTGATCGGTTGCGATGATTACTGATGAAGAGTCCACTAGTATGGTGCAAAAATGTCGGGCTGCTATTTGTTGCCGAGCGTATCAGCATAGGTATCCCGTAAGCTTGGGCGGACTTTGCTAAAATGTTTCATGGTTGAGTGTTGTAAAAACTTGGCTACTCAGCGGCGAAGGGATTGCCTACTGCGTGTTGTGTGTGCCCAGCATGGGCGCGATCCAAAGGAGGTTCAAGTCCTCCGTTTATAGAATGAACATTGAAGAACAAAA
>JBPOGH010000015.1:0-124847 GCA_051252135.1 Verrucomicrobiaceae bacterium | reverse complement strand
GAGGTGAGGGGGTGGTTGGGGAGGGTGAGCCATTGGGCGAGGCCGAGGCGGTCACGGGGGGCGTCTTCCGGGAAGGGGATGAGGAAGCTGAGGGAGTCGCGTTGGACGCGGACGTCCGGGGTGCGGGGGGCGTTGAAATCACCGCGGGCGAGGATGTAGGCGGGACGAGGCTCGGGCATTTCCTCCATGACGGGGACCTCGATGAAGGAGTCCTCGTGTTGGACGAGGGCTTGGTGGGCCTTTTCGAGGTCGGCGACGGTTTGCCGGTATTCGGGGTGGTGGTTGGCGAGGAAGTAGGGGAAGAGGTCGGCGTCTGAGATGGGGTCGTTTTTCCGACCGGCGATTTGCTTGATCTCGAGGGGGGTGAGGGGGCGGTCGAAGGTGGTGAGGTGGTCGACGTGTCCGCCTTTGAATCCGGGGCCGCGGAAGATGGCGCCGAGGGTGAAGTCGCCATTGCCGTAGGTCTTGGTGTTGACGCTTTTGTAGAGTTTGTCGTTGGTGACCTCGGTTTCGATGAGTTCACCATCGAGGTAGAGTTTGAGGCCGGAGGCCTTGCTGAGGCCATCGTAGGTGTAGGTGAGGTGGTGCCACTCGTCTTTGGGGAGTTGCTTGAGTGACTTGATGCCGATGCCGTTGTCCGGCCAGGCGCGGAAGACGCGGGCGTGGAGGTAGCCGTCTTCGATTCGAAGATCGACGCCATTGTATCCGACCTCGGTGCCGTGGCAGCGCTGGGCGATGACGACGGAGCGTTCTTCACGGAGAGTGTCTTTTACCCAAAGGGCCATGGTGAAGGGGGTGTAGCGGTCCTTGAGGAAGTGGCCGGGCATGGAGGCTCCGAAGTCGCCATTGAGCGCGACGGCGGTGTCGTTTCCGGCGGGGCCTTCGACGTAGGCGGGGGCCTTGAGTGAGATGGCGAGGGGTTTTGCTTTTCCGTCCTTATCCTTGGGCGGATCGGCGGGTTGGATGCGGGATTCGAGGGGCTTGGGGTTTGATTTGTTGAAGTCGAAGGAGGCGGTTTGATCGGCGATGGTGAGGGGGACTTGGGGGTCGAAGGTGGCTTTCCATGCTTCGAAGGCGGGGAGGGCGTTCGTTTTGATGGTGGCGAGTTTTTCCCCGAGGGAGGCGGCGTTTTTCCGAAGTTCTTCGTACTTTGCTTCCTGGGCTTCGGTGGGAAGGAGGACGCTGGGGGGAGGGGAGATGTTGCCGTGGATGTAGAGGCCGTCTTCGTTGATGGAATTGAAGAAAGAGAAGAGCTGGAAGTAGTCCTTGGCGGTGATGGGGTCGTATTTGTGGTCGTGGCACTTGGAGCACTCCATGGTGAGGCCGAGGACAGAGGTGCCGAGGGTGTTGACGCGGTCGGCTACGCCATCGACGAAGAATTCGAGGTTGCTTGAGCCGCCCTCGTTGGTCATGCGGTTGAAGCGGTTGTAGGCGGTGGCGAGTTTTTGTTCGGGGGTGGCGTTGGGGAGGAGGTCGCCGGCGATGTTCCAGGTGAGGAATTGGTCGTATCCCATGTCCTCCCGGTAGGCTTTGACGACCCAGTCGCGGTAAGGCCAGGCGGTGAAGTCCATGTCGGCGTGGTAGCCCCAGGTATCGGCGTAGCGCGCGGTATCGAGCCAATCGAGGGCCATGTGTTCGGCGTATTCGATGGTGCCGAGGAGGGAGTCGACGTGCTTTTCGTAGGCGGTGGCGGGATCGGCCTGGAGGTCCTTTTTGAAGGAGTCGATTTGAGCGAGGGTGGGAGGGAGGCCGGTGAGATCGAGAGTGACGCGGCGGAGGAGGCGGATGGGGTCGGCCTCGGGAGATGGGTCGAGGGATTCGGTTTCGAGCTTGGCGGCGACGAAGTGATCGATGGCGTTTTGGGGCCACGCGGTGTCCTCAACCGAAGGGACGGGGATTTGGTCGGGGAGGGGGACGAAGGACCAGTGGGGTTGGTATTCGGCGCCTTGCTCGATCCAGCGTGCGACGATGCGTTTTTCGTCGTCGGTGAGCGTGGGGAGTTTGGACTTGGGGGTGGGCATGACCTCGTCGGGATCGGAGGAAATGATGCGGCGCCAGGCTTCGGATTTTTCGAGAGAGCCGGGGACGATGGCGTGTTTATTTCCGGATTTTCCGAGGGCGGCGAAGGCTCCTTCGGGGGTGTCGAGGCGGAGGTCGGCCTTGTTGTTCTTTTTATCGGGGCCGTGGCAGAGGAAGCACTTGTCGGAGAGGATGGGGCGGACGTCGGTGTTGTAGGTCACCGCTTCCTGTCCAAAGGACTGAGAGAGAGGAGTGATGGAGAATAGGGTGATGAGCAGGCGCTGGATCATGGGAGATTCGATGTATGACAACTTGTCCACCGGCAAGTTACGGGATGAATGGGGGAAATCTACCGTTTTTTCGAGCTAGATGCGAAGTGGGCCCTAATTTTGGGAAAAATCCCCGGGGGTGACGAGGAATTTGCGGAAGGCGATGGGGCCGTGGTCGCCTTGGATGAAGTGGTGATCGGTGGCGGTGAAGCCGCTGCGTTGGGCGGAGCGGGTGGGGCCGTGGAGGGTGACGTTTTGCTGCACGAGTTGGCCGTTGAGGTGGACGGAGAGGAAGCGGGGTTTTTCGAGGAGGGTGCCGTCTTTATTGAAGCGGGGGGCGCGGAACTTGATGAGGAGTTTTTGCCATTGGCCGGCGGGTTGGGCGGCGTTGACTTTGGGGGCGTGTCCCTCGAAGCCCTTGGGGGTGCGTTTGTCATCCCAGCGGTGGTAGACGGCTCCCATGTCGCCATCGGTGGGTTTGTCTTTGCCGTGGCTGTCGAGGATTTGGATTTCGTATCGGCCCTGGAGGTAGATGCCGGAGTTGGATCCCTGAGGGATGAGGAATTCGGCTTCGACGGTGCAGTCGCCGAATTGTTCGGCGGTTTGGAGGTAGCCCGCCTTTTTGGGATTTAGGGCGTTGGTGATGAAGAAGGGTTTTTCGCCGGTGATGATTTTGAGGGCTTTGCCATCGGGATCGGCGGTGGTGGAGGTTTGCCAGCCCGCTTGGGGTTTGAAGATTTTTTCCCAATTGAGGGCGTGGGCATTGAGAGTGAGAGCGAGAATGAGCAGGAGGCGGAGCATGATTTTAGCTTACGCCCGTTCTTCTGCTTTTTGATCGAAAAGATGACGTTGGCAGCCGTAGTTGCCGTGGAAGGTGAGAGGGATTTAGGATCTGGCTAGGGTGTTTGGGCGACCTTGAGGCGGATGAACTGGCGGGGGAGAGCGGAGACGGGGGTGGCGGAGCGCATGATGATGTTGGCGGTGCCATCGCCCTGATCGACGCGTTCGGCGAGTTGGGTGGCGGTGGGGCCGTCGGTCCAGTTGACGAGGTCGGGGGAGACTTCGATGATGAAGTTGAGGTTCGGGTCGGTGAGGTTTGCGCGGTAGCTGACGCCGAGGTAGTCCTTTGGTCCGGTGCCGTCATTGAAGGAGACGGTGGTGATGGCGGGGAAGGCTTCCGAGGCGACGAGGGAGTTTCCGAGGGCGTGGTCGAGGAGGTTGCTGAGGCCGTTGCCGTCGTCATCGGCGAGGGGATTGCCGGTGAAGGTGGTGTTGTCATTTCTGCCGGGGGTTCCGTTGGGGGCGATGCTGGAGCGCCAGGAGTCGGGGGAGTTGAGGGGGCCGTTTTGGATGAGGGTGAGGCTGGGGCCGTCGCCATCGGGTGCTTCGGGCCAGGGCCAGAGGTCGGCGTAAGTGAGGTCCGCGAGGATGGTGGAGTCGGCATCGACGAGGGTGATTTGTTCGCCGCCGTTGTTGAAGTTTCCTTTGTGGATGCCGGCGATGGGGAGGCCGAGTCCGTGGAGTTGGTTCATGTCGTAGAGGCTGCCGACGATGACGAGGCGTTGGTTCGGGTGGATGATGGTGTCCCAGTCCTTGGGGAAGTCGTAGGTGATGCCGAGGGAGAAGCGGGCATTGCGGAGGTTGACGGGTCGGGTGCCGGTGTTGAGGAGTTCGAGGAATTCGGTGTTTTCGCTTTGGCCGTCGGGATTGTAATGGATTTCGGAAATGGTGATTTCCTGCGGGAGGAGGGGGGTGAGGCCGTTGATGGTGAAGAAGGCTTCGGTTTGTCCGGACCAATCGGAGCCCTTGGTGCGGGCGCGGATGTGGGTGTTATCGGCGAGGGTGAGTTGGTCCCCGCCTGTGGTGGAGCGGGTGAGGTTGAGCTCGAGGTTGAAGCTGAGGTCGGAGCTATCCGGGGCGGCCTGGTGCATCTCGACGGCGAGGGTGTTGGTGCCGTTGACGAGAAGAGAGGGGGAGAAGGAGAAGATGACGGGGACCGGTTCATTGGCGCTGCTGATGGCGTCTTCAGCCTCGGTGAGATAAGTGATGGCAGTGGGGCTTGCGGGGAGATTGATGCGTTCGAGTTCGGTTCCGTTGAGGTAGACGACGGCACCGTCATCGCGGACGATTCCGATTTCGGCAGCGGTGATTTCAGAGAGGTTGGTGATGGAGAACTCCTTTCGGAAGTAGGTGGTGATGTGCTTGTTGTCCTCATCGCCTCCGAAGGAGATGGTGGTGTTGGTGTTGCTCTGGTTGTAGCCGAGCTCGGTGGCGCCGCTGGCCCATGAATTGTCGTTGAAGGCGGGAGCCTGCCAGGCGGAGCCTTGGTTTGAGCCATTGTCGAGGTATTTCCAGACATCGCCGAACGAGATCACGGATTGAACGATGGTTCCGGAGGGAGTGAAGGGGATGGCGTTGGGTGAAATGGAGCCGCCGGGGAGTCGGGGGTCGGTGCCATCGGTGGTGTAGTAGATGATGCCGGAGGAGGAAGTGGACATGTTGAGCTGGTAGCCGGAAGTGACGGATCCGCCGTGTTGCGAAAAGGCGGGGGCGGAGGCTGAGGGAAGGTAGCCGGCGGAGTCGAAGCGGCTGTAGACCGTGTTATCGAGAGTGCTGAGGGTGTTGTTGATGTAGGAGTCCCGGGCGGAGGCCCAGGAATCGGGGGTGCGGTATCCCCAGCGGGCGGACTCGGCGAAGAAGGCGCGCGCGATTTGGTCGGTGCGTTCGGTGAGGCGGGGGATGGCCTTTTCGGGGGTCATGGCGCCGCCGTTGCGGAAGTGTTTTTCGATGCGGTCGGCGAGGAGGATTTTGAAGTCGGGGTGTCCTTCGGCGAGGAGGTCTTCCCAAAGGCTTTCGGGTCCGGCGTGCCCGGTGCGGTCGGGCGGGTTGCGGGTGAAGCCATCGCCATCGTTATGGTAGAAGGTGTATCCGCTTCCGATTCCGACGGGGCCGACGGCGCGGTGTTCGGCCTCGCAGTTTCCGCAATTGAGGAGGAGCATGAAGTCGATGAACTGGGGGACGTTGAGGTAGTTTTTGAGGTTGGCGTAGTCGCTTCTGAGCGAGATGACATTGGCCCAAGCGGAGCCGTCGCCATCGTATGGAGTGGCGGCCGAGAAGCCTCCGCCGCCGCGGTTGGAGGCGACGGCTTCGTAATCGGTTTCCTTACCCCCGAGGTAGTTGGCGTGCATGTCGGCATTCCAGCGTTCGCGGAGGTGATACATTCCCTGGTAGGTGCCGTTGACGTAGATGTGGGTGAAGCGGCCGTGGGGGTTGAGGTGTCCCATGTCGAGATGGGTGTCGTCCATGAAGCGGTTGGACATGTAGAAGCCGCGTGAGACCATGTCGTGTGAACCGGTGCGGAGGTCGAGGGAGTCGAAGGAGTCGACGGCGCAGAGGTTGTGCTCGTGGCCCTGGAAGAGGGGGTAGTTGAGATTTTTGGGGCCGTAGAGGCTGCGGAAATTGAGGCGGATGTTTCGTTTGTCGAAGTTGGTGACGTAGTTGCCGAAGCGCTCCATGCCGGCATCGACCTGGAGGTCGCCATTTTCGAATCCGATGAGTTCGACGGAGGCGGCTTTTTCGGTGCGATCAATGCCACCGGTGAAGGAGAGTGAGATGGCGGGGAGATCGGTGAGGGCGTCGCGCATTTGGGGGGCGTAGGTGCCATTTTGGGTGATGGCGGTGTCCATAACGGATGAGGCGATGATGTCGTCACGGAAGAGATAGGTGTGGGAGTCGATATCGGTCGAGCGGTAGGCATTGCGATAGGCGATGGCGCGGATGACGGTGGTTTCCGTGATGGAGATGGGGCCGGTGTAGAGGATGCCCTCGGTTTCGCTGGGAGGGGTGCCGTCGGTGGTGTAGCGGATGGAAGCACCGGGGGTGAGGGTGGTGATGTTGAGAGAGAAGGGGGAGTCGTAGTAGCCGCGGTTGATGTCGAAGCTGGTGTCGGCGACCTTATCGAGATACCAGGCGGAGAGGTTTTCGGAGCCGGGGGTGGGGGTGGCGAGGAAGCCGGCGCCGTTGGTGTTGGATTGTCCGGCGATGAGGCGCGGGGTGATGAGGAAGTCCTGATCACCTGCGGCGGAGTTGAGCATGTGGATGGCGAGGACGTTGGTGCCGTTGGTGAGGAGGCCGAGGTCGGAATTGAGGTTGATTGTTTCGAATTCGAGGACCTCGAGATTATCGCGCTCGGTGGTGGCGGCGCTATTCCAAGCGGGAGAAGCGGGGGCGTTTTGGCGGGCGACTTCGGTGCCATTCAGGTAAGCGACGAAGCCGGCATCATAGCGCATTTGGAGATCGAGAGCGGCGAAGACCGAGGTGTCGGTGACATCGAAGGGAATGCGGACGAAGGCGGAGGCGTTAGTGTTGTGGGCTTCGGTTTCGATATCATCTTCGATCAGGGAGTCGAAGCCGAAGGAGGGGATGCCCATGACCTGGACCTCGCTGAGGGAAATGGTGGCGGCGTCGTTTCCGGAGGAATTGGGATCGGGGGTGCGTTTCACCCTGATGATTTGACCGATGATCTCGCTTCCGGTGGCTCCGATGAAGTCGATGTTGATAAGGCCGGGGCCATTGTCCTCGTTGTTGGGATTGAGGAGTTCCGATTGGTAGACGACGGTGACGCCATCGGCATCGAGGACCTGGACGGTGATGTCGCGGAGGCGTTGGGGGCAGCAGCCGTTTCGGTTATTGAGGGTGACCTCCGAGAGAAGGGCGCGGGAGCCGAGGTCGAGGGTCCAGGTGGGGTCGGGGTCACCACTGGTGGTGTGGGTGAAGTTGTTGGTGAGTCCGTCGATTGCGAGTTCGGCGGGGTAGCCGCTGAGGGTGGAGGATTGGGTGGCGGTGCCGCCGGGAGCGAGGTTTTGGGCGGTGGCTCCTCCAGTTCCCGGGCCGGAAGTGCCGCTGGTGTCGTATCCGACCGAGGTGGGAGCGGTGCCGGTGATCCAGGAGGCACCCGGGGTGTAGGAGAGAGAGTTCCAATTCGAGGGGAGTTGGCCGGCGGACCCGGGGATGAGGATTTGAGGGACGGAAGTTCCGGTGAGTTGGCTTTCGATGAGCGCCTGGGATTCGCCGTAGGAGACGTCCTGATCCTGGGCCGGGAAATTGAAAGAGGAGAGGAGGGTTCCGGTGTCATCGGAGAGGGAGAGGTGGCCACCGGAGGCGGAGAGCTTGAAGTTGGTGTGGAGTTCACTCCCCGCGATGGCCCGGTCTTTGGCGGAAGCAAAGACGATGAGGTAGGTATCGGAGGGAAGGGTGATGGCGGGAAAGGCCCAGAGAGTGGGGAAGCCGGGGGAGTTGGAAAGGTGGTAGCCGGTCAGATCCACGGAAGCGGGGCCGGGGTTGTAGATTTCGATCCAATCGGAGGAATCGCCGTCCTCGTCATTCAAGGTGGCGTCATTGCTGGCCATGAACTCGGTGATGAGGGGAGCCGCGGGAAGACTGAGGGAGCCGAGCAAGATGAGGAAGAGAGAGCGCAAAAACATCATTTTGTGGAATCGTTGGTCAATGGCAGGGAGGGAAGGTGCCAATGGTCCAAAGTAATACCAGTTTTAGGGAAAATGTAACGAAACCGGGCTTCTCTATTTTAGGGGAGGCTTTGGGGGTTCTTTTTTCCGATAGGATTCCCTCAAGGGCCCGTGGGTTTTGAGGTTCCTTTCGGGGTTGGGGGGCATGGGACGCGAAGCGGGCAGGAATGCCCGCTCTCCTTATTAGGAGGTGATGGCTTTGACGACTTGGGCGGGGTTGACGCCGGTGAGTTTTTGGTCGAGGCCCATGAAGGGGAAGGTGAGGCGGTCGTGGTTGATGCCGAGTTGGTGGAGGATGGTGGCGTTGAAGTCGCGGACGGGGACTTCGTCCTTGAGGACGTTGTAGGAGTAGTCGTCGGTGAGGCCGTGGGTGATGCCGCCCTTGATGCCGCCGCCGGCCATCCAGGTGGAGAAGCACTTGGGATGGTGGTCGCGGCCGTATTGATCGCGCTCGAGCTTGCCCTGGCAGTAGGTGGTGCGTCCGAACTCGCCGGCGAAAACGATGAGGGTGTCATCGAGCATGCCGCGTTGTTTGAGGTCCTTGATGAGGCCGGCGCAGGGTTGGTCGACATCGTAGGCCTGGCCGCGGATTTGTTTGGGGAGTTCGCGGTGGTGGTCCCAGCCGCGGTGGAAGAGCTGGATGAAGCGGACGCCGCGCTCGGCCATGCGGCGGGCGAGGAGGCAGTTGCGGGCGAAGGAGCCGGATTTGAGGACTTCGGGGCCGTAGAGTTTTTCGTTGGTGGCGTCGTTTTCCTGAGTGAGATCGGTGAGCTCGGGGACGGAGGCCTGCATGCGGAAGGCCATTTCCTGTTGGGCGATGGTGGTCTGGATCTCGGGGTCGCCGACTTGGGCGAGTTGCTCTTCATTGAGCCTGGTGACGAGATCGAGCATCTGGTGTCGGGTCTCGCGGGAGACGCCCTTGGGATTGGAGAGGAAGAGGACGGGGTCACCGGAGGGTTGGAAGGAGACGCCCTGGTGCCTGGAGGGGAGGAATCCGGATCCCCAGAGGCGGGAGTAGAGGCCCTGGACGTTGGCGAAGCCGCCGGTCCAGTAGGCGGAGTTGAGGACGATGAAGTCGGGGAGGTTTTGGTTCATGCGGCCGAGGCCGTAGGAGAGCCAGGCGCCGATGGAGGCTTTGCCTGGGATTTCGGTGCCGGTGCAGAAGAGGGTTTTGCCGGGGTCGTGATTGATGGCGGTGGTGGAAGTGGAGTTGATGAGGGCGATGTCATCGGCGACGGTTCCGAGATGGGGGAGGAGTTCGGAGAGGTGCATGCCGCTTTGGCCATGTTGGTGGAACTTGAACATGGAGGGGGCGACGATCTTTTCCTTTCCCTTGGTCATGGCGGTGACGCGTTGGCCCTTGTGGATGGACTCGGGGAGGACTTCCTTGAAGCGCTTGTGGAGCTCGGGTTTGTGGTCGAAGAGGTCGAGCTGGGAGGGGGCACCGGCCATGAAGAGGAAGATGACGCGCTTGGCGGGGGCGTTGGGGAGGTGGTAGCCGTGGGTGTGTGAGTCACCGGGGGCGCTGGCGGCTTGGGCGGAGAGATTGCCGAGGACGGAGGCGCCGAGGCCCATGCCGGTGGCGTTGAGGAATTGGCGGCGGGTTTGGATGTCGAACATGGGAGGGGAGAGGGTTGGTGGGTGCTCGGGAGTTTGAGCGGTTGGCGGTTGGCGGTTGGCGGTTGGCGGTTGGCGGTTGGCTTTTGGCTTGGTTGGGGGGGAGAGAACGCGAATCTTGCGAATGGGGCTAATCTTGGGTTGGGGGGCTTGGTTGGGGGGCTTGGTTGGGGGGCTTGGGTTTTGAAGTTCGGCTGAAGCCTACACTACGAACTGGGGCTTGGATGAGGGGGGGCGCGGCGACTCCTTTATTGGTTGGTTTTGAAGGTGTCTTGGTTGAGGAGGGTGTGGACGATCATGGTCCAGGCAAAGTGGTCGTCTTTTTGTTGGCGGAAGGTTGTTAGGGCTTCTTTGAGGAGTTTGAGGGTGGAGGGGGTGGGCTCGTGGGCGGTGATGGTTTCGTGGAGGCGGGTGAGTTTTTCGTCGTCGCTGCCGGGTTGGTCGATGATGGTTGTGGCCTTGTGTTGGGCGGCTTTGAAATACTCGGGCTCGTTCATGAGGAGGAGGGCCTGGAGGGGGGTGTTGGTGCGCTCGCGGCGGGCGATGCAGGCGTCGCGGGAGGGGGCGTCGAAGATGGTCATTTGGGGTGGGGCGAGGCCGCGTTTCCAGAAGGAGTAGATGGAGCGGCGGGTGTCGGCGGGGGCGGGATCGGCCTGGAATTTGTTGGGGTAGGAGGAGGGGAGGGCGACGCCTTTCCAGAGTCCGTCGGGCTGCGGGGTTTTGACGGAGCGGCCGCCCATTTCGGTGTTGAGGACGCCGGTGACGTGGAGGAGTTGGTCGCGGATGACCTCGGAATCGAGGCGGGTGCGGGAGCCGCGGGCGAGGAGGCGGTTTTCGGGGTCGGTCTCGAAATCGACCGAACTGCCGGAGGAGGATTGTTGGTAGGTTTGGGTGAGGACGATGTCCTTCATGAGGGCTTTGACGTCCCAGCCGGATTCGATGAACTTGAGGGTGAGGTGGTCGAGGAGTTTGGGATGACTGGGCCACATGCCCTGGTTGCCGAAGTCCTCGGAGGTTTTAACGAGCCCAGTGCCGAAGAGTTGTTGCCAGAAGCGGTTGACGGCGACGCGGGCGGTGAGGGGGTTTTCTTTTTTGACGAGCCAGTTGGCGAGGTCCATGCGGGAGGCGACGTCACCCGATTTTTCAAGAGGGGGGAGGAAGTGGGGAGTGTTGCGGGTGACGACTTCTCCGAGTTGGGCGTAGTCCCCGCGGACGCGGATGTGGGCGGGGTTGATGTCCTTTCGCTCGCGCATGATCATGGCTCCACGGACGTTGTGGAGGTAGGAGGTGCGTTGTTTTTGGAGGGCTGCGATTTGTTTCTCGAGTTTCGCGATATGGGGTTTGAGATCGACAGCGGGTTCCTGCTTTCCGAGGAGCCCGGGTTGGTTTTCCCGAGGGGGGAATTTTAGGGTTGGTTTCTTAAATTCAGTGAGTTGGTTTTGGAGAGATTTAATTTGTTGGTCCAGGGTGGCAAGGTGGGCTTTTTGTTCGTCGGTGGGGAGGTCGAGGTAGGGTTTTTGGAGGCCGCGGTAGAAGTCGGGGCCGCTGCGACCGCCGGTTTCGGGGGTGCCGTCGAAGTTGTTGAAGAAGGCATACATTTGGAAGAAGTCCTTCTGGGTGATGGGGTCGTATTTGTGGTCGTGGCAGACGGCGCATTGGAGGGTGAGGCCCATGAAGGCGGTGCCGACGGCGGAGACGCGATCGACGACATTTTTGAAGTGGGATTCCTCGGGGAGGGCGGTGCCGACATCGATGATGAGGTGGAGGCGGTTGAAGCCGGAGGCGATGAGTTGCTCCCGGGTGGGTTCGGGGTAGAGGTCGCCGGCGATCTGGAATTTGGTGAATTGATCGTAGGGGAGGTTTTGATTGAAGGCTTGAATGACCCAGTCGCGGTAGGGTGAGTGGTCGCGGAAGTGGTCGTGGTGGTTGCCATTGGTGTCGGCGACGCGGACGAGGTCGAGCCAGTATTTGGCCATGTGTTCGCCGTAGGCGGGGGTGGCGATGAGGCGGTTGACGAGGTTGGCGTAGGCCTCGGGGGACGAGTCGTCGAGGTAGGTTTTGATATCGTCGGGAGTGGGCGGGAGGCCGGTGAGGTCGAGGGAGAGGCGGCGGATGAGGGTGCGCTTGTCGGCCGGGGACTTGGGTGATTTTTTTTTGTCTTCGAGTTTGGCGAGGATGAATTTGTCGATGTCGTTTAGGGGCCAGGAGGTGTCCTTGATGGACGGGGGATCTTGTTTTTTGGCGGGGACGAAGGCCCAGAATTTTTCGTATTGGGCGCCTTGTTCGATCCATCCTTTGATGAGGTTTTTTTCATCGGAGGTGAGGGGTTTGGAGTGGCCGTCATCGGGTGGCATGGGGTCGTCCTGATCGATGATGCGTTGCCAGGCCTGGGAGTCGGTGAGGGAGTTGGGGGCGATGGCCTGGATGCCGTCCTTGATGGCGTAGGCACCCTCGGGGGTGTCGAGGCGGAGTCCGGCCTTGCGGTTGGGTTTGCCCTTGGCGTCGACGCCATCGTCCGGGCCATGGCAGGCGATGCACTTGGCGGAGAGGATGGGGCGGATGTCCTGATTGAAGGAGATTTCAGCCTTTGTGACGAAGGGCGACACCAGAATGGCAATGGAAATGCGGAAGAGCATGGATAAGAATGGATTCTATTAGGGGGTTTATCCCAAATGGGTGAGATGCCAAGTTTAGTTAGACCTGATACGGCCGGGAGATCGTGACCTTTTCATGGGATGGGAGTTGTCGGAGTGAGTTGGGGCTTCTAGAAGCAGGAATGCCCTTCTCTGCCCTTGGATTGTCACCGCTGTTTGATCCGGCACTTGAGCAATTTGATGAGCCGACGGCGGTGCAGGTGGCGGCGATCCCGGAAGTGCTGGGAGGAGGTGATCTTTTGGCAACGGCGAAGACGGGGTCGGGGAAGACGACGGCCTTTGTGCTGCCGTTGCTGGAACGGTGGATGAAGACCTCTGGGACAAAGCCGAAGAAGGTGTTTGCGTTGATCCTGGTGCCGACACGGGAGCTGGCGGCGCAGGTCAGGGAGGTGGTGCAAGATTACGCGAAGTGTCTCCCGGAGCGGGTGAAGGTGGTGAGTGCGGTGGGAGGGGTGTCGATCAATCCGCAGATGATGGCGTTGCGCGGGGGGGCGGATTTTATTGTGGCGACTCCGGGGCGGTTGTTGGATTTGGTGGAGAAGAATGCGCTCAAGATTGATGCGGTGAAGACCCTGGTGCTGGATGAGGCGGACCGGATGCTGGATTTGGGGTTCGCGGATGAGTTGGCGCGGATTCTGGAATTGTTGCCGAAGGAGCGGCAGAATTTGTTATTTTCAGCGACCTTTCCGAAGGCGGTGGAGTCGATGGCGGGAGAGATTTTGAAGGAGCCCCGGCGGATCGAGGTGGATCATGAACCGGAGGATGCACCGGACATTGAGCAGCGTGCGATTCGG
Source organism: Verrucomicrobiaceae bacterium (assembly GCA_051252135.1). Classification (GTDB taxonomy): domain Bacteria; phylum Verrucomicrobiota; class Verrucomicrobiia; order Verrucomicrobiales; family Akkermansiaceae; genus SW10. The sequence goes on along the minus strand of JBPOGH010000015.1, from coordinate 111,969 downwards.
GTGGATACGGTGAAGCGGACGCCCTTGCTGAGGCATTTGTTAGAAGAAAACGACTGGGAGAGTGTGCTCGTGTTCGTGGGGAAAAAGTACACCGCCGAATTGGTGGCGGAGAAGTTGAGCAGAAAGGGGATTGATGCGATGGCCCTGCATGGGGACCTGAGCCAGGGGGCCCGGAGTGAAGTGCTGGGCTTCTTTAAAGAGGGAACGATTCGGGTGATGGTGGCGACCGATCTGGCGGCGCGCGGGTTGGATATCGAGGGGTTGCAGGTGGTGCTCAACTACGAGCTTCCGAGATCGCCCGCGGATTACATTCATCGGATTGGTCGGACCGGGCGGGCGGGGAAGAAGGGGGAGGCAATCAGCTTTGTGACGGCGGAGTCGGTGGCGCATTTTGATTTGATCGAGAAGCGGAACGGGTTGTCGATGCCGCGTGAGGTGATCGAGGAATTTGAGCCGACGGACCCGATTCCGGAAGCGCCGGGGACCGGCGGGGTGAAGGGGAAGCGGAAGAGTAAGAAGGACAAGTTGCGGGAGGCGGCGGCACGGAAGGCGCGAGGTGATTCAAGGACCGGAGAATGATTGATTTCCAGGGGTGGAGGTTTGGTTGATGTGGTTTTTGCCAGAAGAGAGGACCGAAAAAAGCTACGCCGGTGTATGCGGTTTTATTGTGCGCCATCCTGGTGTTCGACCCGAGCCTTCATGGCGTGGATAAAGATGGGAATCATGGTATCGGAGCACTCCCGGCATCCTGTGTTGAGGGAGTTTTTTCGTTTCCGGGAGAAAGTAACTGTGATGCAAGCCTGATTGAGGCTCGAGGGAAGAAAATGGTTTTGCTCTTTGTTAGATCCGGGGAATTGATTAGGTGAAGTGCGTGTCAGAGCAGGATCCAAAATATCGCCGTGGAGGCGCTGCTCTTCCTCGTTCCAGGAAAGGGGGTGCAAAAAGGAGGAAGAGAAGGGCTAAGAAAGAGCATCCGGAAAAGAGGTGGGAGGAAGCAGGAGAAGAGGAAGGGGCGAGAAGTTGGAGTCGTCGTTTGATGGTGGGTTTAGGGAGTGTGTGCGTGCTTCTGCTGATGGGGATCATGGGCTATTTTCTCGTGGTGGATCAGGGGAATCAAAAGGTGGGTGGAAATTACGAACCTGAAGCTGAGGACTCCGCGATCGCGCTGATGGAGAAGCTCAGCCCGGAGGAGATGAGTGCTTCGGTGCGGCTTGCGGTGGAGGGTTTCCTGAATGCCGAGACGCTGGAGGAGCGCTGCCAGTTCATCCACGGGGGAGAGCGTCATTTGGAGATGATGGAGAAATTTTATGCCGGTGCGGAGGAGCGGCAGGAGCGTGGCAGGTTTGTTGAGGTGAGCTTTGAGAGAATGGAATCTGTAGAGGGGGTTCCTTTTATTTATCTCAATGCTCTGGATGATCAGGGAGAGACGCATGTCTTTAATCTGATGTCATCCGGTGAACGGATGTTGATCGATTGGGAGTCATCGGTCTGCTACGGGGAGATGACTTGGGGCGAGTTTCAGGAGAAGAAGCCAGAGGAAGGGGTCTTGATGCGGGTGCTATTGAGTCCCCGTGATTCCGAAGATGATGAGGGGACGCCGCTGGATTTTGTCCTTCTTGCCGAGAGGGATGACCGGAGTCGGCGGATTGTGTATGTGGATCCGGAAGGTGAGGTTTCCGCGGCGCTGGGAGAGCTTTTTAAGAGCGGGGCGAAATATTATCCCTACACGCTGTATCTTCGGTGGAATGCCGAACGTCGGGTGGCTGAGGTCGTTGGCCTAAAGCATCTTTATTGGATAGACACGAAATTTTACGGGGGCGAGTTGAGCGCGGAGGAGTGAAGGAGGTGCTTAGGCGAGGAGGTCGTGGACGACGTGGCCGTGGACATCGGTGAGGCGGAAGTCGCGGCCGGCGTGGTGGTAAGTGAGGCGTTCGTGGTCGAAGCCGAGGAGGTGGAGGATGGTGGCCTGGAGGTCGTGGACGTGGACCTTGTCTTTGGTGATGTGGAAGCCGAAGTCGTCGGTTTCGCCATAGGTCCCGGGCTTGGTGCCGCCGCCGGCCATGAGGGTGGTGAAGGCTTGGGGGTGGTGGTCGCGACCGGCTTTGCGGCCGAGGGCGGGGTTGGTTTCGACCATGGGAGTGCGGCCGAATTCGCCGCCCCAGACGACGAGGGTTTCGTCGAGGAGGCCATGGCGTTTTAAATCCTGGATGAGAGCGGCGGTGGCTTGAGCGGTGGCGTTGCAGTTGTTTTCGGTGGAGCCTTTGACATCGGAGTGGGCGTCCCAGCCGGAGTGGTAGATGTTGATGAAGCGGACGCCGCGCTGGACCATGCGGCGGGCGAGGAGGCAGGCGCGGGCGAAGGAGTGCTTGTCGCGGTCGCAGCCGTAGAGGTTGATGGTTTCATCGGACTCGGACTTGAGGTCCATGAGTTCGGGAGCGGAAGATTGGAGGCGGGCGGCCATTTCGTAGGAGGCCATGCGGGTGGCGATCTCCCGGTCGTTGATGGTGGCGAGGCGTTCGGCGTTGAGTTGGTTGACGAGATTGAAGGTGTCGGATTGGAGTTGGGGCGAGAATCCCCCGGGGGTGGAGACGTTGAGGATGGGGTCTTTTCCTTTGCGGAATTGGACGCCGGTGTAGGTGGTGGGGAGGAAGCCGGAGGACCAGAGGGCGGAGCCGCCGGAGAGGCCTGCGCCGGTGGACATGACGACGAAAGCGGGGAGGTTATCGGTTTCCGAGCCGAGGCCATAGAGGGTCCACGAGCCGAGGGAGGGGCGGCCGGGTTGGGAGAAGCCGGAGTTGAGGAAGAGTTGGGCGGGGGCGTGATTGAACTGGTCGGTGGTGCAGGACTTGACGATGCAGAGGTCATCGGCGACGGCACCGAGGGGGGCGAGGGGGGAGCCGAGGGTGGCTTGGGATTCGCCGTATTTTTTGAATTCGAATTGGGGACCGAGGACGGCGGCGTCGGGTTGGATGAAGGCGTAGCGTTGGTCGCCGATGATGGAAGCGGGGAGCGGGGAGCCTTCGAGTTTGGAGAGGTGGGGTTTGGGGTCGAAGAGCTCGAGTTGGGAGGGGGCTCCGGCCATGAAGAGGTGGATGACGGCTTTGGCCTTGGGCTTGAGAGGGGAAGGTTGGGGAGCGAGCGAGCGGGCGCCGAGGTTATTGGTGAGGAGAGAGGCGGCGGCGATTTTTCCGAGGCCGATACCGCATTCGGATAGGAAATAGCGGCGACTGCGAACGCCCAACATTGAACGTTCAACATCGAACCCTGAAGTGGAGTGGTGCGGGGTTGGCATGGCGGGCTGCGGTTGGGGGCTTGGGTTGTGGGCGTAAGGCTGGAAGCCTACGCTCCATGTTATGGTTTCGTCACGGACTCGTCGAGGGAGAGGAGGGCGCGGGTGAGGGCGGGGAAGGATTGGTGTTTTTGGTGGAAGGTGGTGAGGTGTTGGAGTTCGGTTTTGGTGGGGGGACGGGTGAGGAGGAGGCGGAAGGCTTGGGTGATTTTTTCTTCGGTTGAGCCGGGTGATTTTTCGAGGCGTTGGCCGAAGTGTTGGGCGATCTCGATGAACATGGGATCGTTCATGAGAGTGAGGGCCTGGAGTGGGGTGTTGGAGCGGTCGCGCCGGGCGAGGCAGGCTTCGCCGGAGGAGGCATCGAAGGTAGTGAGGAAGGCGAAGGGGGCGGTGCGCTTTTGGTAGGTGTAGATGGAGCGGCGGAAGCGGTCCTCGCCTTTGGAGGGATTCCACTTGGGATTGCCGTAGGCGACCTCCGAGACTCCCTGGGGTTGGGGAGGGCGGACGGGTGGGCCGAACATTTTATCGGAGAGGAGGCCGGAGGCCTGGAGGGCGGCGTCGCGGATGACTTCGGCCTCGAGTCGTTGGCGTGGGAATTGGTGTGAGGTTTGGGATTCGATTTTGGAATCCTGTTGGTAGGCGGCGGAGGTGACGATGAGGCGGTGGAGGTGCTTGAGGGACCAGCCGTTTTCGATGAAGGTGACGGCGAGGTGGTCGAGGAGTTGGGGGTTGGTGGGGAGTTTGCCTTGCATGCCGAAGTCATCGAGCGAGGGGACGATGCCGGTGCCGAAGAAGGCGGCCCAGTGGCGGTTGACGACGACGCGGGCGGTGAGGGGATTCTCTTTGGAGACGAGCCACTTTGCGAAAGCGAGGCGGTCCTTTGGGTAGGGTTTTCCGGAGGGGAAGAGGGCGTCGGGGAGTCGGGGGGAGACGCGTTCCTTGGGTTGGGTGTATTCGCCGCGGTGTCGGAGGTGGGTGGGGCGGGTGTGGGCGGCGGGGCGCTCGCGCATGATGAGGGTGGGGGTGCCGCGGAGAGGCTTTTGGAGGGTGTGGATTTGATCGGCTTGGGATTTGAGGTCGGGAGTTTGGAGGAGGAAGTCGGTGAGGGTTCCGGTGTGGGCGAGGGCGCGGATGTCGGGTGAGGGGGAGGCGGAGAGGCGGAATTTGCCGAGGGCGACGGGGTAGTGGCGGGAGAAGGTGAGGGTGATGGTGATGGGAGTGCCGGCGGGGATGGCTTCGGTGAAATTGAAGACGGCGAGGTGGTTGATGCCGGTGTCATTTCCGGGTTTCCATCCGGTTTGGATGTCGGAGTCGTGCGCGAGGTGGATGGAGTTGTAGCCTTTGGCGTTGTTTTGTTGGGCTTGGGAGGACGATTTGATGGGGTGGTTTTTGTCCGAGGTGATGGTGATTTCGGAGAGGAAGAAGTCGCCTTGTTTTCCCTCGTAGTAGGTCATGCCGGGGCCGCGGCCGGGGAGGCGGGGATCGGTGAGGGCTTCGAGGCGGAGGCTGGCGAGGGGTTGGGATTGGGGAGGGAATTCGAGGGTGTAGGTGTCGAGCTTTTGGACGTCACCGGCGGCGAAGATGATGTTGTCGTTTTCGAGGGTGAGGTAGGGGGTGGTGGCGTGGAGTTTGGTGGGGGTGAGGGTTTGCCAGGGGGTGAGGTGGGGTTGTTGGGTGGCGAGCCAGGCTTGGTGGTCGGCCTGGAGGTTTTTGTCGGCAGGGTAACGGGAAGGGAGTTCGGCGAGGAGTTTTTGGGCTTGGGCGAGGTTGGCCTTTTGGCTTTCGGCGAGGGAGGGATCGGGGAGGTGGTAGTCGGGCTCGCTGGTGTTGTTGAGGTAGGCCATGAGGCCGAAGTAGTCGTGGTGGGTGATGGGGTCGTATTTGTGGGTGTGGCATTGGGCGCAGCCGGTGGTGAGGCCGAGCCAGGTGGTGCCGGTGGTGGCGACGCGGTCGGTCATGGCGTGGTAGCGGAACTCGAGGGGGTCGATGCCGCCTTCTTCGTTGAGCATGGTGTTGCGGTGGAAGCCGGTGGCGATGAGTTGGTCGGGGGTGGGATTTTCGAGCATGTCGCCGGCGAGTTGCTCGATGGTGAATTGGTCGAAGGGTTTGTCGGCGTTGAGTGAGCGGATGACGTAGTCGCGGTAGGGCCAGATGGAGCGGTCGCGGTCTTTCTCGTAGCCGTTGGTGTCGGCGTAGCGGGCGAGGTCGAGCCAACGGCGGGCCCAGCGTTCGCCGTATCGGGGTGAGGAGAGGAGGTCATCGACGATGGCAGCGTAGGCTTCGGGGCTGGGGTCGGCGGCGAAGCGATCGGCGACTTCGATGGTGGGCGGGAGGCCGATGAGGTCGAGATGGAGGCGGCGGATGAGGGTGTGTGGATCGGCTTTTGGGGCGAGGGGGATTTTGTAGAGGTGGTCGATGGGGTGGGATGACGAGGGGATGGTTGATTTTTGGGGAGGGATGAAGGCCCAGTGTTTTTCGTACTTGGCGCCTTGGTCGATCCAGGTTTTGAGGAGAGTGATTTGGGCGGGCTTGAGGGTCTTGTTGGCCTCGGGGGGAGGCATGATTTCGTCGGGGTCGGAAGAGGTGATGCGGGCGATGATTTTTTGCCAGTCCTGGGAGTCGGCGATATCGAGGCGGAGGTCTTCTTCGCGGGTTTGGTCATCGGGGCCGTGGCATTTGAAGCAGTTGGCGGAGAGGATGGGGCGGATGTCTTTTGAGAAGGAGAGTTCCCCGGACGCAAAAACGCTCCCGATGCTGCCAAGGGAGGCGGCAAGGAGGAGCGTGGTGACTTTTTGGAGGAGATGGCTCATCACGTGGGGTTTAGATACGAGATGAGGGTGTTTTTCTTACTCCTTGAGAGGCTGGATCTCGATGGACTTGAACTGGATGGGTGCGGTTTCGGCCTGGATGGAGATGTAGCCGGAGGTGAGGGGTGAGCCGTCGTCGAGTTGGGTGTTGTCGTATTCGCAGACGACCTGTCCGTTGGCGATGTGCTTGAACTTGTCGCCGCGGACCTGGACTTCGACGGTGACCCAGTCATCGCCATGGATGGTGGGTCCGCCGGTGTTGATGACGTGGGCCTTGGAGAGTTTGCCGTCCCAGTGGAGCTGGGTGCCGGGGGTGCAGATGTTGAGGGTGCCGCGGTCGCCTTTGCCGAGGCCGCCGAGGAATTGGACTTCGATGGAGTTGGGGAAGTCCTGGTCTTTTTTGATGGTTTTGGGGTCCTGGCAATGGAGCATGAATCCGTTATTGCGGTTGGCCCAGCCGGGTCCGGCTTTGACCTGGTCGCCGATAAAGCGGTAGGTGGCGCGGATGTTGTAGTGGGAGTAGGGGGTTTTGTAGAAGAGGTGGCCGAACTCACCGGCGAACTTTTCCCAGTTGGAGTAGTCGATGGTGAGGAGTCCGTCTTTGACGAGGAAGGTGTCCTTGTAGTTTACGCCGAGATCGGAGCCGGAGAATTTCGGGGTCCAGCCGGTGAGGTCCTTACCGTTGAAGAGGGGGATCCATTTTTCCTCCTGAGCGGCCGGCGTTTCCTTTTTTTCGCCGTGATGGTCGGCGTGGAGGAAGCTGAAGGGGAGGAGCAGTGAGAGGGCGAGAGTTTTGATCATGATGACGAAAGGTAGAGGGGGGTGAAGGAGGGCGCAATGTGGAAACTGAGATTGATGTTTTGTCTTTCGGGGGAGAGGTAAAGACGATATTTCGAAGTGATGAACAGGGGAATTTTTTTGGGGGGGATGGCGCTGGTGTGGCCGGTGATTGGCGAGGGGCGGGTGATTGTGATGACGATTGACGGTCTGCGGCCTGATGCGGTGGAGATTTTGGGGGAAGCGGGGGCTCCGAATTTTCATCGATTGCGGGCGGAGGGGGCCTCGACGCACAATGCGCGGACGGATGCGGATTTCAGCAACACGCTGCCGAACCATACCTCGATGGTGACGAGCCGACCGGTGTTGGGAGCGTGCGGGCACGGGATTTCATTCAACAGTGCGTCGACGACGATGCAGATTCACCTGCCGGAGTATGTTCCGGGAGTGTTTGATGTGGTGCATGACCACGGGCTGTCGACGGCGTTGTATTCGGGGAAGTCGAAGATTGGGATTTTTGAGGGGAGTTACAACGGAGTGACGGGGGCGCCGGATGTGACGGGGGAGGACAACGGGCGGGACAAGATTGATCTGTATGTTCAGAACGGGAGTCCGGCGGTGTTGTTGGAGCGGTTTTTGGCAGATTTGGTTAGGCATCGGTGGGACTTGAGCTTTTTCCATTTTGCGGGGCCTGATTCTGCGGGGCATGTTTTCGATTGGAACCTGAGTTTGGACAGTCCGTATATGGATGCGGTTCGCGCGGCGGATGCGGCGGTGGGGGAGGTGTTGCGGGTGATTGCCGAGACGCCGGAGTTGGCGGGTGGAACGCAGCTGATTGTGGTCTCGGATCACGGGGGGACGCCGGGGACGAATACGCATACGGCGAGCGAGTATGTGACGAATTATACGATTCCCTTTTACGTCTGGGGGGAGGGAGTGACGGCAGGTTCCGATCTTTATGAGCTGAATCCGCATCTAACGGATCCGGGGACGAGTCAGCCGCCGACCCTGTCGGCGATCCAGCCCTTGAGATCGGGAGTGGTGGGGAATTTGGCCTTGGACCTTCTTCATCTTCCGCCGATTCCGGGGTCGTGTATCAACTCCCAGCAGATTCTGGAGGTATCGGTGCCGACGGCTTTTGGGGACCTCTATCCGGGGCTGGATCCGGAGGGAGATGAGAACGGGAACGGGTTGAGTAATTTTTACGATTACGCGGTGGGGGGAGATCCGCTGGGGCGGCATCGGTGGGATTTGGCACCGCGTTTTGAAGGCGGGCGTCTCATTGTGCACCACCGGACGCATGCCGTTGATGTGTTCCCGGTGTATTCCGTGACCACAAATCCGGAGAGCTGGACCCGGCTGATCAAGGGGTTCAACTTCCTCCCGCTGGAATCGAGTGAGACTCCGGACGGGAGAAGGATGGTCTTGCAGATGCCGATCTATTCCGGGAGGGCGTTCTATCGGCAGGAATTTTTGAAGCGCTGGTAGCGGGTCAGTCTTTTCTCTTCAGTTGAGGGAAGAGGACGACGTCGCGAATGGTGGGGGCTCCGGTGAGGAGCATGATGAGGCGGTCGATGCCGATGCCGATCCCGCCAGCGGGGGGCATGCCGTGCTCGAGTGCTTCGACGAAGTCTTCATCGATCTCCTGGGCTTCGCCACCGGACTGTTCCTGAAGGCGGCGGCGCTGGGTGTCGGGATCATTGAGCTCGGAGTAGCCGGGAGAGATTTCCTGTCCGTTGATGATGAGCTCATAGACATCGATGATGCTTTGGTCCTCCGGGTTTTCCTTGGCGAGGGGGATGAGCTTGGAATCGACGTGGGTGACGAAGCAGGGGTCGAAGGTGTGTTCCTCGATGAGCTTTTCGAAGACCTGTTGAGAGACTTCGTAGTCCTCGAGGTGGTCGTGAATTTCGAGTTTGAACTCGGACTTGGCCTTGGCGCGGCGTTGCTCGGGTGAGAGGTCGAACCAATCGGCGCCGGCGGCTTCCCTGATGAGGTCGCGGTAAGGGGCGCGCTTCCAGGGGCGTGAGAGGTCGAGGGTGCGGACGGGCTCACCGTTTTCGTCTTTGTGTTCGATCTGAAGGGTGCCGAAGAATTTTTCGGCGAGGTGGCAGACCATTTCCTCGACGAGGTCGGCCATGATCTCGAAGTCACCGTAGGCCTGGTAGGCTTCGAGCATGGTGAACTCGGGGTTATGGCGGCGGGAGATTCCTTCGTTGCGGAAGTTGCGGTTGAGTTCGAAGACCTTGGTGAGGCCGCCGACGAGGAGGCGCTTGAGATGGAGCTCGGGCGCGATGCGCATGGTGAGGTCCATGTTGAGGGCGTTGTGATGGGTCTCGAAGGGCTTGGCGGCGGCACCACCGGCGACGTCGTGCAGCATGGGGGTTTCGACCTCGAGGTAGCCGCGCTCGTGGAGGAAGTTGCGGATTTCGGCAACGATCTTGGAGCGCATGATGAAGAGGTCGGCGCTGGATTGGTTCGACATGAGGTCGAGGTGGCGCTTGCGGTATTTCGTTTCGCGGTCGGAGAGGCCATGCCATTTGTCGGGCATGGGTCGGAGGGCTTTCGAAAGGACGGTGAGAGTCTGTGCTTTGACGGAGGGTTCGCCTTTTCCGGTGGTGAAGGTCATGCCGGAGATGCCGATCCAATCGCCGAGGTCGAGGAGCTGGTAGGCGGACCACTCGAGATCGGTGAGTTCCTTTTTGTTGAGGTAGATCTGGATGCGGCCGTGGGCGTCGCCGAGGGTGGCGAAGACGGACTTGCCCATGTCGCGGATGGCGAGGAGGCGGCCGGCGATGGTGACGCTTTTGTCATCGGAGAAACTGGCCTTCAATTCACCGGGAGTGGTGGTGGTGGCGAACTTGGCGCCGAAGGGATCGATGCCCAACTCCTTGAGTTTTGCGAGTTTCTCGCGGCGCACGGCCATGAGTTCTTCTGCGGTGGACTGTGGGGCTGATGCTTCCTCGCTCATTTCGAGGCGGACTTTAGGAGTAAGACGGGGAATGAGAAGGGAAATTCGCTTTGAGAGCAGGATGAATTTATGGAAATGGATGCAATTGCGCCATTCCATTCTTTTAATTGCGTAGAATCGCGCCATTCCATTTCTTTTTACTTGTCAGTGAGAGGGTTAGCTCGCCATGCTGCGCCCAGATTTCACACTTTGGGGGGGACAGCAGCCCTGTTTGGCTTTTTCGAAAGTCGACGGGGCTGCTGCATGTACGGGAGGTGCGATTTGCGGATTGGAGGTGGAAAAGAGTTTTCTGACGGGTGAAATTTGAGAGGGTGCGGGCGTGAGCGGGAGAGATTTGATCAGTGAGTTGCGTGAGGGGATTCATCAGGCGAGGGCGCGTGTCTATCAGGTGGGAGAGCCGACTCCGCTGCAAGCGATGAGTGTGGAGGGGATTCTGGAGCCGGTGTGGGTGAAGCGGGAGGATCTGGGTCCGGTGAAGGCCTACAAGTGGCGGGGGGCGTTCAACGGGATGGCGTGCCTGAGTGAAGAAGAGCGGGCGGCGGGAGTGGTGGCGGCCTCGGCGGGGAATCATGCGCAGGGGATCGCGATCGGGGCGAAGGTGTTGGGCTGTGAGGCGCGGATTTTCATGCCGAAGCCGACCCCGATGGTGAAGCGGAAGGCGGTGATGGCGCACGGAGGGGGCAAAGTGGTGATCGAGCTGGTGGGGGATAGTTTTTCGGAAGCGCAGCGGGCGGCGCTGGCGTATGCGGAGGAGCACAAGGCGATCTTTATTCCACCTTATGATTCGATTGAGGTGATGTCGGGCCAGGGGACGTTGGCGGATGAGATATTTACCTCGGGAGAGGGGCCCTTTGACCGGGTGTATGTGGCGGTGGGAGGAGGCGGGTTGGCCTCGGCGGTGGCGACGTGGCTGAAGAGCTCGTGGCCGGGGGTGAAGGTGATTGGAGTGGAGGGGGAGGATCAGGCGTCGATGGCAGCGGCGTTCAAAAACGGGGGTCCGACGCCCTTGGATTACGTGGATCTTTTTTGTGACGGGACGGCGGTGACGGAGGTGGGGAAACTGACGTACGAGATTTGTCGGAGTCAGCTTGATGAGTTGATCACGGTGAGTAACCGGGAGGTGTCGGCGGCGATCAAGGCGCATTGGGACGGGCTACGAGTGATTCCGGAGCCGAGCGGGGCGATGAGTCTGGCGGGTTACCAGAAGCAGTATCGGGAAGGGTTGGTGCCGGAGGGGGAGAAGGTGCTGACGATTCTTTGCGGGGCGAACATGGACTTTGCGAAGGTGGCTGATATTTCGCGACAGGCGGGAGTGAATCCGAAGCAGAAGCGGAGTTGGCTCTTTGAGATTCCGGAAGAGAAGGGGGCGCTGGTGAAGTTGCTGACCGATCTTCCGAACGAGGTGTCGATTATTGATCTGCAGTATGGCCGGAGTTCGGGAGAGGCGCAGTCGCCGGTGTTAACACTTGATGTGCCGGAGCAGGACGAGGCGGCGTTTGCGGCATGGCTGGACCGGCGGGACGGGCATGCGGTGGACGTGACGGATCATGCGGATGCGCGGTATCGGGTGATTCCGTTTGCGCGGTCGCTCTTTTCCGCGCCCTTATTTGTGGAAGTGGAATTCCCGGAGCGGGCGGGCGCTTTGCTGCAGTTCATGAAGGAGGTGAGTCCGTTGGCGAGCCTGTGTTATTTCAACTACACCTACTCGGGAGAGCGGGTGGGTCGTGCGCTGCTGGGGCTGGATTTTGCGAGCGAAGCGGAGCGGGAGGCCGGACGGGCGTCGATTCTGGGGAATGCGGGGAAGACGGTGCGCTCGGTGAAGGAAGTGGCGGTGGGATCGGGCGCGTGAGGAGCTATTCCGTTTTGCGGAGGGTGCTGATGTAGGCGACAAGATTCCAGATTTGATCGGGCTTGAGAGTAGCCTGATGGCCGGGCATGGGGGTGCCATCGAGGCCGAGGGAGATGGTGCGGTAGAGATCGGCGGGGGTGTCGCCGCTTTTTAAGTGTTCTGCGGAGAAGGAGGCGGGGGAGATGGAGAGGCCGCGGATGTCGAGGAGGCCTTTGGAGGCGGGGCCGTTTCCTTCACCGGTGGGTCCGTGGCAGGAAGCGCAAGAGAGGGCGAATTGGGTTTGGCCGGCTTTGACGTGATCGGCGGATTTGGCGGGATCGGCGAGCCATGCGGGAGGGGTCGGGGTTTCGATGGGGGTGGCGAAATTTTCCGGATCCTTCCAGCGGGGGGAGAGGCTTTGGATGAAGACGATGACGCCATTGAGATCGGACTCGCTCATTTTAGCGAAGGTGGGCATGGCGGTGCCGGAGATGCCGTGGCGGATGGTGCGTCGGAGGTCGGCGTCGGACGGGAGTTTTCCGCAGGGGGTGGTGCGGAATTTGAAGACGCCGAGGCGGAAGTTGCGGGGTTTGTTGTCCATGGTTTCGGCCCAGGGTCCGTTGCCCCTGCCGGAGCGGCCGTGGCATTGGGTGCACATTTGGTCGAAGACGCGGGCGCCGCGGAAGTAGAGGGTGGTGTTTTGGAGCCGGGATTGGGTTTCGGTGAAGATGGCCTTGGGCGAGTTGTCCCGGGTCTCGGCAGCCAAGGGAGCGAGGGAGGCGAGGGAGGCGAGGGAGGCGAGGGTGATGAACAGAAGGGTCTTCACGATTTGCGATCCTTGAGGGCGGGGAGGAGGAGGCGGGAGAGTTGGCGTTGCTGGCCGGTGACGAGATCGCCCACGGTGCGTTGGTTGAGGTTTTGGTAGAAGGCGTCCTGGGCTTCCGCGAACATGCCGCGGAGGCGGCAGACGGGTGAAATGACGCAGCCGGGTTGGCTGCCGAGGCCCTGGCACTGGGCGACTTCGGCGGTGGGTTCGAGGGAGCGCATGAGGTCGCCCAGTTTGATCTTGAGTGCTTCGGGGGCGAGTTCGATGCCTCCGCCATTTCCACGGGTGGAGGTGACGAGGTTCATTTTGGCCAATCGTTGGCTGACCTTGTTGAGGTGGTTGACCGAGATATCGAAGCTTTCGCCAATCTCCCGGATGGTGACCCGTTCACCGGGTTTTAGCTGGAGATAGAGGAGGATGCGGAAGGCATACTCGGTGTAGAAATTGGCTCTCATTCGAATGGGTATTTAAAACTCCGATTAGCGGCTTGACAAAAAGGTATTTAAAATACCAATTAGGATCGTGCAAGCAATTAAGGTCAATTCAAGCAAGGAGAGCCACGGGGTTTTCGGGCGGGGAGGCGTGCAAGATCGATGGTTGGGGGGACGTTTAGAGAGCGTGTCGACGATGACAAAGGCTTGTGCGGTGATGCTTGGGATGTGCGCGATGAGTGCGGAAGCGGGGCAGGATTTTTTTGAGCTTCCACCGATTAATTATTCCGAGACGGCATCGGAGGATGCGGTGGCGAAGTTGACGCGTGAGTTGGAGAAGGGAGACTGGGTGATTCCGCCGGGGGACTCGAAGGCGTTTCTGGAGGCGGTGTTGGATAAGCTGAATGTGCCGGTGGAGTCGCAGGTGTTGGTGTTTTCCAAGACGAGTTTTCAGATCGATATCATCAATCAGGGGAACCCGCGGGCGCTTTATTTTTCGCCGGATGTGTATGTGGGCTGGGTGCCTGGGGGGAAGGTGGAGATCATTATCGAGGATGAGGTTTTGGGTCCGGTATTTTATACGGTGGAGGCTCCGGTGGGTGGCGGGGGGCCCCGGTTTGTTCGGGCGAATGATGCGTGTCTGACTTGTCATGCGACCTCGCGGACCGAGGGAGTTCCGGGGATGTTTATTCGGTCGGTGGTGCCGGATAAGAATGCGCATCCGATTTTGAGTGCAGGGACATCGCTGGTGACGGATGCGACGCCGCTGGAGGAGCGGTGGGGAGGGTGGTTTGTGACGGGGGCGAGTGATGATCCGCATTTGGGGAACCGCTGGGTGCCGGAGAGCCGGATGGACGATGTTGATTTCCCGGCGATGAAGGGCGAGCCGCTTAAGGATGTGTCCTCATTGATCAATACATCGAAGTATCTGACGCCGCGCAGCGATATCGTGGCGCTGATGGTGCTGGAGCATCAATGCCAGATGCACAACCTGATCACGAAGGGGAAATACGGGTATCGGCGGTCGGTGTTTTTTCAGCTGTCGATTGATCCCGAGGCGGACCTTGATGACCCTGAGGGGATGTCCTGGAAGACGGCGGATCAGGCGGCGAAGGAAATTGTGGGTGGGCTGACGTTTGCCGATGAGGTTCAGCTGGGTGGCGACGGGGTGGAAGGCGGTGAGGAATTTGCGAAGGTGCTGCGGACCTTTGCGCCGGAGACGAAGGAGGGGAAGAGTCTGGTGGATTTGAGGCTCTACAGCCGGTTGTTCCGGTATCGTTGTTCCTACATGATCTATTCGAAGGCGTTTCGGTCACTGCCGCCGTTGGTGAAGGAGCGGGTGTTTGTGCACCTCAGGGAGCATCTGGAGGCGGAAGGGGGACGCGAGGAGCGGACGATTCTGAAGATTCTTGGGGAGACGCTTCCGGGGTTTTCGGAAGGGTAGGGTTTCGGCGATGATCGGGGCGGTAGCTAGAACCTACCGCCTACCTGATTCTCTCATCCTCGTCTTTGCTGTTAGCCTTTCCAAATATGGAGGGCCTTAACGTGTCCGTCCTCCAGCTCAATCGTCCAAGCTGAATCTCCAATCCATCGATAGTTGGGATGGTCGATATAGCTTGAGTAATAGGATTGGTAATCAGTTGCTCTTTCTGGCCCATGGAGGTCTGGGAAGAGTTTTTCGATTTCTGAAAGACTCTTGCCGACGAGTTCCTCTCGAAGCAACGCATCTTGTGTTAGAAACTGTAGATATTCTGGCTCAAAATCACTCCAGCCCAATTTCCAGGTCTGGTATCCCCAATTAAATCGGTGGCTATTCTGGGAAGTCAGAATGAGCAAGATCAGCGGCCCAAGGACTATCCCAACAAAGAGCACAGAAATAAAGAGTCGCTTCTTCCGCTTAGGATTCATTTCCAGAGAGAACAGTATTTATTAGTTCATCGGATCCTAGGTTTGCTCACTGGTTTGGGAAAGGGCAAAAGTGGCTTCCTTTGGTGGAGGTTCTTGGTGGTAGGGGGCAGTGGAACCACGAAAATTACGAAATGGACGAAATTTGGATTGGAGGGGGAATAAGGCTTAGGGTGGAAGGCTTCAGGATGAAGGTTGGGGGGCTTGGTTGGGGGAGGGAGGAACATTTAATATCAGGATAGGAAGGGTTTGGTGGAGGCGGGGGTGGAAGCCGCCGGACGGCTTGGAAAGCCGTCCCTGCCTGGTGGGGAGGGAACGCGAATTATGGGAATGCCTGCGGAAGGAAGGCTTGTTTGCTGAAGCCTTGAGGCATGAGTTGCTTCGCAACGGGTGGTGAAGGGGGCAGGATGGGCCGGGTCCTTTTTCGGGGATGAAAAAAGCGCTGTCGGTGAGGCCGACAGCGCTTTGGGGAATGGTTTTTCCGTTTGCCTAGGCTTCCTCGGGGGCGGGGAGTTCGGAGCGGTTCTCGAGGACTTTGTCGACGAGGCCAAAGGTGACGGATTCCTCGGCGGACATGTAGTTATCCCGGTCTGAAGCGGTTTCGAGCTCTTCCGAGGTCTTGCCACAGTGGTGGGCGAGGATGTCGTTGAGGCGGCGCTTGAGGGAGTACATGAACTCGACGGTGCGTTCGACATCAGCGGCGGTTCCTTGTGCTCCACCGGAGACCTGGTGGATCATGACGTGGGAGTTGGGGAGAGCGAAGCGCTTGCCCTTGGTTCCTGCGGTGAGGAGGACCGAGCCCATGGAGGCGCAGATTCCGATGCAGTAGGTGTTCACGTCACAGGTAAGGAATTGCATGGTGTCATAGATGGCGAGGCCAGCGGTGACAGATCCTCCGGGGGAGTTGATGTAGATGTGGATGTCCTTTTTGGGGTCCTGCATCTGGAGGAAGAGCATCTGGGCGATGACGGAGTTGGCTACGCCATCGTCGATTCCCGTTCCAATGAAGATGATGCGGTCCTTGAGGAGACGCGAGTAGATGTCATAGGCGCGCTCACCCCGGCCATCGGACTCGATGACGGTGGGGATGTAGTAATTGTTTTGCGGCCCGAGGGAGGAGGGGAAATCGCCTTTGGAAATGGAATCGTTCATCGTTTATGCTTCTTCTGAAGTGGGTTCAACTTCGGTGACGGTCGCGTGCTCTACAAGAAAGTCAACCGCCTTGCTGAGGAGCATATTTTGGCGGATATTGCCGATTTGGCCCTTCTTCTGGAGTTCCTTCATGTATTTCTTCACCGGCTGCTTGGCCTGCTTGGCCATGAGGGTGACGCGCTCGAGGACTTCGTTGGACTCGACCTTGAGTTCTTCGACCTTGGCGATTTCCTGGAGGAGGAAGTTGTTTTTGATGCTATTGCGGGCGCGGACTCCGGCGGCCTCAAAGAGGTCGGCCTGGCGTTTCTCG
This sequence comes from Verrucomicrobiaceae bacterium, assembly GCA_051252135.1. Lineage (GTDB taxonomy): Bacteria > Verrucomicrobiota > Verrucomicrobiia > Verrucomicrobiales > Akkermansiaceae > SW10. Next base: position 95,673 of record JBPOGH010000015.1, on the reverse strand, counting down.
ATGTCATCCTGGGACATTCCGGCCTGCATGCCTTCCTGAACCATGGAGTCGGCCTGGCTTTGGGTCTCGGATTTGACGATGTCCTCGGGGAGGTCGAAGTCGACGAGGTTGGCGAGTTTTTCCACGATGCCGTTGACCTTGGCTTCTTCGGTTTGGCGCTTGGCGCGCATTTCGAGGTCGTCGCGGATGATGGTTTTGACCTCGTCGAGGGTTTTGCCGGGATCGATTTTGGCGGCGAACTCGTCATTGAGTTCGGGAAGGACTTCGGTTTTGAGGGTGTGGACCTTGACGGCGAAGACGGCTTCCTTATCGCGGAGTTCCTCGAGGGGGAAGTCGTTGGGGAGGGTGACGTTGATTTCCTTTTCATCGCCGGGCTTGGCTCCGATGAGTTCATCGGTGAAGCCGGGGAAGAAGGCTTCTTCCTCGATGCGAATCCAGTATCCTTCATTGGAGGCGAGGGGTTTGGCTTGTTCGCCCGCGATCTCATCGAGGGGCTTGCCATCGGAGGTGCCGGTGTAGTCGATGATGACGAGGTCGCCCTTTTCGGCGCCGCGGCCTTCGATGTCCTCGTAGTCTGCAAAGCGCTGACGGAGTTGCTCGAGGCTGTCGTCGATGTTTTCATCGGTGACATCGAGCTTGGGGACTTCGATCTCGATGCCCTTGTATTCGGGGAGTTCAAAGGAGGGAGCGAGGACGAGCTCGGCATCGAAGCTGAAGGAACCGTCGGCCGCGTGGGTGACGTTCTTGGGAGGCATGACGTTGAGGATGTTGAGGTCCTCGTTCTCCTTGACGGCTTGCTGGAAGCTGTTTTGGAAGAGTCTGGACTCCAGTTCCTGGGCGATGGCCTCACCGTGATGCTTCTCGATGACAGATACAGGAGCCTTCCCCGGGCGGTATCCTGGGATACGGGCCTGGCGCATGAATGCCTTAATGATCTGGTCGCGCTCTTTGGAGACGGTCTCGGAGGGAACCTCGGCACTTAGAGCGGCAAGGCAATTGGGCTGTTTCTCGACACGGATGTTCATGAAAATTTTTAATCGTTAGTGATGCGGGCGAGACGCTAGTGAGGAACTTGAGAGAGGTCAAGGGAGGGGGAAGGGGATTTTTTTGGGGATAAGTCCTGAGGGAAGGTGTTTCATTCCTCTTGACGTGGCGGGGGGCTGATGTGCGTAATTCCCCAGCATTTTTACACTATACCCATGTCCTTACGTTTTTTAGCGCAACGCGCAGTCTTCCTACTCGGAGTGGGGGTGGTCCTATCGACCGCTCCGAGCTTTGTCCCGACAGCCTCCGGGCAGAATTTTCTGCTGGAGGCAGGTCAGTTTGAAGGGAAGACCGTCAAGGATGTGACGATCCGTTATCGGGGCGCCAAGACGGTGAACGAAGCGCGTCTGCGGACCCACATGGCGGTGTCTCCGGGTAAGAGCTACAGCCAGACGATGTTGGACGAGGACATTCGCACCCTTTATTCCAGCGGCTTGGTGGATGATATTCAATTCTATGCCGAGAGTGTGGCCGGCGGGGTGAAGGTGATCGCGGAAGTGGTGACCCGCCCGTTGATCAACGGATTGGGCTTTGACGGGAACACGACCTTTTCCGACCGGAAGCTGGCGAATGAGACCAAGCTGGGAGTCGGGCAGATTCTGAGTGACGAGCAGATTCTTGAGGCGCGTCGCAATATTGAGAAACTTTATCAGGGATACGGATATCCCGATGTGGGGGTATCGCACCGCCTGCAGGCGACCGAGCGTCCGGGTTATGCCGATCTGGTGTTCCTGGTGGATGAGGGAGACAAGAGCGAGGTGGGCAAGATTCGCTTTGAGGGAAACAATGCTCTCCGGGATGCGGACCTTCGCAAGGAGATGGACACGAAGCAAAAGGGATGGTTCTCCTTCTTCACGAAGTCCGGCCGGATCGATACGGTGGCTCTGGATGAGGATTTGAACAAGATCGCGGATTACTATCGCAGCGAAGGTTACTGGCGGGTGAAAGTGGGGGTTCCCCAGCGTGTTCCTGTGAAGGGAGATCGGGTTGATCTGGTGATTCCGATTCAGGAAGGTCCGAAATACACGGTGAATGCGGTGAAATTCCCCTCGATCAAGGTGTTTACGCCGGAGGAGCTGGAGCCTGCCCTGAGTCTGGTGGCGGGAATGCCTTATTCCTCGAGAAAGGTTCGTGATGATATCCGGATGATTCGCAGCTACTACGGATCACGTGGTTACGCGGATGCGGCGGTGGTTCCCGATGTGCGTGAAGCGGAAGGGAATCGGGTCAACATTTTCTACCGCGTCACTCCGGGTCGCCGATTCAAAGTGGGTCGCGTCAATATCCAGGGCAACGTGAAGAGTCAGGACCGGGTGATTCGCCGTGAGCTACCGATGCGTCCGGGTGAGAACTTCAACTCGGTGGATCTGGAGACGACGAAGCGTCGCTTGCAGAACCTCAACTATTTCTCAGATGTGCAGGTGACCAATGGTGGCAGCAGCCAGCCGGGATACCGTGACGTCAACATCCTGGTGGACGAGAAGAAGACGGGTTCGATCAACTTCGGGATGGGGCTGAGCTCGATCGACAGCGTGGTGGGATTCATCAGTCTGGAGCAGGCCAACTTCAACCTTTTCAATCCGTGGAACTTCACGGGAGCGGGTCAGCGTTTCAACATGAGCCTGCGTGCGGGAACGGAGCGGAAGGACTTCCGGGTTTCCCTGACCGAGCCGTGGTTTTTGGGTCGCAAGCTCTCGCTGGGAACGGAACTTTACTACCGTGATTTGCTCTACTTGAGTGACCAGTATGATCAAACCAACGTGGGTGGATCGGTGTTCATCCGTAAGCCGGTGGGCCGGAAAGCCTACATCAAGGGTGAGTATCGTCTGGAGAATATCGAAGTGGATCCCGAGGCGACGACGAGTCCGGCCTTTAAGGCTCTCGGAGGAGATTTCCTGCGCAGTTCGATTGGGGTCAATTATGTTTATGACAGCCGTGACAGCAACGTGACTCCGCGGAAAGGGCACAAGTTCGATGTCGGTCTGACCCTTGCGGGAGGATTCCTCGGTGGGGATGTCGACACCTACACCTTCTCGGCAGCGGGTTCCAAGCACTGGAATCTTGCGGGTGACACCATCCTGACCCTGCGTGGGGCGATGAATGTGGTGGATGAGTTCAGCGGAAGCAAAGGGGTGCCGATCTTTGAGCGCCAGATGCTGGGAGGTCAGCGTGACCTTCGTGGCTTTGAGTTCCGCGACATCGGGCCCCGTGACAACGGTCCCGGAGGAACGGGAGACGTCCTGGGTGGTAACACGAGCGCGTTTGCCTCCCTTGAGTATACCTTCCCGCTGGTCGACACCGTGCGAGGTGCGGTGTTCTACGACATGGGTTTTGTGAACAAGGAATCGTGGGACTTCGGTGCGAGCGATTTGGCGAGCGACGTGGGTGTGGGTGTGCGTTTGGATTTGCCCTTCGGTCCACTGGCGGTGGATTGGGCCATTCCGGTGCAGTCTCCCGATCCGGTTGCGGACAAGGGTGGACAGTTTAACTTCTACTTGAACTACCAGTTCTAAGAGGCGACGTAATTTACCAAACCACCTTCGGAGAGTGTTCCGGAGGTGGTTTTTTTTGTGCTGCTGCTCGACATGTCCCGCGAGACTGGGGACGATAGGGATCATGGAGCGATGGATCAGTGTGCTGGGGGTTTTTGTCCTGCTGGGGATTGGTTATGCCTTTTCCGAGAACCGGAAGGCGATTCGTTGGCGGACGGTGGGAGGGGCGTTTGCGCTTCAGGTGATGATTGCGGTGTGGGTGCTGTGGTCGGCAGAAGGGAAGATGGCGCTGACGTGGCTGACGGGGGTGGTGAATGCGGTGATCCTGGCGGGGCAGGAGGGGATTGTGTTTCTCTTTGGGGATATTGCGCGGGATGAAGCGGTGGGATTTGTTTTCGCGTTCCGGGTGCTGCCGGTGATCATCTTTTTCTCTTCGCTGATCGCGGTGCTCTACCATCTCAAGGTGATGCAGGTGGTGATTCGATTTGTGGGTGGAGGGTTGCGGAAGTTGCTGGGGACGAGTCGGGCGGAGTCGTTCTCGGCCTCGGCTAATATTTTTGTGGGGCAGACCGAGGCTCCGCTGGTGATTCGTCCTTTTTTGCCGCGGATGACCTCGTCCGAGCTTTTTGCAGTGATGGTGGGTGGCCTGGCGAGTGTTGCGGGGTCGGTGCTGGCGGGATATGCGGGCTTGGGAGCGCGGATGGATTATCTTTTGGCGGCGTGCTTTATGGCGGCGCCTGCGGGGCTTCTGTATGCCAAGCTGCTCAAGCCAGAGGTGGATCGACCCAATGACGGTCCGATTAGTCTGGCGGACGGGGACGAGGCGCCGGTGAATGTTTTTGATGCGGCGGCGCTGGGGGCGGCGAGCGGGCTGAAGCTGGCGCTTAATGTGGGCGCGATGTTGTTGGCCTTTATTGGTTTAATTGCGGTGGTGAATCTCCTGTTGGGGACGATGGGAGGGTGGTTTGGAAATGGGCAATTGAGCCTTCAGTTGATTCTGGGAAAAGTCTTTTCGCCGGTGGCCTGGCTGCTTGGGGTGGGGGCCAACGAGTTGCAGCAGGTGGGGAGTTTGATCGGGCAGAAGCTGGTGCTCAACGAGTTTGTGGCCTTTGTGGAATACCATGCGATCTACGAGACCCTGACGCCCCGGACCCAGGGGATCGTGGTGTTTGCGCTTTGCGGTTTCGCCAATCTGTCATCGATCGCGATTCTCCTTGGAGGGTTGGGAGTGATGGCACCGAGCCGGAGGCCTGAGATCGCGCGGATGGGATTACGGGCGGTTTTTGCGGCAACGCTGGCCAATCTGACGAGTGCGGCGCTGGCGGGGATCTTTATCGGTTAGATGATCTTGTGCCGGGCGAAATCCTGCGAGTCGATGATGCCGACGGGCTTGCCGGTGGCATCGACGACGACGACGTCGTCGATTTTTTTGCTGCCGATGGTGGCTACGGCTTCGGCTGCGATGGCGTCTGCCGAGACGGTGACGGGATTGGCCGTCATGTAGTTGGAGACGGGTAATGCCCCCAATTGAGGTTCATTCTGGAAGGCGCGGGCGAAGTCACCATGAGTGAAGATGCCAGCGAGGAGATCGTCTCCGGTGAGGACGAGGCAGGCTCCGGAGCGTTTTGCGGTCATGGCGGCGAGAGCTTCCTGAACGGTGGCGACGGGAGTGACGATAGCGAGGTGGTCCCCGCTACGCATGATCTCGGAGACGCGGATGAGAAGGGCGCGACCGAGGCTGCCTCCGGGGTGGAATTTGGCAAAATCCGCTTCGGTGAAGCCGCGAGCTTCGAGGAGGACCATGGCGAGGGCGTCTCCCATGGCGAGCATGGCGGTGGAGGATGAGGTGGGGGCGAGGTTGAGAGGGCAGGCCTCGCGGGGGACGCTGGTGTTGAGGATGAAGTCGCTATTTTTGCCGAGGGTGGAGTCTGGCTTGCCGGTCAGGGTGATGATGCTGACCTGGTATCGCTTGATGTAGGGAAGGAGGTTGAGGAGCTCTTCGGTTTCGCCGGATTGAGAGAGAAGGATGACGGCGTCGCCATCGGAGAGGAGTCCGAGGTCGCCGTGAAGGGCGTTTTGGGAATTGAGGACAACGGACGTGGCTCCGGTTGAGGTGAGGGTGGCGGCGATCTTATGTCCGATGTTTCCGGATTTACCGATGCCGGCGACGACGATCTTGGAGCGGGCGGCGAGGGTCTCCTGCAGTGAGTCCACGGCGTTGGTGAACTGTTCATCGAGATTTTCGATGAGCCTTTCGAGTGCTGCGATCTCGGTTTTGATGACGCTTTTTGCCAATGCCAACTTATCCACGAAAGGATGATAGCGAAAGAGGGGGAGAGGACCAGCCCGAGACTGGATTTCTTGCTTGGAGAGCGCGCAGGTCGAGATAGGTTGGGCGGATGAAATCTTCGCTCACATCTGCAATTGCGGTCACTTCCATTCTTATTTCCGTGGCTGGTGCGGAATGGAACTCGTGGCGGGGACCGAACGGGAATGGTTCGCTGGATAAAGGAGTGATTGCGAAGAGCTTTTCGGCGGACGGGAGTGGGGTTTCGTGGAAGGCTGAGCTTCCGGACCGGGGGTGCTCGACACCGATCGAAGTGGGGGGTGCGCTTTATTTGACCAGTCCGATTGACGGTAACGATGCTCTGATTTCTTATGATCTCAAGGGCAAGGAGCGCTGGCGGTTGGTTTCGGGTAAGCAAACGCCGGGCCGGGGCCAGAGGGTGGGGAGCGGATCGAATTCATCGCCTGTTAGCGATGGAGAACGGGTGATCGGATATTTTAAATCAGGTCGGGTACTTTGTGCCGATTTGGAGGGGAAGAAGCAGTGGGAAGTCAATTTGCAGGAGAAATACGGCAAGGATCACCTTTGGTGGGATCAGGGGACTTCACCGGTGATGGCCGGGGGGAATGTAGTGATCGCGGTGATGCAGACGGAGGGGAACTCCTATCTGGTGGCTCTTGATCCCAAGTCGGGTGAGGAGGTGTGGAAGACCGATCGTAATATTGAGACTGAGAAGGAATCCGGGGATAGTTACACCACGCCGCATGTGGTTGAGGTGGATGGGGTGGAGACGGTGATCAGCTTTGGAGCAGACCATGTCACCGGACATGAAGCCAAGACGGGGAAGCTTTTGTGGACTTGCGGTGGGATCAATCCTGAGACGAAGGGGATGTGGCGGACCATTGCTTCCTCGGTGGTGACCGAGGGGATCGTGGTGGTGCCACATGGCCGGGGAGAGTATCTGATGGGGATCAAGGCCGGAGGGAGTGGCGATGTGACGAAGGAGCGCGTTCTTTGGCGTAAGGAGGTGCATGCGCCGGATGCGGCAACGCCTGTTGCGCGGGATGGGAAAGTTTATTTGTTGGTCGATCGGGGTAAGGATCGCGGGCTCGTGCTCTGCGTGGATGCGAAGACCGGCGATACGCGTTGGGAAGGCAAGCTGCCCAAATCGCCCAGCACCTATTACGCGTCTCCGATCCTGGTGGGGAACCAGCTTTGCTGTCCCCGTGAGGATGGGGTGGTCATCATCGCGGAGGTGAAGGATGACGGGTTGGGAGAGATCACGGAAAATAGAATCGGCGAAGCTGTTATCGCTTCGCCGATTGTGGCTGATGGATCACTGATCCTGCGCGGTGCCAAGCACCTCTGGAGTATCCGTTAGGAGGGAAAGTGCGCGAGCACCTTGTTGGTGGCGGCTTCCGAGGTGAGGCCGTGTTTTTCCCGTAGAATCTCCGGTTTGCCATGCTCGACGAATTCATCGGGCCAGCCGATGCGTTCGACGGTTGCATCGATCTTGCTGTCGTGAAGAAGCTCGATGATGGAGGCACCGAAGCCGTTGGAGAGGACGTGATCCTCGAAGGTGCATACGACTTTCGACTTTGAGGCGAGGCGCGTGATGGTTGCGGCATCGAGCGGCTTGATCCAACGGGGGTTGATGAGGGAGACCGAGAGGCCCTTGGCTTCGAGGGTTTCCTTGGTTTTAAGAGCCAGCTCCATCATGGTTCCCAGAGGAATGAGGCAAACGTCGGTGCCTTCCTGGAGGACTTCGGCCTGACCGATCTCGAGGAGAGCGGGCTTGTCTTTGATTTGGGCACCGGGACCATTGCCACGTGGGTAGCGGATGGCGATGGGGCCTTTGTCGTAGTTCGCCATGGTCCAGAGCATGTCGATGAATTCATCTTCATCCTTCGGCTGCATGTGAACGAGGTCGGGGACATGGCGGAGGTAGCCGATATCGAAGAGGCCGTGGTGAGTGGGGCCGTCGTCGCCGGAAAGGCCGCCGCGGTCCATGCAGAGACGGACGGGGAGCTTTTGGAGGGCCATGTCATGGATGATCATGTCATAGGCGCGCTGCATGAAGGTGGAGTAGATGGCGAGGAAGGGGCGGAGGCCCTCTGCGGCGTGTCCGCAAGCGAACAGGGCTGCGTGTTCCTCGGCAATGCCGGTATCGAAGTAGCGCTCGGGGAGCTCTTTCTTGAAGGTTTCCAGTTTGGTGCCACCGGGCATGGCGGCGGTGATGGCGGTGATTCTTTTGTCTTCCTTGGCGAAGTCGGTGACGGCGCGGCCGAAGAGCTCGGAAAAGGTGGGGGCGGTGGAAGCGGTGGATCCGTCTTCGACATTGTAAGGCCCGAGGCCATGAAATTTACCGGGCTTGTCGAGGGCGGGCTGATAGCCACGGCCTTTTTCGGTGATAATGTGGAGGATGACGGGCTCGTCCTGCTTCTTGAGGAACTCCAGGGTTTTGATCAGGAGAGGGAGGTCGTGTCCGTCGATGGGGCCGAAGTAGCGGAGTCCGAATTTTTCAAAGAGGACGTTGGGAACGAGCATGTTCTTGGCGTTGCGCTCGATTTTATGAGCGAAATCGCGAACTTTGCTGCCGGCGATTTTTTCAACGAATTGGGCAGCCTTATCCCTGATGCCTGAATAGATGGAATGGGTCTGAAGGTCGTTAAAGTACTTCGCCATTGCGCCGACATTGCGGTCGATGGACCACTCGTTGTCGTTGAGGATGACGATGCAGCGATCCGTGGTTTCGGCGATGTTATTGAGAGCTTCAAGAGTGGGCCCGCAGGTGAAGGCGGCATCTCCGGCGACAGCGACGACGTGATTGTCCTCTCCTTTGAGGTCACGGGCAGAAGCCATGCCCAAGGCGGCAGAAATGGCGGTTCCGGCATGTCCGGCCCCGTAGCAGTCGTGCTCGGATTCGGTACGAAGGAGGAAACCGTTGAGGCCCTCGTATTGGCGGATGGTGTCGATCTGCCGGGCACGGCCGGTGAGCATTTTGTGGACATATCCCTGATGGGAGACGTCGAAGAGGAACTTGTCCTTGGGAGATTCAAAAACGCGATGAAGGGCGATTGAGAGTTCGACGACGCCCAGATTGGGGCCGAGGTGGCCTCCGGACTTCGAGAGTGAGCTGATCAGAACATCACGGATTTCCTCGGCCAGTTCAGGCAAGGAATCGAGGTCGATCTTTTTGAGATCGTCCGGATGTTGAATGGAGGCGAGTAGCGGTTTTTTAGAAAAGTCGGACATCGTCGTTTTCGTCGGAAGGAGAGTCTTTGGATTCAGGTTCATCGTCATCGGGAGAGTTATCCTGAAGGGATGCCTGGATGGTGGTGATTCGTTTGCGGGCGAGTTTGAGGGCCTCGTGGCAGTAGTGGATAAGTTGCTGTCCGCGCTCGTAGTCGTCGATCATCGCGCCCAATGATTCGGGCTCGTGGGCGAGGCGCTCGGTCAGTTCATCAAGCTCTTCGATCGCGTCCTCAAAGGAGGCTGCGACGGGGGCTTCTTCTATCTTTTTTTTGCTGGCCATGGCCGGGGCTTACTGGTCGACAACCGGCTTGGCGGAGTAATAAATGATCCGACCAGGGAAGAGAGGGCGGGGGTGGGGGTAGCGGGCATTGATCCCGGAGAGATGGGGTGCCTGGTCGCGGAGGCTGCGAACTCCGCCTCTGGTGGCGGTGAGAGCGGGGCCGTCCAGACTGAGGGCGGCGAAATCATCACCGGCGCCGTAGCCCTGGGATTGGTAAAGGGGATTGCCTGAGAAGGAGACGGGGCTCATCAGGATTCCGGAGATGGTTAATTTTTGGTCTTCGGCCATTTTCTCCAGTGCTTCGAATTCCTCGGTGCGTTTGGGAATCCAGATGGAGCGGCGGTCGGCATACCAAGCAACGGCCCAAGGTTGATCGGAGACAATGAGATCATCTTCTTCGGTGGCGTTGTGGAGGGTTCTGCTCAGGAGTGAAGGCCAGTAGGGCGGCCATACCGGGCGTTTGGTGTCGGCCGAGCTGGAAAGCCCCGATCTGATCGTGTTGGGGATGGTGAGCATCAGGGGACCGGCACTAATGAGAACGACAAGAATGAAGTGTCCGTTACGAAGGACGCCGCTCCCCGACGGGAGTTCCAGACGGCTCCAAATGATGGAGAGGAAGGCCAGGCCGTAGGCCGACATGATGGGAGCGAAGAGGATGTGCAGTTGGTTGGGATCGGTTGGACTGACAGAGAGTCCAAAGATCGCCATGCCCAATGCTCCGGAGACCCACATCATGAGGACAATCCAGCGGAATCGGGCGATGGAAGCCCGTTTGAAAGGGTGGAGGAGGGCGAAGAAGAAGATCGGTGCCGCGATGATGGCTCCGAAGTTGGTATAGAGTTGGTTGGTCTGAATGAGGATGTTCCGGAAGGTATTCAGAATGAGGGAGTTGATGTTGTAGATCACCGCATATGTTTCATCGCTGGGATCGATCGTTCTCATGATACCCTCTTCCGAGTCGATCAGGCCGCCGTAGAGGGAGAGTCCGGCGGTTCCGGCAGGTGAACCGGTCCATTCGATGTTCCGACCGACAAAGTAGAGACTGAATACTAGGAGGATGCCGATGGTGGCCAGAGCGGCGACACCCCGGGGGCGGAAGAAGAAGGCGGCGTAAATGATGAATCCGATGGTGATCCAGATGCTGAGCCAGTGGGAGAGGGCGAGGAGGGCAAAGAAGACGGAGGCGACGAGAACGGATCCGATGGCGACATTTCCCTCGATGGTGGATTCGAGCGCGCGGTAGACGAAGAAGAGGGCGCAGGAGAAAAGGAGAAGCATCAGCATCTGGGGAAGCCCGGTATGGGTGAAGGACCACATCAGGTCACTCAGGGCCATCAGGAGGGCGGTTACGCCGGCGATCTTGACGTCGAAAATACGGGAGATCAGGAGGTAGTTGACGCCGATGGCGATGAGGAAGCAGATGACGGAAATTGCGGCGATGACGCGATCGAGTTGGTAAATCGTCCGTTGGTCCTCGACCATTTGGAATTTGTCGAAGTCATCCCCACCGACCATTTTGAGAACGGCGGCGTAGACGAAGGGGTTGAGAGGGGAGTGATAGGTGTCGTAGAACTGGTCCAGTTCAACGACTCCGCTTTCTGTTTTCTCGGCCTGCCAGATGGCCGCAGGACGAATGACTTTGGTGGTGAAATCATTGCCGCGGGCGATTTCCCGGCCAATTTGAGCCTGCTCCATTCCCTTGGGAGAGGAGATTCCCCGGAAGGAAATCATGAGGTAAAGAAAGACGAGGCTGAACAGCAGGACGAAGAAAAGGAGTCGGCGGATCAGGATGGCGGTGTCTTTGTTTCCACCGATGTTATCTTTTTTGCTCATATTGCTTGGCTCTCGTTAGGGGGCGCGTCGCGGAGTTTTCGTTGAAGGGTGCGGCGGCTAATGCCGAGGAGTTCGGCTGCCTTGGTTCGGTTTCCCTTGGTGGCGCCGAGTGCTCCGCGGATTGCGCGCTGCTCGAGGGCATGCAAGTTGAATTCGTCGACAGGAGCAAGGGTGTTTTTATCTGATTGACGTTCAAGAGGTGTTGCGGAGCCGGCGAGGAAGTCAGGGAGATGGTAAAGATCAAGGGTGTCTTGGTTCGACATGACGACGGCATGCTCAATGGCGGTGCGGAGTTCGCGGACATTTCCGGGCCATGGATACCGGATCAGTTGGGCGAGTGCGGAGTCGGTAAGGGGCTTGATGGGGCGGTTATTCTCGAGAGCGAATTCCTGACAAAACGAGTTGGCGAGGATGGCGATATCTTCCCGGCGTTCACGGAGCGGGGGCATGTTGATGGAGAGAACGTTGAGTCGAAAATAGAGATCTTCACGGAATTCACCTTTTTCGACAAGGTCGGCAAGGTGCTTGTTGGTGGCAGTGATGACGCGGACATCGATCTCGACGGGGGTGTTGGCGCCGACGCGCTCGAAGGTGCGCTCGGAGAGGACGCGGAGGAGTTTGACCTGGGTTGCTTGATCGATTTCTCCGATTTCATCGAGGAAGAGGGTGCCTCCATGAGCTTGTTCGAAGCGGCCAATGCGACGTTGGGTGGCACCGGTGAAGGCCCCTTTTTCGTGTCCGAAGAGTTCCGACTCGAGGAGTTGGGGGGAAAGGGCGGCGCAGTTGACGGCGACGAATTTTTCCTTCGGTCGACCCGAGAGGTCGTGAAGGGCGTGGGCGACGACCTCCTTACCGGTTCCGGATTCTCCTTCGATCAGAACGGTGGCGCGGGTGGGGGCGATTTGCTCGATCTTTTCGGCGATGCGCTCCATGGGTGCGGATTTGCCGATGAGGCGGTCGATGCCGTGGGCTTTTTTGCCGGAGGATTTCTTGAGGGTCTCGTTTTCGACGACGAGTTGTTTGTTTTCCTTTTCGAGGGACCGGTTGCGGACGGCGCGTTTGAGGAGGAGTTCGACCTCGTCGAGATTGAGAGGTTTGGTGACGAAGTGCCAGGCGCCCCGGCGCATGGCTTCCACGGCGGTGTCGACCGAGCCGTATGCGGTCATCATGACAGAGACGGGAGGCTGGGGCAGGGAAAGGGCGACATCGAGGACTTCCATGCCGGAGTCTCCGCCGAGGCGGAGATCGGTGAGGAGAAGGTCGACATCCTCGGTCTTGAGAACCTGGGTGGCTTGGGCGAGATCAGCTGCGAGGTAGCAATCGAAGGCATCCTCCAGAGCCATGCGGAGGGCATCACGGGTGGCTTTTTCGTCGTCTACGATGAGGAGGGTGTGCATTAGACTTCAATGGGTGCTTGGTCTTCGAGAAGGCGGACGCGTTTATCGGTTCTTGGGAAGTAGAGCGTCACGGTGGTGCCGACATTTTCCTCACTTTGGACCTCCAGTTCGCCTCCGTGTTCACGGAGAATTCGGCGAACGATGAGGAGTCCGAGGCCGGTTCCGGTGGCTTTGGTGGTGTGGAAGGGTTCGAAAATGGCCCCCATGACCTCGGGTGACATGCCGCTTCCGTTGTCGGAGATGGAAAGGGTGACCTCGTAATCACTAAAGGTGGTGCGGATGGCGATTTCACCATCAGGCGGGGTGAGGGCCTGATAGGCGTTTCGAATGAGGTTGTAGAGAGCTTGCTGGATCTGGGTGGGATCGAGCTCGAGTGATGGGGGGTCGGGGGAGAGATCGAGGGAGACTGAGATCTTACGAGTTTCGAGTTCGGGTTTGAGCGCGATGAGGCTGTCTTCCAGAATGGCGTGCAGATTGGCAGGTTCCCGGACAGGGGTGGAGGGGCGGATGGCTTGAAGGAATTGTTTGAGGATGGTGTCGAGGCGGCCGATTTCGGTTCGGGCGGTATCGAGATGGTCTCCGAGGGATTCCTGATCGAGTGCGGGGAGTTTGTTGACCTTTCTCTGGAGAAGCTGGAGGTGGAGGGAGAGGGAGTTGAGGGGGTTGCCGATTTCATGAGCGACTCCGGCGGCGAGGAGCGTGAGGGCGTTGAGTTTTTCGGATTCGATTTCCTCGGCGGCTTCTTCACGGGAGCGGGTGACATCGCGCACGAGCATGACGAAGCCCATTTCGGTTTCCTCCTCCTCGGCGATGGGGGAGAGGTAGAAGTTGAGGAAGCGGTTTTCGGGGTAGAAGACCTCGAGGTCGCGGCTTACGGTGCTGCGGGTGGAGCCGATGAGCTGTTCCCATTCGATGCCGCGGACCACGACGTCGAGTCGTTCGCCCTGGGCTTGTTCGGGGCTGGTGCCGAAGAATCCGCAGGCGGCTTTGTTGATGAAGCTGATCTGTCCCTCGTTATCGAGGAGGAGAACGCCTTCGCGGAGGGCTTCGAAGACGTTTTGGAGGAAGCCTTTTTCGCGAACCAGCCTGCTGAGGAGAGCCTGAACTTCACCGGGCTCGATTTGATCGAGGCGGGAGAAGATTTTTTCAAGGACGGCTGATTTCACAGGGGAAGGTTGATTTTAGTGACCCGGAGAGGTGAAATAGGGATATGAGCGACGTGTTTCTTGTCCTATCAACATTTTCCACATCCGAGCAGGCGCGACAGATTGGCACAGTCTTGCTGGAGAAGCAACTGGTTGCGTGCTTGAATTTGCTTCCCGGAGTGGAGTCGATTTACCGATGGAAAGGGAAGATTGAAAAAGAGCGGGAGGTTCTGGCAGTTTTTAAGACAACCGAGAGGAAATTGGATGAGCTGGAAAAAGAGCTGCTGGAGCTCCATCCCTACGATACACCGGAATTTTTGGTGGTGAAAGCGGACCGGGTTGGGCGATCGTATTTGTCGTGGATACAGTCCGCTTGTTAGAGGATGTTTTCGACGTAGTCCTGCTTTAAGAATCGAGCAAATTTGTCGGGCTCTTCTCCGGTTCCAATGAAGCGGGGTGGGATGGCTAGTTCCTTTTGAATGCCTGCTGCAATGCCGCCTTTTCCTGATCCGTCCATTTTAGTGAGGATGAGGCCATCGAGGGGGACTGCTTTTTGAAATTCCCTGGCTTGGTTGAGGGCGTTGCCGCCGGTGGTGGCATCGACAACGAGGAAAGTATGGTGAGGGGCGGAATCGTCCTGCTTTCCGATGGTGCGTTTGATCTTGGACAGCTCCTCCATGAGATTGTGTCGTGTGTGGAGGCGTCCAGCGGTGTCGCAGATGAGGAAATCGGATTTTTCGGTGATGGCCCGTTGGTGGGCCTGGTAGCAGACCGAAGAGGGATCTGCTTCGTGGGCGCCGGTAACGACAGTGAGGTTGAGTCGTTCGCCCCAGCGGACGAGTTGTTCGACGGCGGCAGCGCGGAAGGTGTCGGCGGCAGCCATCGTGACGGAGTATCCGTTTTGCTGGAGGAGGTGTCCGAGTTTGGCGCAGGACGTTGTTTTTCCGACTCCGTTGACGCCTACGACAAGAATGACGGTTGGTTTGCCGTCGCCGATGGGTCTGAGCGGAGGGGAGTCATCCGGAAAGAGCTTGGCGAGGTGGTCTTGGGTAGTCGCTATAACGTCATCGGTGGAAACCTTGCGGCCCAAGCCTTTGAGGTCGTCGATGATCTCCATCGAGAGGCGAACTCCCAAATCTCCGGTGATCAGTTCGGCTTCGAGATCATCCCAATCCACATCGGCGGTGTTGGTGATGCGATTGATGAGTTTTTTGAAGAAACCAGCCATGGGAAGAGGTGGGAAATGGCGCCCCGACCAGGAATCGAACCTAGATCTAAGGTTTAGGAAACCCTTGTTCTATCCGTTGAACTACCGGGGCGACGGTGGGATTACTGACTTGTTTGGTTTGCGAGGTCAAGCCCGGCAAGGGTTTCGGTGGAAACCGTTGACTGCGCTCCGCTGCGTCGATGCGGGATATTTCAAATGAGAGTCAAGCGCATGAGAAGATGGGGAGGAGGAGTTTGAGAAAGAGGGGGATATGTGGATTGCAGTTCTTCACATTTCTACCTAGCGTCTTGCCCCCTTCTGAAATCACCATTCCAATGAGCGCTTCATCACGAGTTCAAATATACGACACCACCTTACGCGACGGCACACAGGGTGAGGGCTTTTTTCTTTCCGGTCTTGATAAGATGCGCATCGCCAAGCGGCTTGATGAGTTTGGGGTGGATTATATTGAGGGTGGGTGGCCCGGATCGAATCCGAAGGATATTGAGTTTTTCAAAGCCGCGGCCAAGGAGTCTTGGAATCACGCCAAAATTGCGGCCTTTGGTTCGACCCGTCGGGCAAACACGCCGGTCGGGGAAGATCCCCAGGTTCAGCTGCTTCTCGACGCTCAAACTCCGGTGATCACCATTTTCGGGAAAAGCTGGGAGTTGCAAGTGACCGAAGTTCTGCGCACGACGGTGGAAGAAAATCAGGCGATGATTCGTGATACGGTGCGCCACTTGAAAGAGGCGGGTCGCGAGGTGGTATATGACGCCGAGCACTATTTTGACGGATATAAGGACGGAGCCGAGCATGCACTGGCAACTCTTCGAGCTGCTGTGGAAGGTGGAGCCGATTGGTTGGTCCTTTGCGACACCAATGGCGGCTGTCTGCCTTCGGAAATTGCCGAGATGACACGGGTGGTAGTCGAGGCCTTTCCTGAAACGAGGGTGGGAATTCATACTCACAACGATTGTGAGCTGGGAGTGGCCAATGCGATTGCTTCGGTAGATGCCGGAGCAAGCCAGGTGCAAGGGACGATTAACGGCTACGGAGAGCGGACGGGGAATTGTAATCTAACTTCCGTCATTCCGATCCTGGAGCTCAAAATGGGACGCGAAGCGGTGAAGGATCTCACGCAAATGCGGGAACTTTCCTTCTTTGTGGACGATGTTTCCAACAATCCCCATTTTGCCCGCGCTGCGTTTGTAGGGCGGACAGCATTTTCCCACAAAGGGGGAATGCACGTGAATGCGGTTCAGAAATTGGCAAGAACCTACGAGCACATCCGGCCTGAGGAGGTGGGCAACCAACAGTATATTTTGGTCAGCGAGTTGTCCGGGCAAAGCAATATCCTGATTAAAGCCGAAGAAATGGGCCTGCCTTTGAAGAAGGGGAGTGAGGAGGCGAAAAATATCCTTACGGAAATCAAAGACCTTGAGCAGAAGGGGTATTCCTTTGAGGCGGCCGGGGGGTCATTGGAGCTCCTGATTCGGCGCGCGCTCGGGAGCTGCGCTCGGCCCTGGATACTCAACGAGTATCACTGCTCATTCCGTCAGTATCGAAACGGGCACGATCCGGTATGCGAAGCGACGGTCAAGTTGACGGTCGATGGGCAGGAGACATACACCGTGGCAGAAGGCCATGGGGTGGTGAATGCCCTTGATAAAGCTCTTCGAAAGGCGTTACTTCCCTTTTTTCCAAAGATCGAGGAGGTTTCTTTGGTTGATTACAAGGTGCGGATTCTTGACAGCGGAGAGGCGACGGCGGCGAAGACCCGGGTGCTGATTGTTCATACCGATGGCGATTCCACGTGGGGAACGGTTGGGGTATCCGATAGTATTATTGAAGCGAGTTGGATTGCCCTGACGGACGGGATCGATCTTTTTCTCCAACGGGCAAAAAGTTAGAAGTCTCCGCAATAGCTGTTTTTCTCCTTGTCGACTCCTTGTAAAAGCGTCAATTTTCAAGCGGTTCATAAAACACACACCTACGAACCTGCTGTCGTAAGATACGCAAAAAATAAGGTGGCAATAGCCACCTGGGACGGCCTTCGGGCCCGACCAAATTTCAGCATCACCCATTCCCAACCCTGAAAATGGTTTGTGTGGGATTTTAAGTCAGGGCGGAACACAAGTTGTTCCGCCCTGATTTGTTGTAAGGCGCTGCGGGAGAGAAAAAATGGTAAATCCTGAGCTTGTTTTGTTAGGATGAATGTTCAGTCTCCCCCGAAGCCTCTCTAATGGAGGTGAAACGCATCACATAGAAATGAGTAACGAAAAACCAAATATGGCCCTTTTTTGGGGCTGTTTTATTGCGCTGATAACAACGGCCTTTGCCTTCATTACGCGGGCATTCCTTGTTAATAATCCTGATCTTTGGCCTGCTGCATTTGGGCTCGATGGAGTTCAGTCCAAGGTCCTCTTCGGCCATGGTATCTGGCCTTTCGCGATTTCAATTATCGTATTTAGTCTGGTCATCGACAAAATCGGGTATCGCGTGGCGATGATCTTCAGCTTTGTCTGCTATGCCCTTTATGCAGCTCTTGCTCTCGTTGCCTATGCCACGATCAACCAAGGTGGTGAGCCACTGACGGGTGAAGCCCTGAAAACCGCTCAGGCTTCGGCATACAACTATTTGGTGGCAGGGTCTATTATTCTCGGACTTGGAAACGGAACAGTGGAAGCGTTCATCAATCCTGTCGTTGCAACCATGTTCAGCAAGGACAAGACCAAATGGCTTAACATTCTACATGCCGGGTGGCCCGGTGGACTTGTGATCGGAGGGTTGATTACCTTGGCTCTTGGAGGTCAAGTTGCTGCTGATTGGCGTGTGCTGGTCTACATGATTGCTCTTCCTGCAGTCATTTACCTCGTAATGTTGCTGAAGGTTCAGTTTCCAGTGAACGAAAGGGTAGCATCTGGAACTACTTATCGCGAAATGCTCGCGGAGTTTGGAATCCTCGGAGCAATCATCGCTTTTGGACTCGTCTTCAAGCAGCTTCAAGTAACCCTTAATTTGGCTGATTGGTTCTTCTGGGTCGGTCTCATTGGTTCAGTTGTTGCCTATGGGCTCTATTGTAAGAGTCTTGGCCGCCCTCTCCTTATTTTCCTTTGCTTGATCATGATGCCGCTGGCAACTACGGAGCTTGGTACTGATGAGGCAATCACGGGTCTCATGAGTGAGCCGCTTATGGAGGCCGGATATAACGGTCTGTGGGTGCTCATTTACACCTCGGCAATCATGTGTTTCCTCCGCTTTTTTGCGGGGCCAATTGTCGAAAAAGTTGGACCACTTGGTCTTCTTTCAATTTGCGCAGCGCTCGCAATTTTAGGCCTGTTCTGGCTCTCAATGGCCCAGGGTCTCATCATTATTTTCTCAGCAGCTACTTTGTATGCGGTAGGTAAGACCTTCTTCTGGCCAACAATGCTGGGTGTTGTTGCTGAGCAGTTTCCGAAAGGCGGAGCGCTCACTTTGAACGCAATCGCAGGAATCGGAATGCTCACAGTGGGTATTATCGGAGGACCTTGGATTGGTGCCCAGACTGCGAAATCCACACAAACCGAGGTTGAGAAGGAAGTGCCTGGTGTATACGAGACGATTTCCAAACAGGATAAATATATCCTCGGGTCCTATGATGTCATCGATGCAGAGAAGCTCGACAGTATCCCTGCTGAAAAGAAAGAGGCTGTTGAAAAAGTTGCGAAACCAGCCGAGCAAAAAGCGCTCGCACGAATTGCAGTGCTGCCGATGTTTATGCTGGCCGCCTACTTGTTGCTGACGTTCTATTTTAAATCTCGAGGTGGATACAAAGCCGTTCAGGCAGCGGACCATTAAAGATTTCTTGAAATCGGAAATTCTCAAAACGACGACCTTCGGGTCGTCGTTTTTCATTGCGGGGTAATGAATTCCGGCATTTTTCCCTAAAAACGGGGGATTGTGGTTACAAAATTTCCTCGTCAAATCTTTTCGAAAAAACTAGACAATCTGCGCGTCGTGGACAAACAGCCGTCCGCGCGGCAGACCTACCTACCGCCATGAATATGAAAATTGCAGCCATGATCAGTATCGCAATCAGTCTTCTTTTCTCCAGTTGTGGGGAATTCGACAACACAGTATTCGAGGGAAGCGGCATCCATGATCGGACTACCTCGAAGGTGGCATCCAGTTCAGAAGCTACAGCGGTGTCCTCCGGTTTTTCAGCCGGAAGCCCCAATGGTTTTCATCCAGCCAAGGTTTCCACCACTGTGGTGGAAAGGTCCGCGGGACTGCCCCGTGACAAGCACGGGATGCCTACCTACAGCCACTCATCGCGGAATCGGGTGGTGCGGACGACAGCCTATTCCCATGAGGAGATGGAGGTTGGGGCTCCCTGGATGAAGAACGCAATCGGGACGAATTTGAAATACGGTCAGGTGCGAAGTGCCGCAGCTGATTGGTCCCAGTATCCAGTGGGAACCAAGTTTAAGATCAAAGGGCTGCCCTACACTTACGTGGTGGACGACTATGGTTCGGCGCTTGCCGGGACCAATACGATTGATATTTACCACCCCAACCTCAGCTCGATGCGTCGTTGGGGGACCCGCAAGGCCGAGATCACGGTGATCCAGTGGGGATCGATGCAGCGGACGGTGAACATCCTTAAAGGGCGCCGTGGTTACAGCCATACCCGCAAGATGTATTACGCGGCCAAGGCCAAGCTCGACAGCGGGCAGGTTGCTGCCAACTAGGGCAGAGTCGAACGATTTCAAAAGCGGGTCTGCCATTGATGGCCGGCCCGCTTTTTTGTGGCCCTAAACCCCAATCCGGATGAGGTTTTTCCATGCTGAAGAAAGAGAGAGCAGAGTATGTTATGAGGCGGTTGGAGGAGCTTTATCCGGAGACTCCGGTCCCGCTTGATCATACCAATCCTTTTACGCTTCTGGTTGCGGTTCTCTTGTCAGCGCAATGTACGGATAAAAGAGTGAATCTGCAGACTCCATCGCTTTTTACGAAGGCGGATAGTGCCGAGAAAATGAGCCGCCTTTCGGTGGAGGAAATCGACGGGCATGTGAGGCCCTGTGGGTTGGCTCCTCGAAAGGCAAAATCGATTAAAGGGCTTTCCGAGATTCTGATTGCGGAGCACGGGGGCGAAGTCCCGGCTGACATGGAGGCTTTGGAGCGCCTACCCGGAGTGGGGCACAAAACGGCATCGGTGGTGATGGCACAGGCCTTTGGAGTGCCGGCATTTCCGGTCGATACCCATATCCATCGGCTTGCGCAGAGGTGGGGGTTGACCTCCGGGCGGAGTGTTGTGCAAACCGAAAGGGATTTGAAGAAGCTCTTTCCGAAGGAGCTATGGAACAAGCTTCACCTTCAGATTATTTTTTACGGGAGGGATTTTTGCTCGGCGCGAGGGTGTGACGGAACGATCTGTGAAATTTGCACCCACCTCTATCCGAAGAGACGTCATCCGGTAGAGACCAAGAAATCCTGACGCCTTCCGGTGCACATTCAAGATCCTCGGGGGATTGGGTCGCAGCCTTTTGGGTTTCCGAAAGTCCGATCTTGGGTGAAGTGTTCCCTGTCAAGCCTGCAAGGACTACAAATTGAGTCACAAATTGGAAATTGCTCCTTTACTCGACCAGTCTCATTTCCAGAATACCAGTCGAATTCACACCACTCGAAACCTTAAAAACATGACACTCAAAACGTCCCTTCCCAAAGCCAACGTTTGGAACATTGGCTCCGTAATGACGATTCTTGCTTCCAGCTCCGCAATGGCTGCTGACAAGGAACCAACCGCTCTAGACAGTTACCTTCTTGATGGGGGACCTCTTACACTTTTTATCGTCGCGGTGGGATTGCTTTCCCTGATCGGACTTTCTGTCTTCAATTTCATGAACCTCACCAAGGCCAAGTATGCGCCTGATGATTTGAAGGGTGCGCTTCATGACCACATGGTGAATTGCCGCGTGCGCTCGGCGATTGAGCTTTCCGCTTCCCACCCCAGCTACTTGGGCCGCATGCTTGCCTACTCACTTCCCAACATCGATGCTACCCGTCCCGAGGACCTTGGTCGCGACCACGTTGAGGATGCCATTGCCGACTTCTCGATCAACGAGACCCGCAAGCAGATGACTTTCATCAACCTCCTCTCGCTTGTTGCCCAGGCAGCTCCCATGTTGGGACTGTTCGGAACTGTGTTTGGTATGATTAAGGCGTTCGGAACTTTGGCGCAAAACAACTCGGCTGACCCCAGTGAGTTGGCGGCATCGATTTCGATTGCTCTTTTGACCACGATGTGGGGACTGATTGTCGCGATTTTGGCTCTCTTCGCTTACTTCTTTTTCAAGAACCGCTTCAACTCACTTGTTGCCGATTGTCACGGAACTGCCGAGAACCTCATCAATGCGTCGATCCAGACCGTTAACGCTGACGCGCATCTGGCTAAGATTCCAGAGGGGATTGCCGTTTAACCCCTGGGGGCGTCCAGCTCCCTCACTGTTGAACACCAAAATTCCAATCTGAAACAATGGCCTCCAATAAACTGCGAAATGCAAACAAGCCCGATCTTGATGAGGGCAATATGGACATGTCGCCCATGATCGACATGGTCTTCCTGCTCCTTCTGTTCTTCCTGGTGGTATCCAACCCCAAGACGATCAAGATCGATCCCAAGGTCAAGCCTCCCATCGCCAGCGCTGCCAAAACTCCGAAGGTGAAGTATGGCAAGATTGTGGTGAATATTCACGAGGACGGAGGAATCCGTGCCGAGGATTTCAACACGGTCCTGACGTCTGACGAGGATATTGAAGATTACATCAAGACCAACAAGGAAGCGGTTGATAATGTGGGTCACACTCCCCGTCTCCACATTCGAGGCGACCAGGACGCGGTCTTTAAATATTGTCGTCGTGTGATTCGGGCCGGAGCCCGGGTTGGTGTGAGTGAAGTGGTCTTTGGAGCCTACGTTGTTGAATAACCCAAAACTTTAAAATACTGATATGGCCCGCCATAAACAAATGGTTCCTCCCGATGAGGACGAACCAGGTTTGGATATTTCGTCCCTGATTGACGTCTGTTTTCTCCTCCTCATTTACTTTATCGTGACCACCACGATTGTTAAGAAGGAGCAGGATATCGACATGGCGCTTCCTTCGGTGGCTCCATCCGACACTCCACCTGAGATCCGTCCGTTTTTCATCAAGCTGGAAGCGAACGGATACATCTCGATTCGTTCCGACGGAGCTCCCGAGCAGCTGGTGGAATCCGATCCGGATGCCCGGACCCTTCCCAATCTTCTGCCACTTCTTGAGACCTACAAGAGTGCGGCTGACAGCAGCACGCAGGAACCGGTTGTTCAGGTCTATGTGGAGGCCGATGCCCGCCAGCAGCGGGTGATCGACATCCTCAATGCCCTTGCAGCGACCAAGATCTCCAAGGTGACATTTACCGACCTCATTGACCCTGAGGATTAAGACCTTTTAACGGGGGAGACTCTAAGAGTTTTCCTCCACCAATCGTTAACTTTTATGCTGAAAGGCTGCTGGGTCCTCAGCAGCCTTTCGTTCTCAACAACACACCCCATCATTTCCCATGACCTCAAAAATGAATCTCCGCCGTAAATTGGGCCTCCTGTTCGTGGCTCTCGGCTTGTTTGTTGCGCCAGCCCAAGGGCAGGCCATTCGCGAATTACACACCAACTCGATCACGGCGATGAAGGCCGGAAAGTGGGCCGAGGCGCTCGCCATATTGACGACAGCGACCGACACCTATGACGGTCGGGCACTCACGCTCTTTGGTCCCCGGTTTGGTTCATTTTGGTACAATCGCGGCTACTGCGAGATGATGCTCGGGCAGTATGACGCGGCGATGAAATCGTTCGAGAAATGCTACAAGAAGTATCCCAACGGCAAGGGTGGGGAGGAGCAGAGCATGAACATGTATCACAAGAAGTCCCTCCTGTATTGGGGTCATGCGGCCAAAGGTGCCGAGGAATGGGATACGGCGATTAAAATGTATAAGAAGTTTCTCGCGGAGCGCGACCGCACGCGGGACAAAATGAATCCCGGGGTGTTTTACACCAATATGGCGATTTGCCACTTCAAGCTTCGCAAGCTTGATGAAGGGAGCAAGTATCTTGAGACGGCGATCACCAACAAGCGCACCTTTCCGACTCCCAACAAGAGCATCATGCTCAGCTTCCATGCGTTGGTTGAGGCGGTGATCGAAAAGAATGATGAGGCGGCATTGCTTGATTTTATTTCCAAGAACCGCGGTCATATCAAACTGGATCCCTTTGAGGCCTACGAATTTGCGCCGCTCTTCATGAAGCTGGCATTCGACGCCAAGGGTGCGGGAATGATGCGTTCCTCCTTTGAGCTCTATTCGTTGGTTCCCAGCACGAGCGAGGCTATTGATGATGTGAAGGCCCGGCTTCAGATGGTGGGGTCGTATGACCGGACGATCAGGGACGGGTCCAAGGTGGTGAACAAGTCGGCCCTGGAGGCTGATTTGGAAGCGCTCACCACGGCTTATGATTCCGGCGAGATGAATGAAATTTACGCCTATCTCAACACAGCAGTGCTGCACGAGGACGACGGGAATGTTCGTGGAGCATTCGCCGTTTACGAACAGCTGGAGCGGTATTTTCCCAATGCCCAAATCTATCGGGAGAAGAAATTGGGGCCGGCACGTGAGAAGAACCTCTATAATCTGGTGAGAACGTCTTCGCTAATTGGCGAGGTGCTCACGACGGAGAAGTACGGCAGCCGGTTCCTTGCGGCGTTCCCAAACAGCGAGTATGCGGAAGAAGTTCGCCGACTGACTCTTTCCAGCCTTTTCTGGAACGGTGAGTGGGAGAAGTGCATCGAGGTCGCCAAGACGATGATCGATAAGCTTCCCAAGCCATCCGAGCAGCATGACATTTGTCTCTTTGTTCTGGGTGGAAGCTACCATTACACCGCGAAGTTTGATGATGCCCAACCGCTCCTCGACGAGCATGTGAAGACCTACCCGGAGGCGAAAAAGCATCGTCGACGTGCCGCACTTTATTTCCAGGCATCGAACCTCTACCGCCTCAACTACTGGACGAAGTCAGCGGCTTTGCTTGACGCCTTCCTCAAGGAGTATCCTGATGCTGCCGGGAATCCCTATCTGCCCTTTGCGTTGTTCGATCGGGCGAACTGCCACTTTTCCGAAGAGGAATATGAGCCCGCGTTGGAAAAGTTGAACCGGGTTGAAGGTGATTTCCCAGGCTTCGATGCAATGGAGTCACTTTACGCGCTCAAGGGGAACATTCTGGAGAATATCGAGAAGCCGGCCGAGGCCCTCGATTATTACAAGCGGGCTCTGGCCCTTGCCGAGACCAAGGAGAACAAGATCGTGGCAGGAGAAAGCTTGCTCTACATCGTGACCATTCTGGGTCAGGAGAAAGTGGACGGGAAGGACAACGAGGCCATTCAGGATGCGCTGCCATTCTATGACCAATTCTGGAAGGACTACAGTGATTCGCCGTATCGGGCGCAAGTTGCGGTGAGCGGATTGCCTGCCATGCGGGCGGCAAACCGGATTGAGGAAGGGCTTCAGCGGCTTCAAGGTGTGATTGCGGAGCTTTCCAAAATCGATGGAACTCCGGGTCTCGAAGAGGCGATCGGTTCTTATACCGAAGCTTACCTCACCGAGCACACGGCCGAGGAACTGAAGGATCACTACTATGCCTTCCCCGGAATCGATATCCGCGATCAGGCCAGCCGTGCGCTTCTGCGGATTGCGGTGATTGGGGTTTTCGAAGATAAGCTTGCTGCTGCCGAGAAGGAGCAAGACGGAGACGAGATCAGCAGGTCGCAAGCGATGATCAAGGTGCTCTTCAACGAGTTGAAGACCGACTTTGATCCGAAGGACCTCTCGAATTACATTCTTGTTAATGTGGGTGATTTCCTCCGCGAGAAGACCACCTCACCGACGCAGGCCAAGACCTACTACGAGGCCGCACTCTCCCGGGATGACAAGTCCTACCAATTCCCCGCGCTGTTCGGTCTGGCTGATGTTCTCGGAATGGGCAGCGAGGCGGACCAGAAGCGTGCTGTTGAGACTCTCGACCGGGTTTACAAGGATTCGGATAAGAGTTCGGAGCAGGAGAAGGCGCTCTATCGCATCGTGACCATCGATTTCGCCCGAGGTGAATACGATTCGGCGATCAAGCGCGGCCGTGAGTATCTTTCCAATACGAAGTTCCGCAAAAATGGTGCGGATGTGCGCCTGTTGGTGGCACAATCCTACGATGAATTGGGCAAGGCCGAGGACGCGATTGCGATCTACGCGCAGATTTGGGCAACTGCTCCCGGGTATGTGAAGGTTTCCGGACCGGCCATCAAGCGTTGGATGGAGTTGCTTTGGGATCGCAATGGTTCCGGCCCCAATGGAGTTTCCGACCGTCAGAAGGTTTATGAAGAAGGTTGGAAGTGGCTTGATCGCACCAAGACGTTCAAGAACAAGCTGAACGAATCCGAGCTTGCCTCATGGAATGCTGTTCAGTCACTGGTCGATGAATATGAGGCCAGTTCAGAAACCAAGTCGATGAAGGATATTCTTGCCGAAAAGGAGGGCAGATAATCTTTGGTAATCCAACTCCGAGCAAATCAGAACGATGAAAACACTCGCCATTTCCGCACTCTCTCTCTTTTCCACGGTAACCTTGCTTTCGGGGCAAGTGGCCTCGAAGGAACCCCGCGCCTTAATCATGACGGAGGATGATACGATCTCCGGCTTCGTGGTGGCCTCTTCAAGTAAGAGCCTCCGATACAAGGAGACCGAGCAATCGACGAACTTCAAGGATGTCCGCCTCAGTTCGGTGAACGTATATTTCCTTGAGCCTCCCGAGTTCACCGAGGCCATGGAGGTTTACCGGAACCGGAACTATGAAGAAGCATCCGAGAAATTTGCGCTTTGTGCTGAAACTTACAAGAAGGTGGATGAGGTAAAGGGGAACTACAGCACCCTGGCTGTTTTCTATCAGATGGAATGTGCCCGGAAATTGGGTAACCTGACCAAGCTGTCAGAGATGATGTCGACCTTTATCGCGGAGCCCCTGATCCGGAAGGAGCACTTGACCCAGATCGAGCTTAATAACGTCTTTTGGGAGGCTGTGCGCACGAAAGCCTGGGCTCGTCTGATTGCAATCGGAACCGATCCCGATTGGCAGGATAAGGTTTTCAGCGGAAGTCTCCGTGCGCAGATCAACTACTGCATGGGAATGGCCTATGAGGGTGAGAAGGAGCCACTGAAAGCTTTGAATGCCTACAATGGGGCGTTTGTGGCGGATTTTTCGGCTTCCGAAGTGCTCACCCGCAACGCCGCTCTGGCTTGCCTTCGAATTCTCAAGGATCACGAGGCTGTCGTTTTGGGGATGAAGCTCTATGGCACCGATGATTATGATGAAGCCTCCACGGGCGCCTTTTTGATCCGTGAAGGGCTTGCGCTGGTGAAGCTCTGGGATAAATCCCTGGGTGGTGGTCAGAAGATGCCCGAAGAATACAAGGTGTTCCTCAAGTACGCGCCGAAGGAGCAGTAGTCTCCCCGGGGGATTTTTGAAATCGGCGACTCCGGTGCACCGGGGTCGCTTTTTTTGTGTTTGGGATGTGAAAATGAAGATTCAAAAGCGTGTGCCCATGAGATAAGCCTCTTTTGTGGATCAACGTACTTCTGCACTTATTGATATGGCTCTCGCCGAGGACATCGGCACGGGAGATGTGACATCGGAATACTTCGTCCCGGGGGATGTTGAGTCGAGAGGGGTGATCGTGGCGAAGGAGGAAGGAGTGGTGGCGGGGGTTGAGATTGCGGAGGAGGTTTTTAAGCGGGTGGATGAAACCATTCAGGTGAAGGTCCTGTTAGAAAGCGGGAGTGTGGTGGGGAACCGGGCCTACGTGATGGAAGTGCGGGGGAAATCCCGATCGCTGCTGACTGCGGAGCGAGTGGCGCTGAATTTTCTTCAGCGGCTCTCGGGGATTGCGACCAAGACGCAAAAGTTTGTCGAACTGGTGGAGTCCACCTCGGCTAAAATTCTCGATACGCGGAAAACGACGCCGGGCTGGCGTGCTTTGGAAAAAGGTGCGGTGGTGGCCGGAGGGGGGATGAATCACCGGATGGGCCTGTATGATCGGGCGATGGTGAAGGATAACCACTTGGTGGCGGAAGGAGGACTGGGGGCGCTTCAGGATGCCATCAATCGCTTAAAGAGGGATCGACCGGAAGTGGAGGTGGAGCTGGAAGCGGATCGACTGGATCAGGTGGAGGGTTTTCTTACCCTGGATGGAGTGGATTACATTTTACTGGATAACATGAGTTTGGACGAGCTTCGTCAGGCGGTGCAGATGCGTGTCGGGAATCGGCCTAATTTGGAGGCCAGTGGTGGCGTGAATCTTGAAACGGTGGCGGAGATTGCGGAGACGGGGGTGGATTTCATTTCAGTAGGAGCGGTGACGCACTCGGCAGTGGCTTTGGATTTGTCGATGGAGTTTCTCAATGACGGCGAGTGAAGAAGAATGGGATGGCGGGAGGTTGCGGGAGGTTTCCCCGGAGTGGGCCGACCGGGTGATCTTTCTGGAGGAGTGTGGCTCGACCAATGATGAGGCACGGCGACTGGTTCGTGAGGGGCTGAGGGGGAGTCGTGTGGTTCTTACCGAGCGTCAGACGGCGGGGCGGGGACGCCGTGGTCAGCCGTGGGTGTGTCCCCCGGGGAAAGGTCTGGCTTGCTCGTGGGTGATGTTTCCCGAGGAGCCGGTGGCAATGTGGTCGAGGCTGTCGCTGGCGGCGGGATTGGCGGTTGCGGAGGCTCTGGATGCCTTTGGGATCTTTGCGGGAGTGAAGTGGCCCAATGATGTGTGGGTGAAGGACCGTAAGATTTGTGGAATTCTTGTAGAAAGCAATCCTCCGGCGGTGGTGGTGGGGATGGGCCTCAATATCAACGTGGATGAATTTCCCGAGGGGTTGGCGCATCCGGCGACCTCGCTCTCGCTGGAGACGGGAAAAAAGTGGGTTCGGGAAGAGGTGTTGGTGGCGATCCTGAAGCGATTGGAATTTCGAGCGAGTCAGATTGGTTCGCAATTTCCGGAGCTTCTGGATGCGTGGAGCACACGCTGTGTGTTGAGGGGGCGTCGAGTGCGTCTTGAGGCGAACGGGCTTCAACGGGAGGGGGTGATGGAGGGGCTATCGCTGACGGGAGAGCTCCTGCTCAGAACGGAGGCGGGCGTGGAGCGGATTCTCCACGCGGATACGATCCGTATTGCGAATCCCTAGCGGGGCATCATGTAGCCGAGGAGGTCGCTCAATTTGCTGCGAAGGTCGCGGCGGGGGACAATGGTGTCGATGAGGCCGTGCTCGAGCATGAATTCGGCAGTTTGGAATCCGGGAGGGAGGTCCTGGTGAGTGGTTTCCTTGATGACCCGGGGGCCGGCAAAGCCGATCATGCACTTGGGTTCGGCGAGGTTGATATCGCCAATGGTGGCGAAGGAAGCGGTGACGCCACCGGTGGTGGGGTGAGTGAAAATCGAGATGTAGGGGAGCCCTGCTTCTCCGTGGAGGGCGAGGGCGCCGCAGGTCTTGGCCATCTGCATGAGGGAGAGCATGCCTTCCTGCATGCGGGCACCCGATGAGGAGGAGAAGATGAGGATGGCACGCTTTTCGGCGGTGGCAGTCTCGATGGCGCGGGTGATTTTTTCCCCGACGACGGATCCCATGGAGCCGGCGAAATACTTGAAGTCCATGACGGCGGCCACGGCGGGTTTTCCTTCGATAGACAGTCTTCCGGTGACGACGGCGTCCTTCAGGCCGGTTTTTTCGCGAAGTTGGGCGGTTTTTTCCGGGTAATTGGCAAAACCCAGCGGATTGGCCGAGATGAGGTCGGCATCGATCTCCTCGAAGGTTCCTTCATCGGCGATGAGCTGGAAGCGCTCGTAGGCTCCCATGAGGAAATGGTGGGAGCAGTGGGGGCAGACGAGGTGATGCTGCTTGAGATCGAGCGTGTGAATCATCTCGCTGCAATCGGGACATTTTGTCCAGAGATCGTCAGGGACGGAATCACGACTTTTTGCCGACCGCTTGAGACTTGGTTTGTCGAAGATGCCCATGGGTTGATTCTAGAGACCAAATCTCAAAATATGAACAGAAATATCAGGTCGACGATTTCTATTCGGCGAGTTTGATCTCGATGAGGCCTTTTTCGATGGAGATATTTTCGATGCCCCGGGCGAACGGGGTGTCACTGCCTCCGGTATTCAGGCTTCCGAGGAGGTTTTGGTGTTTGATGTCACCAAGCCAGGCATTGGGGACGGAAATTCCGTAAACGGTGAGGTCATCGAGCATGAAGGAGGGGTTTAGCTCGTTGGTGTCGATCAGGAAGCGGGCGCGGAGGTTGAGGGTTTTCCCGCCGAGGACGGGGACATCCTCGCTGAGGACGGTTTTGACGCGGGCGTGGAGGGCTCCTTTGGCGAGTTCGATCTTGAGGTCATCGCCGAGGGTGGTGTGCTGATTGAGGAGTCCGTTGACCTCACGTTCGGTCAGAACGATGGATTTAATGCCGGGCTCGTATTGGGCTTCCTCGATGCGTTTTTCGACGGCAGTTAATTCAGCGGAGGTGAGGGCAACCGGCTGATGGGTCTTTTTATACCACCAAACAGCCCCTCCGGCGGTGAGACCGACCGCAAGGAAGATGAGGGTGGTGATGAGAACGGGGCGCAGGAAGTTGCGCTGGGGAAGGACTGGTGAGCTGGTCATGGGGAGGATCGATTGTTTCAGAGGTATAACGAGACCACCGGACCAATCTATTCTCCGAACTGATGAGAAAATGAGGCTCTTTTTGTAATCAGCGCCCCTCGGGGAGGGCGGGGAGGAGGTCGAGGAGGGTCCGATAGCGTGCTTCGGCAAAGGGCCGATCTTCTCTGAGCATGGCTTCCATCTCATCGGCGAGGCAGAAGGCGAGCATGGCTTTGGCCTCTTGTTCGTCGATCTCCTGGTCCGTTAGGAGGCGGTCAAGGGTTTCGGCCACGTAGCGGGTGTCGGGAGAGGCGAGTTGCTCTTCGATTGCGGGGAGAAGGTGTTCGATGACTTCGTCCATCGACGGGAGTGGACACGAAAAAAGCAGCTCCGTGAAGAGCTGCTTTTGAAAAGTTGTGGGAAAAATTCCCCGATTAAGCCTTGCGGGTAGGCTTCTTCGCGCGTTGCACGGTGCCGAAGCGCTTTTGGAACTTGTCGATCCGTCCCTCGGTATCCACGAAGGTGCTTTGACCGGTGTAGAAGGGGTGGGAGTCGGCGGTGAGGCCCATCGAGATGATGAAGTGCTCCACTCCGTCGATCTCTTCGGTCTTGTCAGACTTGGCGGTCGAGCGGGTGATGTAGCGGTGACCCGTGGTCATGTCCTGGAACACGACGGGGTGGTAATCGGGATGAATGTCTTTTTTCATGGGATGCCCTAAGGTTAGGTTGCAACGTTTCCGACGCTGCGGGGGGGAGATTCACTAAAATTGATTGGGTGTCAATGGGATTTCGGCCTCGCACGGTTGAAATAGAGGACTTAAAGAGCTGTTGCGATGAATCTGACAAGATACGAGTCGATGGATCCCCATCTTTTGGTGGGGTTGGTGAATACGGAGCTGCGGAACAATGCGAGCTCGCTGGAGGACCTTTGCAAGACGCATGGGTTGGATGAGGAGAGGCTTGTTTCGCGGCTGGGTAGCGAGGGATACGAGTATCAGAGCGAGCAGAAGCAGTTTCGGTAGGGAGGGGGCGTAAAAAAACGGAGACTGTTGCCAGTCTCCGTTTGGTTTTGAAAGTCAGGCTCTAGGCATTGAAGAGCTTTTCGTAGTATTCGGTGGCCATGCGGTCCGAATCGAAGAAGGGGACGACATCATCCATGGAGTTGAGAACGAGCTGCCACCAATCATCGGGACGATCGTAGTAGGCGGGCTTAATCTTGTTATCGAGGATGTGGTAGAGCGAGTTGAGGTCGTGCTGGTCACGGGCCTCCGGAGTGCAACTTGGATCGGCGGGTGGGACGATGAAGGAGTTGTGTCCGTCTTTGGCGTATTCGCAAACCCAGCCATCGTAGGTGGACAGGTTGACGGCACCATTCATGGAAGCGGTCATGCCGGAGGTTCCGGAAGCTTCGCGGGTGACGACGGGGTTGTTGAGCCAGACATCGGCACCGGACTTCATGAGACGGGACAATTCAAGTTCGTAGCCAACAAGGACGGTGGCGTTCTTGAGGGGTTCGGTGATCTCGATGAGGCGGTTGAAGGTTTCGATGGCGCCGTAGTCGCGGGGGTAGGGCTTGCCGGCCCAGATGATCTGGACGGGGCGTGATTGATCGGAAAGGAGGGCGGTGAAGCGCTCGAGATCGGTGGCGATGAGGTCGGCACGCTTGTAGCCGGCAAAGCGGCGGGCCCAGACGACAGTGAGGACTTCGGGATCGAAGATCTTGCCGGTTTGGTCGGCGACGGTCTTGAAGAGCTTTTCCTTGAGGTCATGCTTCCGGCGGGAAAGTTCTTTTTTATCCGCTTTGACACGGGCTGACTCTAGCTCGGCATCGACCCAATATTTTTTGTTCTGGGCGTTGGTGATGTGGGTGATTTCGCAGATGTCATCGAACCCACCCCACATTTTGCGGGAGACTTCACCGTGGAGTTTGGAGACTCCGTTGGAGATGCGGGCGAGCCGGAGGGCGGCGAGGGAGTGGGAGAAGGAGTCGTCCCTGATGCCGGTGAATTCCTCGACGTTCGCGCGATCAGCACCACAGAAGAAGCCGAAGCGCTCGAGCTCGTTGAAATCGTGGTGCTCGTTACCGGCGGCCTCGGGGGTGTGGGTGGTGAAGATGAGTTTTTTACGAAGCTCTTCTTTTTTGTCTCCTTTGGAGTGGAGGTAGAAGGCAGCGGAGAGGGCGTGTGCTTCGTTGAGGTGATAGATGTCCGGCTGTGCTCCAAGTTCGTCAAGGAGCTTGGCTCCGCCGATGCCGAGAAGCATGTATTGGGCGATGCGGCGCTGGTGATCGGAGTCGTAGAGGCGACGGGAGATGTCGCGGGCATCGTCGTCGTTGTCCTCGAAGTCGGTGGTGACGAAGAACATGGGGCAGGTGCCGAAGATGTCGCCTGGGAGGTAGAGTCCTTTGACCCAGACGTCCTTGCCCTGAATGTTGATGGTGAACTTGACGCCGGTATCGCGGAGGAAGTGGTAGGATTTGCGGCGGAGGGCGACGGCCATTTGGCGGTCATCGCCGCGGACCTGGTTATAGTATCCGTAGGACCAGAGAATTCCGACACCGACGAGGTTTTGCTTGAGGTCGTGCGCCGAGCGCATGTGGGAGCCGGCGAGGAATCCGAGTCCGCCGGAGTAGATTTTGAGGCTCTGGTCGATCGCGAACTCAGAGGAAAAGTAGGCGACGCTCTTAGAGAAATCGGGATTGATCTCGTAGGGATGAGCGAATTTTTCGGGCAGAAATGACATGAGAATGTTGATGTGGTGTTGATTAGGGGGCTTTTGAAAAGTTCCCGCGAGCGGCTCATAGGACTGAAAAGTGGTTCCGTCCAGACGTTTAGTGGAAAACTGAAAAGATTGCCTTTCAGGGTTTTGGAGTGCATTTCTTGGGCCAGATGCGATTTGCAGTGCTGGGAAGTGGAAGTGGTGGCAATTCGACGGTGGTCGAGTGTCAGGGGAAGTATCTTCTGATTGATGCGGGCTTGAGTGCGAAGCAGCTGGGATTGCGCCTGGAGGCGCTCGGGGTGTGTCCGTCGATGCTGACGGGGATACTGCTGACGCATGAGCATGGAGATCACACGCGGGGGCTTGATGTGTTCCTGAAGAAGTGGCGGGTGCCGGTGGTGGCGAGCATCATGACGGGACGGGTGGTGCAGGAGGGGCTGCGGGCGCAGGCGGATTGGGTGTCTTTTGAGAGTGGTCAGTGTTTTGAATGGGAGGGTTTTGAGCTGACGACCTTTGCGCTGCCGCATGATGCGGTGGAGCCGGTGGGTTATGTGATTTCCCAAGGGGATTACCGGATGGGGGTGGCGACGGACCTGGGGCATGTGGATGCGGCGGTGCTGGAGGCGTTGAAGGGGGTGGCGGGGCTCGTGTTGGAGGCGAATTATGAGTGGAAGTTGCTGGATGCGGATACGAAGAGGCCGTTTAGCACGAAGCAGCGGATTTCGTCGCAACACGGGCATTTGTCGAATGAGCAGGCGGCGGATTTGATTGCGGAGCTGGTGCCTGCGGGCTTGCGGAAGGTGATTTTAGGACATCTGAGCAGCGACTGCAATACGCCGGAGGTGGCGATTGGGGTGGTGCAGGACCGGGTGGGAGGAAATTGCGAACTGGAGGTTTGTTGTGCGGCCCAGAATGAGGTGTCGGCGTGGCATGATCTGGTGCCTGAGCCGGACCCGGCGTTTTACGGGGAGTTATTTGGTGGGTAGGGAACTGTCTTTCGGATTGCCTCATGGGTGGGGATAGGCAGACTGCGGGCCGCGTGAGTGAGGTTCCAGTCAGACCAAGTGTGGAGGAGTTTGCCGGATTGGCAAAAGCCGGGAATGTTGTGCCGGTATACGCGCAACTGGCGGCGGATTTTGAAACTCCGGTATCGGCTTATTTAAAACTACGGGATGGGAAGCATGCTTTCCTTTTTGAGAGTGCGGAGAGCACGGATGCGAGTGGTCGGTGGTCGATTGTGGGGAGCCAGCCGAAGTGGATTTTTGTGTCGAAGGGGGATGAGGTGACGATTCAGCGGGGTGCGGAGGTTGAGAGGCGGGCTCGTGAGGGTGATGTGCTGGATGAGGTGGAGCGTCTGATGGCGGGATACAAGCCGGTGACGCATGGTGATGCCCCTCCGTTCTTTGGCGGAGCGGTGGGTTATGTGGGGTACGATGCGGTGCAGCAATTTGAGCCGGCGGTAGGAGATTCGCCGGAGGATGATTTGGGGCTCCCGGAGTCGATTTTCTTTTTAGCGGATACGTTGGTGGTGTTTGACCACAAGTTGCGGCGGCTGTTGGTGGTTTCCAATGCCTTGCTGGATGAGCATGAGAGTCCGGAGGAGGCTTATGCGACGGCGCGGGGACGGATCGAGGCGGTGATTGCTTCGTTGGACCGTCCGCTGCATGTGCCGCCCTTGAACGGGCTGGCGGAGATTGAAGCACCGGAACCGCGAAGCAATACCTCGCAGGAGGAGTATGAGGCGATGGTGCTGAAGGCGAAGGATTACATTGCGGCGGGGGATGCGTTCCAGGTGGTGCCGAGTCAGCGCTTTGAGGCGGATTTTGACGGGGATGCGGTGGATCTTTATCGGGCGCTGCGGCACATCAATCCGTCGCCTTACATGTTCATTTACCAGACTCCGGACTTTTCTTTGGTGGGGAGTTCGCCGGAGGTGCATGTGCGTGCGGTTGACGGGAAGATTGATATCCGTCCGATCGCGGGAACGCGCTGGAGGGGGAAGACGCCAGAGGAGGATGATGCGCTGGCGGCTGATCTTTTGGCCGATGAAAAGGAGTGTGCCGAGCATGTCATGCTGATTGATCTGGCGCGCAACGATGTGGGACGGATTTCCCAGAACGGGAGTGTGAGTGTGGACGATATGATGATCGTGGAGCGGTACAGCCACGTGATGCACATTGTTTCCAATGTGAGCGGGAAGCTGGATCCGAAGCACACGAGTTACGATGTGCTGCGATCGACTTTTCCGGCGGGGACGGTGAGCGGGGCGCCGAAGATTCGGGCGATGCAGATCATTAACAGTCTGGAGAAGAATAAGCGTGGTTCCTATTCGGGAGCGGTGGGATATTTTGCGTGGGACGGGAATCACGATTCGTGCATCGCGCTGCGGACATGCCTGATGAAAGACGGGAAAGTCTACATTCAGGCGGGTGCGGGAGTGGTGGCGGATAGCAATCCGACGTATGAATACAATGAAACGGTCAACAAGGCTGCGGCAATGATGCGGGCGGTTGGGTTGGCCAAAACCCTGGGCAAGTCATGTTAGTCGTCATCGATAACTACGATTCCTTCACCTACAATTTGGTCCAATATTTTGGCGAGTTGGGGGCGGAGATGAAGGTGCTGCGCAATGATGCGATCAGCGTGGATGAGCTTCGTGATTTGAATCCATCACGGATTTGTGTGTCGCCGGGACCGTGCACGCCGAATGAGGCTGGGATTTCTTGTGATGTGATTGAGGCCTTTGGTTCGAGCATTCCGGTGTTTGGAGTGTGCCTGGGGCATCAGTCGATCGGGCAGGTTTATGGTGGTGAGGTGGTGCGGGCGGAGACGCTGATGCACGGGAAGACCTCGATGATCCATCACGAGGGGAAGAGTGTTTTTAAGGGGCTTGATAATCCCTTTGAGGCGACGCGGTATCACTCGCTGATCGTGAAAAAGGAGACGCTGCCGGATTGTCTGGAAGTGACGGCGTGGACGGAGGATGGGATTATTATGGGGCTGAAGCACAAGGAGCACAATGTGCACGGGGTGCAGTTTCACCCGGAGTCGATTTTGACGAACTCGGGGAAGCAGATCCTGCGGAATTTTCTGGAGATGTGAGCACTAGCGGAGGGTGGCACTTCCGATGATGTCGCCGTTGTAGGGGGAGGCGATCTGGAATTCGGTGGCGTCCTCGAACTTGCGTTTGAGGTAGCCGAGGGCGATTTCCTGATCGGGGGCGATGGCGGCGACGGAGGTGATGATTCCGGCTTCTTTTCCATCGACCTGAAGGAGGGACTTGGTGGGGATGAGGGGTTTGTCGAGGGTGAGTTTGACGAGCTTGCGGTTGACCTTGCCGGCGCGCTTCATGCGGGAGATGACCTCCTGTCCGGTGTAGCAGCCTTTGGTGTAGGAAACGGCGGATTCCTCGAGTCCGGCTTCGGGCGGAAGGAGTCCGGGGAAGAGCTCGTTGGGCCATTTGGGGATGCCGTTGAGGATGCGGTAGGATTCGATCTCTCGGCGGGCGAAGCGCCAGGGGCCGTATTGGCTTACCTTCACCGGGATGAGGGTGTCGAAGGCGACGATGCCGAAGCGGTTCGAGCGGGCGGAGACAGCTCCTTTGTCGGTAATGCTTTGGCTGCGGCTGTGGACGAGGTGGAAGTCGGTGGAGACATCGGTCAGTTCGACATCGTCTGCGATGAGGTAGCGGTCGAGGCGTTGCAGGAGGACGTCTTTTTGGGAGAGTTCGGTATCGAGGTAGTAGGTGCCCTCGTGCTGCATGACGCGAATGAAGGCTTCGAGTTGGCCTTTCATATTCAGGACGCAGGCGGCGATGGAGTCTCCGGAGTCGGTGAGGGCGACGTCATTTGAAATTTGCCCGTTGAGGAAGCGTTTGGCATCCGGTCCGGTGACGCGGATGATGCCACGCGGGGAGAGGTTGATGATTTTTGGAAACTCGGGGTGGCCTTGCTGGGCGAGTTGGATGACGGAGAAGTCCTTTTCCTGAAGCTCGCCTTCGGCAGAGCGGAGTTGTGCTCCGACGCGGTTGGCGACGGGAGTTTTGACCCCGGACTGTTTGGCGAGATGCCGCGAGTAGGTGACATCCTTGAGCATGTTCTTGGCGGAGAAGTGCGGGGTGTAGTCGCCTTCGAGAAGGGTGGGGATTTTCATGCCGATGGCTCCGGCGTAGCAGCCGTTGAGCTTGGCGGCTTCATGCCAGGCGCGGGGGTCGACGCCGTAGCGGCGGGAAATCTCGACGGCTTCGGTCATGGCCTGGACGACGGAGGCGGTGACGTGATTGGTGGTGATTTTTACGACGGTGGCGGCCGGTGGGGGGCCGAGGAAGACGATTTCACGGGAAGTGATTTCGAGGAGGGGGCGGTGTTTTTCGACGACTGCGGGATCGCCGGAGACGTAGTAGACGAGATTTCCGCCGGTGGCGGCGTCACGGGAGCCGGTGAAGGGGCAATCGAGGAAGTCACAGCCGAGGTCACGGCACTGTTGGTCGAGCCAGAGGGTGGTGTCGACGTCGATGGTGGCGTGGTTGATGAAGGTTTTTCCTTCGGTGAGAGAGGGGGCGATGCGGGTGAAGACCTCGCGGACGGCCTTTTCATCCATGAGGTAGCAGACGATGACATCGGCGTCTGCGGCGGCCTGTGCGGGATCATCGACCGAATCGGGGCGATCCTTGGGGGTGCGGTTCCAGGTTTTGAGGGGGATGTTGGCGGCGGTGAGCTGATCGGCGCTGCGTGACCCGATGATTCCGAGTCCGAGGAGGAGAGTCATGATGTGTTACTGACGGGCGAAGGTTGCGAGCTTGGTGGCGACTTCCATGATCTCTTTGACGCCTTCCGGGGTGGGCTTGGCATCTTCTTTTAAGGCCATGGCATTGCGGAGGCCGGAGAGGAAATCGCGCATTTGTTTGATGTGAGGGAGTTCGCTGATCTCGGGGTTTAGGGAGCCTACGGATTCGGTGTAGTAGTCGGCAATGTCTTCCCGGAAGAGGGCACGGGCGCGGTCTTCGGTGAATTTCTTATCTACGGCGGTGGAGCCGGCCTCGAGTGCCTGAAGCCAGCCGCCGAGGGAGATGAGGTGGGCGAGATCGGGATCGCGGAGGCTGACGAGCTCGCGTTCGACATCGCGTTGGGTGGCGGCAAGGGCTTCCTTGAGTTTATCGAGGTCTTTGGCCTTGGCGTGGTCGAGAAGGGCCGCGGCGTGGCGTTTGATGCGCTCGCCGGCACCGAGGGCCTTGGCGTAGCGGGAGAGGTGGGAAGCGATGGTGGGGACGTCATCGGAGTGTCCGGTCTGGACGGCGATGAAGCCATCGGCGATGAGGGTTCCTAGGCGGAGGGCGAGCTTGGAGCGGTCGAGGGGGAGGCGTTCGTGCCGCTTCAGGTGGTCCGAAGTGTAGGAGAGGGGCGAGATTTTCTCCAATTCGTCGAAGACCTTGGCGATGGAGGGGACGGTGAACTCATTGAGGCCGCTTTCGGTGCGGAAGTGTTCGTCATCGAGGAGATCCTCGGGGATTTCCGGTTTATCCTGTGCCAATAAGGGATTGGCGACCAAAAGGAGGGTAAGAAGGAGCCTTGATTTCATGGGGATAGTTTTCCACATGGAGAGCGATCCTGCGATGGGAATTTTTTTCGAGCACTGAAACTTGACAGGTGAGCGGAATTCCCTAGGTTTCCGGTCCGCCCAACCGGCGGATTTAATTATGGCCAATAGCAAGTCAGCAGAAAAGCGCGTACGTCAGACCGAAAAACGTACTGCCCGGAATCGTTCCATCAAGAGCGAGATCAAGACTCTTCAGAAGAAGACCCTTGCTGCTGCAGAGGGTGGAAACAACGAGGAAGCCCGCAAGGCATTCAGCGAGTTTTCTTCCGCAGTTGACAAAGCAGCCAAGCGTAACGTTCTTAAGGACAACAAGGCAGCGAACATGAAGAGCCGCACGAACAAGGCGATCAAGCCTGCCTAAGCACTCCTGCTTTATTATTTTTTTAAAGCCAGGAGGTTCAACCTCTTGGCTTTTTTCATCTCTACCCTTCCAGCAATGCCCGATCAGACCCAACAAGCCCGCCTGGAGAAGGCGAAGCAGATTGCGAGTAACCCTGTCGCCTACAAGGTGTGCGAGGGATGTGATTCCATTGTGGTGAGTGATGTGGTGATTTGCCCCAACTGTCACGGCTATCGGTTCGACGGCGATCCGGAGCGGGTGGTGGATCAGGCGCTTGAGCTGGGAACCCGCGAGCAGCGTGGGGTGACGGCTGAGGATCTTGGATAGGGGGGGATTAGGAATCTAGAATTAGGGATTAGGGATTAGGAATTGCTTGGTTGAGGGGCCTGATTGAGGAGTTTTTCAACCGCAACCGGAACGCAGTGGAACCGGAGCAAAGCGGAGATGGTCGAAGACAAATAGCCGCAAGGCAAATGGACAGGATGGAGGGGATGCCTGGTTGAGGGGGTGAGTATCCGCAGATTGGGCGGATTGACGCGGATTTTTCCGGGGGAGGGGCTTGGTTGTGGGGAGATGGGACAAAAAAAAGCCGCATCCGGTGAAGGAGGCGGCTTTTTGGAAAGAGATTGAAGTCCTGGAGCTTAGCTGACGGTGACTGCTTCTGCGCCTGTTTCTCCGGTCCGGATGCGGATGGCTTCCTCGACGGGGGAGACGAATACTTTGCCGTCACCGATTTTACCGGTGTTGGCGCTCTTTACGATGGCCTCGACGACTTTGGCGGAGTCCTCATCGTTCACGACGATTTCGATCTTCACTTTCGGGAGGAAGTCCACGGTGTATTCAGAACCACGGTAGATTTCGGTGTGGCCTTTTTGACGACCAAAGCCTTTGACTTCGGTCACAGTCATTCCCTGAACGTTTACTTCAGCGAGACCTTCCTTGACCTCCTCGAGTTTGAACGGCTTGATGATAGCTTCGATTTTTTTCATGATCCTAAATTAAGGTCTGCCCGAAAGGTAGCAACTGCCGTGCCAGTTTCTAGGAGAAAACCTTTTGAGGTGAAATTCGGGGTGTTTTTGGGGTTGGGAGGGTTATTTGAGAGGGGATTTTACGATTGGCGCCTGACGAGGTCATCGAGGCGGCAGATGAGGTAGAAGAGAACAATGGGAGCTCCGAGAATAATGAACAATTGAAATTGTTTGGATCGGAAAAATCGCGGTGCGTCGGGGGAGGTGGTTTTAGCGGGGTAGGGCAAGGGGTAGTGGATTTGGGGTTTTGCATCGCCCCAGATGGTGTCGGGGCCGGTGTCGAAGAGGGTTTTCTGTCCTTGGCCTTTGAGGAGAGGGAGTCCGTTTTTGTTGAGTTTGGTTAGGGCCACGGAGCTGTCGCCCCGGAGGTAGACGGCTTCTCCTCGCAGATATTTTGTGTCGAAGGTGGTGGTGCCGGGATTGGCGAGGGCGAGGACGATGGGGGTGTCGCTGGTTGTGTTTCCTGAGGAGAGAGGGTCGTCTCCCATGGCGCTGATGTAGATGACTTCGCTTTCTCCGGCGCGGAGGATGTCTTCTTGTTTTTCGAAGATGTCGTCGGCGAAGAACTCTCTTCCAGTCGAGTGGCCCATTTCAAAGATGAGCTCGGTGTCGGTGCATTGTCCGGCGATGAGTTGGCCGAGGAGGTAGTTTGAATCGGTGCGGTCTTTTTGAGGATATTGAGGGAGGAGTTCTTCGGGGATTCCGGGCTGGGGGTAGTGATCATAGGTGTAATCGAAGTCATAAAGGGCGATACCGATTTGCTTGATGTTGTTGATGATTCTGGCTCTGTGGGATGCGCGTCGGCAGCCGAGGGTGGCGGGGATGATGAGGGCAATGATGATGAGCCAGAGGAAGAGGGCGAGGAGGCCGCAGAGGATCCGTGATGATTTGGTTGGTGGCGGGGTGGTGCTCATGGGGTCGTTTTTGGGGTGGGGCGAGGATCGCTTGGTTTTCAGTGTCGATGTATTGGGACGAGCTGCGGGTGGGTTGAGAGGAGGGCGGGGTGCCGGGCTTGCTCTTTGGCCGGGGTAGGGGGGGATCCCAGGGCGTTGCCCTGGGCTGGTATATGGCGGGCCTTTGGCCCTTGGGAGCGGAAGAAGCGGGCTTTGTGGCGGGTCTTTGGCCTTTGGGAGCTGAAGAAGCAGGCGTTGTTTCGGCGGGCGTTTGGTCCTTGGGAGCTGAAGAAGCGGGCTTTGTGGCGGGTCTTTGGCCCTTGGGAGCGGAAGAATCGGGGTTTGTTCTGGCGGTCTTTGGCCTTTGGGAGCTGAAGAAGCAGGCGTTGTTTCGGCGGGCGTTTGGTCCTTGGGAGCTGAAGAAGCAGGCGTTGTTTCGGCGGGCGTTTGGTCCTTGGGGTTCGCGTAGGGGATGGGGACAATTTTCAATCCATCTTCTATCAGGTCATTTTGGGCGAATGGTTATTCGTTATTGAGGTTGGGATTTTGGGTGGGGTTGTTGCGGTCTGTTCCCCGTTGGTGTTTTTCTTTGAGCCTGGATTGTTCCGGGGGGGCACCCATTTCGCTGAACCAGTGTTCGAGGAAGAAGCGTTTTTCGGTGGTGAAGTGGGTGTCGGAGCGGCCGATGATGGGGCGGAGGGTGGTGGACATTTGGAGGGAGACGAGGAGGAAGATGCCGATCCAGATGCGGAGGGGGCCTTTTTTGTTGGTGCCGGTGTGATCGAGCATTTTGATGAGGAGTCCGGTGCCGAAGAAGAGGGCGATGAGCCAGGCGAGGAGGACGAGGAAGCCGAAGAAGGGTTCCGAGGAGGTTGATTGGGAGAAGACCCAGAGGACGGGGGTGAAGCCGAGGAGGAGGGCGGCGATGAGGGCGAGGGATCCGGCCATGCCCTGGACGATTTCTTTAATTCCGAGGGTGGTGCCGGTGAGGGCGGAGAAGATGTAGAGGCTGGGGAGGCAGATGATGGAGGTGATGGTGAGGCCGAGGATGGTCTTCAAGGGGGCGGCCCAGAGCTGTTCGTGGAAGGAGAAGCTGCCGAGGGTGAGGCCGAAGATGAGGAAGCCGCCGAGGGCGAGGAGGGCGAGCTTGGCGATGAGGTGGGTGGGATTCGCGTTGTGGCGGATGGTGTTGATGAGAGAATGCGGGTGCTTGAGGAGGCATTCGAAGACTTCGATGATTCCGGCCTCTTTGTTGAGGACGGGGGCGGTGGAGTGGTCTTCCTTTTCGGGGAGTTCGGGCGGGGTGGTGTTGGTATCGGTCATGGTTTATTTTGGTTCGAGGTTTGAGAAGGTTTTGAAGAGGGGGCTGAGGAGGAGGACGAGGCCCATGCCGAGGACGGTGAGGGCGATGACGGGTTGGCCGCCGGTGATTTTGTCGAGTGAGCGCCAGACGGTTTCGTAGAAGGTGCCGCGCATGGCGTCATCGCGGAGGAACTGGACTTTGAGAGAGGGGGTTCCGAAGAAGGGGCGGAGAATCCAGGAGAACTGGGCGCCGACGAAGGCGTTGCCGGCGAGCCAGGCTCCGAGGGTGGTGGCGGCGATTTTTTGATCGCGGGTGACGGCGAGGAGGAGTCGTGCGAGGTGGACATTGGCGATGACGCCAGCGTAGGCGATGAGGACGGTGTGGGTGACGAGGTAGTTGGCGTGTGCGGTGTGGGCGTTGGCGGCGTCGGGCGCGGGGGCATTGAGGGCCATGAAGAAAAGGACGGGCGAGAGGGAGCCGAGGATGAGGGCGGCGACGGCGAAGCTGAGGAGCTGGGCGAGGATGGATTGGCGGAAGCCGAGTCCGCTTCCGAGGAGGAGGCTGAGCATCCCGTTGAGGAAGCCGTTGCACGCGAGGGTGATGAAGATGAGGGCGGGCATTTTGAGCCCGACGTAGAATCCCATGAGAGGGGCGCGCCAGAGGCCGACGGTGATTCC
Source organism: Verrucomicrobiaceae bacterium (assembly GCA_051252135.1). GTDB lineage: Bacteria > Verrucomicrobiota > Verrucomicrobiia > Verrucomicrobiales > Akkermansiaceae > SW10. The sequence continues at coordinate 53,443 of JBPOGH010000015.1, read as the reverse complement.
GTAGCTGCCAAAGCCGAGGACGATGGTGAGGGCGCAGATGGCGAGATTGCGCGACGAGGGGTTTTCCAACCATTCACGAAGGTCGGAGGAATCTCCCCGGAGGAGCTTTGACAGTCGGTCCCACATTTCGGTTAGAACCAGGGAGTGAGGGGTGATTCTTCTTCGATTTGGGGGATGGGCTCCGGTTGCGGGTCAGACCAGGAGGCGGGGTGGACCGGGAGGGGTTCGGCCCTGGGAACGGGGTCTTCTTTTTGAAGGGCGAAGACGAGAGTGAGGATGCCGGCGAGGAGGGCGAGATCGGGCGTGCGAAGAATGATCATGGGGGGACCATGATTTCCTTATGTGAAGATATGATGATCCGAAGATGAAGATTGTGAGAAATCTTTAGTCCTTGGCTGGAAGCGGAAGGGAGAGGGTGGCGATGGCTCCGCCGGCGGGGTGGTTGGCGAGGGTGGCGGTGCCGTGGTGGAGGTCGGCGACCTCATGGACGAAAGCGAGTCCGAGGCCGTTGCCTTTTTCGATCTCCTGTTCGGCGGGGCGGTAGGAGTAGAAGCGTTCGAAGGCGCGTTTTTGGGCGAAGTCCGGAATGCCGGGGCCTTGGTCGCGGATGGTGATGGTGAGGGCGTCTCCGCTTGATTCCAGGGAGAGGGAGATGGTGCTTTTTGCGGGGGTGAATTGGACGGCGTTTTCGAGGAGATGATTGAGGGCGGAGCCGATGAGGAGTTCGTTGCCGCGGTAGTTTTGTGAAGGGGGGAGGTGGGAGTCGATGGTGATTTGTTGGGCTTCGGCGAGCGGGCGAAGCTGGGTGAGGCTGCGTTGGACGCGGGCCACGAGATCGAACTCATGGATGTGTTCGAGGCTGGATTGGGCTTCGACGGCGGAGAGCTCGAGAAGGCGGTGGGTGAGGCGTTCGCAGCGGGCGGTTTGGGAGCGGATGTTCTCGAGAAAGCGGGCGCGATCTTCCAGAGGCATGTCCTCATTGAGGAGTTCGGCGGCTCCCTGGATGGCGGCGAGGGGGGATTTGAGTTCGTGGGTGAGGGTCTGGATGTATTGCTCGATGTGCTCGCGGCCTTCGAGGGATTTACGCATGTCGTGGAGGGCGTCGGCGAGGGTGTTGACTTCGCGGCCATGTCCGACGTCGGGTTTGGCGAGGCGTTCGCCGCGGGTGATGGAGCGGGCGTAATCGGTAAGTTGGCCGACGGGGCGGAAGAGCCAGACGAAGACGGCGGTGATGAGGGCGAAGATGCCGAGGCCGATGAGGGCGACGCCCTGAATGATTTGGCGGCGACGTTCTTTGACGAAGGGGAGGACGTCGGACTGGGCCTTGTAGACGCTGAGGCAGCCGACGATTTCGCCATTTTGGTGAATGGGGGCGCCGATGAACATGACGGAGGAGTCGGGGTCGTCTTCATCGGCGCGGGAGGAGCGGGTGCCGTATTCGCCACTGAGGGTGAGTCTGACGTCGCGCCATTTGAGGAAGTCTTTTCCGACGTTATCGGGGTTTCCCGAATCGTAGAGGATGGTGCCGGAGGCGTCGGTGAGGTAGGCGTGGAGGCCGACCCGGGATTTGAGTTTTTGGAAGATGAGGGCTTCAAATTCCCGGGCGTTGGCACCGGTGAAGATGTTATCGAGGGTGGCGACGGGGTCTTCGTCCCAATGGGCTTCGACCATGGCGGCGATGATGTTTGAGGAGTCGACCATGGATTCCTCGGTGGCCTGGAAGGTCTGGAACTCGAGGTCGGCGAGGAGGTAGTCGATGACGCGGTAGAATCCGAGGCCCAGAATGAGGACGACGAAGAAGAGGGTGACGCGGGTGAGTCTCATCTACAGGACGAGAGCGTAGCCGAGGCCGCGGCGGGTTTGGATTGTTTCGGCGGCTTGTTCGGAGTGGACGCGAAGTTTGGAGCGGAGGGACTTGATGTGGGCGTCGATGGTGCGGTCCATGGCGGAGCCGGGGTCGTCCCAGGCTTTTTCGAGGAGTTGTTCGCGGGTGTAGACGCGGTTGGGGTGGGCGAGGAGGATGGCGAGGAGTTTGTATTCGTGTGCGGTGAGATCGAGATTTTTGCCGGAGCAGAGGATGGTCATGGTGTCCTTGCAGTGGTGGAGGAGAGTGGAGGGGGCTTCGGGTGCCTCGACGACTCCGCCGCGGCGAAGGATGGCGCGGATGCGGGCGACGACGGTGCGGGGGGAGAAGGGTTTGGTGACGTAGTCGTCCGCGCCGAGTTCGAGGCCGAGGACGTGGTCGATCTCGGAGTCACGGGCGGTGAGGAAGAGGATGGGGACGTTGGAGAACTCGCGGATGCCGCGGCAGACATCGAAGCCGAGGATGTCGGGGAGGCCGATATCGAGGACGACGAGATCAGGGGTGTTTTTTTCGCAATGAGCGAGGGCTTCGCCACCGGTGGTGAGGTGGGTGACCGAGAAGTTTTCGGTTTTCAGGGCATAGACGAGGGTGTCCGCGATGGCGGGTTCGTCTTCGACGACTAGGACAGCAGGCATAGGGTTGAGGGAAGAAGAGTATGGGAAGGGTGGTGGGGGATAAAGGGGAAAGAGGATTGGGAAGGAGGGATGGAGAGAGGAGGGGAGTGAGGGATGGGGGAGGTTTGCAGATGGATGGGAATTTGAGCGGTTGGCTTTTGGCGGTTGGCTTTTCGCTTTTTGAGAGAGGGGGGAGGTTCGACCTTGCAGTCTAGCGAGGTGATTTTAGGATACCACGGTATCAACCCAGAGCTTTCTTTGACCGCGGAGCCCTTCGAGCACTATATCAAGTATATGGGGTCGAAGACGAAGTTGATCGACCGGGTGGTGGAGAAGGTGGCGGCGGTGGAGAAGGGGGCGGGGGTTTGTGATTTGTTTGCGGGGTCTTGCTCGTTGTCAGGAGCGTTGGCGGGGCAGGTGCGGATGTTTTCGAATGATATTCAGGCGTATTCCGGGGTGTTGGCGGAGACGTATCTGAATTGTTATCGGGATGGGGACGTGAGTGCGGAGGGGATTTTGGATGAGGCGCGGGCGCATGTGGAGGTCTTGCGGAAGGAGTCGGGGAGTGGCGAGGTGGATTATGAGGACCCTTCGCTGGACGACTTTGTGGAGTCGGAAGAACGGAGTCGGCTTTTGGTGGGGCAGACATTTGGGGCGGACTATCATTTGTTCACGAAGAACTACTCGGGGACGTGGTGGAGTGTGGAGCAGTGCCTGTGGATTGATGCGTTGCGACAGGTTTATGAGGTGAGGAAGGGGGAGCCGTGTGCGTCGTTGATTTTGTCATCGTTGATGTATGCGATGGCGTATTGCAGTCAGGGGACGGGTCACTTTGCGCAGTATCGTGATGCGAAGAATGCGTCGTCGCTGAAGGATATTTTGATTTATCGGCGGCGGTCCTTGCCGGAGTACTTTGCGCGGAAGTTTGATGCGGTTTTTGGAGGGCTGCCGTCGGAGGCACCGGTGTATCAGCATGAGATCACGCGATTGGACTTTGCGGAGCGGTTGGGGTCGCTGCCCGAGTGCACGGTGTATGCGGACCCGCCGTATTGCTTTGTGCATTACAGCCGGTTTTATCACGCGCTGGAGACGGTCGTTCTTTACGATTATCCTGAGCTACAGCAGAAGTCGGGTGCGACGGTGAAAGGGCGTTATCGGGAGGGGAGGCATCAGTCTCCGTTTTCGATCCGGTCGCAGGTGGCGGGGGCGTTTGAGGCGCTGTTTGAGGGGGTCCGGAAAAGTGGATCGAGCTTGGTGCTTTCCTATTCCAATACAGGAATGATTGAGCTGGAGGAATTGCTCAAGATCGCGGGGGGGACGCTTGCGGGTTACCGCATCGACTACGAGGAGATCGACTACGACCACAAGACGATGGGGCGTAAGGGCGACTCCTCGCGGGAGGTGAAGGAGTGCCTGATTTCGGCGAGTTGTTAGAGGAGGCCGGCGATGACGAGGCTGACGATGGCCATGACATTGATGAGGATGTTCATGGAGGGGCCGGAGGTGTCCTTGAGGGGGTCGCCTACGGTGTCGCCGACAACGCTGGCGGCGTGAGTTTCGGAGCCTTTTCCGCCGTTGTGGCCGTCTTCGATGTATTTCTTGGCGTTGTCCCAGGCGCCACCGGCGTTGGACATCATGAGGGCGAGGAGGACGCAGCCGAGGAGGGCGCCGCAGAGGGTTCCGGCGAGGGCTTTGGCTCCGGATTGGGTGCCTTCGGCGCCGATGTATTCGAAGCCGAATCCGACGATGAGCGGGGTGCCGACGGCGAGGAGGGCGGGTCCGATCATGCGGCGGGTGGCGGCGGCGGTGGCGATATCGATGCACTTGTCCGTTTCGGGTTCGGCGGTGCCTTCGAGGATGCCGGGGATTTCGCGGAACTGGCGGCGGATTTCGGTGATCATTTCGAAGGCGGCTTCACCGACGGCGTTCATGGTGATGGCACCGTTGAGGAATGGGATGGCTCCACCAATCATGAGGCCAACGAAGAAGATGCGGAGGTCATCGGGATTGGCGAGGTTGAGGGAGATTTCCGTCTTCTGGATGAAGGCGGTGATGAGGGCGAGGGCGGCGAGGCCGGCGGCTCCGATGGCGAAGCCTTTGCCGATGGCGGCGGTGGTGTTGCCGACGGCGTCGAGGCCATCGGTGATGGCGCGGGTCTCGGGGCCCATCTTGGCCATTTCGGCGATGCCGCCGGCGTTGTCGGCGACGGGTCCGTAGGCGTCGATGGCCATGGTGATGCCGACGGTGCCGAGCATGCCGACAGCGGCGAGGCCGACGCCGTAGAGGCCGCAGAACTCGTAAGAGATGTAGATGGTGGCGGCGATGGTGAAGAGGGGGACGACGACTGATCGGAGGCCGATGGAAAGGCCGGAGATCATGAGGGTGGCCACACCGGTTTCGCCCTGATGGGCGATTTCACGAACGGGAGCGCCACCGGTGTAGTGCTCGGTGACGAGTCCGATGATGATGCCGCCGACGGCTCCGGCGAGGACGGCGCAGGCGATGTTGGTGGAAAGTCCAAGGGAGGAGCCGATGATGAAGGAGGCGATGATGAAGAGGATGGCGGAGCCGATGGTGCCGAAGCGGAGGGCTTTGGCGGGGTCCTTATCGGAGAGGGTGCGAACGAGGAAGATGCCGAGGATGGAGCAGAGGAGTCCGACGGTGGTGAGGATGAGGGGGAGCTGGAGAAGGATGGATTCGTTTCCGGTGGCACCGAGCTTTTCGATGAGAGCGGCGGCGGCGGGAGAGTTGGCTCCGGCTTCGGCCACGCGTGCGCCGAGGGAGGCGCCGATGGCGAGGGTGGCGATTTGTGCTCCGCAGTAGGACTCGAAGATATCCGAGCCCATTCCGGCGACGTCGCCGACATTGTCACCGACGTTATCGGCGATGACTCCGGGGTTGCGGGGGTCGTCCTCGGGAATGCCGGCTTCAACTTTTCCGACGAGGTCGGCTCCGACATCGGCGGCCTTCGTGAAGATGCCTCCGCCGACGCGGTAGAAGAGGGCGACGAGGGAAGCGCCCATGGCGAAGCCTTCGAGGATTTCGGCGAGGTGGGCGGGGTGGGAGATGTAGTAGGCGTAGAGTCCGCCGAGGCCGAGGAGGCCCATGGAGGCGACGGTGAGCCCCATGACGGAGCCACCGAAGAAGGCGACGGTGAGGGCTTCGGAAGCGCCCTTGTTTTTGGCGGCGAGAGCGGTGCGGACGTTGGCCTTGGTGGCGGTGTACATGCCGATGAATCCGGCGGCGGAGGAGGCGAGGCAGCCGAGGAAGAAGGCGAGGGATTGTTGTTTGCCGAAGGCCTGATCCTGGAAGAAGTAGATGGCGAGGCCGATGACGACGGCAAAGCAGGAGATGAGCTTGAATTCACGGCGCATGAAGACCATGGCCCCGCGGTGGATTTTTTCGGCGATGGCGGCGGTGTTTCCTTCTCCACCATCGCGACTGACGATGTTGCGGAGGATTAAGCCGGCGAAGAGGAGGCCAACGAGGCCGAGAAGGGGGGTGATGTATTCAGGCACGGATGAGTGATGGGTGGGGAAAGTCCTTTCGGATAATGGATGACGCTAGAGAGAGGGATGGGGGAGGCAATGGTTTTTTAAGAGTGTAGGGGCGAAAGTGATATCTGTATTACAGAAGAGGGGGGAGTGGTGGGTTTTGAGATTTTGAAAGCGGGGCTAGGGATTTGTTAGAGTGACTTCGAGGCGGTAGAAGCGGTGGGGCTCGGTGGCGGTGACGGGCATTTCCATGGTGATGTTGCCGGAGCCGTCGGTGGCTTGGGTGGGGGCGACGGGGGAGAGGGTCCAGGGGTCGGTTTGGCCGAGGTCGTCGCTTTCGAGGATGCGGTAGGAGACATCGGTGGCGGCGGGGTTTTTGGGGTAGGAGAAAATGTTTGCTCCGTCTTTTTCGATGACGCCGGGTTTTGATTGGCCGGAGGGGATGGAGTTGAGGCGGGGGTCGAAGCCGATGGCGTACTCGGTAAGATTGCTGAGGCCGTCGAGGTCGAAGTCGACGAGGGGGCCGGCGATTTCGGGTTGGCCGTGGTCGGTGGGCCAGTGGGATTTTTGCCAGTTATGGAAGGCGGTGGTGGCGACGACGGAGAGGGAGAGGCCGGAGGGGGAGTAGGTGGTGATCCACTCGCGTCCGGCGGGGAGGGCGGGGAGGTTGACGGTGGAGAATTTTCCGATGCGGGAATTGGCGGAGAGGACGGTGAAGGAGTCGCCGATGGCGGGGATGAAGGAATTGATGAGCTGGATGTCGAGGGCGCCGTTGAGGGTGACGGTTCCGGTGGAGGCGAGTTGGTCGTGTTGGGTGCCGGGGCTGGTGCCGCCGATCTCGCAGACGATGACTCCGGCGGCCTGGTGATTGAGGGTGGTGATATTGATGACGCCGGGGCCGTTGAGGCCGGGGAGGATTTGTCCGTCGTTGATGACGGAAGCGAGGGTGCCGGTGCCATCGAGGACGGTGCCGCCGGCGAGGGTGGTGTTGCTGGCGAGTGAGCCGAGGACGGTCATTGATCCGAGGTCGAGCGAGAAGGTGCCGGAGTGGCTGGAGGTGGCGGTGAGGAGGAGGTTGCCGTCGCCTTCCTTGGTGAGGGTGTTTGAGCCGGTGATGGCGGCGGAGATGACGAGATCGTTGGCGTGGGTGCCATCGGCGATGTCCAGGATGGCGCTGCCGGTGAGGTCGAACTCGCAATCGATGAGAGAGGAGTGATCCGATTCGAGGATGGTGATGGTGGTTCCGGAGCCGCTGCGGGCGCGGATGTTGCCGGAGCCGCCATCGGTATTTCCAATGTGGCCGGCGGTGAGGGTGAAGTCATCGAAGTAAGTGCCGCCATCGAGGAGGAAGCTGCCGCCGTTGATGATGGCGTCGCGGTTGGCGTTGTTGCTGCTGCCGAAGGAGTGGCTGTTGATATTGATGAGGGTGGCTCCGGCTTGAACCGTGATGGTGCTCCGGCCACCGACGTAGCCTTGATACCAACCGCCGCCGCCGAGTTCGAGGGTGCCCTCGCTGACAATGATGGGGCTGGTGCGGGAACTGACGTTGTTGATGCGGAGTGTGCCGGGTCCGGTTTTGGTGAGGGTGTGGTCTCCGGCGAGTCCGCTGTTGAGGGTGAGGGTTCTGGAATCGCCGATGGCAAAAGTTTGATCGGCGGCGAGGGCGAGGCTGACTTGGGAAGTGACATCCCGGGCAGCGGATCGCATTTCGACCCCTTCTGTTAGAGTGAGAGTGACGCCGGTGCCTCCGATATCGATGGGGTCGGGTGCGGCAGCGACGACGAGGCGTTTGATGGTGCGGTCGGCATCGAGATTGGTGTCGGAACTGACCAAGGAAGCGGTGTGGAAGAGGGCGCTTTGAGTGGCGGTGGGAGCGGTGTCGCCAACCCAGTTGAGAGCAGTGGACCAATCGCGTGAGGATTCGGAGCCGTCCCATTCGATGAGGTTGGCGGCGGACTCGTTGATGCGGACGAAGGTGACGGTGGCTTCGGGCGAATCCTGGGTGCCGTCGTTGACGCGGAATTTCAAGATGTCGGGTTCGGTGGGTGAGCCGGTGGGGGTGTAGGTGAGATTGGGAGCGGTGCCGGAGAGGGTGCCGTGGGCGGGTTGTTGGGAGATGGAGAAGGTGGGGGCGGGGTTTTCGTAATCCGATCCGGTGAGGGTGAAGCTGAGGGGAGTGGTGCCGAAGACGGTGAGGGTTTGGTCATCGGCAATGGGTGGGTAGTCGGCGGGAGGGGTGGCCTGGTCGTCGAGAGTGCCGCCGACCTGATATTCGAGGACAGCTCCGGGAGAGGCGAGGGGGAGTGAATCATCGGCGGGATCGATAAATATTCCGATGATGTTGGCCTTGGCCCAGGTGAAGGCGGCGTTGTCACCGCCACCTCCTTCTTTATGGAGGAGTTCGATGAAGTAGCGTTGACCGGCGACGAGGGGGATGTTGGCGGAGGTCTCGGCGCTGCTCCAGGTGCGGGAGCCGTTCCAGGAATTTTCCGAGGCGATGAGGACGCGGTCGGCTCGTTTGTCGGTGGTGGAGAGGTAGAGCTCGCTGGCGTCATCGGTGGCGAGATAAAAGCGGTAGTCGCCGGACTCATCGGGAGTGATCCAGCCGCTCCAACGTTGGCCGTAATTTCCTCCGTAATTGGGGGTGGATTCGGGGAGGGAAAGGGGGCCGCTGGCATCGGGGGTGCCGGGGAATTTAGGAGAGGAGGTGAGGTCGGTGACGCTGCTTCCGGCGATGTCGGTGAAGATGTCCTGCCAGAGCCCGCCGACGACAAAGCCACCGATACCGTTGATGGAGATGGTGACGGGGTTGGTGGTGACGACGCCGTAGGCATTGGTGACGATGCAGGTGTAGGTGCCGGCTGATCCGGCGGAGGCGTTTTCGATCGTGAGGGCGGGGGTGGTTTGGGAGCTGCCGACATCTTCGCCATTGCGCTGCCATTGATAGACGAGAGGGGCGGTGCCCTGGGTGGTGAAATCGAGGGTGATGGATTCGCCCTGATCGAGACTTCCGCCGGTGGGTTGGATGACGATGGAGGGCGGGATGTTCGAAACGGTTGGGGTTTCCTTGACGATGAAATCGTAGGGCTCGGTGGTGGTGGTGGCATTGCGGGTGACCTCGAGGGTGGCGCGGAAGGTGCCATCGCCGGGGAAGGAGATGTCGGTGGCGGTGGTGGTGGGTGAGGTGAAGGTGGCGCCATCGGTGCTGGTCCACTGGGCGGTGTAGTTGGCGGGGGCGATGAGGGAGCCGTCCTCGTCCGTGACCACGACATCGAGGGTGGAAGTGAGTGCGCCGGTGACCTTGACCTGGCGGGCGTCGAGGGCGGGCCAGGTGTTCACGGGGGATTTCATCCAGACGAGCGAGCGTGAGTCGGCGGCGGGAGCGGGGAAGCCGGGGAGGTTGCCCTTTCGGAAGGCGTGGGGGATGGCGGCGTTGACGAGGGCGACGTTGGTGTAATTGAGGTAGCTGTCGCCGCCGTTATTTTGACGGCCGGGGATGTAGCTGACGGAGTTGTCGCTCTTGCGGCAGAGGGCGGCGAACATGCGGGAGTTTTCCTGATGGAAGCGTTCGCCGCGGGTGTTGGAGAGAAAGGGCATGGCCATCTGGGAGAGGGCGATGCCGCCGAGGGTGTAGGCGTGGGCGTGCTGTTGGCGTTTCCACATGCGGATGAGGTAGTCTTCCTGGCGCTGGGCGCGGTCCGTGTCATCGGCAGTGGGAGCGGGGAAGCCGTAGAGTTTCCAACCGGCGAAGGAACCGCCGGTGCGGCCGGTGCTATCGTAGCCGCTTTGAATGCCGACGTAGCCGACGTTGCCATCGTCATTGCCGTTATCGAAGCGGGTGCCTTCGCGCATGATTTCCCAGCAGAGGTAGGCTTTTTCTTCGATGGTCATCTGAGGGAGACCGGGGTTGTAGGAGAAGGCGTTGACGCTATCGCCGAGGTTGAGGGACATGTTGGCTCCGGCATTTCGGAGAAGCGCGAGAGCGGGGAGGGCGTGGGCGTTGATGATGTTGAGGGCACCGGTGCCTCCGTTGCGGGAGTAGTCGCCATCGACTCCGCCGTGGCCCATGCGGCCGAGGCGGCCACCGATGACGGGGTCGTCCTTGTCGTCATCGACCTGGACCCAGTGCTGGACGCGGTGGGCGATCATCTCGGCAGCGGTCTGGACGATGGTGTCGGCAGTGGCATCTCCGGTTTGGCTGCGGTAGAGGGCGAGGAAGATGCCGCTGGTGGTGACGTCCCAGTTTTCGAGGCCGTTGCTGATGGCGCCCGGGGTGGGTTGGCCTTGGGAGCCGTCGGAGTAGTAGTTCTCGAGCGGTTCGAATTCGCGGCCGTTGAGGTAGTCCTGGCAGCGGGTGCGGAGCTTGTCGATGGCGGGGCGGTAGGTGGTGGCCCAGTCATCGTGTGAGAGAAGGATGATGCCGAACCATCCGGAGGTGTAGCCGAAGTCTGCGGAGGAACTGGCGACGACCTTGGCGTTGATTTGGTCGATGCAGTATTGGTAGGTGGCATCGGCCTTGGTGGAGCCGGCGGGCCAAGCGGGTCCGAGTGGGCCGGGGGTGCCGAGGTTTGCGGTGAGGGAGAGATTTCCGGTGCCGCTACGGATGAGGTCGAGGGTGAGGAGGCCGTCGGTGCCCTCGGCGTGATCGATGGCCATGGCGAGTTGCTGGACGGCGCCGAGGTAGCCATCGAGAGCGCTGGAGGAGGTGGCGGTGAAGGCGATGCCATCGGCGGCGTGGATCATGTCGCCGGGTTGGATTCCGGCGGTGTCGGCGGGGCCTCCGGAGGTGACGGAGACGACTTTAATGAGCGGGCTTCCGGCGATGGCCTGGGCTTCGCCTTCGAGGCTGCCGAGGGGAAGATTCTGGGCGGAGAGGGATGAGAGAGTGATCGCGAGGAGGGCGGAGAGGAGACGTTTCAAGGCGAAATGGGTTGAGATATTAATCATTCTCAACTATCGGAAAGGAGTGTTGAAGTCAATAATGTGCCAATTTGTTACCAGTCTGGTGGCATTGGTGGCGTCGACTTTGGGAGCGGAAGAGGTGGCGATGACGGAGTTGGGTGAAGGGCGTTTTCAGATTGGGAAGGTGATCGTGAGCCAGACGGAGCGGAGCATCACGATTCCGGCGAAGGTGCACATGCGGGAGGGGCCGGTGGAGTATCTTTTGGTGACTCCGAGATCGAAGGCGCACGAGGCGGTTTTTTTGAGCGAAGCGGATCCCTTTCATGTGCATCTGGCGGCTTTGCTCTTGGGATTGGGAAAAGAGGGGGAGGATTCCAAGGCGGTGACGGTGGAGGTGCGTTGGAAGGCGAACGGGCCGGATGGAAAGTTGGCGTTGGAGAAGTCGGTTTTACTGACGGAGCCGCATAAAGGAGAGACCTTGCAGGCGAAGTGGAGTTATGGACCGAAGGGGAAGGAGGCGAAGAGGTTTGTGGACGCGCCCTTTGTTTCCATCATTCATGATCCGACGGCCTTGATTCAGTATGGCGGGAAGAGTCGGGGTAATGATGAGATTCATGTTCCGAACGGGAAGGCGTTGCCGAAGGTGGGGCATCCGGTGCGGGTGGTGGTGAGGGTGAAGTAGAGTGGGGAGTTGAATCTTGCGTCATGTTTTTTAGATCAATAGCATCACAAAGGTTCGTGCCGGATTTTGATGGGCGCGATTCTGAATCCGTAAATATTTTCACATGATTCAAGTTGTTCCTGCGATACTGAGTGGCCACGGTGTGCGGTTGGAGCCGTTGGGGATGGAGCATGTCGAGGGGCTGGGATTGGCGGCGTCCGATGGTGAGTTGTGGAATCTGTTTTTTACGCAGGTTCCCCAAGCTGACTCTGTTGCGGAATACATTGAGAGGGCGCTTGCCGGTCATGCGGACGGGCAGATGTGTCCATGGGCGGTGGTGGATGAGCAATCCGGGAACGTGTTGGGGTCGACACGATTTCACGACATTCTGCCGGAGGTTGATCGGGTGGAGATTGGTTACACGTGGTATGGCGCGAGTCATCAGAGGACGCATGTGAACTCGGCGTGTAAGCTTCTGCTGCTGGAGTATGCTTTCGATGTGCTGGGCTGCGGGGTGGTGGGTTTTCGGACGGACTTTTTTAACCACCGTTCCCAAGCGGCAATTGAAGCGTTGGGTGCGAAGAAAGACGGGGTGATCCGGCACCATTCGTTGCGTGGTGACGGGAGTGTGAGGGATAGTGTGTTTTACTCGATCGTGAAATCGGAATGGCCCGGGGTGCGGAAGCATTTGGAAACCCGGTTGTGGCGTCATGGTGGTGCTTCGGTTGGCAGGGATGGAGAGTAAGTCGAATGTGATTGAGATGGAGAGGCACGAAAATAATCGGGAGCATCTTGAGTCGTTCATCAGGTTGAATGAGGAATGGATCAGGACCTATTTTTCTCTGGAAGAAACCGATCACAAACTGGCGGCGGACCCGGGGAAGATCATTGATGAGGGAGGCTTTGTTTTCAGCCTTGCCGAGGGAGGTGAAGTGGTTGGGGTGTGTGCGCTTTTTTGTGAGGGAGAGGGAGTTTTTGAATTGGCCCGGATGGCAGTGAGTCCGGGGTGTCAGGGGAGGGGGATTGGTGATCAGCTGATGACGGTCTGCCTTGCGAAGGCGCGTGAGGTGGGGGCGAAGAAGGTTTATTTGGTTTCGAATACGAAGCTTGAGGCGGCGATTCAGCTTTATTTGAAATACGGTTTTGTGGCGACGCACACGGGGCCGCATCCGCTTTATTCGAGAGCGAATATCGTGATGGAGCTGAAGGGGTGATCGCGATAGGTTGAGGACTTCAAATGAGTAGTCCGGTTCAAGATGTCGATCCGTTGGCGGTGCCACCTTTGTCTTATTGGGGGCGGCTGCGGAGCTTTGTCTGGGTGATTGCGGTGCTGTGGGTGATCGAGTTGCTCGATTGTCTGCTCTTGGGGAGTCGGCTGGAGATGTGGGGGATTCATCCGCGGGAGTTTTCGCATTTGGAGGGGATTCTTTTTGCGCCGTTTCTCCATGCGGGGTTTGGGCATCTGGTGAGTAATTCGATTGCGCTCTTGATTTTGGGAGCGGCTCTTTTGACCTCGGGGTGGAGAGATCTTTTCGTGGTCTCGGTGGTGTCCGGGTTGGTGGCGGGAGTGATCGTGTGGGTGATCGGGGCTTCGGACTCGGTGCATATCGGGGCGAGCTCGGTGGTGTTTGGCTACGTTGGTTTTTTGATCGCGTCGGGGTATTATCAGAAGACGCCGAAGTCGATTGTGCTCGCGGTGTTGGTGGTGGTGTTTTTTTGGGGGGCGTTGATGACGATGTTGCCGACGGAAGCGGTGAGGTCGGCGAATTTGAGTTGGGAGGGACACCTAGGGGGAGCGATCGGGGGATTTTTGGTGGCGTGGGGGAGGAGGAAGAGGGGGGACTTTGAGATTTGAACGGTGAGGTCTTGGAGAGCGGTTGGTGGGAAGATATAATTTGTAGGGCTGGATTGAGAGCTTGATGAATTGGGTGGATGATTAGAATTGGAGCGGAGCGAATGGGGGGTTATAGGGGGGTGATCGCAACTTGCTACGCAAGCAGGATAACCTTACTTTACTGCTTAATAATGGATTTGGAATCGAAGCTCACCGATGAAGAGCACAAACAAATGGTTAGGCTCCTGTATCGTTTCGCTAATACTGAGCTGGATCAGTTTGAGAACGCCAAGTTCAACACCAAGTTTGGACCTGTCTTCTTTTCGATTTCTCGATCTTCAGGCGGGCGTGACGACGCGTTTCACGACATCACCCATTTAATAAAGAGCGACTAGCATGACAGCTAAACAGGATGCTCAAAAATTGGTCGACGAGTTTATGCCATTTGCAAAGCAGATGCTCGGAAAGCACCAAGAGTTTCTTCCTTATGGTGGAAGAATGGCTATCGGCGGCGAGATCGTTCACGTAGGGGCGACTACCGGTGAGGAGATCTCAGAATCGCATCCTTTGATTCACATTCTTAGGGAAGCACATCGAGAGCAGGCTCAAGCTGGTGTGATTCGTGCATCTTGCACAGTATACGACATTAGAACTGTGCCGCCGAATCGAACTGAGAAGCAGGATGCGATTGCTTTCGAGGTTGATCATCGCGACGACTATTCAAGAGTGGTAATTTTCCCATATGCCATCAGCGATTCCGGAGAGATTGTCACAGAGGCTCCTTTCGCAGTCGGTGGAGAGGCCGCCATCTTCTCAAGCGAAGCAAACAACGAAAAAGCGGAACAAGCTGAAGCTGGCTACCACATCAAGCGGTGAAAGTTGAATTTGAGTTTTTCGGCCCCGCTGGATACCCTTCGGCAATTGGAAGCTGGCCGGCACCATCGGGATGGGTTGCAAGTTCCTCAACGTTTTCCATTAGATATGGCTCTTCAGATATGCCCTAAATGCGAGACAAAGAACTTCACTTGGTCAATTGATGAAGAGGTCAGTCCATTCACGATTTGGTTTTGTGGGAATTGTTCGTATGAAGCCTTTGAGAACGAGAGTTGTGAGGTTGACTGTGGTCATTGCGGAACGAGCAAGATGAGTTCCTTGCTGAGAGATTCTGAAGGATTCCACAGATGGTGTTGCTTCTGTGGTTTGTTCGAGAATTCAGCAGAGTCTTTCTAAACGACACTCAAAGAATCAAATTTGGAGAACAATCGGAAGCTGGGCGACCGCGTGCCGCGCTGAAAGTTCAGTTTGAGTTTTCCGGCTGCGCTGGATATCGGTTGGTAATTGGAAGCTGTTCGGCACCATACGGTATGGGTCGCCAGTTCCTGAACGTTATGCTCAGAAAAAGAAGATGGCCCGATACCTCTCATTCGTCACAGATCACAACCTCGGGAATAACGGTTTCGCGGGTCGTGTGTGCGGTGGAGACATTCGTGTCGGGGACCGATTCACGGTCGAGTATCGATCTGAATACCACAACGAGAACGACGAGGTATGGTCGGAACTATTCTTCGCCCAGCCAATCGAACTTAAGGTAGCTCGAATCGAGGCTTACGTCAGAGAGTTTGACGAGATTTCCTCGGGTATGACCTGCCTACTTGAATTCGAGGGTGACATTAGCAGCATCTCTCCTCGAGCATTGATCGGAGACGAGCATACACGTTAGTGCCACCAGGAAGAGCTTGAGCGGTCGCGCCTCAGAAACCCAACAAGCGAACAAGATTCTGAGATGAAACATCAGCGGTGATTTGGTGGTGTGGTCGGAAGATTGTGTGGCCCTTACAGGGCTTGGGCGCTCATCGGTTTGGGATCCTAGGGCGCCGCGTTGCTTTGCCCCAGGCTAGGTTATTTTGCCCCCTTGGGGCGATGGATAAGGGAGCGAACTCTGAGGATCGAATAGTGAGATTTGAACGATGATGGCTTGGTTGTGGGGTGGTGGGAGCGTGGCGTTTTTTTTCTAGCCTTGGGTTGAGAGGGTGTTGGGATTTTCGGGGGATTCTGGCGACCTTTCAGGGCGCTGTTTTCTTTCGATTGGGGACCCATGGCTGAAGCCATGGGCTTTGTTCTTTTGAGCTTTCAGCTCATTTTTTGGCTTGGGTTTTTTTGAAGGTGAAGGGGGGCTTGGGGTCTTGATATCGCTTGTTCGAGGGGTGGGGGGCTTTTATGGTGTGGCGGGACGTGAGTGAGTCCCCCCTGCAGATGATCCGGAATGTTTCTCCTATGTTACTTTTTTGTGGTGCCGTGAGTGTGGTGCCGGCGTTCGGGCACGAAACGGAGGGGCAGCTTCGGTTTGCGCACCCTCACGTTCGCGAGGTGGTGGAGACGCAGGTGCGGCTGGGGTGGGAGAGTCGTTATCTCTCGGAAGGGCGGGATTCCTTGGGCGGGGATTCCTTGTTTACGAGCAGTATCGAGCTGGGCTCCGAGTATGTGGCAGGGGGGATCTGGTATGGGTTTTCGCCGGATCAGGGGTATGACGAGTTGCAGCTGAGTCTCACGCTGGCCCGGAGCATTGGAGATGTTGATTTTTACGGGGGATACACCCATCTCCGATTTCCTTTTGACGGGACGTTCGACAACGAGATCGGAGCCGGGGTTTCGTGGTCGGGGCTGCATCTGGAGGTGGAGCTCGCGGCCGATTTCTATTATTCGTTCGATGCCGACGGGTATTTCGCCGAGCTTACGGCGAGCCGGGAGTTTTCGCTCAGTGATCGTCTCGCGATCAATGTTTCGATTCCGATCGGGATGAACCAAAATTATGTGAGCGATGGGCACGATGGGTTCAACAACCTGGCGGTGCGATTGGGGGCGGAGTATGCGCTTACCGATTCGGTCTCGCTGACCGTGCACGGCGTTTACAATTGGGCTTTGGGGAGAGAGGCAACGTTGGCCGGGGACGATCTGTTGATCGACTTTTTTCACGGGGGTGTTGGGATGCGATGGGCGTTTTAGGGGGGGAGGGAGTTTCTGCGACCTTTCAGGGCGCTGATATTTTTTGGATTTGAATCCCATGGCTGAAGCCATGGGCTTTGTTCTTTTGAGCCTTCAGCTCAATGGGAGGGCTTGGTTGGGGGGCAGTGCGGGGACGCAACCGGACCGCTCGGAGATCGGTCCCTGCCTTGGGATTGGTTGAGGGTGCTTGGTTGGGGGGGCGGGCAGGATGCCCACTCTCCTTAGCTTGGTTGGGGGGCAGAGCGGGATGCAACCGGACCGCTCGGAGATCGGTCCCTGCCTTGGGCTTTGTTGAGGGGGCTTGGTAGGGGGGGCGGGCAGGATGCCCACTCTCCTTAGCTTGGTTGGGGGGACAGAGCGGGATGCAACCGGACCGCCCGGAGATCGGTCCCTGCCTTGGGCTTGGTTGTGGGGGCTTGGTTGGGGGGCGGCGGGGGCGCCGCGACTCCTTTTTTTAGCCGAGGTCGTAGGCGTCGAGGTCGGAGGTGACGATGACGTCTTCGGGGGTGGGGGTGGCGTCGAGGATTTTTTTGATGTGGCGGGAGAGGACTCGGGCGTTGGGGCCGCGGAGGAGGAGTTGGAAGCGGAATTGGGAGTGGGAGCGGGTGAGGGGGGAGGGGATGGGGTCGCCGAGAATGACTCCTTCGGGGAGGTTTTCCTTGAGTTTGAGGTGGAGGGTTTCGAGGGTGAATTCGGCCCGGCGTTCGTGGCTGGATCTGGCGAGGAGGAGGGCTAGGTGGGTGTAGGGCGGGTAGGAGAAGGTGCGGCGCATCTCGAGCTCCTGGGCGACGAAGCCGTTGAAATCGTGGTGGCGGGCGAACTGGATGGAGGGGGAGTGGGGGGTGGAGGTTTGGATGATGACCTCGCCGGCCATTTTGCCTCGTCCGGCGCGTCCGGCGACCTGGGTGAGGAGCTGGAAGGTGCGCTCGCCGGCGCGGAAGTCGGGGGCGTAGAGGGAGAGGTCGGCATTAAGGACTCCGACGAGGGTGACGTTGGGGAAGTCGAGTCCTTTGGCGATCATTTGGGTGCCGAGGAGGATTTTGATTTTCTTGGCGCGGAAGTCGCGGAGGGTGTCGCGGAGGGCGTTCTTGCGTCGGGTGGTGTCGGTATCGAGGCGGGCGATTTTGACGCCCTTGAAGATTTTATTGAGGATGATTTCGGCTTTTTCGGTGCCGTATCCCTGGAAGCGGATGGCGGGGTCGCGGCACTCGGGGCAGAGCTTGGGGACGATGGCCTGGTGTCCGCAGATGTGGCAGATGAGGCGTTCTTCCGAGCGGTGGTAGGTGAGGGGGATGGCGCAGTGGTTGCACTCGATGGCGTGTCCGCAGGGGGGGCACTGGAGGGAGCGGGCGAAGCCGCGGCGGTTGAGGAAGAGGATGACTTGTTCGTCTTTTTCGAGGCGTTCGTCGATGGCGGAGCGGAGGCGCTCGGAGAGGATGGCGTCGCGGCCTTTTTGCTTTCGCGACTCGATGCGCATGTCGACGACGCGGGTGAGCGGGAGGGTGGCGCCATCGGCCCGCTGGTTGAGGTGGACGATCTGGTATTTGTTGAGCTGGGTGTTGTGGAAGGTCTCGAGAGAGGGGGTGGCGGAGCCGAGGACGACGGCGCATTTTTCCAGATGGCAGCGGACGACGGCGAGATCGCGGGCGTGGTACTTGGGGACGTTTTCCTGCTTGTAGGCGGGCTCGTGTTCTTCATCGACGATGATGAGGCCGAGATTCCGCACGGGGGCGAAGATGGCGGAGCGGGCGCCGATGATGATGCGGGCCTTGCCGGAGCGGATGCGCTGCCATTCATCGAAGCGTTCGCCTTGGGAGAGGTGGGAGTGTTGGACGGCGATCTGGTCGTCCATGTCCGAGAAGCGGGCTTTGAAGCGGCGGACGGTCTGGGGGGCGAGGGAGATCTCGGGGAGGAGGATGATGACGTTTTTTCCGAGGTCGAGGGCCTTGCGGGTGGCCTGGAGGTAGACTTCGGTTTTTCCGGATCCGGTGATGCCGTGCAGCAAAATCGGCTCGGGCTTTTCGGAATGGATGGAGGTGGAGACGAGGTCGAGGGCTTCGAACTGTTCGTCGTTGAGGGTGAGGGGCTCGGTGGGGATGAAGGTTTCTCCGGCGTCGGGGTCGCGCCGGACTTCGAGGTCGATGACCTTGACGAAGCCTTTTTCGGCGAGGGCTTTGAGGGAGGCGGAAGCGGAACCGCCGCCGAGTTGGGCGATGGGGATGGGCTTGGAGGAGCCTTTGAGGATCTCGATGATGGTGTGCTGGCGTTTGGCGCGCTTGGCGAGGGTGGCGAGTTCTTCTTCGGTGGGTGACTTTTCGAGAACGGCGGCGCGGGCGGTTTTGGCGGAGGTTTTTTCTCCCCGGACGGATCCGGGGATGATGGAGCGCATGACCTGCTCGAGCGGGGTGGAGTAGTAGGAAGTGATCCACTCGGCGAGCTTGAGGAGCTCGGGGGTGATGAGTGGTTCGGGGTCGACGAGGTCGGTTAGGTAGCGGAGGGCGAAGTCGCCCTGTTCGGCCTGGGCTACGCGGAGGACGGTGCCGGTGGCGGGGCGGTTGCGGAGAGGGATGCGGACGCGGCAGCCGGGGACGACATTGAGGTTTTCCGGGATGGCGTAGTCGAAGACGAGCTCGGATGGGCCGTCGATGAGAACGCTAGCGGAGAGAGGCATGGGGGAGGCTGAACTCTGAACGCTGAACTTTGAACTCTGAACTTTGAATTCTTGGGTGGGGAGGAGGATGAACGTTGAACTCTGGACTTTGAATTCTTGGTTGGGGGGGGAGGAATAACCACAGATGGACAGGATGGAAGGGATAGCTTGGTTGGGGGGGCTTGGTTGGGGGGGAACTCTGAATATTGAACAGTGAGATTTGAACGTTGAAGGCTTGGTTGGGGGGACAGAGGGGGACGCAACCGGACCGCCCGGAGATCGGTCCCTGCCTTTTGGGGGGGGCTAGGGGCGGAGGGTGGCTTTGAGGCGGGCGAAGTGTTTTGGGGTGCCGGGGGGGAGGGGGAAGGTTTGTTGGGTGACGCCGTTGGTGGGGAGGGTTTCGGCCTGGATGGTGGTGAGGGAGGTCCAGGTGGAGAGATCGGTGGAGACCTGGACGGTGGTGATGAGGTCATCGGCGGCGAGGTTGCGGGGGACGATGAGGGCGTCGAGATTGGGGCTGAAGGTGATGGGGTTTCCCTGGAGGGCGTAGGCGATGAGGTCTCCGCCGGGGAAGGTGGAGGAGTCGGAGGTGCCGGGATTTCCGCCGAGGGCGGTGGAGAGGCGCCAGGAGGCGGGGTCGTCTCCAGGGAGTTGGGAGGAGGGGGAGATGCGGACGAGGGAGTAGCCGTCGCCATCGGCTGCGAGGGGCCAGGGGGCGGCGTCATTGTAAGTGACGGAGTCGATGAGGAAGCCGAGGGCGTCGATGAGGGTGATGGTTTCGCCGTCGTTATCGAGGGAGCCTTGGTAGTCGGCGGGGGTGAGGATGAGTTGTGCGCCGGGGGCGAGGGTGGTGCCGACGGGGAAGGTGTAGGTGATGCCGGCGGAGAAGGAGAGGTTGCTCAGGTCGATGAGTTGGGGTGAGAAGTTGGTGAGTTCGATAAACTCGTTGGTTTCGGTGGGGCCGGGCTCGTTGTAGTAGATTTCCGAGATGATGAGGTTGGAATCGCGGGCGGGGATGCCGGTGAGGATGTCGAGGGATTGGAGGGCGGACCACTCGCCGTTCTGCAGGACGCGGGAATTGTAGGTGGCGGAAGCGGTGAGGGTGATGGGGCCGGTGTAGGTTTGGGCGGCGGGATCGCGGGGGTCGGTGCCATCGGTGGTGTAGTAGATGGTGCCTCCGGTATTTGGATTGGTCATGGAGAGGGTGTTGGCGAGGTGGGAGTAGGTGGGGGCATCGACATCCGGGTAGAGATTGCGGGCGCGGAGTTGGTCGAGGTAGATGTCGGGGCGTTGCTGGAGGTAGGTGCCGGTGATGTAGTCCTGGATGGGGTAGTAGTGGTCATCGCGGGTGTAGAGATCGAAGTCCGAGGAGGACCATCCGCCGGCGGCCTGGACGTCACGGCGGTAGTCTCCCCAGCGGGCGGACTCGGCGACGATGGCGAGGCCCATGTCATCGGAGCGTTGGCGCCAGATGGCGGTGGCTCCAGTGGGTGAGAGGGGGCCGTTGTTGAAGAAGGCGTGGTGGGCGCGGTCGGCGAAGCGGAGTCGGTATTCGGCGTTTTGAGAAAGGTCCTGATGGATGCCGGTGGGGCGGTTGTTTCCGTTGAGGCCGGTTCGGTCGATATTGAGGGCGTTGGCAATGTCGAGGTAGGCGGGGTCTGTGCGATTTGGCGAGATGGCGAACTCGGTATCCCAGGGGATGACATGGAAGGGGACGCCGGTGGGTCCGGTGCCGGCGGCGCGCCAGTTGTGTCCGTCCCAGTCGTTATTTCCGACGTAGAGATTGATGAGCATGTAGTCGATGAAGGAGTCAACATTGAGATGGGTCTTCATGGTGTTGTAGACCGAGGAGCTGGCGATATTTCCCTTGGCGACATTGGCCATGGCGAGGAAGGCGGCGGTGGTGCCGGAGGTGGCTTCGCCGGAGTTGATGGCATCGTAGTCCGCATCTTGACCGCCGAAGTAGGATTCCATGAAGTCCTGGTCCGGGCGCTCGTGGATGTGGTAGATGCCCCAGTAGATTCCGTTGATGTAGAGGTGGATCCAGCGGCCGTGGATGCCGGTGTTATTGAGTTCGAGGAAGAGGTCGTTGACGAATTGGTCGCGGGCGTATTGGGCTTTGTCGGCTTGCCAGAAGTGGCGGTGGGTCCAGCCGAAATTGTAGCCGGAGCGGAGCTGGAGGGTGTCGAACTTTTCGACGGCGGTGCGGCCGTGGGGGGCGTCACGGAAGAGGGGGTAGTTGAGTTTGCCGGCGCCGTAGTCGTTGCGGAAGCGGAGGCTTAGGCTGTGCTTTGGGGTGTCGGGATTTCGGCTGGATCCGCCCTGGATGCGGAGGCCGGCGTCGATTTGGAAGCCGGACTCGGAGCCGTTATGCGCGATGAGCTCGGCGGAGACGGGGCGTTCCCAATTGGGGCCGTCGCTTTGGGGATTTTGGTAGATACCCTGGGTTCCGTAGAAGTCATCGGGGTCGATGGTGAGGGAGAGGGTGGAGAATTTTTCGAGGGCGGGGATGATTTCGGAGGCGTAGTCGGGGTGATTGACGATGTCCGGGTCCATCCCGTAGTCGGCGATTCTTCCGGCCCAGGTGGTGGTGGTGTTGGGCGGGTTGTTGGGTTGGTTGATGACGTCGTTGAGGAAGAGGTAGGATTGGGTGTCGACGTTGGTGGGGAGGAAGTTGTCCTTGAAGGCGGCGGCGCGGAGGACGGTGGTGGTGGCGATGTTTACGGGAGCGGTGTAGAGGGTTCCATTGGCGGGTGAGGGCGGGGTGCCATCGGTGGTGTAGTAGATTTGCGCGTCGGGGGTGGAGGATGAGATGGTGAGGTTGAAGGGGGAGGTGTAGTGGCCGCGGTCGATATCGAACGAGGTGTCGGTGACGTAGCCTTGCTGCGGGGTGCCGGTGTTGGGAGCGCGCGGGGTGGGGGTGGCGAGGTAGCCGGAGGAGGTGTAGCTGGTGTTGGTTTTTTGAACGGGGTAGGGGGCGAACTGTTGCAGGATGGTGGAGCCGTTGGGCGCGATGAGAGCGAGGTATTCGCCGTCTGATTTGAGGGAGAAGTTGGTGTGGAGGTTTCCGGCGGAGTCGGGGGTGCCGGTGCCGGAAGCGAAGACGACGATGTGTTCTTCTCCCGTGAGGGAGGTGTTGGCGGGGAAGGTCCACTTGGTGAGGTTGGCGGCGTCATCGGTGAGGTGGTAGCCGGAGAGATCGAAGGGAGTGGTGTTGGAATTTTGGATTTCGATCCAGTCGGTGGAGTTGCCATCGCCGTCATCGAAGCTGGAGTTACTGGCGACGAACTCGCTGATGCGGGGTGGGAGGGCGAGGCCATCGACGGTGATTTGTAGGGTGGATGTCGTACTGCCTTCAGCGTTGGTGGCGGTGAGGGTGTAGACCTCGGTGAGGGAGGCGGTGAAGGTGGTGTTGCCGTTCGGTAGGACGGAGCCGATGGTGGGTGTGATTTCGACGGAGTCGGCATCGGTGACACTCCAGCCGAGGGTGACGGAATCGCCGGAGTTGACGGAGGTGTTGGTGGCGGTGAAGAAATTGATGGTGGGGACGGGGGCGGGGGGATCGAAGGCGAGTGCTCCGTTGTTGTAGACTTCGGCGAGATCGGCATCGGAAAGGACTCCGAACTTGTCACCGGTTTGGAAGATGGCGAGGTCATCGAGGGCGCCTCCGAAGTCGTTGGAGGTGGCGGCACTGGAGTCATCGGCTGCGATGAAGACTCCGGTGTTGTGGGAGAGGGCGTTGGTGCCGAGAGAGGAATCGGTGGTGGTGGCGGAGGCGATGGTGGAGGCGGTGATGTTTCCTCCGGTGTCCTGGAGGACGGTGAGCTGGCAGGTGCCATCGAGGGAATCGTATCGGAGGGCGGCGAAGTACCAGTTGCCGGTGGAAAGGGTGAGGGAGTTGGTGACGCTGGTGTTGGTGGAGCCATTGCCATCGCGGAGGAGGGCGCGGACTTTGTTGCCGGGGGCGGAGCCGAGGTCGATCCGGATGCCGGAGCCGCTGTTTCCGGTGCCGGAGAGGGTTTCGAAGAAGCGATCGAATTGATCGAGGGTGGTGGGGCGGAACCACCAGGTGATGGTGAACTGGTCGGTGGGTTGGACTTCGGGAGCGGGATCGATTTTGAATCCGGAGCGAGTGGGGAAGTCGTAGCCGACGTTGAGTGGGGAGGTGAAATTTTTGGTGGGAGAGGCGGAGCCGATGAGGGTGCCGGGATTTTTGCCGAGGGAGTCGCTGACGGTGGTTGAGGCGGGGTCGGTCTCGTCGAGGGCGTAGTGGGCGACGAGGTCGGCGCGGAGGGGGGCGAGGAGAAGGAGGAAGAGAGCGAGGAGTTTCGTCATCGGGTTTTGGGAGAGTAGGGTTTTGAGGTAGGGAGGGCAAGGTGGGGGATTGGGAGGGAATGGAGGATTTGATAATTGGACGAATGGATGATTGGACGAATGGATGATTGGCTTGGTTGGGGGGGCTTGGATGGGGGGGCTTGGGAGGTGGAGGTTGTGAACCGCAGATGAACAGGATGGATGGGATTGCTTGGTTGGGGGGGAACATTTAACACTGAACATTTAACATTTAAATTTGAAGGGCTTGGTTGGGGGGAGGGAATGGGGGATTTGAGAATTGGATGAATTGACGAATGGATGATTGGCTTGGTTGAGGGGGGAGGGAATGGAGGATTTGAGAATTGGACGAATGGATGATTGGCTTGGTTGAGGGGGCTTGGTTGAGGGGGATTTGCGACGGTCATAGACCGACGCTCCAACTTGGGGTAGCGGGTAGGAATGCACCCAAGGGCATTTTACCCACTTTCCTTATTGGGGTTTGTTTTGTGGGGGTGGGTTGTTATTTGTTGGGGGTGTTCGGTTATTTTGGGAGGAAGGTTGTGAAAGCCCTTTTGGGGAAGGTGATGGATCGTGTGGTGTTTTCGCCGACGGATGTGCGGGATGAGGAGGAGGGTGAGGGGAAAGGGGACGAGGAGATGGGGCAGCAGATTAGGGGAGTGATTGAGCGGGAGGAATTTCGGGCGTTGGTGGCGGAGCTGGATGGGGCGTTTGAGCCGTCATTCCGGGCGGGGCAGTTGAATACGCTGATGGGGAAGATGTCGGGGTTGGCGGATGGCGAGGTGCTTTCGCTGATTTGTCCGGTGGGCTACCGGGGTGGAAAGACGGTGTTGCAGATTCATGGGCGCGGGGAGCGTGGGGTGCTGGTGATTCAGGTGGAGGGGGGTGGGTCGCCGATGGCGTTGGTGGTGGAAAAATTTGAGCATTACCGGAAGCCGATGATTGCGGCGGCGGAGTTCCGGGAGGTGCGGGTGGGGACGCACGAATACGATGGATTGAAGGACTTGCGTTTTCGTGAACTGCGGGCTCCGCTGGGGCTGCGGTGGTCGGTGGCGGACTTGCAGTGGGAGCAACTGGAGCGGCACTTTGGGGTGTTTATGTTGGACCATCCGGTGGCGACGGTGGTGGTGCGCAAGAAGCAGGATGGCGGGGTGCGGCTGCGGCAGGTGGCGGTGTGCCGGGTGATGCGGGGAAAGGGCTATGGCCGGATGGTGATGGAAGCGGTCGAGGCCCAGCTGGTGCGTGAGGGCGTGCGAGACTTTGAGCTTCATTCCCGCGAGGAGGTGGCGGGCTTTTATGAAGCGCTGGGGTATGAGCAGGTAGGGTCGATCTTTACGGAGATCGGGATTCCGCATGTGTTGATGCGGAAGGTGGTTTAGGGGGCTTCTTCAATAATGAAGAAGTTTCTCGGGTCCGGAGATTGGACGGTGAAGGTGGCGGTGCCTAAGGAGTTGGTTGTAGGGGTGGCGGGGGAGGTTGGGACGGTGATGAAGTTGGAGAGGTCGGCGGAGGTTTTACAAAGGTAACTCGTGTTTGGTGCTCCGGTGACGGTGATGGTTGCGGTTGTTCCAAAGATGGTGAGGGAGGTGATTCCCAGGCGGGGAGCGAGAAGGTTTACGGTAAGGTCATTCCAATCCGCTCCTTGGCCGCCGTAAGAGGATGCATACTCAGGATAAACGTGAACCTGTGAAAGCGAGGAGGTGTTTACGAATGCATGGGAAGAAACGTAGGCTGGAGGAGGTCCATCAAAGGTGATCCTTTGCAGCTTGGTGCAAGCGTTGAATGAGATGGCCGCAATTGAATTTACGCTGGGAGGGATATTGATGCTGGTAAGGTTGTAACAATTGTAAAAGCAACGGGATTCGATGACTTCGACTCCATTGGGAATCGCAATGCTTGTTAAGCCTCCACAGTGGGAAAACGCCAAGTAACCCAAGGAGGTAACACTGTGGGGGACCGGTAACGAAGTAAGTCCCCTACAATACGAAAAAGCCTCTTCGCCGATTGAGGTGACGCTGGTGGGCATTGTGATGTTAGCGAGGTTTTGACAAAGATAGAATGTGCGTCTTTCAATGGAGGTGATGCCGGGTGGCAAGCTGATGTTGACCAGGTTAAAGCATTCCATAAATGCAGACCCTTTAATGGAGGTGACTCCTTCTTGTATGATGATGCTTTCGAGATCACTTAAGCGGAATGCGGAATTTCCAATGGAGGTGACACTAGAGGGGATGGTTATGGTGGTGAGTCCGCTACGTTCGAAAGCCGAGTCTCCGATTGAAGTGACTGTATCGGGGATCGATACAGTTGTCAGTCTCGAGCAGGCATCAAAGGCGTTGTTGCCAATAGAGGTAACAGTGCCAGGGATGATTATTTGAGTGAGGTTGATGCATCCGGCAAAGGTTGAGTTTTCGATGGAAATGATGCCGTTAGGAATGGTGATTTCATCAAATTTCTTGCAGCGGCCAAAAGCTCCTTCTCCGATAGATGAAATATGGGCAGGGATTGCGATGCTGGGTAGGACCTCGCAGCCGTAGAAGCAATAAGGCGCTATGGAGGTGACTCCGTTTGGGATCGACATGGTTTTGAGGCTGTTGCATTCGTAGAATGCCGAGTCTCCGATGAAGGTGACGCTGTTAGGAATGGAGATCCAGAAGAGGTTGGTGCAGGAGTGGAAAGCGGAATTTCCTATTGAGGTGACACTGTTTGGAATCCGCATAGTGGCGAGACTTGAGCATTGTGAGAAGGTGAAGTCCTCGATGGTAGTTATGCCATTTGGGAGAGTGAAAGAGGTGATGTTGGTGCAGCCGGAGAAGGCGTGTTTTCCGATGGTAGTTATGCCATTTGGGAGAGTGAAAGAGGTGATGTTGGTGCAGCCGGAGAAGGCGTATTCTCCGATGGTGGTGACATTATCGGGGATCGTGATTTTTGTGAAACTGCGGCAATTAGAAAACGCGTGCCCCTCGATGGTTGTTATGTTTGTTGGGATGGTCAGGTCTGTCAGGGCGATGCATCCGTAGAAGGCATTCTCACCAATGCTGGTCACGCTGTCAGGAATAGTGATGTTGGTGAGAGCAGAACAAATGTAAAAGCAGGCTGGCTCGATGGTGGTGATGCTATCTGGAATGGTGATGCTCTTGAGAGCACGGCATTCGTTAAAGGCTGATTCGCCAATCGAGGTGACACTGTTGGGGATGGTTATGTCGGTGAGACTCTGGCAATAGGAAAAGGCAGATATGCCGATCGAGGTGACACTATTCGGGATGGAGATACTGGTGAGTTGGCTACAATTCTTAAATGCCTCGTGGCCAATGGAGGTGACGCTAGACGGAATGGAGATACTGCTCATCCTCGCATACCCGAAAACGAAATTTCCAATGGTTGTCACGCCGTTGGGGAGGGAGATGTTGTCTAGACTGCAGCAGTAAAAAGCAGAGTCTCTGATTGAGGTTATGCTTTCGGGGATGAGATAGGTTAGGTCCGGCTTGGCTGGAGGGTAGGCGATGAGGGTCTCGAGTGACTTGTCAAATAGGACACCGTCTTGAGACTGGAAATTTTGATTTGAAGAATGAACGTCAATTCTATTGAGACTTGCGCACCGGAGAAAAGGCTCGTTCCCGATCGAGGTGACGCTGCCAGGAATGGTGATGGAGGTGAGGTATGTGCAATTGTCGAACGCGTTGTCTCCGATGGAGGTGACGTTGGAGGAAACTTCGATGGATGAAAGGTTTAGACAGTAAGAAAAGGCAAAGTTTCCAATGGTGGTTATATTGATAGGGGTCGAATAGGTTTGGTCCAATTTTCCGGATGGAAAGGCGACGAGTGTGCTTAGAGACTTGTTAACTAATACTCCGTCTTGAGAGGCGTAATTTGGATTCGATTGGTCGACATTTATGCTGGCAATCTTGCGGCACCAACCAAAGGCGTTGTCGCCAATAAACTGAACAGAGCCGGGGATGTTTGCGCTGGTGAGCTCTACGCACCCGTGGAATGCCTGTTGTCCGATAGAGACGAGATTATCAGGGAGGTTGATGTCGGTGGCATCTCCGCAGTTTCTAAAGGCCTCGTCTCCAATGGACGTAACGCTATCAGGGATGGTGATGCTCGTGAGAAGGCCGCAGAATCGGATCGCGTTGTCTCCTATGGCGGTTACTGGTTGGTCATTAATTGTCGCTGGGATAACAAGGTCACCCTTTGCGAATTGGTAGCAATCAGTGATGGTGATTTCGCCATTTTCAGTAGTCCAGGTGAGGTCGTCCAGAGAGGCGGACTGGAGGTCGGGGATAAGGAGAGAGAGAAGGAGGAGCAGGTGTTTCATTGTTCCGGAAGTTGAATTTTTTGGAGTGCGATGATAGAGGGTTTCACTAGTCCTCGGTAGTGTTGACTCAGGGATTATTTCATCTGGTGAATTGAGGTGGAAGATAAAAGAAGTCTTCTTGATATCATTGGATGGTTTTTAGGTGATTGTTCGTATTTTTCCCAAAGATATGGGTTGGAGTCCCATGTTGGAAGGGACTGCTGCCAATGGAGGTGAGAACCGGCTCGAGCGGAAGGTGGTTTAACCCGAGTGGGTGAGTTTGATGCCGGTGTAGACGGCGGCGAGTCCGAGGAGGAGGGAGAGGATGATTTGGGCGGCGGCGTGTGGGGTGAGGCCGGAGGTCCAGAGGGAGTGGGTGTCTTTTGCGAAGGTGGAGAAGGTGGTGAATCCGCCGAGGAAGCCGGTGGCGAGGAGGGGGAAGACCCAGGCGGGGGCGTTGCGGGTGGCGAAGTGGCCGAAGAGGCAGCCGATGAGGAAGCAGCCGAGGACGTTGCAGGTGAGGATGCCTAGGGGGAAGCGGGAGAGAGAGGTTTTATCGGCGAGGCTTTGAACGCCGGCGGCGAGGGACCAACGGGCGAGGGAGCCGAGGCCGCCGCCGAGGAAGATAAGGAGGGCGTTCATTTTAAATTAGGAATTGGGAATTGGGAATTGCTTGGTTGGGGGGGCTTTGGGTTTAGGGGAGGAGGTTTACGAGGGCTTGGACTTTTTGGGGGTCTTTGTGGCCGGGGGAGAGTTCGGCGCCGGAGGCGATATCGATGGCGCAGGGGGAGACTTGGGCGATGGCGTCGGCTGCGTTATCGGGGTTGAGTCCGCCGGCGAGGATGACGGGGGTGTTGGGGTGTTTGGCGATGAAGTCGCGGGCGATGGACCAGTCGAAGGTTTGTCCGGTGCCGCCGTAGTCCTTGCCGGCAGGGGTGTCGATGAGGAGGGCGAAGTTTTCGGTGGGGAGCTCGTAGTCCGGGAGGTGCTCGGCGGAGACGGCGCGGATGACGGGGATGTTGGAAGTGAGGAAGTGCCGGATGTCGTCGAGGGATTCGTCGCCGTGGAGTTGGACGACATCGATGATGCCTTTTTGGAAGAGGTTTTTGGCGAGGGGGAGGGCGTTGTTGACGAAGACGCCGACGCGGAGGATCTTGCCTGCGAGGTCGACGGCAAAGGTCTTGGCGTGATCGGGGGAGCAGTAGCGTTTTGATTGGGGCCAGAAGTTGAGGCCGATGGCGTCGACATGACAGTCGACGAGCATTTGGGCGTCGGCGGGAGTGGTGACGCCGCAGATTTTGAGGGAGGTGCGGGGAGAGAAGAAGGACTTGAGCACGGGAGGAGGGTAGCGGGAGGAGAGTGGGGATTCAATGTTCAAGGGTGGGGAGGGAAATCCTAAAATCCAGATGAAGAAACTCTAAACAAATTCGAAATTGGGAAATTGGAAATCTTGGTTGAGGGGGGAAGGTTGAACTTTGATCTCATGGCTTTGGGCTTTGAGGGGGAGGGTGGGTTTTGTAGGGTTTGGGGGTGATTGACGGGTTGAAGGATTGGGCGTTGCGGAAGGGGTATCGGATGATGCGGAAGGAGAAGCCGCCTTGTCCGGGGTGTGGGGAGGTGCTGGAGCTTCCGGAGGAGATGCCGGCGGGGGGGATGGATGCGGTGTTTGAGTGCGGGAAGTGCGAGTGGCGCGGGGAGTTGTCGGGTGCTTCGGGGAGAGGGAGCGAGCCGGGGGTGGTGGGGGAGAAGCCGGAGGGGAGCGTGATTGTTTCGAGTGAGATGGGGGAGGAGAAGACGTGGCTGATTCCGGCGGCGAGGAAGGGGAATTTCTTTTGGTTTTTTGGTGGGTTTTGGTGGGCCCTGTTGTCGGTTTTTTTGTGGGCGGTGGTGGTAGGTGAATTTGATGATGAGTGGGGGAGATTGGGGATGGGGTTGTTTCTCACGCCCTTTGTGCTGGCGGGGATATTCGTGGTTTATATGGCGTTGAAGTGGAGTTTTGAGGAGGTGATTGTGGTGATCGATCCGGACAAGGTTCGGGTGATGAGGAAATTGTTTGGAAAGGTGAGGGTGAAGGAGGCGAAGCGGGAGGAGGTGATCAGGGTGAAGATGGTCTCGGCTCATGAGCAAAATGACGAGCCGGTGTATGAAGTGGGGTTTGTGCGGAAGGATGGGAAGACGATTTCGGTGGGGTCGCAGCTGGAGGATGAGGAGAAGGGGTGGTTGCTGGGAGAGTTTCGGGAGGCGCTGGGGATGCGGGTGGTTGAGCCTGAAGCGGGATTGTTATCGGCGGATCTGGAGGGGGGTGAATTGGGTGATTATGAGGGGAAGGGGGTGACGATTGTGAAGGGGGAGAGGGAAGGGTTTCGGATGGTGACGAGGAACGGGGTGGCGAAGTGGCTGATGCTGGCGGGGGCGGTGTCGTTGATGGTTGTGGCGGTGGTGTTTGGGAGTGATTTGATGGGGAAAGATTGGGGGGTGGGAGATGGGCCCTGGTTCGTGAAATTGATTGGATTTATTTTTGACGGGCTGTCGGCGGTGGCGTTTTTGGTGGGGACGGCGGTGTCACTGGGGGTGTTGGTTTGTGGTTATCTGGAGTGGGGGACGGAGCGGCGATTTGAGTTTTCGAAGGAGAAGTTGGTGGTGTCGAAATACCGGAAAGGGGTTCGGGTGAAGCAGGAGTTTTTTCAGAAGAGCGGGTTTCGGGAGGTGAGGAGCAAGCAAGCGGGTCATGTGAACGGGGAGCCGCGCTATGAGGTGAGTTTGTTGGGGGAGAAGAAGGTGAAGATCTCCGGGTTTTTGAATGAGGAGGATGGGGGGCAGGTGGAGGCTTGGTTGAGGGGGTGGGTGGGAAATTCGAAATTCTAGATGGGGAAAGGCGCGGTTGAACGCTGAACTCTGAACTCTCCTTGAACTTGGGACTATGGGCTTTGATAGGTGGGGGGGATTGGGTAGAGTTTAGGGGTGATTCGGATACGGGGGGCGCGGCAGCATAATTTGAAGGGGGTCGATGTGGATCTTCCGCGAGGGAAGTTGATCGTGATTACGGGAGTGAGTGGGAGCGGGAAGTCGAGTTTGGCGTTTCATACCTTGTATGCGGAGGGGCAGCGGCGGTATGTGGAGTCGTTATCGACTTATGCGCGGCAGTTTTTGGATCAGCTGGAGAAGCCGGAGGTGGATTCGATTGAGGGGTTGAGTCCGGCGATTGCGATTGAGCAGCGGACGGGGGGCGGAAATCCGCGATCGACGATTGCGACGGTGACGGAGATTCACGACTTTTTGCGGATACTTTATGCGGCGGCGGGGATTCCGCATGATCCGGAGACGGGTGAGCGTCTGAAGCGGATGACGACGGGTGATATCGTGGCGAGTCTGTGCGGGAGGCCGGAGGGGACGCGGGTGATGATCATGGCTCCTCTTTCGACCGAGGGCGAGGCGGCGGGGATGATTGATGATTTGCAGCGGCAGGGGTTTGTGCGGGTGCGGATTGGGGGCGAGATTTTGGAGTTGGAAGAGGCGGCGGAGAAGTGGCCGGGTGAGGAGGGGGAAGTGGAAATTGTGGTGGACCGGTTGGTGGTGAAGGAGGGGGTGGAGAGCCGGATGGCGGACAGCATCGAGATCGCCTTGCGGATTTGTGGCACCGAGGTGCGGGCGTTGAGCCAGCAGAAGGGGGAGAAGGAGTGGGGGGAGCTGGCGTTTGCGACGAGCTTTCGGAATCCGGAAACGGGGTTTGAGCTGGAGGCGCTGACGGCGCGGCATTTTTCCTACAATTCACATCTGGGAGCGTGCGAGGTGTGCCACGGGTTGGGGACGGAGATTTTTTGTGATCCGTTTTTGGTGGTGCCGGATCGGAGCAAGTCGTTGGCGGAGGGGGCGGTGACCTTGTGGACGAAGGGGTCGAAGAAAAAGAAGGGATGGAACCAGCGACAGATTGAGGCGTTGGCGGAGCAGTTTGGAGTGAGCCTGGACGAGCCTTTTGCGAAGCTGTCGAAGGAATTCCGGAGGGCGTTGTTCTTTGGGAACGGGTCGAAGAAGATTGATTTGAAATGGGAGAAGGACGGGCATGTGATGCCGTGGCAGAAGGAGTTTGAGGGGGTGTGCCGCCAGGTGGAGCGGTTGTATCGGGAGACGGAGAGTGACGGGGTGAAGCGGAACATGAGCCGATACATGACCTCGCGGGAATGCAAGGCATGCGAGGGGAAGAGGCTGAAGCCGGAGTATCTCGCGGTGACGCTGGAGAGCGGTGAGGGGGAGTTGGGGATTGATGGATTTTGCGGGCAGTCGATTGAGGCGGCGGCGGAGTGGACGAAGGGGCTGAAGCTGACGGGGGCGCATCAGGATGCGATGAAGGGAGTGGTGGGTGAGATTGCGAAACGCTTGTCCTTTTTGAATGAAGTGGGGCTGGGATATTTGAGTCTGGGCCGGAGGAGCGGGAGTTTATCGGGCGGGGAATTTCAGCGGGTGAAGTTGGCGACCCAGCTGGGATCGGGGTTAGCGGGAGTGATTTACGTGTTGGATGAGCCGAGTATCGGACTGCATCCGCAGGATAATGACCGCTTGATCGGGGCCTTGCTGCGGCTGCGGGATTCGGGGAATACGGTGGTGGTGGTGGAGCATGATGAGGCGATGGTGCGGGCGGCGGACCAGGTGATCGAGATTGGGCCGGGGGCGGGATGGCATGGGGGTGAGTTGGTGGGGCAGGGGACGCCGGAGGACATTGCGAAGCTGGATACGGCATCGGGTCGGTGGCTGAGTGCGGCGAAGGCGGAGCCGGTGGGGCGGGTGCGGAAAGCGGATTTTGAATTGAGTATTCTGGGGGCGACGGAAAATAACCTGAAGGGGGACCGGGTGGATATTCCGCTGGGTCAACTGGTGGGGGTGACGGGGCCGAGCGGGAGCGGGAAGTCGACGCTGGTGGACGGGGTATTGCGGAAGGCGTTGGCGCGGCATTTTCATCGGGCGAAGGCGACGCCCGGGAAGCACAAGTCCATTGAGGGGCTCCACTATCTGGAGAAGGTGGTGGTGGTGGACCAGAGTCCGCTGGGGAAGAGTCCGAGATCGAATCCGGCGACTTATTCGGGGGCGTTCGATCATGTGCGGGATCTTTTTGGGCATTTGCCCTTATCGAGGCAGCGGGGATACAAGGCGGGGCGGTTTAGTTTCAATGTGAAGGGTGGGCGATGCGAGAAGTGCATGGGCGGGGGATCGATTCGGATTGATATGCACTTTTTGCCGGACATCTGGATTCCGTGCGAGGCGTGTCGGGGGCAGCGGTATAATCGGGAGACGCTGGAGGTGCGTTATCGGGGGAAGAACGTGGCGGACATTCTGGAGATGACGGTGGAGGAGGCGCGGGAGTTCTTTGGGGCGGTGCCGAAGCTGAATGCGATCTTATCGGCGATGGACGATGTGGGATTGGGCTATGTGAAGTTGGGGCAGGCGGCGAACACGCTCTCGGGCGGGGAGGCGCAGCGGGTGAAGCTGGCGTGTGAGTTGGCGAAGAGCTCGGCCGGGCATGTTCTTTACTTATTGGATGAGCCGACGACGGGGCTGCATTATCAGGATGTGCAGGTGTTGCTGAAGGTGCTTCACCGGTTGCGGGATGCGGGGCATTCGCTGGTGGTGGTGGAGCACAATCTGGATGTGATCGCGGCGTGTGATCACTTGATTGATTTGGGGCCGACGGGGGGAGATGCGGGGGGGCGGGTGGTGGCTTGCGGGACACCGGCGGCGATCATGAAGGTCGAGGAATCGGCTACGGGGAAGGCTCTTTGTGAGGAGAGAAGCCCAGGTTTCCAGAAGCGTCCTTGAGATTTTCTGAAAAAATGCTACGATTTCGAGGTTCCCAAAGACAAAACCCTCTTTGGGAATCGCTGGACCCATGAGCACCAACAATACTGTGAACTTGGCACAAGCGAAAGCACCACAGCCCTCGCGCTGGAGACCCTGGCTGGAGGAGCACGGGTCCAAACTTCTATTATTTGCCCGTCAGCAGACGCGATCGATCGCGGATGCCGAGGACATCTTGCAGGAGGCCCTTGTAAAATTGGCCCGCAAGGTGGAAGAGGGGACCTTTTTGGGAGGTCAGGAATCGTGGCTGCCCTTTATTTACACGCAGATTCGCCGTGAAGCGATTGACTTGGGACGGAAGGACGATCGGCGTCGGCGGAGAGAAGAAACGGTGGTCAGCGATGAGCGCGGGTTGGGCAAGGATGTGGATGTCTCGCTTTTTGAGAGTGATGACAGTGACGATGAGACCCGCCAATTGCTGGGGGAGGCGATGAAGGCGTTGCCAAAGAAGTTTTCCGAAGTGATCGTGATGAAGTTATGGGGCGAGCGGACCTTTGCCGAGATTGGTGAGGCGTTGGGCATTTCTCTAAACACGGCGGCCTCCCGATATCGCTACGGCATTGAAGCCCTGCGGAAACAACTTGCGACGGCGCGGGTGAACGGTGATCTCTAAACAATTTTCAAACTGAAATTCTTCAATGGATTCCGAACTCAAACAAATCGAAGCTGAACTGCAGAAGCTGGCCCCCCAGGGAATGCCGGATGATCTTTTGTCGCGTCTTGATGATGCGATGTCACGCTGGCACGAGACTGTGCCGGTGGAGGAGAAAGTGATCTCCCTGAGTGACAGCCAGAAGATTGAAGCCGGTCGATCCGAAGGATGGTTTCAGTGGAAGGCGGTGGCCGGGGTGGCGATCTTTGGTGCGGCGGCGGCGGTGATGCTTTCAAACCAGGGGAGTGAGGCTCCGCAGGAGGTGGAGAATCCGGTGCAAGTGCAACAGGGTGTCTCGCTGGCATCCTTCAAACCGAAGTCGGCGAAGGCCGAGGTGCTGGGCTTGCAGGATCGTGGGACGATCTCGACAGCCAACGGGGTGACGGTGAAGTGTGTTGGGGTGAAAGTTTCCAACCAGATTGATTTTCAGAATGCGAATGGTGACAAGGTTCGCGTTGAACGGCCATCGTATGAGGTGATTTTTGTGCCACTCGATGTGGATTAGACAAAAAGGAATTTCCTGAACGCTCATCCGGCGAATGAAACTAGCAATGCTTCTTAATACCAAGACGGTTGGTCTCGCGGCCACGGTGGGTCTTCTCGGTGGGCTTTCAGCCATCGAGCGTCCCGGCACCGGAG
Source organism: Verrucomicrobiaceae bacterium (assembly GCA_051252135.1). Taxonomy (GTDB): domain Bacteria; phylum Verrucomicrobiota; class Verrucomicrobiia; order Verrucomicrobiales; family Akkermansiaceae; genus SW10. The sequence continues at coordinate 18,657 of JBPOGH010000015.1, read as the reverse complement.
CATCCGATGTGCTTCCGGCCGAGACCAAGCAAGTGACTGAAAGCGAAGTCAAACAAGCTCCCCAGAAAGCGGCATGGCTGGGAGTGTTGACCGAGGCGATTAATGAGGATTTGGCGTGGCACCTGAAGCTCGACTCCGGAGTGATTGTGCGGGTGGTGGATCCGAACAGCCCGGCTGCGGAGGCGGGACTGCAAGAACGGGACATCATTACGAAGGTGGGTGATCTGGCGGTGCAAACCCGCGAGCAGGTCAAGGTGGCGATCACGGCCCACGAGCCCGGAGATGAAATTTTAATCAAGGTGCTGCGTCAGGGCGTGGAGCTCGATCAGCGGGTGGTATTGGGCGGACGTCCCAATATGCCGATGGCACCCCAGGCCGGAATTTTGCGCGAGCGGATTCCGGGGATGGACCAGCTGGTTCCGGGCGGGATGGATCGCGATGATGCCGAGCGTCTGCAGGCGGAGCTTCTGAAGAGAGTGGAGGAGGCTCTGAAGCCGGGTCGTCTTGGGATGGGTAGCCAGATGAATCTTAATTTGAATGATTTGTTGAATGGTGCGGTGCCTGACAGCAGGAGTTTCAATCTGGGTATTCAAAATACGGGAGCCTTCAGTCTGACGGACGATCAGGGAACGGTTGAGATGCGGACGACGGACGGGAAGAGCCAGGTGAAGCTGACCGATCCGAACGGGACGGTACTTTTCGAGGGGCCTTACACGACCGAGGAGGAGAAGGCGGCGGTGCCCGAAGAATATCGAGAGCGGATCGAGTCCCTTGGGTTCAAGGGGAAGGGTGCGACGAGATTCCAGTTCAACTTGGGAGGCGGAGCGGCCAAGAAGAAGGATTGAGCCTTGCGGCGAGCTTAGATTACCAAAGGCGGTTCCGGGATAGGGGCCGTCTTTTTTATTCGGCGGATTCTTCCGGTTCCTCTTCGAGTGCGACGAGATCGATCTCGAAGATGAGGAGTTGATTGGGGCCGATGAGGTGGCTCCGTCGTTCACTTCCGTAGGCGAGTTCGGAGGGGACGAAGACGCGCCAGCGGGCGCCGAGGGGCATGAGGGAGAGGGCTTCGCGGAAGCCGGAGATCAATTCGTCAAATTTCAGACGGGAGGGTGTTTCGCCATCGGAAGCGTCGAATTCCTCTCCTGACTCGACCATGCCGCGGTAGTGGGCGAGAGCGATGGAGCCCTTGGCTTTTTCTTTCCCGGGGTCGAGGACGAGGTATTGAAGTCCGCTTTTGAGTTTGACGACACCTTCCTTTTTGCCGTTTTCGGAGAGGAATTTTTCCTGAGCCTTGAGGTTGGTTTTGGCGAGGTCTGCTTCGCGTTGGGTGATTTGTTTTTGGAGGAGGTCGAAGGCTTCGCGAAGTTCTTCCGGGGAGAACGGGAGTTGTTCGCCGCGGAGGGCGATCTCGAAGCCGCGCGAGAATTGCTCCAGGGAAATATCGGTGGGGGCGACTTGTTTTTGTTTGGCGCGCATGCCTGCCTGAAATCCGAGGGCAATGGAGACCCGGCGTTGGCGTTCGGTATCGGAGAGCTTTTCCTTTTGTTCTTCTTCCTGGGCAAACCCGAGCAGGGGGATGGCGAGGAGGGCGAGGGAAAGGAGAGGGATTTTCATGAGGAGTGAGGGCTATCAATGCGATTCGGAAGAAGGGGGGCAAGGTAAAAGAGGCATCGTTATTCCAATTCGAGGCGGTAGCGTGGAATGGAGGAGTCGATTTCCCGGGCGTAGCGATCGATGCCGCCATCGACTCCATAGGTGTTTTTGAGTCCGTGGCCGCGGAACCAGGCGCATTGGTCGAGGACGGTGCGTCCCTGGTGATCGATGAGGATGATGAGGGTTGATTCATCCGAGGAGGAGAAGACCTCGCTTTGTCGTTCCTGGGTCATAAATTCGGAACCGGGAAGGTGGATGGAATCGAACTCTTCGCGGGTGCGGACGTCGAGAACGAGGGGTGGAGAGTCGCTTTTGAGGTGGGCTTCGAGATCGGCCACGGAAATGAGCATTTCGGCGTCGTGGGCCTGGCTCTCCTTCAGGCACGCGAGGGCTTCGTTGAGATCGAGTTCATTTTGAGCGCAGACGGCGGCCAGGGTATCATCGAGTTCGTAGGCGCAGGACTGGCATCCGCCGATGTGGAAGGAGGCGAAGAGGGCGCGGCGGGCCCCGGGATATTGATCGAGGAGGGCGGACATGGTGAGGTCGCCGCTCAGTTCCGGATTCATGGGCGAACGATGGCTGCTGGAGGGCGGTAGGGAAAGCGAGATTTCAATTGATCGACGGGGAGACTTGGCACTTTCAAACAGGGGATTCTTTTGGCAGAATTTGTCCACGGATGAATCCAGAAGACGAAGAACCCAAGATTTACCTCCTGCCCAATTTGATGACGGCGGGGAACCTTCTTTGCGGGTTTCTGGCGGTGCTGACCATTTTCAAGGGGATGCAAGCGGAGGATTTGGTGGCAGCGAAGCCCTCGTATGAGATGGCGATGCTCTATATTTTTGGTTCCTGTCTTTTTGATCTTTTGGATGGTCGGTTGGCCCGACTGGGTGGTCAGGAGTCGCCCTTTGGTCAGGAATTTGATTCATTGGCGGATATGGTGTCCTTCGGGATTGCACCTGCGATGCTGGTATCGCGTGCGGTGTTGTCCGATTTGGAGTGGCCCAATCGATTTGATCCGGGTGGGAGCGGCATCACGTGGGCGATCGCGTTTATCTATCTTTTGTGTGGGGCGATCCGGCTGGCGCGGTTCAATTGTCTGGCGCGGATGGGGACCGGGGGGAGTGATTTCAGGGGGATTCCGATCCCGATGGCGGCGGGGTTTGTGGCGTCGCTGACGTATTTGATCATCAGCACCCATGAGAAGGAGGACGGTCTTACGTTGGGGTGGTGGTCCTATGTGTTGGCTGCGATGATTCTGGGGGTGTCGTTTTTGATGGTGAGCAATATACGTTATCCGAGCTTTAAAAAAATTGATCTCAAGACGAAGGCAAACGTGTGGACTTTATTGGCTGGAGCGCTGGTGCTCGCGATCCTGGTCCGCTTCAGATTGTATGCGCCGTCCCTTATATTTGTGGGGTATTTGATGTTGCCGCTCTTCCGTCGTTGGGGGAAGAGCGAGGAAGTTGATGATGCGATTTAAACAATCATGAAACATTAACTTTCAATTATTTTAAAAATTAATTGACCCCTTATTAACATCTTGGTAAAAGCTGCTCAGTTGAAGCTGTTTTACTATGAAGGTAGGGGATAAAATTTTAATTGGATGTGCGCTTTTCGCGCTGATGCTGGGGGGCATCGCCGAGGCCAAGACCTACACGGTCAGGCCATCGGAGACCCTCTATTCGATCGCCCTGCGTAACGGGGTGAAAGTGGATGCCTTGATGAAGGCGAATCGAATCAGCGATGCGCGCAAGCTTCAGGTGGGGCAGCGTTTGTCCATTCCGAGCGGGAGCAGCACGAGCAGTCGGACGACGACGGTGAGCAAGCCGACACGGAAGTCGATGCGGGTGGTGCTTGATCCCGGTCATGGGGGGAAAGACAAGGGGGCTTATTGGTATGGAGTAAGGGAATCGGATTTGAATATGAAGGTGGCGGTGAAGGCTGCAGCGGGTTTGAAGCAGCGGGGATATGAGGTGATCATGACGCGGAAGAGCGACGTGTTCCTGTCGTTATCGAAGCGGGCCCAGGTGGCGAATCGCTATCGGGACAGTATTTTTATCAGCATCCATTTCAATGCGACGCCGAATACACGGGTCCGGGGGGCGGAGACTTTTTATGCGGGAGGGAAGAAGGGATACTATCTGGCGTCTGCGGTGCAGAAGAGTTTGGTGCGGCGGTTGAAGTTGGTTGATCGGGGTGCGCGAGTGGCCCGGTATACGGTGCTGACAGAAACCAAGGCGCCGGCGATTCTGGTAGAGTGTGGCTTTATCAGCAATGCGGCGGAGCGGGCCCGGTGCAAGACCTCGTGGTATCAGACGGCCTGTGCGCAGGCGATTGTCGATGGGGTGGAGAAATACGATCGGGCGTATTAGATCGGTCTTGCGAAAACCGAGAAAAAATAGACAGAAGACAATTTTCTGTCGCTTGCTTTGTGATGCAAAGTAAGATGCCAACCAGTCAGTCGGGGACCCTTGTGATGTCACAGCGGTCCGTTTTTTTGCCCAACAACTTTGTCCCACAAAGTGCAAGGGATGAGAGATTCGAGATTCTTTTGGCGGATCACTATGGGATGTGCTTTGGAGTGAGGGACGCTGTTTCGCTGGCAAAGGAGACGGCGCAAGAGGGCGGGGTGACGATTCTGGGGGAGTTGGTGCACAATGCGATGGTGGTGGGGGAGCTGCAGCGATCGGGTGCGACGGAGGGGAATTTAAATGATGAAAGAGCGGAGACCCCGCGGGTGATGATCACGGCGCACGGGGCGTCGGATCGGGCCAAGAATCGATGGCGGGGCATGGGGCATCGGGTTCTTGATGCGAGTTGTCCGTTGGTGAGAAAAGCCCACACCGCGCTGGCGACATTGGTGGCGGAAGGGTGCTTTCCGGTGGTGATTGGGAAGGCGGGGCATGTTGAAGTGGACGGGTTGACGGGGGATTTTCCGGAGGCGTGTGTGATTTTAGACGAGGGGGAGATCGAGGGGTTGCCGATGGCTCCGGTGTATGGCGTGGTGTCCCAGACGACCCAGCCGATTGAGAAGGTGGAGCGGTTGGTGGCGTGCCTGCGAGGGATGAGGCCGGGCAGCGAGGTGAGATTTCGGGACACGGTGTGTCAACCGACGAAGAACCGGCAGCGGGCCCTGAGGGAGTTGGCGGGCGGGGTTGACCTGGTGATCGTGGTGGGTGGGGAGAATTCGAATAACTCGCGGCAGCTGCGCGATGTGGCAAGGAGTCTTGGGTGTCGTTCCGAGCGGATTGCAGGGGCGGAGGAGTTGAGGCCGGAGTGGTTGGACGGGGTGAGTCGGGTGGGGGTGACGGCAGGGACATCGACACAGAAGAGCTGTGTGGACCGGGTGGTGGAGGCTTTGGAACTACAGGGTGGAAGGAGAGCGGGAAAGTGAATGTGCAGCGGTGGATTGATCGATTTCAGGGGAATTCGGGGGAAGAGGAGATTGATTGGGATGCTCCGGTGGAGCTTGGCGAGCGGGAGCGGGAGGCATTGGCCGGAAGTCTGGCGATCTTCCAACTGGGGGAGTCGGGCGAGGGGGCGACCTTGTTTCGGTATGCGGAGCGGGTTGCGAAGAGGCCGGGCTTTGAGGACTATCCCGAGGGGTTGCGTTTATTTATCGAAGAGGAGCACCGGCATGCGCGGATGCTGGGCAAGATGGTGGAGCGGCTCGGAGGGGAGTTGATCTCGAAGCAATGGAGTGACGGGGTGTTTCGCAAGGTGCGCAAGTTGATCAATCTGGAATTTCATGTGCAGATGTTCATGACGGCGGAAATCATTGCCGAAGCCTATTATGATTTGTTGCGTTGTTCGGTGGAGGACTTCGCGATCCGGAAGGCGTGTGCGCGGATTCTCAGCGATGAGGTGGGGCATTTGGGATTTCATGCGTCGTTCTTCAAGGCGTGGTTGCGGGAGAAGCCGGGCTGGGTGCGGCGAGGATGGCGGGTGCAGTTTTGTGCGATTCTGGAAGTGACGAAGTGGGTGGTGTGGATTGATCATCGCAGGTGCTTCGGCGCGCTTGGGGTTTCGCGTGAGCGGTATCTTGAGCGGGTGGGTCGTGCGCGGCGTTCCTTTCTGGCCCGAGTCTCGGGTGGTCGGGATGAGAGGGGGGAGTGGGAGGGGTTGATCAAGGTGAAGGGGGCTCCTGATTGAGGCGGTGATTCGGGCCAGCGTTTCATTGCCTCGGGGATTATCTCGGGTAGAGTTTGGGCATGTCCAGTCGACGTCGTCGTAATAGAAAACCCCGTAATTCCGGTGGAGGCCGACTTAAGAAGTGGCTTGCCGGCGGTGTGGTGGGGTTGTTGTTGGTGGGGGTGCTGGGGCTTGTTTTTGGGTATCGCGCGATTCGCGAGTATCTCCGGAGTGACGATTTCCGGATCATGCTGGGAGAGAAGGCGGGAGGAATGTTGGGGGGAGAGGCGCGGTTTCAGCCGTTTGTTTGGGAGGGCTGGAGTTTGAAGACGGAGGCGTTTGATTTCTCGGGCGAGGGTTCGATTGGGGATCTGGCGGTGTCTGATATTGATGCGTCGGTTGATATCGGCGCGATTTGGGACGGCATTTACCGCATTGAGAATGTGTCTTTGCGCAAAGTGGAGCTGACGGGCGATTTTCGGGAACGTGAGGTTGAGGCACCGGAGATTCCGGAGGCGGAGATTGTGAGAGACGCGGATACCGGAAAGCCGGGGATGTTTGACCGGTTTATTCCGACGAAGGTTGAGATCACGGGGATCGAGGTGGGGGAGGTTTCAGGGACGGCAATGACGGATGATGGGGACTGGACGTTTGAGCATATTTCAGCGGCGGTTGAGCCGGGGGCGGGGCAGGATGTTTATGAACTCTCGCTTCAGGGAGGGGAGGTTGAGACTCCGTTATCGCTTGTGAAATCCCTGAAGCTTCGGGAGGCCAAGGCGCGTTACTCGAAGGATCGGTTCTACCTGCTTTCGGCGAACGTGAGTGCGCTGGAGCGGGCCTCGATTGCGCTGGAGGGGGAGTTTGATCTGGAGAACAAGCGTTGGACGGTGTCGGGAGATTTGACGGGGGCGCGTTGTGAGGAATTGGTGTCGGAAGATTGGCGTCAGCGGCTGATGGGTGCGGTGAGCTCGGACTTCCGGGTGCGGGGTGAGGAGGATGAGGACGCGATCATTTCGGGGACTCTTGAGATCACGCAGGGGATGTTGACGGCTTTGCCGGTGCTGGATCGGATTGCGGCCTACACCAATGCGGTGCGATTCCGGCATTTGGCGTTGAGTGAGGCAACGCTTGATTACCGGATGCAGGGTGATCTTTTGGAGCTGACGAATATTCGTTTGGGCAGCGAGGGATTGGTGCGGGTGGAGGGAAATTTGATTTTGGAAGGGGAGGTGATCCGGCAGGGAAATTTGAGATTGGGGATTACGCCGGGGACGCTGGCCCATCTTCCGGGAGCGGAGACGAAGGTTTTCAGGCGGGGAGAGCTGGGGCTGTTGTGGTCGCCAGTGAAGATTTCAGGGACCCTGGATTCTCCTCAGGAGGACTTGAGCGACCGGTTGATTGCGGCAGCGGGAGAGCGGATGTTTGAAATTGTGCCGGCGACGGGTCAGTGGGCGTTGAAGTACAGTGGTGAGATTGTGGGGGAGCATACGAAGGATGTTTTGGCGAACAGCGGGGTGGTGCTAGGGTTGGCGAACGAGGTGCTGGGGAATGGAAATGACCTTCTCGATGCGGCGCGGAAGTCGGCGGAAGGGGTGCTGGAGGGAGGGATTGAGACGGGGACGAAAGCGGCGAGTGATGCGGCGCGGTCGGTTTTTGATATTTTTGGACGACCAATCCCAGATACGGACTAGGTTGCCGGGTCATGAAAGTGCATCAACTGAAGCGAGAGCAATGGCTTCCGATATCGCTGGAGGAGGCGTGGGCGTTTTTTTCCACGCCGCGGAACCTGGACCGGATCACGCCACCCGGGCTGGGATTCAAGATTGAGAGTCTGCCCTCCGAGGAAATGTATGAGGGGGAGATTATCACGTATAAGGTGATGATTCTGCCCGGGGTGTGGATTCCGTGGGTGACCGAGATCAAGTCGGTGACTCCGATGGAGTCTTTTGTGGATGAACAGCGGGCGGGGCCGTATCGTTTTTGGCATCATCGACATCATTTTCAAGAGAAGGACGGGGGGACGCTGATGACGGATTTGGTTCATTATTCGCTGGGGTTTTGGCCCTTGGGGGAGATTCCGCACCGGTTATTCGTGAAGAAGAAGGTGGAGAGCATCTTTGATTTCCGTCGGGAGTCGATTGGGAAGCACTTTGATTAAAAAAGGTGGCGATTGCTTCCGGTAACGGAAGGGAGTAGAGTTTTGCCCTTACCGTGGATTTAGGCGCATTTCTCAGAGATAAAGACATTTGGCGGGCGGCGGTGGAAATCGGCGTTCTCTGGATTCTTATCTATCAAATTTACCGGGTGTTTCGTGCGACGCGGGGGATCCGGATTTTGATTGGGCTTGCGGTGGTGGTGATTGCGTTGACTTTGGTTTCCAAGCTTCTGGAGCTGACGGTGATTGAGTGGATCATCAAGAGTGCGGCGGCGGTGATCGCCTTTGCCTTGCTGATTATTTTCCAGCCGGAATTGCGAAATGGTTTGGCGCGATTGGGGAGCACGCGGCTCTTTTCCTTTTCCTCGACCGAGCAGAAGGCGTTTTTGGATAACCTTGCGGATGCGGTGGTGCAGCTATCGAAGAAGCGCTTTGGGGCACTTTTTGCGATTGAGCGGACGATCAGTCTGGAGAATTACGCGGAGACGGGGGTGGAGATTGACAGTGTGTTGTCGAAGGAATTGGCGGTGACGATTTTCTTTCCCAAGACGGCGTTGCATGACGGGGGGATGACGATTGCCCAGGAGCGGGTGGGAGCGGCGGGTTGTGTTTTTCCGGTGAGCCAGAAGGAGCTGAGTGACCGGTCTCTGGGGCTGCGGCATCGGGCGGGGTTGGGGGTGAGCGAGGAGACCGATGCGGTGGCGATTGTGGTGAGCGAGGAAACGGGATCGATTTCGATTTGCATGGACGGGCAGATCGAGCGGAAGCTCTCCGAGGAGGATTTTCGGGCACGTTTGGAAGAAATCTTTTTATCTCATGGCAAGACTAGCGAAGAAGTGGTTGGCGAAGAACTGGGCAGCGAAGATCGCCGCCTTGGGTCTGGCGACCGCGATATGGTTTCTGATTAACCTTCATATTGAGGGCGAGATTGGTTTCACATCCGACCGAACGGAGGATTCTCCGTGAGGCCGGATTGGAAGGATGGAGTCTTCATTACGGGCACCGACACTCATGTCGGGAAGACCTACGTGTCGGCACTTCTGATCAGGGAGATGCGCAAGCTGGGGGTGAATGCGGTGGGCCTGAAGCCGGTCTGCAGTGGCGGGAGGGATGACGCGGAGCAACTTTGGGAGGCATCGGGAGGGGTGTTGGAGCTGGATGAGATCAATCCCTATTATTTTCAGACACCGGTTGCGCCTTACACGGCGGGGCAGATTGAGGGGAGTCCTCTGGAGCTGGACAAGATGAAGGAGCGGATCGCGGAGACGCGGCAGGGCTTTGAGTTCACTCTGGTGGAGGGAGCGGGGGGCTGGGAGGTGCCTTTGGGAACGGGGTTTGGCATTCCGGAGTTGGCGAAGGAAATTGGATTTCCGGTGGTGGTGGTGGCGGGCAATTGGTTGGGTGCGATCAATCACACCTTGCTGACGGTGAAGGCGATTCTGGCGGAAGGGTTGGAGTGCCAGGGGATCATTTTGAATCATCCGGTGGCGGAGCGTGATGTGGCGGCGGTGACCAATCGCGCGATATTGGAGGAGCTATCTCCGGTTCCGGTGCTTGGAGAGGTGATGACCGATGGGGAGCAAATTGACTGGGAAGCCTAAGTCCATGCTTGCGGGGCGGGACTGTGCTCTTCATAGTCCCTTCAATGAAAAGCATCTCCCTGTTTGCCTTCGCCGCATTTCTATTGGGCTCTCTGGTCTCTTGTGAGTCCACGAACAGTCATAAATCCGGAGGCGGATCGTTTGATGACTCTCATTTGGGACCCAAGCTTGATGCCAATGCGCATCTTGATGATCCGGCGACGCCGGGATCGAACTCCTTCGAGGAGTGGCGTGACAAGGATTAAGGTGAGGGAGGGGATCCCGTTAATTTAGGGTTTCGCTTCGAGGATTTCAGCTGCAAGCTGTCGTCCATGGATCCAAGGTATACCCAGCTCGCACAGCAGCTTGTTCGTTATTCGACATCCCTCAAGAAAGGGGAGAAGATTCTTCTCGATTTGGTTGATACGCCGGAGGCGATGGCGATTGCGTTGATTCGCGAGGTGCGAGCGCGGAAGGCCGAGCCTTTTTTGCGTTTGGGTTCGAATCGTCTGGGTCGTGAGTTGTTGATGGGGGCGACCGAGGACCAGTATAAGACGACGGCGAAGCATCTGCTGGCCGAGATGAAGGATATGGATGCCTACATTGCGATCCGCGGATCCCACAACATTACCGAGACGAGTGATGTGCCGGCGAAGAAGATGGAGTTGGCGATGAAGCACATCCGGAAGGTGCTGGATCACCGGGTGAAGAAGACGAAGTGGTGTGTGTTGCGTTGGCCGCATGCGGCGATGGCGCAGCAGGCGGGGATGAGCACGGAGGCCTTTGAGGATTTTTACTTCGATGTCTGTTTGCTGGACTACAAGAGCTATCTGCCGGCGATGAACAACTTGAAAAAGCTGATGGAGAAGACGGACAAGGTTCACATTGTGAACCAGGGGACGGACTTGAAGTTTTCGATCAAAGACATCCCGGCGATAGTGTGCGGGGGGAATTACAATATTCCCGACGGGGAAGTTTTCAGTGCACCGGTGAAGGATTCGGTGGAGGGGGTGATCACGCACAATGCGCCGACGATTTACCGGGGGATTGCCTTTGACGGGATCAAGCTGACTTTCAAGAAGGGCAAGATCGTGAAGGCGACGGCATCGGGAGGGAAGACGCGGGAGTTGAACAAGATTTTGGATACCGATGCGGGAGCACGCTACGTGGGCGAGTTTGCGTTGGGATTCCATCCGGTGATTCGTGAGCCGATGCGTGATATTCTTTTTGATGAGAAGATTGCGGGGAGTTTCCATTTTACGCCGGGACAGGCGTATGAAGAGGCTGATAACGGGAACCGCTCGGCGGTGCACTGGGACATGGTGACGATTCAGCGCCCGGACTACGGTGGTGGAGAGATTTACTTCGATGGAAAGCTCATCCGGAAGAACGGGAAATTCCTTGCGAAGAACCTGGCGAAACTGAACGGCTAGTTTGGTGCGGGTGATGAAGGTGCCGCAGTTTCTCTTCCTGGTGGGAGTGTTGCTGGCGGCGGCTTCGTGCAAGCGGGTTGCGGAGTTGGACAAGGAGGCTCCTGCGATCCTTGTGTTGTGGGATGCCCGGCCGGGGGATGTGTGGGAGTATCGGGTGACGGCGACCTATGCGGGGATTGTTCAGCCGCGGCTTTGGACACCTGAGGAAAGGCTGCGTCATGAAGGGGGGCGGACGGTGCTGGAGTTTCAACGGCAGGTGACTTACGTGGAGGATCGGGAGGTGAACGAGGGGAAGGGATATTGGGGTATTTTTGAGGCGCGGAGAGGAAATTTGGTGGAAGAGAGGGAGTTTCTTCAGGTGAGGGGGGAGAGGATTGTTTATTGGGGGAGTCAGGTGGTGGGGGCGGAGCCGGGGCGGGTGAAAAGTTTGCAGGTGCCGGTGGATTTGATTCGGCGGGGGATGGAAGGCGGGGACCGGTGGGAGTATGAATTGGGTGGGGGTGAAGAGGGGACGCGGCGTGGGTTTCGGGTAGCGGGATGGGACGAGGTGACGGTGCCGATGGGGACGGTGGTGGCGGAGAAGGTGATTTTGGAGGGGCGAAGCGGGGGGCTTGAGGTGAAGGAGGTTTATTGGTTTTCGCAGCGATATGGTTTTTTGAAGCGGGAGAAGTATTTTTACGGGGAAGAGGACGTGGTGAAGCGGGAGGTGATGGAATTGGTTGGGATGAGAAGAGCTGCCGAGAGCGGGCTGGACAAATAGTTTGGATTTCCTTACTATTTGCGGGTGAAGGTCATTGTTGTCTCCTTGTTTGCGGTCGTGCCGTCGGGTGTGTTGTGCGCGCAAACGCAGGTGGTGATTGAGACGAGCTATGGTGCGATTCCGATCACCTTGTATGATGATCGCGCTCCGTTGACGGTGGCGAATTTTTTGGGATACGTGGAGCGGGGGGATTACGAGGATGTGATTTTTCACCGGCACGTGGAGGATTTTGTGCTGCAAGCGGGGGGATTTCGGGTGACGGATGCGAGCCAACCGAACTTGGTGGAGGCGATCACGGCGCAGGCGCCGGTGGTGAATGAGCCGGGGATTTCGAATGTGAAGGGGACGCTGGCGATGGCGAAGTTGGGTGGAGATCCGGACTCGGCGACGAACCAGTGGTTTATCAATCTCGAAGACAATTCGGGAAGTCTCAACAGTCAGAACGGGGGTTTCACGGTGTTTGGTGAGGTGACCGATATGACGGTGGTTGATGAAATTGCAGCGCGACCGGTTGCGCATTTCACGAGTCCTTTTGATGACATTCCGCTGAAGGAATATGATCCCGGGACTACGGTGGAGCGGGATGATCTGATTGTGATCACGGGATTGTCCGTGGTTCCTGAGCCCTCGAGTGCCGGTCTTCTTGGCTTGGTATCGGTGCTGATCTGTTTTGCAAGGAAGCGTTAGTGGATGATCTGTTGTTCGCAGATGCCGAGGACTTCCTTGAATTCCTGGTTTTCCAGCATGGAGTAGGCGTCGTGTGAGGTGAGCCGGACTTTGCGGCGTGCGCCCTCGGGGAGATACCAGGAGTAGGAGGTGGCAGGGGAGGTCATGCCGCAGAGGAAGCGTGCGAGTTGACGCGGGGTGCGGAGGCCGGAGTGCTTTTGGTTGATGAGTTGGCGGATGATTTCCATTTCCTCATTTCCAATGGGAGGCACGGGGCTTGAGGGGAGTTCGGAGGGCGGGACATCGCCGAGGCAGCGGGAGCAGTGACCACAGGGTTCCATCTTTTCACCAAAGTGGGAGAGGAGGGATTGGTAGAGGCAGGAGGGGGCGAGGGCGTGGTCGACGACTTGCTGAAGGCGGTCGAGGTCCGACTGTTCGCGGCGGATGAAGAGATCGATCAGGCGTTGGGTGAGGGCGGCCATGTCCCCGGGTTTTTTCAGAAGACGGTAGCCTTGGCGGAGGCCGGAGGGTTTGACGATGAGGTCGCCAAGGTCTTCGAGGTAGCCGATGGCCTTGCGGATCTTATCGACGGGTTCGCCGATTTTTTCGGAAGATTCGACGGGGTTGATTTCGTGCCATTGGTAGCCGGCCTTTCCGGTGTCGAAGAGCTTGGTGAGGAATTCCTTTCGGTTGTCATCGAAGCCATTGAGGAGGTGCTCGAGGGAGCGGGCGAACTTCACCTTGTAGGTGGAGTAGAAGGGGGAGGTGGCTTTGAGGAAGCCTTCGAGCTCGAGGTAAGTGAGGAGGGTGTTGATGACGAGGGGGCGGATGTCGTGAGAGCGGGAGAGCTCGTAGGTGGAGATGTCGAACTCGCCCGGTTGGTCGAGGAGGATGCGGAGAATGGCGCGGACGGAATCGGGTTGGGGGGTGTCGCCGTAGGTGAAGTTGGCGAGGGTGCGAAGGTCATCGCGGCAGGCGAGGAGTTCGCAGTGTGCGGGTTGGCCATCGCGTCCGGCGCGGCCGATCTCCTGGGTGTAGTTTTCGAGAGATTTGGGGATGTTGTAGTGGTAGATGGCGCGGATGTCGGCCTTATCGATGCCCATGCCGAAAGCGATGGTGGCGCAGATGACGGGGGTTTCGCCGGACATGAATTGGTCCTGGATTTCGGCGCGGACCTCGGGGCGGAGTCCGGCGTGGTAGGGGCGGGCGGGGAGGCCGTTTTTTTGGAGGAAAGAGGCGAGTGATTCGGTGGTGAACTGGAGGGTGGTGTAGATGATGGTGGGTTGGACTTCGCCGGCGGTGAGTTTTTTAAGGAGGTGCTCGCGGCGGTCGTTTCCGGCGAGGGGGGTGACGGCGAGGTTTAGATTGGGCCGGTAGAAAGTGAGTTGGTGGTGGTCGTTTTTGGCGATTTTGAAGTGCTTGCAGATGTCCTTGGCGACTGCAGGGGTGGCGGTGGCGGTGAGGGCGAGGACGCGGGTGATGCCGAGCTCTTTGGCGAAGCGGGTGAGCTTGAGGTAGTCGGGGCGGAAGTTGTGCCCCCACTCGGAGATGCAGTGGGCTTCATCGATGGCGAGGAGGGAGATATTGAGATTTTCAAGGCGGGCGCGGAACTTCTCGTTGGCGAGTCGTTCGGGGGCGACGTAGAGGAGTTTGAGGCGGCCGGCTTCGAGATCGCGGTAGACCTGCAGGGCCTCGTCTGCGGTGAGGGTGGAATCGAGGCGGGCGGCGGCGACACCTTTTTGGAGGAGGGCATCGACCTGATCCTTCATGAGGGCGATGAGGGGGGAAACGACGAGAGTGAGGCCGTTGAAGAGGAGGGCGGGGAGTTGGTAGCAGAGGGATTTTCCGCCGCCGGTGGGGAAGATGGCGAGAGCGGAGCGGCCTTCGATGAGGGAATTGACGACCTCCTCCTGGCCGCCGCGAAAGCCGGAGTGGCCGAATGTCTTTTCGAGGAGGGTGGTGATCTCAGGCATGGGTGCAGACTAGCTTGGAGATCGCGTCCTTGCCAATGTCGATGAATTCGCCAGTATTTTGCGCGATGAACCGCCGGATGATTTTATTTTTGCCCCTTTTGTTGGTTTTGGTCGGGGTTGGGTTGACGGGATGCGGCGGGATACCGGGATTTGGTTCCTGCACCGCTGATGCAAAGTGGATCAGGACCTCCTCGAAGATCACGCTGTTGAAGCGGCAGGTGAGCGGGCGTTATGATGGTGCTTCGGCCTGGGACAACATTGTGCGGGCCTCGGAGGGGAAGGCGGTCAAGCGGAGCTGGTATGGCACGGCTCCGGGCGGGTATGTGAAGCTTAATCCGCGGATGGTGAAGGCGATGAAAACCCTGGCGAGAGAAGGGTATCGTTTCCGGGTGACATCGATCGCGGGTGGATCCCACAGCCGGTCTTCGCGGCATTATGCGGGGGTGGCGTTTGATGTGGATGAGATCAACGGAGTGCGGGTGAGCTACAACTCGCCGTACTGGAGATCATTTCTGCGTCGCTGCCGCAAGCTGGGTGCGACGGAGACGCTGGGACCGGGAGACCGGGGCCACTCGAGTCACATTCATGCGGCGTGGCCGCGGTAGAGGCTTACCTTTACTCCGCCCATTGGGAGACGCGGACGTAGTCGATGAGCATGGTCTGGGGGAACTCGGAGTCCTTCATGTTGATGGGGAGTTGTCCGGTTCCTTCGAAGAAGTTGTCACCGCCGACGGCGAGATTTATGATCAGGTGGAAGGGTTGATCGAAGGGAGCGGTGAGGCTTTCGCGGTCGGCGCTGCTCCACCAGTCCTCCTTATTGATGGTCTGCCATTTCTTGCCGTCGAGGAACCAGGAGATGTCGTCTTTTTTCCATTCCACGGTGTAGGTGTGGAAGTCTTCGGCGGCGTTTTTTTCGGGGAAGTCGAAGGTTTGTCCCTTGTGGACGTTGTCTGGCCACGGGGCGCCGAAGTGGAGGGTGCCGAAGGTCATGTGGACGTCCTTGCCGCGGGATTCCATGATGTCGATTTCACCGCCGGAGGCCCAGCCGCCGTAGGGTGAGTTGGTGGGGAGCATCCAGATGGCGGGCCAGATGGCTTCGCCGGAGGGGAGTTTGGCGCGGACTTCGAATTTTCCGTATTTCCAATCGCCGCGGTAGAGAGTGCGGAGGCGGGCGGAGGTGTATGGGCTGACCTTGCCATCGA
Source organism: Verrucomicrobiaceae bacterium (assembly GCA_051252135.1). GTDB lineage: Bacteria > Verrucomicrobiota > Verrucomicrobiia > Verrucomicrobiales > Akkermansiaceae > SW10. The sequence continues at coordinate 3,101 of JBPOGH010000015.1, read as the reverse complement.
CGGTGGTGAAGGGGTCCTTGTAGGCTTTGAGGTTGAGCATGCCGTCTTTGACGAAGGAATACTTGGGGTCGGTGGAGTAGTATTGGCGTTCGTTGTTGCCGCCGCCGTAGCCGTTTTCCTCGTGGGACCACTTGGCGGGGTCGATCGTGTCGCCATCGAACTCGTCCGCCCAAACGGGAACCCACTGGTTGTGGAGTTGGGTGGCGCGGAGTTTACTCTGGGGAGAAAGGGGGATGGTGCGGGTGATGGTCTTTCCGGTGCCTTTGACGGGCTGATCGACTTGCTGCCATTTCTCGCCCTCGAGTGCTTCGACGACGTAGAAGGCGCCTTCTTTGGAAGGGAAGCGGACGATGGCGGCGGGATCGGGATCGAGCTCAATCTGGGCGGCGAGAGGGAGGGGAAGGAGTGCGAGGAAGATTTTCATGTGCAATTCATTGCAATTAGAAGAGGGGCGGGCAAGGAGATATACGTCTCATTGTGCAGGAGTCTTCCAGAGGAGCAAATCAGGGTCGCGCCCGGGCGGGGATTTGATAGAGAAGGGGCGTGGTGAACGATCCGATAGATTTTGCCGGGGGAGAGATTTCGCCGGAGGCGCTGGAGAAACTGAATGCGCTTTTGGATTCGGGACCAGGGGAAGGGGCGAGTGAGGAGGAAGTGGCGGCCTTTATGGAGCGGGTGATGGCGACCGAAGGGGGGATGGCGATGATTAAGGGGATGGCGGAGCAGCTGACCGAGGGGGGTGGATTGGACCGGATGTTGAAGGAGGAGGCGGAGACGCTTTACACGCCGATGGTGAGTCCGGCGCGGATGATTTTTCGGGTGGAGTTGAGCGGGACAAAGCCGTTGGTTTGGCGTCGGTTGAGTCTGCCGGCGGATGCGTCATTTTTTGATCTGCACATTGCGATTCAGGATGCCTTTGGTTGGGAGGGGCGGCAGCCGCATCGGTTTGAAGTGTGGGAGGATGGGCGGCGGGAGCTCTGTTTTGGACCGGAGGGGAGCGGTGAGGGAGCGGATGATTATTGCGAGGTGCAGAACGGGATGGGGGAGCTTTTTCAGGAGGGGGTGACGGACTTTCTTTACCTTTATGATTTGGAGGAGGGGTGGAAGCACGGGGTGGTGATTGAAGCGCTGGTGCCGGCGGGTGAGAAGGGGACGAGTGGGGAGGTGAAGCCGAAACTTCACGACGGTGCGGGACATGGTCCGCCGGAGGGATGTGGCGGAGTTGCGGGATGGCATCGTTTTCTTGCGGGGGAGCATCCGCTTTGTCAGCGGTATGAAAAGGATGTGCTGGAGGTGTTTCGGGAGGGGAACCCGGATCTGGATAAAGTGGTGTTTCGCGATGCGGGCGGGAGTTTGATTTGAGTTGGGAATTTTGGAGGAGTTTTATCCGCAGATTGAGAGGATTTGCGCAGATTTGTATAAAGGGTTTTGGTTTGAGGTGTTGTTGATTCGAGGTTGTCGGATGATGTGGGAGTTTGAAATTAGGGATTAGGGAGATTTCAGTGGTCCTTCATTTGGCGGAAGGTGAGGCTGATTCTGGGGGTGTTGACCCGGGTGGTTTTGGGGAGGGCGTGGAGCCAGTGGGTTTGGGTTTGTCCGGCCATGAGGAGGAGGCTTCCGGGGGCGAGCTCGAGGGTGATGCGCTCTTTGGTGGTGGCGTGCTTGAAGTGGAAGCGGCGTTGGGCGCCGAAGCTGAGGCAGGCGATGGGAGAGTGGGGAACGATGGAGGATTCGTTATCGCGGTGCCAGGACATGCCCTCGGAGCCATTGTGGTAGAGGTTGAGGAGGCAGGAGTTGAATTGGTGTCCGGACTTCTCTTCGGTGAGTTGTTTGAGCTCAAGGAGAAGGGGGTTCCAGGGGAGGGGGGATTTGGTTTTCCCGGAGTAGGTGTAGTCGAGGCCGGGGTCGCCGAACCAGGCGACCTCGCGGGCGGTGACGATGGTTTTGCCGAACATGGTGACCTCGTCGTGCTGCCAGGGGATTTTGGTGGTGAGGGACGAGAGGAAGCGGGATGTTTTGGAAGCGGGAAAGAAGGCGGGGTGGTAGTGGACGATGCCGTCGTGCGGGAGGAGATTGGTGGTGGGGTCGGTGGGGAAGAGGTCCATTTTGTAGGATCAAAAAGATTCGAAGCTACTCAGAATCAGCCCGTTCAATCTCTTCGATGTCTTTAAGGTCTTGATCTCGCGAGACAGCCTTTTTTGCGATGACGAGATCTTCTTTGGAAACGTACCAGACAGGAATATCATCTTCCGTTGAAGCGACTCGCTTTTCCCATGCCGAGGAAAATTCAAGCCCCAGAATAGACGTCAAAAAATCAAAGGCACAAGGGGGGCAGCCGACAAAGAATTGGAAACCGGTGTCAGCCATATCTTCGATTTTGAATCCTTCGATTGGAAGCCCGAACACGTGAAATGCTTTCGCGATTTTCCGGGCGTTCTCCAGCGATGGCTCAATCCAAAGATCGAGGTCTTTGGTGTATCGAGGCTGGGAGTAATGGATGGCTGCGTATCCTCCAACGATGAGGTATTTAACCTCGTGGGCGTTGAAAACTTGTAACAACTCTTTGAAGTCGGAGTTCATCGGGGTGTTTGCCTTTCTTCTTGATCCAGTAATCCTCTACGAGTTCCCAAGCGGCCTTTCGTCGTGCTGCTCCGCTGAGTTTCTGCCATTCCTTAATCCCAAATGTCCGCAAGTCTTCGTGACTCGTGAATTTCTTTACGATCCAATGCGAACGGTCTTTGGTGGGAATTTCCATTTCTCTAGCGGGACTATGCATTCGATGGGCTCATTTTGCAATGACTGGAAATTGATTGCGAAGCGATGCGGGGACTGCGAGGGCTGGGAGCCTATAGGACGAATGGGTGATCAATGTGGGAAAGTGATGTGAAGTGGTATTGATCAAGCAATGAAGGGCGGTGTTTTATCGAGTAAGATTCCGACTGGTAGGGAATGGATGTAGAGGCAGGAGGCAGGAGGCAGGAGGCAGGAGGTTGGAGGTTGGAGGTTGGAGGTTGGAGGTTGGATGGTTGGATGGTTGGATGGTTGGATGGTTGGATGGTTGGATGGTTGGATGGTTGGATGGTTGGATGGTTGGATGGTTG
>JBPOGH010000014.1:0-125834 GCA_051252135.1 Verrucomicrobiaceae bacterium | reverse complement strand
GTCACCCTTCGCGCCTTGCCAGACTTCAAAATGACTTGCAGCAGCGAACTCCCTCTTTAATCAGCGCTTCCCTAGGAGCTCGAAGGGCTGGCGGTCATGAGGGAGAGGGTGCTTGTTGCTCCATCGAAGTGGGGAGGGTTCGAGGGGAAGAGGCGGATTTTGCGGGAGGGGCGGGGGGTGGAGGATTTGGCAAAGCCGACGTGGCGCTCGTGGGTGGGGGTGGGAGCGGGTTGGTGATCGGAGCGGTTCGGGAGGATGAGGCGGTAGTTTTTCATGTTCACATCGGGTTGTGCCGCGACGGAAGAGGTGTCGCATGGCGTTCTCCCTTTGTTTTGGGAGATGGGGATGTGAGCGGACAAACTAGAGCCGATTTTTAAGGGGGGATGATTCCGAATGCGTGGGGATGGCGGTATTTGGCGGAGGCCTGCGGGGGATTGGAGGGGTGCTTCGGGGTGCCGGGCTTGGCCGGGATTTTTTGCGACGTTGGTCCATGGGGTTGAAACCCCATGCTTTGTTCTTACGTCCCTTCAGGACGTGGGAGGGAGTTAGTCGTGCGGGTGCTCTTTGAGGAGTTCTTCCGGTGAGTAGAAGCCTTCCTGGGATTTGGTGGCTTCGCGGACTGCTTTGACTTTGGCAGGAGTGACCATGGGGGCGGAGTTTCCGAAGGTGTTGCGGACGTAGGTGAGGACGGCGGCGAGTTCGTCATCGGAGAGGCCTTTGAAGGCGGTCATGGGGACTTGGCCGGGATATTGTTTGCCTTTGATTTCGATGGGGCCCATGAGGCCGTGCATGGTGAGTTTGATGAGGCGTTCTTCGCTGCCGTTGACCCATTTTGTTTCGGTGAGAGGGGGGAACATGGCGGCGGGGAGTCCTTCGCCATCGGGTTGGTGGCAGGTGATGCAGTGGCCTTCGCGGGAGTAGACTTCGGCTCCTTTTTTGAAGAGGGTGAGGGCTTCTCCTTTGAGTGGGGTGGTGGGCTTGTGGAGTTCTTCGGCGGCGTCACCGGTGACGGCCTGGCCCTTGAGGTGGGCTTGGGCGGTTTCGAGGACGGGCTTGATCCAGGAGTCGACGGGTTGTTTGGCGACGGCATCGAGGATGGGGAGTCCTTCTTTGGGGGTGAGCCAGGAGGCGGCGGCGGCGGTCACGAGGCGGACGCGGGCTGACGGGTCGGTGGCTGTTTTTTGGAGGAGTTCGGCCTGGTTGGGAATCTGGTGGCCGGAGTGGCGGAGGACTTCGATGGCGGCGGCGCGGACGCGGGAGTCTTTTGCAGCGAGGAGTGATTTGAGGAGAGAGGCATCGACAGCATCGAGTCCCCAGGTGACCCAGAGGACTTCGAGGAGATGGTGCTCGTAACGAGGCGATTTGGGATCAAGGGAAGAGTCCCATTTTTGTAGAACGGGGAAGAATTCCCTTGGGTTGCGTCCGCGGAGTTCGCGACGGGTGCGGTAGCGGGTGCGGGACTCGGGGAGGGTGAGGTTTTCGAAGAGGGTGGCGATGGGTGCGTTGTGGATGGAGGCGGGCTTGACGAGGGGGCGATCGGGGTAGGTGATGCGGTAGATGCGGCCGTGGACGTGATCGCGGAGGGGGTCGCGGGCGGAGTGCTGCATGTGGCCGACGAGGACGTTATGCCAGTCGCAGAGGTAGAGGGAGCCGTCCGGTGCGAATTCGAGATCGACGGGGCGGAAGTTGCCATCGGTGGAGGTGACGAGATCGTGGCGGTGGGTTGCCTTGTAGCCGGCCTCGGAGTCGTGGAGCTGGTGTTGTTTGATGCCGAGGAAGCCGATGGTGTTGTTGAGGAGGAGGTCGCCCTGGACGTCATCGGGGAAGTGGCGGCTGGAGACGAACTCAAGTCCGGAGGTGGGGCGGACGCGTTGTTCGTTTTCGACGATGCTGGGCGAGGTGGGGGCGAATTGGCCGTAGTCGACGTTGACGTTGCTGGGGGTCATCCAGTGGAGGTCGGGGTCGGAGGTTTTGAGGAAGAAGGGTTGGCCGAAGTCATCTAAGGCGGTGCCCCAGGGGTTGGGGATGGAGATGCGGGAGGTGCGCTCGAGTTGACCGCTCTGGGGTGAGTAGCGGAAGAAGCCGCCGTTGGAGGAACGGACGGGGCCGTAGGCGGTCTCGACGTGGGAGTGGAGGAAGGTGCCTTCGCCCATGTAGATGGCGCCGGAGGGGTCGGCGCAGAAGGCGCTGATGACGTGGTGGGTGTCGTGGTCATCGAAGCCGCTGAGGACGATTTCGCGGACGTCGGCTTTGTCATCGCCGTTGGTGTCCTGCAGGAAGATCAGGTGGTTGCCTTGGGCGACGTAGACGCCGTTGTGTGCGATCTCGAACCCGGTGGGGAGGTGGAGGCCTTCGGCGAAGATGGTTTCCTTGTCGGCTTTGCCGTCGTTGTTGGTGTCCTCGAGGATGAGGAGCTTGTCGGAGGGTTTGGCATCGCCGGGTTTGTAGTGCGGGTAGCTGGGCATGGTGGCGATCCAGAGGCGGCCTTGGTTATCGAAGGAGATTTGGACGGGGTTGGCGAGGTGGGGGAATTCTTTTTCGGAAGCGAAGAGCTCGATCTGGTATCCGGGAGCAGTGGTGAAGCTGGCGAGGGCGTCGTCGCCGTAGAGGTATTCGGTGGAGCCGTTTTTCTTACTGGGCTTGTAGTTGGTTTTGATCTCCGGGAGCGGGGATGTTTTGGCATCGGCGGCGGCGAGATCGAAAGGCTTGCCGGCGAGGGCAGCCCAGATGGCCTGGTCACGAACGGCGGTGAGCTCCTCGAGTTTTTTGAGTTCGGCGGGGTAGTTGGCGGGGCCGTAGGGTTTGTGGCGCTTGCCGTAGACGTGGACGCCGTTGGGGATTTTGTAGAACTTTTCCCACATCCAGTTTTTTTCGAGGACGGCGGCGAGGACGGATTTGTGGTCGCCGGTGGGAGTGGTGTTTTCGAAGAGGGTGTGGAGGAGGGTGGCGGCGACTTTTTGGTAGCCTTTGTTGCCGAGGAGGTTGCCATCGAGAGTGAGGGGCTCTTTGCTTTCCAGGACCCAGGATTGGTAGGGCGCGAAGAGGTTTACGAACGGGACGCCTTCGGCATGTGCGATTTCCTTCATCGCGTTGGTATAGAGCGCGAGGTTTTTGTTTACGGTGATTCCGTGATCAGATGAGTTGTCTTCGAATCCGACAGGAGACACCAAGGCGAGCTGGGGGGCGGAGGTGCCGTTGTATTTTTGGGCGCGGGTGTGGTGGATGAAGGCGGTGAGCTCGTGTTTGAAGTTTTTGAGTCCGGCTTGTCCGTTGAAGGATTCGTTGAAGCCGAAGAAGGCGATGATGGTATCGGCTTCGAGGCGGGTGAGCCATTCATCGGGGGTGTCCATGCTGCCGTTGCCGGATTGGCCGGAGCCCCAGCGGTCTTTTTTCTTAGAGAGTGGGGGGTGGAATTTTTCAGCGCCGGGGAAAGCCCACGGGGAGGGGCGGGAGGAGTGGGGGCGGAAGCCGGGGGTGTTGCCCTCATCGCACATGTTGCGGATGACGAGGTGTTTATCGGGGTGGAGAAGCTGGAGGGAGGATTCGAAGACGCCGTATTGCATCATGCGGGAGCCGAGGCCGTTTCCGAGGAGGACGATGTGGTCGTCTTTTGAAACAGTGAGGGGTTCGGCGGCCTGGGCGGCGAACGAGAGAAGGGAAAGGACGAGCGGGAAAAAGGTGAGTTTCATGAGAATGATCTGAGCTGAGGGAAGGGGACTTAGGATACTAAAAATGAGGTGAATTTCTATCCTGTCTTTGAGGGATGTCGGAGTTTGGAGATTTCGCTGAGAGGTGCCTGATTTTGGTTGGGGGGGGAGAAAAAAACCACAGGTCGGAGATCGACCTGTGGCTTTGAGAATTTTTTAAGTCAGAAGACTATCGGCGACGACGGAGGCCGAGGGCGAGTCCTGCGAACGCGAGGAGTGCCGAGGAGGGCTCGGGGACTGCGGCGAGGGCTGAGACTTCAGTTTGAGACAGCTCGTGGTCGTAGACCTTGAATTCATCGACCAAGCCATGATAGAAGCGGTCATCGCCTCCCTGACTGCCCAACCACGAAGCAGCCACGGTGGTGACGCCGGCGCCGGTTCCGGATGCGACTTCAGCTCCGTTGAGGTAGATTTTGATGTCACCGTCGGTGGAGTCCTTGGTGAAGGCCCAGTGATTCCAGCTTCCTGCTACGACACCTGCATCTGCGGTGTAAGCGATCTGACCACTGGGGGCGCGCCAGTAGGAGATGCCGTTTTCCCATGGCAGGTGGATCTGCTGTTGGCGGCCTGTGCCCCCACCGGTTGTGACGTTAGAGCCCCAGAAAAAGGTGGAACGCTCCGGATTGTCCACTCCACCGAAGACCCAAGCCGAGATGGAGGTGATGGTGGTGTTGCCGGCAAAGGTGTTATCGTTCAGGCGGATGGTGTCGTCGATACCGTCCAAGCTGATGGCGGATCCGAGGATTCCCGGTGCCCAGGTGGCTCCTCCTGCGATGGTGCCGTCATTTCCGGAGCCGCTTGAGTCAATGGCGACGGTGCCGGAACCTTCTTCGAAGGAAAAAGAGGCGACCAATGCGGCCTGACTCGCGGTGGTCATGCCGATGGCGGCGAATAGGGAGCTTGCTAGTTTTAAGTTGTTCATCGTAATTTCAGTAATGTGTGATTCCTGTCGATTTTGGATTCGGCGGCTTTGTTTTTTGGAAAGGTTACCTCTTCCAAAGAACCAATACCGATGAGGCGAGATAGGTTACGTTTTTTTTAATCTTTTTCGCGTGGAGATCGTTTTCGCCGTGTTCGCCTCATTGTCAGGTGCGGGGTCAAATGAATTTCCGGTGGCGATATGGTGTGGGCGTCCAAAGGGGCTTTTTTGGGGCTGATCCCCAATCGGGCGGGTCAAGATCAGGTGAAAAGTCGAGCTTCAGACCTGAAAATTCCATGAATGAATACCCCTATCCCAAAGAAGGTTACGGATTTATTTTTTAATTTAAAATGCCTTGGTTCGGCCCTTCGGAGCTGTAACTTCGCGGTTAGTTTGCTGCGCAGGGAATCTTGCGCAGCCGTCTTTCTTACCTCCAATTCCGGAACAATGAAACACTTCAAAATAACACAATCGATTGGTCTGATGATTGGTTTGAGTTCGCTCCTTCCTGCGGCTCAGATCACCTGGGAGACATCCGTAGATATGTATCAGGGAGCCGTGACAGACTCCTTTGTCAACAACAACAGCCAGTCGCTGATTGCGGTGAACCCGAGCACTGGAGCCGTCGGAGATATCACCTTGAACGGGGTGGTCTTCCTCGAAGCCAATCTCGCAGAAATCAATGCGGGGGTGACTGCCAATGGAGTCACGTTCTCGTCGAATGCATTCGAGCTGAATGGTCCGGGCACTTTTGCAACCGGAGCGTTGGCAGGCGATGCCAATATCGGTAATATGATTACCGGGGCACTTTGGAATGTGCAGACGATCACCTTCTCCGGATTGACGGTAGGAGCGGAATACAGCATTCAGGTTTTTGGCAATGATGCGCGGAATGGCCGCCATTCGAACTACGTGACCGTCTTCAGTGATGGAACCCAGTCAGTCGATGACAGTATGGTCGCGCTGACCGCCGGATTCAATCAACTGGACAATCGTGACCCTACCAATGCTGCGGTTGGTCACGCAAGTGGGGACTCGGTCACGGGAACATTTATTGCTGATGCCACGAGCCAGAGCTTTGATATTGCGGGAAGCAATAACGGAGGAACCAGTCTCAATAGCGGGGGCCGTGCCCAGATCAACGGCATTCAGCTTCGTCTTATTCTTCCCGATGAAGATGGAGATGGAATTTCCAACGAGTATGAGGATGCCAATGGGCTGAATCGCAGTGATCCGAGTGATGCCGCGCTTGATCCCGATGTAGATGGTCTTACCAATCTTCGGGAGTTCCAGCTTGGGACCGATCTGAACGACAACGATTCGGATGATGACAACCTATTGGATGGTGAAGAGGTCGATACCTACGGGACCAATCCTCTTCTGGCAGATACGGATGGGGACACTCTCAATGATGACGTTGAGGTGCTCACCTACTCCACCAATCCGCTTGTGGCGGATTCCGACGTGGATGGTCTTACTGATGCCGACGAAGTGAACGTGCATCAGACGAATCCGAATCTCGCCGATTCGGATGCCGATGGTGTCAATGATCCCACCGAGCTCTTTATTTCCCTGACGGACCCGAACCTCGACAGTTCGGTGCCAACGCTCGATCCCAATGCGGTGGATCTGCTGGCGTATTGGGATTTCAACAATGCCTCAAACGCCTCCCAGACGATCGATTTGGTCAATGGCTATGTGGGCGAGCTGAATGCCGGAACGACTTATACGGCCGATGCCTTGGGGCACACCGAAGCGGCGGGCGACCTTGCCATTTATTTGGGAGCGACAGCGAATGCCGGCACCGGAGTCACCGTTGAGCTTGGGGAGTTTTTGAACCTTGCGGCGATTAACGATCAGTTTTCGATCTCGTTCTGGCAGAAGCTTGATGCCGGCGAACCGACGGGGGCGACCTCCAGTGTGGGAGCCAGCCGGTATGGAGTTGATCGTGCGATTATGGCACATCTGCCCTTCACCGATGGCAATGTTTACTTTGACCATGGTGGTGGCACGGCCAACCGGGTGGCGGGGACTCCGGTCTTTGCGGTCGACTGGCAGCAGTGGAACCACATTACTTTGGTTAAGAATCAAGACACCAAGGAAGTCTGGATCAATGGCAGAATGGCGCTGAGTGGAGAGAATGCGGGGGCTGCGTTTGCCAACAACCATCACACGGTGCTTCTGGGGCTTGATGATGTTGGACGTAATGTGGTCGGCCACGTTGATGATTTTGCGTTCTACGCGGATCCGCTTAACAGCACGCAAATTCTGGCACTCGCCAATGGTGCGGACCCGCAGAATCTGGATGCCGTTTTAGCCGATACGGATTCGGACGGAATGCCTGATTCCTATGAGACGACCTATGGATTGGATCCGAACGTGAACGATGCCGGTCTTGATGGGGATAATGACATGCTCACCAACCTCGAGGAGTTTAACCTGGGGACCCTTCCCAACGACGAAGATACCGATGATGACGGCTATCTTGACGGGGTGGAGACCAATACCGGGGTTTGGGTCAGTGCCACTGATACCGGCACGAGTCCCTTCCTGGCTGATACCGATGGTGACGGCTTGCTTGATGGGGTGGAGAATCCCGATCTTCCGTATGTTGACGCGAACCAGACGGGAACGAACCCGCTCATTGCCGATACCGATGGAGACACCTACACCGACGGCGAGGAAATTGCCTTTGGATCCGACCCGCTCAATCCTGCCAGTTTGGCGGCTGACGATCCGGAGATCGTATTATACTACGACTTCAATGGAGACTCGCTGAGTCGTGTCGAAGGTGCTCCTGATTCGGCTCTGATGGGCGGAGCCGTACTGTCTGCCGATAGCGGCGGATTCTCAGGGGAAACCGGCGACCAGTCCCTTGATTTGGGAACCGTGGCTTCTGTTGGAAACCACGCTGCGGTCACGGCAGGTGATCATTTCCTGACGATCGAAGCGAATAATACGGTTGCCATTTCGTGGTGGCAAAAGCGCACCGGTCCTACCGTATCATCGGCAGCCTTCGCGGCCCCGAACTTTGGTGGCGGACGGGGACTTCAGTCCCATGCGCCCTGGAATAATAATCTCTTCTACGTGGACCTCATGGGTTTCCGGAGAACGGTTGCCGATCCAACGATCCCCGACCAATGGCAACACTTTGTCATCCAGCAATACGCGGATGGAACGGTTGAGCTATGGATTGATGGGGTGCGTGCTGCCGAATGGGCCCAAGGTGCGGCTGATCAGCAGTTTGCACTCCCCGGCGACGTGTTTATCGGAGCGACCCTGGGTGGTGCCAATAACATGACGGGACAACTGGATGATTTTGCGATCTTCTCGGGTCCCCTCCCCGGACCCCACATTCAGACTCTCGCTTCCGGAGTAAGCGTTGGAGAGTTCCTGAATTTGGGACCCCAGCCTCTGGTAATTACGAACATCGAGCGCGTTGGCGACGACATCACGCTGACCTGGAATTCCAGAGCGTCGGAGCAATTCAGCTTATTCTACTCGGTTGATATGATCGACTGGGAAGGTGAGATTGACGACGGAATCGCGGCTGATCCGGGTGCGACAACGAGCAGGACCTTCAACCTGGGAGATTTGGGTCTGCAGGGAGTGGAGAAGCTGTTCTTCCGCGTTGAGAGGTAATCGCCTTTCGCCGGGAAACCCCGGTTAGGAAATTTCAATGGGCAGTCCTGCAAGGGGCTGCCCATTTTTTTGGGTTCCTACCGATGAAGGGGGGATTGGGTCGCACCGAACGGGTGAGGAATCCCAAGGAGCGGTGAGACCGGGTGACGACAGGATTGCTTTGGGTCCGGGGCGGCTCGCTGAGACGTGCACGCTCTTTGACGCGTTTTCCCTCGAGTGACGCTGGTGGGCCGTTGCTGGAGTGATGTTCAGTCTGCCTCGGTTCCGATCGGTGGCTCCGCTAGGGGCGGCTCTGTTCGAAAAGGCTGATCATTTCGCTTTCACTGAGAGAGCCGGAGAAGAGCATGACTTCATCGATGCGGCCTTCGAAGCTCCGGTTGTGCCCATAGGTCGGTTGTGCCCAGGAGCCGATTTGGCAAGGCCCCAGGTCGAGCGAGGGGATGTTGTTCTTGCCTGTGAATGCGGTTCTTTTGATTTCAAGAGTCTCGCCATTGAGATAGAGTTGGGCTTCGCCTGTTTCGAGGTCCCAGCTGACCGCGACCATCTGCCACGTGTTTGTTTTGATGGTGTCCCGGGGAGAGGAATAGCGAGCAACTTCGCCAATGGCGGTCATGAGTCTCCCGTCGTCGTGGATTTGGAAGTGGAGCTTTCCGGGGCCGAATTCGTTTGAGTTGAACAAGGCCATGTGTGATCTGGAGAAGGCGGTGGGTTTGACCCACATGGCGATGGTGAACTGCTTACCGGGTGAGGTCTGTGTTAGATCAACGGCGACGGCATCCCCTTCTTTTTCGAAAAGGCGTGCTCCTTTGTCGGCAATTCTTCCTTTTACGGGGAGAGCTCCGAGGACGTTCCCGTCGAGTTGGGCCGGGCCGAAATCCCTGACGGTGTAGGGGTTTTGGACGAGGGGGGAAAAATCGTAGTAGAGGAACAGGTCTTCGCGCTGCAGCAAGGCGGAGCGGTGACGGTGGTAGAGGTCGGATTGGAGCTTGTAGGTGTTGGTGAAGCTCAGGATGTTGGCGTGGAGCGGGTGGGGAACTTCTCCGGGGGCGATTTTCAGGGCGGAGCCGGCATCGAGGGCGCGTTTCTTTTCGTTGTCGGAGAACACTTCGACTTCGCCGTCGAAGACGTGGACCTCGACCTCTCCCGAGGGGGCGACTCCCACTCCGAATTCTGTTCCGAGGTCGACGATGCGGTTACCACCCGGTGCGAGGACTTCGAAGCCTTGTGCATTGGGCGGGCAGTGACCCCAGAGTTTTCCGTATTCGAGTTCGATTTTGTTTCCGTTGATGATCTCCAGAGCGCAAGGGCCCTCGATGATGAACTGTGCGCCGTTTTGGAATTCGAGTTCGGCGACGCCGGATTTCAGCTTGATTTTTCCGGGGTAGAATTTTCCGGAAATGGCCCCGGGTCCGTCCCAGACGGGTTCATTCGAGGAGGATAAGGTAGCAAGCCAAGGGGCTGGGTTCGGGGTGGAGGGGGTCGCGGCGGGGTTTTGGAAGGAGACCCAGAGTCCGATGGTCAGAGCTGCTGCAATTCCGAGTCCGGCTGCCCAGCGTGTGAACGGGAGGATGCGGCGAGGGGGGGCCGTTTTGGTGATGGTGGATGTGGACTCGAGAAGAGTGGTGAGCTTGTTGGACTCGAGGTAAATTTTGCGCGCGCCGGAGTCCTCAAGGAGGAGGGCCCGGAGACTCTCGACGTCATTCGGATCGGCGTTTCCTTCGCGGAAATCGTCGATGATCGATTCGATCCAAAAGATCTTTTCCTCTTCCGTGGTGAACTGGATTTTTGGGGAGGGTTTCATTTCGAGGGAATCGACAGTTCGATGCAGGTCTGGAGGCTGCGGCGGGCCCGGAAGAGGGCCTGTTTGACTGCGTTCGACGTCATGGAGAGACGTTCGCTGATTTTATTGAGAGATTCTTTATCCTCGTAGTGCCACCGGACGATGTTGGATGCGGCGGGAGCGAGTTGTTTCAGGCATTTGGAGAGGGTCTTGAGGCGGGCCTCATGATCTTCGAGGACGGGGTCTTCTTCCGCTTCGAATTTTTCGAAGATTTCCGGGGTGAGGATGCTGAGGGGCTCGCGGGTTTTGTCGCGAAGGAAGGCGAGGACCTGGAAGCGGGCGATGGTGTGGGTCCAGGCCTGAAAGTTGGTCCCTTCTTTGAAGTCTTCGCGCTTTGCCCAGAGGATGAGGTTGGTTTCCTGCAAGACGTCCCAAGACGATGCGGTGTGCCCGATGAGGGAATAGATGTAGGCGTAGAGTCGCTGCTGCGATTCTGTGACCAGTTTGGAGAATTCGGTGCCTTCGTGCATGGGGAGTTGCGGAGCTCACTCTACGCAATTTGTCATACCACTTATTGGCCGTTGGTTATTGAGAAAAATGAAGTTTTTTGGGGGAGGGGATGGAATGTCCGAGATGGAAACGGGAGGAAGTTCCGTTCACCCAATTGGTTAGGGGGCCTGGAATTGGTTGGTGGCGGTGAAGGTGCGGGAGGTGCCGCCGGCGCCGGGGAAGGAGACGATGATGTCGTAGGACTGGCCGGGGGTGAGGCCGGCGGCGGTGGGATCGAATTGGGCGACGACGGAGAATTGGTGGGGGTCGCCATTTTCATCGACGCGGGCGGCGGAGGTGGTGGTGCCGGAGACGGTGATATCGCCGGTGTCCCAGGTGGCGGGAGCTCCTCCGATGGTGACGGCGTTGGGGCGGACGATGTTTCCGTTGCCGGTGTTGATGAGGGGTGGGGCGTTGGTCGGAAGGTCGATGTGGACGGTGAGGGTGTTGGAGACGGGTGGGCTGAGGAGTTGGTCTTTGGCAACGAGGGCGTTGTAGGCGGCCTCGTGGGGATCGCCGGGGTTGGGCGGGGTGGTGAGGGTGGAGGTTTCCATGCCGTCGGCGCCGAGGAGGTACATTTGGTAGACGGGGGTATCGGCGGGGTCGCTGACGTCCTGGGTGGAGATGAGTTTGTAGAGGGGCCAGTCGGCGAGGATGAGGGCGCGGCCGTCGGTTGCGGGGTCGAGGCCGAAGAGTTCGGAGATGATGCAGCGGTCGGCGGTGTCGGTGCCGTTGAAGATGGGGACGAGGGAGTTGGAGTGGAGGTCGAGGCCGGCGGGAGTGTCGACGCCGGTGAGGTCGAGGACAGTGGTGAAGAGGTCGGCGACGTGAACGAGTTGATCGGAGGTTCCGGTCTGGAGGATATCGGGTCCGGAGGCGAAGAGGGGGACGTGGATGCCACCCTCCGTGAGGTCTCCTTTTGAGCCAGCGAGTCCGGAGGCGGGGGATTGGACGACTTGGGTGGGGGTGCCGTTGTCTCCGATGATGATGATGTTTGTTTTGGAGAGATCGACGGAGGTGAGGAGGCGGCCGATCTCGGTATCGAGGGCTTCGAGAGAGCGGATGTATTTGGCTTTGTTGGTGGTGCCGTTGGTGGAGTATCCGCCGACGGGGGCGAGGGCGACGGGGGGATCGTGGAAGGGGGTGTGGGGGGCGTTGAAGCCCATCCAGACGACCCAGGGTGCGGAGCCTTGGGCGGTGATGAAGGAAGCGGCTTCATCGACCTGGGCGGTGGTGGCGTAGGTGGTGACGGTGGTGCCGGAGTCGGTGAGAATTCCGTTGGTGATCTCGATGCGTTCCCATGATTCGTAGTCGGGCACGCCTCCGGTGAGAGTGCCGGAGAAGTGGGGCCAGCCGCCGGTATCGAGGGGGCCGGTGTTTCCTGATCCGAGGTGCCATTTTCCGAAGGAGGCGAGGCCGTAGGCGGGGGCGCTGGCGGCGATGAGTTCGGGGAAGGTTTGTTCGGCGGCGGGGAGGGTGGAGTTGGCCTGGGGGTTGCCGACGCCGTGTTGGTAGGGCTGGCGCCCGGTGAGCAAGGTGGCGCGGGTGGGGGAGCAGAGGGGCTGGGCGTAGGCGCGGGTGAAGAGGAGGCCGTTGTCGGCGAGGTTCTTCAGGTGGGGCATGTTGGCAAGTTGGATGCCGGCGCCGGGGGTGTTGTAGAGGTCGGAGGCGTCGATGCCCCAGTCGTCGACGATGAGGAGGAGGACGTTGTGTGGGCCGGCGACGGTGTAGGCTTCGACCGAGTCGATGGTGCCATTGACGAGGGCGTAGTAGTCACCGGGGGCGAGGGAGGAGGGATCGAAGCAGACCTCGGTGAGGCCGGTTTGGGGATCATAGGCGATGACGGTGGCGGGGATTCCGGCGACGGTGACGGAGGTGATGGATGCGGGAGGAAGCATCGAGGTGGCGAGATTGAAGAGGAAGGTGACGCCGGGGGTGAAGGTGAAGTTTTGGATGCCTGCCTGGTCGAAGGGGGCGAGGGAGTTGAGCTTGGTGCGGTAGAATTTTTTTGAGTCGGAGGTGAGAGTGCCGGTATCGACGAGGGAGAGCGATTCCAGGGTGGGTTCGGCGTTGTTGGATTCGCGGGTCCAGGAGCCGATTTCGAGCGAGGTGGTGGAGTCGATGGTGTATTGGCCGCCCTCGATGGCAGACCAAACGAGGGTGATTTCGTCGGAAGCGGTCTCGGAGATGGAGTTGACTCTGATGGTTTTTTTGGGGCCTCCTTCGAAGTGGACTGTGGCTCCGGCGGGGATGGTGTTGGGGGAGTCGCCTGAGGGAGTGCCGTGGTAGTAGCGGGCGATGTTGTAGGGGTAGACGGGGGTGCCGTCGGGCTCGATGTTGGTGAAGTAGGCCCAGGTGCCGTTGGGGAATTCGGGGGTGAGGCAGAAGCGGACGTTGTATTCGTTGAGGTCGAAATCGGTTCCGAGAGTGAGACCGAGGTCGCCCTTGTAGGCGTAGTCCTCGAGGTAGTGGCCGATGGGGATGGCGGGGGAGACATTTGGGCCGTGGAAGTTGGCGGCGATGGTGGCGGAGGTTCCCTCGTTGCGGACGACCCATTGGGGGTGGGTGGTGCGGCCGGTGGTGGCGAGGTTGGTGGAGCCGTTGGAGCCGTCGCGCTTTTGGTAGCCGGAGATCATGCGGCGGACGGGGGAGGCGGGGTCGTTGGGATCGGAGTAGCCGTAGGGGCCGTAGAGGGGGAGGCCGTCGCGGAACCAGCCGATGATGGGGGAGTGTGAGCCGGTGAAGTTTTCGGTGTAGGTGTTGGTGGAGGGGTGGTAGTCGACGGAGTCGCCGAGGAGGTGGCGGAGGGCGGGGGTGTTGGCGTGGTAGTGGTGGTTGGCGCCGGCCTGGTGGGCGAAGGCGGGGTCGAAGGTGTCGCTTTCGTTGACGTAGGCGTCGCGGTTCCAGACGTCGTCGCCATCGACACCGGCGCCGGCGCCGGGGCCGTCGTCTTGTCCGGCGGAGGTGTCGTAAGAGAAGGCATCGCGGGAATCGAAGAGGGCGATGCCATCGACTCCGTATCCGATGGTTCCGAGTCCGGTACCGGTTTTAGAGGAGGGGATGACGGGGGTGCGGGGGAAGCGGAAGATATCGGCCTGGTTGGCGGGGTAGTTGGGGAAGAGGTTGCCATTTCCACCATACCAGGGGCCCATAATGTGGAGGCCGAGATTGGGGGTGCGGATGTAGACGTCGGTAGCGGTGGAGGAGATTTCGGTGATGCCGGCGTAGACGGGGTCGGTCTGGGTGCCTTGGCCGCGAGACCAGGTGGTGACGGGGGCTTGGGCGGTCTGGGCGTCGTTGTCGGGATAGATGCGGGCGTAGCGGCCGGAGAGATCGGTGAACCAAGAGGAGATAAGGGGGGTGGCCTGGAGGGAGAGGCAGGAGAGGAGGAGAAAGAGGAAGGATTTCATGCCGTGAGGAGTGGTGCGTTATAGACGGCGGGGAGAATTTCTACAGGAGAAACCCTTGGGAGGCGCGGGAGTTGTGAAGGGGAATGTTAAGAGATGGTTAAGCTGTTTGGGGAACGAGGGAGGGGGGAGATTGGGGGACGAAAAAAGCACCCCGGTTGATGGAGGTGCTTTGGGAGGAGAGGAAGAGAGGGGGTTACTGTTGGCGGAGGTTGGAGAAGACGTTGCCGGTGGGTTTTTCGGGGAGGGTCTTTTTCCAGTCTTCGAGGAGTTGGGAGAGGCGGGTGACGGTTTCCTGATTCGCTTCGGCGAGATTGGTTTCTTCGTAGGGGTCGGCGATGATGTTGAAGAGTTCTTTTTGGGAGCCGTCGGTGTTGGTGACGAGTTTCCATTGGTGGTGGAGGACGGCGTAGGCGACCCAGTGGGTTTTGCTTTTTTTGTTAGAGCCGGACTTCCAGAAGAGGGGTTTTTCGCGGAGCTTGGCTTCTTGTTTGCCCTGGAGGACCTGGGCTTGGTTGAGGCCGTCAGGTTGGTAGTCGGCGGGGAGCTCGGCACCGGCGAGGGCGCAGAAGGTGGGGAGGAGGTCGACGGCGGAGAGGAGGGAATGGTTGTCGATTTTTCCGGCGGGGATTTTTCCGGGCCAGCGTGCGATGAAGGGGACGTTGATGCCGCCTTCGAAGAGGGAGGCCTTGTAGCCCCGGCGGCCGGCGGTGATGCCTTTGGCGGCGTTGATGCCCCAGCCGGCGCCTGTGGCGGTGTCGTATTGGAGTTTGAGTTCGCCTGCTTTGGAAGCGCGGGCGGGGCCGTTGTCGGAGCTGAAGATGACGAGGGTGTTGTCGGCGATTTTTAGGCGGTCGAGGGTATCGAGGACTTGGCCGATTCGGTCGTCGGCATGGGAGAGGACGGAGGCGTAGATTTGGTCGGGGCGGCTATCCATGTCACGGAAGCGCCATTCGTATTTTGGGACGGTGTGGAAGGGGGTGTGGGGTTCGTGGACCCAGAGGTTGATGAAGAAGGGTTGGTCGGCGGCGACTGATTTTTCGATGAAGGCGTTGGCGTGGAGGGCGTCCTCATGGACGGGCATTTGTTCGCCGGAGCAGTTGAAGGCGCCGTATTCGTCATAGCCGTATTCAGCGGGGGTGGGCGAGTCGGGGATCATGTCATTGGCGAGGTGCCACTTGCCGTAGTGGGCGGTGGCGTAGCCGGCTTTTTTAAGGAGGCGGGGGATGGTGGTGACGCGGGGGTCGAGCCAATCGGGCATGCCGCGCTTGGCGTTGCTGGGGACCCAGGCGAAGTGGCCGTCGATATTGTAGCGGGCGGGAAAGTGGCCGGTCATGACGGCGGTGCGGCTGGGGGAACAGACGCCGCTGGCGACGGTGAAGCGGTGGAAGTCAGTGCCTTCTTTGGCGAGGCGGTCGATGTTGGGGGTCTTAACGTAGGGGTGGCCATGGCAGGAGAGATCGCCCCAGCCCCAGTCGTCTGAGAAGATGAAGAGGATGTTGGGCTGCTTCGCAGAGACGAAAGAGATGAGAAGGGTGAAGATGAGGAGGAGCTTCATTGAAGAGGAGAATACATATTTCAGGAATGCATTCTATCCCGCGTTTACGGGATCCCGTCGATCCTGCTTTCAGGCGCGTGGGAGTTGGGTTTTGGTCGGCCTGTCGCAGGTGCCCGAGGTGAATCGGATTGCACACTCCGATGCTCTTCAGACGGGTCAGTCCGAGCTTCGGGTCAAATTGTGGATTGCGCCCCCCCCTCATTGAATTGTGTCTATAAGAGAGGGCGATGGCGGTGCTGTCTGTTGCCAGAAAGGAGGAGGCGGTTAATTCTTCTGCGACATTGACGATGGCCCCGTGCGCGAGCGATGCGGAAGAAAGAATCGCCAGGGGAAAAAGGTAATTTTTCCTATTAAGGCGAAGCTGCCTATGGGGTGGGGCAAGGTCATTGGAGCTGCCCTACCTCCCTGTTGATTTGGGTGACGGGGTGTCGGGCGGACGGAGGCGAGAGCCTTTCCGGGAGGGAGCTGTTCATTTCCAATCGGCTGGATGCGGTCCTAAGGTTTGACCCATCCGAGGGTGTGGAAGCCGGTGATTTCGACCTGACGGTGTTGGATATCCTCCGGGGAAATTTTGAGATCGATGGTGGCGCGGAGGGCTCCTGAGTTGAGCATGGGCTGAACTTCCGTAAAGAGGGCGGAAGTTTTATCGAGATAGCCGTAGATGGGGGTTTCGAGGTCGGGGCTGGCGAGGGCGAGGGCGAGCCATTTTTTGCGGTCCCGGAAGTTGCGAAGGTAGTGGGTGCTGAATTGGGGGAAGATGCGAACGGTGGCTTGGGTGACCTTTCCGGCGAGGATGTCATCCCAGGAAGCGGTGCCGTATCGGGCGTAGGCGTCCCAATCGACGCGAGGACCATCGGGTGTGCCGATGACACAGAGGAATCGTTGGTCGCCGTCGGGGAGTTCGGCCAGGAAGGTGGTATAATGAAGGTCTCCAGTGGTGATGTCGCCTTGGGGAGTGAGGCGATGGGCGACGGTTTCGCGGGCATCGAGGGAATATTGAGAGAGGTGTTTACGAATGACTTCGGGATTGCGAACCCACTTGAGGCGTTCTTCGATGTCGGAGGTGAGGGCGAAGTTTTTGGCGACGGTGAGAGGTGGGAGGTTGTAGAGGGTGGATTCGGGAACAGTGAGTTTTTGGTGGGAGTTGGGGTCGGAGGCGGCTTGGGAACCTGCAGGTGATGACGTGGGCAAGTTCGCGGTGAGAGATTGTGCCCTGGTGAAATACCAACAGAAACCGATGGTGAGGGTGGTCAGGAAGATGATGAAAGCGGTGACGATTCCTTTCTGGGAGTATTTCCGGCGAGCCTTCGATCTTCTTTTTCGGCCCTGCCGTTTTTCCCACTCTTCAGGCTGTGGTTTTACGGTGGGAGAGACTCCTTTCCGGAGCATGAGTTGTTGCCTCCAATTCAAGGGTTTGGGTCGTTGTTCTTTCTGTTCGGGTGCACTCATGAGGGGGAGGAATTCAAAATTAGGAATTTAGGGGGAGATCGGAAGGAGGGCGAAGGCTTTTTCTGAAATGAAGGGTGTGGGTTGTTCAGGGGGATTTGGGAGCGAGGAGTTTTTGGAGGAAATGGCGCGGAGGATTTTCGGTTCCTCTCTGGTAGCGAAGGGGTGCGTTTCCTCCTTCAAAGTGCCGTTGATGGTCGGCGCGGGAGGTGAAGATGCGCGGGAAGTCGGGCGTGCAGTTGGAGACGACCCAGTTTCTCATCGCAGTGGTGGCATAGCCGGAGAGGTGTTTGTTGTCCGGGTGGATGGCATCGACGTGGATGTGGAGTTCGTCGTGCGCGGGTTTGGTGTGGAGAAGGGTGGCAATGATCTTGCCCCGATCAAGGACGACGCAGGAGTAATTTTCTTCAAAGTGTTCGGCCCCGGAAGTGTCCCAGTAGTTTTGGAAGATGTGCAGGGGCATTAGATGGTGTGGGGCGACCAGTTGGAAGATGGCCCGGTTACGAGTGGTTCGGCATCGGAAATTGAGGGGCTGAGATGGAGCGCGAACTCGAAGGGGTTGTCATCTTTGTTCGGATCGCCCAAGGGGATGAGTGGGAAGACGCCGCGGAGGCGTTCGACCGGGGTTTCGCTGATGGCGACAAAAAAGGTGGTGTCTTCCGGGAAAGAGGAACCCCGGATGAAGGTGGCAAAAGTAAGCGGCTCGCACTGGTGAGTGGAGCCGCTTGAAGTTGAGACCTTTGTGGTTGGTTTAGGCAGACTTGCGCCGTTGGCGGCGGGCGGCGAGGCCGACGGAGCCGAGGGCGAGGAGGGCTAGGCCGGAGGGCTCGGGGACAGCCTCGATGGCTGACTGGCCGTTAGCCACTCCGAGGGTGCTGCCACCGACCGCACTGAGATTCTGAGGGTTCGGGACCGGATTCGAGGTGGCGATGGCGATGAGGTAACTGTTGTTGAAATTCGTCGCATCGACGAAGAACTGACCAACCGCTTCATACTGCCCGTCGTTGCCGTTGAAGCTGATTCCGACGAAGTTCATTTCCCCAGCCACGGCTCCAAAACCAATTGCGTAACCGGCCTTACCATCGTTACCTCCCAGGGCTGCATCGGAATTGAAACGGGTGAAATAGGATGCCGTACTAAAGAAAGCACCGAAACCATCGTTGGACGGTCCGCTGAAAAGTCCGATTCCTACGGGATTCGCATTGGTGTCATTCGCGCTGTTCTTGCCGTAAAAGGTTACGGTTGTTGCGGCATTTGCCGATGGGACGGCGACACCTGCTCCGGCGGCGAGGGTCAGGTAGGTTCCGAGTTTGTTCTGTGTTCCTTTCATGCTCTATTTTTCGATCTTCTGTATTGTTACGAAAAATATTTTGAGGTGAGAAGGGTATTCTTTGGATGATGGTTGATTTTGAGATGTTGGAGTATTTGAGCGTTTTGTGGCTTCGAAATTTCCCATTCACGATTGATTCCGATGCAGCTCGGGCCGGATGGCGGTGGCGAGGTGATCGGGGTCCGGCACGCTATCACCGAGAAAGTCTCGCAAGGAATCGAGCTGGGCATTGGGATCGGAGACCATGGTGGGGTAATCGATCTCGATGAGTTGGACGTCCGGGCGTTGGCGGAGGTGGGCGAGGGTGTGTTCGACGTGGGTTTTTTGGGTTTGGATGAGGTGTTGTTTTTCCGAGCGGGGATTTTGGCCGCTGCGCTCGAGCATTTTCCACTGGGAGGCGACGACTTCCCCGACGGGGCGCTTCATGAAGATGATGCGGTATTGGTGGCGGGGCGGAAGTTGGGGAAGGAGGGCGGAGATGACTTTGATGACTTTGCGATCGGCTTTCTCGATGAGGCGGGGATTCTTTTTGAGGGATTTGATGTCTTCCCATTCCCAGTAGCCTTCGGGGTTGTCCTCATCGGCGGTGCGCCTGCCATCGTGCATGATTTCCATGCCGGCGGCGCGGAGCATCTGCATCATGAGGGAGGTGCCGGAGCGGGGGAGGCCGGAGACGATGGTGAAGGTGCAGGGTTGGATGGCGGCTTCTTGGGCTGCTTTTTTAGCGGCGGCATCGCGTTTATTCTGTCGCTCGGCGTGGCGGGTTTTGGCGCGGGCGGCGATGCCATAGCGGAGGGACTCAAGCCGCTCATCGCGGGCGGTGGTGTTGATGACTTGTTGGCGGACGAGGTCGGCATCGAGGGCGTCGGCTTTTTCCTGTTGTTTGGTGGCCTGGTAGACGTGCTTGAGGTTGGCGAGGGTCCGGGGGTTTTCGGGGGCGAGCCGGAGGGAGTTTTTTAAGGCGTGCTCGGCTTCAGGCCACTGCTCGAGCTGGATGAGAGCCTGACCGAGGAGGAGATGAGCGTGGGGGCTGGCGAACTGGAGACTGATGGCGGCGAGAGCGGAATCGACGGCTGAGACGGGGTCCTGGGCATTGAGGTGGCAGGAGGTGAGGGTGTCGTGGGCCTGGATGCTGGTGGGATCGATGGAGAGGAGTTTTTCGGCGGTGGCACGGGCGTCCTGCCACTGGCCCAGGGTGAGGTAGGCGAGGCAGGAGAGTTCGAGGACGGGGACTTCGTCGCCGGCCTGGGCGCGGATGGTATCGAGGTGTTCGAGAGCTTTTTTGTGGTTCCCTTTTTCAATCTCAATCTGTCCTTGTAGAACATGGGCGGAGACGGATTGGCCGAAGGTTTCAAGACAGATCGCGAGGGTTTCTTCTGCTTCGTGGGAGAGGCCGAGGGCGAGTTGGGTCCTGGCGAGGGTCTGGGCGTAGTCGGTGCGCTCGGGGTAGGCGTTGAAACAGTCTTCGAGGAGGGGGAGGGCTCCGTCGTTTTTGCCGGTGTAGAGGTAGGCGCGGGCGAGGTTCCATTTGTTCTCGCGGTTGGTTTCATCGGCGGCTTCGGTGGGGTCGTCTGAGACTTCATCGATGTAGCCGAGGGCGACGAATTGTTCGAGGAGGGCCTGGCTTTCTACTTCTGTTAGAGAGCCGCGTGATTGTTTTTGGCCGTCGGGGTCTTCCCAGGTGGGGATGGTTTGGACGGGGTCCTGTTTCTCGAAGAGCTCGGTGAGGACGCGGCCTTCCATGTCGTCGCCGACGGGGAGGCCGAAGGCGTGGAGAATGGTGGGGGCGATGTCGAGGAGGCGTGCGCCGTAGATCTGGCTCCGGGCTTGCACTTCGTCGGAGGCTCGTCCGCTGGCTATGATGCCGGGGCCCTTGGCAAGGAGGACGCCTTGGTTCCGGTGCCAGACGGTGATGCCGGCGGGGACACGGGGGGTGAACTTGGGGCGGAGGTGGTCGGAGTGGAAGCCGTGATCCGAGACGAGGATGACGGTGGTGTCCGGTCCGGCGAGTTGGAGGAGCCGCTGGAGCATCATATCATGGGCCCGGTAGGTGGCATTGATGACGTGTTGGTAGATTTCGAAATCGTCATCCGGGATGCCTGCCATCCGGGGAGGATGGTAGTGCATGAAGTGGTGGGAGATTTCATCGAGAGCGCGGTAGTAGACGGCCATGAAGTCCCACCCGGGGTCGGTCTCCATGAGGTGGGTGGCGGCGGAGTGGACGGAGTAGGCCTCGGCGAGGTGCTCGCGGAGGTTGTTGATTCGTTTGTCGCGGGATTGGTCGATTTTATGACCTTTTGGGAGGAAGGGTTGGAGGATGTCTTCGTCGATCTCGTGAGGCGAGACGCGTAGTTCGTTCATCGTTTCCGCGAGGTCCTCGGGCCAGTAGGTGCCGGGCATGGGAGGGGGGAAGTCGGTTGGGTCCATGTCATGGGTGGTGCCCTTGAGGTGGCCGAACATGTTGGAGACCATTTTGCCGTCGAGGTTCTGTTCGCCCTGGGTGGCGAACCAGGAGACGAGGTGGCTGCGCTTGCCGTGCTCGCCGAGCATTTCCCAGATGGTTTTGCATTTTCGGGTGGCGGCGGAGACGGGGACGATCCGGCCGGAGACGGGGTCGACCTCGGTAAAGCCCTCGACGCCATGGTGGTAGGCCATTTTTCCGGTTGCAATGGAGGTCCAGAGCATGGGGGAGAGCTGGGGCTCAAGGGTGGCGAGATTGGCATGATTACCGCCCTCCATGAGGGAGCGGATGCCATCCATGCCGCCTTCTTCGAGGAGGGCGTTGATGATTTTCCAGTCGGCGGAATCCCAACCGATGAGGAGGACTTTCTTTTTAGGAGGTGCGCTCATGTCAGTGGTGGACTTGATCAGGGGTGGTTCTGCCGGGTGCTTGTTGCAAGGGTTCGTTAGATTCGATATTGAGGCGACGCTGTCGAGAGGAGAAACAGGAGTTTCTTCCGGAGGAGGGCTGGCTTCAGGGTCCGTTAATTCCGGGGGCGGGGAGAGGTTGGGAAGCGGGTTTTGTTTGGCTCAAGAGTGCTGAAAACGGCTGTTCTGAATGCACGAATTGCAATTTTTGGATATTCTTTCTTGGAATGCCCGATCAGATTTGTACGTTTTAGCGCTCTTGCCCCTTAGTTCCTATTTTTTGGAATTTTCACAACACGAATCAAATGATCCCTAAATACTTCGTCTCCCCCCACCTGCTTGCCGTCTTCAGTCTCAGCAGTTTAGTCTCATCTCTTTCAGCCCAAATTGCCTGGAATGGTCCTTCGGGCGGGGATTATGCCACCGACGGCAATTGGGTTGGTGGCGTTGCTCCGGCAAATGACCTTACGAGTGATATCGCCCAATTTACAGGGCTCTCGGTGAATCTATCTGCCGATCGTTCCGTGGGCGGTCTGGATATCGCTAGCGCGACGACGCTGACCGGCACGGGGAACACCCTTACTGTTGGAACCTCCGGCTTCACGGGCGCTCAGGAGCTAACACTCAGCGGCGGCGTCACCCTGACTATTAACACTGTCGCAGGAACAGTTGCGACAGGCAATGTGACCATCGATGGTGCTACGGTTGCGGGTAATACAAACACCACTCAAGGCTGGCTTGGATCTGGCACGATCACCCTCGACAATGGTGGGACCATCACGGGGGCAGGCTCCCATGTCAATATGAGGGAAACGACCAGTATCATCCTCGGATCAGGCGGTGGTACTTTCTCGAATGCGAACGCCCGGGCCTTTTACGGTCTGGATAGTGCTGTTATTTCCGGTGTTGGCCAATTGACCCTCGACGGTGGGGGGAGCACGAATTATGCGGGCAATAGCCGTATTCAGATCGGGGGTGGAACAAACACCTATACCGGCGGAACGCTCATCACCAACAAGGCGAACGTGCAAGTTGGCGGGGATGAAAACTTTGGTAATGTGGCGGGTAAAGTGACGATTGATGACGCCAGAATGGTGACGGAAGGCAATACGACTTTCGTCAGTACCCGCGAGTTTGAGATTGCGAGTGGTGGAGGCAGAATCAGTCTCAATAACAAGACTCCGACGATCGCAGGTCTCATTTCCGGCACAGGAGCATTGACCATCGACGGGCAAATCCGGGATGACGATGGCGGTTCGCCGGGAGGAACGCTTACTCTTTCGAATACAGGAAATACCCATTCGGGTGGCATGACAATCGACGGTGTTACCGTTCTGATTGGCGATGGCACTTCCCTGGGATCCGGTGCCGTGACCCTTGATAACGGTGCGTTGATTCGGGCATCCGGCGGCCATACCAATATGCAAAACGCCAGTATTGTCCTCGGTGCCGGCGGGGGGACCTTTCAGAACAACGGTGCCAGAGCATTTTATAATGTGGGTGCTATTTCCGGCTCGGGGTTGTTGACCCTCGACGGTAATGGTAGCACGAACTATCCCGGTAATTCCCGTATCCAGCTGAATAACAGCTATACTTATACCGGTGACACCCTCATCACCAACAAGGCGAATGCAGTAGTCTATACAGACGGCTCCTTTGGTGCTGATAACACCAAGGTCACCATTGATGATGGCCGTTTGATTACAGATGCGAATGTCAGCCTCACCCATGAAATCGAGATTGGCAGCGGAGGCGGAACGATCGCTCTCGGTGGCAGAACATCAAATATCTTAGGCGCGTTGACCGGGACAGGGGCATTGGAAATCAATGGCCAAAACCGGGACAACGACGACGGAACTCCGAATGGGGAATTGAGACTCACAACTACCGGCACCCTTGCCGGTGCTGTCACGGTCAGGGAAAACATTCTTGTTCGGATGGGTGCCGACAACGCACTTGGAACTGGTACGGTCACTGTTGACGAAGGTGCCACTTTGATGAATCACACCAATACCAATACAGCTCTCGATAACAGTGTCGTGATCGGCTCCACTGGAGCCAAATTGTCGGCAGGCTGGAGTAGAACCCTCACCCTCGCGGGTTCGGTGTCAGGCTCAGGTGATTTGGCCATCCTCGAAAACAGCGGAGAAGTTATTCTCAGTAATTCTACTCACACCTACTCAGGAACGATCACTGTCGGCGGCGACGACGTGGGCGGCAACAGCATGCTGACCGTGAACGGCGACATCAGCTCCAGTTTGGGAGTGAATGTGGAGTCCGGGGCCACCATTGGTGGAACGGGAACACTTTCGGATTTGGTCGTTAAGGCCGGTGGTAATATCAATCCCGGTAATAGTCCCGGGGTCATCAAGACTTCAGATTTCACTTTGGCCGGAACTTACAATGCGGAAATTGCCGGAACCGGGTCTCACGATCAGATCGATGTGACGGGTGCGGTGGATGTGACGGGCGGCACGTTGAATCTCGTATTCTCCGGCAGCTACGTCAATGGGGATGAGATCTTCATTCTGGTGAATGATGGAGCGGATGCCGTGACGGGAACCTTCAGCGGATTAAGTGAAGGCGCGATTGCGGCTAACTATGGTGGATTCGATTGGAAGACGAGCTACGTCGCCGGCGATGGAAACGACATCTCATTGATGGCCGTTCCCGAGCCTTCGGTTTCTCTTCTTGCTGGTTTGGGAGCGCTTGCTCTGCTGCGACGCCGTAGTCGCGCATAAGGCATGCAAGCCACGGTGGGTGCTTTGTCAGCCACCGGATTATTTTCGCCGGAAGTCATGGAGATGGCTTCCGGCTTTTTATTTCCGGGGGGCGGTGCGTTGGCGGGAGTTTAGGATTACGAGATACTCTTTGAGCATTTGGTCGACGCGGGATTTATGGGCGGGTTTTTTGAGGAGGTTGTTTTTTTCGGCAGGGTCCTTTTCGAGGTTGAAGAGGGCTTTGGGGACGAAGGAGTCGAGGGCGTGATTGGACTGGATGATGAGTTTCCAGGGGGCGTTGCGGTAGAAGGTTTCTTTTTTGGCGCCGGCTTGTTGGACGATCCAGGGGCGCTGTTTGAAGTGGCCTTTTCCGGTGAGGAGGGGGAGGAGGTTGAGGGAGTCCTGGGCTTGGTCGGCGGGGATTTTGGTGCCGAGGAGGGCGGCGAAGGTGGCGAGCATGTCCTGGTTGATGGCGGGCTCGTCAGTGGTGCCGGGTTTGATGTGGTCTTTCCAATGGAAGAAGAGGGGGACGCGGTGGCCGCCTTCGAGGGGGGAGTTTTTGGAGCCGTTGAAGCCGCCGGCGACGTGGTGTCCGGAGGCGGCGGTGGCTTTGTCGACCATGAGGCCTCCGTTATCGGAGGTGAAGATGATGAGGGTGTTGTGGTAGACGCCTTTGGCCTTGAGGGCATCGACGAGGCGCTTCACCTGGAGGTCGAGCTCGACGATCATGTCGAGGTGCTTCGAGGGGGTGGAGCCTTTGATCTTTTGGCCATCGAATTCATCGGGCGGGCAGTGGGGGACGTGGACGGCGTGGGTGCAGTAGTAGAGGAAGAAGGGTTTGTCGGCGGGGGCGGAGGTGATGAAGTCGGCGCCTTTTTGGGAAACGATTTTTCCAAGCTTGCGAGCGTCCCAATGGGAGTCGCCGGGGCCGGGGCCTTTGGAGGTGACGTCTTTGGGATGGGGGGCGGTGTCTTTGTTAAAGAAGATGATTTTTGAGTCTTGGTGGAGGGGATACCATTCTTGGTTTTCGTAGGCGGTGTAGACGGGGCCCTGGACGCCGCAGGGGAGGGTGAAGTCGTAGTGGAAGCCGCAGTCGCGCGGGCCGCCGCCGATCATTTTGGTGAGGTCGACTTGGGGGAGGATGTTGCCGCGTTCCTGGGAGCGGAAGATTTCGTTGGAGTTGGCTTTTTTAAAGTCGCCGCCGAGGTGCCATTTTCCGACGAAGCCGGTGTGGTATCCGGCATCCCGGGTGACGGTGCCGATGGTTGCTTCGCCCTTTTTAAAAGGGGATTCGCGGAAGGTTCCCCAGACTCCCCAGGGGGCGTAGGAGCGGTAGTTGTTATTCCCGCTCATGACGCAGTAGCGGGTGGGTGAGCAGAGGGCGGTGGCGGAGTGGCCGTCGGTGAACCAGAGGCTTTGGCGGGCGAGGGCGTCGATGTTTGGGGTTTCGATGACGGGGTCTTTTTTTTGCTGGGTGCGGACGTGGTGGGAGATGTCGCCGAGTCCGATGTCATCGGCCATGATGAGGACGATGTTGGGGGTGTTAGAGCTTGCACTCGAGGGCTCGCCCGCAGGGGCGGCGAATCCTAGGTTTGAAATGAGAAATACGAGGCTGAGAGAGAGGGAGGGTTTCATGTGGATGGGAGGGGAATGTGTTGGAGGGGAGGGGGTGTGCAAGGTGAGATGGGGGAGGAGATTTGAGATTTGAGATATGAGCACGAAATTTGAGAGGGGAGACCGGGACTTGGGGAGATGAAGAAGCCGCCGGGCTCTTTGGGGAGCGCGCGGCGGCTTGGGTTGAGTTGATGGGGTTGTTTAGAGGTTCCCTTTTTTCATTTCGCTGACGGCGTAATCCGCGGCGCGGGCGGTGAGGGCCATGTAGGTGAGGGAGGGGTTGGTGCAGCCGGCGGAGACCATGGCGGAGCCGTCGGTGCAGAAGACGTTTTTGGCACCCCAGACCTGGTTGTGTTGGTTGAGGACGGATTCCTTGGGGGAGGAACCCATGCGGGCGGTTCCCATTTCGTGGATGCCGAGGCCGATGGGGCATTCGGAGTCGTTGGCGCGGATGTTTTGCGCGCCCATGGCTTCGAGCATTTCGACGGCGTCGTTCTTCATGTCGGCGCGCATGTTTTTCTCGTTCTCCTGGTATTCGGCATCGGCGACGACGAGGGGGAGGCCCCATTTGTCGGTCTTGTCCTTGCTGAGTGAGATGCGGTTGTTGTCGTAGGGAAGGCATTCTCCGAAGCCGGTCATGCTGATGCGCCATGGGCCGAAGGAGGTGAGTTCCTTTTTGAAGTCGGCGCCGAAGCCATCGATGCCGCGGGACCATCCGGCGCGCATGCCTCCGCCCTGGTAGCCGAAGCCACGGATGTAGTTGCCGTTGCCTTTTTCGTGGAGGTTGCGGTAGCGGGGGATGTAGAAGCCGTTGGGGCGACGACCGTAGTGGATCTTGTCCTGGTGGGTGTCGAGGACGGCGCTGGCTCCGACCTTGAGGTGGTGGTCCATGAGGTTTCCGCCGAGGGAACCGCTCTCGTCCATGCCGTTGGGGAAGCGGTCGGAGGTGGAGTTCATGAGGATGGCGGTGGAGGCGACGGTGGAGGCGTTGAGGAAGATGACGCGGGCGAAGTAGTCCATGGTTTCCATGGTGACTTCATCGATGAGCCGGACGCCGATGGCCTTTTCCTTTTTGTCATCGTAGAGGACGGAGTGGACGATGGAGTGGGGGCGGAGGGTCATATTACCGGTCTTGCCTGCGGCGGCGAGAGTGGCGGCCTGGCTGGAGAAGTAGGCACCGAAGGGGCAGCCACGGCGGCAGAGATTTCGATACATGCAGGTGCCGCGACCGAGGGCGAGTTGCTCCGGAGTGGGTTGGGTGAGGTGGGCGACGCGGCCGGGGATGAGGGTGCGGCCTTTCCATTTTCCCTGGATGGCGGCCTTGAGGTCGAGCTCGGGCGGGGTGAGGTCCATGGGGGGTTGGAATTCGCCATCGGGGAGCTGGGGGAGGCCTTCTTTGGAGCCGGAGATGCCGGCGAATTTTTCGACGTAGGAATACCAGGGGGCGAGCTCGTTGTAGGAGATGG
Organism: Verrucomicrobiaceae bacterium; assembly: GCA_051252135.1. GTDB lineage: Bacteria > Verrucomicrobiota > Verrucomicrobiia > Verrucomicrobiales > Akkermansiaceae > SW10. The sequence goes on along the minus strand of JBPOGH010000014.1, from coordinate 98,828 downwards.
GCCAGGGGATGGCGATGCCGTCCTTGGCGTTGGCCTCCATGTCCATGGGGGAGAGGCGGTAGGATTGCTTGCCCCACATGAGGGAGCGGCCGCCGGTGTGGTAACCGCGCATCCAGTCGAAGCGTTTTTTTTCTTCATAGGGATGATCCTTGTCATCGACGAAGAGGTAGCCGGCATCGGGCCGGACGGTGTATCCGGTGCGGGCTTGCTTGGGTTGTTGCTCGAGCATTTCGAGCGAGGGTTGGTTGAGGTGGTTGAGCTGCCAGGGGGCGGAGTTGGTGGTCCGGTAGTCGACGATGTGTTTGACGTCGTGACCGCGCTCGAGGACGAGGGTTTTGAGGCCCTTTTCGGTGAGTTCTTTGGCGGCCCAGCCACCGGAGATGCCGGAGCCGACGACGATGGCATCGAAGGTGTGTTCGGCTTTGCCTTTGATAGAGAGATTCATTTTTTAAAGGTGTGAGGGGTTACATGGCCCAGGCTTTTTGGCCGGGTTCGAGGGGCATGGAGGCGACCCATTTTCCGGGGACGAGCTGGTATTCGAAGGCTTGGGTGGCACCGACCTCCGAGCTGCAGTAGCAGAGTTTGACGAGGTCTTTGAACTGGTCGATGAAGACGGGGGGCTGCCAGCCGTGTTTCTGCATGGCTTTTTTGCGTTCGGTCCGGGTGTCCTGCTGGTATTTGGTGAGGAAGGCGACCTGGTCTGCGGGCGCGAGCTTATCGATGCTGGTGCCTTTTTGCTGCTGGCAGCGAAGGGTGAGGTCGGAGAGGCCATCGGTGATGATCTGCCGGGCTGCGGGCTCGTAGCAGTCCTTGACGATGACCTCGATCCACTCGGGGACTTTAGCTTCGATGGCACCGGGGGTGTCGGTCTTTGGGATGATGGCTTCGGCGATCATGGCGACCTGGGCACGTTGGGCGGGCCGGAAGAAGGTGAGGTCGCTTGGGTCGAGGGCTTCGCCCATGCGGGCGAAGACACTTGGGGGGAGAGCCATGGTGCCACCGACGGTGGTGGCGATCATTTTCATTAATTCGCGTCGATCCATAGGGAGACGAGATTAAGGAATGGGGATGAGGGGGCGAGGAAAAAGGGGGCGAATGGAGAGTCCCCGGTGGTGAGGGGACCCTGAGGGGTGATGAGAGAAGGTTTCCTATTTCGCCCAATTGACCGGGGATTGGGGGTTGTGTGTCCCCGCCCGGAGATTTTTTTAACGGACCTACAGGCCTTTGAGGTAAACGATGCTTTCCTTGATGCTGGCGAGCGGGTTGGGGGACTGGTCTTGCTCGACGTGGCAGTGGACGACGCCGGCGGCGCGGCCTGCTTCGATGATGGGTTCCATGGGGATCATGCCGTTTCCGAGTTCCTTGAAGGCTTCCTTGGGCATGCCGTCGAAGATGGGGAGGGTGAGTCCTTTTTTAAGGTCCTTGAGGTGGAGTTGGGAGACGCGGCCGTTGAGCTTCTTGATGAGGGTGACGGGGTCGACTCCACCGGCCTGGACCCAGAAGACGTCGATCTCGAATTTCATCTCGGGAGCGAACTCCTTGATGAAGACATCGTAGCCGGTTGAGCCTTCCATGGGTTTGAACTCGAAGGCGTGGTTGTGGTAGGCGAGCTGGAGGCCGGCGTCCTTGGCGATGGCGGCGGCTTTATTGAGGTTGCCGGCGACGCGCTTGTAGCCGTCGAGATTCTCACGGTGCTTATCTTGAAGGTAAGGGACGACGAGGTGGGTGAGCTTAATTTCGTTGGCCTTCTCGACGATTTTTTTGAAGTCGGAGAAGCCTTCGTCCGAGGGGTCGATGGCGGTGTCCCAATTGAAGTGGGAGGAGTTCATGGCGAGGCCGTGATCGCGGGAGGCGTTGATCATGTCCTGGCAGTCGGGGAAGCCATACATCTCACCTTGTTTGTATCCTGCGTCGACGAGGGCCTTGATGGTGCCGGAGGTGTCGGCCTTGAGTTCGTTGCGTAGGGTGTAAAGCTGGAGTCCGATGTTGGCGCGGTAGGTGTCATCGGCCGCGAGGGCGCTGAGGGTGTGGGCGGAGCCGGCGAAGAGGGAGGTGGCAGCGGAGGTGCGGAGGAAGGAGCGGCGATTCATGATGGGAAAGGAAGCATATGGGTGGGGAGGTAGCCAATGAAAAGTGGGAGGTGGGCGGGAGGTGGGCTTTAGTCCTTTGTGGCGATGGTGAGCTTGAGCATGGCTTCGGCGAAGCGTTGGCCGAGGAGGAGCTGGCTTTTGGCGTCGAAGTGGGTGCCGGGGTCCCAGGTGGTGAGGTCTTTGGCGGAGGCGAGGCCGCAGTGGGGGATGGACTGGCTGGTTTTGAATATGGCGGCGCGGACGTTGTCGCGTTTGTCGTTGTCGACGACTTGTCCGAGGACGATGGGGAGGTTTGGTTCGCCGAGGTCTTCGCGGATGCGGGCGATGAATTGGGTGAGTCTTCCCTGATGGCGTTCGGCGGTGGCTTTGGAGTCTGATTCGCCCTGGTGCCAGATGAGGCCGCGGAGGGTGGCGGTGTGGCCGTCTTTTTTGAGGGCGGCTTTGGCGAGGGTGATGGTCTCGATGAAGTTACGGTAGCAGGGGCCCTGGGTGTCGGGTTTTCCATTGAGGCCGGGTTTCCAGTCGGCGCGGAGGCTGGTGCCGCCTTTTGAGCCCTTGATGAGGGCGAAGTGTTTTTCGGGTTGGGCCTTGGAGAGGTGGGTGATGAATCCGAGTTCGGGACCGAAGGTGGGTGAGGGGAGTTTGCCTTTGTATTTTGGAGCGATGCTGTAGCCGGGGGCGAGGGGTTTCCAGCCATCGGTGGAGTGGGGTGGGTTGCGGTAGTAGATGATGGCGTGAGAGGACGGGGCGCGTTGTTCTGCGGTGAGATCGGAGGCTTGGCCGCGGCCATCCATGTTCGATTGCCCGGCGAGGAGGTAGAGATCGAATTCCTTGGCGGAGGCGGGGAGAAGAAGGAGCAGGAAAAGAAAGCGAAGGGTCATGATCAGAGTTAGCCATACTTCCAAAAGGAATGATGCCTTTCAGATTGAGGTGGGGTTATGGGGTGTAGGAAACCTCGAAGCGACCATAGTATGCGGGGCTACCGGCGGGGACGGTGAAACGATAGGTGGCCCGTTCATAATTGGTATCGATGGGCTGGGTCATGACGATGACTCCCGGGGCGGCTGAGAAATTGAGGAGATTTGACGAGACGTTGAGGGTGTAGTTGAGGTTGGGCGTATTGAGGCGGCGAATGACGAGGGCATTGATGAATTTATTGGGGCCATTGAGGGCGACTCTCAGGGCGGGGACGCCACTGATGGAGGTGGCGGAAGATGATTCGATGTCGGCGTCTGCCACGGTGGGGTTGAGGTTGAAGGCCATTTCGAGGAAGTTTGGAAGTCCGTCTCCATCGGGATCGGCCTCGGGTGCCGTATCGGGGCCGTTGAGACCGAATGAGGCTGCGTATGCTGCGGGATCTACGGTGGGCTGGGGAAGGGTCCAGAGGGCGTGATCGCCTTCGGCGCTGACAGTGAGAACGTTGTCCATGCCGTCTCCGGTGAAGTCAGCGACTGTGAGGTCGGGAGTTGTGCGGGAGTCGATTGTTTGGGCGAGGGTGAAATTCCCTGCGCCATCGTTTTGGTAGATGAAGTCGGCTTCCGGTCCGTTGACTCCGTTTCCGATCCAGATGTCAGGGTGGTTGTCGCCATTGCGATCAACGACGGCGACGGATCGGGTTGATCCGGAACCGAGTGATGCTCCGCTTTCGGTGAAGTTTCCTGATCCATCATTGAGCCAGATGATGTTACTTTGCCGGTCATTCCCGCATACGACATCAAGGTCGCCATCGGCATCGAAATCAGCGGTCGCTACCGAGGTCGTCTTTCGGCTTGCGAGTGATTGACCGGTATCGGTGAAGGTGGCATCGCCGTTGCCAAGCCAGACCTTGTTCGCGCCGTTGAAGCTCACGATGAACGCGTCGAGATGGGTGTCGTTATTGAAATGAGCCAGGATGATATCCTGGGCGTGGTCTTGCCCCAGCCCATCGGTCGCGGTGAAGGAGCCGCCGCCATTATTGATGAAGATTTGATTCTGGCCGGTGTAGAAGGAGTACATGGCGTTTCCGACAATGAAGTCGAGGTCGTCATCGCCATCGAGGTCTGCGACGGCGACGGCATTGCTGGGCAATTGATCGGGGAAAGTGGTTCCGAGGCTGAAGTTCCCGGATCCGTCGTTGATCCAAATTCGATTCTGTTGATCCGCTGTGCTGCCTTGCTCATTGTTGACGACGATGAGATCGAGGTCGTTGTCTCCATCAAAGTCTCCCAATGCGAGATCGCCGTTGTTGTTTCCAAAGCCGTTGGGGAGGGGATCGCCGGGTTGACTGAGTTGTCCGGTTCCATCATTGATCAGGATGCGAACGAGTCCGCCCGTGTTGCCGACGGCGGCATCGAGATCGCCATCACCGTCGAGATCGCCGTGCGCCACGGCATCTGCCCTCGAACCACCCAGACGCTGGAGGGTGTCGGAGATGAGGGTGGGGGCGGGAACGGAAAGCCAGACCGTTGAGGGGCCTCCGTTGACGGCGAGGAAGAAGTCGAGGTCATTGTCGCCGTCCAGGTCGGCGGAGGCGATTCCAGAGACGGAGTCGCGGCTCATTTGAAGGCCGCTGTCGGAGAAGTTACCGTCGCCATCATTGTAGCGGATGTGGTTGATCTGTCCGCTGTGATTTCCTTCCAGAGCGTCAAGGTCGCCATCGCCATCGAAATCATGGAGGTGCACGGAGAACGAGTATTCGAGGCCGAGGTCTTGTCCGGAGTCGGTGAATCCACCGCTGCCGTCGTTGAGCCAAACTTCGTTCGGGCGAAGCGAGTCGCTGTTGTTGCCGTTGGCGAAGTAGAGATCGAGATCGTCATCACCATCGAGGTCGGCGAGGGCGGCATCAAAGGTGGTAGAGACGCTAAAGGTTACTCCACTTTCGGTGAACGATCCGCTACCGTTGTTGAGCCAAATTTTATTGCGACCGTTGATGCAGAGAATGATATCCGGATCGTCATCTGCATCGACATCACCGACGGCAACTCCCTGGGCAAAGTTGGAGCCCAGATCCTGCCCGCTGTCGGTGAACACTCCGTTTCCGTCGTTGAGCCAGATTTTATTGGTTCCCGATGAGGAGTTGGTTGGCACGACGGCATCGAGGTCGTTGTCGTTATCGATATCGACAAGTTCGAGGCTTCTTCTTGATTCGTTTGCGCCGATGGATTGGCCGCTGTCGGTGAAGTTTCCGGAGCCATCGTTGAGCCAGACCTTGCAGGATCCCAGATGGACGGCGAAGAAGAGGTCGGGATGGTTGTCTCCGTTGAGGTCGCCGAATTCCACGGCTCCGGCAGAGGGGAGGTTAGCGTCGGAGACGAGGGTGAAGATGCCATTTCCGTTGTTAGTGAGAAGGACGCTTCCTCCGGTGAGATGGCAAATCACGGCATCCTGATCGTTGTCGTTGTCGATATCTCCAAGGGAGACATCGAAGGCAGAAGTTCCGGGGGTCGCCTGTTCCCAGGCGATGGTGTAGTCCTGTCCGGGGGAGACCAGAGGAGTGCAAATGACACTAATCAACGAGAGACGGAGCCATTTTTTCATATTACCCCAATCCACGATGGCGGGATCGACAAGTCAAGAACTCTCGCTTTGGGTCGGGGGGCTATTTGATTCCGTTCTATTGAGAAAGGCTTGGCCGATTGGGATAGACGGGGCGTTCTTTGGCGTTCTTTCCTCCTTTGGTGGTGGGGGCTGGGGCGGATTTTAGGACTTTGGAGAGGGTTTGGTGGGAGGGGTGGATTGGCTTGAGTTTTGTCTCCTCCTTGAGATCGTTGGGGATGTGGTAGAAGCGGCCATCAGGGTAGAGTTTGTGGGTTTGGGTGCGGGCGAATTGGGTGCCGGGGACGTTTCCCCAGTAGGGTTGGTAGTGGCAGAAGACCCAGTCGCGTGGGGTGCCTTGTTGGCCCTGGAGTTGGGGGAGGAAACTGACGCCATCGATGGGGTCGTCTTTTCCTAATTTGATTCCGGCGGCTTGAGCGAGGGTGGGGTAGAAATCGGTGAAGTCGATGAGGTCATCGGAGACGAGGCCGGTGGGGGATTTGCCTTTCCAGGATGCGATGAAGGGGACGTGGGTTCCCATGTCGGTGGTGGTGCCTTTTCCACCCTGGATGTTCCGGCCGTTCCAGCGGGAGGTGAGGGTGCGGTGAGTGCCGTTGTCGGCGGTGAACATGATGATGGTGTTCTCGAGTTGGCCGACGTCGTCGACTTGCTTAACGATCTTGCCAACGATTTTGTCGAGGTATTCGACCATGGCGACGAAGTTGGCTTTTTTGGCGTCTTTGTCCTTGGGCGCCTTGTTGGCGTCGTGAGTGCGGGGTTGGTCTCCGATGGTGTCGGGGGTGGGGACGAAGGGGTCGTGGACGAGGACGGCGGGGTAGTAGACGAAGAAGGGTTCGTTCTGGTTGCGGCGGATAAAATCGCAGAGGAAGTCGGACATGAGGTCGGGACCGTACTTGAGATGGTTGTCTTCCTTGGTGAGGAACTTGCCGTTTTGTTCGAGGGGCGGGGACCAGAATCGTTCGCCGCCTTGTGGGCCACGTTTTTGGGTGGTGACTTGCCAGAGGCAGTATTCATCGAAGCCGGCTTTGACGGGGCGGGTGGCGTCCTGGTTTCCAGGGGCGCTGTGGTAGAGTCCGTTGAGTTGCCATTTGCCGGCGATGGCGGTTTTGTAGCCGGCGGATTTGAGGAGGTGGGCGAAGGTTTTTTCTTCGGGGTGGAGGTAGCCGAAGTGGGTGTAGTTTCGAAAGTTGTATTTCCCGGTCATGAGTTTGACACGGGAGGTGGTGCAGATGGGGGTCGAGTAGCAGTGGTTGAAGCGGATTCCTTGGGCGGCGAGGGCATCGAGGTGGGGGGTTTTGTAGTCCTCGGCTCCGTAGCAGGAGAAGCATTCCCAAGAGACGTCATCGGCCATGATGAGGATGATGTTGGGGTTTCTGGAGCTTGCACTCGAGGGCTCGTCCGCAGGGGATCTTGCACTCGAGGGCTGGTCCGCAGGGGAGCTTGTACTCGGGGGCTGGTCCGCAGGGGAAGGTTGAACTCCGAACAGTGAGCACGAACTCAGAAGGAGAATGAAGAGGGAGATGAGAGATGAGGTATGAGATTTGATCACGAGATTGGGGAGGTTTGGTTAGGGTTGTTTTTTTACCATTGGATATGCTGAAGACACGAAATTTGAATGAGGGGAAGCGGGCGGGACGCCCACTCTCCTTATTGGATGACGAGGGTTTGGAGGGTGAGGCTGGAGAGGTGTCCGCTTGGGTCGGGGAAGGTGATTTGGATTTCGTTTTGAGGTTTGAGGTGCTCGATGGGGAGGGGGATTTTGAGGACGCCGAAGAAGTTGGGGCGGTCGGTTTGGGCTTGGCCTTTGGCGGTGATGGAGGGTGGCGGGACGTTGATTTTTTGGCCGTTGAGGAGGAGGGTGGGTTGGAGGGAGAGGCCGTGGGGCCGGCCGAGGCCGAGGCGGAGGGTGGCGTTTCCTTTTTGAATTTCGGGTGAAGCGATTTGGAAGGTGAGGGGTTTGTTGGCTTCGATGCTTTGGAGGTAGGTGTTGGCGTAGGTGGTTTGTTCGCGGGCGGTTTGGGTGGCGGGCTTTGGGGTGTCGAGGGTGAGGTGGAGGACGCGGGTGGCTTCGGCGCCGAGGGTGACGGTTTTGGTGGAGCCGGGGAGTTCGAGCCAGTCGAGGCGGGGTTTGTTCTCGTAGAGGTAGAGGTGTTTGGAGATGTTGTTTTTGATCGGGGTGTCGGGGAATTTGAGGGTGATGGTTTTGGGTTCGAGGGAGAGGTTGTTGAGGACGAGGGAGAGTTTGTTGCCCTCGAGGAAGGAGTGGACGAGGAGGTTGGGGTCGGAGGAGTGGGTGAGGCGGCGGGTGCCCTGGACGCCGGCCCAGAGTTCGTAGAATTTGATTTGGTCGGTGAAGACCCAGTCGCCGGTGTTGGCGGCGGGTTCATCGGCGCGGCGGAGGAGTCGCCAGGGGTAGGGGTGGTTGTGGCCGGTGTAGTTGTGGCCCCATTCGGCTTTGGCGGTGATGAAGGGGATGGTTTTGAGGATGCGGTCGGGCTTGGCGGCGAACTGCATGAGCATGGAGTTGATGGCCTTGAGGCAGAGCCAGTCGCGGTAGGGGGACCAGGGTTCGTCGAACCAGTCGTGAAGCTGGGAGCCGTATTCGGAGATGACGAAGGGTTTGGTGGTTCCGATCTTGAGGTGGGAGTAGTGGTCGATGAGGTCGAAGGTGGCTTCGAGGTTGCAGCCTTTGCGGTATTGTTTTTTCCCGTGGTGGATGCCGGGGAAGTCGTAGAGGTGGAGGGAGTAGAAATCCATCTCGGCGCCGGCGGTGTCGATGAAGGATTTCCATCGTTGGTGCCAGCGCTGGAAGTTGTCTTTGTCGAGGTCCGGGAAGGCGGTGGTGTAGCCGCCGATGAGGATGTCTTTGTTGAGGGCGCGGATGTTGGTGGCGACGTCCTTGTGGTAGTCGAAGACTTGTTGGGGGGTGACGTCCGGGTGGGAGACGGCGAGCTCGTAGAGGGGCTCGTTCATGATTTCCATGAAGCGGGGGCGGGAGGGGCCGTTCCCGCCGGTGTACATGTTGAGCCAGTAGACCATGTATTGCGCGGTGGCGGCGGGGTTGAGGAGGGACCAGGGCGGGGAGCCGTCCTGGGGTTGGATTTTGGCAGAGCCGGGCCAGAAGGGTTCGACTTGGGCGGCGACGATGAGGTCGTTGTATTGTTCGTAGCCGTGGAGGTCGGTGCGCTTGGCGTATTTTTTTCGCTCGTAGTCGGCGCGGCGTTTCATGTCGGCGAACTCGACGTGGCCGGGGTGGTCGGGGTCCTGGCGGAGGAGGCGGAGTTGGTGGGAGATGGCTCCGGTCTCGCGGCCGAAGTAAGTGTCGAGGTCTTGAATGAGGTATTTCTTTTTGTCTTCGATTCCCTGCCAGTCGTTCTCGGTGTGGTTCGAGTGGATGGTGATGAATTTTTTTCGATCGAACTGAGAGATTCCGCCGACCTCGTGGGTGGTGTCGAGGTGGATGGTGACATGGACCCCGGGGGCTGCCCAAAGGAGAGAGGGGGCGACGAGGAGGAGGGTGAGTAGAGCTTTGAACATCGAGGAAGTGGTGAGGTGAGTTTGAACCGTTACGTGGCAACGAGGCAAAGATTTTAATGGGAAGGAGATTCCGTGGATCCGCTCAGCGGCTTTACTTGATCAGGTCGGTGAGGGCTTTTTCCATTTCTTCTTTAACAGACGTTGGGGAAGTCTGGTGCACTTTGAGGTGAGTGCATTGGTTGAATTTGAGGAAGGATTTGAGTTCCTTTTGGAGCGCGGGGAAGAAGGAGTCGTCGACCGGGGTGTGGGGTTCGAGGGCGAGGTAGTGGATGTGGAGGGTTGATTGGGTCCGATCGGTTTTGCAATCGATTCGGGCGACCAGGTTGCCGTTCCAGAGGATGGGGAGGGAGAAGTAGCCGTAGCGGCGTTTTGCTTCGGGGAGGTAGCACTCGATGAGGTAGTCGAATCCGAAGAGGGCCTTCATGCGTTTGCGCTGGATGAGGAGGTTGTCGAAGGGGGAGAGGATTTTGAGCTTGTTGCGGGGGAGTGGTTTTTGGAGGAGATCGAGGGATTCGGGGAGGGCGAAGTAGGGTTGGTTGGCGATCTGGATTTGGTGCAATTCTCCGCTCGAGGTCATCTCGTTGAGCGTGGCGGTGACGTGCTTTTTGATTCCTTTTAAGAGATAGGAAATCTCGGCGGCCCGGCCCAATCCGTTGGCTCTGAGGTAGCTGGTGATGAGGTGGCGGATGTGTTCCTCCGGGGTGGGAGGAGTGAGGTTGATGTTTTGAGGGAGGACTCTTTCGGGGAGGTCGTAGACTTTGTGGAAGTTGGTGCGATGCGGGACCATGAGGTCGCCCTGCATGAAGAGGTATTCGAGGGCGCGTTTGGCGGGTTTTGCTTTCCAATCCCCGATCTTTTTTCCGGTGTGTTCGAAATCTTTCGCCATGAGCGGGCCTTCGCTGGTGATGCGCTCGAGGACGTATTTGATCATGCGATCGTCGCGGTCATACCAGTGATCTTGCTTTCCGGTTAGGAAGGCTTGTTTGCGGGGGAGGCTGAAGCGGTAGTCCCGCATTGGGAGATAGGCGGCTGCGTGGGACCAATATTCGAAGACCTTTTTATCGGAGAGGAGCTGATCGAGCTGGGAGCTTTGGTAACGAGGGTTGCGATTCCAGAGGGTGTGGTGGTGGGCGCGTTGGATGACGGAGATGGCATCGATCTGAATGTAGCCAAGGTGTTCAATGGCGGAGAGGGTGGCGGTGGTTGCGGAGCCGGATTGTTTTGCGGGGAGGGCTCTCTGTGCCGACAAGACGAGTTTTCTGGCTTGTTGAATGGAGAGTGATTCGGGCATCAGGTAGGGAGTCTATCGGGGAATTGCGTTTGGCTGAAGCCCACACTATAAACCGGGAATTGGGGTGGGAGGAGCATTGAGTTTGGAGGCACAAAAAAGCGCCGGTATTGCTACCGCCGCTTTGAGGGCTGAAGGATTTACTTCCTATTGGCGAGGTGGCTCGATGCGGAAGAAGAGTGAGTCCTCTTCAGGGGCTGGATTTGGGAACGTCTCGGTGGTTGTTCCTTCCAATCCGTCGATATCATCGTTGAGCTCGAAGTCCCAGTTTTCGAGATCGGTCGAGAAGAAGAGGGCGTATTTGGCATTTAGACTGGAACGCCAGGTGATGCTAAAGGTGCCATTCTCTCCGGTTGATGGATCGAAGCTGATGTCGGTGATCTCGGCCTGCACGTTGGTGGTGGCTGATTTGATGGAAACCTCCTGAAGGCTGGAGGTTCTGCCATTCTCCCGGTTGTAGAAAACAACGAAGTTGGAGTCCGAAGTGTCCGAGGTGAGATCAGCGGTGATGCTGATGGTGTTTTCCGGGACATCTTTTTCGGTAACAACCATGGAGAGGCTTCCCTGGCCATCATCGATCACGGTGAAGAGGTAAGGGACGTTGGCAACGAAGTCTATTGTGCCGGTAGCGAGAGAATTCTCGATGACCAGATTGCCATCTCTGGAAGTGATGAGGATTTCATCACGGAGTTGGCTAATGGTGAATTGGATACCACTGGTTGCTTCGCCGTAACGGGCGAGAGGAATCGCGTCGCTTCTTGTGGTGATGCTGAAGAGGTCATCTCCGGAAAGGAAGGTGAGCTCGCCATTGATTTCGATGCCACCGACCAGTTCGGGGTCGAATTCCGCCCTGGTGACCAGGTAACCCCGGCTGCCGATTTCGAGGTTCCCCCCGGTTTCAGTGATGGTGCCACCTGTAACAGTGCCGGTTGCGTTCTGCGAGATGGTGCCGGCAACGACGTTCCAGTTGGTCAGGTTCAGATCGTTGTCCTCGAAGTCATCGATTATTGGCAGGCCCCCTGTTGAGGGGGTGTCGGCGCCGTCGGTAGGGTCGGTGCCAAGGATGATTTCGGAGTCGTCATTGAATCCATCGAGATCGGTATCAAGAAGATTCGGGTTGGTGCCTGTGTCGGTGGGTGAGACGTAGCTCATGGCTCCGTTGTTGGTCTCATGGCCGTCGAGCAGGGTGTCATTATCGGAGTCAGGATTCAGCGGGTCCGTGCCGGTGTTGGTGGGGCTTACCCATGTGCCTGTGTTCGTTTCAACATTGTCATTCAACAAATCCGCGTCGGTGTCTGCCAGCTGAGGGTTGGTGCCGAGTCCGAATTCGGTGATGTTATCGAGGGTATCGAGATCGGGGTCGAGAAGGCTGTCGTCGGCGCTAGGGTCAAGTGAGTTGGTGACCTCGTAGTTGTCCGGCATGGTGTCGGAGTCGGTGTCCGCCAAGTTTGGATTGCTGCCGGTTTGAGTAGCGCTAACAAAAACGCCGCCGTTGTCTTCGATGCCGTCGTTTAGGGTGTCATCATCAGAATCCACGTCACGTGGGTTGGTTCCGGTATCCGATGCGCTTACCCAAACGCCGGTGTTTGTCTCGACTTTGTCGCTAAGGTTGTCGTCATCGGAGTCTGCATTATTTGGGAACGTTTGGTTGGTTTGTTCATCGATGTTGGAAACACCATCCATGTCCGGATCACCGGCGGCACCATTATTGGGATCGATCGATCCATCATCATTAGGATCCAGGCCAAATTGGATTTCCCAGGAATTTGTGAGTCCGTCCTGATCGTCGTCATCAGACGAGAGAATGGAGGAGAGGTCATTTCCGGCGACTCCGGTATTATAGATGAAAGTGACCTCGCCGGCGGTAAGGGGGCGATCCCACATGGCCACGTCATCGATCAGGCCATTCCATTCGCGACCCCGGTCGGGATTGCAGCCGATGCAGAGAAGGTTCGCATTGGTGGAACTGACTCCGATGGTGGCTGCGGTTCCGGAGGCCTCGAGAACGCCATCGATATAGAGGTGGGTTTCGGTTCCGGCGGTGACGGCGACGATATGGTGCCAGGTTCCATCACCGGCAGGTCCATCACCAATGGTGCTGGTGCTGAAAATGTCTCCGGTTCCTCCCGCGTAGGCGACTTGGACGGGGTCGATATTACTACGTAGAGCGATCCGGTAGTCGGTTCCTTCACCATGAGCGACAAGAGCCTGCCAGCTGTTGTCGCGATTGGTGAGTTGTGCCCAGAGGGAAATGGAGAGATCGGCTCCGGTTCGGTCGATGTCGTTTGTGGTCTCGTCAGGGTCGGCCACGGTGATGTTGTTACCGGCACCACCGGGAAAGCTTCCCGCTTGTCCGAATCCGGCGGCTTGTCCGGTGACGAAAGTGACGGTGCCGTTGATTGTCCCGTCATCATCTGTGGCACCGGTTGAGCCAGGGAAGTCTGATGCGGTATCTTCGGCGTTGTTTTCGAAGTTCCAGTAGTTGAGCAAGCCGCTGACGAGCTCTTGTGCTTGTGTGACGCAAGGGGCGAAAATGAGCCCGGAGGCAACAAGAAGCCCCCGTGTGTAAGAAGTGATTTTCATAATGAGATTTTTGTTCGATGACTATTTCCATCAATTGGAAGGAAGTCAGCCGAGGGTCGTTGTACTATTTAGGGCACTATGGTTTGTAGTTCGAGTTATTTTCGTAAACCAGTAGGGCAGGAATCGAATCGACTTGCCCGAGCCAGATTCGAAGAAGTTTAGATGAGTGCCGGAGAGGGGGCCCTATTCAGAGACTCTTATTCGAACGAAACGGAGGCCTGAGCCATCTTTGTTCAGGTCTTCGATTCGGACCCGTTGTCTTCCGGGTGCGGGTTCCTCCAGGAGAATTTCGGTGGAAAAGTCATTTCCTGATTCCCAGTTCAGCAGGTCACTTGAGAACTCGACGAGATAATTGACATCGGATTCCCCGGAAAATTTGCTGAACTCGAGTGAGAGGGTTCTTTGGGAATCACTTTCCATGAGGAGGACGGAGTGCCCGGATGCGGAGGAGGCGTCATTCGGGTCGGTTCCATAGGCATATTCCAAAAAATTGGATATTCCGTCCTGATCAGGATCCGCAAGGCGAAGCCTATCGGAGGGTGAGGGGAACTGTTCTTCGGCCCATTGATCAAAATGGAGAAGTTCGACGGGAGGAATGGTCACCTTGATAATGGCTGAGGCCTCATCGCTTGCTTTCAAGGTGAAGAGAATTTCTCCTGACGCGGTTAGGTCGGTGACTTCGATTTCTGCAACCGGGAGAGGTTTGAGAAAGCCGAAGAAGAAGAGGTCACCTTCACCGACGACCTTGCGGATTCGAAGGTTCTGCTCTGCTAGAAAGTAGGCGAAATCATTTTCAGTGGTGATTCCGAAGCCATGATTGAGGCGGGCGGCAAAAACGACTTGTCCCAAGGCATTGATCATGGGGCGACCGAAAGAGCGGAAAGTCACTCCGGTTGTGAATCCGGGGACTTGTTCTCCGGACCGGGCAATGGCGCGGGGTTCGACGCCTTCGGAAAGTTTGCGCCAAATCGATTGGTAGGATTGTGGTCCCACTTGTTCGTTGGCGACAAAGGCGAGCACGTTATTTTCGGCGGAGACAGGCACTTCGAAGCCCGAGAATACGGCATTTGGAAACGAGCCCGGCGCGGGCCGGCCAACCATGGATATGAGTTCGGCGGGAGTTTCGGGAGTGGGGCCTTTTCGGATGATTGCTTCGACTGATGAGGTGCCATCCGAGGCGGTGACCAAGAAGGGAGGCTGTGATCCGGGGTTTCGGGTGAGTCCTCTTATTTTGGTAATGGAGAACCGAGGGAAATCGGGAAGCGATTGTCCGGAGGTGAGAAATTCGACACTCCCTTGTTCTCCAACCTCCAGGACGTGATATCCCGAATCGTCAGCAGTGATTGCCCTGAGTTTTCCATCGGACGTGCTGTCCGTGGAGATTTGGACATTGCGGAGAGTTGCGGAGGAGTAATCCGATTCGAGGAACTCCTCGCCACGGAGGATGTGATTGCTTCTGAGGAAGTCGTATTGCGGGGTGTGAAAGGCGGTTACCTGGAACAGGGAATTTCGGTAGAAGCGCTGTCCTTCGCTGTCGGTGCGCCGGGTGAGTGAATGGAAGTTGAGGTATCCTTGCGGAGTGAAGAAGAGGTCACCAAACCGGCTCTGTTTTGATCCGTCGACGTCTTGAGAATCGGTGATGGAAGCCTGTCGGTTGGTCCGATCGAGGACCCAGGTTTCGCCGGGTTGGGTGCCGCTGGCGGCAACGACCAGATTGTTGGCGGTGCTGACGTTGATGGCGTTCGTCTCGAGAAACGCGACGAAGGCCACCCGGCCCAATGGTCCGATGGCGGGTTTTTTGAAGGACTTGTATTGGGCTCCGTAGACGGTCTGGGTTTCCTCACGAAACGGGGTGGACAGGGGCCCCTGGAGGGCGATGATTTCCATCTGGTTCCCCATCACGCGGAGGATGGAGTCCTTGGTCACTCCGTCGACACTTACTTTGGACTGGAAGCAGACGTCGCCAAAGATGTTTCCCGATGCTCCGCCCAACGGTCCCAGAACATAGTCTTCATTGTTTTGAATCGAGGCTCCTTGAAGTGCGACAATTTTGGTTCGGAAGGCTTTTCCAGGATGGGAAACGAGGAAGAAAGAACCTAAAACAAATGCGGGAATTGATCGCTTCATGATCACAAGAAGTTGAGCGTTGGGAGCTGTTGTGTGTCGATGTGCAGAATCGAAGCCGCGTCCTCCGGACTGAGATTCATGAACTTCTCGAGAATCGTCCGATAGACCTGACGATAGTCGGTGGTAGAGGCCATGCTGTAGTTTGAGATGAGATTTTCTTCCAGCAAGGAAGGCATGCTTCCATACATTCCCGGTTGAACCAGTCCTCCGGCAACAAACAAAGAGCCGGCGGCACCATGATCGGTTCCGTCGTTGCCGTTTTCGACCACTTTGCGGGAAAACTCACTGTAGGACATGACCAGGACCCGGTTCCACTTCCCCTGCCTTTTCATTTCATCGGCGAAGGCACCCAAAGCGAGGTCGAAATTTCCGAGAAGGCCGGCGTGGGTTCCGAGGAGCGGTTTTCCGGAGCCATTGCGGAAAAACTGATTGGAGTGCGTATCGTAGCCGCTTTGGGTGGCGAAGTAGACAGAAGTCTGCGAGCCGCCAGCAATGTATTGGGCAATGTTTCTGAGGTCATTCCCCAGAACGGTGTCCGGGAAATTGTCTCCGGGAAAGGTGGCCTGTGTTCTTTGGATAAGGTCCTCGATCTGATCGGAAGATTGATAAGCCGCCCTCATCGAGAGTCTGGCAAAGGATAGGGCCGGGTCTGTCGACACGGTGGAATGGCTATCCAATTTTTCCACCAAAGCCCGGGAGAAATGGTTGTCGAGTTGGGGGAACGCGGGGGCATTGTTTGCATCGGAATGAAACCTAAACCGCGAATTATCCTTCATCGTTACCGCCGATTGGCCGGATGCGGTCCGGAAATTGAGGCTGGAGCGGTTGGTTGTTTCCAAACCGACGAGTGGGTCGAAGAAGTCCTGTTCGGCGCAAACATGATCGAAATACCGTCCCAGCCAACCGCTACCAAAATTCCCCTCCCGATTGGAGCTTGCCCAGATATCGTTGCTTCTAAAATGGGACAAATTTGGAGATTGGTAACCGACTCCATTGATGATCGCGAGTTCGCCATTGTCCCAGAGTCCCTTGAGAGAGGAGAGGGAAGGGTGCAGGCCAAATCCATCCTGAAGTTCGAGGGTGTCTCCTTGGGCGATCGCCAGATTGGGTCGTGATTGGTAGTAGGAGTCGCTGTCCGGTCTCGAGTGCGGGATGACGGTATTTAGAGAGTCGTTCCCCCCCTCCTGGTGGATGAGGAGGAAGATCGGGCCATCCGCTCCCGAAGTGTCTCCTGCGGCCTCTGCAAGCGGACCCAGAAGACTCCCAATTCCGGTGCCCGCAAGTCCGGTAGAAAAGGCCTGCTTCAAGAAGACTCGCCGATCGTAGCCGTTCTTCTGATTGCTGTAGGTGTTCATTTCTTTTTTCCGACGGATTCTCACGGTGCTATTGCAATTGAAATTCCGGAAGGGAGGTGAATGTTCTGATGAGTTCCAAAATCTGAGTGTCGTAATCGATCTGGCGATAGTCGGTAGCGAACGCTTCGGTGAGGATATCTCGCTGTGTTTTGGACAGCGGGTGGAACGGGAGAAAGTGATCGTTTAGCTCATCGATCAGCAAGTTGAAGTCGCGAGGGTTGCGAAGATGGGCGGGCACGAGTTTATCGAGATCGAAATCCGTTGGGGCCGTTTCATTGCGCAGGGACCGATTCCCTCCCAGATTGGACTGGGGGAAAAAATCGAGGGTCTTCTGAAGCCACATGGTAGGGAGATTGATGCGTGCGAGAATCTTCTCCGGGCCGATCCAGGCGTTGCCGCCGGCTTCCGGCTCAGGCCAACCGGCGATGTTGGGCGGAATCATGGGATTGTAGCCCAATTGATCGGTGGCGATGTAAGTGATCATTGGGCTGGGCAGGGAGACGCGGAGTTTCTTGATGCAGGAGATGAAGAAATCAGCGGCGTCCTTGATCTGGTTTCCGCGATTTTCTTCCGCATAGAATGCGCGAGACATGAAGATTTCCTTTAGAAGCGGGCGGAGTTCAAAGTTGTGGGTGTTTTGGAAGCGCGCACCTAATTCGGCAATGAGCCCTTCGGGTGGGTTGGGGCCAACGAAGTAACGCCACAGCTTCCAGGTGAGGTAGGTGCCGGCAGCCGGTTGTTCGAAGATATGATCGAGAACCGCGGGTCCGTGCTCGCGGACCGAGCCGGGAATCCGGGAGAGCTTAGGGAAGGTTTTTCCGAGTACTTCCAGCTCGTCAATATCGACATAGTTGTCTGCAAGGAACGGGGTGTAGGGGTGATCAGCCGGGTGGCTGGTGCGGGTTTGTCTGCCAGTGAAGGCCCGAGAGACGTTTTGAACATCCTTTTCGGTATATCCACCTCCCACGCCGAGGGTGAACAGTTCGAGGAGTTCCCGTCCGAAGTTTTCGTTGAGATTGGTGTTTAAGTTGCTGTTTAAATTCAGCATCCAAATCATTCCTCCACTCCACGAGACATCGGAGACTAATTGCTTAAAGTTACCCAGCGAGTGCTTCCGGCAGATATCAAAATACTGAAAAAAGTAGATCCACTTGTTTTGATGTAAGAAGTTCCTTTCGTCGATGGGAGCATGATCGAGGAAGAACTTGAACATCTTGGCTCCTAACGGATTGGCATTCAGCAGCTGATTCAAATACCATGAGACCAAGAGGTTTCCTGATTCGGTGATGGAACCGGTGGGGCCTCCGGAGGAGACATCCTGACCATCCCACCAATCGGGGAACGGGAAGTCATCCCAGTCGTCAGGTTTTGCTACCAAGGAATCAACGGCCGCTTCAACTCCGCTGGTTCTGCCGAGATCAAACAGGGCGGAGATTTCGTCTCTTGAGGCCCCGATAATGCAGCGGCTGGCCAAATGGGCTGCGTGACCATAGGTCCATTCGGAGTCTCCGAGATTAGCAATCATCAGTGTTGGGTTAGGCTAGCCAACGCGATGTGAGGGACCAGAAAAATTTCGTTCAATTCATGGATGACCTGACGAGGAGGGAGATAGAAGCAGAGTGAGGGCAAAGAGAGATGAAGATTGGTTTATCAATCCCCAACTATTTGCCTTTATCTGATCTTTTTTTCTTGGGCTTGTTCTTCGTGGTGTGGGGGATGACGGGGCGGGTCATTTTTGAGGTGGGGTCACGGAAGACCCAGGGGGTCCAGAGGTCGCGGGCTTTTTTCCACTCTTCGAGGGTGCGGGTGGGATACCAACCGGGGAGGCCGACGTGGAAGAAGTCGTAGTTTTTGGTGTTGGCGTTGACCCATTCGCCGACGGTGGTGGTGGGGCAGGTTTCGGGGAAGGTGGTGTTGGCGGCTCCGAAGTCTCCGACGAGGCCCTTGTCGTGGATGACTTCCTGACGCCATTTGTTGAGCTCGGCGAGGAGGGTTGCTTTGACTTCGGCGTAGGCGGGGTGGTCGGCGAGGTTGTTGATCTCGTGGGGGTCCTTTTTGAGGTCGAAGAGTTCGATTTCGGGTTTCTTTGAGGCCATGAAGTGGGACTGGGCTTCGTTGAGTTTGCCCTCGAGGTGGAGAACGTTCATCTCGGCGAGGGAGGGGTAGGCTCCTTCCTTGTAGTGGCTGAACTGGCAGTAGGGCCGGTGGGGCATGAGGTTGAGGATGAGCTTGTGGTCGCGGGTGCGGATGGTGCGCATGGCGTCGTGGGTGTCGTCCATCTTGTCGCGGGCGGCGAAGATGTGTTGGCGGTTTTTGACTTCGTCACTGAAGAGGCTTTTTCCGTGGAGGGGGACGGGTTCTTTGATGTCGGCGGCCTCGAGGATGGTGGCGCAGATGTCGATCGAGCTGACGAGGCTGGTGTTGACTTGGCCGGGGTCGACCTTGCCCGGCCAGCGGAGGATCATGGGGATGCGGATGCCGCCATCGTAGAGGAATTGTTTACCGCGGATGTGGCAGCGGCCGTGGTCGCCGATGAAGAAGACGAGGGTGTTGTCGGCGAGGCCTTCGTCATCGAGTCGCTTGAGGAGGGCTCCGACTTCGCGGTCGACGAGTTGCATTTGTTCGAGGCCGTTGGCCCAGTCGCGGCGGATGAATTCGGTATCGGCGTAGTAGGGTGGGATTTCGACGTCCTTGGTGTCGATGGGGCGTTGTGGGTCGCGATTCCAGAGGCGGTGGGTGCCGCCGAAGGTGATGCGGGCGAAGAAGGGCTGGCCTTCTTTGCGCTGTTTCCAGTCGGTGCCCTGAAAGAGTTGTCCTTTTTGGTCGGGGAGGAAGTTGCAGTCGACTTTCCACGACATGAGGGAGGTGTGGTAGCCGTTTTCCGCGAAGAGGTGGGGGATGGGCTTGATGCCGTGGGGGAGGGGCTTTTTATCGTTGGTGCGGTGTTGGTGGGCGCCGATGTAGTTCTGGTGGAATCCAGTCATCATGGCCGAGCGCGAGGTGGAGCAGACGGGCGAGGTGGTGAAGGCCCATTGGTAGCGGATGCCCTGGGAGGCGAGCTTGTCGACGTGGGGGGTGGAGATGCCCTTGGTGCCGTAGCAGGAGAGGTCGGGGGACCAGTCCTCGATGGTGATCCAGAGGATGTTGGGTTTGGCTGAACTTTGAGCAGCGAACAGGGAACACGAACTGTGAACGAGGAGGACGAGGGAAAGGAAGAGTTTCATGGGTGAATTTGGAATCAGAGAGATGAGCGCGGGGTTGAAAGGCTGGGTCTTTTAGGGGCGAACTGGATGGGAAACCGGAGTGGGATGATATTGCAAATTTATTTGTGCGACAACTTTAGAGATGGTGTGTTGAATGGCGGGGATGAAATTTCTCTTTGTTTTAGGAGCAACGATGGGGGTGGTTTTTGGGCAGGCGAAGGTGGGGGTGATGGAGACGGCGTTTGGGTTGCGGTGTGAGGTGGAGAGTGTGCGGCTGGCGAAGGAGTCGGGTTATGCGGGGGTGCAGATTCATACGGGGCGATTGGGCAAAGGTGGGCTGATGACGATTTCGGAGCCGAAGTTGCAGGCGGCTTTTCAGAAGGCTTCGAAGGAGCATGGGGTGGAGATTTTTTCGCTGTGTGCGGGGGCGATGAATCGGGTGAATGTGTGGCAACCGGGGAAGGCGCGGGAGAACGGGGTGAAGATTATGGAGCAGTCGCTGGCTGCTTGTGAGGTGTTGGGGTGTGAGGTGTTGTTGTTCCCGTTTTTTGGGCCGTCGAATTTTCAGGAGAAGGATGAGGTTCTTGAGGGGGTGGCGGAGTTTATTGAGGAGATTTTGCCGACGGCGCGGAAGCATGGGGTGACGATTGGGCTGGAGTCGCCGGTGACATATGAGCGGGTGCAGGAGTTACTGAAGCGGCTGGGTAATCCGAAGGAGGTGAAGATGTATTATGACACGGGGAATATGGGACGGAAGGGTGAGGATATTGATGAGGCGCTGCGGGCCTTTGGTGGCGAGGGGATTTGCGAGCTGCACTTGAAACCGAAGAATGGAATTTATTTTGGAGAGAATGATGGGACGGATTTGAAGAAGCTGGCGGGGACGCTGGACGAGATCGGGTACGAGGGTTGGTTGGTTTTTGAGCAAGGCGGCGGGGTGAAGAAGGGGGAGACGGAATTGTCGAAGAAGAATTTGAAGGGGGTGAAGGAATTGGTGGGGCTGCGGGAGGTGGCGATGAATTTGTCGGTGCCGGTGGAGGAGATATCGGTGCCGGATGAGCTGGAGGTGACGCTTTGGGCGACGTCGCCGATGTTGCGGAATCCGGCGAATATGGATGTGGATGCGGCGGGTCGGATTTGGGTGGCGGAGGCGGTGAATTATCGGCGGGAGATTCATCAGCCGGAGGGGGATCGGATTGTGGTGCTGGAAGATACGGATGGAGACGGAAGGGCGGAATCGTCGCATGTTTTTGTGCAGGACCCGGAGTTGATTTCGCCGCTGGGAGTGACGGTTTTTGACAATAAGGTGGTGGTAGCGCAGCCGCCGCATGTGCTGGTTTACACGGATGTGGATCGTGATTTGAGATTTGATCCAAAAGTGGATACGCGGGAGGAATTTCTGAGTGGGTTTAATGCGAGGAATCACGATCACTCGCTGCACACGGTGGTGCCGGGGCCGGACGGGAAGTGGTATTTTACGCAGGGGAATTGTGGGGCGCAGGTGACGGATGGAGATGGGCGGACCTTTTTCGCGGGTGGGCCGTATTATTTGAATGGGGCGGGGAATCCGGAGTGGTTCAGCAATCCGACGGAGTATGCGGGGAAGGTGTCTGATGACGGGAATATTTATGTGGGGGGATTTGCGGCGCGGGTGAACCCGGATGGGACGGGGATGGCGATGATGGGGAGCGGGTTTCGCAACAGTTATGAGATGTGCCTGAGTTCGTGGGGGGATATGTTTCAGAATGACAATGATGACCGCTTGTCGTGCCGGGTGACGTGGCTGATGGAGGGGGGTGATCTGGGTTATTATTCGAAGAATGGTCGTCGGAGCTGGGAGACGGACCGGCGGCCGGGGCAGGCGACGGAGCGGGCGCATTGGCGGCAGGATGATCCGGGGGTGATTCCGGCGGGCGATGTTTACGGAGGTGGATCACCGACAGGGGTGGCCTTTTATGAGAACGGAGCACTGCCGAAGGAGTATGAGGGGATGTTGCTGAGCTGTGAGGCGCGGGCGCGGATTATTCAGCGGTATCATCCGAAGTTATCGAAGGGTGGTTCGGCGATGGAATTGGGCGAGCGGAGGAACCTGGTGGAGTGCGAGGGGGATTTAAATTTTCGGCCATCGGATGTGGTGGTGGGGGCGGATGGGGCGCTTTATGTGTGCGACTTTTACGACACGAAAGTGGGCGGGCATCGGGCGGAGGATGTGACGCACTCGGGGTCGATTTATCGGATTGCGCCGAAGGGGTTTCAGGCGGAGTTGCCGAAGGTGTCGGGTGATGCGTTGAAGGATGCGGTGGTGTTTTTACAGAGTCCGGCGGTGAGTGTGCGGCATGTGGGATTTGAGCGGTTGAAGGCGGCGGGGGCGAAGGCGTTGCCTTTGATGGAGGAGATTTTTGCGCATGAGAATGAGTGGGTTCGGGCGCGTGGGGTTTGGTTGCTGCCTTATCTCGGGGAGGAGGGAGTGAAGCGCTGTCGGGGGTTTTTGAAGGATGAGGCAGCGTCGATGAGGTTGTTGGGTTTTCGGAGTCTGCGGGCGGCGGGGCATGATGTTTTGGAGATGGCGGCGGAGTTGGTGAAGGATGAGTCGGCGGCGGTGCGGCGTGAGGTGGCGGTGTCGCTGCGGGATGTGGATGGGGAGAAGAAGTTGCCTTTGGTGGTGGAGTTGTTTCGGACGGCGGGTGAGGGGGATCGGCATTATTTGGAAGCGTGCGGGCTGGCGGCGGAGGAGATTGAGGAGGAGGTTTGGGGTGTTTTGAATGTGGGGAAGGTGGCGATGGAGTGGTCGGAGGGGCACAGCTGGATTGCCTGGCGACTGCATGCGAAGGAGGCGGTGCCTGATTTAATTGCGCGAGTGAAGACGGGTGAGCTTTCACGGAGTGAGAGGGAGCTGGCGCTGACCTCGTTGGTTTTTGCGGGGACGCAGGAAGCGGTTACGGCGGTGATTGAGCTGGCTGCGGGAGAGGGTGATTTGGCGCAGGCGGCGACAGGGTGGTTGGTCGGAAAGGGACTGGATGAGTGGTCCGAACTTGGGGTGCGCGAGGCGCTGAAGGAGCGTGGGATTTATGATCCGGAGACGATCAAGATTCAGTCGGTGACGGTTCCGAAGGCACCGAAGACGAAGCTGCCATCGGCGAAGGAATTAGCCACGCGAGAGGGTGATGCGGTCGCGGGGAAGGCGCAGGCGGCGCGGTGCCTGATGTGCCATGAGATTGAGGGCCAGGGAGTGAATTATGGGCCTGAATTGGTCGACTGGGTGGCGAATCAGGGGAAGGAGGCTTTCTTTGATGCGGTGATTTATCCGACCAAGGATTTGGCGCACGGGTTTACGGGCAAGCGGGTGACGCTGAAGACGGGCGAAGTGGTGGAAGGCGTTCTTTTTAGCAACAGCGATCCGGTGATTATTCAGTCGACCGGTGGGATGGATCAGATGATTCCCAAGGATCGGATCAAGTCGATGAAAGCGATGTGGGATCAGTCGCTGATGCTCTCGGCCGATCAGCTGGGGTTTACGGCGGATGATCTGGTGGATCTCGCGGCCTATCTTGAGAGGTATCGCTCGAAGTAGGGTTACTTTTTCGAGGTTCGCTTTGATTCCTGCTGGAGCAACTTGTCGTAGAGGCGGAGGCGCTCGGGGCGGATTTTTTCGAAGAGGGCGCCGTTGCTGTGGAGGCGGGGGTCGCCTTGGGATTTGAGCTCGGCGAAGAGGGATGTTTTCATGGAGGATTTCAACCCGGAGAATTCCTCGCGGCTGGCGAGGTTGGTGAGGCACTCGGGGTCTTCTTTGATGTTGTAGAGTTCTTCCTGGGGGCGTTTGCCGAAGCAGAGGTGGAAGGCGGGGGTGAAGGGCATGTTGTCGACGATCTCGACTTTGGTGGGGCTCCAGTCGGTATCGCGGAAGCCGGACTCGGCGGTGCCGGAGGGCCAGCGGGTGGGCTCGAAATTGTGCATGTAAACGAAGTCGCCCCGGTGGAGGCTGCGGACGGGGTAGCTGGCGCCGTGGGGGCGGCAGATGTCATTGCGCTCGCGGCCGGTGAGGACGTGGGTGCGGCCCTGGACATTATCATTAAAGAAGTCGAAGAGGCTCTTTCCCTGGATGGGTTGCATGCCGGATTTTTCGGCGGGGATTCCGGCGGCTTCGAGGAAGGTGGGGGCGAGATCGGTAAAGCTGGCGAATTGATCGCACTGGCGGCCGGGGTTGGTGATCATGCCGGGCCAGTAGACGACGAAGGGGACGCGGGTGGCGAACTCGTGCGGGTGCCCCTTGAAGCGAGGGAAGGGCATGGAGTTGTCCGAGGTGGCGATGATGAGGGTGTTCTCGAGTTCGCCGGAGTCTTCGAGTTGGGCGAGAATGCGACCGAGGTGGGTGTCGAAGTATTCGATCTCGACGGCGTAGTCCAAGATGTCGTGCTTCACGCGCTCGGAGTCGCCCCAGAAGGTGGGGGTGAACTTGAGGTCGGCGATTTTTTTGCCCGACTTGACGCCGCTTTTGTATTCGTAGCCGCGGTGGGGTTCCTTGCAGCCATACCAGAAGAAGAAAGGATCTTCGGATGGGCGGTCCTTCATGAAGGCGGCGAAGTTTGCGGCGTAGTCGTAGGGGGCGAGGTTCTTGGTGGGTGGGTTTTGGACGCGGAGGTCGTTGTATTCCTTGCCGGTGAGGTTGCGGTCCTTGGGGTGGATGCCGGGGTTCCAGCCTTTTCCGGTGAAGCCGGTGAAGTAGCCGTGGTCGGTGAGGGATTCGACGACGGATTTGAATTTTTCAGGCCAGATGGGCTGGTGGTTGGCGGCGGCCTCGAGTTGCCAGGGGTTGCGTCCGGTGATGATGACGGCACGGGAGGGAGCGCACTTGCTGCTCGGGGTGTACATGCGGTTGAAGCGAAGGCCTCTTTCCGCGAGGGAGTCGAAGTACGGCGTTTTTACGAATTCGTGTCCGTAGCAGCCGGTGTGCGACATGTCATCGGCGACGACGAAGAGGATGTTGGGCTTTGCGGCGATGATGAGCTGAACGTTCAGAATGAGGAACGCGAGCGCGGCGAAGGAGCTTGAGGGGCGGGAATTTGGCACGGGAGGGGAGGTTGAGAATTGAGGATTGAGGATTGGGCGTTGTGATTCAGAGGCCGACGCCGGTGCCCTGGACGTTTGTTTCGTAGGACCAGGAGATTTGCCAGGGGTCTTTGGTTTTGAGCTGGAAGGCTTTGAGCTTCTTTTTGAGGTTGAGGAGGGTTGCGGCGTGCGCTTTTTCTCCGGCGAGATTTTTGGATTCGTTGGGGTCGGTGGAGAGATCGTAGAGCTCGAACTCGGCGCGGAAGAGGAAGTCCTGCATGGTGCGGGGGCCGAAGGTTTTGGTTTTGGTGCGGTAGTTGGCCTGCCAGGTGGAGGCGGCCCAGAGGTCGGAGGCGAAGGGGTATTCGAGGCGGTAGGCGATGTTCCAGATGAGCTTGTAATTTCCGCTACGGATGACGCGCATAGGGTAGTACATGGTGAGCTCGTGGAAGTTGTGGGCGGCATAGATTTCGTCCCAGCCGGTGGGGGAGGGCTTGCCGAGGATGGGGACGAAGGTGCGGCCGTGGAAGTCGGCGGCATTAAATTCGACATCGGCGAAGTCGAGGATGGTGGGGGTGAGGTCGGCCCAGGTGATCATGGCGTTATTGACGAGGCCGTGGTGAGGGGAGCGGGGGTCGTTGACGAGACAGGGGAGTTTGATGCCGGGCTCGTAGACGGTGGTTTTGGCCCCGGGGAAGGCGGCTCCGTTATCGGAGATGTAAATGATGACGGTGTTGTCGGTTTTACCCGCGGCTTTGAGGTGGGCGAGGAGCTTGCCGAATCCTTGGTCGATGCGGGAGATGGACTGGTAATACTCGGCGAGCTCGGCGCGGCACTCCGGGGTGTCGGGGAGGAAGGGTGGGACGATGACGTCCTTGGGGTCGTAGGTGATGGTTTCGACGCCGGGGTATCCTTCCTTGAGGTTGCCGAAGGAGTTGGGGGCGTTCCAGGGGTCGGGGGTGAAGGGGTCGCCGCGGTGGGGATCGTCGGGGCAGAAGTAGAGGAAGAAGGGGGCGTCCTGCTTTAGGATGGGTTGGCAGGCGTCGGCCATTTCCGCGGTGCTGCGGGGGTTGGCCCGGAGGACGTGGTCGAACTTGTAAACCGACTCGGGAGCGAGGTGGTATTTTCCGATGCGGGCGGTTTGGTAGCCGGCGGCATTGAGGAGAACGGGGAGAGATTTGACGTGGTCGTAGGTGGAGAAGTGGTGGTAGTCGTGGACGTGTCCGTAGGAGCCGGTGGCGTGGCCGTATTGTCCGGTGAGGATGACGGAGCGGCTGGCGGCGCAGGAGGCGCTGGTGCAGTAGGCATTGGTGAAGCGCACGCCTTGGGCGGCGAAGGCATCGAGGTGGGGAGTCTTGATGACCTTGTTTCCGTAGGCGCCGAGGGCTTCGGTGCCGTGGTCATCGGAGACAAAGAGGATGATGTTGGGTTTTTCGGCGGCGAGGGTGGAGCCGAGAAGGAGGATGGGTAGGAGAAGACGGGCGATCATTTGGACTGTGGGTGGAAAGGTTTTTCGAGAGTAATGTCGAGGAAGCGGAACATGCCGGTGGGGATTTCGGCGGTGACGTTTTGGGGGTTGGCGAGGTCGAGTGATTCGCCTGAGAGGAGGTCGGTGATTTTGACCGGGGTGGTGGTGTGGAAGGTGATGGTAGCGGTCTTGGCGGAAGGATTGAGGTAGCCGCTATCGATGAGAGTGAGGCGGAGATTTTGGGGGCCGGATTGGGCGGTGACCCAGGCGACGTCTCCGCTGACGGTGAGGGGGAGGAGCTTGGCGGCGGCTTTGATCTCCGATGCGATGGATGGGGCGTGCTCTTTGGGACCGAAGGTTTGGGAGCGGTCGGGGGAGAAGTAGTTGCGTCCATCGGTGAGGTGCTCCTTGAGGATGCCCTGGTAGAGAGGGTGGAGGTTGTCGGCGAGTTGGCCGCGCGGGAGGTCCCTTTCCGATTGGGGCGGGGTGATGAGGACGAGTCCGTGGGGGTAGGGAGCGAGGAAGTTGAGGCGGCGTTCCTTGACGTCGGCGGCGTAGCGGGAGAAATCCCAGTCGGTGTTGGGCGCGCCGGGCCAGGTGCCATTGAGGCGGCCGAAGACGAGGGGGTTTTCGGCCTCCTTTTGTTCATCGAAGAAGGTGATCCACTTGACGTTGTTTCCTTCGTCCAGATAGTGCTCGTCCGGTTCGGTCATGGAGAGGTGGACGGGGTTGTAGGAGACGATCTCGTTTCGTTGCGGGACGTAGAGGACGCCTTTTCCGATGAGTTGCCAGAGAAGGCTGAGGTATTCCTGATCGACGGCGAAGTTGTTGAGGTAGGTGGCGCCGTGGGAGGTGTGGTAGATGAGGGTGCGGAGGAAGTGGTTGGGGAGGGTTTGGTGGGAGTGCTCGCGGAGGCGGTCGAAGGAAGTGTTGTCGCGCGCGCAGCGGGTGCCCCATTGATTGACGGAGCCACTGGCCCAGATGCCGGTGCGGGCGGCGAGGGAGAGCTCCATGGACTTGTCGGTGGTTTCCTCCATGGAGGGGATGAAGACGTCGGCAAACTCGCCGGAGAGGAGGCGCGACCAAAGGGGCAGGTAGACGATGGATTGCCAGAAAGTGTGCTTGGTGCGGACGAAGATCATGCCGTTTTTGTCACGGGAGAATTCGGCCAGGGGATAGAGGTGGTTGTCGAGAACAGTGGCGAAGTCATCGGTATGACTTTCGAGCTCGGGGTAGATCATGACCGTTTTCTTATCGGGGGCGGCGGCCACGATTTGCTTTTGGGCTTCGAGGGAGATCATGTAGGGATCGTTTCCGTGTCCGCCCCAGTAGGCGATGCCGGGGTGGCCTTGGTAGAGATCGATGTATCGCTTGAGGACTTGTTCGCGGGTGGCGGTGTATTTTTTGCGGGCGTCGCGGCGGGTGCGGTAGAATTCGTTTTCGATGTGGGAGCGGTCGAAGTCCTCGGCGGTGGAGTGGAAGGCGTAGTTGAGGAAGACGAGATTGTTGTAGGAGCGGAGTTCGTCGGCGAGGGCGGGGACGTCTTCCGGTTTGTCATTCATGAGGTAGACGGAGGATGGCGCGCGCTCATGAGAGGGTTTGGTGAAGGACTTGAGTTGCTCGCGGGCTTTGGCGGATCCGGCGAGGATGGCGGCGATCTTTCCGGGTGGGGCGATGTTTGAGTAGGAGGCCTTCCAGTCGGGGTGGGAGAGGTTGAGAAGGTGGATGCATGAGCCTCCGCTTTGGGCGCTGGCGAGGACGAGGTGGTTGGTGGCGCGATCGAGCCACATGTCGTTGAAGGAGTACGAAGAGTTTAGGACTTCTGTTTTTTTGGGGTCGAGGGAGAGATCGTTAAGGAGGATGGCGTTTCCGTGGAGGGTGAGGAGCTTGGGTTGGTCGAGGTCCTTGATCCATTCGGACTGGGAGACGCGGTAGCCGAATCCATCGATCTTTTTCCAGAGTTGGGCGGGCTTGAAGATGGAGGCTTGGTCTTTGGTGAGGTTGATGAGGGTGACGGCGGCGTCTTTTCCGATGGAGCTGGCTCCGAGGAGGATTTCGTCGGCTCCGTCGCCATCGAGATCGTGAACCTGAAGGTCGCCGGTGGAGCCCTTGGTGGTGACCTTGATGTGTTTGAGGGCCTTTTTTTCGAAGGGTTTGAGGAGGTAGACGGAGCCGCTGCCGGAATTGGCATTGAGGGTGCCGTGGAGGGCGATGGCGGTGGAGCCATCGGCGAGGCGGAGGGGGCGGAGGAAGTTGGCGACGTGGACGAACTTGGGCGGGATGATGGCGGGTGGTTTCCCCCAGGATTTTTCTTTTGAGTAAGCGGAGGAATGGAGGGTGCCGAGGAGTTCTCCGGTGGGGGAGAGGTAGCGGATGGAGGAATCGTAGCCGCCGCAGACGATGAGGGGTTTTCCTTCATGCGGAACGACGCAGACGGCGTTCATGGGGGCGTCATTGGGACGGTATTTCCAGAGGAGTTCGCCGGTTGGGTCGAGGCAGTAGAGGTGGCCGTCGGCATTGGCAGCGAGGGTTTCCGGTTTGCCGTCGCCGGTGAGGTCCGCGCAGAAGAGGTCGCGGTTCATGTAGCCGGAGAGGGGGTTCTTCCAGGCGAGGGTGCCGTCTTTTTGGTAGGCAAGAATGGTGCCCTCGTAGGTGCTGGCGATGATGTGGTCCGTGGTGGTGCGGACGCGGGAGATGGTGTGTCCGGTCTCGATGCTGGTGAGCGCGGTGGGGGCCGCTTGAGTTGCGAGCGAGAGGGTTAGGGAGAGGGTGAGAGATTTGAGGTAGTGCACGGGAAAAGGAGAGTGGCTGAGGTGTTAGTAAGGGCCGTTGGTGTTGAACATGTCCCTCTTGGAAGGGCGGGGACGTTTGCGGACGGAGTGGTCGGGGTCGCCGGTTTCGCGGTCGAACTCATCGGGGGTGCGCTGGGAGGGGAGGTAGTCGCCGGTGGCCTCGAATTGTTTTTTGAGGAGGTGTTTGAACTCGAGGAAGAGGGGGCGGTAGTCTTTGTCTTTGGCGAGGTTGTTGAGCTCGAAGGGATCGTTTTTGAGATCGAAGAATTCGAATTCGGCGCGGGGTTTGGTGAGGCAGCGCTGTTGGGCGGGGGTGAGTTTTCCGGCCTTCTTGAGTTCTTGGATCGCGGTCCAGGTGGGGCTACGTCCGGCGTCGGCTGAAGGGGTGTTGGGGAGGTCGGGGTAGGTGTTGTGGATGAGCTTCCAGCGTTGGGTGGCGATGGCGCGTCCGTGGTCCTCGTAGTCATGCCAGTGGTCTTCGGCGAAGACGTGGGTGCGGGTGACGGCGGCGGGGTCTTTGAGGGTGGGGAGGAAGGAGGTTCCCTCGAAGGTATCGGCGGGCTTAAGGCCGGCGAGTTGGGTGAAGGTGGGGGCGATGTCGATGGAGGAGACAAGGCTGGTGGTGCGCTGGTTGGGCTTGATGGTGGCGGGCCATTTGACGATCCAGGGGGTGCGGATTCCGCCATCGTAGAGAGTGGTTTTATCTCCGGGGAAAGGGCGGCCGTTGTCGCTGATGAAGAGAATGAGGGTGTTCTCGGTGAGGTTTTGTTTTTCGAGTTCGGCGACGACCTTGCCGACGTATTGGTCGAGGCGGCCGATCTCGTCGTAGTAGAGGCGGTAGTCCTCGCGGACTTCCGGGGTGTCGGGCATGTAGGGTGGGATTTTGATGTCGCTTGCTTTGTGGGGCGGGGTGAGGGCTCCGTCCTCGTAGGCGCGGTGGGGGTCGAGGGCGGCGAGCCAGAGGAAGAAGGGTTTGTCCTTAGGTCGGTTCTCGAGTGTGGAGACCCAGGCTTCGCAACCGCTGGGTGAGGTGGCGATCATTTTGCCGGGATTGGCATCGGTGCCGGTGGGGAGGATGAAGCCGGAGGTGTCGGCTTCGAAGACATCGTTGAAGCGATCTTTGACGGCTTCGCCGAGGTGCCATTTGCCGGCGGCGACGGTGTAGTAGCCGGCGGACTTGAGTTGCTCGACGAAAGTGAGGGAGTCGGCGGGGAGGGGCCAGTGGAGTTGTTCGGCTCCGGTGTTGTGCGGGTAGCGTCCGGTGATGATGCTGGCGCGGCTGGGGGAGCAGGAATTGGCGGTGAGGTAGGCGTGTTGGTAGGTGAGGCCGGATTTGGCGAGGGCGTCGATGTTGGGGGTTTTGATGGAAGGGTGGCCGTAGGTGCCGCAGTCGTCCCAGTTCATGTCATCGGCGATGATGAGGACGAGGTTGGGCTTTTCAGCCGCAAGCAGTGGGGCGGCGAGAGCGAGGAGAAGGGGGATGAAATTTGAGATTTGAGATTTGATCACGAGATTTGAGAGGGTGGAGGCTTGGTTGAGGGTTTTTTCACCACAGAAAGCGCAGAAAGTCAGAAACTTGGGTTGTGGGGCTTGGTTGGGGGGAGTTTGCGACGGTCATCGACCGACGCTACAAAGGGTGGTTATTTTTTGATGGGGTTTCCGAAGGTGTCGACTTCGGTTTGGGCGGCGGGGGAGAGGGGTGGTTGCATCATGGTGGCGATGACTTTTTCGAGCTTGGCTTTGGCGGCGGTGGCCTCGGGGGAGAGGTCGGCGGGGTGGAGGAGTTCTTCTTTGTAGCCGAGGCCGTCGATGGCGTAGAGGCGGCCGTCGGTGAAGAGCTTGTAGTGGTGATCGAGGGCGAAGATGTGGCGTTTGAAGGCCATTTTATCCCAGCCGGGGCGTGGGTCATACCAGAAGAAGGCTGCGTCGCGGGGGCGGGCGCCGGGGTGGCCGTGGATGGCGGGGGCGAAGGAGGTGCCGTCGTGTTGCCAGTCGGCGGGGACCTCTTTTCCTGAGAGTTCGGCGAGGGTGACGAGGAAGTCGGAAGGTTCTACGAGTTGGGAAGTGACGGCGGGTTTGAGGTGTCCGGGCCAGTGGGCGATGAGGGGGACGCGGATGCCGCTTTGGAGGGGGGTGGCTTTTCCGCCGCGGACGACTTCGCCATTGAGGTGAGAGATGACGGAGTTGTTGGTGCCGTTATCGGAGTAGAAGAGGATGAGGGTTTCGTCACGGAGGCCGAGTTTTGCGACGCCATCGACAATGCGGCCGACGAGGGTGTCCATGTAGGCGACCATGTCGGGGAAGTATTTGTCGTCTTCGTCGAGGCGTTTTGAGGGGTCGTCGTTCCAAATTTTGGAGTGCGGCGTGGGGTTGACGGGCCAATGGGGGAGGGCCATGGGGTAGTAGAGGAAGGCTTTGTCGTCTTTGTTTTCGGAGAGGAAGTTGAGGAGGAATTCGACGGAGAGGTCCTCGCCGTATTTGCCATCGACATCCCGGTGAAGGGTGCCGTTTTGGAGGTAGGTGGGGTTGGCGTAGCGGGAGCCTTTGTCCTCGGTATGGAGGGAGTGGAAGAGGGAGTAGTGGTGGAAGCCGGCGTCCTTGGGGTGCATGCCGGTGCCGCGGCGTTTGTCGGCGTTGGGGAAGTCGGGGGGATCGTAGGACTGGAGTTGCCATTTGCCGGCGATGCAGGTGCGGTAGCCGAAGGACTGCATGAGGTGGCCGAAGGTTTTTTCCTCGGGCGGGAGGATGCCGAAGTAGGTCCAGTTCCGGTGGTTCTCCTTGCCGGTCATGATTTCGAGCCGGGTGGGGGAGCAGAGGGGTTGGGAGTAGGCGTGGGTGAAGCGGAGGCCTTCGGCGGCGAGCTGGTCGAGGCGGGGCGTTTCGTAGTCGGTTCCGCCGTAGCAGCCGAGTCCTTCGAGGCCGAGGTCATCGGCCATGATGAGGATGATTTTTTTCGGGAGCATGGGGTGCCCGGCCACGCTGGAGAGGGTGGTGAGGGCGAAGAGGGAGAGGAGGAGTTTTTTCAAAACTATGGAGTGAGGGTGATGCGGATGCGGGCGAAGTTTTTTCCGGTGGGGGCGGAGAGCGACCAGATCATGTTGTTTTGGGCGTCGAAGCCGGCGAAGGTGCCGCCGGGTTGCCAGGTGGTGAGGTCGGAGGAGGTTTCGAGGGAGATGACGGCGCCATCGGTTCCCGGAATGCGGGGGATGCTGACGAGGGGTTGTCCGTCGATGAGAGTGATTTCCGGGAAGGCTCCGCCGAAGAAGAATTCCTGAAGGTCGGCTCCGGGGGAGGGGGTGATGGAGTCGCTGGTGCCGGGGGTTCCGGTGATGGTGGCGCTGAGGAGCCAGTTTTCGGATTTGGAGGGGTCGGGAGCGGAGAAGGGGTTGGCGAGGACGATGGAGTATCCGGTGAAGAGGTGTCCGCGAGGCCAGGAGTCGTCTGCGCGGTAGTTGATGTCGAAGATGGGGCTGCCGTCTGCTGCTTCGAGGCGGAGGGATTCGCCGGAGTTTCGGATCATGCCGCCGTAGCTGAGGGGGCGGTTTTTTCCGATGACGAGTCGTTCACCGGGTGCGAGGACGAGGTCGAACTCGAAGTCGCGGGAGATGCCGTTGGTGAATTTGACATTGGCGAAGCTAACGGGGGAATCGCTGATGTTGAGGAGTTCGATGAACTCGTTTTCGGCCTGGCCGATGGGTTGGTAGAGGAGTTCGGAGATGACGATATTTTGAGCGGAGGCGGGTTCTCCGAGGAAGAAGGTGGCTTCGGTGAGGGCGCTCCATTCGGTGTTCTCGAGGGCACGTGACTTGACGGTGGAAGCGGTGGAGAGATTGAAATCAGGGGTGCCGATGGTGGTGATGGCGAGGTCGAGATCGAGGACGATGTCGCTGCTGGTGGGGGAGGAGTTGTGGACTTCGACGGCGAGGACATTGGTGCCATCTAGGAAGTGTTGGTGGGGGATGGTGAAGGAGTCGTAGACGCCCTCGTTGCCATCCGAGGAGGGGCGGGTGAGGTGGGTGACGGGGCCGTCGTTCATGTTATCGCGGAGGACTTCGACGCCGTTGAGGTAGAAGACGGCTCCGCCATCGATATTGGCTTCGATGGTTGCGCCGAGGATGTCGATGGCGCTCTCGATGGTGAATGTTTTGCGATAGTAGATGGTTCCGAGGGGGGTGTCGGTCAGCTCCCTCAGGTCGGTGGCGTGAACGGTGTTGGTGACGCCTCCGTAGCCGATGGGGGTGGGGCCGGAGGACCAGGATGTGGCGTCAAAGGAGAAGTCTTTCCAGGTGTTTCCGATGTCGAGGTCATCGGCGTTGAAGTGCCAGTCATCACCGCGGGTGATGGGGGTGGAGGTGAGGGTTCCGCCGGTGGCGATCATGGCGGCGGGGTTGATGTCTCCGCCGGGGAGGCGGGGATCGGAGCCATCGACGGTGAAGTAGGTGGTGCCTCCGTTATTTGAGATGAGGAGGGGGAAGCCATCGGGGATGGTGCCGCCGTGTTGGTTGAAGGATGGGGCATCGATGTTAGGGAAGACGCCCTCGACACGGAGTTGGTGGATGACGACGGGGTTCCGCAGGGGGAAGAAGGTGTTGTTGAGGTAGTCGAGCATGTCCTGCCATTCGTTTTCGGTGGTGTAGGGATTGGACGGGCGTTGGCGGTCGCCCCAGCGGGCGGACTCGACGATGAGGGCGGGGCGGACCTCTTCGGCTCGGGCGTTGTAGAGGAGGGCGGCGCGTTCAGGTGAGAGGGTGCCGTTGTTGAAGAGGTGTTTTTGGACGCGGTCGGCGAAGCGGATTTGATACTCGGGATTGAGCTTGAGATCGTGGTGCATCTCGTTGGGGTGATAGGTCCAGGAGCGGGAGGATTGTGCGCTGTTGAAGGTGTAGGTGCGGTTTCCGCTTTGGTCTCCGAGGCCGCGTTCGCCATCCCAGTTGTAGAACTGGAAGCCGAAGCCATCGGCATTGCGGCTGCGGCGTCCGGCGCGCCAGTTGTTTCGCCAGTCGACGGTGGCAGCCCAGAAATTGAAGATCATGTAGTCGATGAAGTTGTCGAGATCGAGATACTCCTGAATGGCGTTGTAATTTTCTTCGGTTGAGACGCCGGCGCGGGAGATGGCGTACATGGCTTCCCAATCGTCCTTGCTGCCATCGCTGAGGACATTGGCTTGCTTGATGACATCGAAGTCCTCTTCCTCGCCGCCGAGGTGTTGGGAGAGGAAGTGGGCATCGACGCGCTCGATGAGGGTGTAGAAGCCCCAGTAGGCGCCATTGAGGTAGAGGTGGAAGTATTCCTGGGAAGCGGAGAGATTTCCCATGTCGATTTGGGCGTCCTTGTAGAATTGGTCACGGACGTACTGGACGTTGGCGCGGGTGCCGGGTCCGTTGCCGGAGGAGCCGGGGAAGGTCCAGGCTTCGCTGTTTCCGCCGCGGAGGATGAAGTCATCGAAGGTATCGACCTCGGTGCGGGAGAAGAGTTCGCCTTTGAACTTGGAGGGGCCGTATTCGCGGCGAGACGTGAGGCGGAAGTGGTGTTTGTAGCGGTTGGGATGGCGGGCGAAGTTTCCGGCCATGCGGATGCCGGCGTTGACCTGTTTGCCGGGGACTTTCGGGAATCCGATGAATTCGACGGAGCAGGGGCGTTCCCAATCGCGGGGTTCTCCCCAGCCGGTTCGGAATTGGTTTCCGGTGCCGCCGTAGGGATTGGGGTAGATGCCTCCGGTGGCGGAGTCGGTGGATTCATTCCAGAGGTGGTCCGGGTCCATGACGACGGAGATGGTGGGGTGGTTTTGGAGGGCGGCGATGGCTTCGGGGGCGCCGAATTGGGCGATGACGCGCGGGTCCATCTCGTAGTCGGCGGGGCGGGGGAGGTTGGTGGCGCCGTTGCTGGTGGAGTCATCGATTCCCCAGGTGTCGGGGAATCCGGTGATGGATGAGGGCTGGGTGATGACGTCCTGAAGGAAGAAGTAGCTGTGGGCGTCGACATTGCTGCTGAGGAGGCCGGGTTTGGTGGCGAGGGCGCGGACGACGGTGGTGGTGGTGATTTCGATGGGGCCGGAGTAGAGGGTGCCGTTGGTGGGAGAGGGAGCGGAGCCATCGGTGGTGAAATAGATGGTGGCGCCGGGGGTGGCGGAGGTGATGGTGAGGGGGAAGGGGGCGTCGTAGAATCCGCGGTCGGGGTTGAACTTGGTGTCGCGGACGTAGTCGGTAAAATCGACAGGGCCGTTGGCGAGGCCGGGGGTGGGGGTGGCGAAGAATCCGGAGGAATTGGAGGAGAATCCGTAGGCTTGCTGGGGGTAGGTGAAGGAGGAGAGGGGCGTGAGATCGGGGGCGTGGAGGGCGAGGTGGCCGCCATCCGAGGCGAGGGAGAAGTTGGTGTGGAGGGGTTCGGCGGGGTTGGTGCGGTCTTTACCGGAGGCGAAGATGAGGAGGAAATCGTTTGGTTGGAGGGTGAGATCGGGGAGGATCCAGAGGTTGGGGGAAGCCGGTTGATCGGTGAGGGTGTATCCGGCGGTGGAGAGGGGGGAGGCTCCGGTGTTTTGGATTTCGATCCAGTCGGGGAAGTCGCCGTCGGTGTCCGGGAGGGATTCGTCGGGGTTGGCGGAGAATTCGGTGATCGCGAGCTCGGCGTGGACGGAGGACAACGAGAGGAGGAGTCCAATTGTGGTGCGGAGGAGGATCATGGGAGGGGAATGTATGCAAAAGGGGAAAAATTGAACACGGGATTTGTGGGAGGGTGGTGGTGGGACGAGTGATCCGACGACAAAAAACCCCGAGGAGGAGCGCGAAATGCGCAGCCAGCCCGAGGCTTGGAGGGGGGGCCTGCCGCGTGAGCAGCAAGGGGGGGGAATGGTAGTTAAGGAAGTTCGACGACGCGGTAGAATCTACCGAGGAAGTTGATTTCTTCACCTACGGAGGATCGGAGGTCACCGCCGGGGAAGGGAGGGCCGAAGTCTTCAAAATTGACGAGATCGAAGGAGGTCTGGACTTGGTAGAATTTACCGGCTTGGCCCTGCCAGGTGATGCCGATGCCATTCTCACGGATGGCGGGGAGGGGTGCTCCTTGACCCGATGAGCTGGTGATGAGGGAGGCGTCATCGATGAGGACTTCGCCCTTGGCTTCCGCTCCTGCGACGGCGCCGGTGGCACCGAAGATTTGGATGTAGGCGGAAGCGGCTCCGGCGGGAGCAACGATGCCGTTGGTGGAGATTTGGGTCCATGAGCCATTTCCTCCGGTGAATCCGGTGAAGCCGGGGGATTCGAGGAGGATTTCGCCTTCGCTACCGAGCCACTGGAGGCGGTAGTTTTGGACGTAGCTGACTCCGCTGCTGATTTGCTTGGCCCAGAACGAGAAGTCGTAGGTGTTTCCGGGGGTTACGGTGCCCCCTGCGGCCTGGACGTTGTATTGGAGTTCGGATTGGTTGGGGGTGCCGGCGGCGCTATTTTGAACGGCGATGCGCATGGAGGCGGTGCCGGTGCGGAAGTCGGTGGTGATGCGGGTGGGAGGCTGGTTGGATGCGGTAAAGCAGGTCCAAGACTCGGCGCAGTCGGTGCCGCCTTCGAGCTCGAAGCTTCCGTTGAGGATGGCGTCCTCGTTCGCGAACTGTTGTTCGAGGACGCGGTGGAAGTTGGCATTTGAGGGATCGAAGGTGGAGGAGATGGTGTTGCCGACGATTTCGGGTCCGAGGTTGGTCCAGTTGGTGTTATCGAAGGACAGTTGCGGCTGGTAGACGCTGGTGGGATTGGTGGGGTTCCACTCGACGAGTTTTCCGTAGGAGATGGTGGTTGCGGAGGACTGGTTCGAGGAGGGAGGAGGGGTGCCGAAGCTGACGTTATCGTAACCGACGGTGGAGCCGGCGCCTGTGAGGGGGACGATTTTGATGTGGTCGGCATTTGGGTTGATGGTGACGGGGAAGGAGTAGGTTTCCCAGGTGCTTCCGTTTCCGATGAGGGTGGGGTAGAGGTCCTCGGTTTGTCCGAGGAATTCCGCTCCGCGGAGGAATTCGATTTTGAGTCCTCCGATCTGGGTTCCGGAGATGAGCTTCATGTCCTGGAGGAAGGTGACTTCTTCACCGGCGGTGATTCCGAGGGAGTCGAGAGAGAGGGGGGCTCCTCCGTTTGCGACCCAGAGACCGACGGATGCTCCGGTGTTGGCCATTTGTCCGAAGCCATCGGGGTTTCCTCCGGTGGTGGGGTAGGACCAGGTGGTGTTTCCGCCGATTTCGAGCCAGCTGGTAGAGCCGTTCTCGAAATCACCGTTGGGGACGGGGGGAAGTTCGACGGTGGTGGTTTGGTAGCCGATGTTATCGAAGGCGACGGAGGAGCCGGGGCCCCAGAGGGGGACGACCTTAATGCCGGTGGCATTGGAAGGGATGGCGGCGGGGAACTCGTAGGTTTCCCAGGTGGCGCCGGTTCCGATGAGGGCGGGGTAGAGGTTGCCGGTGTTAGGTGGGATTTCGGCTCCTGCGGCATTGTAGTATTCGATTTTGACGCCACCGATATTGGACCCGGAGAGGATTTTCATGTCCTGGGTGAAGGTGTAGGCGTTGCCGGCGGTGAGGCCGAGGGATTCGAGGGTCATGATGACTCCGTCGTTTGCGACCCAGATGCCGAATCCGCCGTCGTTGGCGGAGTTATCGATGACACCGAAGCCGTCGGGGTTGCCGTCGGTGGCGGGGTAGCTGAAGTTGAACGTGCCGCCATCGCTGACTTCCTCCCAAGAGGTGCCTGCGTTGGAGAAGTCTCCGTTGGGGAGGAGTGCGGCCATGGCATGGATCGGGAAAGCGATGGCAAAGAGGGTGGAAGCGAGAAGCCCCGGCTTGTTGGATTTCATGGGTCGAAGTGATTGGAGTTTGGAAACCGACCTATCGAGGAGCTGCGGGATGCAGCATCCAGACAAATGCAATTTCATGCAACATACAATGGGTTTAGGGATTAGCAAGGGGTATTTTAGGTCGGAGTCATTGAAGGGAAGCGCTGGAGAGGAGCGTAAGGAGGGGTTGATGAGAGTTTTGATCTTTTTTCTGTTGGTGGTGGATGGACTTTCCGGGAAGGAGCTGGTGTATGAGGCGGCGCGGGCGGGGAATCCGTTGAAGGGATTGGTGCCGTATACGAATGAGTGGAAGAAGGAGCGTTTCCCGCATACGATGGAGTTTAGTTATGTGCCGATGGGGAAGTTGATGAAGGGGTGGGGGAGGTATGATTGGTCGGCGTTGGAGGAGATTCTGGAGGGGGTGAAGTTGCGCGGGAAGCAGACGGTGTTTCGGGTGTATCTGGAGTATCCGGGGATTGAGGGGGCGGTGCCGGAGTTTTTGGTGAAGGAGGGGGTGAAGGTGACGGAGTGGGAGGTGGACGGGAAGGTGGAGCTGACGCCGGATTACGGTGATGAGAGGTTGCGCAAGGCGATGAGGGAATTCATTGCGGCGCTGGGGAAGCGGTATGACGGGGATGTGCGGGTGGGTTTTGTGACGATGGGGATGTTGGGGGTGTGGGGGGAGTGGCATACGTTTCCGAGGGAGGATCTTTGGGCGTCGAAGGAGGTGCAGGTGGAGGTGATGGAGGCATTTGATCGGGCGTTCAATGAGACGCATGTGTTGATGCGTTATCCGGCGGGGGAGGGTAATTATCATTATGCGGACAACCGGAAGACGGGGGTGGGGTATCATGATGATTCGTTTGCGTGGGCGACGCGGGATACGGGGAAGGAGGAGGATGGGTGGTTTTTTGTGCCGGCGATGAAGGCTGCGGGTCTGGAGGGGAAGTGGAAGGAGTTCCCGATCGGGGGGGAGATTCGGCCGGAGATTTGGCGGACGACGTTTACGGATAAGAAGTTTGGGCAGGAGCAGGATTTTATGGAGTGCGTGAGGGAGACGCATGTGAGTTGGTTGATGGACTCGGGGGTGTATCAGGACGGGATTCCGTTGCCCGAGGAGCGGAAGGTGCGGGCGATCAAGGCGGTGCAGGGGATGGGTTATGAGCTTTTTGTGAGGGAGGTGCGAATGGATGGCGGGGAGTTGGTGGTGAGGGTGGAGAATCGCGGGGTGGCGCCTTTTTATTATGATTGGTCGGTGGAGGTGCGGTGGAGTGCACCGGGGGTGCGGACGAAGCCGGTGTTTCCGGGGTGGAGGCTGAGCAAGGTGCTTCCGGGGGAGCCGGTGGAGTGGCGGCTTGAGCTGGGGGGCGAGCCGACGGAGGTTCGGATCGGGGTGTCGAATCCGATGGCGGGTGGCCCGGCTCTTCGTTTTGCGAACGAGGAGGTGGAGGGGGATTGGCTGGTGGTGACCTTTTAAGACAGCCTCTTAGGTCCGGCGGGCGTTGCGGCCTTCGTCGATGAGGTTCCAGAAGTGCTTGGACTCGGCGAGTGCTTCGTCCTCGCCCAGGGGGAGTTTGGAGCGGAAGAGGAAGTCGGAGAAGGTGCCTTTGTGGAGGATGCGGTGGACGACGAGTTGGTCGCCGGCGACCTCGAAGTAGAAGCGCCAGTCGGCGGAGCGGAAGCGGTAGAGTTTTTTACCGTCGCGCTGGATCATGCCAAAGCGTTCGTCATCAAGGTGCTCCAGGTCGTCCTGGGTGACTTTGAATTCGTCGAGGAGTTCGAGTTGCTCGAGGGTGCCGAGCTGGGAAATCTCGGCGGCGGAGATTTCATTGAAAACGATTTGGAGCACGGAGGAACCCTAACCCAAGAGGGGGATTCTTAAAAGATGGATTTGCCGTTGAGAATAGGGGGCGGATAGTATTGATTAGGATTTAGGATGGCAACGTGGACTGAGGATCGCCTTGAGCTCGCCCTGAGAGCTTCCAAGGAGGGTATCTGGGACTGGAACCTGGTGACGGACAAGATTGTCTATTCTGCGTGGATTTTACGATTTCTGGGATACCGGAGAAATGAGATGCCGCATTTTTTCCATGATCAGGAGAAGTTGATGGATGAGGCGTCGGCGGAGGGCTTCAATGAGTCGTTGAGGGAGGTGCAGGCGGAGGAGACGGACTTGTTTTCGGCGGAGCCGCAGATGTGCACGAAGGGCGGGGAGTGGAAGTGGTTCCGGTTGCGGGGAACTCCGGTGCGGGACGATGACGGAAATTTGGTTCGGTTGGTTGGGAGTGTGATCGATATTTCACAGCGGAAGGCAGCGGAGCGTGAGTTGGCGGAGGAGCGGGCGTTTATGCTGCAGTTGATGGATAACATTCCGATGAATGTTTATTTCAAGGATGTGGAGTCGCGCTTTGTGATGGCGAACAAGCCGACGGCGGAGAAGATGGGTTTTGATGATGTGTCGGGGATTCTGGGGAAGAGTGATTTTGATTTTTTCTCCCGTGAGCATGCCCAGGTCGCCCGGGATCATGAGGTGGAGATCATGGAGTCGAAGGTGGGTCAGGTGGACCAGATGGAGCATGAGACGTGGGAGGGGAAGGATGACACGTGGGTGATTAGTACGAAGCAGCCGTGGATTGGTCAGACGGGCAAGGTGAAGGGAATCTTCGGGGTGACGAATGATGTGTCGGATTTGGTCCGGGCGCAGATTGAGCACGAGAAGATGGTGGAGGAGTTGAATCTGAAGAATCTCGAGGCCGAGAAGGACCGTCATTTGATGAGGCTGCTGATCGACAGTGTGCCGATGAATGTTTATTTTAAGGATGTCGATTGCCGGTTTGTGTTGGTGAACAAGCCGATGGTGGAGTGGTTTGGGAAGGAGAGTTCGGCAGAGGTCCACGGGAAGAGGGACCGTGATATTTTTTCAGAGGAGCATTGGCGGCAGGCGGAGGCGGATGAGCGCCGGATCATGGAGACGGGGGAGCCGATTGTGGGAATTATTGAGAAGGAGACATGGGGGGGGCGGCAGGATACGTGGGTGATGACCTCAAAGTATCCGTGGCGGAATGAGGAGGGGGAGATTTTTGGGACGTTCGGGGTGTCGAGGGATGTGAGTGATTTGGTTCGAACGGAGAGGCAGCTGAAGGGTTTGGCTTCCGAGTTGGCGGACAAGAATCAGGAGATGGAGGAGGAGTTGATGTTGGCGAGGGAGGTGCAGCAGGCGCTGATTCCGGAGAAACTGCCGTCGTTTTCGAATGCGGAGAAGCGGTTGAGGTTCCATCATTTGTATCGTCCTGCTTCCGAGTTGGCGGGAGATTTTTTGGAGGTGATTCCTTTGGGCAGGGATCGGGCGGGATTTTTTGTGTGCGATGTGATGGGGCACGGGGTGAGGTCGGCCCTGGTGGTGTCGATGTTGCGTGGGTTGATTGAGAAGCAATCGGCATCAGCGGACAAGGTGGGTGAGTTTTTAACGGGCTTGAACGACGGGTTGCTGCACTTGCTGGAGGAGAGCGGGGTGACCTTGTTTGCGACGGCTGTGTATGGGGTGGTGGATTTGACGAACAACTTTATTGAGATGGGGTTGGCGGGGCATGCGAGTCCGGTGGCGGTGTTTGAGGATGGGGTGAGGCAGCTGCATCCTCCGGCGAAGGCCCGGGGTCCGGCGCTGGGGATGGTGGAGGGGATTGAGTATGGGTCGATCAGGGCGGATCTTACGGGGCTGAAGCGAATGATTTGTTTTACGGACGGACTGTTGGAGGCGGAGAATTCGAAGGGAGAGGAATTCGGCCTTGAGCGGATGATTGAGATTGTGGAGCGCGGCGGGAGGTTGGATTTATTGCTTCAGAAGCTGGTGGCTGCAGGGAGCAAGTTTACGGGAACGGAAGGGTTTGAAGATGATGTTTGTTTGTTGGGACTGGAGGTGAGGCGATGAGCGATGCGAAGGATGCCGATAACCGTCTGGAGCTTGCCTTGAAGGCTTCCAACGAGGGGGTGTGGGATTGGGATTTGGTAACGGATGAGATTTTCTTCACGAACCGGGTGTTGCGGTTTTTGGGTTGCGGGCGTTTTGACGCTCCCAACTTTATCGCCAAGGCGCAGGACTTTGTGCATGGGGATGATTATCCTGCGTGGAAGCGCAAGATGGATGATGTTTTTTGCGGAGGGAATGAGCTCTTTGCGATGGAAGCGCGGGTGAAGACATTTGAGGGCCCTTGGAAGTGGTTCCGGGTGAGGGCCGTGCCGCGACGTGATGAGGCGGGGACGGTGGTTCGGCTGGTGGGAAGTATCATTGATATTTCGAAACGGAAGAACGCCGAGGCAGAGTTGGAAGAGGAGCGGGCCCGACTTGATCTGTTGCTCGAGAATGTTCCGGTGAATGTTTACCTGAAGGATCGGGATTCGCGCTTTATCAAAGTGAATCGTTCGACTGCCGAGAGGATGGGTGGGGGATCGCCGGAGGAAATGATCGGGAAAACGGATCATGATTTTTTTCGGGCGGAGCATGCTGATGAATCCCGGCAGATGGAGCTTCGGATCATGGAGACCCGGAAGGGGCAGCTCAATGAGATGGAGCATGAGGTATGGGAGGACGGGCGGGAGTCCTGGGTCATGGTGACCAAGATGCCGTGGATCGGGATTGATGGTGATGTGAAGGGGACCTTTGGGGTGACCAATGATGTGACGGAATTGGTGGAGACCGAGAACAGGCTGGCGGAGATGGCGGCGACATTGGCGGGGGTTAATCAGGCGATTGAGGAGGAGCGGCATCGGCTGAGGCTGGTGATCGATAACATCCCGATGTTTGTTTATTTTAAGGATCGGGAATCGAACTTTGTTTTGGTGAATCAGGGGATGGTGGATTTGATCGGGGTGGGGACGGTGGATGATTTGATCGGGAAGCATGACCGGGATTTTTTCTCACCCGATCATTACGAGGTGGCGTGGGAGGATGAGAAGCGGGTGATGGAGACGGGAGTGCCGCTTGCGTCAAAGCTCGAGAGGATCGCCTGGAAAGATGGTCATATTACCTGGGTGATCAGTGCGAAGTATCCCTGGTATGATCAAAATGGTGAGTTGGTGGGAACCTTTGGGGTCTCGGGGGATGTGACGGATTTGGTGAAGACGAGGAACCAGTTGGTGGAGCTGGCAAAGGTGCTGACCCGAAAGAACGACTCGATGGAAGAGGAATTGAGGTTGGCCAAGGAGGTGCAGCAGGCGGCGATTCCGAAGCATTTGCCGATCATCGGGCATGGGGGCAGGACGGTGAGGTTTGATCATCGGTATGAGCCGGCCAGCGGGTTGGCTGGTGATTTTTTCGAGGTGATCAAGGTGGATGAATCGGTGGCGGCGTTTTTGGTATGCGATGTGATGGGTCATGGGGTGAGGGCCGCGCTGGTGGTATCGATGCTACGGGGGTTGATGGAGAAGGGGCATGAGGCGCGGCATGATCCGGCGCTGTTTCTTGGAGGGTTGAATGAGGGGTTGTGCCATTTGCTGGAGAGAACCGGGATTACGATGTTTTCGACGGCAATCTACGGGGTGGTGGATTTGAAGGAGGGGACGCTGCGGGTGGCGTCGGCAGGGCACCCGGATCCCCTGGTGAAATTGGGAGGGGAGATTGAGGCCTTGGTTTTTGGGGGGGATAAGGGGCCTGCGTTGGGGTTAGTTCCGGGGGTGGACTACGGTGAGCGGGAGCTTTCGCTGGATGATTGTTCGGGGATGTGGCTGTTTACGGACGGGATTTTTGAGGTTCAGGATGAGGAAGGAAAAGAGTTCGGGGTGGAGCGGATGGTTTCAGCCCTGAAAAAGTGCCAGGAGACCGGAGCGGTGGTGGAAGAAGCGAGGGCCTATGCCGCGGGAGGAAAATTTGATGACGATGTTTGCATCGTGGGGCTTGAGCTTCTCGATTCCTCTGCTACAGAAGCTCCGCGTTGAGCGAGAAGATTGCGATAATGACCTCGGGCGGAGATTCCGCGGGGATGAATCCGGCTGTGAAGTCGGCGGCTGAGTATGCCAAGAAGAAGGGGTTGACTCCCTATCTGGTGGAGTGGGGATTACGGGGATTGATTGAGGGGTTGATCCATGAAGCGACCCCTGAGCGGTTATCGGGAATTCTTCATCGTGGGGGGACGGTGCTGGGCTCATCCCGTTCCAAGCGATTTTTTGAGTATGAGTTTCGCAAGCAGGCGTTTGAGAATCTTGAGAAGTTGGGGATTGGGAAGTTGATCGTGATCGGCGGAGATGGATCGTTCAGTGCACTCAATCAGTTTTATGCGGACTTTGGGGTGCCTTTTGCGGGGATTCCGGCGACGATCGACAATGATATTTCCGGGACCGATTATTGTCTCGGGGTGGATACGGCTCTGAATATGATTCGGCAGAGTGTGGACAGTATCCGGGATACCGCATCGTCTTTTTCCCGTGCTTTTGTGATTGAGACGATGGGTCGGCACTGTGGTTATCTGGCGATGACGTCGGCGCTGGCGACGGGGGCGGAGGTGTGTTTGGTGCCGGAGATTCCTTATGATCTGGATGCGTTGGCGGAGCGCTTACGCCTTGAGCGTGAGCAGGGCCGCCGTTATGTTTTAGGTATTGTTGCCGAAGGGACGGGGATGGGCGAAAGTCTGACCCGGTGGATGGCTGATGCGCTGGGAATGGATGCGCGGCTGACGGTTCTGGGTCATGTGCAGCGTGGGGGGTCTCCGACGGTTTATGACCGGATTATGGCCTTCAAGTTCTCGATGGCAGCGATCGATTTCCTCCTTGCGGGGGAGCAGAACAAGGTGGTGGTGTTCAAGGACGGAGTCTTTGGGAGCGCGTCGATCAATGAGGTGGTT
This sequence comes from Verrucomicrobiaceae bacterium, assembly GCA_051252135.1. Taxonomy (GTDB): domain Bacteria; phylum Verrucomicrobiota; class Verrucomicrobiia; order Verrucomicrobiales; family Akkermansiaceae; genus SW10. The sequence goes on along the minus strand of JBPOGH010000014.1, from coordinate 54,164 downwards.
GACACCAAGCATTTTGTCGATCCGGCGTTGATCAGCCTTTGTAAGAATCTGAGTTCCTAGAATTCGCGATCGAGGAGGTAGTGGGCAATTTGCTCAAGCCGGTGTGCTTTTTTCTTGAGGGGTGCGAGGGCGGCGAGCGATTTTTTGGTGAGTCTGGCGGCTTCCTTTTTTGATTTCTCGAGTCCGAGAATCGAGGGGTAGGTGGCTTTGTTGACCTCTTCGTCCTTCCCTGCGGTTTTGCCGAGTTTTTCGGTGGATTGCGTGACGTCGAGGATGTCATCGATGACCTGGAAGGCGAGTCCGAGATTGTATCCGAAGTCGGTGAGGGCCTGCAGCTGGAGAGGGGTGGCGTTGGCGCTCATGCCTCCGAGGCGGAGGGAGGTGGTGAGGAGGGCGGCGGTTTTGTTTTCGTGAATGCGGACGAGTTGGGCTTTGGTGAGGTCCCGGCCTTCGCCCTCGAGGTCGAGAACCTGTCCACCGATGAGTTTTTTGGATCCTCCGCAGATGGAGAATTCGAGAATGATATCCTTGAGGGAGTAGCGTTTGGTGGGAGAGGTTTGGGCGAGGATGGTGAAGGCTTCGGTGAGGAGGGCGTCGCCGGTGAGGACGGCCATGCCTTCGCCGTAGACTTTGTGGGAGGTGGCCCGTCCGCGACGGAGGTCGTCGTCATCCATGCAGGGGAGATCATCGTGAACGAGGGAGTAGGTGTGCATGACCTCGACAGCGCAGGCACCGGGCAGGGCGTTTTGGGGTGAGCCTCCGCAGGCTTCGGCGGCAGCGAGAGTGAGAATGGGGCGGAGACGTTTACCGCCGGCGAAAATGGAGTATCTCATGGCCTGGTGAACGGTTTTTGGGCGTTCGCTTGCTTTGGGCAGGAAGGCGTTGAGTGCGGCATCAACAGTTGATTGCTGCTCTTTGAGATACGGTTTTAGGTCGTGCACGGGCTGTTTTTAGGGAGAAATGGCAGATTGCCAAACCATGAATGTCAGGAATCGTGCTTGCCGTTAGGTGGGGAGAGCTGAGATTAGGGGCATGAAGTGGAAAATCACACTTGCGTCGCTGATGACGATATTGGGCCTGAAGGCTGGAGAGTTGGAGATGGGGGCGAAGGTTCCTGAAGTTTCCGGAACCAATCATCATGGAAATGAAGTTCAGATTGCGCCTGCACCGGAGCAGGAGTGGCTTTTGGTCTTCTTTTATCCGAAGGCATTGACCGGGGGATGAACCAAGCAGGTTTGTTCGGTGCGGGACGCATTCGATGAATTGACGAAAAAGAAGGTGACGGTTTTTGGAGTTTCGACCGATCCGGTGGAGACGCAGAAGAAATTTGCGGAGAAGCATGGGCTTTCCTATGATCTGATTGCTGATACCGAGGGGAAAGTGGCGGGTGCCTATCAGGTGCCCTTGCGGGTTGGGGGTAAGTTTGCTTCGCGGTCTGCCTTTCTTTTTCGCGGGGGGAAATTGGTATGGAAGGACCTCAAGGGTGCAACAGAGACCCAGGGAGGAGATGTGCTCAAGATCATTGAAGGTGAATAACTCACTCCAAACCCTGCTTATTTAGGGCGATTTCAGGGGTGTTTACCACGATAGTTTAAAATTTATAAGCATCTTTTAAAAATAATGTTGACTTAATGGGAATAGTTTTTAGAATTTCAACAATCCTTAAGTAAAGGATTGTTCACCCTGAAGTTCCGGAAATGAATTCCGCACCAAATCCAGCCCAACAGCAATCGCAAGATTCTCCCGCTCGTCAGACGGTGAGTTTTGTGATTTGTGCGGATCGGCGCCCCCGTCTTCTCGGGGTGCTCTGCGAGAGTCTTCTCCGCTGGATTGACGAGGTTGGGATCGTGGCAGAGGTCATATTGGTGGCACGAGGCGAGCAACCCAGCGCGTGGCGGGAAATGAAGGCGTTGGTGAAGAGGGATGCGTTGCGGGTGAAAGCGATTAAAAGCGCTTCCAGCCGGAATATCCGCGAAGCGATCGGTCACGGTGAGCGATCTGCAAAGGGTGCGCTGGTGGTAGCTCTTGATTCGGACTCCGGAGTTCAGCTGAACGACATCAGAAGGATGCTTTCCGGATTCGACAGTCGGTTCCAAGTGATTATCGGACGGCTTTCTCCTTGCCGGACCTTTTTGGGAAGACGCCTTACGAGCTTTTCCCGGGTGTTTTTCGGGAAGGATTCATGGGATAGTGTCGGAATCTGGGGCTATCGCAGGAGTTTTCTACCCAAGGGGTTGATGTATGGTGACGCTTATCGGACGATTGCTTCTCCAAATTCAAACTATCTGAAGTATATGGGCGAGGTGGATCTCTTTGCGAAAGAGCATCCGTTTGGGGTGGGACTGGAGCTTTCCGAGATACTGAACCTCAGGGCGATGAAGAGTCGTGGAGGGGAGATGCTTGTGCCCAAGAGCGGGGGGGCTTGCTTCTTGTGGATATTGGGCGGGATGGCAGTTTTGCTTTATGGGGCGACTTTGAGTGAGGAGATTCCGGCCCGGGTGGTCGGCCTGATCGGGGTGCTGGGTATGGCAGCGGGAATTGTAGCAAGTGCGTGCCGGACTTTACGCAAGCCGGTGCAGCAGGGGACCCCGATCGGGGATCGTGGATTGGCTACTGCTTATCCCCCTCGAGCACAAGGATGATACGCGGCTCCTTACGGTCCTTCTCAAGCAGGTAGAGGCTGATTAGGGCGCAACGCACACCAAAGGGGGGCGAGGGCTTCCCTTTTCGCGCTTCTTGGGCTTCGGCGCTTAGTGTTTGCTCCCAGTTGGTGTTCACCATTTCGGTATATTGCTCGGCGAGTTTGGCTTCGAGAAGGAAGAAGGTCTTCGGCCCGTAACGGATGAGGAAATCTCCGTCCGGGGTGGGTTTGACCATGAGGTCGCTCAGCGACATCTTGGTATTTTTGAGAATGTCGATTGCACCTGAGCGGCCTCCTTTATCGGTCTTATCGAGCATGACCAGGGTGCCAGAAGAGAATAGATAGATGGTCTGTCCTTGTTTTACCTGGCCGCCGAGACTTGCCTGAACCGAGGCGGCGGAGGGGGTCCATTTTTCGACCCAGCTCCACTGCTGGGCGACCGAGGGTTTGGGATCTTCTTCCGGCTCGAAGATGGGTGAGGGGCCCTCGAATTCCGCCTGTGCCGCTTCTCTGGCATTTTGGGCGGATTGGATCATGTGGCCTTTGATGAGGAGGACCCCGAGCACGAAGACTGAGGCCATGGAGGCGACACAGAGAGCCAGATAAGCCCAGATTTGGTCATCGGCGGGGCGATTGATGTCCGCTTGGCTCACGGCTCTGGGCCGTGGTGCGCTGGTGCGGTAGACATCGTCCATGATACTTAAAAGGCTGGGGGGATTTTATGGAGGAATGGACGGATGAAAAGCGAATAGCGACAGTGAACTGTGGAGATTGTGCCCAATTTACTTAAGATTTCGAGACTATTCAACATGACAAATATTATTAACAAATTGACTTTTTGCTAATTTAATGAAAAAAATGGAGAAGCTTTGGGGGGTGGTGAAACACGTAAGTTGGTCCAAGCTAATTTGATTCTGTCTTTTGCACCAAATATGAAATCGGATGGTCTTACTAAGCGTGTCTCCCGTGAACGGGCGGGCGATTCGGTAGTTCGTCTGGTTCAGGAAGAAGTGGTAGGGAGGCGTCCTGGAGGTTCGATGAGCCGGACTGCGAGGGAGCGCTCGGTGATTCCGGAGATGCGCATTGAGGAAATCAGGGACCGAGCCTATGAGCGTGCAGGCTCCGAAGTGTTATCGGGACGATTTGATCCGGGTTGCTATGCCAAGGCATCCCTTGCCTGCCGGGGGCGGGATCAGGATCTGGAAAATACCTATATCGAAATGAGGGCGGTTGCCCTATTCCGCCAGTTGAAAGACGAGCGTGAACGGAAGTCGGCACTTCCAACGCTGGTGGTGGCCCAGCCTGAGTTCAACTATGCGACTCAAGTCAGTTTACCGACCCAGATCAGGCGCCAATATTTCAAGATGTCGGCTCTGGTCCTTCATTTTGCGATCATATTCGGGGTCTTTGGATCCCTGATGGGGCTGACGACCCTGGTCAACAAGTATGTTGATATGAGCCTGGTCCCCAAGGTGGGCGGGGTGGTGCTGATGGTGTCATTTATCCCTCTCCTGCTCCATCAAGTGGTGAAGAGGAAGATGGAGTTTGTGAGTTACATCCAGGTGCTTGCGATGATGGCCACATTGGCGGCGCTGGGATCGGTGGGCACGGCGTTCCTTCTGGTGCGTTCCACGAAAGGTTCGCTTGCAATGACTCCACCTCCTGAAATATCGGAGTCCCGCTAGGGGTTGAGCCGGCCCTGAATGGCTTTATTGAGGAGTTCGATGTTTGAGGCATCGAGGGGTTTGAGGGAGACGACAATGCCGGAAGTTTTATCGGCGTTGTGGTGGAGAGTGAGGAGCTTTTTGTCCTCGTTTATTTCCGCTTGAGCAATCTCACCCCAGTAGATGAGGCGGAGATTTTTTTCCGGTTTGATGAAGGGGAATACCTCAATTCCGAGTGGGGTGAGGATGAGGAAGGCGTGACGGGTGCAGCGGACGGCGAGGCGTAGGAGGAAGAAGGCGGTGAGGGCGCATGGCAGGGTCATCCACCAGTGAAAGGAGGGATGGCCCATGGCGGCGGTGATGCCGATGATGAGGGTCAGGGAGATCGATACTGCGGCGGCGACAAAGAATATTTGGGCCTGGGAAGCGCGGGTGAAGCGGAGTTCCTTGTGGGGTTCCGCGACTGTTTTGGGACCTGCCATGGTGTGGTAGAGACGGTTCGGGACCGAATCTGTTCAAAGTCTTCTTCCTACAGTTGGTTGTAGGGGATGGCGAAGGTGTCTCCGTCATTCGGGTTTCCGGAGCGGAAGCCCTTCATGAACCAGCGGAGGCGTTGTTCGGAGGTGCCGTGGGTGAAGGAGTCCTCGATGATCTGACCGCCGGCCTGGCGCTGGAGGGCGTCGTCGCCGATGGCCTTGGCGGCGCGCATGGCTTCTTCGATATCGCCTTTTTCGAGAAGTGGCTGTCCTTGGGTTGTGCGCATGCGGTTGTCGGCATGATGGGCCCAGACGCCGGCGAGGAAGTCGGCCTGGAGTTCGAGGCGGACGGAGAGGCGGTTGTATTCGACATCCGGGATGCGTCCTTTTTGTTTGTGGACGTAATCGGTACGGCCGAGGAGTTTCTGGACGTGATGACCGACCTCATGGGCGATGACGTAGGCGTAGGCGAAGTCTCCACCGGCTTTGAACTGACTCTGCATTTGCCCGAAAAAGGCGGTGTCGAGGTAGATGGTTTCTTCGGCGGGGAGGTAGAAGGGGCCCATGCGGGCATCGGCGACTCCGCCGGTGCGCATGCGGGTCATGCCATCGTAGTTGACCATTTTGGGGACGCGGTATTGTTGGCCACCGTTTTTAAAGATTTGGGTCCATTCCTGTTCGGTGGAGCTTTTGATGGCGCTGACGAATTCGTCGATTTCCGCTTGTTGGGCGGTTTGGGGTTTTTGGGTGGATTGTCCGGGTTGGCTTTGGGAGATGCCGCCCATGCCCTCGAGGAGTTTGGAGGGGTCGACCTTGAAGACAAAGATGGCGATGAGGGCCATGATGATCATGCCGAGTCCTCCGCCCATGGCGACCGGGCGTCCGCCTCCTCCGCTGCTGCCGCGACGGCGTTCCACGTTCTCGCTTCGTCCGAGTTTCTTCCAGCGCATGGTTACTTTTAACGTGAGGGGAGCTTATACGTCGATGACATTTCCGTCGTCGAGATTGGACGGTTGGTTCTCTTTTTCCGGAGGGAAGCCGGGAGTGGAGACCTTGATTTTGTCCTTCATTTTGGAGGCGAAGCGATCGCGCAGGAGGGAGCGGACGGCGGGAACGAGGAGGAGGAAGCCGACGGTGTCGGTGAGGAAGCCCGGGGTGAGGAGGACGGCGCCGGCGATGAGGATGAGGATGCCATCGGCTGCCTCACGGTGGGGCATGCGGCCTTCGGCGAGTGCGGTCTGAAGCCTGGCCATGGCTTGGCGGCCCTGGGACTTGGTCAGGGCGGCACCGAGGATGGCGGTGAGGATGATGATGACGATGGTGGTCTCGAGACCGATGAGGTCACCCAGCATGATGAAGATGACGAGCTCGGCCAAGGGGACGAGGATGAAGAGGAGGAGGAGTTTTCCAAACACGGTTACGCAGGAAGGTATCGTGGATGGGGGAGTTTGCCACGGGAAAGATGGCGCACGATGGAAATTGGGAGTCGAGGGCGGGAACCTAATCCTTATTTAGGGGGTAGGTTGACGGTTTTTCCTTTGTGCAGTTTGCCTGAGATGTAGGTGTGCTGCTTGCCTCCGAAACGGCGGTGGATTCTGGAGGCGAGGCGTTGTGCGCCGGTCATGCCGATGGCGCGGAAGGGGATATGGATGGTGGTGAGGTCCGGCCGGTTGTCCTGATGGTGGATGCCATCGAAGCCGGTGACGGAGACGTCTTGGGGGACCTTGAGGCCGGCTTGTTGGATGCCCGAGATGAGATCGAAGGCCTGGTGGTCTGCCGCGCAGACCCAGGCGGTGACGCCATCTTTGGTGCGTGCGATGGCTTGTTCGATTCCGTCCTGAACGGTGGGGAAGGAGCGGGGGAAGATGCCGATGAGGTCCTGGGGATGAATTTCCTTTTGGAGGCGGGCCATTTTTTCGACGAAGGCGCTGTAGCGGCGGAAGGACCAGCTTGCGTGGACGGGGTAGTCGCGGGTGTAGAAGCCGATGCGTTGGTGGCCTTTTGAGATGAGGTGGTCGATGGCGGCGGAGATGCCGGCGTAGTGGTCGACATCGACGCAGTCGATCGAGGTGTGCTCGGCTTGATCGACGAGGGAGACGAGGGGAAGGCGGAGGCTGAGTTCCTCGATGATCTGGGGGTGGAAGGGGTAGATGAGGAGGACGCCGCGATTTTTGCGTTCCTTCAGCTCTTTGATCTCGGAGAATGCGGGGTGATCGGTGGAGGTGATCTCGGGGGAGATGAAGTTGACATCGACCTTGATGTCGTTGAGTTGGGCGAATTCCGAGACTCCGGCGAGGATTTGTTCGCCGGGGCTTTCGTATTCACCACGGAAGTATTCTTCGGTATCGGTGCAGATGAGGACGGAGAAGCTGGCTGTTTTTTTGGTCTTACGAGCGGTGGGGCTTCTGCTCTCGAGATGGGTGTATCCGATATCGGCGGCGAGCTGGAAGACCTTGGCTCTGGTGGTGGCGCTGATTCCGGCGTGATTGGTGAAGCAGCGAGAAACGGTGGCTCGGGAAAGACCGAGACGATCGGCAATTACCTGTTGATTAACTTCGGACATGTCGGGACGCAAGGTGAGGGAGTCGATGCTCCGCTAGCTCAAGAAGGGCGGATGTTACACAAGATCGGGTAAATGTATTGTGCAAAATGATGCTAACGGAGGACATGGGCGGCGCGGGCTTTGGCTTCGTCGAGAGGGAGGCCGGGTTTGATACCGGGACGTTGGTGGCCGATGTGGCCGGTCCAGGCTGGGGAGAGGATATTTTGGCGTGCGGAGTAGTAGTGGAGGAGGTGTTCCGGGAGGGGTGGCATGGGTTTTCCGCCGAGCGATTGATAGATGATGCCGGCGAGTAGGCGGTGGCCTTCCCGATTGATGTGAACGCCGTCATCGGAGAGGGTGTATTTCTTATCGGTCATCCGTTTGGCGGCGTAGTGGGCGGCCATGGGGGTGTGGGCATCGACGACGGCGGTGACTTGGTTTTTTTGGGCGAGGACCCAGCGGGCGTAGGGTGCAATGACGTCGCGATCGTAGTGGCGGTAGGTTTTTTCCCAGTGGAATTCGGGGGCGTTGAGGTCCTGCGGTTCTTTGTGTGCGACGACATCGAAGGGGGGCGGGGTGACGAGGATGAGTTTTGCGCCGGAGGCGCGGACTTGTTCGATGAGGGATTGGAGCCCGCGCTGGTAGGCTTCGAAGCGGGTGAGGCTGAAGGGATGGTAGATGCCGTCGTTCATGCCGTAGCAGGCGATGACGAGATCGGGTTTTGCCTTTTGAAGGGCGCGGGTGAGGCGCTCGTGGACATTGGGTCGGGGGAAGGGGTGTTTGGGTTCGGAGAGTCCGGTGACACCTTCCGAGGGGAGGCCGGCGGCGATGATTTCCGGGGCGTGGCCGTGGAGATGGAGGGCGGTTTGGAGGTCAACGACGTAGTGGCGGGAGGCGGTGATGGAGTCGCCGAGGACGAGGATGCGATGGGCGGCGAGGACGGGGTGGGTGGTTTTTTTGATGTGCCAGACTTTTTCGAGGACGGGGATGACGCCGGGGTCGAGCTCGATGAGGGAGGCGCGGTCGTAGGGGGTGATGTCGTTTTCGCCGAAGTAGGCCTCGGTTGTTTCGGCGAAGTATTCCATTTGGTTGGTCATGCCGTAGGTGGGACCATTGGTGACGCCGAGTGGATTTTTGGGATCGCCGGTGCGCTTGGAGAGGTTGGTGAATTTGCCGGAGGCTTTGGCTTTTTGAAAGGCGGCGAGGATGGCGGGGTGGTCATCGCCGAGGATGTGGTTGTGGTAGGCATGCGCGAGTTCGTGGAGGGCGAAGTTGGGCATGCGGCGGGTTTCCTTTTCGAAGTTGAGGATGTTGGAGAACTCGACGGACTTGGCCATTTCGACGGGGAAGCCGTTGTTTTTGAGCCAGTTGGCGCTGGGGTGATGGCAGGCTCCGGCATGGCCGTTTTCCGAGGGGGAGAAGTAGAGCGGGACCTGTTTGAGGTAGTGGACGATGGGGGCGGGGACGCGGTCGACGATGTCCTGGAGCTGGTGCTTGAGGAGGTGGAGGGCGCGGGTTGTCTCTTTGGGATGTTTCTCCCGGAGGTCCTGATGGATGAAGACGGTCCAGCCGATGAGGGGGTGGGGGAGGTATCCTTTGGCGGCGGGGAAGCGGGGGTGCCGGGAGGCGCGGAGGTTGGCGGCGAGGGTGTTGCGGTAGTCGCTGAGCGCTTGTCGCTGTGATTTTTTGAGTGGTCCGGTGAAGTGTGGATTGGTGATGAGGGCGTGTGCTTCGAGGGGGGAGCAACGATCCAGCCGGAGCTTGAGTGCGGGGTGGTCCGGGTGGCGTTTGGCGAGGAGGCCGAGTGGAGAAATTTGCTCTGCGGGAAGGGCGAGGAGGGTGAGGGCGAAGAGGATGAGCGTGCGCATAGGAAAATTCCGGAAAGGGTTTATACGGCCGGGGAGGAGGGGATTTATCGATGCTTCTGTGAGGCGGTCAGCGCTTGCACCAGATCATGAGAGTTTCACGATTTTCCCGGCCTTCGAAGGTGGGCGGGTCGGGGTGGTCGAGGAGGAGGTCGAAGTAGGGGCTGAAGTGGTTGTTGAGCTCGTTGCGGGTGACGCCGAAGGGGGGGCCTTCTTCGACGGGGTGGTCGGGGTTGAGAAAAAAGATGCCGGCGAGATGTCCGCCGGGTTTGAGGATTTGGTGGAGGGCGCGGGCGTAGTCCGGCCGGCGGTCCGTGGGGATGGCGCAGAAGCAGGTGTGCTCCCAGGCGAAGTGGTAGGCTTCTTTTTCGGGCCACGAGAAGAGGTCGCCGATCTGCCAATTGATATTTGGGGCAGGATGGAGTTCGCGTGCTTTGGCGATGGGTGCCCGGGCGAGGTCGAGGGCGGTGATCTCCGAGGAATGGGGGGCGAGGAGGGCGGCGTCGTGCCCGAATCCGCAACCGGGATGGAAGATGCGGGGTTTGGGGTGGAAGAGATCCGGGTGATTGGACAAAAAAAGAGGGAGGGCCGGATGGGCCATCCCTTTTTCCCAAGGTGTCTCACCGTCGCGGTAACAAGAGTCCCAGTCGACGGCAGACATGTGAATCAGCAATCGGATTACCAGCTGCTGCTGCTTCTGCGGTATTCCATGATGCCATCGACGATTCCTTCGGCGATGGCTTCGCGATACCAGCCTTCTTTGGAGCGGCCGCGCTCCAGGGAGTTGGAGACGAATCCTGCTTCGACGAGGATGGCCGGGTTGCTGGAGTGGCGGATGACGAAGTAGCGGGCGTATTTGGCTCCGCGGTCCACGGATTTAACCTGCTTGAGCATGTTGCGTTGGACGGCGACTGCGAGGGGCTTGGAGGCCGGGGAGCAGTAGAAAGTCTCGAGGCCACTGACATCGCGCTTCCAGGTGAAGTTGTAGTGAACGGAGACGAAGATGGCGTTGGCGTAGCGATTGCCGAGGTTTGCGCGGCCGGAGAGGGAGATGAATTGGTCGCTGCGACGGGTCATCACGGTTTTGAGACCTTTGCTGCGGAGCTTTTTCTCGACGCGGAACGCGGTGTCGAGGGCGAGCCATTTCTCGTAAACTTTGCCGTAGCTTCCACCGTTGTCACGTCCGCCGTGTCCGGCATCGATCACGACGGTGTTAAATTTTGCAAAAGCCGGGCTCAGGAGAGCGAGCGATAGGATCAGGATTTGAAATGGTGTCTTCATGGAAGAATTAGTAACGATTGGTTATCTTTTAAAAAAATTTAGAATTTAATGCAAACTTTTTATTCAATTAAATTAACGATCAGGACGATCTGATATTCTACGAGCGCGATTTTGTTCAGCGGCTTCGGCCTTAGGATCGTAGGGGATTCCCCCACGGACCTTGATTTCACCGCTGGCGAAGGTGACGAAGCCGGGGGTGCCGGCCGCGCCGCGTTTGTAATAGTTGGAAGCAGCAAGCAGGCCATCTTTGTTCACAACGGCGTGCACAAAAACTTCAGGATTGCTGAGGTAGAGCACGTGCATGTTGTTTTTGCCGTCGATGGCGGCTTGTGGTCGTTGGAAGAGGAGGGCTTCGCTGAGGCGCCCGGTAGCGAGGGAGCGCTTGGACTTGGCGTCATGGACGGCAGCGTAGATGGAGGTTTTTTTACCGTCGTTGAAGGTGATGAGGCGGTATTCGCGGTTTGGGTATGGTGTGCCCGGGGCTCCGAAGGGTTGCTTGAAGTAGACGGTGCCATCGGTGACGGCGAAGTGGGCGCTATTTGAGTGGAAGACCTGGTCGCCAATCTGGACGCGGGCCGAGACGGAGTAGTTGCCCTGGCCGGTGAGTCCGTAGAGCTGGCTGAGGTTGATGGTGCGCTTGAGTGCCCGACCGGCAGGAAGGTTGACGGCGCGAAAGGCGGCATTGTTTAGCCGATTGAGGGCGTTTCCACCGCTGCGGCGCATGGAAAATTCGAGCCAGCTGCGAGTGATGCGGCCCTCGGCCTTGCTATGAAGGAAGAGTTCGGAGCCACCGCGGTTGGTGATGGTGACGACTCCCCGGACGGGTTCATTGACGAGGTAACTCGGTCGCTCCAGCTGGAGTTGGACAATCACCTGTCCATGGCTCACGGCGACCAGGAGGCCGAAAATGAGGGAAGGAAGGAATGTGTTCATGGAAAGGTAGGTGGGAATAGGAAATCTTCTTCACTCCCCTTGTGGAAGGAAAAAGATCGTAGGAAGACCGAAATCAAGTGGTGGCCTTATCTAATTTTTTTGAAAGCGTCCTCTTTTCCTTTGGCGAGGAGTTCGCCATCTGCGGAATAGAGAAAATATCCGGGCAAGGTTTGGCCGACGCGAGCTTCGAGGGATTCGCTGAGTGAGGTGGAGAGGACGGTGGGCCAGGGGAAGTTTTCCTTTTTGGCCCAGTCTTCAGCCGCCTTTTTTGACTGGTCGGCGCTGAGGTGGATCAGTTCGACATCGGGATTGTTAAGAATGAGTTCGTGATAGTCGCTCACCAACTGGGGAGCATTTCGACGGCAAGGGCCTCACCAGCTTGCGGAGAAGTAGATGAAGTAGAGCTTTGGGGCTTTATCGAGGGGGCCTTCTTTGAATCCATGGGGTCCGAGCCAGTGGGTTCGGCCATGGAGTTCCTGTCCGAGGGTTTGGCTGGCGAGGGTGGCATCGAGGGCGAGGCGTTGTTCGGGAGGGAGTTCCTTGGGCCGGGAGGGGAGTTCGGGGGGCGGGGTGTCCTTGCAGGAAGCGAGGAGGAGGAGGGGGAGGAGGGGGAGAAATTTCATGGGTTCAGAGGCTGGCGACGAGGAGGGCTTTGGCTGCGGGAAGTGAGATTTGAACGGGTTGGGCGTGATTTGAGAGTTCGAGGGTGAGGGTGTCGGCGTGGGGGTCGCGGGCGGTGAGTTCGAGGTCTACGCCGGGCTTGAGTCCCAATTTTGCGAGCCATTGGAGGAAGTCGGGGCGGTCTTCGCGGACGCGTTTTAGGGTGTAGGAGCCGGGGTCGCAGTCGGCGAGGGTGCGGGTGGAGACGCTGGGGATGGTGCCTTCGTCGGTGGGGATGGGGGCGCCGTGGGGGTCGTGGGTGGGGTGGCCGAGCATTTCGTCCATGCGGGCGAGGAGGCGGTCGGAGATGACGTGCTCGAGGACTTCGGCCTCGTCATGGACTTCGGCCCAGTCGAGTTTCATGATTTCGACGAGGAAGCTTTCGACGAGGCGGTGGCGGCGGAGGACGAGGAGGGCGGCTTCCCGTCCGGCGGGGTTGAGGTTGACGCCTTTGCGGGGGGTGTATTCGACGAGCTCCTGTTTGAGGAGGTGGTTCATCATGGTGGTGGCGGTTCCGGGGGTAACCGACAGGCGCTCAGCAACTTGTCCGATGGGGACGAGGGTTCCGGGGTTGTTTTGCTGGAGGCTCCAGATGGCCTTGAGGTAGTTCTCGACGGTGCTTGAGGGCATGACAGAGGGGCCAGGATGCTGGCCTTGAGGGGTATTATTGCCTCAATGCGGAGGAAATCGAGGGAAGAACGTCGGGAGGGGGGATAAAAAAAGCCCGATCACTCAGAGAGTGACCGGGCATTGAAGGAAGTTGATCCTTTATCTAAGTCCCGAGGGGGATTAGAGGGACTTCTTGAGGGTCGAAGAAGGCTTGAAGCCAACGGACTTGGAAGCGGAAATCTTCATTGCTTCGCCGGTCTTGGGGTTGCGACCCATGCGAGCTGCGCGCTTCTTGATTTCGAAGGTGCCGAATCCGATGACCTGCACTTTTTTGTCCTTCTTCACGCCTTTGGCGATGGAGTCAAGGACGGCGCTGACGGCGTCTTCTGCGGCACGCTTGGTTGCGTCTTTTCCGAGGGCTTTCTGTACTGCTTCAATAAGTTCTCCTTTATTCATGGCGGAGGAGATTCTCGCCTCCCCGGTTATTTTGTAAAGTTAAAATAACGTCGAAATTTCCCGTAGTTTAGGGGGTTGACGGGGGTATGGGTTTTATGCTGAACGCGAGAATCAAACTTTCACGGGCCATGAAAGCTGTTAGATTCTGTTAGAAAATGCGGAGGGTTGACGGTGGGGTGGATTCGGAGGGATGATGCGAGGGTGGAAATTAAGAATGCGTGGCGCACATTGAAGTCGGTTTATCCGGCTTTGCCGCGCGAGTGTGATTTGAGGCGGGAGGTGAGTGATGCGATCGCGGCCCAGGGGCGGGGTTATTATTTGCCGGATGAGGATGAGCGGATTCGTGAGGTGTATTGTCGTTATCTGGCGGTGAGGGGGACGTTGTGGGAGATGGTGCTGGGATTGAAGGATCAGTTGGATGCGGAGGATGAGGAGCACCGGATGCGTGTTTTTGGGGTGAGTTTTTGTGCGGCGGCGATGTTGGTGCGGAGTGCGAACTTTGTGATTGGGTTGGCGGTGGATCGTCCGGTGGTGTGGCGGAAGTTGGATGAGGCGGAGCCGCGGTATGGGTTGGAGCGGAAGACGTTTACGCGGCTCTACCGGAGTTTGAGTTCGCTGCGGTGGATGTGGCGCTATCATGAGTCGTGGCGGTATTATGAATTGAACCATGTGAGGATCAGGGAGGCGTTGGAGGCGGAAGGGATGGATGAGGTGGCGAATTGGTTGAGCGAGGAGGAGCCGTTTTTTCAGAAGAGTAAGAGTGCGTTTGTGAGGCGTCGGTTTGCCTACCGGCTTCATTCTTTTGTGAGGCGGCATGTTTCGGGTTACACGAAGGTGATGTTTCATTTGTTCCGGATGGGGGGATCGGTGGTGGCGGAGATGAAGCAGCCTTTTAGGAAGGCGCCGGGGCAGGGGAAGCGGGTGAGTGCGGCGGTGTTGGCGGAGGTGGGGGAGAAGTTGAAGGCGGGTGATGTGATTGTGACGCGGCATGATGATGCGTTGAGCAATTTGTTTTTGCCGGGTTATTGGCCGCATGCGGCACTTTATATCGGGAAGGCGGAGGAGCGGGAGGCGATGGGCTTGAGTGCTTGCGAGCGGAGCGGGGGAGGGGTGAGGGTGCTGGAGGCGAAGAAGGACGGGGTTCTTTACCGGGAGTTGGAGGAGACCTTGGGGGTGGATGCGTTTGTGGTGGTGAGGCCGTTGGCCGGGGTGGATGTGTTAAGGGAGGCGTTGGCGCGGGCGTTTACGCATGAGGGAAAGCTTTACGACTTTGTTTTCGATTTCAGTAAGGCGGACCGGTTGGTGTGCACGGAGGTGGTCTATCGGGCGTATCATGGGGTGGGGCCGTTTGTGTTTGAGTTATCGCACCGGAGCGGGCGGCATTGTTTGTCGGCGGAGGATTTGCTGCATCAGGGAGTGGCGAAGGGGATGTTTGAGATCGTGCTTTGTTACGGGGTGGAGAATGACTCGCTGAGGGAGGGAAAAACGGCGCACTCGCGGGTGATGGCGAGTTTGCGGAAGTTTGGGGCGCGGGTTTCGAAGCTGGGTTAAATTTCATCTCGTGCTCACCGGGCATTGCACGGGGTGGGTTCCCTGCTAGGGTGCTGCGCATGTCCAGTTTGCATGGCCATTTATTTCGTATTTCGACGTTTGGAGAATCCCACGGTGGTGGGGTTGGGGTGGTGATTGACGGTTGTCCGCCGCTGATTCCATTGACGGAGGAGGATATTCAATTCGATCTGGACCGGAGGCGTCCGGGCCAGTCCGAGGTGACGACGCCGCGGAATGAGGCGGATCAGTGTGAGATTTTATCGGGGACGTTTGAGGGGAAGACGCTGGGGTCTCCGATTGCGATATTGGTGCGGAACAAGGATCACCGGCCGGAGGCGTATTCCGAGATGGCGGAGAAGTATCGTCCGTCGCATGCGGATTACACGTATGATGCCAAGTATGGGACACGGAACTGGCAGGGGGGCGGACGTTCTTCGGCGCGGGAGACGATCGGGCGGGTGGCGGCGGCGGCGATTGCGAAGAAGGTGCTGGCGCACTTTTACCCGAATCTGGAGATTTTGGCGTGGGTGAAGACGGTGCAGGATGTGGAGGCCTCGGTGGATCCTGCTACGGTGACGTCAGCGATCATCGAGTCCAACATTGTGCGCACGGGAGACCCGGAGGCGGCGGAGGCGATGATTGAGCGGATTAAGAAGATTCGATCCGAAGGGAATTCGGTGGGGGGAACGATTGAGGCGGTGGTGCGGGGATGCCCGGCGGGGTTGGGTGAGCCGATTTTTGATCGTCTGGAGGCGGACCTTGCGAAGGGGATGTTGTCGATTCCGGCGACGAAAGGATTTGAGATCGGTTCGGGTTTTGCGGGGACGACGTTGACCGGTGCGGAGCACAATGATCATTTTTACATGGCGGGTGATACGGTGCGGACGAAGACGAACCGGTCCGGCGGGGTGCAGGGAGGGATATCCAATGGGGAGCCGATTTTGTTCCGGGTGGCGTTTAAGCCAACGGCGACGATCATGTCATCGCAGCCAACGGTCTCGAAAGAGAAAGAGGATACCGAGTTGAAGGGACGTGGGCGTCATGATGCGTGTGTGCTGCCGCGGGCGGTGCCGATTGTGGAGGCGATGACCGCGCTGGTCTTGTGTGATCACCTTTTGCGCCATCGGGCGCAGACGGGGGGATTGTAAACAGCCGGTAAAATAGGTCGGCCCCGGCCCACAAGGGAGGATTTTCGTGATACGCTGCCCAGCGTATTATGAAAAAAGGAATCTTAATCACTACCGCCCTCATGGGCTCGGTCTCCGCTTATACTCTGCATGAGTGGGGCACATTCACATCGGTCTCCGGATCGGATGGTCAGCTTCTTGCCGGACTTAAGAAGGAGGAGGAAAAGCTCCCGGGATTTGTTCATGCGCTTGAAGGGATGAGAAACGTGGGACCCCAGATGATGAGCAAGGGGTTCTTTCCCAACAGGCCGCTCCGCAATGTGAAGATCAAGATGGAAACTCCGGTGATCTATTTTTACTCCGATCATCCTTTTCAGGCTTCGGTGCAGGTGGGTTTCAACGGGGGGTCGATCAGCCAGTGGTTTCCCCAGCGATCGGGGGGTGAGGGTGTTCCCAAGATCAAGAAGCTTCGGGTGGAGGGACCATTTTTGGAAACTCCCCTGACCGATGCGCAGTTTGAGGAAGGGGGCGGGATCGATTTCGCCACGCATCGCCAGGGTGAGATTCGTTGGGATGTTGAGGTGATGGCGCCGGACGCGTCGCGCGGGCTGACCTTTAAAGCGGATGAGACATTGAATTGGTTACGGCCGCGGAATCCGAAGGCGAACGTGTTGAAGGTGGGCGAGGAGTATGAGGATTATTTGTTTTACCGGGGGGTGGGGAATTTTGAATTGCCGGTGACGTTTTCGGTTGATGGAGCGGAGACGCTGCAGATTGAGAATCACGGGGATGAGGCGATTCCGTTCTTGTTTGTGCAAGAGGTGTTGCCGGACCGGAGTGTCCGGTATCATTCCTTCGATGGCGGGCTTGGAGTTGCGACCACGGTGGAGGTTCCGGAATCGGGATTTACGACGGGCGGCAAGGACTGGAAGCGCCCGGTTTATGAAAGAATGTATGAGGGTTTGACGGCCACCGGGCTGACGGCCGAGGAATCCCACGGGATGATTCAAACGTGGTGGCATAGTTATTTTGAGCAACCGGGATTGCGAGTGTTTTGGATCGTGCCACAAGGGGTGACGGAGGATATTTTGCCGTTGGAAGTGAGTCCGGCTCCGAAGGAGTTGGTGCGGGTGTTGGTGGGGCGCAGTGAAGTGCTCCGGCCCGGGTTCGAAGCGCAGTTGGTGAAGAATTTCAAGCTGCGCAATGACAAGAAGGAGGGCGCGGCGTGGATCCAGAACGTGTTTCATCGCTACGGGATCGCCTTTCAGCATCGGGTGAATCAGTTGGTGGCGAGAGAGGAAGTCGCACAAAAGTAGGCTTTTGATTCCCTCCTGTCCGTGCCAGTTTGTGGACCGCTTATGGATTTCTCAAACATTGGCACGGACGGGCTCATATTGGGTGCGCTGTTGATCTTCGCGGTGCTCGGCTTTATCAAGAAGCTGGTTGGCTTCTTCTTCTTTGTGATCTCGGTGGCGATCGGGGCGGTGGCTGGAATCTGGGGGCACAACAACGGCTTTTCGCTCTCCAAAGTCCTGGTCGAAAAGCCGGAGCCCTGGATGAGTGTGGCAGTGGGGGCGATTGCTTTTTTTGGGGCCTTTTTCTTTGCCAAGACGATTCTGGGTTTTTTGCAGGGCGGGAGTCGGGAGACGGGTGCCTTTAGCAAATTGGGTTTTGGGATTCCGGGTTCCGTGCTGAGTCTGGTGGTGGGAGGGGTGATTCTTTATGGGGCGCTTACGGGGGTGCGTTATGCGGGGACGATGGCGGAGCTGGAGCGGCTGAAGGAATATGCGGGGGATAATTTTGATGCGGCCAAGGCGGAGCCGTTTTTTGCCAAGATCAAGACGTGGATCGATGCGAGCCGGATTGGCCAGCTTCACCAGAAATTTGATTTTCTGAATGATCCCGCGCAGGCCAATGCGGCGAAGTTGGCGATTGTGCAGGACAAGCCGGGGGCATTTTATCAGATGCCGATTGATGAGATTCCCCATGCGCTGCCGGTGGAGGAGTCTCTGCAGAGTTCGATTCGTGAGGGGGATTTTGGAGCGTTGTTGAAGAATGACAGGCTGCGCGATGTCACGAAGGACGCGAAAGCGCGGGAGGCCCTGATGAAGCTGAATGTGGAGAAGTCCCTGGGTCTTCGTCAGTAAGTGGTCGCTCCGGTGTTGAAATTTCATGACGAGCGGTTAAACCCTGCGCGTGCATCTCTCCGACTACATCGTCACCATCGGTCTGGAAGTTCATTGCCAGATCAATACGAACACCAAAATGTTCTGCGGTTGCCGCACGTCCTTTGGTGATGAGCCGAATTCCAATGTGTGCCCGACTTGTCTGGGGTTGCCCGGGGCGTTGCCGGTGTTGAACGAGTTTGCGATCGAGCGGACGATTCTTTCGGGGATGCTTTTGGGATGCTCGACGCCTCCGACGGTGGTGTGGGACCGGAAGAATTATTTTTATCCGGATATGCCGAAGGATTACCAGATCACGCAGCTGGATCTGCCTTTGTGTTTGGGTGGCGGGGTGCCGCTTTATCCGCACAACTATCCGAAGGACGCGCAGAAGGATATTAAGAATCCGGGGAAGGTGGTGGAGCTGACGCGGATCCACCTGGAGGAGGATGTGGCGAAGTCGACGCACCAGGCGAAGACGTCGTTGATTGATTTTAACCGGGCGGGGACGCCGTTGATGGAGATTGTTTCGGAGCCGGATCTGGAGTCGGCGGAGGAGACTTTTGCTTATCTGAAGTCGCTGCAGCAGATTTTGATCGCGGGTGGCATTTCGGAAGCGGGGATGGAGAAGGGGCAGTTGCGTTGCGACGTGAATATTTCCCTGCGGAAGGATGCGAGCGAGCCCTTGGGGACGAAGATTGAGTTGAAGAACATGAACTCGACCTCGGCGGTGCGGCGTGCGATTCATTATGAGATTCAGCGTCAGGCTGATGCGCTGGATAACGGCGAGCCGCTGGTGCAGTCGACCCGTCGCTGGGATGATGATTTGGGGGAGACGCAGGAGATGCGCGGGAAGGAAGATGCGCATGATTATCGTTATTTCCCTGATCCCGATCTGTTGCCGGTGGATACGGCGGCGTATATTGAGAAGGTGCGGCCTTTGGTTCCCGAGTTGCCGCATGAGAAGTTTGCCCGTTTCCAGAGTGAGTTGGGTCTGACGGAGTATGACGCTTCGGTGATTACTTCCGATGTTCACCTATGTGCTTATTTTGAAACGACGGAGGCCGGGGCCAAGACACCGGGGAAGAAGGTGGCGAACTGGATTATTAATAATCTTTTGGGGCTGCTGAACGAGAAGTCGATTGAGATCACGGATTCTCCGGTGACGGCCGAGAAGCTGGCGGAGGTGTTGAACCTGATTGAGGCGGGGACGATCTCGAACAGCCAGGCGAAGGAGCTTTTTGTGGCTCTGTGGGATGCTCCGGAGAAGGAGCCGGCGGCGCTGGCGAAGGAGATGGGCTTTGAGCCTGCGGACACGGGAGCGATCGACGGATTGATTGACGAAGTGATCGCGGCGAATCCGGACAAGGTGGCGGAGATTCAAGGGGGGAATGAGAAGTTGCTGAATTTCCTGACGGGTCAGGTGATGAAGGCTTCCAAGGGGAAGGCGAATCCGAAGATTGTCACGGAAGGGTTGAGGGCGAAGTTGCTTTGAGATCGGGTTGTTTTTAAGGGTCTGGCTCAATTGTTAATAAGCGTTAAAAATTAACTCGAATTAACTAAAATTTCGAGTTATGGTCCGTTGTCGCTCAGGGATTTTTGCCCTGAACTGTCATTCACCCGACTCTGCGAATCATGGCCAAAGCGTTTCAAGCATCACTCACCTTGGGTTTGTGTATCCTTCTTTCCGTTGAAGCTTCGGCACAGGCCACTTCGGAATACCATTTCACTTCGGCGGACTTTTCCGGCCTTGGGGCGGATGGAGGCAACGTGATTGCGACCTACACGCTTGATTCAGGAGATGTGGATCCCGGCCCCGGAGCGACGATTACGCTGACGCATATTTTCAGCGACTGGTCCGACGCGAATTTTTATTATGATGGCGGGAACATGTCGAACTCGAGTGGGCAGTATGAGCTTGGTTACAGTGGCGGAGCCTATTACCCGGTGAGCACGATCACTTCGGCTGTGGTTGCGGAAGCGCCGCCGTCAACGGGCCTCGACGGGGATTGGCAGTTGGTCTACGACAATGTTTTTCGTCCGCAAACCAACATCACACACGGTGGAAACGGAGCGGTCTCGATCATTTCGGATTCGATCAACGGCAGTCACACCACGTCGCGGACGATCACGTATACGGGAACCGATCTCAACGAGGATGGGACTACCAACCGGTTGACGTCGTTGGGGCTTGGAATCAATTTTGTGAATCCTTCGAATACGGTGATTCAGTATCAGAGCGCTACGGTTCCCGAGCCTTCTGTATCTCTACTTGTGCTTGGAGGGCTGCTTTCGGTGCTTGGGCGTCGGAAGCGGGGTTAGATTTTCCCTTTGCGCAGGTCGCCATCGAAGTTGACTTGCCAGTATTCGTCGGTTTCGACGTGGAGGCAGGTGAGCCAGCCGCCGCGGCCGGGGTCGGTATCGATGCAGACGGCGTGGCCGAGGTTGAGGGGGAGGTGGGATTTTTGGGCGGTGTGGCCGGCGATCATGATTTTGCCGGACATGTGGGGCTTGGGGGTGCCGAATTTTTTATGGACGATGGTGAAGGGGAGTTGTTCGTGGAGGGGGACGTCGTGCTCGAGGTTGGCGTGGACGAAGATGTGGGTGTCGGTCTCGAGGTAGGGTTTGCATTTCCGGAGGAATTCCCAGTGGGATTCGGGGATGTCATCGAAGCCGCCGGGGCCGTAGGACTCGAGGGTTTCGGGGCCGCCCCAGACGCGGAGCCAGTGGTCGCGGTCGGTGAGGTCCATTTCGGAGAGGAAGAATTTTTCCTCGTGGTTCCCGGAGAGGAAGGTGATGTCGAATTGGTCCTGGATGCTGATGAGGAAGTCGATGACGCCTTTGCAGTCGGGGCCGCGGTCGACGTAGTCGCCCATGAAGATGATGCGATCCTCGGGTTGAGGGTCGATTGCTTTCCAAATGTGTTTGAGGGGGGCGAGGCAGCCGTGAATATCTCCGATGGCGAGGGTTCTCATTTCGGGGGGACTTTTCTATTTTTGAGGAGTCGGGCCAAGGAAAAGAGGCCTGAAAAGCGGAAGTTTGGGTCGAGATAGTGCTCGATGACGTAAAAGGCGAAGTAGTAGAGGCGTGCGGAGCTCCAGATGACGCAAAAGAGGGGAAAGAGTCGTTGGAGGGGAGTCGTGAGAAAGAGGGTGAGAGCGGCAGAGAGGGATAGGATGAGGAGGAAAGCGGCGGCCTTGATCCAGATCCAATGCGGGGGCAGGTCATCGGATAGGTTCATCATTTGACTTTAAATGTAATTACATGTAACCACAAAGTAAATTTAATTCCCTGTGGACGGGTCCAGACAATGGGGTAATTTGATTGAGTGGACGTCTTGGCAGCGGCCTCGTTTTGAGCCGGAGAATCCCGAGCCCCCTTGGGATTTGGCGGCGCAAGTCAAACGGGGTCCGCTGTGTGACGAGGCGGCAGCGCGAATGTGATCGTGAGTTTTTTCTGCATGAAGCTGAGACCACACCGATCCCCCCCGAGATCGATCGCGCTGTCGCCGACGTCCTCCACTTTTCTCAGTAAAAAGGCAAATTTTTGGCCGCGCGGCGTTTCCTAGGTGAGAACCAAATCCATTTTGATATGAAGCCCCAAACCTTTATCATGTTGTGTGCCCTGCCGCTTGTTTTACCGAAACTTTCGGCGGAGACCGCGAAGCCACTGCCATCTTGCTGTCAGCCCCAGATGCAAAGCAGGGCGGGGATGATGCAGGGGCCGCAAGTTGTCTGGAATGAGGGAGCGAAATTGAGTGAGCCGTCATTTCAGATCGGAGTGATGATTCAGGAAGGTCCCCAATTGATAGTCAGGGGGATCATGGATGGGTCGGCCGGGGAAAAGGGCGGGATTCAAAAGGGGGATGAAATTTTGTCGATCAACGGGATCAAGCTGTCGGGTTTTCCGGCGTTGAAGGGGATCATTGGAGCGGCGGGGGAGCAGGAATTGACGGTTCGGGTGAAGCGTGGTGACCAGGAAACGGACATGAAAGTGACGCCACAGAAGGCACCGATTGATGAGCCAAGAGTGAATCTCTTTAATCTCAATTCCCCGGCGGCGGCGATGCCGGCCCAAGAGAAGCAAGTTCGCGAGGTGCGGCAAAAATTGGATGATTTAAAGAATCGTGCAGCGGTCAGGCCATCCCCCCGGCAGGCCGGTGGAAATACGTCAAGGGATGCGAAAGTGGAGCAGTTGTTGGGTGAAATTCTTTCGGAAGTGAAAAAGATGAATCGTCGTGAGGAGTTGAAGAGTCGTCCGCCACGGTATGTCCCCCGGATTCAGCCGCAGTTGAATCGAGTGGTTCCTCCAAGTCAGCCCCAGGCTGTCGAGCCAAAGCCTGTTCCCCAGCGCACACGGAGAGTGAACCCTCCGAGCCCCCCAAATCCCGGAGCTTCCAATTTGCGCCCCCATCCTCCGCAGGTCAGGGAGCAAGCGCCCGAGATTACTCCTCCGGTGGAAGTGCCGGCAGCGGAGTAGCGGACCTCCGGTAAAGACTTTTTGAGAACCGTCGCCGGAGCTTCCGGGGGCGGTTTTTTATGGGGTGACTTGGACGGAGGGTGAGGGGGATCATTCGATGGGGATTGTTACAAAAGGGACGCTTCATTCTCATCGCGCCTTTATGATTTTGTGTTAGAGTGGGGTTAAGTGGATGCTTTGCAGCAGTCCGACCAGGCTTTGAGACATCTGCCTGACCCCCTCGGGAGTCGCGGAGCCGGGATCGGGCTGCTGCATTCTTTGTGAGCAAAGGCGGGTTGCGTTTTCTGCAATCTTGACCGGATTGGAGGCCGCAGTAGTTTGTCAGGTGGTCAACAAGACCGCCTCCATTGATGAACCCTCTTCCCCTTGTTGCTGCTTCGGCGCTGTTATCCGTTTCTGTTTCGGCTGAAATCCTTTCTGTTAAGGAGGTTGGTTGGGAGCATTTGTTGTATCGCGAGGCGGAGGTTCCTTTGGATCCGGCTTCCGTTGATTCCGACTTTCATACGACGTGGCAAGATCCGGTTGTGGCGGGGTATGACGGGCCTGCGTTTACGGCGGTGGACGGTTATCTGGGTTATGGGGTGATTGGGACGCGGACGATGGACGTTAATATCTGGAATCCTGATGGGTTGGGGGCGACGAACACCCCGCCATCGGGGAGCCGGCACACGGTTTATGTGCGGACTACGATTACGCCGACCGAGCCATTCACGCATCTGCATTTCACGGGGATCATTGATGACGGGATCATCATTTACCTGAACGGGGTGGAGCTGACGCGGGTGAACATGCCTGCCAAGGAGATTGAACCGGACACGTGGATTCTGGAAGCGGAGGGGAACGGTTCCGAGTCGGTCCCGATCAGTGAGTTTGTGCCTGCGGTGCTGCCTTTGAACGAGGTGGCGGTGTTGGCGGTGTCATTGCACAATGTGTCGCCGACGAGTTCGGACATTGGGTTTGAGTTGGGCGTGGAGTCCCGGACGTTCACTCCGGTTCCGAACAACGACTTTGCGGATTCGATCGAGCTGTCGGGCGAGTTGCCAATTGTGGTGACGGGGACCAATGACAATCAGATCGGAGGGATGGATTCGGTCAACGAGACGGGCGAGCCGAACCATGCCGGAGTCGCAGGAAATTCATCGTCGTGGTGGCATTACACCGCGACGCAGACCGGACGGATTGCGATCAGGGCGGGGTCACCGACGATGAACGAGGTTTTGGCGGTTTATACGGGAGATTCGGTTGATGGACTGACTCCGGTGATGCGGTATGGGAGCTTGGCGGTGCCGGCCTCGAGTGAGGAGAATGAGGAGCCGTTTTTTGCGGGAGCGCGGGTGGAGTTTGATGCGGTGGAGGGAGTGACTTATCGGATTGCGGTGGATGGTGCCGGGGGAGGAGTGGGGGAGGTTACGCTGGAGATTGAAGAGGGGATCAGTGTCCTTGATCCGGTTGCGGAGTTGCTTCCGGCCCGGAGTGATTGGGAGTATTTGCTTTTGGTTGGGGGGGCGAACCAGCCGTTGGATCCGGGCTTGGTGGATGCTGATTTTTACAGCACGTGGCACAGTGCGGCGGTTTATGATGGGCCGGCTTTTTCGGGGCCAAGTGAGGCGCTTTTTGGATATGGGGCGTTGGATGGGGATCCGATTGCGACGAACATCTGGGGAGGAAAAGATCACAATGGGGATGGAATGGCTGATACGGCGCCGGCTGCGGGGCTTCGTTACACGGCGTATTTTCGAACAAGCTTCACTCCGACGGTGGCGACGGCGCACCTCGGGTTTGAGGGGTTGATCGATGACGGGGCGATCATTTATGTGAATGGTTCAGAGGTTGCGCGGGTGAATGTTGGGGCGGGTGAGGATGCCAACAGTTGGCTGACTTTGGCGGCAGATGCGACTCCTCCGCCACATAATATTACGACCGAAGCGATTGCTCAGTATGCTATCGCGTTGAATCAAAATTTGGCGCCGGATGTGCCGGTGGAAATTGCGGTAAGTCTGCATAACTCGAGTTCGGCAAGTTCTGATCTGGGATTTGATCTGAGAGTATACGCGATCAATGTGCCCGGATTGGGAGGGTTGAATTTGGTGATCGCTCCGGGCGCAGCGGCGGGAGAGTTTGTGTTGAGCTGGAATAGCTCGGAGGGTGTGGCTTATCTTTTGGAGTCGAGTGCTGATCTGGAAACTTGGGCTCCCGTGGTGGGAGGTGACGTTACAGGAGATGCGAGCGGGACGAGCTCGGTGAGTGATACGCCTGGGGCGTTGAGGAGATTTTACAGGGTGAAAGAGGCCATCGGGATTAATTAATTAAGAAGTCCGAACTATCAAGATGTGAATAAATTATGGACTTATTCACAAAATGGCCGATAATGGGCGCTCGATGAAGGAGCTTTCATTAGTTTTGTGCACCCTGATTGCGGTGCCGTCAGGAGCGTTGGGTCAGGCGTGGACCGATTGGACGTCGGTGAATGGGAGCAATGACCAGGCGAGCGGGACCTTGTTGATCAACAATGTGAGTTCTACGGTGAATGTTTTTGGGTGTGTGGCGGGGACGGTGACTGATGGGACGAGTACGGTGTTTGCGGACGGAAACCTTTTTTCACCGACGATTGCCACGGGAGATGCGCTGCGGACGGATCACGTGGGGAATTCGATGGGAGATTTTGTGATCACCTTTTCGAATCCAATCACGAATCCGGTTTTTCATATGGCGGGTCGTCATCACTACAGTTTTACGGCGAATGATCATCTGACGAGTGCGGCGATCAAATTCGAGATTGAGTCCGGAAATCTGGGGTACGGGAACCCGGGGCAGACGAGCTTGAAGAGAGCGGATTGGACGATTCCTTTTATTCAGGGTGGTGATAGCAACGGGGAGGGGACGACGGCGGACGGGACGTTTCACATGGTGGGAACCTTTACCCAGATCCGGCTTGGATTGCCCCAGGAGGATTTCGTTTATTTCCAGATTGGGGATGACAACTGGACGCCGCCACCGGTTCCCGAGCCGTCATCGGGGGTGATGATGTTGTTGGGAGCGGGGCTGTTGGTGCGGCGTCGACGCTAGTTCGATTACCCAAGGATGTCCTGGGCGAGGAGGATTCGAGGTTTTGTTTTGTGCCAAGTGGAGGTAGGGTTTCGCCGTTGAATGTGTTGCGGGCAGCGGGACGACCGGTTCTTCGGTTCGTGGATTATCTCGGGGAGCTGGGGCTTCTGGTGGCGGAGATCTTTGTTTCGATCACGAGGGGGCAGAAGCGCTTTGCCCAGTTTTTTGCACAGGTGGCGGAGATCGGGGCGAGATCGCAGGTGGTGGTGGGGGTGACGGGGGCGTTTACGGGGGCGGTGCTGGCGGCGCAGACCTACTTTCAATTTAAGCTTTTTAGTCTGGAGACGGGGACCGGGGGACTGGTGTCGGTGGCGATGTTGCGGGAGTTGGGTCCGACGATTACGGGGCTGATGTTGGCGGGGCGGGTGGGCTCGGCGATGGCGGCGGAGATCGGGACGATGAAGGTGAGCGAGCAGATTGATGCGTTGAGGTCGATGGCGGTGCATCCGATTGACTATTTGGTGACGCCGAGGCTGCTGGCGATGGTTGTGTCGGTGCCTCTGCTTATTGCGGAGTCGGCGGCTTTTGGGATGATCGCGTCCTATGTAATTGGGGTTTACGTGTTTGGCGTGGAGTCGGCCTATTGGGTGTTCAACATGGAGAAGTATGTGGCGCTTTCCGATGTCTTCATTGCGGTGGTGAAGGGGTTGTTTTTTGGGGTGTTGATCGTGATTATTTCCTGTCACCAGGGGCTTCGGGCAACGAATGGTGCGGTGGGGGTGGGACGGGGGACGACGGATGCGATGGTGTTTTCTTCGTTGGCAATTTTGGTGGTGAACTTTTTCCTGACTTTGTTGATGCAGTGGTTCTTCCCGGCGGAGCTGGTTTCGACCTAGGCGGACCCGTTTCAGACTAGCCTTGCCACGGTCGGGGATGGCGGTTATGTCCCACACGACATCAAGCCTGTTATGGAAGCATCCGCATCTCCTCTCGACTTCGCCAGTTCGCCTATCAACCGTGACCTGAGCGCGGAGCAAAAAATCGAATACTATCGCACGATGGAGCGTATTCGCCGTTTTGAGCAGGCATCGCTCAAGCAATACAACGGGGGCAAGATGGGAGGTTTCCTGCATCTCTACATCGGTCAGGAATCGGTAGCGGTGGGTGCGGCATCCCTGATGGGCGACCATGATCATATGATTACGGCTTATCGTTGTCATGCCCACGCGCTGGCGGTTGGGATGGGGATGAATGAGTGCATGGCCGAGCTATTTGGTAAGGCGACGGGTTGCTCGAAGGGCAAGGGGGGGTCGATGCACTTTTTTGCGCCTGATAAGAATTTCTGGGGCGGTCACGGGATCGTGGCGGGTCAGACTCCTCTCGGTCTCGGGCTGGGCTACGGAGTGAAATACAATAACCAGGAGGGATCGGCTTTGTGCTTCCTTGGTGATGGCGCGGTCAACCAGGGTGCGTTTCACGAGTCGCTGAACATTGCGGCCCTTTTCGGAATTCCCGTGGTGTATGTCATTGAGAACAACGGTTACTCGATGGGAACCTCGCAGAAGCGCTCCAGTGCCTACAAGGATTGTCTGGCGCAACGTGCCGAGGGTTACGACATGGATTGGGACGTGGTGAACGGTGAGGATTTTTACGAGATTCGTGCGAAGATGAACATCGCGATGGAGCGGGCCCGCAAGGAGTCCCGCCCGACGGTTCTGGAGATCAACACCTACCGTTACTACGGGCATTCGGTGGCTGATGCGAACCATAAGAAGTATCGTTCGCCCGAGGAAATTCAGCGTTATAAGGACAATCACGATCCGATCAACCTCTGGCGGCAGCGTCTGATCGGAGAGGGCCTTTTGACCGAAGAATCGGCCAAGGAGATTAGTCTGGAAGCGAAAAAGGAGGCTGATGCCGCCGTGATTTTTGCCGATGAGTCACCTGCTCCGACCATTGAGGACATCACGAATGATGTTTACTGGGAAACGGACAACAATACCGAGGCGTCCAAGATTGGCCGTCATTTCTTCAACGATTAATTTTTTCCAAACGCGTTACCAATTTTTCTGATGAGAGAACTCCAATATCGCCACGCACTTCGCGAAGCCTTCGACGAAGAACTCGCACGCGACGAAAACGTCGTCCTCATGGGTGAGGAAGTTGCCCAATACAATGGCGCTTACAAGGTCACCGAAGGGCTTTGGGAAAAGTGGGGCGACAAGCGCATTGTCGACACCCCGATTTCCGAAGCCGGTTTCATTGGCATGGGCATTGGTGCATCCATGTTGGGTGTTCGCCCGGTGATGGAGCTGATGTTTTGGTCTTTCCACTCGGTGGCCTTTGACCAGCTGGTGAATAATGCGGCCTGCGTGCGTTACATGTCCGGTGGGTTGATCAACTGCCCGATCGTGATGCGTGGACCGGCAAATGGTGGCACGAACGTGGGTGCGACCCACTCACATACGCCTGAAGGGCTTTTTGCGGCTTTCCCGGGATTGAAGGTTTGTTCTCCGGCCACTCCGGCAGATGCCAAGGGGCTGATGAAGGCGGCAATCCGTGACAATGACCCGGTTTATGTGATGGAGAACACTCTCCTTTACGGAAATATGGGGCCTGTGCCTGATCCTGAGGATGGTGATTTCATCATTCCTCTCGGAAAGGCTGACATTAAGCGTGAGGGCACCGACATTTCGTTGATTTCCCACGGCCGGAGTGTTCTGCACTGTCTTGAAGCGGCTGAAATCCTGCAAAGCGAGCATGGAATCAATGCGGAAGTGGTCGACCTTCGTTCGATTCGTCCCTTGGACCAGGACGCGATTATTGATTCGGTGAAAAAGACCAACAAGGCGGTGCTGGTGGACGAATCCAAGCCCTTCTGCGGTGTTTCGGCACAGATTGCGACCTTGATTCAGGAATATGCCTTTGACTACCTGGATGCGCCGATCAAGCGGGTCTGCACCATTGATGCGCCGGCGATTTATTCGAAGTATGTCGAGAATGACCAGCTGCCCAATGCGAAGAGAATCATTGAGAAGGTCCTGACGATTGCTTGATATTTTCGACGAAAAATAGAATTCCCATCTCGACAACCCTTGGTTCCCTTTGCTTGAATTCTTGAAGCACAAAGAACGCACCTTAATTTTATGAAAAAAATCGCATCCCTACTCGCTCTCGGCTTTGCCGCTCTCGTCCTTTCATCATGCTGTGGCCTTGTTGGCGGCGGTTGCGGTGGTGGAATCACCCACGTTGGTTGTGAAGGTGACTGCCTCGTTGATAAGAAGGTGACCAAATACAAGAACGTCACCCGCACGGTTGATCCGGGCACCAAGGGTGGTACTCCTTACGAGGTAACCGAGCAGATCGCTTATGAGACCACGGTTC
The DNA here is from genome assembly GCA_051252135.1 of Verrucomicrobiaceae bacterium. Classification (GTDB taxonomy): domain Bacteria; phylum Verrucomicrobiota; class Verrucomicrobiia; order Verrucomicrobiales; family Akkermansiaceae; genus SW10. The sequence goes on along the minus strand of JBPOGH010000014.1, from coordinate 25,286 downwards.
GCGAAAAGGTGAATTGCCAGGCCTGTGGATCGATCTACTGCCCAAGCCCAGGTTGCTGCGACACCGTGAGCAAGGCTGTTCTTCGCCGTGCCACTGCCCAAGGTTCTTCGGGTGAGCCTCACATTGGTCAGATTCCAACGATGAAGATTCTCGCTGAGTAAGCGTTCTTTCGTGAACTATTTTTTCAGACCCGCGGTCCTCGTTTTGAGGGTGCGGGTTTTTTGTGGGTTGGGGGTGGCTCTGACCCTTTCCTCGTGTTCAACAGTGCCTGACCGGGAGAGATCCCAAACACCAGTGCGAGCGATGAATTCTGATTCCCCCTACATCGGGCTTACGAAGGAGGCCGCAATGCTGCGGGCGAAAAAGGAAGGGAAAAGGGCGCGGGTGGTGTCCGAAGACGGGAGGCAATCGATGGTGACAAAGGACTATCGGCCGGATCGGCTGAACTTCACGATTGAGGCCGGGAAGGTGACTCGCGTTCAGGGCGGGTAGATTTGGTTCGTTGAAATCAGTTGTATTCTTAGGTTTCCTTTTCGGGAAAGCTGTGGCACCTCTCGGTTTGAACGCTTTCCACGATGCTCCAATCCACCGACGAATTAAAAGCCATCCTTGGCAATGCACCCGAATTTGCAATTGATGATATTGAACCGGCGCTGCCTCTCATTCAAGTAACCACGGAACTTTCCAGCGCAACGATTTCCCCTTTTGGTGCCCAGGTGTGCAAGTGGGCGCCTACCGATCATCCTCCGGTTCTCTATTTGAGTCCCCGTGCGGCGATGGACACGACGAAGCCGATTCGCGGAGGAATCCCGATCTGCTGGCCATGGTTCAATCAAAACTCCGAGGACCCGACGCTTCCGAACCACGGTTTTGCGCGGACAAAATTTTGGAAGCTGAAATCTGCGGAGAGCAACGGACGTTCGGCCAAGCTGATCTTTACGCTCAAGTCGGACGAGGAAACGAAGAAGCTTTTTCCTCATGACTTCGAGCTGACGGCCACCATTCACGTGGCGGACAAGTTGCGTGTGGTTCTTAAGATGAAGAACACGGGTGAAGAGCCTTACAAGGTGAGTAGTGCGCTGCACACTTACCTTTCGGTGGGTGATCTCTCACGAATTCAGGTGGAAGGTTTGAAGGGATCCCATTACGTGGATCTTCTCCAGCCGGTTGGAGCCGAAGAGGTGTTTCAGGAGGGTGCTTTGATTATCGATGAGGAAATCGATCGGATTTACAAATCGATGTCATCGGTTCTGGTGCGTGACCTGGATCGCCATCGGTCCGTCTTTGTCGATAAAGCGGGGTCCCGGACGACGGTGGTGTGGAATCCATGGATTGATAAGTCGAAGAAGCTCAAGGATTTGCCCGATCGTGATTATAAGGAATTTCTGTGTATTGAGCCGGCCAACGCGGGGAATGACATGCCGACCCTGAGGCCGAATTCTTCCCATACGATTGAGACCACGATTGGTCTTCGTCCGTTGGCTTAGGGCAAAAAAAGTCCCCGCCGCGGTAGCACCGGAAACCGCGACGGGGAGTAGTTTCTCTTACCGGACGGAAGTCCGGGGGGGAGAAATTTAACGAAAGCTTTTTGCCTTGAGTGAGGTTTTCAACATGTCGAGGAATGGCTTCACCTCGAAGGGGTGATTGCCCATGGCGCGCTTGAAGACCTTACCCTCGGCATCCATGAGGAGGATGGTGGGAAACCCGCGGATTTTGTATTTCTTTGCGAGTTCGTCATTTTGCTCCTTCAGTTTGGGGTCGAGTTCCTTTTTGCGCGGATAGTCGAGTTCAACGAGGACGAAGTCTTTTTTGGCGGCTTTGATGAACTCCGATTTGGAGAACACCTTTTCGTGAAGCTGCTTGCAAGGAGGGCACCAGTCGGATCCGGTGAAGTCGACAAGGATCGATTTCCCTTCCTTTTTGGCTTGGGCTTTGGCGGCTTCGAAATCCGTGGTCCATCCTTTTACGGTAGCTCCGGCGAGGGATACCGTGGCGAGGAGGATGGTGGCGATGGTGGTGAATGGTCTCATCATGCTATTAGGCGTAACGGGGGCGGTTTTTATTCCAATTAGGTCGAAAAAAGTTTTCGGCCTGCTATCTCGAGCGCATGAAGAAACGTCTCATTGTGGCCACGCGGAATGCCCATAAGGTTGAGGAGATACGGGCTATTTTGGGAGATTTTGAGGTGTGTGATTTGAGCGTGATTTCCGATCCTCCGGAAGTGGAGGAAACGGGAACGACTTTTCTGGAGAATGCGACTTTGAAGGCTCTCGCGATCAGTGAACTGACGGATGAGCTGGTCCTATCCGATGATTCGGGGCTGGAGGTGGATGCGCTGGACGGTGATCCCGGCGTTTATTCCTCGCGTTATGGTGGCGAGGAAGGGAACGATTTGAAAAATAACGAGAAGCTTCTTCGGGAGTTGGCCGGGGTGGCGGACCGGACGGCGCGGTTCCGTTGTGTGATTGTGCTGGCGAAGGCCGGTGAGAGGCTGGCGCACTTTGATGGGGCGGTGGAAGGGGTGATTCTGAACGAACCCCAAGGGGATGGCGGGTTCGGCTACGATCCTCTCTTTTCGCCCGATGGATTCGGCGAGAGCTTTGCGGAGTTGGGAGAGAGTGTCAAAAACACCCTGAGTCACCGGGCGCGGGCGCTTGAGGGCGCTGCGGAATGGCTGGCGAGGGATTAGGCCTGTCGAATGGCGGTGATGGCCGCAGACATGTCCGGAGCACTGAAGGTGGAGGAGCCGGCGACCATGACGTTGGCACCCGCTTGGGCTGCGGTGATGGCGGTTTCGGGCCCAATGCCGCCATCGACTTGAATGTGAAAGCCCAGGTTGTGCGTGGAGCGGTGTTTCACGGCGGCTTCGATCTTGGGCATTACTTCGGGCATGAAGGATTGGCCGCCAAAGCCGGGCACGACGGTCATGACGAGGAGAAGGTCGATATCGGCCAGGTAGGGAACGACGGCCTCGAAGGGGGTTGCGGGATTGAGAGCAAGCCCGGCCTGGCATCCTGAGTCTCTGATGGCGGCAAGAGTTGAGGCGACATTGTGATCAGATTCCGGTTCGACGTGGACGGTAATCATATCGGCGCCGGCGGCGACAAAGCGGGGGAGAAAATGATCGGGCCGGGTGATCATGAGGTGGACATCGAGGAAGATGTCATTGGTTTCATGGACCGCTTGAATGAGTGCGGGGCCGAAGGAGATGTTATCGACGAAGTGACCGTCCATGACATCGAGGTGCATCCAATCGGCACCGGCATTGATGGCGCGGGTGGTTTCGTCCTTCACGCGGCCGAAGTCGGCGGCAAGGAGAGAGGGGGCGATGATCCGGTCCTGAAATGTCCACTTCTTCACGGGCCGATTCATAGAACGAATCGGCCCGTGATGCGCGGAAAAAATTTTCCGGAAGTGATCGGGCTTATTGTGGGCGGATCACGGTGGCGTGTTCATCGAAGCGCACGGTGGTGCCGGTCATATCGAGGACGTATTGGAGGGCTGCGCTCATGGGGATGTTTTTCATTTGAAGGGAGACCTTCTTATCTTTGACCTGGCCCCGGGGGTCCTGGATGATGAAGTTTGGGCTCCATTTTTTTTCTGTTTCCTTTAGGGCCAGCAGGTTGAGGGTTTCGACGACTTCCTCGAGGGTGGAGTCGTAGAAATCGATTTCCTTGAGGACGGTGGTTTTGAATTTCTGCTTTCGCTGGGCGAGGCGGAAATTTTTACCGACCATGGGGAGTCGGGTGAGTTGGTGCTTGGCGTGTCCATGCCCGGGTTCGAGCTCCAGAACCCGGGTGAAGGCCGCACGAGCGGCTGCGATTCGGCCATTGTTCATTGCGGTGACGCCTTGGGTGTAGAGATTGTTAATCTCCTTGGCGCGTTCTTTGAACTGGTCGGCATGGGCGCACGTCACGAGGGACAGCGCCACGGTTATCGTGGTCATCAATCGTTTCATTGTTTCTTGGTAGTGTAGGTGTGTATCGCCACGAAAAAATTTCGCGACGATTGGGGAAGGTAGCACTTTCGGAGAAGGGGGTCAAGATCACGGGTGGCGAACCCCGATGGAGAAATCAGAGAAAGTGAAAAAAACGCTCAGGAATGGCGAAAATTTGTATTATAGATTTAGATGCGCCTGATTTTATGACTTTTCGTTCCCCAATCCTTTTTTCCGTGTTCTTCCTCGTTAGTTTTCGTGGGTTTTGCGAGGAGCCCGTTCGGTTGGAAGGGGCGGTTCACAATGTTGAGCGACAGCGAATTGCAGTGGACCAGGGTCTGCCCAACAAGATGGAGGTGTCGGTGACGCGGTTGGGAAAGAAGCGGACGATTTCGCTGAAGAAGCATTCGCATCGGGGAGAAAATTTCAGGCTTTTACTTCAGGGAGAGGACGGGGAGTTGCGGGAATGTTTTGATTGTCCGGTGGGGTCTTACCTTGGAAAAATCAACGGCTCTCCGGATGATCATGTGAATGCGGTCCGGACCGAGGCGGGACTGAAGATCACGGTGGTGGAGGCGGGTGGAATCACCTGGATCGCCGAGCCGGCGCCGGGAGCGGAGAAGGGTTCCAATGAATATGTGATCTATGAGGAGGGGTCCGAGGACCATCTTTTAAGCTGTGCCACGTGTGCGGCGCAGCACGCGGGGACGGCGGAAAAGGACGGGTTGGTGCACGGACATGACGGGGAGGCTTCAGCGAAGGTGACGAAGGATTTTGCGCTGCCGACGACGGTGACGGTAAAGCAGGCGGAAATGGGCTTTGATTTTGATTACACCTATTACCAAAAATACGGGAGTAGCACCGCGAATGTGATGGCGGCGATTGATGAGCGGATGTTTGCGATCAACCGGATTTGGATTTCGGATGTGCTGTGCGAGCACGTGGTGGGAACGGTGGTGATTCGGACGAGTGCGGCGACCGATCCTTATCAGGGCGAGAGCAATTCGTCGGCTCTGCTATCGAGGTTCCGCGGGATTTGGAATGGCGCTGACCGGCCATCCTCGACACACGATGTGGCGCATTGCGGGTTTGGAAAAGGGATCGGGGTGACGGGGTTGGCTTATGTGGGGACAATTGGGACGAGCAACAAATACAACATTGCGACGGCTGGGACGAGTCAGGGGCTTTGGCGTGGGGGATTGCTTCATGAGCTGGGGCATAGCTGGACGCTGGGCCATGGTGATGGGGGGGATATTGATGATTTTACTCCGTGGGGCGATACGATGTCGCCGGGGATGATTGGCGGGTTTCGGGAGCGGGCGAACTCGCGTGAGGTGGAGAAGATGTTGGCGCACCGGAATTCGCGGGGGAACGGGGTGTTGGTGGATTTGGGGAGTTATACGGTGGAGGCGAATCCGGATCATTCGGATGTGAGTCAGGGGGCGTATTGTCCGTTGGATCGATTCAATGCGCTGATTGGCGGTTCGGCGTTGGATTTGGATGTGTTGAAGAACGACTTCGATGCGAACAATGATTCGCTGCACATTGAATCGCTTAAGGTGAACAATGTGACGACGGCGACGACGACGAAGGGTGGCACTATTGAGGTGGTCCACGGGGTGGGTCCGGGGGGGAGGGATGTGGTGCGTTATACGCCGCCGGGCAATGCGAGTGCGGGGCGGGATGCCTTTCATTATTTTGTGAGGGACAGTGCGGGGAGCGGGAGTTGGGGGAATGTGCAGGTGGAGTTGGCGGCCAATCCTCTGGTGACGGTGGATCTGTCGAAGGAGAAGTATGACTATGACTTTGGCACCTTTGATTCTCCGGTGAGGGCCGGGTGGTCCCAGATTTCACCCGAGACGAACGGCGATATTTTTTGGTCGTTGAAGCCTCAGGCCCATTATCGGACTCCGGCAGGGGGGATCAATGAGATCAACATCGATGTGGTGCAGGACTCCCGGGAAATCACCTTGAGCCATAAAATTTCGCCGGGGACGTGGAATGTGACGCTGAACATGGGGGATGCGGAGTTTGCGCATGACAACATGCAGGTGGCGGCGGAGGGGATTGTTTTTGATGACGATGTGGATCACGGGGTTGCGGAATTTCCGTATGTGACCTTTCAGGTGGTGGTGGCCGACGGGCAGCTGGATATTACCTTTTCGGACAATGGGGGGAGCGACCCGAACTGGACGGTGACACGGATGACCTTAACGAAGGCTTCCAATGAAACGAATGTGGATACGGATAGCGACGGGATCGATGATGGTTGGGAGCATCGTTTTTTCAGCAACCTGACGAGTGCCAGTGCGACCTCGAATTCGGACGGAGATGATCTCACGGATTTGCAGGAATACACGGCGGGGACCGACCCGACTCTTGCGGACACGGATGGCGAGGGCTTGAGTGATTCGGATGAAGTCAATGTGTATGCTTCCGATCCGAACGACCGCGACTCCGATGGCGATGGCTTTCAGGATGATGTGGAGGTGGAATTCGAGAGTAATCCCAACGATAGCGGAAGTCTGCCGGTGATCCCCGGGCTGTTGGCCTACTATTCCTTCGATGAAGGGGCCGGCGACACGGCGACGGATTATGCGAGTCTCGATGGGAGCCAGAACGCGGTTCAAAATCAGGGGACGATTACGTGGACCTCGTCCGGCCAGCAAATCGGAGAAGGCTCGTTGGACCTCGGCGGTTCGGCGTCACTTGGGGCGGCCAATGCGATCCCGGAATCGGCCACGGCGCTGACGATGTCTGCCTGGATCAAGCTCAAATCGGACGGTGCGTATAAGGGTGTTTACTCGGGCCGCAACACGAGCAACTGGGGATTGAATGTGAGGGAGCAGGTGTTTGAGGGGCGGATTGACAATGTTGGAGGAGGCAGCGCGGGAAAGAAATCTCCCGACGGGAGTGTGACGGCGACCAGTGGATGGCATCATGTGGCGATCACCTGGGAAACCGATGGGGTGACGGGGAGCTCCAAGACTTATCTGGACGGAGTGGTGGTGGTAGCGTCGAGTGGTCCGACTTCCTATGTCGCTCCTGATCTTGGGTATTTCATCGGGGATGATCCTTGTTGCAACAATCGGGAGTTGAACGGGTTGATCGATGATCTGGTGGTCTTTGAGAGAGCGCTGAGCGAGGAGGAAATGGCGGAGGTGTATCAGGTGGGGCAGGAGGGCTTGCAGGTGTTTAGCGCTCTGGAAAAACCGGACCCTGTTGATGTGGGCCCCACGGAGATCAAAGTCACCTTTTTGGGACTTTTTCCGACCGGGTCCTTTGGGATTCGGTGGGATTCCGCGGACGGTCCGGCTTTTTACGATGTGGAGACTCTGGAGCATTCAGTCTCCGGCGATGTCAGCAGCCCGTTGGAATGGGTGGTGATCGCGGAGGACATTCCCAATGGTGGAGCCCTGACGACGTTTTTTCACGCCAACGCGCAGCAATCGGACCGGAAGCGGGTCTATCGAGTGGTGGGCAGGGATGCGCCCTGATGGGATTCGCGGAGGAAGTGAAGGAGGGAGTTCAGGGAGTCGAACTGGTATTCGGCGGCGGAGAAATCGATGCAGGAAGTGATGCGATTGGGCACGATGGCCACGGGGTTGCCGGCGGCGTGCGCGGCCTTGAGTCCGTTGAGGGAATCCTCGATGACGAGGCAATACTGCGGGGCGAGGCCGAGCCGTTGGGCGGCTTCGAGAAAGAGGTCGGGAGCGGGTTTGATCTTAGGGGCATCGCCGCGGCAGACGGATTCCTGAAAGAAGTGGCTGAGTTGGAGTGAATTGAGCCAGCCATCGACCCAATCATGGTTTGAGCTGGATACGACGGCGCAGGGAATCTGTGCTTCGGAGGCCCACTGGAGGCAGTCGAGGATGCCGGGCATGGCCGGAAGTTTTCCAACTTCCTCACGGATGATGACGTTTCGGGCGGGGTTGATGGTGGGCCAGTCGAAGGTTTTACCGGTGAGGTCCTCGAGGTGGGTTTCCGGCGACCAGGTGTTGAAATCCGACCCGATGCACTTGATGTAAGTCTCGAGAGGGAGGTCCTGTCCTTCGCTGATGAATAGGTCCCTCCAGGTTTCATAGATGGGCCATTCGGTGTCGAGAATGACACCATCGAAGTCGAAAAGGAGCGCGCGGGGCAGCATTCAGGGAGTGGACGCTGCCTTGCGAAGAAAGACAAGTGTTCTTGCGCTGGGGCGAAAGCTCGGGTTTCTTTCTCTGCACATGAAAGCTCTATTTGTTTCCTTTCTTTTCGCGGTAGGTGCCATGGGTGCTGTCCTGGAGGTTGATGGTCTCAGGGCCGAACAGGAGATTGATCCGGTTGGCGTTGTGGCCCATCCGTTATTGAGCTGGACATTGGTCGGCGAGGAACGGGGGAAGCGCCAGACGGGGTATGAGATTTTGGCGGCAAGCTCGCAGGAGCTTTTGGACAAGGGTGAGGGTGATCTGTGGAAAGCGGAAGTGAAGGAATCGGGTCATCACTATTTGGTGCCTTGGGCCGGCAAGCAATTGAAGGACGGGCAAAAGGTGCATTGGAAAGTCCGGGTGAGTGACGAGAAGGGGGAACAAGGAGGCTGGAGTCCGGTGGGGACTTTTGTGGTGGGAGGGGAGAAGAAGCTCCGTCCGGTGAGGAGGACGTCGGGTTTTGAAAGTAGCAACGAGGTGCTCAACAAGATTTATGAACGGGACCTTCAGGAGTTGTCCGGTCGATTGAACGGATATGTGGCGGGAGATTTGGGGAAGTTGGGGAACGGGCAGATGGTCCAACGTTCCACGCGCGAGTTGCTTTATCATTTCGATGCGGCGGCGGTGCTGGGTGATTGGGTGAATCGGGTCCATGACGAGCAGAATGTGCTGGGGTATTTTCCGGGTGGTCCGAAGACCCCGTTGGGGCCGGTGAATTCCGATGCGGCAATCAGTGTGCCGCACGGGCTTTGGTGGATGACCGGAGATACGCGAATCATCAAGAAGCGGTGGGATCAGATGGAGAAGTACATGATTCGTCGTGAGGAAGTGGACCCTGTGATTGAAGGCAAGAATTGGGGAGCGCCCCACGGGCTGGACAAGGAAGTGTCTCCCGAGTTCATCGAGCTTTGTCAGTTCGGGGTGACGAGTCGACTGATGATGGAGCTGGCCCGTCCGGCGGAGAAGCCCAACAACACGATCCGCTACCGCGATTATCTCGCACGTGTGCGGAAAAGTTTCAAAAGGCTGCACTTGGCCGAGGACGGGACGCTGAAGAATCAGAGTCAGACTGCGGCAGTGGTGGCTCTCCGCTCGTCGGTGATGGATGAAGAGACACGTGCACCGGTGATCGAGGGACTGCCGGCGAAGCTGACGCCGCTGAAGGATATCGGGAGTCTGGCAGCGCATCCTCTGCTGTCGGTTCTTCCTTTGACGGGGAATCAGGATTTGGCCTTTGATTTGGTCAGTGATGCCAAGGGACCGTGGGCGACGGCGTCCGATTACTCCTTTGTGGCGAGTGGTGCGACCGAGTGGATGATGAGTTCTCTATTGGGGATTGATGCCAATGTTTCGGGATTTCACCAGTTGCGGATCGCGCCGAACGTTCCTTCGGGAGACCGGTTGAAGTGGGTGAAGGGTCATTATGATTCGCCCCAGGGCCGGGTTGAGGTCGATTGGAAAAAAGAAGATGATGGTTCGTTCCGCTTGAACACGACGATTCCGGCGGGAGCGTTGGCGGTGGTGACCCTGCCTGTGCCGGAAGGGAAGACGTTGAGCGAATCCGGGCAGACGATCAAAGAGTCTTTTGGGATCGAGCTTCTGACCCGTCCCACCGCGAAAGGAACGGTCGAGGTGCTCGCACAAGCCGGGAGCTATCAATTTCTGGTGAAGTAAAGAGGAGCTTTTTAACCCTCCTGAGGCGGCTGCCGGTGGGCGAGCCGCTGCTCCTATTTCACGGTGGGGAGGGTGTGTTTTAGGATGAAGTCGACGATGGGCTTGGGGTCCTTGAGGCTGTGGGGGTGGTGGCCGATTCCTTTTTTGTGGATGACGGTGATGGAGCCGCCGAGGGCTTGGTAGCGGGACTCGAGGACGGCGGTGTTTTCGGAGACGGGGACGACTTGATCGGCATCGCCGACGACGTGGAGGAGGGGGACTTTGGCGTCGGCGAGGGGTTTGAGGTTGTCGACGGGGTTGCCCTGGTAGGAGCGGGCTTGTTCTTCGGTGAGGTTGTAGGCTTTGAGGATGTCGGGATTGATCTTGGGCCAGCTTTTGAAATCGCAGACGGGGGCGTCGGCGTAGATGCAGGCGACTTTGTCGGGGTTTTTGGCGGCCCAGTTGTAGATGATGAGGCCGCCGCGTGACATGCCTTCGAGGGCGGGTTTTTTGGCGAAGCCACGGGTGGTGGTGAGGTGGTGGTAGAACTTGTCCCAGCGGGCGACGGCGGCGGGGGAGCCGTAGAGGCCGGAGACATCGACGTAGGCGACGTGGAAGCCTTTGTTGAGGAGGGCGAGATCAGTCTGGGGTTCGTGGCCGAAGAAGCGGGCGCGCCAAATCCAGGGTTTGCCTTTGGCGACCGTTTGCGGGACGACGACTTTGCAGTCGAGGTCGTCGACTTTGAAATCGTATTGGGGGAAGGAGTGGAAGGTGGATTGCTTGCCGGGCCACTTTTCTGCGAAGGCGGAGGATACGGAAAGGAGAAGGATGGCGCAGGTGGCGAGGAGTCTCATGGCTTATTTTTGGGAGGGAAGCGGGGTGTGGGCTTTGTTGATGAGGGCTTCCATGTGTTTGACCTTGTCGGGCATTTTTTGGGCGAGGTCGTTTTTCTCGAAGGGGTCTTCCTCGAGGTTGAAGAGTTCGAGGGGTTGCATGCCTTTGGCTTTGTTTTTGTGGAGTTGGCGGTAGGCTTTCCATTTGCCCTGGCGGACGGCCTGGGAGTAGATGCGCTGGTCGTCGTTGAGGCAGAATTCCCAGTAGAGGAAGTCGTGTTTTTTCTGTTGGTCGGCCTGGCCCTTGAGGAGGGGAAGGAAAGAGATGCCATCGGCTTGTGGCGGGACGGGTTGGCCGGTGAGTTGGCTCATGGTGGGGAGGATGTCCTGGAAGGAGGAGAGGTGATCGGTGGTTTTTCCGGGGGCGATGGTGCCGGTCCAGCGGGCGAGCATGGGGGTGCGGATGCCGCCCTCGTGCATGTCGCGCTTCATGCCGCGGAGGGAGCCGGTGGAGTTCCAGAAGTCGGGGTCGTGTCCGCCCTCGCGGTGGGCTCCGTTGTCTGATGCGAAGATGATGAGGGTGTTGTCGTCGATGCCGTAGTGCTCGAGGAGGGCGAGGATGTCGCCGACCTGGTTATCGAGATTTTCCATCATGGCGGCGAAGCCGGCGATGGGGTTGATGACGTCGGGGGTGGTCTCGGGTGAGTCGGTGGCTTTGCCGTGGATGCGGTATTTGCCGATGACCTCATCGAACTGAGGGAAGACCTTTCGCCATTTTTCGTGGAGCGCTTTGGGAGCGTGCATGGCGGCGTGGGGGACGGCGGTGGGGATGTAGCAGAAGAAGGGTTTGTCGGCCTTGGCGTTGGCTTCCATGAACTGCATGGCGTGGTTCATGATGATATCGTGAACGTAGGTGTCCTTCTTGAGGGGGATTTCCTTGCCGTTGTGGACGTAGGTGGTGGGGTAGTAGGTGTGTGCGATGGTTTGGCTTTTCCAGCCGACGTATTCATCGAAGCCGTGGGTGAGGGGGTTGTTGTTCCCGGGGAGATGGGTGTATCCGAGGCCCCATTTTCCGTAGGCTCCGGTGGCGTAACCGGCGGCTTTGAAGACCTCGGGGAGGACGGTCATTTTGGGGTCGAGAGGGGCGACGACGTTTTCGGAAACGTTGGCGCGGAGGTAGACCTCGCCGGGTTGGTCACCGGTCATGAGGACGGCGCGGGAGGGGCTGCATACGGTGTTTCCGGAGTAGTGGCCGGTGAACTTGAGGCCTTCGGTGGCGAGGCGGTCGATGTTGGGTGTCTGGAATTTTTTCTGTCCGTAGCAGGAGAGATCGCCGTAGCCGAGGTCATCAGCGAGAATGTAGATGACGTTGGGTTGTTTTGCGGCGAAGAGGGAGGCCGAGAGGGCGAGAGAGAGCGCGAGGGTTTTGGAGAGGAGATTCATCGAGTGAAGAGAGATGGTTGGTGAGGGAATGTGCCATTTCCCCGGTGAGTGAATCAAATTCGAATTTTAGTTGGAGAGGTGAATCGACGGTCCCGTTGCCTATGCCGAGTGGGATGGTCTCTGATGTCGAAAAAATTACGAATTCGAAATTGGTCCTCTTTTTCATTAAAAGGCCCAGTTGCCGTTATTCGCGGCCAATTAGCTTCAAGAGTCCCGTCCATCCGTTTGCATGATCAATTTTTTTAAGATGTCCCTTTTGTTTAGCATCGCATTGGCGCTTTCCGCCAGTGCGGCGAACCAGCCCAATATTATCCTGATCTTCACCGATGATCAGGGATACGAAGACCTTGGTTGCTTCGGATCGAGGACGATTAAGACGCCGCGTCTTGATCGGATGGCAGCGGAGGGAATGAAGTTTACCCATTTCTATGCACAACCGATCTGCGGTCCCTCACGTGCGGCGCTGATGACCGGCTGTTATCCAATGAGAGTTGCGGAGCGTGGGAACTTTAAAAACACCCATCCCATTCTCCACGGGAAGGAGATTACGATTGCGGAGATTCTCAAAGAGGTTGGTTACACCACCGGGTGCATCGGGAAGTGGGATCTTGCGACCCATTCTCAGGCTGACTTCATCCCGGAGCTGATGCCGAATCATCAGGGCTTCGATTTTTTCTTTGGGACTCCGTCGAGCAATGATCGCTACGTGGATCTTTATCGCAACAAGGAGTTGGTGGAAGCGAAAGCGCCGTTGGCCACTCTGACCAAGCGTTACACCGATGAAGCTCTTGGGTTTATTCAACGGAGTGTCGAGGCGGAGAAGCCCTTCTTTCTCTACGTCCCGCACTCGATGCCCCACACCAAGCTGGCCGCATCTCCTGAGTTCCGGGGGAAGTCGGAGCGTGGCCTCTACGGTGATGTGATTGAGGAAATCGATGCCAGTGTGGGTCGTATTGTCGATGCCATCAGGCAGCTCAAACTCGTCGATGAGACCTACATTATTTTCACCAGTGATAACGGTCCTTGGCTGAACAAGAACAAGGGGTTTGGCGATGGCATTCGACCCAGTGACCACGGTGGATCGGCCGGGCCTTTGAGGAGCGGAAAGGTTTCCACCTGGGAGGGCGGGGTGCGTGTGCCAGCCATCGTGTGGGCTCCCGGGCGTGTCCCGGCGGGGAAGACCTGCAGTAAGATGGCATCAACGATGGATCTCTTGCCGACTTTTGCGAAGCTGGCGGGAGGAAAAGTCCCTGATGATCGGGTGATCGATGGGGTGGACATCTCTCCGTTATTTGCCGGAAATTTTAAGGAGTGTGATCCTGACAAAGTCTACAATTATTATCTCCTCTCACATCTTCAGGCCGTTCGTCAGGGACCCTGGAAGCTTCATCTTGCGTGCCCGCAGTTTCCCGCATGGCTGGGGAAGCACAGCAAGAACAGCCATATTCATCCCAAGGATAAGATGGGTTTTCCCAAGCCGGCTCTTTACCATCTCATTAAGGATCCCGGCGAGGCGACTGATGTTGCCGATGAAAATCCCGAGATTGTGGCGCGGCTGCTTGAGCTTGCCGAGCAGGCCCGGGTTGATATCGGTGACCACAATCGAGTCGGAAAAAACATGCGCTTTTTTGATCCTGCAGAGCCACGGCCGACGAAGCTGAAGCCGAGCTTCATGGCTCCGAGAAAGAAGAAAAATTAAGCGATGTCTGATGTGATTCTCCCAGGGAGTCGCTGAATATTTTAGTCGTAGTCGAGCTGGGCAGAGGCGGTGGTGTCCTCGGCGGAGGTGAAGCGAATCCAATAGGCCTGGAAGGCTTCGGGGAGGGTTTCGGTGACGGGGGAATTTGGAGTGACTTGCCAGGTGCGGCCGGTGTGCCAGTCGCCGTTGCCGGTGATGTCGATCTCGGCGGTGATGGTGGTGGGTGTTTCGGAAGTGAGAGTGAGGGACTTTTTGTGGTAGCCGGTCATGAGGTAGGGGTCGGAGGGGACGCCTTTTTTGACGGGGGTGTTTTTCCAAGGGCCGCCGTTGCCGGTGGGTTTTCCGAGTTTCCAGAGGTCGTCGATGGTGCCGAGCCAGAGGGCGGCTTTGTTGTCGGCGGATTTTACGATGTGGGGGTTTCCTTGGGCGGCGGCGAGGTTGATGCCGGAGAGGACGAGGAGGCCGCGGTAGCTGCAGAAGTCGTGGATTTGGAGGTCGTGACTGGCGACGGGGCGGACGCGGGCGAAGCCGAGGGCGTTTTCAGCGGGGAGTTCGTAGAAGGTGCCGTGGCAGTTAAAGAGGTCGCGCTCGGTGGCGACTTCGCGGCAGAGGCGGCCGGCGTCCTGGTCGAAGGCGGCGGGGCCTTTGGGGAGGCGGAATCGTTTGCCTTTGTCATCGATGTAGAGGACGGAGGCGGCGTCGACTTGGAGGACTCCTTTGCGTGAGGGAATGGCGACGTTTTCTTTGATCCAGGGGAGGGCGGTGGGGTTTTTGTCGACGGTGAGTTGGGCTTTGTTGTCGAGGGTGTAGACGGCGGAGTCGGTGCCGAGGTGGAGGGTGCGCTTGTTTTTATCACGGGCGCGGACGAGGCCGGAGGAGGTGTCTTTTTCACCGACGCGGGCGAGGCCTTTGAAGGGGGCGAGGTCTTGTGCTTGAGCTTCGCCGCCGTAGGTGAACCAGGCGGTCGCTTTTTTCAAAGGAGCGGAGGAAGTGAGGCGAATCCAGGTGCCGGCTTGGTCATCGGGGAAGCTGAGCCAGTTGTAACGGTTAAGGGGTTCTTTTCTGAGGAGTTCCCAGGTGCCGTTGCCGAGGCGGTCGATCTCGATGGTGATTTCGGTGGGGGCGTCGCTGGTGAGGTGGAGGGCGCGGCGGCGGAAGTTTGCGAAGAGGAAGGGGTCGGAGGGGACGCCTGCTTCGACTTCGTCGTTTAACCAAACGGAGCCGCGTCCGAGGACGGGGCCGAAGTGGTCGAGCTGATCGGGTTTGACGAACCAGAGGTTGGACTGGGATTGGGGGGCGGCGACGTGGCCTTTCGCTTTTCGTTTGTTGAGGAATTCGCTGTGCGCGGTGTCGTCGCATCCCATGACGACGTGGTCTCCCCAGCGGGCGAAGTCGCCGATGACCTTGAGGTAGGACGAGCGGGGGGCGATGCCGGCGGAGTTCTTGGAGGAGAAGGTTTTGGGGAATTTCCAGAACATGCCGTGCATGGTCATGAGGAAGTCATCGCCCTCGCCGATTTCGCGGATGCGGGGCCACTCGGTGTTCCATCCGTGGGCGCCATCGTAGCTGTGGCTCGCTTTTGGGAGTCGGTAGCGGTGCCACTCGCCGTCATCGAGGCACATGAGGATAAGGGAGCGGGCATCCCAGCCGTGAGCCCAGACGGGGTCGGTGGCGGGGTTTTCGTTGCCGTAGATTCCGCCGGGTCCGGTGACTTCGGTGAATTGTTTTTCGAGGACGGTTTCGAAGGAGTCGGCTTTTCCGTCCCACTGGGCGAGGACGCCTGACTTGGTGAAGGGGTTGGTTTTGGCGGCAGCGCCTCGTTGTCCGTTGTTAGAGTAAATGACGCGCCCTTGACCGGAGTAGAAGCCTTTGCCGTGATAGCCGTGGAGGTCGGATTTAGGGGAGCCTTTTTGGGCTTCGTCGTGGAAGAGGGTTTTGATCTCAAGGGTGTTCACGTCGACTTCGTAGAGGCCTTCTTCCATGGTGGCGTAGTAGATTTTATGAGCGGGGTCGGTGAGGTGTCGGGCGTTGCCGGTGTGGCGGCCGAACATCTTGGTGTAGGGGATGGCGCGGACGTTTCGGTTTTGATCGATGGCGTAGGGGCCGATGAAGAGTTGGTTCGACTCGCGGTGGATCATGCGGTTCGCGGGGGTGCCGCCGATGCTTTCCTCGCGGACGGTCATGTTGAGGTCTTTATCGATCTCGTAGAGTTTATCAGATGACCCGGTGGGCCAGTGGGGGGCGTAGGTGACGGCCCAGAGGCGGTCGGCGAAGGGGACAACGGCTCCGGTGCCACATTCGTTTTCGTTATTGAAGAAGGAGAGGTGGGGGTAGATGCCGCTGAAGTTCGGGTGTGTCGTTTCTCCGGTGAGGAAAGTGGAAGTGAGTGCGAGAAGCGAAATGATACGGGAGATCATGATTAAGGAAGTTGGATGGAGCTGCGGAAGAATGCCTGATGTTGCGATGGTGTCAGTTGAAAGAGCCATTGGCCATTTCCGAGATAGGTGAAGTTAGCCAAGGTGGTTGCCGGAATCTTTCGGGAATAAAGCAAGATCCCGATCATCTCATCACCAATTACGAAAGCCAACTTTTGCCATCCGACTTGCTTCAATTGGGAGCGATTTCCCCCTTGATTGAAGGCCTCGCTGAGGTCGTCGGGATGCGGCACTTGGCAGCCAATCAATCAGATGAAATTACGCCGATTTTTCTTCATCCTCTTCCTGCCGGTGAGTCTATCACTCACAAGCTGTGGTGGCTTTTCCGCATTGGGAGGAGGTCAGCCACCAGTGGCCCAGAAGGTGACTCTTCCAATCACGGATTATGCCTCATTCAAGGCGCAGCCGGATTATCCGGCTACTTCCAGGAGTTTCCGAAACGAAGAGGTTTACTCGCGGACCGATCCCTCGAATTCACGTATCCTGATATCGATCGCGCTCCAGAGGGCTTTCCTTATGAATGGGGATGAGGTCGCTCTCGATTACCCCGTGTCTACGGGAAGAACGAGTCACCCTACGCCACCCGGGAACTATTCCATTTTAGAAATGATTGTCGACAAGCGCTCCAATCTCTACGGGAAAGTCTACGATGCCAGCGGGAACGTGGTGAACTCCAATGCCGACTCGCGGAGTGCCACGATTCCCCCCGGTGGCCAGTTCCTCGGTGCTGCGATGCCCTACTGGATGCGCCTTACCTGGAGCGGCATCGGGATGCACGTCGGCGATGTCCCGCGCTATCCGGCATCCCACGCCTGTATCCGCGGGCAATCCGATGTTGTGCCTGCGGTCTTCGCGAAGGTGCGTGTGGGAACTCCTGTGACCATTATGCACTAAATTATTCTCTTGTTGATGGGAACTAAACCAACCGCCCACACTGCTCGTCTTCTTTGCCTGGCCCAAGGTGACGGGAAGGGATGTCTTACTCTTTCGCGACGCGGAAGAAGAGTTTCTGTTGGGAGGTGGGGGAGGGAGGGATGTCGGTTCCCTGATAGACGAAGCTGGCGCGGGCGTGGGAGGATGAGATGTTTTCCTCTACTGGGGTCCAGGAGCCGGGCTGGAGGCTGGATGATTTTTCGATGCGGTAGGTTTGACCGAGGTTGGCATTCCAAACGAGGGCGATGGAGGAGGGGGTTGCCGAGAGGTCTGTCGCGTAAATCATTTTAAAGGGTTCAGGCGCGAGGGCCTCAATCTTGATCTGGTCAAGGACCATGCTAACGGAGGAGGTGGAACGTTGAAGGGAGGTGAGCATGCGTTCGTCGGAGCCGAAGAAGTCGGAGTAGAAGGTGGACGGTTGTCCGGCGTCGAGCCAGGTGCCTGATTCGGAGAAGGTTTCCGGAAGGCCGCTTGCGTCATCCAGCCCGGTGATGCTGTAGGACCAACCGGTGGGGGTGAGATCGAGGGTGGCGGAGAAGCCATCGATGAGTGAGTCGAGGTCGAGATCGGCGCCGTTGCTGAGGATGGGGCCGGAGGGGTTGTCGCTATCGTTGAGGACGAGGGAGAAGCCGTTTACGCTATCGGTGGTGGATTTTCCGAAGAAGACGAGTCCGATGTTGGCTTCGGTGCGGTAGAAATTGGTGCCTTCGCTTACTCCGAGGAAGAGTCCGTTGGAGCGGGGGCGATCGGTGAGGGAGGCGATTTGCCAGCTGAGGCGGACTCCGAGGGAAGAGTTGGCGAAGGCGATGGCGGGGGTGGCGGCTCCGACATTTCCATTACCACCGGTGCCGGTGTTGATGGTGAGTTGGCCGGCGGTTTCGCTGAGGCTGTGGCCGGCGGCGACGGAGTTTTGAACGAGGGTGAGTCCGCCGGCGGGGATGGCTCCGGTGGCGGGGTCGTTGTTCTGGAAGAGGTCGTGGTAGAGGTTGGTGTGCTCGGACCCCAGATTCAGTTCCGGGAAGGAAGAGTCGTCGGTGGCGTCGGTGAGGAAGAGGTTCTCCGAGAGGTCATCGATGCCATCATTGTCAGTATCGCGGAGGGTGGGATTGCTTTCGCCGGGATCGATGGTGCCGTTTTGATTGGCGTCTTCCCGGCCATCGGGGAGGAGGTCGCCATCGGTATCGGTGTTGGTGGGGTCGGTGCCGAGCTGGAATTCGTGGAGGTTGGTGAGGTTGTCTGAGTCGAGGTCTCCGGTGGCATCATTGGGGTCGTCTTTATCGAGGCCGTGGAGGGTTTCGAAGCCGTTGTTCATGCCGTCGCCATCGTCGTCTTCGAGATCGGGATGGGGTGCGCTGCGAGCGTTGTCGCGGATGGCATCGAGCTTGGCGTGGAGGTCGGTGACGACGGCTGTTTCCGTGCTGAGTTGGTTTTGCGCGAGAGCTTCTCCGGGGTTGGTGGCGAGGTTGTAGAGGCGTTGGGGGGTGTTGTCGGTGACGGACTCGCTTCCTTCGCCGGCGGCCCCGCTGAAGCCACCGGAGCCGATGCCGAAGATGAGTTTCCAATCGCCCTCACGAATGGCGAACATGCCGTCGAGGGAATGGTGGACGATGGGGCCGCGGATGGGGCTGGTGAAGGGTTGGCCGAGGAGGACTTTCTTGATGGAAAAGGAGTCGGCGCCGGAGTCGAGGTCGTAATCCTGATCCACGATGTCGGCGAAGGTGGCGAAGAGGTCGGTCATGCAAGCGGGCTCATCGGTGACGCTGGCGGGGGCGATTTGGCCGGGCCATTTAGCGATGAAGGGGACGCGGTGTCCGCCCTCGTGGATGTCGGCTTTTTGACCGCGGAGGGAGCCGTTGATGTCGTATCCGAAGGTGGAGGATTCGTTAAACTTGTTGGAGTCTGCTCCGTTGTCGCTGGTGAAGATGACGAGGGTGTTATTGGTGATGGAGTCGGAAGTGTTGCCATCGTTGTTCGGGTCCTCGAGGCGGTCGAGGATGATGCCGACGTAGGTGTCGATTTGATCGATGTAGGCGGTGTAAATTTGTTCCGGGCTGAGGCCGGTGGTGTCGATGTCAGGGACCCAAGGGGCGTGGGGTGCGGGGAGGGGGTTGTAGATGAAGAAAGACCGGCTGCTGTGGTTGGCGACGTGGTCGGTGATGTAGTCTTCCATCTTGACCTGGAGTCGGCCCATGAGTTTTTCGAAGTCGAATCCGGGGGCGATTTTTCCGGCGCGGATGAAGCGGGGGGAGGGGCTGGCGGGCTGATTGGGCCAGGTGCTGTAGGACGGGCTGGGGGAGTCGTCGGTCATGTTGACGAGGTTGCCATTGTTGACGACGGTGTAGGGGATGTGGTCGAGAGAGGCGGGGATGCCATACCATTCATCGAAGCCGACATCGTTGGTGCCAAGCTGGCGGTCGGCGGGGGTGCCGGTGAGGTAGATGTTGTTGAGGCCGTCGGCATCGGTCATGCCGAGGTGCCATTTTCCGACGTTTGCGGTGCGGTAGTTTTTTCGTTTGAGAAGTTTGGGGATGGTATCGCGTGAGGGGTCGATGAGTCGGCGGCTGGAGCCGTTGAGAACGCCGCTTTTGAGGCGGGTGCGCCAGGCGTAGCGTCCGGTGAGAAGGCCGTAGCGGGTGGGGGTGCAGACGGCGGAGTTGGTGTGGAAATCGGTGAAGCGCATTCCGTCGGCGGCGAGTGCGTCGAGGCGTGGGGTGGTGGTTTTGGCGGCCGGGTTGTAGGCGTTGATATCGCCGTAGCCCATGTCATCGACGAGGATGACGATGATGTTGGGCTCCTGTGCCGAGAGGAGGGAAGAGAGGGCGAGGAAGAGGCCGGGGAGGAATTTTTTCATGGGGAAAGGTGGTTATTGGTTGAGGCCGATGCGGTAGAAGGTGCGTGCGGCGAGAGGACTCTCCGGGAGGGAGCCTTGGAGTGAGATGTCATCGAAGCGGATTCCGTGCGTCGCCAATCCGGTATCGTAGAGGTAGAAATGGAAGGTGACGACTTCCGATGTGGTGAAATCGGGGAAGTCGACGACCGCTTGGGTAACGGTGGTGTTTCCGGGGGTGGGGGTGAAGGCGGTGAGGAGCGGTTGTTCCGGGGCTGATCCGATTTGGTAGACGAGGTCGATTTTTGCCGGGGTGCCGAATTGGTTGTGGAAGAAGGAGATCTCGCGATAGGTCACGGACTGACCATTGGGTTCGAGGGAGAAGCTGAAGCGGTTGTCGTTGTTTTTGGGTTCTGCGATGTCGGCGAGGTTGAGCCCGTTGTTTCCCGAGGTGCTCGGTTCGAAGAAGCTGTTGCTGATGATGCGGCTGTTCGACCCGCCTCCGCTGAGTCCTCCGCCCTGGCTGAGGCGGGTGGCGGTGGTGAGCGGCTCGGTGTCGGTGGAGTCGTAGGAAGTGGTATCGAAGTCCCCGCCGAGAGGGCCTTCGAGGCCGTAGAAGGCGAGGGTATGGAGGTTGTCTTCAGTCCAAGTGGTGGTCGATCCGGTGGCGGTGACATTTCCGACGGGGACCCAGCTTCCTTCCTGAAGAGTGGTGCTTCTTTCGATGGTGTAGGAATTTCCTGTTTTGCCGGGCCAAGTCAGCTGGACGGAACCGGAGAGGGGGAGGGAGAGTTCAGTGATGTGGAAGCGGTCGGCGCTGTCGGTAGGGCTGGTGCCGAGGGTGATTTCGAGGCCGTCGTTGAAGCCGTCGTCATCGCTGTCTGCTTTTGCGGGATCGGTGCCGAGGGCGGATTCTTCGGAAGTGACGAGGCCATCCTGATCGAGGTCATCGGCGAGGAGGGTTTTCATGGCGTTGAAATGGCCGAGGCCGAGCTCGATTTGGCCGACGCCGGTGAAGTGGATTTCATCGCTTCGTTGAGGGAACTTGGCGTCGTCATCGGTGTCTACGGTGGCGACATTGACGAGAGTTGAGGCGACCTGATCCTGAGCTGCACGGACGATCGGGAAGCCGGAGTTTCCGGAGATCGAGGTTTGATTGTCGGAGAGCTTGCCGATGATGAAGGGGCGGGAGAGGCCGCCGAAGATATCGGCCCGGACGCGGTTTACGAGAGAAGTGAGATTGGCCTGGTAGGCGGAGGCTTGTCCCATGTCAGCCTCGCCCTGCTGCCAAAGAAATCCGCGAAGGGTGTAGCTGTGGCCGTCATTTTTCAGAGCGGTGGTGGCGGCGGTCACGGTGGAGAGGAGGGAGCTGTAGCGTGGTCCTCCGGCGCTCCAATCACTGTGCAGGTTGGTGCCTCCGTGGGCGTACTTGAGGATGGCGATTTGTTCGCCGGGAAATTCGGCTGCGATGGCGTGGCCGAAGCTTACTTCGGGGCCGAATTCCGGTGAGTTTTCTGGAGCGACCGTTCCGTGTCCGCTGCCGGGAGCGAGATGGATCCACTGGTCCTCGGGGAGAGAGTTGTTCGAGGCGGTTTGGGTTTTGTGGTAATAGAAAAGGACGTTGGTTTGAGGGGATTTGTAGAATTCCCACTCGGGGTGGGTGGTGCCGGTGCCGAAGTCGGCGGCGTGTCCGCGGCCGTTGGCATTCGATTGTCCGGCGAGGAGGTAGACCTGGTAGTGGGCTGCTTGAGAGATGGGTGCGCCCAGCAGAAGGGAGTAAAAAAGAGCGCGGAGGAAGGTCATGGGGAAGCGAGGCCGGGATGGGGGTTTTACGAATGGGAGCGTCGAAAACAGGTTGGACGAAAAGCACCAAAGAGGGCTTTTGAGGTGGGGAGTGAAAGCATGGAGTGGGGGTTAAATGCGAGTCGGAAGTTTGTTGAAATGATCTCCGAGGTCCCGAGAGGGAGGAATCCCGAATGAATTTCAAGGTGTTGTAAAGATTCCGTGAATCCCGGTGGTTACCGAAGAGTTGCGCTTTTTTCGGATGATCAGATGCAAGGGTTGTTAACGAGAGCACACCTATCAGTTTCCGTTCCTGATTTTTCTTCAAGATCAAGAGAGCAACCAAAGACGAAGACAAGCATGCGCGCGATGCGTCTGATGACATCGCCATTGCGGGAACACCTCCACGAGCTCTTTGTGAATTCCCACCACCAACGGATTCCCAATTCAGCATCAAGATGAGGGCCTTCCATTCTTCCGATCTGGGTTGGGTGGCCGCTATCCGGCGTCCGGGAGGCTGGTGAAGATGACGCTGGAGTCGATGCCATCTGTTTTGAGGATGGAGACGCCTTTGATCAGGTTGGCAGGAACGGGGATGGTGCTGGTTGAGAGGCTGCCGGTCGTGGAGAGGGGGACTTCGATGATTTCTCCGGAGGTGGTGGTGAATTGGGAGACGAACTTTTCGTTTGCCTGAAGTTCTTCGAAGGGAAGTTGGTTGAGGACGAGGGCGACGACCTCACTGTCATCGGGATGGAGGAGGAAGCCTTGGAGGTCGGAGTCCGGCTGGTCGGCGGGTGCGGTGGAGGAGAAGCCTCCGGCCTGGAAGGAGATGTCCTCGAATTTGGTGAGATCGAGATCACTGGAGGCGATTTTTCCGAGGTAGCCCCCTCCGTCTTCAGCAGGGGTCCAGAGGATGGATGAGGCGGGATCGTAGAAGGATCCGGAATCATCGATGAGCATGGGCACGTTTTCGATGGAATCGAGGAAGTTGCGGTGCCGGACGAGTTCCCCTTTTTTGAGGCTGGAGAAGAGATTGGGGTTCCAGCCTTCGGCGATGACCAGTTGGGTGTCGATTTCATTTTGGCGTCGCAGTTCCCGAACGAGGGCTTCTTCGATTAGGGCGAGGAGTTGATTGGTGGCTTGGGCGGGGTCGACGGACCGGACATTGCCGAGGGAGTAGAGGGGAGTGATGGTGGGTCGCAGGGACGAGTTGGGGGAGCTGCGGGCGGTTTCCAGCAGTGTGTGGAGATCGAGGATTTGCTCTTTGAGGGATTCGTTTTCTTTGGCGATCAGGCCATCGACGAAAGGGATCGGTTTTTCCTTGGGAAGGGAAGTGGTTGTGTCCTTGGGGACGGGATCCGCGGGGTGGTTCGAAAGGGCGCGGAGTTGTGAGGGGACAAGGTGCGGGAAAGTGAAGAGGAGTCCCAGGGCGGTGGCGGTGAGCCACCCGCAGGCGGCGATGGCGCCCAGCTTTGAGCGGCGTGGCCGGGCCGCAGGCGGGGGGAGGGTGAGCTCTTCCTCTTCAATGACCTCGGGCTGTTCGAGAGGCATCTCGTGCAGCGAGGGATGGGCCTGCCAGATTCCGGCGATCTGATCTTGCTCTTCCTCGAACTGCTTTGAGAGCTTCGAGTCGTTCTCGAGTGCGGCCCTGAGTTGGTCCGTCGTTCTACGAAGCGCCTGCTGGAGTTCGTGGAAGCTAGGTTCCTCGGGGTTGGGCTGTGAGGTCATGGAAAGGAGCGGAAGAAGTCGGCAGTGATTGGTTCCGAGTGTGCAGCGAGGATATCAGTTTTTCCGGCGGGGTCGATCAGGTAAAGCAGGGGAATTGGATTGGACTACCCAAAGGGGGCACACCAACCCAAACTCGCTATTAACGGGCTACTTTAGAGGGAGGGCGCCTTTGGGGATGTAGGTGTCCTTGTCGCGTTGTTTTTTGATGGCCCAGGCTTTCTTGGCTTGTTCGGCGTGGTTGGGGTTGTGGCCGTCGAGGGGCCAATCGGGGTGGGGTTGGTGGGCGTCGTGGAAGATTTTTTCGGCGTGTTTGACGAGGGCGGGGTAGCTTTCGGCGAGGTTGTTGTTTTCGCCGGGGTCTTTGGAGAGGTCGTAGATTTCGATGGGTTTGTCGGGTCCGTTGCGGACGGCTTTCCAGTCCTGCCAGCGGGCGGCTTGCTTGGCTTTTCCTTCGTGGAGTTCCCAGTAGAAGTAGTTGCGCTTGGGTGCGGGGCCTCCTTTGAAGTAGTCGAGGAGGGAGAGGCCATCGGTTTGGTAGCCTTCCGGCGGGGTGGCTCCGCTGAGTTCGACGAAAGTGGGGAGGAGGTCCCAGAAGGCCCAGGGGTGGTGGTCGACGCGGCCGGCGGGGACGGTGCCGGGGCACCAGGCGAAGGCGGCTTGGCGGAGGGCGCCTTCATACATGCCGCGCTTGTATCCGCGGAGGCCGTTGGAGGCCTGGTTGAAGCGCTTGCCGATGGGGGAGTCGGGGCTGAAGGATGAGCCGTTGTCTCCGGAGAAGACGATGAGGGTGTCTTTATCGATGCCGAGGGTGCGGAGGGTGTCGACGAGTTCGCCGACGTCGGAATCGATGCGGGTGATCTGGGCGGCGTAGGATTTTTCGAGATCGCTCCATGGCTTATCGGCGTAGATGCCGAAGTCGTCGATCTCGTGCGGGCCGTGGGGGAGGGTGATGGCGTAGAACATCATGAAGGGGTCTTCATGGTGGTTCTTGAGCCAGGTGATCATGTTGTTTTGGATGAGTTCCTGGGAGTAGGTTTGGCCTTTGCCGCGACCGTTGTTTCCGGGGAGGGCGATGGGTTTGGCGTCATCGTAGAGGTAGGTGGGGAAGTAGGAGTGGGCGTGGCGCTGGCAGTTGTAGCCGAAGAAGTGGTCGATGCCTTGTTTCTGCGGGGCGCCCTCGGTATCGAAGAAGCCCATGCCCCATTTGCCGAAGGTGGAGGTGTGGTAGCCGGCGGCTTTGGCGACCTCGCCGATGGTGACGGTTTCGGCGGGGATGGGATATTGGCCTTCGGGTGGGAGTTCGTAGTTTCCGCGGACGGGGCAGTGGCCGGAGTGGAGGCCGGTGAAGAAGGAGGAGCGGGAGGGGGCGCAGACGGTGGTGCCGCAGTAGGCCTGGGTGTAGCGGGTGCCCTCGGCGCAGAGTTGGTCGAGGCGCGGGGTTTTGATGAGCTGCTGGCCGTAGACTCCGACGTCGCCCTGGGCGATGTCATCGGAGAGGATGAAGATGAAGTTTTTGGGTGAACTCGGAGCAGCGAACAGTGAAGATGAACTCTGAATTAAGAGGATGAGGAGAGATGAGATTTGAGCTTTGAACATGAGATTTGAGGGCTGGGTTGAGCGATTGGCGGTTGGCTTTTTTTGAGAGCTTGGTTGAGGGTTTTTTTACCACAGAAAGCGCAGAAAATCAGAAACTTGAGATGGGGGCCTGGTGGATGGACGATACGGAGATCGCCCTTCCTTGGGCTTGGTTGAGGGCTTGGTTGGGGGGCTTGGTTGGGGGGCTTGGTTGGGGGGCTTGGTTGGGGGGCTTGGTTGGGGGGCTTGGTTGG
>JBPOGH010000013.1:0-127324 GCA_051252135.1 Verrucomicrobiaceae bacterium | reverse complement strand
TAATGCGATGTCCCTCTGGGACGTGCGAGGTGCGTGGTTGGTGGAGCGATCTTCGGGGAGGTGGATTTCTGGGGCGGGTGTTTGAGGGTTCGATGGGGGATCCTTGGTAGGCGAAAAACCCAGGGTTTTACCCTGGGCTATAATGCGATGTCCCTCTGGGACGTGCGAGGTGCGTGGTTGGTGGAGCGATCTTCGGGGAGGTGGATTTCTGGGGCGGTGTTTGAGGGCTCGATCGGGGATCCTTGGTAGGCGAAAAACCCAGGGTGTTACCCTGGGCTATGATGCGATGTCCCTTTGGGACGTGAGAGGTGGGGAATTCTAGGCGTTGGGGAGTTTAAACTCGGGTCGGTAGGTTTCGTGGTCGAGTTTGGTGGCGGCTTCGGCGAATTCTCCGGTCATTATTTCGCCGTTGGTGGTGAGGGGAACGCCGAGTTTGAGGCCGTCTTTTACGCCGTTGAGGGCGAGGTGTTCGCGCATGCGGTCGTAGGCATCGATGAGGGCGGGTTTACCCTGGAAGGCGGCGTTGACTTGATCGGGGTCGGCGGTTTTTCCGAGGGTGAGGGCGTGGGTGCCGAGGTGGGCGAGGGCGCAGGATTGGTGGCCGTTTTCGGAGCCGTGGATATGATCCTGTTTGCCGCGATGGACGTCATCGATGAATTTGTGGATGGCGTCGCCGCCGCCTTGGAAGGATTTGATTTCCTTGCCGTCGTGATCGACGACGGAGCATTTGTTGCCATGGCCGCCGAGGATTTTGCCGCCTTCGTATTCGATGACGTTTCCGATGGTGACGCCTTGGTAGGTGGGCATGCCGTTTTTCCAGTTGAGGCCGGATTTGGGAAGGCCGCGGACTTCGAAGAGGATGGGGGCGGGTTGGGCGTCGATGTAGAGGATTTGGGTGTTGGCGGTGTCGCCATCGTCATCGTAGCCCAGTCGGCCGCCGGCGGTGAGGACGGCGGCGGGGTAGCGGGTGGGATCGCCGAGGGCCCAGCGGCAGACGTCGAGTTGGTGTGGACCCTGGTTGCCGAGGTCGCCATTTCCGTAGGGTGACTGCCAGTGCCAGTCGTAGTGGAATTGCTTACGACGGATGGGGAGCATTTCACGGGGGCCGGACCAGAGGTTGTAATCGACGTTCTTGGGCGGGGCGACGGGGGCGTCGACTTTTCCGATGGATTTGCGTGGTTTGTAGCAGAAGCCGCGGGCGAGGGTGAGCTTGCCGAGGTGGCCTTCTTTGACCCAGTTGAAGACGTCGTGCCAGCCTTGTTCGGAGCGGCGTTGGAAGCCGTGGGCGATGGTGACTCCGTAGTCGGCTTGACCGAGGGAGAGTTTTTCTCCTTCCCATACGTTGTGGGAGACGGGTTTTTCGACGTAGACGTGCTTGCCCATGGCGGCGGCGGTGAGGGCGATGAGGGTGTGGGTGTGGTTGCAGGTGGCGATGGTGATGGCGTCGACCTCGGGGTCTTCACAGACCTTGCGGTAGTCGGTGTAGGATTTGAGGCCGGTGAGTTTGTGGCGTTTTTCGAGGTCTTTGGCGCGGCCGGCGATTTGGTCGGAGTCGATATCGCACAGTCCGACGAGGCGGGCTTTTTTGTGCGAGATGACGGAGTTGATGTGGGAGGAGCCCCGGCCTTTGACGCCGATGACGACGACGCGGAGTTCGCCATTGGCTCCGGCGGCGCGGGCGTTGGGAGCGAGGAGGGAGAAGGTTCCGGCGTAGACGGACGAGCGGATGAGATGACGGCGGTTCATTTGATTTTAGAAGTTAGAGAAGACGGTGAAGTTGATATTGAGCGATTCAGCGGAAAAAGTTCCGTGTTGAATGACGAGGCGGTATTTTTGTGTGAGGGTTTCGCCTTTTTTGAGGGTGTGGTCGCCGAGGTGGGGTTGGTCTTTTTTGCCCTCGAAATCGTGTCGGCCGAAGGGGTTGGCGGCGAGGAGGCCGTAGTCACGGGCGTGCCACCAGGTGGGGTGGCGGAGGTTGGAGGGGTGGTCCATGAGGGTGACGACGGTGGGTTTACCTTCGGAGTCGGGGCCGTGGTAGGCGACCCATTTGGCGCGCTTGCCCCAGGCGTCGGCGTTTTGGTGGCCTTCGGAGTTTTCGATGGATCCTTTGGCGACTTCCCCTTTGAGGCGGAGGGTGGGGGTGAGGCGGAAGCCGAGTGAGCCTTCCTTGGTATCGCCGAAGGTGACGTCCTCGAGGGCGGTGAGGGAGGAGGTGAGGTCGATGATGAGCTCATTTTTATTGGAGACGAATCCGTAGGAGCGGGTTTCGTTGAGGAGGGCTTTGGCGTCGTGCTCCCAGGCGAGGTTGGCGGTGAAGGTGTCTTTGGTGAGGTCCTGGTAGGATTTGAGGACGATTTTTGAGGGAGGGGCGCCTTTGACCTCGTGCCAGAAATCGTGGCCATTGACGAGGCCGTGGGTGAACCAGAAGGAGATGTGGTGGGGATGGTCGCTTTGTTCGCCGGGGATGTCTTTTTTGAAGGGGAAGTGGCGGGTGACGTTGGTGCCTGCGGGGCCGATGAGGGGGTAGAGGCAGGGGACCTGTTGATCGGCGCGGAAGATGGTGACGAGTTGGTCGCCGTTTTTGACCTCGATGGTTTGGTCGACCTGTTTGAGGGAGAGTTGGGCCGAGGCGGGGAGAATGAGGGTGAGGGCAATGATGGCGGTGCGCATGGTGGGAGGATGAGATTACGGGAGTGTGGCAAAAAATGTTTCAGAGAGCCAAGGGCACTTTTTGGGAATAGGACTGCGGGGTGGGGCTCTCATGGGTTAGAATCAGGAAAGACAATGGACGAATTTCAAGAATTGGTGGATACCCATTATCAGGCGTTGTATCGCTTTGGGTATTCACTTGCAAAGGATCCGGACCGAGCGGCGGACCTGGTGCAGCAGACATTTTGTATCTGGGCACAGAAGGGGCACCAGCTGAGGGACCGGAGTAAATCGAAGACGTGGCTTTTCACGACGCTGTATCGTGAGCATCTGGGGCAGGCCCGGAGGTCCCAGCGGTATCCCGAGCGGGAGATTGGCGAGGTGGAGCATGAGCTTCCGGGGACGGAGGATGATTCGGCTCGCCGGATGGATGCGGAACGGGCGGTGGGATTGCTGGGTGAGCTTGATGAGACCTTTCGCGCTCCGTTGACGCTCTTTTATCTCCAGCAGCACAGCTACAAGGAGATTGCCGATATTTTGGATATTCCGATCGGGACCGTGATGTCACGGATTTCCCGGGGGAAGGAGCAGCTGAGAAAAAAGATGTCCACCGAACCGAGTTCTGCGCCGCAGAAGATTGTTCATTTTCAACCCGAATCCATCAAACAGACCCATGGATAACGAAAGAGCCAAATTTATTCTCCAGAGTTTCCGCCCCGATGGTGCGGACGCGCATGATCCTGACTTTGCGGAAGCCCTCGCGCTGGCGGCGGAAGACCGTGAGTTGGGTGAGTGGCTGACAAAGGAGCGGGCGCGTGATGCGGCCTTTGCGGCGGCGTTGGGCGAGGTGCCGATTCCCGAGGATCTGCGGACGACCATTTTTGAAATGATGGAAGACGGGGATCCCGAGCTGACGGATCTGGATGCCTCCTTTGTGGGAGCGTTGGCTTCGGTGAGAGCTCCGGAGGGGCTTCGTGACCAGATTCTGAGCGCGATGGAAGTGGAGCGCACGGTGGTGCGTCCTTCGGTGAGTCGCTGGAAGAACTGGAGGTGGGCGTCATCGGCGGTAGCTGCGGTGTTGGTCTTCGCCTTCGTGGGATTGATCACCTTTAGCGGTGGCAATGCGGTGGCCGGGACGAATGTGGCCGAGGTGGAGCTGGCAGCGATTGAGATGCTGAGCAGTCCGCTTTTTTCACTGGATTTGAAGGATGACCGGCAAGCTGAGATTTACGATTGGCTGAAGGGTCAGGAGCTTCCCGCTCCGGAAGTGCTGCCGGCAGGCTTGCAAGGGGTGCCGGGCATCGGGTGCAAGTATCTCGAGATTGGCGACAAGAAGAGTCGGGGCTCAATGATTTGTTATCAGATGGGCAACGATAAGGTGGTCCATCTGGTGATGCTGAAGAAGAAGGAGTTGGGAGAGGGTGAGAAGTTGCCGTCTCTCAATGAGGCCGAGGGTCACTGCGCGGGCTGCGAGAGCAGTGGCTGGGCGACGACAAGCTGGAGTGATGAGGAGCATGTGTTCATCATGCTGAGCAAGATGAAGCCGGAGCAGCTGGCGTCGGTCTTTTCCCGATGACAGATTGACGAAGGAATCAAGGGCCCTCTGCGGAGGGTCTTTTTTGTGCCTTGAGGACTTTGATGACGCTGTGGAAGGCGGGTTTGGGCTGGAGGTCGCGGTCGAAGAGGAGGGGGTGGTTTTGGCGTTTCCAGGGGAAGTAGTTGAGCCAGCTTTGTCCGTCGTGGAGGTTCCAGAAGGTGACGCGCTCGATGGCGTCGGCGTGTCTGGCGTAGAGCTGGAAGAGTTGGGCGTATTGTTGGGCCTGGGCTTCGAGGATTTCGGGTGGGCAGGAGTCTTTGTAGGGGTCGAAGTTTTTGAGTTCGTCGCGGTGGGCGCCGTTGTCCTGATACCATTTGCCGCGTTTGACGACGTCGATATCGACCTCGGAGATGACGACTTTGAGGCCGTAGCTTTTGATTTTGGTAATGGTGTCGTCGAGGGCTTCGAAGGGGATGTCATCGAGCTCGTAGTGTCCCTGGAGACCGATGGCATCGAGGGGGGCATTTTGAGCCTGAAGGTACTCGATCAATTTGATGAGATTGGCCTGTTTGGCGGGGTATTCGCAGCGGTAGTCGTTGTAGATGAGGAGGGCGTCGGGATCGGCGGCGCGTGCGATGCGGAAGGCTTGGGCGATGAAGGAGGGGTCCTGGTAGATATCGAGCCATTTTGATTGGCGCCAGGTGTCCTGGCCATCGCCGAGGGCTTCGTTGACGACGTCCCATTGGTTGATTTTGTGTCCGTAGCGTCCGAGGACCATGCCCATGTGGGACTTCATGCGGTCGGCGAGGAGTTCGCGGGAGGCATCTTTTTCACCATCCTGATAGAACCAGTTGGGGGTTCGGTCGTCCTTGGCCCAGACGAGGCAGTGGCCGACGGTTTGGAGGCGGTGGGATTGGGCGAAGTCGAGGAAGCGATCGGATTGGCGGAAGGTGGCGATGCCGGACTCGTTTTGAGTGGCGGCGGGCTTCATGCAGTTTTCGGGGGTGACGAAGTGGAAGTGGTGCTTGAGGAGGGCGGCTTCGTCCGGGTTGCTGACGGAGTGGATGCCGAGGCCGACGCCGATTTGGAAGAGGCCTTGGGCGGCGTCCTTTAGGCTGGGCTGGGCGGAGGGATCGGCCCGGGCAAGCAAGGTGGAGAGGAGCAGGAGGGGGAGGGATTTCATGAGTTGGATTTTTTACCGGTGTTTTGCCAGAGCTGGAAGAAGACGGCGGCGAGGGCGATGAGGGCGCCGAAGAACTCGCGGGTGAGCTCGACGCGGGGGTCATCGGCGGACATGGAGACCTGGGTCATGGTGAAGGGTTGGTCGCCGAAGAGGTTATTCCAGAGGCCGGGTCCGGAGGAGGCCATTTCGATGAAGCAGGCGACGATGGCGAGGGTGAAGTAGAGGCGCGGGAGGCGGCGGAAGGTGAGGAGGATGAAGGCGATGCCAATGATGAGGTAGAAGATGAGCCAGAGGAAGGCATCGAGGGAGGAGGGGTTGTGATAGATGGCGGGATCGATGTCATTTCGCTGGAACCAGGCGAAGAGGACGAAGAGGGCGGCGAGGAAATAGTTGAGGAACTTCATCTTTGTTAGGAATTGGGGTTTGTTTGTCTACGGGGAAAGGTTAGCCTCCTTTCATGTCCGAGGACGCCCGTAAGGTCTTGTTTGTCTGCACCGGAAATACCTGCCGCAGCCCGATGGCGGAAGGGATTTTCCGCAAAGCTTCCGAAGGGAAGGGTTATGAAGTGGGTTCGGCCGGGGTGGCGGCGATGCCCGGGGGCTCGGCGAGCCGTGAGACGGTGGACTCATTGAAGGACCGGGGGATTGAGCTGGAGGGCTTTCGGAGCCGGATGGTGGATGAGGAGATGTTGAAGGAGGCGGAGGCGGTTTTTTGTATGACGGAGGGTCATCTGGAGATGCTGGAGATGATGTTTCCCCAATATGAGGAGAAGTATCATCTGGCGTGTGACTTTGCAGAGGTGGATGGCCGGGTGGGGGTGGATGTGCCTGATCCGATCGGGATGGGGCGTCCGGCTTACGAGGAGGTGGCGAAGGTGCTTGAGGAGGCGGTGGTGGGGGTGATTGGATTTTTGGATGAACGAGTGAAGCAGGGATGAAAAAGGAAATTGATCAGCAGCGCCTTGAGCGGGCGGCGAAGGAAATTTTGGAAGCGATGGGAGAGGATCCGGATCGTGATGGTCTGGTGGATACTCCGGGTCGGGTGGCGCGCTATTTCGCGGAGGTGTGTGGCGGGTTGGGTGATGATCCGAGCCGGCATCTTGATAAGACCTTTGAGGTGGATCACGATGAGATCATTATTGTGAGGGATATTACGTTTTATTCGATCTGCGAGCATCACCTGGTGCCGTTTTTTGGGAAGGCGCATGTGGGCTATCTGCCGAAGCCGGGGGGGAGGATTACGGGATTATCGAAGCTGGCGCGGATGGTGGACGGGTATGCGAAGCGGCCGCAGGTGCAGGAGCGGCTGACGGGTCAGATTGCGGATGCGATCGAGGCGAAGCTGGATCCGCGGGGGGTGGTGGTGGTGCTGGAAGCGGAGCATTTGTGCATGTCGATGCGGGGGTGCAAGAGTCCGGGGAGCGAGACGGTGACGTCATCGATGCGGGGTCTTTTCCGCGAGAATGCGTCGTCGCGTGCGGAGGTGCTGAAGTTGATCATTCGGGATTAGGACCACAAAAAACGGACGCCCGAAGGAGTCCGTTTGTTGGTTGGATGGGATTCAAGGAATCCGCTTATTGGGCCACGGGAACTGCCGGAGAGGCAGGCTTGAGACGGTAGCTTTCTTCAGCGGCGGCTTTGAGCTTCTGACCTTTGGTGATCATGTCCTCGCCCTTGTTGACGGTTTTCTTGCCTTTCTTTTGCATTTTTTCGCCGTCCTCGATGAGGTCTTGGCCTTTCTTGACCATTTTATCACCTTCCTGCCATTGTTTGCCGATGCCTGCGACGTCTGTTCCTTCGCTGGCAATGCGCTCACCGAAGGTGGGCTCGGAGCTGCCGCAGCTGGCGAGGGCCAAGGCGGAAGCGAGGGCGAGGAGGCCGAGGGTGTATTTCTTTGAATCGTTATTCATTATCATTTTTGGGGTTGGATCTGGGTGTAGCTCTCGGGATGCCAAGTAGCCAGAAATGAATAACACTTTATCGCTGAGTGCCTTGAGGGGAATGGGGCGATTGAGGGTAAGGGGTTGGGTGTCAGGTGCTTCGACAGTTTGCCAAGTGAATGGGCAATGAGGGGGCTGTTTATGGGGGGGGTGTGTGGAAGTGCTTGATGATTTGGCAATGTTGTAAAGCCAGTGAACGATTTGATGAGGGGGGATCGGGTGGGTGTTTTTTATTAAGGGTTTAATGACAGTGGGTTATGGGTGTTTTGGTAATGTGGCATGCTGCGAGCAATAGGGGGCGCCTAATTTGACCTTGTGCGTCGCAGCCCTTCTTCAAGGAACCGAGGGGGCGTCGCATTCTGTTTTCCCCATTTGATCACATGTCCGAACTATCCGACCGCTCGTCTGCTCCGAAATTTGGTACTTTTGGAGGCGTCTTTGTGCCCAACGTCCTGACGATTCTCGGGGTGATTATGTTTATGCGGACGGGCTGGGTGGTGGGGCAGGCGGGGTTGTTCCAGGCGTTGTTGATTTTGTGCGTGGCGAAGTCGATCACGCTGCTGACGTCGTTGTCGCTTTCGGCGATTGCGACGAATACGAAGGTGGGGTCGGGCGGGGCGTATTTTATGGTGTCGCGGAGTCTGGGACTTGAGGTGGGGGGGAGTATCGGGGTGCCGTTGTTTTTTGCGCAGGCGGTGTCGGTGGCTTTTTATGTGATTGGTTTCACGGAGTCGCTGTTGTCGTTTTTCCCCAATTTGCCGGTGATGTGGGTGGCGATGGGGGTGATCACGGTGATCTTTTTGGTGACCTTGGTGGGATCGGAGCTGGCGATTAAGGCGCAGTATTTGATCTTCGGGGTGTTGGTGATTTCGTTGGTTTCGTTTTTTGCGGGGGGATCGTCGGCGAACTATGTGGAGGTGAACCTGGGGTCTTATCAGGGGGAGGGTGCGGTGCCGTTTTGGGCGGTCTTTGCGATCTTCTTCCCGGCGGTGACGGGGGTGATGTCGGGGGCGAGCATGTCGGGGGATTTGAAGAATCCTTCACGGAGTATTCCGATTGGGACCTTGGGTGCGGTGGGGGTGACCTTTGTGGTGTATGGTTTTCAGATGTGGTGGTTGGCGCGCAATGCGGATCGTGAGGCATTGATCGGGGATGCGCTGGTGATGAACAATGTTTCGCGGGTGCCGGCGTTGATTTATGCGGGTCTTTGGGCGGCGACGCTGTCATCGGCGCTGGCTTCCCTGTTGGCGGCGCCGCGGACGCTGCAGGCTTTGGCCTCGGACGGGGTTTTGCCGAAGATTCTGGCGCGCAAGAGCGGGAAGAACGGGGAGCCGCGGGTGGCGTTGATGGTGAGCTTCGGGATTGCGATGTGCTGTGTGTTGCTGGGGGATTTGAATGCGATTGCTCCGGTGATTTCGATGTTCTTTTTGGCGACCTATGGCTTGCTGAACTTTGTGGCCTTTTTGGAGAAGGTGGTGTCGAATCCGTCCTACCGGCCGTCGTTTCGGGTGCATTGGTCGGTGTCCTTGGTGGGAGCGATTGGCTGTGTGTGGGTGATGTTTTTATTGAGCCCGGTGGCGACGGTGGTGGCGATTGTGCTGATGGTGGGGCTGCATCTTTATTTGACGCAGAAGCGTTACAATACGGCGTGGGGTGATATGCGGAGCGGGTTTTGGTTTTCGCTGACGCGCTTTGGGTTGCTGCAGTTTCAGGATTCGCAGAAGCATCTGAAGAACTGGCGTCCGGTGATTTTGGTGCTGGCGGGGAATCCGGCGGGAAGGCCGCGCTTGGTGGAGTTTGCGAACTGGATGGAAGCGAAGTGCGGGTTCCTTTTTCTGTGTCAGATTCTGACGGGGCCGTGGGAGAAGATGGTGCCGCGCTTGAGCGGGGCGCGGCAGTCGATCCAGAATTTCATCGATGAGAACGGTTATGCGGCGGTGCCGCAGGTGGTGACGGCGGATAGCTTCGATGAGGGGGTGACCTCGCTGATTCAGGCGACGGGGGTGGGGCCGATTGAGCCGAATACGGTGATGATCGGGTGGAGTTCGGATGAGATGAAGCAGCAGATTTATCACGATACGGTGAAGCGGGTGCTGCTGGCGAAGAAGAATTTGATTTTCTATCTCAAGCCGGACGAGGAGTTTGTGGGACGTCTGGATAAGACGATTGATATTTGGTGGCGCTCGAAGCGGAACGGGGCGTTGATGGCGACGCTGGCGCACTTGATTTGTTCGAATCCGACGTGGAACAAGCACCAGATCCGAATTTTCATGGTGATTGAAAGTGAGGAGGGTCTGGAGGGGGCGCGGGCGAATATGGCGGAGCAGCTGAGTGAGTTGCGGATTGATGCGGAGGTCACGGTAATGACATCCCAGACCTCGATCAGGGAGACCATTCAGGCGAATTCCAAGTTCAGTGAGATCACCTTTCTGGGGATCAATTTGGATGCGGAGGGGGGAGATGAGCACGTCTTTGAGGAGGTGGAGAAAACCAACGAGCAGCTGAAGGGGAACATTTTTGTGACGCGGAGCTGGGAGGAATTTGACGCGGTGTAGTGCGGCTGATGTTTTCGGTAGGAATGACACCTTGGTATTGGGTGTGGTTCCTGCTGGGATGAGGTATGAGATTTCGGGTGAGGGGGCATTTGGGTTATGAGGTGAATGGTGCAGCGACGATTATTTCGTCGATTCAGGCGATGCAGACGGCGGGGCAGGAGGTGATGGAGGAGAGTTTTGTGACGAGCCGGGAGGTGGATTATGAGGAGCTGGCGATGGGGCTGGGCGGGAATCGGTTTTCGCGGGTGTTTGTGAACGGGGGTGGAGCGTTGGGGATTGATTATGAGGCGGAGGTGATGACGGGGGTGACGCGGGTGCCGAGGAATGAGTTGATGCGGGAGGGGCCCGAGCGGTTGGGGGCGGAGGTGCTGCCGTTTCTTTTTCCGAGTCGTTATTGTGAGTCGGATCGGTTGCGGGAGTATGTGGGGGGGCTTTTTCCGGAGGGGGGGACGGCGTATGATCAGGTGGAGCGGGTGGCGGGATGGATTCGGGAGAATGTGGATTATGTTTCGGGGGCTTCGGGGGAGGAGACCTCTGCCTTGATGACGCTGCGGGACGGGCAGGGGGTGTGTCGGGATTTTGCCCATCTGGGGATTGCATTTTGCCGGGCGCTGATGATTCCGGCGCGTTATGCGACGATGTATGCCTATCGTTTGGAGCCGCAGGATTTCCATGCGTGTTTTGAGGTGTATCTGGGCGGGAGGTGGTGTGTTTTTGATGCGACGGGTCTGGCTCCGTTGAATGGGATGGTGAGGATTTCGACGGCGCGGGATGCGGGGGATGCGGCGGTAGCGAGTCTGTATGGGGAGATTGTGGGGCAGGAGATGCGGGTGGAGGTGGAGTGTCTGGAGGAAAATTTCCAGGGTTTGGATCGAGCAGAATTGCATCGGGCGGGAGAAGCGATCATTCTGGCGTGAGTGAGCGATAAACTAATTCCACAAGCGGAGATTCCGGGGGTTGAGATTCAGTTCAGCCACAAGACGACGTATCGTTATTCGGGGCCGGTGGCTTTTGGGCCCCATCGTTTGGTGCTGCGTCCGAGGGAGAGCTACCATCAGCGTCTGGAAGATATCCTGGTGACGTCATCGGTGGCGTCAGACATTCACTGGTCCGAAGATATTTTCGGGAACATGATTGCGGATATGACCTTTATGGAGGATGCGGCGGAGCTGTGCCTTGAAAGTGAGTTCACGGTGTGGCGGACTCCACCACCGGAGCAAATTCACGGACCGGAGGGGATTATGGTGAAGTATCCGGTTTATTATCCGGGGATTGAGGAGTCAGCGACTTATATGTACCGGCGTTCGGTTTATCCTCCGCAGGTGGAGCAGGTGCGCCATTGGTTCCACAGTTTGAATATTTCGGCGCCGCCGGGGGAGGAGTGTCCGCTTTTTGATCGGTTGGCGGCGGCGATCCGGGAGCGAATTGATTACCGGAGACGTGAGGAGCCGGGGGTGCAGTCGCCCAAGAAGACGCTGGCGCTGGCGTCAGGATCCTGCCGGGATACGGCGGTGTTGATGATGGAGACGGCGCGGAGCATCGGGTTCGCGGCGCGCTTTGTGAGTGGTTATTTGGAGAGTGAGACGTCGCGGGTGGGGAATGGGGCGACGCATGCGTGGACGGAAATTTATTTACCGGACCGGGGATGGACGGGATTTGACCCGTCGATCGGGGAGCAGGTGGGGATGGGTCACATTGCGGTGGGGGTGAGTTATCATCCGAGGGGAGTGATGCCGATAGCAGGGAGTTTTAACCGGAAGGGGAATGTGTTTCAGGGGATGACGGTGGAGATCAGCTCGAAGCGGCTTGAGTCCTAGGGAACCGCTGATCATCAGCGTCCCTTTTCGCGCGTTGCGAGACTTGAAAATGACTTGCAGCAGCGAATGCCGTTTTAAGTCAGCGCTTTTTTAGCTTTGGGCGCGGAGGTCGAGGGTGAGGGGGAAGTCGAGGCTGGGTTCTTCGCGGGGGATCGTTTTTTCGAAGACGGTTCCGGCGGGGTGGGGGTCGAAGCTGCGGATGACTCCGGCGTTATTTGGGACGAGGGGGGAGGAGGGGCCATCGGGGTTGATGGTGCCGGGGGTGTGTCCTTGCTGGGCGAAGCGGCTGGCGCGGCGGGCTTCGGCGGAGTTGGAGTTGACGGGGATGGTGTCGTAGCTGAGGCCGCCGGGATGGCTGGCGTGGTAGACGCAGCCGCCGATGGATTTTTTGTTCCAGGTATCGACGATATCGAAGGTGAGCGGGGTCTGGATGCCGATGGTGGGGTGGAGGGCGGACCAGGGGTCCCAGGCTTTGTAACGGATGCCGGCGACGAACTCGCCGGTGCGTCCGGTGGCGCGGAGGGGGATGCGGCGGCCATTGCAGACGAGGATGTGGCGGTTCTCGGTGAGGCCGGTGACGAGGAGCTGGATGCGCTCGACGGAGGAGTCGACGTAGCGGGCGGTGCCGGAGGAGGATGATTCTTCTCCGAGGACATTCCAGGGTTCGAGGGCCATGCGGATTTCGAGTCCGATGCCGCCGTATTGGACGCGGCCGAAAACGGGGAAGCGGAACTCGAAGAAGGGGTCGAGCCACTCGGGCTGGAAGGGATAACCGTGGGACTGGAGGTCTTCGCAGATGTCCTTGAGGTCCTCTTTTACGAAGTGTGGGAGGAGGAAGCGGTCGTGGAGTTCGGTGTCCCAGCGGACGAGTTTTCCGCGATAGGGGGCGCTCCAGAACATGGCGACGAAGGAGCGGATGAGGAGCATCTGGACGAGGCTCATCTGGGGGTGGGGTGGCATTTCAAAACCACGGAGTTCGAGGATGCCGAGTCGGCCGGTGGCGGAGTCGGGTGAGTAGAGTTTATCGATGCAGAATTCGGCGCGGTGGGTGTTTCCGGTGAGGTCGGTGAGGAGGTTGCGGAGAACGCGGTCGACGATCCAGGGGACTTCGGAGGAGTCGGGGAGTTGCTGGAAGGCGATCTCGAGTTCGTAGAGGGAGTCGCTGCGGCCTTCATCGACGCGGGGTGCCTGGCTGGTGGGTCCGATGAAGGTGCCGGCAAAGAGGTAGGAGAGGCCGGGGTGGTGCTGCCAGTAGGTGAGGAGGCTGCGGAGGAGGGCGGGGCGGCGGAGGAAGGGGCTGTCCGAGGGGACGACTCCGCCCATGGTGACGTGATTTCCGCCGCCGGTTCCGGTGTGGCGGCCGTCGATCATGAATTTTTCGGCGCCGAGGCGGCACTGGCGTGCGTCTTCGTAGAGTCCGGTGGTGAGGGCTTTGAGGTCGGGCCAGTTTTTGGTGGGCTGGACGTTGACCTCGATGACGCCGGGGTCGGGGGTGACTTTGATGCGCTCGAGGCGGATGTCGTAGGGGAGTTCGTAGCCCTCGATGATGACGGGGGTTTTGAGTTCGGTGGCGACGGCTTCGACGGCATTGACGAGATCGAGGTAGTGCCCGGCGTCGTCGAGTGGGGGGAAGAAGACGTAGAGGTCGCCGCCGCGCACTTCGATGGAAATGGCGGTGCAGACTTGTGAGGGGGCGACTTTTAGGCGTGAGCCGGGGGAGCCATCGCGCGGGATTTGCCGGGGGGGGAATTCGCGAAGGGGAGGGGCCGGCTCCATGGGGGAGCGCGGGAGGATGACTTCCTCGGGGTCTTCGTCCGAGGTGGCTTTTAAAGAAGACAGGGGGAGGCGGAGGCCGAGGGAGGAGGTGCCGGGGGTGAGGTAGAGTTCGTCACGGCGGAATTCCCAGGCGACGGTGGTCCAGTCATCGGTGGCGTAGTTCCACTTGATGGGGAGGACGTAGCCGGCGGGGGCGGTGAGGCCTTTGGAGAGGAGGTTGGCGAAGTGTTTGCGCTCGAGGGGGTCTTCGAGTTTGGTCTCGGCGGGGTTGATGGTGGTGGGGAGCTGGCTTTCGTACCAGAGGTAGTAGTAGTGGTCCTCGAAGGCGGTGCGGAGGCAGTCGGTATCGACTTTTAGGGCGAGGGCGAGCTCGTGGCCGAATTCTTTGGCGAGTGCGGTGGTGGCGGATCCGGAGCCGGTGGGTTGGCCGAGCCATTGTTGATCGTGCCAGATGGGTTGGCTGTCCTTGCGCCAGATGAGATCGTAGGACCAGCGGGGAAGGGGCTCGCCGGGATACCATTTGCCTTCGCCGTAGTAGCGGAGGCCTTTTTCGCCGTAGGTTTTCTGCAGGCGGTTGAGGAGGTTGAGGGAGAGTTTGCGCTTTTCGGGGCTGTCGGCGGTGGTGTTCCATTCGTCGCCTTCCATGTCATCGATGGAAATGAAGGTGGGTTCGCCGCCCATGGTGAGGCGGACATCTTTTTCCTGAAGCTCGGCATCAACGGCGCCGCCGAGTGAGTCGATGGCCAGCCACTGGGCGTCGGTGTAAGGTTTGGTGACACGTGGGTCCTCGTGGATGCGGGTGACGGTGTTTGAAAACTCGAAGTCCTCGACCTCACATTCTTCCAATCCGCCGACGACGGGGGCGGCGCTGGCAGGCTCGGGGGTGCAGGCGAGAGGGATGTGTCCTTCTCCGGCGAGGAGGCCGGAGGTGGGGTCGAGACCGATCCAGCCGGCGCCGGGGATGAAGACCTCGGTCCAGGCGTGGAGGTCGGTGAAATCGACGGGGGTGCCGGAGGGGCCATCGAGGGCTTCGATATCGGGCGCGAGTTGGACGAGGTAGCCGGAGACAAAGCGGGAGGCGAGGCCGAGATGACGGAAAATCTGGACGAGGAGGTAGGCGCTATCGCGGCAGGAGCCGACGCGTTTTTCGAGGGATTCCTCGCAGGTTTGGACGCCGGGCTCGAGGCGGACGGAGTAGTCCATAGCCTTTTCCACGGCCTGATTGACCATGACGAGGAAGTCGACGATCTTTCGTTCCTTGCGGTTAATTTCTTTGAGGAAACCCTTGAGGAGCGGGCCTTCGTCACGAATTTTGAGGTAGGGAAGGAGCTCTTCCTTTTGTTCGCCGGTGTAGTCGAAAGGGTAGGTGTCGGCGGAGTCGTCGACGAAGAAGTCGAAGGGGTTGTAGACTTCGAGCTCGGCGACGAGGTCGACCTCGAAGGAGAAGTGATCGGTCTTTTCGGGGAAGGCGATGCGGGCGAGGAAGTTGCCGAAGGCGTCCTGTTGCCAATTGAGGAAATGTGGCTCGGGGGTGATCTTGAGCGAGTAGGACTTGATGGGGGTTCGGGAGTGGACGGCGGGTCGGAGTCGAATGATGTGCGGGGACATCGTGACGAGGCGATCGTACTTGTAAGCAGTGCGGTGATTCAGAGCGACGCGGATTCCCATGGTTAACTTTATGTTGCAGAATCCAGACCAGAGCCAACAAAATTTATGGAGGCGTCATTGATTAAACGAGCGTTGGGCCGGTTCCGTCTTTCGTTTGGCACAGAGATTGCATAAGCTGGGTATCCTCCATGTTTACCGACTATCAGACCGACGGCTTTTTCGATGAAATGTTCCCGGCTGATGGTGGGAAGGCGTTCCCGCATTATGCCAAGATCGAGGCGGCGATCGGGAAGATGTCGAATGAGCAACTGCGGCTAAAGCAGCGGCATATTGATGCTTCGTTTCTGGAGCAGGGGGTGACATTCACGGTATACGGAGACAGCGATCACGGGACGGAGCGGATTTTTCCGTTTGATTTGATTCCCAGAGTGATTCCGGCTGACGAATGGCAAGTCATTGAGGATGGGCTGACGCAGCGGATCATCGCGCTGAATCTTTTCCTCAATGATATCTACCACGAGGGGAAGATTATCAAGGATGGGGTGGTGCCTGAGGAGGTGGTGAAGACGGCAGCGCATTACCGCCCTGAGATGGTGGGAGTGAATGTGCCGCAGGATATTTACATGCACATTTGCGGGAGTGATTTGATTCGCGACGGGGATGGCAATTATTTGGTGCTAGAGGATAATGGTCGCTGTCCGTCCGGAGCTTCGTATGTGCTGGAAAACAGGGAGGCGATGAAGCGGGCTTTTCCGAAACTTTATCAATCGCTCGGGGTGCGGCCGGTGGGAGATTATCCGGCGATTCTGCGTAAGACGCTGGAATTCCTTTCGCCGAGACAGGCTGGGATGCCGGTCTGTGTCCTATTGACTCCGGGTCTCTATAACAGTGCTTATTTTGAGCATTCCTTTCTTGCGAAGCAGATGGGCATTGAGATTGTGGAAGGCCGTGATTTGGTGGCGGTGGATGGTTATGTTTACATGCGGACGACACGTGGTTTGGTGCAGGTGGATGTGATTTATCGTCGGATCGATGACGACTTTTTGGACCCATTGGTTTTTCGAAAGGACTCCCTGCTGGGTGTTCCGGGGATCATGGAGGCTTATTTGAAGGGTAACGTGGTGCTGGCCAATGCGCTGGGGACGGGGGTGGCTGACGACAAGGTGACCTATGCCTATGTGCCCGACATGATTCGTTACTACCTTGATCAGGATCCGATTCTCAACAATGTGCCGACCTTCCTCGGTTGGCGGGATAAGGATCGCCAGCACATGTTGGAGAATCTCGAGACCCTCGTGGTGAAGGCGGCAAATGAGTCCGGGGGCTACGGGATGCTGATGGGGCCGAGCTCGACGAAAGCCGAGCGGGCGGAGTTTGCTGAGAAAATTAAAGAGAACCCGAGGAATTACGTGGCGCAGCCGGTGGTCTCGTTATCGCGGCATCCGACGATTTGTCCTGAGGGGATCGAGGGGCGACACGTCGATATGAGACCGTTCGTTCTTTGCGGTGAGGACATTGAAATCATTCCCGGTGGACTTACCCGGGTCGCGTTGAACAAGGGATCGTTGGTGGTGAACTCGTCCCAAGGCGGGGGAAGCAAAGACACCTGGGTGCTCTGAACCTCTAATTTTTTATCTAAATCATGTTATCAAGAGTTGCA
The DNA here is from genome assembly GCA_051252135.1 of Verrucomicrobiaceae bacterium. Lineage (GTDB taxonomy): Bacteria > Verrucomicrobiota > Verrucomicrobiia > Verrucomicrobiales > Akkermansiaceae > SW10. The sequence goes on along the minus strand of JBPOGH010000013.1, from coordinate 110,600 downwards.
GACAGCCTTTACTGGCTTGGGCGCTATGTGGAGCGAGCGGAGAATCTTGCGCGAATTGTGGAGGTGACGCGGCGGGAGGATCTCGAATCGTTTCGGCGTGATTCCAGTCTCAGTCTTTGGAAGCCGGTTCTTTACGCGACCTGTGTCCAAGATGAGGAAAAGGAGTCGGCGCCGCCCGCGGATCCAGCGCATTTTATTACGCTGGATCGGGGGAATTCGGCCTCGATCGCAAATTGTATCGCCGGAGCCCGGGAGAATGCGCGGGTGGTGAGGGATCAGATTTCCGAGGAGATGTGGCTTGAGCTGAACAGTATTCATCTTTTTCTCAGGTCGGATGAAGCCGAGCGGGCTTTCCACGAGGATCCCGATGGTTTGTTCCGGCGGATTATCCGTTTTTCGATTATTTTCCAGGGGCTGACGCAATCGACTATTCTTCAGGATGAAGGGTGGTATTTTGCGCGACTTGGGAAGTTCATTGAGCGGGCGGACAAGACGAGCCGGATTCTCGACACCCTGACTTTTCGGACGGGAGCGCCTACGGCGATGTCCCTTTTGGCGGTGTTGCGGTCATGCAGCGGATTCACGGCATTTCGTTCGGAGTATCGCGATGATAACAGCTTTCGAAATGTGGCTTCTTTTCTGTTTTTCTCGGCAAACTTCCCGAGGTCCATTCGCTTTTGTTTGACGCGGATTAATGAGGCATTGCTGGAGATTTCCGGGACCTCCAATGGATTCTTTACGAACGAAGCGGAGCGTCTTACGGGCCGGACTCTCGCGCAGATCAACTTTACCGATATCGATCAGCTGTTTGAAGCGGGGCTTCATCAGTCGATCGATGATTTGCAGCAAAACTTGAATGATATCGGGCAGTGTATCTTTGAGAATTACGTTCTGTTGCCATCGGAGCTACGGGATGTGGTGAGAACAGAGAGCCTGCAGGGGAGCGTTCTTCAGCAGCATCAACAAAAGCAGCAATAGGGCTTATTTATGCAGCTGAAAATTTATCATCGGACCGAGTATCAGTATCATACTCCGGTTCACGATAGCATCAACGAATTGAAGCTGAGTCCGCGTGACGACGCCGGGCAGGTCTGTAAGAGCTGTATTGTCTCGGTGGTGCCTCCGGTGAAACTGAATCCGTACGTCGATCTCAACGGGAACCGGGCTCACCATTTTGAGGTCCCGGAGCCGCACCGGCGTCTTGTGATTGAGGCCCGAATGCGGATGGAGACGGCTCCATCGATCGAGATTGAAGATCTGCCTTACGGGGTGGAGATGTCGACCTTGAAAGAGCTGGAGAAGAAGGATGAATGCCGACCCTTTTTACAAAGCAGCCCTTATGTGGATGTGAATCCGGAGGTTTGGCGTGAGGCGGTCGACATCATGGATGAATCGTCGGATGTCTTTCAGACATCCTATGCGATCATGGCCTTTATCTTTGGGAGTTACAGCTATGATCCGGGTGCGACGGTGGTGACGACCCATGCGAATGAGGTGATTCGAAAACGGCACGGAGTCTGTCAGGATTTTGCGCACGCGATGGTGGCGCTGTGCCGCTCGCTCGGGATTCCGGCCCGTTATGTGAGCGGTTATTTTTTCGATGCGACGCGAGACAGTAGCCTGCGGGGGTCCGAGGCGACCCACGCGTGGGTGGAGGTTTATGTAGAGGGGCACGGTTGGATCGGGTTGGATCCGACCAATAATAAGGTGATCGATGACACGTATATCGTGTTGGCGACGGGAAGAGATTACTCGGATGTGGCTCCGGTATCCGGTTCTTATTATGGTGGGGGCACAAGTGGGTTGAAGGTGCACGTGGCGGTGCGTAGGGTGGGCTAGCAGTGTGTTGTGGGGGGCGCTATTCTTTTGGGGTGGCTGATCCATTCAGGAGAGAAATGACTGAGGGGTCGCCCTTTTACCGCTAAGCGCTTGCCATTTTGGGCCCGAGGGGTCAGGGAAGGGGCGTCCTTATGAGCGCAAAAGCCATCCGAATTGCTGTTGGGGCCGATCACGGCGGAGTTGAGTTGAAAAACGCGATCGTGGAGGCTCTGAAAGGTGGTGGCCACGAGGTGACAGATTATGGCACCCATGGGAGCGAGTCGGTTGATTATTCCGATTTTGCCAATGAGGTGGGCCGGGCGGTGAATGAGGAGCGGGCGGACCGGGGATTTTTGGTGTGCACCTCGGGTGTGGGAGTTTGTCTGGCGGCGAATCGATTCCGTGACGTGCGGGCGGCGAATGTGCGGACGGTGGAGGAGACGCAGGTGACGCGATCCCACAACGATGCGAACATTTTGTGCTTGGGGCAGAAGGTGGTGACGACGGAGGTGGCGCTGGAGATGGTGGAGGCGTTTCTGACGACGGAGTTTGAAGGTGGTCGCCATGAGCGTCGCTTGTGCAAGGCTTCGGGAAGTCGTCTGGCGATGACGGATACGGAGGTTTTTGAGGCGATTGTGGGTGAGGAGAAGCGGCAGCGGAGTCACATTGAGCTGATTGCTTCGGAGAACTTTTGCAGCCCGGCGGTGATGGAAGCGCAGGGATCGTTGCTGACGAACAAGTATGCCGAGGGGTATCCGGGGCGTCGTTGGTATGGCGGGTGTGAGAATGTCGACGTGGTCGAAGAGCTCGCGATCAACCGGTTGAAGGAGCTTTTTGGAGCGGAGCATGCGAATGTGCAGCCGCACTCGGGGAGTCAGGCGAACACGGCGGTTTATTTCGCGGTGTTGGATCCGGGCGATAAGATTTTGACGATGGATTTGGCCCATGGCGGGCACCTGACGCACGGGCATCCGGCGAACTTTTCGGGTCGCTTGTATGATGTGACCCATTACGGGGTGAGTGCGGAAAATGAGACGATTGATTACGATGCGCTGGAGGCGCAGGCGAAGGAAGTGATGCCGAAGCTGATTACTTGCGGGGCGAGTGCTTATTCGCGGACGATTGATTTTGAGCGGATGGCGGCGATTGCGAAGGCCGTGGGTGCTTATCTCTTTGTGGATATGGCGCACATTGCGGGTCTGGTGGCTGCCGGGGTGCATCCGAGTCCGGTGCCGCATGCGGATTTTGTGACGTCGACGACGCACAAGTCGCTCCGTGGACCTCGTGGCGGGGTGATTCTTTGCAAGAAGAAGTATGCCAAGAAAATTGATGGCCGGGTGTTCCCGGGGGTGCAGGGCGGACCGCTGATGCACGTGATCGCGGCGAAGGCAGTGTGTTTCGGCGAGGCGTTGAAGCCCGGGTTCAAGGATTACCAAAAGCGGGTGATTGTGAATGCACAGGCGATGTCGGCTCGGCTGGAGGCGTTGGGTTATCGAATTGTTTCGGGAGGGACGGACAACCATGTGTTCATGGTGGATCTTCGTCCGGTGGGGCTGGATGGCTCAATTGTTTCCGACACCCTCGACAAGGTAGGGATCACGGTGAACAAGAACTCGATTCCTTTTGATGAAGCGGGGCCGATGAAGCCGAGCGGGATTCGGATTGGAACTCCGGCGGTGACGACCCGGGGGATGAAGGCCTCCGATGTGGAGACGGTGGCGAACCTGATTCATGAGGCGCTTGAGGCGCGGGAGGATGAGGCGAAGCTGGCGGAGATCAAGGAGCGGGTGTTTGCGTTCAACGCGGCGTTTCCGCTGCCCTGGTAGGCGTCATTGAATTGGATTTTAACGCAGGACTGCCTTGGGGTGGTCCTGCGTTTTTTTGTGGGCGTGAAAAATTTGTGCGAGAAATAGGTTGCGTTTTTGTTGCATGCAACTATTTATCAAGGCATGAGCATTTTGGATCGAAATGAGCGCCGTGTGTTGAATCGGGAAGTTGAGGGGATTGCGGCGTGTTTGTTGCCGTTTGAGGAGAATGGGGAGATTGCGCGGAAGGCGTTTCAGGAGTCGGTGGTGCGGACGGAGGAGGCGGGGTTGAAGTGTGCGGTGAACATGGACACGGGGTATGCGAATTATTTGACGGAGGAGGAGCGGAATGAGGTGTTGCAGTTGACGCGTGAGGCGCTGGGGCCGGACAAGCCGTTTGTGGCGGGGGTTTTTGTGGAGGGGTTGGAGGGTGATTTGGTGGAGCTTTACCGGAAGGGTGCGGATGCGATTGCGGAGGTGGGCGGGACGCCGATTTTGTTTCAGACGACACGGTTCCATGATTGGGCGGCGGAGGAGATTGTGGGGTTGTATGCGGAGGTGTGTGCTCCGTATGAATCGGTGTTGGGATTTGAGTTGGGGAAGATGTTTGCGCCGAACGGGATGATTTATTCGGAGGAGGTGGTGCGTGGGTTGATGGGGATTCCGAGCTTGAAGGGGATGAAGCATTCTTCGTTGAGCCGGGGGGAGGAGTTGAAGCGGCTGGCCTTGCGCGATGAGGTTCGTCCAGATTTTCGGATTTATACGGGGAATGATTTGGGGATCGATATGATCGAGTATGGCTCGGATTATCTTTTGGGGTTGGCGGCGTTTTGTCCGGAGAAGTTTGCGGAGCGGGACCGGATGTGGCTGGAGGGTGATGAGGATTATTATGAGCTGAATGATGCGCTGCAGTATTTGGGGAATGTGGCGTTTCGCCCTGCGGTGCCGGCCTACAAGCACAGTTGTGCGGTGTTCCAGCATTTGTTGGGGAGGATTCCGAGTCCGGAGCCGCATGTGCAGTGTCCACGGCGGCCGGAGTGGGAGGGTGAGATGTTGGCTGATTGCGTGAAGCGTTTGGGTTACTAGGGAAACACTGATTCAAGATGAAGCACGCTGAAATGTTTAAGGGATTTTCTAGCCAGGGAAGCTTCGCTTTCGAGGTAAGAGGAGCTGCAGCCCTTTTGGAGTCTGGCGGCGTTGCTCAGGGAGCCGCTGATCATCAGTGTCACCCTTCGCGCCTTGCCAGACTTCAAAATGACTTGCAGCAGCGAACTCCCTCTTTAATCAGCGCTTCCCTAGGTTGAACGATGTCGGCAAGAATCCAGGCGGTGACAATGGCGGAGATCGCGGCGAAGGCCGGGGTGTCCAAGGCTACGGTGTCGCGGGTTCTTGGCGGGTCGTCGTTGATTGGTGACGAGGTGAGGGCGGAGGTGGAGTTGATTGCAGAGGAGTTGGGTTATGTCCGGCGTGAGGTGAAGCGGCATGGGGAGCGGAGTATTCTGACGGTGAAGTTGGTGCTGCCTCCGACGACGAACCGGACGGCGCGGTTGTTTTACAGCTTTGGAGATTTGGTGGAGGGGTTGCGTCGGGGGGTGGCTCCGGCGGGGGTGAATTTGATCGTGGAGAACAGCGGGGGGGGATTTGAGCCGTATCCGCATAAGAAGGGTGGAGAGGTGGAGGCGTTTGTTTTTGCGTTTCATGCGCCGTCGGCGGGGGTGCGGAAGAAGGTTGAGAAGGCGGGTGGGGTGATGGTGGTGCTGAACCGTCTGGTGAGTGGGACGCGGCAGGTGATCAGTGATCATGGGCAGGCGATGGGGTTGATCGCGGGTCATTTGGCGGAGCGGGGAGTGAGCGGTGGTTGTTGTTTTGTGGGATATGAGGGAATTGAGGATGTGGTGGCGGCGCGGGTGGAGGGATTTGAGGCGGGATGCCGGGTGGCGGGAATTGGTTTTGAGAGGGAGCGGGATGTCTGGATAGCGGAGTCGCCGGAGGGGATCACGGGGGAGGAGTTGAAGGCACGGTTTGAGCGGGGGGTGCGGACTTTTGTGGGGGTGAATGATGTGGCGGGGAGCTTGTTGTTGCAGCATGCGCGGGCGGAGGGTTATCGGGTGCCGGAGGATGTGCGGGTGACGGGGTGTGATAATGCGGCGGTGCGGGGGGTGACGGTGCCCTTGCTGACATCGGTGGATCTTTCGATGCGGGATTTGGCGGAGGAGGCGGGAAAGTTGATTTACGCGGAGGTGGTGGACGGTGAACGCCGTTCCGAGGAGGTTTTTGTGAAAGGGAGTTTGTTGGAAGGGCAGACAACGTAGAGATTTTTTAAAGATGAGTTATCCGGAGTTAGCAGTGCACACCTTTACGACCAAGCCGTGGTCTCTGACAGAATGTATCGAGGGGTACGCGAAGCGGGGGATCGGGGGGATATCGATTTGGCGCGAGACGCTGGAGGGGGAGGATTTGTGTTCGGTGGGGAAGCATCTGGAGGATGCGGGTCTGGAGGGGATTTCTTTGGTGCGGGGTGGATTTTTTACGGGGGAGACGGAGGCGAAGCGGAAGGCGGGGCAGGAGGAGAACCGGCAGGCGCTGAAGGAGGCCGAGATGGTGGGGTTGCCATCGCTGGTGCTGGTATGCGGGGCGACGGTGGGTCAGACGCCGAAGGAGAATTACGCGCAGATTCGGGATGGGATCGGGGAGATTGCGGATCAGGCGCAGAGCATGGGGGTGCGCTTGTTGGTGGAGCCGCTGCATCCGCTCTACGCGGGGGATCGCTCGGGGATTCCCTCGATGAAGGTGGCGAACGATTTGTGTGAGGAGTTGAATCATGCGAATGTGGGGATTGCGCTGGATGTGTATCATGTGTGGTGGGAGCTGGATCTGGAGGAGCAGATTGAGCGGGCGGCGCAGAACGGATGGCTGGATGCGTATCACATCTGTGATTTCAAGCCGGACCAGTCGCACATTCTGTTAGATCGGGGGATCATGGGTGAGGGATGTGTGGCGCTGCGGGACATCGACCGGATGATGGGTGCGGCGGGATTTGAGGGGCGGAAGGAAGTGGAGATCTTTTCCGCGAAGTGGTGGGAGCGGGACCAGGATGAATTTTTGGATACGATACTGGAAGCCTACGACAACATTTACCGAAACGAATTATGAGTACAGAAACAATTGGAGTTATTTTAAATGGCGTCACCGGACGCATGGGAACGAACCAGCATTTGGTGCGTTCGATTTTAGCAATCCGCGAGCAAGGCGGGGTGGATCTTGGTGACGGGGTGATGCTGATGCCGGACCCGATTTTGACGGGACGGAATGAAGCGAAGCTGAAGGCACTGGCGGAGCAATATGGGGTGGAGAAGTATTCCGCTGATTTGGATGCGGTGTTGGCGGATGATTACTATTCGATTTTCTTTGATGCTTCGGGGACGCCTTATCGGGTGAATTTTCTGGAGAAGGCGATTGCAGCGGGGAAGCACATTTATTGTGAGAAGCCGACGGCAGTTGAGTCGAGCAAGGCGTATGGGATTGCGGAAGTGGCTGAGGCTGCGGGCGTGAAGAACGGGACGGTGCAGGACAAGCTGTGGCTGCCGGGGATTTTAGCGTATAAGAAGCTGAAGGAAGAGGGTTTCTTTGGGGAGATTCTGAGTGTGCGTGGCGAGTTTGGATATTGGGTGTTCACCGGTCACGACAGTGATCAGCCGGCGCAGCGTCCGAGCTGGAACTACCGGAATGAAGACGGTGGGGGGATCATCATCGATATGCATTGCCATTGGCGCTACGTGATCGATCAGCTCTTTGGTGAGGTGACAGAGGTCTTCACGCATGCGGCGACCCATTTGCCGGAGCGGATCGGAGAAGACGGCGAGCCCTACAAGTGCACGGCGGATGATGCGGCTTATGCCTTGTTCAAGACCGAGACGGGAGTGATTTGCCAGTTCAACTCATCGTGGGATGTGCGGGTGCGTCGTGATGATTTGCTGACGATGCAGGTTGATGGGACGAAGGGGAGCGCGATCGTGGGGCTGCGGAAATGCTGGGCGCAGAGTCTGGAGAACACGCCGCGTCCGATATGGAATCCTGATGTGGATAGCCCGATTGATTACTACGCCAATTGGGAGGTGATTGATCCCGGTCCTTGCGACAATGCCTTCAAGGTGCAGTGGGAGCTCTTTCTCAAGCATGTTGCGAGGGATGAGCCGTTTCCATGGACTTTGCGCGAGGGTGCGAAGGGAGTGGAGTTGGCCGAGAAGTCCTGGGAGAGTCATGAAAAAGGCGGTTGGGTCAAAGTGTAGACTTTTTTGACGATTCACCCTTGCCCCAATGTGCCTAGTTGGTGGAAACTAATTGGGCACAAACATGGAAACACGCGTTCATCTCCCAGCCACCGAAAAGCCATCGTCAATTATTGAAGTCGTAGCGGCCTTGAAAGAATACAATCTCAAGGCGGTCCACGATAAGAAGGACTGGGGTGACTGGATCAACTTTGAGGGTGAGAAGACGGTGATTAGCATCGAGTCCGAGCGTGGGATGAGCAGTCAGGCGACGATTGAGTATGCCGAAGGTGAGGATGATCATCTTGAGATTCCGATCATCAGCGCGTTCCGTGAATTGGGGTGGTATGGGACGGATGAGGACGGCGAATATCGCCTCTGATTCGGGTCTCTGATTCGAGTATAACGTTTCCTTTGATCCTGTGAATCCGTTACGGGAAAGTTGATCTTTTAATGCTCCTTATATCTTTTCCTGATTGCGCCTTGTCAGGGGAGAGTCCGAACCGATAGGGTATGGATCGCTATGAAAAAACACACACATGTTCTGGCTGCTTTAGCCGTCATACCAGCTGTTGCCCAAGGCTCACTATGGGTGGATTTTAACTCTACTTCCCAAGATGGCGGACCCCATCCCGAAGCCGGTTATCAGTCTTATGATGCCGGTCATGAAAATGCGACCGATTTGGGAAGTGGAACTACGCCAGGAGCCACAGCGTCCTACAATCCCGTTTTTGCACTGACCGGAGCAGCGACTGTAACGCTTACTCCAGACTGGCCGAATACCACTGATATCAATGTTCGTCAGTCGATCGACCGCGGACCTACCAACGATGCGACCTGGACCGGTTCCAATCTTGATCTTCTCACCGACTTTATCGGGATCGATACCCGGACCAGCAATGGTGGAAACGGAAACTGGGATGGAACGACGGGAACTCCCACCTACCTGACCTTTAATCTGGGTGGTTTGGCAGCAGCCGACTACGCTTACCGCTCGTTTCACCACGATACCGAGAATGTGTGGGCCGGTTATACGGTCGAAGTTTCCATCGATGGAGGCACCACCTTTTCAGCTGTTGAGACGGGTGCGATGACCTCTTCCACTGGCGGAGGCAATCCTGCGAATCCAAGTCCGACCACCACGGGGTCAGCTGAGACTCTTGCTTCCACTTACAATACCACCTTTACGGCCAATGGAACGGATGACGTCGTGATCCGCTATGGTGTTTTGGCCGATACCGCAGTTCATCGCCAAATCCTGGCGGTGAATGGATTCCAGCTTTCACAGGTTCCCGAGCCATCCACCGGGATCATGGCACTTCTGGGAGCGAGTTTCCTTCTCCGTCGCAAGCGATAGAGGGAGACTTCAAGTGGTTTTCAAAAGGTCGAACCGATTGGTTCGGCCTTTTTTTGTGGCGAGCAGGGGAGCTGAGAGAGGTCGGCGTTGGAACTTGGCATGGTCTGCGCTACGATCGTTTCAGGCATGGAAGGGATGAGTGAGAATATGGAACGACCGCGGATGCTGGTGGTGACTGATCTCGACGGGACTTTGCTCAATCATGATGATTACGGGTTCGAGGAGGTTCTGCCGGTGCTGGAGCGCCTGGCGGCGCTGAAGGTGCCGGTGGTGGCGAATACGAGCAAGACACGGGCGGAGTGGATGGCGATGCGGGGGCGATTTGCGAACGAGGAGGCTTTTGTGGTGGAGAATGGCTCGGCGGTGATCCTCCGGGACGGGGAGACGAGGGTGTTGGGGGAGAGGCGTGAGGTGATTTTTGATTTCCTCAATGAGATGGGTGGGACGTTTGATTTTACGGGGTTTCAGGAATTGGGGCTGGAGGGGGTGATGCGGGAGACGGGGCTGGGTGAGGAAGATGCTCGTTTGGCAGGGGAGAGAGAGTTTAGTGAGCCGTTGGTGTGGCGGGGGACGGAGGAGGAGAAATTGCGATTTTGTGAAGAGGTGAAGCGGAGGGGGCTGAGGACTCTGGAAGGTGGGCGGTTTTTGCACGTGCTTGGGAGGACGGACAAGGGGAGGGCGCTGGAGGTTTTACGAGAGGTTTATGAGCCGGAGAGCGTGATCGTGCTGGGTGACAGTCCGAATGATGTGGCGATGCTGGAGCGGGCCGATATCGGGGTGGTGATTGCGTCTCCCAAGGGGGGGCGTCTGGAGGTGCCGATGGGGAAGAGGCTGATCCGGAGCAAGGGTGAGGGGCCGGAGGGGTGGGCGGAGGTGATGAATGATTTACTGGATGAGCTTTTTTAACACACAAACACGATAACACGACATGGCTGACTTTCACCAAAATGGTTCCATCGCGACCTTGCACAATCTGACGGACCGCTCGCTTGATGAATTGGAATCCGAACTGCAGAAATTTTCAAAGAAGCGGCCGATGGCGCTTATTCTGCCTTCCTTGTTTTCCGAGTTGGAGGGAGAGGCGTTGCCAAAGATTGTGGAGGAACTAAAAGATGTTTCGTACTTGGGCGAGATCACGATCGGGTTGGATCGGGCTGATGAGGCGCAGTATCGGCATGCGTTATCATTTTTTGACAAGTTGCCCCAGCATCATCGGGTGCTGTGGAACGACGGACCGAGGTTGAGGGCGCTTGATGCCGAGTTGGCGGGACATGGTCTGGCGCCGACGGAAGCGGGAAAGGGGCGCAATGTGTGGTATTGTCTGGGTTATACGATTGCGCGGGATGAGGCGGAAGCGATTGCGCTGCATGATTGCGATATTGTGACTTACGACCGGAGTCTGCTGGCTCGTTTGATTTACCCGATGGCGCACCCGAATTTCAGCTATCAGTATGCGAAGGGGTATTATCCGCGGGTGGCTGACGGGAAGTTGAACGGGCGGGTGACGCGCTTGTTGATTACGCCGCTGTTGCGGTCGCTGGAGCAGGTGTTGGGGGCGAATGATTACATTTCGTTTTTGGATGGGTTTCGTTATCCGCTGGCGGGGGAGTTTTCGTTTCGGCGTGATGTGATACCGGACATCCGGTTGCCGAGTGACTGGGGGCTGGAGATGGGGATTCTTTCCGAGATGTATCGCAATTATTCGCCGAACAAGGTGTGTCAGGTGGATATTGCGGATCGATATGACCACAAGCATCAGGATGTGTCGGCGGACGATCAGTCGAAGGGTTTGTCGAAGATGTCGGTGGATATTTGCAAGTTGTTATTCCGGAAGCTGGCGACGGAGGGAGAGGTGCTGAACAAGGCGCTCTTCCGGGCGGTGAAGGCGGCTTACTTTCGCAATGCCCTGGATTTTGTGGAGCGCTATAAGAATGATGCGGTGATGAACGGGTTGAGTGTGGATGTGCACGCGGAGGAGGAGGCGGTGGAGCTCTTTGCGCAGAACATCATTGATGCGGGCAAGTCGTATCTGGAGTCCCCGATGGAGCGTCCTTTTATTCCGAGCTGGAGTCGGGTGACGAGTGCGGTGCCGGATATTTTCCCACGTTTGATTGAGGCTGTTGAGGCCGATCAGGAGGAGTTTGCCGCAAAGTCATGAGTCCGCTGGAGTTACTTTTAGACCGGGTTGATCACCACCTTGTATCGATCTACGGCGAGGGGGATCACGGGGTGTTGCGTGATCAATTGGTCGATGCGATGAGTCTGCGTGAGCATTTTTATGAGCCGGTGCCATTTGCGAATCATTGGTCGGAGAAAGATGTCACGGTCATCACATACGGGGACAGTATTTTGGGTGAGGATGCTCCGTTGAGGGTGTTGAAGGGATTTTTGGACCGGCATTTGGGAGGGGTGCTTTCGACGGTGCATGTGCTGCCGTATTTTCCGTGGACTTCGGACGATGGGTTTGCGGTGTCGGATTATCTTACGGTCAATCCTCCGCTGGGAGATTGGGGGGATATTGAGGCATTGGCGCAGGACTATCGACTGATGTCTGATCTGGTGGTGAACCATTGTTCGGGCTCGCACGAGTGGTTTGCGCAGTATCAGCGGGGGGAGGAGCCGGGGGTGTCTTATTTCGTGGAGGTATCGCCGGAGGAGGATCTCTCCCAGGTGGTGCGTCCCCGGACGAGTCCGTTGTTGCGACCGACGGGTGAGAAGCACGTCTGGTGCACCTTCGGGCATGACCAGATTGATCTCAATTTTTCCGAGCCGCAGCTGTTGGTGGAGTTGGTGAAGATCATTCGGGATCATCTGGATCACGGGGTGTCGATCTTCCGTCTCGATGCGGTGGCCTTCATTTGGAAGGAGATTGGGACGAGTTGTATCAATTTGCCCCAGACGCATGAGATCATTCGTTTGTTTCGAACGCTGATTGAGCATGTGAAGCCGGATGCGGTGATCATTACGGAGACGAACCTGCCGAATCGCGAGAATCTCTCGTACTTCGGGAACGGGAACGAGGCGCATGCGATTTACAATTTTTCGCTACCGCCGCTGCTGCTTCACGGGATGACGGTGGGAAGCTGCCAGTATTTGCGGCGTTGGTTGATGAGTATGCCGCCGGCGCAACCGGGGACGACGTTTTTCAACTTTCTGGCGTCGCATGACGGGATCGGGCTGCGTCCGGCCGAGGGGCTGCTGACGGATGGTGAGATTGATGAGCTGGTGGAGGCGATGAAGTCATCCGGGGGGCGGGTGTCCGAGCGGTCACTGCCGGATGGATCAAAGCGGCCGTATGAGATTAATATCAGCTTGTTTGATGCCTTTCAGGGGAGGGACGGGATGGGGGAGGAGCGGTTTATTTGTGCCCATACGATCCTGCTGGCTCTGGAGGGGATGCCGGCGTTTTACATACACAGTCTGCTGGGAACGCGGAATGATGATGCGAAGGCCGATGCTTCGGGGCACAACCGGCACATCAACCGGCATCAGTGGGAGTTGGCCAAGTTGGAGGCGGAGCTGGAAGATGAGAGTAGCCCTCATGCGCGGGTGTTGAGGCGATTGAAGGGTCTGATCGGGATCCGGAAAGAGCAGGCGGCATTTCATCCGAATGCGACGCAGTTCACGCTGCATTTGGGGGATGAGATCTTTGGGTTCTGGAGGCAGTCGTTGGATCGGAGGCAGAATATCTTTTGTTTTCACAATATGACACCGGCACCGCAGGTTCTGCCGTTATCGAGTGTGAATCTCATTGCGACCGAAGAATGGATCGATTTGCTGGACGGGAGTGAACTGAGCGAGGAGGCGGGAGAAATTTACTTTGCCCCGTATCAATCACGCTGGTTGACTAACAAGCGAAAACACCTTCCATATGAATGATGAATGTCCTGATTGCCTGTGATAAATTTAAAGGATCGCTGAGCGCGATGGAGGCCTGTCAGGCGATCGCGGCAGGTCTTCCGGGGGCGGTTGCGGAACTGTGTCCGATTGCGGATGGTGGTGAGGGATTTGTGGACGCGATTCTTTCGGCGGCGCCGGGGAAGAAGGTTACGACGACGTGTCGGGATGCGCTGGGGCGTGATCGGGCAACGGACTATGCGTTGCTGGATGACGGGTCGGCGGTGATTGAGATGTCGGCTGCGAGCGGGATTTGGCGGATCGAGAAGGCGGAGTTGGATCCGCTCTTTTCAAACACCTATGGGACGGGACAGCTGATGCGTCATGCGGTGGAGGAGAGTGGGGCGAAGCGGCTTTTGATTGGGATCGGGGGATCGGCCACGAACGATGCGGGGGCGGGGATGGCGGAGGCGTTGGGGGTGGTCTTCAAGCATGCCTCGGGTCAGGCGACGCTGCCGATTCCGGATCAATTTTTGGAGATTTCCTCGGTTGATCTTTCGGGATTGATCGCGTTGCCGCCGATTACGGTGGCTTGTGATGTGACCAATCCTTTGCTGGGGCCGCAGGGGGCGACGGCGGTTTTTGGTCCACAGAAGGGTGCGAAGCCGGATGAGTTGAAGAAACTGGAGGCGGCCCTGAGTCATCTTGCGGGAGTGCTGGGCGGGGATCATACGTTTCCCGGGGCGGGAGCGGCGGGTGGATTGGGTTTTGGGCTCCGGCATTTTTGCGGGGCTGAGTTGGTGAGTGGGTTTGAGCTGGTGGCGCAGGCGCTGAAGCTGGAGGAGAAGATCGCGCAGGCGGACCTGGTGATCACGGGGGAAGGGTCGCTTGATGGGCAGACGCTGGATGGCAAGGGGCCGGCTGGGGTGGCGGCGATGGCGCGGGCTGCGGGGAAGCGGGTGGTGGGTGTTGCCGGTTTTGTATCGCCGGAGGCGGGTTCGCTTTTTGATGAGACGCTTTCGCTCAGCGATCTCAATTTTCCGCTGGAGATTCTGATGCGGGACGCGTCGTTGTTGGTCACGCAGATAGTGAGTCGGGCGGGCTGGAGTGAATCGTAGGCGGAGGAGTTTTCGATCCGGCGTATTGACAACTGTTTTCATGAACAGTATTCAATGCGGGTGATTGCGAAGGTCTACAGTGCGGCACTTCTTGGAGTGGAAGCGGCGGAAGTCGAGGTGGAGGTGAGTTCCCGGGATTCGGAGAAGATGGGGACGATCATTGTGGGCTTGCCGGATGCGGCGGTTCGGGAGAGTGCGCAGCGGGTGACGACGGCGTTGACTGCGTCGGCACTGCCTTTTGGGTATGGTATCAACACGGTGAATTTGGCCCCGGCGGATTTGAGAAAGGAAGGACCTTCCTTTGATTTGCCGATTGCGCTGGCGATGACGGCCTGCGCGCAGAATGAAGATATTTCGGCGCTGACCGAAGATTTGCTGATTGTGGGTGAACTGGCATTGGACGGGACGCTCCGGCCGATCAAGGGGGCGTTGTCGATTGCGCTGGGTGCGAAGAATAACGGGCGTCGGCGGGTCCTGGTGCCGGCGGCGAATGCGCGGGAGGCCGCGATGGTGAGTGGGGTGGAGGTTTATGGAATCGAGAATCTTCATGAGGCCTGGAAGTTTATCAGTGGAGCCAAAACCCTCGCGCCGGAGCCGAAGCCGGCGTTGCGTTCCCGTTCACTTGACCAGCCCACGATCGATCTGGATGAGGTGAAGGGGCAGCATCAGGTGAAGCGGGCATTGGAGATCGCGGCGGCGGGTGGGCACAATTTGTTGATGGTGGGTCCGCCGGGGACGGGGAAGTCGATGCTGGCGAAGCGGATGGCAACGATCATGCCGTCGATGAGCGAGGATGAGGCGATTGAGACGACGCGGATTCATTCGGTGGCGGGTCTTCTCAATGCCCGCGAGGGTCTGGTGCAGGATCGTCCTTTTCGATCGCCGCATCATACCATTTCGGATGCGGGGCTTTTGGGAGGGGGAAGCAATCCGGGGCCGGGAGAGATTTCGCTGGCTCACAACGGGGTGCTTTTTCTGGACGAGCTGCCGGAGTTTCGTCGGTCAACGCTGGAGGTCCTGAGGCAGCCTCTCGAGGATGGGAATGTGACGATTTCCCGGGCGGCGGGGACGATCACTTTTGATTCCAAGGTGCTTTTGGTGGCATCGCTGAATCCGTGTCCGTGCGGATTTTTTGGTGATACGAAGCGGGAATGCCGGTGTTCTCCGCGACAGGTGGAGCAGTATCGGCAAAAGATCAGCGGGCCTTTGCTGGACCGGATTGATCTACATGTGGAAGTGCCGTTGATCGATTTCAAGCAGCTTTCCTCGAAGGAAAAGAGCGAGTCATCGGAGACGGTGCGGAATCGGGTGATGGCTTGTCGTGAATTGCAGCTGAAGCGGTTTGCGGAGTTCCCTGCGACGAGGACCAACAGCGATATGGGACCGAAGGTGATGCGGGCCCACTGCGAGATGGATGCGAGCTGTTCGCAGCTTCTGGAGCAAGCGATGGACCAGCTGAATTTTTCGGCCCGCGCGCATGACCGGATTTTAAAGGTGGCGCGGACGATTGCGGACCTTGCGGGATGTGATGAGCTGACGGCGGATCATGTTTTGGAGGCGATCCAATACCGGAGCCTCGATCGTAAATTGAATTTTTCATGAAGGACGGACTGATCAAAGGTGAGGATGGAAGGGTGCGGTGCTGGTGGCCGGAGCATCATGAGGATTACTTGAAATATCACGATGAGGAGTGGGGGCGGCCGGTGACGGAGGATATCCGTTTGTTCGAGAAAATCTGTCTGGAGGGATTTCAGGCCGGGTTGAGTTGGCTGACGATTCTGCGAAAGCGGGAGAATTTTCGAGCGGGTTTTGCGGGATTTGATTTCAAGAAGGTGGCGTTATTTGATGATGCGGATGTGGAGCGCCTGGTGCAGGACGCCGGGATTGTGCGGCATCGGGGGAAAATTCTTTCGACGATCAACAATGCGCAACGGGCTCTTGAAATGGTGGAGGAATTCGGTTCGCTGGCGCATTATTTTTGGGGTCATGAGCCGCAATCACGGCCACCGAAGATCGATTATGCGACGGCGATGACGCTAACGAAAACGGAGGAATCGACAGCCTTAAGCAAGGACCTGCGGAAGCGCGGGTGGTCTTTTGTGGGTCCCACGACCTGCTATGCCTTTATGCAAGCGATGGGGTTGGTGAATGATCACCTGGAAGGGTGCCATTGCCGTGATGCGGTGGAGAGGGAGCGGGGGAAGTTTGGGCGCCCGGAGTGAGGCCGGGAGCGTTATTTGACGCCCTGCCATTCTTTAAGGAATTTGCGATCTTCGTCAGAGAGGGTGGCGATTTCAATTTCGATGCGGCGTCCTTTGAAGATGACGATGATGCGTTCGCCCTTTTTTTCGACAAGCTTCACCTCGATGGCGACGCCATCCTTGTTGGTGAGGGTGCGTGGAGGGTAGGTGGGGAGGAGTCCGCCATCGCTGCTCCCGCCTTCGGATTTGCTTTCGGGTGGGTTTTTGCGCTGCAAGTCGCGGAGGTTTTCGGACTCATGAACGAGGAGGAAGCGATCGAAGTTGAAGTTTTGGGAACGTCCGGAGATGGTGAGCTGATAAATCTCGCCGGGGACGAGAGTGTAGATGGCGGGTTCCTTTTTGTGATCGAAATCCAGGGTGCCGGCCCATCCCCAGTCATCGGCATTTCCTCCGAAGATCTTTGTGTCCGTTTTGAGGATTTTGAGGGGAGCTTTGCCGCCTGATTCGAAGTCGCCCTTGAGAGCGACGTAGCAATCATTTGAGATGTCCGAGCGCTTTGTTTCCAGGCGTTTACGGGCTCTGATGGTGAGTTGGTAATTGCCCGGTTTGTTGACCTTGAAGTGGTATTTTAGCGGAGATTCGGGTGGCCCGGATTCCGGCTTGTTGCCTGTGAATTCGAGGTGGCATTCGCCGCTGAAATCGGCGACGTCGGTCTTTTTTTTCCAACGTTTCAGGCTGGATTCGGTCGACTCGGCTTCGATTGCGACGACCCCTCCTTTTTCGACGAAGACGGTGTCTGACCCATGAAGGATCAGGGCTGAGCCAAGAATCAGGAGGGCTGTTTTCATTGGAATGATCAATCCAGAAGGGTGTCACTGACCGGACATTCCCGAAGGTTACCCATAAAATGGCCAGGGTCTTTCAATGGGGATTGCAAGTGGGGTCCGGATGGGTTGGGAGGGAGCGGTGAAACGGGCCTGAAATCTCAAATTTTACACTTCAAAAGTATGCAACAAGGGGAAATCTAGCCCTATTGGCGGGCGATTGATCCGGAGTTGGCCTTAAATTTTAAAAATACGGATACCCGAAGCATCTTTGGAAATTTGTTCATTTTTTTTCGAGCGCAAGTGGCGGACGGATTGTGCCCTTCGCGGAGAAATCGAAAACCGCTGTTTGCCTTGTGAGAGCGTGGAATCCGGCTGAGTTTCTCGGAAAGGTCGAAATGTTGGACATCCGACACAAGCACAACATGTGGTATTGTGAATAATTTGTTGATACCATATGAGCAAAAAGGGACTTGTCCAACAAGGAGGCTTTGAGGTAGCTTCGGGGCTGTTGCGCTAATTCGATGTTACCGAAGAAGATGCCGCAAAAGACACTCATTTTTCCCCCCGAATACTGAAAAATCCGCCCATGTCCGACACCACCACCATCACCCTTGGAGACCGCACATTTATTCTCGATAAGGAGAAAGCCGAGGCCGCATTTGCGTCCAAAAAGGTCATCAATGGTAAGGATACGATGTTCTTCAACATTCTCCCGCTGAAATACCAGTGGGCGTATGACCTCTACAAAACGATGAAAGGCAACCACTGGGAGCCTGAAGACATCCAGATGCAGAAGGATGTCGAGCAGTGGCGTGGCGATGAAATTTCCGATGTCGAGCGTTGGATCATCAAGATGGGGATTGGATACTTTTCGGCTGCCGAGGGGATTGTGGGAGACAACATCATTCACGTGGTGCGCGAACTCATGACGGCTCCCGAGCTGAAACTGGTTCTGGGCCGCCATGCCCATGAGGAAAATATCCACGCCGACTCGCTGGTTTACATGATTTCCTCCCTTGGTCTCAATCCGCACGAGTGCGAGGCGATGTTTGAGGATGTCCCCTCGATCACGGCGAAAAACAACTTTGTGGTGAGCAATTCAAGAGGCCTTCGCCGCGATCTCGATCTCACCGTTCTGGAGAACAAGCAGGCCCTGGCGAAGAACATTTTCCTCTTTGGTCAGGTGATGGAAGGAACCCAGTTCTACGGTCTTTTTGGAATGATTCTAAGCCTGTATCGCCAGAACAAGTTTCCGGGCATTGGTCAGATGTTCCGCTACACCTTGCGGGATGAATCAAACCACATCGAAGTCTTCCGCAATTTGCTGAATTCACTGATCACCGAGAACCCCGACATCATGACGAGGGAATTCAAGGAGGATCTCCGGCAGACGATGGCCGAAGGCGTTCGCCTTGAGAAAGAGTTCATCCGGGACTGTTTGCCGGTGGGCGCCGTCGGGCTGTCAGCCGTGGAGTTCGAGCAATACATTGATTACATCGCGGACCGGCGTCTCGTGAATTGCCACCTCGAACCCCTCACCGGCCAGACCAACAATCCCTTCCCATGGCTGTCCGAGGCCATCGATCTTAAGAAGGAACAAAATTTCTTCGAAGGGAAAGTCACCGAGTATCAAAAATCCTCTGTTTTGGAGGATAACGGATACACCGACGACGATCTCTAGTTCAACCAGGGTTCAGGCCTGAGGTTCTCATCAGGCCAAGATTCTTTTCTCACTATCAAGACCAAACTGTGGCCCGAAAGGACCGACCAATATCAATATTCAATAGCCCCCCGCGTTTACCCTTAAATTTTAATTCAGCATCCCATGTATCGCCCCATCACTCTCGCCGAAGATTTGGCACTCAAAGAAGTCGTCGCCACCCGCTCCTCCCAAACCGAAGCCAGCCCTTATGCGTGGCGTGACATTCTGGCCATGGAGCATCGGGCTCCGGTGCCCGAGATCACCATCACCCGTGGTGGAGCCGAGGAGTCCTTCTCGCTTTCCTCGGTAGCTGAGGCGATCGGGGAATCTCTCGCAAACCTCCTTATTTCCCGCAATGAGCCGGAGGACAGCATTTTTTCCGACAAGAACCAGTCCTTCGTTTCCGCGGTGGCGACGCGGGTATCCGCCTCACTCATGCGTGAAGTGCAGCGGGGGGGGCAGCTCAAACTTTCGCAGAACGATCTCTACCTGCTCATTGAAAAGGCGCTGATCGAGAACGACGCGCATGACGTTGCGAAGTCCCTTGTCTTCAAGCGTTCCCTTGAGCGCAATGGCGAGATTGTGGTGGACGAGGAACCGCACGCGATGCCGGTGCGCCTGATTCGTCGTAACGGGAACGTTGTCCCCTGGTCCGAGACCAAGATTGAGCAGGCGGTTTCCCGCACGTGTCTTTCGCTCAAGGAGAACTCCGCGGTGGCCCACGAGGTGGCCCATGCCGTGACCGAGCGTGTTCGCGGTGGTGACGAAGCCTTTGTCCATATCGAAGATGTGCAGGACATTGTGCAGGAAGAGCTGATGCGCCTTGGTCATTTCAAGGTAGCCGAGTCCTACATTCTTTATCGTGCCGAGCGGTCCCGTCAGCGTGAGGAGGAAGCACTCGTTCCCGAGGATCCAAACCAGGAATCGATGGTGGTGGTGGTTCAGCCTGATGGCACGAGCGCCTTCTGGGATGGGACCGAACTAAAGAAGCGGATTCAGTTTGCGATGATCGGGCTCAAGCTTTCGGTCAGCGAAGAAGACATCGAGCGTGAACTTCGCCGCTCCATCGGTGCCGAGATCACTGCGGAGGACCTGAAGCAGACGATCATTCTCAATTCCAAAACCCTCCTCGAACAGGATGCGGACATGTCCAAGTTTGCGGGACGGATTCTCCTTTCCTACATTTACGAAGAAGTCCTTCCCTGGAATATCCAGACCGATGGAGTGGAGCGTCTGAAAGATGCCCACAAGCAGAATTTCAAATCCTATCTTAAGCACGGCGTTGAGATTAAGCGGATCAGTCAGGACATTCTCGACAAGTATGACCTCGATCGACTTGCGGACGCGCTGGACCCCTCGGCCGACCTCGACTTTGAGTTCCTCGGTATCCAGACCCTTTACGACCGCTATCTGCAGGTTGATAAGACGGGCGATAAACCCCGCAGGATGGAAACGCCGCAGTTTTTCTGGATGCGTGTCTCGATGGGACTTTTCAAGGCGGAGAAGCATGACGCCGAGGACTGGGTGATCCGCCTCTACAATCTCTACAAGGGACGCCGTTTCTGCTCATCCACGCCGACGCTCTTTAATTCCGGCACGCTGCATTCCCAACTTTCCTCCTGCTACCTCTACAAGGTGGACGACTCCATTGAGTCGATCATGATCCGGGGCATCGCGGAGAATGCCTTCCTTTCCAAGTGGGCCGGTGGCCTTGGAGGTTCCTGGACCGCGGTGCGTGGAACCGGTGGTTACATTCAGGGCACCAACGGGGAGTCACAGGGCATCATTCCTTTCCTCAAGCTGCACAATGACCAGCTTGTTGCGGTGAACCAAGGTGGCAAGCGTCGTGGCTCCGGATGTGCCTATCTTGAGACCTGGCACAACGACATTGAGGACTTCCTTGAGCTCCGCGTGAACACCGGTGACGAGCGCCGGCGCGCGCACGACATGAACACCGCGAACTGGGTGCCCGATCTTTTCATGAAGCGCATGGAAGCCCGGCAGTCCTGGACGCTCTTCCGTGCCAACCAGACTCCCGATCTTCACGATCTCTTTGGCAAGGCCTTCGAGCAGCGTTATGCGGAATACGAGAAGATGGCCGAAGAGGGCAAGATTTGGGGTAAGAAGGTTGAGGCGATCGACCTTTGGAAGAAGATGCTCAAGATGATCTTTGAGACCGGCCATCCCTGGATCACTTTCAAGGACCCTTGCAACCTCCGTTCCCCGCAGGATCACGCCGGTGTCATCCACTCCAGCAACCTCTGCACCGAGATTACTCTCAACACCTCGGATGAAGAGACGGCGGTGTGCAACCTGGGTTCGGTGGTTCTTGATACGCACATCACCCAGGATGGCGCACTTGATCACGACATGCTCCGCGAGACGGTGACGGTTGCGATTCGTGCGCTCGATAACGTGATCGATATCAACTTTTATCCGACCGATGCCGCCAAGACGGCGAACTCGCGTCACCGCCCGATTGGGCTTGGGATCATGGGACTTCAGAATGCCCTCTTTAAGAAGGGCTACGAATTTGCCTCCGAGGCAGCGGTTGATTTCAATGACGAGTTCATGGAGGCGATTGCCTACTACGCTTATGGTGCGAGCAGCGAGCTGGCGGGAGAGCGTGGGACCTACAATTCCTACAAGGGTTCCAAGTGGGATCGTGGGATTCTTCCCCAGGATACGGTCGACCTCCTTGAGGACGAGCGTGGCGCCAAGGTGGAAGTCCCCCGTGGTGGCAAGATGGACTGGCGCCCGGTGCGTGAGAGCATTGCGCAGCACGGGATGCGGAACTCCAACGTGCTAGCGATTGCGCCGACGGCGACGATCTCGAACATCATGGGCACCACGCCGTGTATCGAGCCGAATTACACCAACCTCTTTGTGAAGAGTAACCTCGGTGGTGACTTCACGGTCCTCAACCCGGTTCTGGTGAACGACCTCAAGAAGGAAGGTCTCTGGAGTCCGGAAATGATCGACCAGTTGAAATACTTCAATGGTGAGCTTGCTGATATCGAAGGCATCCCCGAACACCTTAAGGCGAAGCACAAGACGGTCTTCGAAGTAGGCTACGAAGCGATTATCGATGCGGCCGCACGTCGCCAGAAGTGGATCGACCAATCACAGTCGGTGAACCTTTTCCTGGCCAAGCCGGACATGAAGAGCCTGAGCCACATGTATCGTCACGCGTGGCACACCGGTCTGAAAACGACCTACTACCTCCGCACCCGTCAAGCCAGCGACATCGAGAAATCGACCGTTGGCAGCGGAAGCGGCAACGCGAAGAAGGAGTTCACGCCGGAGCAGGTGCAGGCATGCAGCATCGACGCCATGATGAATGGCGGGGAGTGCGAGGCGTGCCAGTAGATTCGATCTGATTAATTGGTTTCTTAAAGGAGGGGATTTATCCCCTCCTTTTTTGTGAACATGATGAACGGTCAGTTGATCGGCAGCGGGGGAGTCGCAGCCCCATTCCCAGACCGCTGTTGAAGGAGGATCGGAAGAAACGCCTTCTCGGGAGACTTTGGGATCTGTAGAGAGGGGGGAGGGTGATGAAGGGTTTTGTTTTTACGCTGGTTGTTTTTGGGGCGCTTTCGATGGCGGAGGGGAAGCGGCCGAATATTCTGTTTCTTTTTTCGGATGATCATGCGCTGAGGTCGATCTCTGCTTATGGGGGGGATTTGGCGGAGGTGGCGCCGACGCCGCATATTGACCGGTTGGCGGCGGGCGGGGCGATCTTTGAGAATTCCTTTTGCGGGAATTCGATTTGCGGGCCTTCGCGGGCGACAATTTTGACGGGGAAGCACAGTCACAAGAACGGGTTTCTCCGGAATTCGAGGACGGGGCTGGATCAATCGCAGTGGACCCTGGCGAAGGCGCTGCAGGGGGCGGGCTACGAGACGGCGGTGCTGGGGAAGTGGCACCTGGTTTCAGACCCGGTGGGTTTTGATTATTGGGAGATTCTTCCGGGGCAGGGGAGTTATTACAATCCGGTGTTTCAGCAGATGGACGGGAGCAGCAAGCAGTTTACGGGTTATTGCACGGACATCACGACGGAGAAGGCGATTGAGTGGCTTGACGGGCGGGACGAGGAGAAGCCGTTTTTTCTGATGTGTCAGCATAAGGCGCCTCACCGGACCTTCGCGCCGGCGTTGCGTCATTTAAAGAGCTTCGACGGAGTGACGATTCCCGAGCCTCCCTCGCTCTTTGATGATTACGGGAACCGGAGTGGGACGCTGGCGAAGAACGAGATGGAAATCGATCGGCATTTCCATTGGTCCTATGATGCGAAGGTGCGGAAGGATGAACGCGACGGGGTGGAATTGCCGGGGCCGGATCGTTACGGACCGGTGGAGTATGGGCGGATGAATGAGGCGCAAAAGAAGGAGTGGGATGCGCACTTCGGACCGGAGAATGAGGCCTTTCTCAAGCGGGTGGGGAAGATGAGTGATGAGGAGATTGTGCGGTGGAAGTATCAGCGCTACATGAAGAACTATTTGGGAACGGTGAAGGCGGTGGATGAGAGTGTGGGGCGGATGCTGGATTATCTGGATGAGAAGGGTTTGGCTGAGGACACGATCGTGGTCTATGCCTCGGATCAGGGGTTCTACCTCGGGGAGCATGGTTGGTATGACAAGCGGTGGATGTTTGAGGAGTCCTTCAAGATGCCTTTTGTGATCCGGTGGCCGGGGGTGACGCGGGCGGGAGCGCGTCCCAAGGAGATGATTCAGAATATCGACTACGCTCCGACCTTTCTGGAGGCTGCGGGGGTGCCGGTGCCTGCGGAAGTCCAGGGTCGATCGATGGTGCCGGTGCTCAGGGGCGGGGCGAAGGACTGGCGGAAATCGGTCTACTATTCCTACTATGAGCACGGTGAGCACAATGTGCCGCAGCACTTCGGGGTGCGGACGGCGACCCACAAACTCTTTTACCTTCCGGGGACCGATGAGTGGCAGATGTTTGATTTGATCAAGGATCCGCAGGAAATGAAGAGCGTTTATGGCGATCCGGAGTCTGCGGAGGTGCAGGCGGCGCTGAAGAAAGAGTTTCATCGGTTGCGGGAGTACTACGAGGCTCCGCCGATGAAGTCGGGGAGGGTGGGATCCGGGCAGAAATGATGAGGTTTGAGGGGAGTGGCGGATTTGAGAGGGGCGGTGACGGGGGGAAATGTCCTTTTTTATGCAATTGCGGGGGTTTGTGCTGGACATCTCCCGTCAAATAATTCGAAGTTTCCCCTAATAGGTGCTCTTCGTGACTTTGATTTGCGCCTCAATGAACATCGATACATCCAAAATCCATGAA
The DNA here is from genome assembly GCA_051252135.1 of Verrucomicrobiaceae bacterium. Lineage (GTDB taxonomy): Bacteria > Verrucomicrobiota > Verrucomicrobiia > Verrucomicrobiales > Akkermansiaceae > SW10. Next base: position 86,363 of record JBPOGH010000013.1, on the reverse strand, counting down.
ACTGTCTCCATTTTCGCTCACTGCCGCAATCACCTGCCTCAGCGTAGGATCCAACCTGTCAGCCTGGGTGCTGCTTGATAACTTTGAATCTCTCGCGCCTGGATCCTTGGTGGATGGGTCGACGGGAGCCGGGGTGACTTGGGACGGCGGCAGCACGGTCACGGCCGAAGTTGATCCGAGTAATGCGTCAAACACGGCCTTGAAGCTGGCCGGCACGGCCGGCAACCAGGTGATTCGGGGTCAATTCAGTGGCGGCAATATCACCGCCGGCAATACCGGAACGGTGTTTTACCGATTCCGGACGCCCGATTCCTCCCTTGGAGGCACAACGGATGCGGTGGTGGCTCTTACCGACAACGCAGCGGTTACGAACTTCAACTTCAAGTCCGGACTTCGGAACACGATCCCCGCAGGCACCAACAACATGGACGTCCGCAACGGTGGTTCCTACGAGCAGGTTTCCCTGCTGGGAGATTCCACCTGGTATAACATGTGGATGGTGACGACGAATACCGATCCGGGAACGTTTGAACTCTACATCCAGAGTGATACCGATGCGACTTTTGCGACCCAGACGAAACTCGCGACGTCGACCCCCGACGACAATTTTGACTATCGGATTAACGGACCCACCGACATCGTGAACTTCTACATTCGCGGTGCGAGCAATGCCGGCGGAACCGCTGATTCGAATCTCTACTATGATGACATCTACCTGAGTGCGAATTCGGTCGATCTTACCAACCCCACGATCCCTGAGCCCACGGCACCTATTCTGGTGGCCCTCGGTTCCCTGATGGCGCTGCGCCGCCGCCGATAGGCCGTTAAAGAGACCTCTCTTTTCAAAGCACCCCGACGGTCGAGCCGTCGGGGTGTCTTTTTTTTGCTCTCAAGCGTTCTTCCCTGAACCGGGTTTGTCGAACAAAGGTTGGCAACGAATCCGGCGAATCGGACTATTCCGCGGTGGGAGATTTGAACACGAGGCGCCAGAAGCGATCCGTTTGAGGGTCATCGCTTACGTGAGTTTGGCGGAGGTTTTCGTTGAGGATGGCATCGACCGAGACGGGGGTGGCGGCATCCCATTCCTTAAGGTCCGAAGAAACCTCGAAACCGTAGAAGCCGTATCCGAAGTGATTGTCCCGGAGGTATTCCAGGGCGACGACTCCATTTTCTTCGAGGCGGATATTTTTGAGATCAAACGGGCTGCCTTCGGGCAGCCAATCGGGGCCCACGCCGGTGGGTGCGATGGGGGCGAGCAAGGAGTGGTTGGGAGAGACTTCATCGGCACCGATGTCGGGGGTGGAGGCGGAGCGGGCCTGACCGTCGATATCAAGACCGACGGATGCGACTGCGAGGCCGCCATCGTTTGCGGGACTGGAATCCCCGGGGGAGAGGAGGGCATTGGGGCGATCTTCGAGTTCCGGATCCGTGTTGAGAATGCCCTCGTGGGAGAGTCCGGCATCGGCGCCCCATACGATGTTGTTTTCGTAGGTCATTTCCTGGGGTGCGCGGCCCCAGGAGATGAGGGGGCCGGTTGTGCCGACGGCGAGGTTATTGACGAGGCGACAGTTTCTGGCTCCCAAGCTGTTGTCCTTTGAGCCGAGTTCGCCGAGATTCCAGGTCTGCCGGTTGTTGACGAAGGTGTTGTGAGCGATGAGGGCATTGCGGACCTGTTCATACCCGCCGTTGGTATCGGCTGAGGAGACACTGCCGGCGGCGCGCAGGACCAGGGCGCCCCGAAGCCCGTCGCCCATGGTGTCTGCGACGTAGTTGTTGGTGACAATATGCCCTTCTCCGTTGATGCGGATTCCCCCGGTGTTGGCGATCCCCTGACCGAGGATGACATTGCCATCCAAGGTGGTGAAATCTCCATGGCGTGAGACGATCGATCCCTGGCAGCCGATAAGAATGTTGTTTCGGATGGTGTTGTGGGAGCTCTTGTTGGAGATGGTCTCGATCTCGCCGTCGCAATGGTAGAAGTGGTTGTTTTCCACGATCATGTTGCCATTGAAATTCGAGAAGTCGCTGGTCCCGAGACGGATGGTTTCGAATTCGTTGCCACTGAAGCCGATGGGATTCGGGCCAAAGAAATTGTGATCGATGCGGTGATTGTAGGATGGGTAAGGTGTTCCTTCTTCGCCATCCTGAGGCACGAGCTCGGTGATGATGAGGGCGCCGCGGACAATTTTCTTCGAGAAATGGCAGTGATCCACGCGGTGGTTGGTGCCGTAGATTTGAATCCATTTGGAGTTGGCGTAGATGAACTCCTCGCGATCTCCGTCTTCATCGTCGTCATCGACATCCTGTTCCCAGGAATTGAAGTCGATGATGGCACAATTGGTGAGGCGGCAGTAGTGGGCATGTCGATTTCCGCTATTGGACCGGAATTGGACGGCAGCGGACGGGACGTCACGCAGGTAGTCATCGCCATTGTAGAAGACCAGTCCGGTGGCGGTGAGATAGTCACCTCCGAACTTCACGAAGGAGCTTCCTTTGAGAATCACCCTGCCCGGGGTTTCGGCGCGGAGAGTGATCCTGGCTGATTCGGTGCCCATGAAGTTGAAGTTGATCTCCATGCCATCGTATACGCCATTTCTCCAGATCACGGTGTCTCCGGGCTGAACCGTGCCGGCGGTCACGAGAGAGCGGATGTCATCATCCGAGTCCACCCAGTGCTCCGCTGCGGGAGATGACAAAGCGGTAGCCAGCGGAAGGAGCAGGCTGAGAAGGGGAAAGGGAATCGGGCGACCGGCGCTACGCAATCTGTTCATGCGTCTGCGATCATACTGGCGGAGAAACCGGAATCACAAGGGCCAAAGTAAGAAGGACCGAGTATTCCGGTTTTTTAGGTCCGAGAATGGCCCGAGGATGAGGGTGATGACTTCCTGCTTCACAGGAGAGGGGGAGTCCCTACAGTGGCCAATCCATGAAAACGAACTTGTCTCTTTTCCGCCGTTCCTTCCTTGCCTCGATCGCTGCGCTTGCCTTTGCGGTCACATCGTCTGCCCGGGCTGATGACCTGGGGGATGCCCTTCGCCATGCGGGGTGGGAGGGGATTCTTGGGACCTGGGTGGATTCCGATACAAAGGGGGAGGTCATCAAGACGATCTATGCGTGGAAGTTTGAGGATAAGTTGATCGAGGTGAATACGTCCTATGGCGACACCAAGAGTGTGTCCCTCATGGCCTTTGATCCTGATAAGGAGGCGGTCTTTTCGGTGAGTGGAGACAACAAGGGTGGGGGGAGTATTGGAAAGTGGAGCATGGATGGTGAGGACGCTATTTTGGAACTTCAGTATCGGTCGGGTGAGGGTGAGAAAGGAACGATGAAGATCCGGCACCACATGGTGGACGGTGATACGATGAAGGTGACGATTTCCAGTGAGGAGAACGGACAAACGGGTGAGTTGACCTTGGTTCGCGCCAAGAAGTAGGGAAGACCCGTCTTGTGTCGGGGTGACCTTAGGGGTCGTGATTTCTTGTTCCTTGACGCGATGGGAAGAATTCCCGCAACATCCCGAGTGCTCCATGAGCAAAACCAGCCTTTTACCAGAATGACCGATCTCCCTAAAAAACGCGCGCTTCTCCCCCTGATTATCGCCATTTGTGCGGCAAGCTTCTTGTGCAGTTCGTGCTCGAGTACCTCGGTTTCGGGATCGGGGAGTTCGCTGGCGCGGGCCTATGAAGCGTATGATTTGCCCGCAACGCTTCCGAGCAATCCATCGAATGTTCGGGTTAAGGTGTCGCTCAGAAATCGCATGGCCTATGTGATGGAGGGGAATAAGCCGCTTCTGGTGATGCCGGTGACGGTGGGGAAGAGTTCCAGCCCGACGCCATCGGGGAGTTTTCGGATTCGGAGCAAGAATCATTATTACCGGGCCAACACCCACGGGTATGCGATCAAAGGGAACACGGTGCGCGGTGTTTATTTGCGGAACAAGCCGGCGGGTTGGGGATTCAAGGGGACGCCGATGCCTTATTGGTGTGAGTTTAAGTCGGCGTATGGATTCCATACCGGTTGGATGAAGCCGTATCCCGCTTCGGGTGGATGCCTGAGGATGCACAAGAATGTGGCCCCCAAATTTTACCGGCTGGTGAGTGTGGGGACTCCGGTATCGATTGCGCAAACCCAGGCGGAAGATGCGACGATCGGACGCAATGTTCCCCGTCCTCCGGACTCGACTCCGCTTCCGGGGAATCCGGATGGAATGATGGCGTTGACGGACGAGTTCTTTACGCAACACAAGACGCCGACCTATTTGAACCGGTAGGGAGGGGCGACGGGGGCTGCGGTCCTGATTTCAACGGATTCTTCAGATTGTGTGTTGGTAGATCGACATGGAATCCGGAAGTCGTAGGGTGGAGGGAATGAAACTTCGCCCGCTTGTCTGGTCCGGTCTTTTGATGTCGGGCTCCCTTTCCCAAAGTCACGGTGAAATCCGGGCTGATTTTCACCAGGCGAAGGCGGTTGAGACGATTGCCTTTGGTTCGTGCTACAATCCCCGGGATCAGAGGGATGCCATGTTTGAGGTGGTGCTCGAGCAAGAGCCTGAGGTGTTTATTTTTCTCGGTGACAATATTTACGGAGATACCGATGACATGGAGGTTCTTCGGAAAAAGTATGGTGAGTTGGAAGCGGTGGAGGGGTTCGGAAAGCTTCGGGAGGCCACGACGCTGCTGGCGACCTGGGATGATCATGACTACGGCATCAATGATGGCGGGAAGTCGTATTCCATGCGGCGGGAGTCGGAAGGAATTTTCCTCGATTTTTTCAAGGACCCGGCCGACTCGCCGCGGCGGAAGCGTGAGGGGGTTTATGGTTCCTATACTTTTGGGGAGAAGGGAAAGTGCTGTCAGATCCTGCTTCTCGATACGCGGTATTTCCGAGATGAGATTCCGCGGGCGAAAGGGGAAAAGAAGGCGGGCACGGTGGGTTGGTATGAGCCGACGAATGATGTGGAGAAAACGCTTCTGGGAGAGGCCCAGTGGAAGTGGCTCGATGAGCAGCTTCAGGTTCCGGCTGATCTCCGTATCATTGCGAGCAGCATTCAGATGCTATCGTTTGAGAAGGGAATGGAAAATTGGGGAAATGTTCCGCATGAGCAGAAGAGGCTCTTTGATCTCCTGAAGAAGCACAAAGCAGAGCATACGTTTGCGATCTCGGGGGACGTTCATTTTGCGGAGTTGTCCAAGAAAGAGATTGGGGGTTACCCGTTTTACGATCTCACGAGCAGTGGTTTCTCTCACACGAGCAAATCATGGGCCCAGGCCGATAATTCCTTTAGGGTGGGCGAGTCTTATTGGGAGCTCAATGCCGGTCTGATTGAGATCGATTGGGAGGAGAAGGCTGTTGAGTTGGCGATCATTAATTCCGAAGGGAAGAAGGTGATGAAGGAGGCGCTTAAGCTTTCCGAGTTGGAGTTTGAATAGGAGGGGGACGATTCTCCGATTTGCATGATTGATCCGGGCCGGGGAGGTGCGATAAACGGGCATGCCTATTCGACCGTCGTATTGGCCGGAGCGTGGACAGCCGGAGCGGACCGAGCCTTTTACCTGGATTGTGGAGGGAGTGATCGCAGCTTCCTGGTGGCCGGATCCTTATGTCTTCGATATTTTCGAGGAGGAGGGGATTCGGGCGGTGGTGAATGTTTGTGAGTTCGACAACCGGAGGGATGTGCCGAAGGGGTTGGATTATCACTTTTTTCATGTGCCGGATTACGGGGTGCCATCGGAGCGGCAGATTGAGCAGTTCCTCGAATTGATGGACACGCATCACGCGGCGAAGGAACCGGTGGTGGTCCATTGTGTGGCGGGGTGCGGGCGTACCGGGCAGTTTATCATCGCCTGGTGTGCGAAGGCGGGGTTCATCCCGAAGGGGACGGATCCGGTGATGTGGATCCGGGAGAGGCGGAAGTGTTGTCTGGAGACGGGGGCGCAGATTGAGTGCGCGAAGCGACTGACGAAGAAGTATCGCGGGTAGGGTGGGTTATTCTTTTTTTGAGGTTGTGAGTTCTTTGAGGTGTTTTTCGAGGGCGTCGAGATCAACCCCTCTTGGGCCGCGGCCTCCGGCGTAAGAGACTTTTCCGTCTGTTCCGAGGATGAAGAAGCGTTCGGGCAGGGCCGAGTAGGCTTTGGAGGCGGAGTCCTCCATGTCATCGAGGAGGACGGGGACCTTGAGGCTTGAGGCGGCGGTGCATCCGGTGGCGGCTTTTTTACGGTCCTCGAGGGTTTTATGAAGGGGGATTTTGACGGTTTGGCTGGGGCGGCGTCCGTCGGTGGCGTGTGCTTCCTGAATGTAGATCCACCAGAAGTCGGCATGGGTTGAGTGTGCTTCGTAGAGAGATTGCAGGCGCCCGGCCAGCCTCATGAAAGGGCCTCAGGTGTGGGAGCCGAAGATGAGGACGGTGATCTTTTCCGGTTTGGAGAGGTCGATCTTTTTTTGTCCTTCGAGGGAGATGGCGGAAACCTTGGGGATGGGGTCGCCGACCTTGGGGGCGTTGTCGATCCGGCTCCTTTGAGCGAAGGCGGGGTGGGCGAGGATGAGGGCGAGGGAGACGAAGAGGAGTTTCATTGGGGGATGAAACCCGGGAGGGGGGGAGAAGTCGCGATCTTCTTTGTTTTCGGGAAGAGGAGAGGCTGCTCTCCCGTTTTCCGGTGCGTCCGGTTTTGCGGCGGGGGCCCTTGTTTTTGAGTTTGGGCTTTTTGTGCTGGAGGGGTTTGTTGCCGGTCGTCGGGGGTGCGGGGGAAGTGTTGTCTGGAGACGGGGGCGCAGATTGAGTGCGCGAAGAGGCTGACGAAAAAGTATCGCGGGCGGTGGTCCGCTTGAATGGCGGTGGGGGTCCACGGCGCATTTTTTGGGAAATTCCGGGATCGCTTTTTAGATCGAGGATAAGATTGTGGAGTGGTGGCTGGTCGATTTTCCCGCTTGTTAGTTCGCTTGATGGCGGGAGTGCTGGCCTGTGGTTTGGTGATAGGATCCGATGACCGGTGGGCGGCGAGGTCCTGGACGACGGGGGATGGTCTCGCGCATAATTCGGTTTTGGCGATTGAGCAGACGGACGATGGTTTTTTGTGGGTGGGGACGCGTGGTGGGTTGGCGCGCTTTGATGGAGTGAATTTTGAAACGTTGGGGATTTCGGACGGATTGGAGGGGGTGGATATTGCGGCCCTGTCGAAGGATGAGGACGGGGGGCTGTGGATCGGGACGTTCGGTGGCGGCCTGGGGCGTATGAAGGATGGGAAGCTCAGGACGCTGACTACGGAGGACGGGTTGGCCCACAATAGTGTCTTGATTTTGGAGTCTGCGCGGAATGGCGGGGTGTGGGTTGGGAGCAGCGGGGGGCTGCAGTTTGCTTCCGATGAGAAGGGATTGGTTGATGTGGGAAAGGAGGTGGGCCTGCCGGAAGGGGAAATTCTGGAGATGGCTGCCGATGCCCAAGGGGGATTGTGGGTGGGGATTGAGAAGCATGGACTGTTCTATTTGCGCGATGGCAAGTGGGAGATTACGAAGGACGATACCGGGGTTTTGATCCCGTATGTGCGAGCCCTCATGCTCGATCGGGAGGGGGCGCTTTGGCTCAGTATTGAAACCGGGAAGGTGTTGAAATTTGATGGGGAGCGGTGGCAGAAGTTTGAGCCATGGGACGGTCTTCCGTTGAGTTCGATCTATTGTCTTGCGGAGGATTCCGAAGGCAGGATATGGGCGGGTTCGAATGAGAGGGGACTGTATGTCATGGAGGATGGTTTTTTCGAGCGGGTTGAGACCGGAGTTGAGAAGAGTCCGAGTGATTCGATCCGCGCTTTGTTTGCGGTGGATGACTTGCTTTTTGTGGGATGTTGGGAGGGTGGGTTGACCCGCTTGCTGGAGAGGGAGGTGATGCATTATCCGGTGGAGGCGGATGGGAATATCTATGGGTTTGCCCGAGATGGAGCAGGTGATTTTCTCATTTGTTCCTTTGGGGATGGGGTTTTTAAGGGGCCTTTGGATCGGCTGGAAAAGGCCCAAAATATCCCGCTTCGGAATGCGCTCACGGGGATGACAAATTCACTGGGGGTGACCTATGTCGTGGGGTCGGGATCGATTATTTGGTATGAGGGTGATGCCGATGAGGTGCACCAGCTTGCGATCAGCGGGACAGTGATTTCGATTGCGGAGGGGACGGACGGGAAGATGTTTGTGGGGACGAGGTCCGGTAAGTTGATCGCGGTTGAGGATGGGAGTTATCGGGAGGTGATTTCGGTGGGTGTGCCGATCTCCGGTTTGGTTTCCGCGGGGCCGGGTGCGTGGTGGTTGAGTACGAGGGGGCGGGGGCTTTTTCATGTGAGTGAAGACGGGCTGAGGAATTGGGGGAAGGGGGAGGGGCTGCCGACCGAAGTGCTGCTTTCCCTGTATGAGGATCGGAGCGGGACCCTATGGATTGGGACCGGGGGGGGAGGGTTGGTTTGTCTACTTGGGGACCGGATTATTCCGTTGGGAACCGAGGGAGTGTTGAAGAACAGTTTGGTGACCCAGATTGTGGAGGATGAAGGCGGGAATTTGTGGCTGGGGACGCAGCGAGGAATTTACCGGGTGGCGCGGAAGGAGATTGAGGAGGTGGTGGCCGGGAGGCGGAGGCTGGTGCATCCGACCCTGTTGAACCGGGAAGACGGGCTGGAGATTGAGGATTGCCCGGGGGGATTTCATCCGGCAGGTCTCCGGGCGGAGGACGGGAGACTTTATTTTTCAACGGTGGCTGGCATCGCGACGATTGATCCCAATCGGTATGTTGAGATGGCGATTCCCAAATCGGCCCTCATTGAGCGGGTGATCTGGAAGGGGAAGGGGTTTAAGACGCGTGTTCTGCCCCCGGGAGTGAGAGATTTGGAGTTTCATTTTACAGCCTTCAATTACCGGAATCCTGATCAGATTCGTTTTCGATATCGGGTGCCGCAATTGGATCCCTCCTGGGTGGATGTTGGGAGTCGTCGGGAGGTGAATTTTCCCTCTCTGGCAGCCGGGGATTATCGTTTTGAGGTGAATGCGGGAACGGGGGACGGGCGGTGGAGTGAGGAGTTTGCGAGCTACGACTTTACGGTGGAGGCGGCCTTTTGGGAAACGAAGTGGTTTCAGGGATTGATGGGGCTTTGTTTGGTGGTGATTGGTGGTGGTGTGGTGTGGCTGGTGGTTCGGTCGCGATTGAAGGTTTCCGAGATGAATGTGAAGCTGGCGAATGAGCATGCGGAGTTGGTTCGTCAGCGCCATCGGGCGGCGGAGTTGACCGAATTGGCGACGTTGGGTGAACTTTCGGCATCGTTGGCTCACGAGATCAATCAGCCGCTGACGGGGATATTGAGCAACGCCCAGGCGGCGAAGCGTTTTCTGGCGCGGGATGGTTTCGATGCACGGCAGATCGATGAGATTTTGAGTGATATCATTGCGGACGATCAGCGGGCGAGCAAGGTGATCGAGCGGGTGCGCGGATTGTTGAACAAGGAGAAGTTTGTATCGGAGGAGCTGGAGATCAACCCGCTGGTGGCGGAAGTGGTGAATCTGGTCAAAGGGGATTTGGAGGATCGGGGGATCACAGTGGTTTTTCTTTTTGATGATGGATTGCCGGTGGTGAAGGGAGACCGGGTTCAGCTTCAGCAAGTCATTATCAATCTGGTGCTCAATGCCGCGGACGCGATGAAAGGAGTTCCTCTTGAGGATCGCAAACTGACGATATTTACCGCGCTCTCAGTAACGGGAGGGATCGAAGTGTCGTTGCATGATCGCGGGCATGGGATTCCGACAGGTGATGAGGCTCAGATTTTTGAGAGTTTTCATTCGACCAAGGATCAGGGATTCGGGCTGGGTCTCTCTTTGAGCCGCAACATTGTGAGAGAGCATGGTGGGAGGATGTGGGCGGAAAATAACAGTGGTCCGGGAGCGACGGTTCACTTTATCTTGCCGGTATGACGGGTTCGGGTGGACATGACGCTACAGTGTTTTTGGTGGACGATGATGAGTCGGTGCTGCGGGCGTTGGGTCGCTTGGTGAGATCGGCCGGTTGGGAAGTTGAGATGTATCAGTCGGCGAGAGAATTTCTGGGGAAGCATTCCTCGGAGAAGAGGGGGTGTTTGGTTCTGGATCTGACGATGCCGGAGATGGGGGGGCTTGAGTTGCAGGAAGAGCTCGAGAAGACGGGGAGTCGCATCCCGATTATTTTTCTTTCCGGAAACGGGACGATCCCGGCGAGCGTAAAAGCGATGAAGAGCGGAGCAGTTGATTTTCTCAGCAAGCCTTGTGGGGATGAAGTTTTATTGGGTGCGATTGAAATGGCTCTGGAAGCCAACAGAAAGGAGCACTCGCAGATTTTGGAACAAGATGCGGTGAAGAGCCGCATGGAGACATTAACTCCTCGTGAACGAGAGGTGATGTTGGGGGTGATCAGGGGGCAGATGAACAAGGAGATCGCCTTTGATCTGGGGATCGCCGAGAAGACGATCAAAGTGCACCGGGGGCGGGTGATGGTCAAACTGGGAGTTGGTTCCGTTGCCGAGTTGGTCCGATTGGCGACTGAAGTGGGACTATAGGACCAAGGTCTTATATACTGCCGGATCATCTTATGCATAATAGGGGGCCTGTGGTTCATCGAAGATGAGAATTCCCCTCTCTCTCTTTCGCTGGTTTTGTTCCTCAGTAATTCAAATTCAATATATTATGAAAAATTGCTATTTCCGCGCAGCCATCGGACTTACTGCTATGTTCACGTTCTCAGCTTTTGCTGAGGATCACACCGGCGGCGTCCCCGTGCTTAACAGTCGCCCTGGAGCGGCGTATGAAATTTATCTCAACGTCGCGGGTTTCAATTACGATGGCGATTGGGGAGCGGCGCAAGATCTCACTCCCGGATTTACTCCTTCCCTGAACGATGTTTCTGCGACCGGAACTTTTAATGCGACGGAGCAAGAGAAAATTAAAGAGCTCTGGGCCGCCACTGCTCAGGCGTACATTGGTTTTGATGTCAATATTACCACGGTTGATCCTGCTGAATCGCAGGCGGTCAAGGATACATGGGCAGCTGGAAACACGTTGTCAGACAGCCAACGCCAAGCTTATTATGATACCAAAGCAAACTTCCTTCACACCGTGATTGGATCAGGTGAACGGGTGATTGGGCACGACGGCGTCAATCCAGGCCCCTGGATTGCGGGTGCAGATGGAGTTTCGGGGATCGCAGTAGCCAGTGGAAACAACTCCTATAGTGGCTCCCGGACGAACTTCATGTTGAGCCAGGATCAGGCGGGATCCAACAACGGTGGAGTGATCAATGCCGACTACATCGGCCGCATCGTATCCCATGAAAACGGTCATGCCTTTGGCTTGAATCACCAAGGCGACTACAACGGCAATACGAACGTCGCCGAATATTCCGTCGGAGACGTTAATGGAGGTGATGGTTCCTATGTGCCCATCATGGGAAATGCCGATGGACGGCAACGGACGACCTGGCGCTCTGGTGACTCCAATACAGAAGTAAGTTATACCGGAGACCCCATGAACACCTCTCTCCATCAGCAGAACGATGTGGCTCGTCTGTTGAGCACCAATGCCGGGTTGACCCTGGTCGATGATGGAATCGGTCATACTCCAGCCACGGCAACGGTGCTGGGTCTTAATGGCACCAATATTGATTTTACGACGGCAAAGGGAATCATTGTCCCGAATGGTCTGAATAGTTACAATCCGATTGGATCGGACAATTACACGAAGGACTACTTCAGCCTTACGGTGGGGGATACTTCCCAGCTTGATCTGACAATCAATAACAGTACGGACTTCATTGTGCCGGGTCAGGCTGACGGGGTAGGGACGCTGCGAAGCATTATTTCGCTTTATGACTCTTCGGATACCCTGATCACCTCGGGTGACGAGGCGACGGACACCATGATCTCGAACCTGTTTACGACCCTGACGGCCGGTGATTACTATGTTGAAGTGAAGAGTTTTGGCGGACATGCGCAGGACTCAACCTTCAATCCCGGAGAAAACGATTACTTCGATATGGGAGCTTACTTCCTGACGGGATCTTTGGTTGCGATTCCGGAGCCAAGCGCGGCACTTCTTACATTGATTGGTGCGGTCTTCCTCTTAGGACGTCGCCGGTCCGCGTAATAACCTACGGTCAATCGATCGACTGCCTCAGGACCTTGGTCCTGAAGGCAGTTTTTTTTTGCAGTGAAATCGGTGAGGATTGGCCTTCACAGAATTAGTACTAGGGTGGTTTGTAGGACTAAGGTCCTATATCCAAAGTGTTGGGAATATGCACCATTGAGCCCCTGTGACCTTCCTAGGTGAAGCGTATCAAATGTTCTCCTTTAAGGTTTCGGCCCCTCATAAATTTGAATTCAACCAATTATGCATAACCATTACACGCGCGCGGTGCTCGGACTCACTGCGGCTTTTACGTTTTCAGCCTTGGCTGATGTCCACACCACGGGGGTTCCCCAGCTGAGCAGCCGACCCGGAGCGGCGTATGAGATATATCTCAACGTGGCCGGATTCAATTACGATGGAACGTGGTTGGACGGAGGGGACCTTCTTTCGCCGGGGGATACTCCGGCTTTGAACGATGTGGCCAATACGGGGTCGTTCAACGCGGCGGAGCAAGAGGAGATCAAGAAGCTTTGGGCCCGGGTGTCACAATCCTACATTGGTTTCGATGTGAATGTGACGACGATTGATCCTGCGGTAGCTGCGGGTCAGGCGGCGACGGACAAGGATCGTCAGACATATTATGATTCCAAGGCGAACTTCATGCACACGGTGGTGGGGTCCGGGCTTCGCGATGATGGATCGGGTGGTCAGGCGTCCTGGGTTGCCGGAGCCGACGGAACATCTGGAATTGCGGTGATTGGCGGGAACAATTCCTACTATGGGTCCCGGACGAACTTCATGTTGAGCCAGGGTCAGGCGGGTGCGAACAACGGTGGTGTGATCAATGGTGATTACATTGGCCGGGTGACGTCTCACGAGAATGCCCACGCCTTTGGTCTGAATCACCAGAGTGACTACAGCGGGAACACGCTTTCCGCCGAGTATTCGGTGGGTGATACGAATGCCGGCAGCGGTTCGTATGTCCCCATCATCGGAAACGCCGACGGGCGTCAACGGACGGCCTGGCGTTATGGTGATTCCAACGCTTCCGAGGCTTATGTCGGAGAGTCTTCAGCCAATTACGCGAATCATCAGCAGAACGATGTTGCGCGCCTGTTGAGCACCAATGCGGGGTTGACCCTGGTCGATGATGGAATCGGGCATACGCCAGCCACGGCAACGGTGCTGGGTCTTAATGGGACTGATATTGATTTTACTTCGGCGAAGGGGATCATCGTTCCGAATGGTCTGAATAGTTACAATCCGATTGGATCGGACAATTACACCAAGGATTACTTCAGCCTTACGGTGGGGGATACTTCCCAGCTCAACCTCACGATCAATAACAGCACGGACTTCATTGTGCCGGGTCAGGCAGACGGGGTGGGGACACTGCGAAGCATTATTTCACTTTATGATTCATCGGACACTCTGATCAAATCAGGGGATGAGGCGACGGACACGATGATCTCCGATCTGTTCGCGACCCTGACGGCCGGTGATTACTATCTTGAAGTGAAGAGTTTTGGCGGACATGCGCAGGACTCGACCTTTAACCCCGGAGAAAACGATTACTTCGACATGGGAGCTTATTTCCTGACGGGGTCTTTGGTTACGATTCCGGAGCCAAGTGCGGCACTTCTTACATTGGTCGGTGCGGTGTTCCTCTTTGGACGTCGTCGGTCCGTGTAACAACCTACGGTCAATCGATCGACTGCCTCAGGACCTTGGTCCTGAAGGCAGTTTTTTTTGGCTTTGTCCCCATGACTTTGACGGGGAATGAATATTGGCTTCCTGCAGAAGCCGGCCGGGATGCTACCGTTTTCTGGTGCGTCCGGTTTTGCGGCGGGGGCCCTTGTTTTTGAGTTTGGGCTTTTTGTGCTGGAGGGGTTTGTTGCCGGTTTTGTTGGCGGTCCTGGATTCGTCTCCGAGGGCGCGGGATTTGCGGGGTTGTTCGTCGTAGGGGAAGTCCGGGGCGGTCTTGCGGGGGAGTTCTTGGCCGACGAACTCTTCGAGCTTGGCGAGGAGTTTGATGTCCTTGGGGGTGACGAAGGTGGTGACGGTTCCTCCGGCGTCCAGGGTGCTTGTTACGCGGTTGGCGTAGTCGGCATTGAGCTCGTGGAATTCGAAGTGAATGACGTGGCGGACTCCGGTGATGTCGAGGGTGCGGAGGACGGCCTCGGTGGCGACGAGGACGCGGATTTTGCCTTCCTTAAGTTCTTTGAGGGCGCGCTCGCGGAGTTCGATTTTTTTATTTCCGTGGAGTGAAGCGACGCTGATGCCGGCCTGATTGAGTGAGGTGTTGACGGCGTGGACGGCATCGCGACTGCGGAGAAAGATGATGGCGGTGTGGAGGTCATCGGAATTTTTCAGGAGGTGATGCAAGAGATCGAGCTTCTGGTGTTCGAAGATCTCGTGGATGGATTGATTCTGAAGGGACATGATGACAGGTCAGCTTTAGCGCAGGTGGGGCGTTAATGAGATGAAAATTGTGAGAAAAGGAAGGTGGGGAAGTTCGTTGTTTCTCGAGTGATTTATCGAGAGTAGGGTTGGGGAGATGAAGGGATTTTCCGTTTTGTGTTTGCTGATGGTGTTGGTTTCCTGTGTGGGGCCGGTTGGGGGTCAGTCGGTGGGGGAGGTGCGGAAGGCGGTGCGGGTGGGGGTGAATTTCCCGGGAGGGAAGTTGGCCAATGAGGTGCCGAGTCTGGCGACGTTGAAGGGTCACTCAGATGCGCATTTTGATGTGCTGATGAAGGGGGGCGGGGGATCGCGGCAGTTGTTTGATTTTTACAATCGGGATCAGGATGTGCGTTGGGCGGTGGGGTCCTGGACGTATCCGGTCGATATGACGGGGGTGGCCTGGGATGATGTGCAGGTGAAGAAGGGGCGTGAGACGTCGACGGCGGAGATTACGATGATTACGCCGCAGCATGGAATCATTGCGCAGCATACGATTGTGCGGAGGGGGCTGTCACCGACGGCGAAGAAGGGTGAGGTGCAGGTGGTGAAGGCGGGGGAGGCGAAGGCGGTGGTGAGATTCCATGACCGGAGCGGGAGGCGGTATGAGCGTCGGATTGCGAAGTATGTGAATCCGGATATTTGGGCGGATATCACGATTGTGATGTTGGATAAGGCGCTGCCGGAGGCGGTGACGTCCTACCGGCTGCTCT
This sequence comes from Verrucomicrobiaceae bacterium, assembly GCA_051252135.1. Lineage (GTDB taxonomy): Bacteria > Verrucomicrobiota > Verrucomicrobiia > Verrucomicrobiales > Akkermansiaceae > SW10. Next base: position 71,076 of record JBPOGH010000013.1, on the reverse strand, counting down.
CGCCGGTGGATAGGGCGGGTAAGAAGGTGGATTGGATGGAGTTTCTGGCGAATGCGAAGACGCTCAATACGAGTCGGGAGCGGGAGTGTGTGATTTATAATGTGAAGAGGATTTACGGTGACAGCCGGGCGATTGTTTATGGGATGGAGGTGCCGGTGGCGGCGGAGTTCCGGCGTGAACCGAATCGGGCGATCGGGGGAGACAGTTCGAATCCGTCGTTTATCTTTGTGCGTGGTGAGCCGATTCTCATCGGGTATCTCACGGGTGGTGGTTCGTCGGGGGTGTTTGGGAGTGGTCCGTTTTTTTCGAGTGAGCGCTATGTGCCGGCTTTTGAGAAGTCGGTGGAGCAGTTGGGAGGGAAGGGGAAGATTGGATTTGTGAGGTTGGCGCGGTAGGGACGGGAGGTGTGACCATCTTGTGATGTTGATTTTTCGCTGGTCTTAGCGACCTCGATTGACATTGCCTTTTTTGGCGAGAGGGGGGTAAAAAGGGAGGTTATGAAATCGATTTGTATGGCCCTTTGCACCCTTGGTGCCGTCAGTCTGTCCAGTGCCCAGACTCTTATTTTTAGCGATTCAATGGATGCGCCGTTTTACGACAGCTTTTCATTCAATGGCTCGGACAGCGGTAGTAATCCTGATGATCTGTCTTCGGAATCCCAGCTTGCTCTGGGGACCGGAGGGAACCCGGGAGGTTTGTTGCGGGTGACGCATTCCCACGAGGTGGCGTCGGGGCCGGGTGTGAGTGGGAGCACGTTTGTGCAGTCGTTCTTTGTCGATCAGACTTTCACCTACACGCCGAGTGTGGATGGGGCGATTGATAAGATTTCCTTTTCGATTGATTTGAAGTCGAGCGATCCGTTTTCATCGGTCTTTTTTAATGTGGAGGATGCGACGACGGGCGGTGGTTCTTCGAGCGGGTTCACGAGTTTTACGACCGATGGAGATTGGCATACGGTTTCGGTGGTCGATCTGGATGCGTCGAACTTTTCGGGGCGGGATTTTAGCGGGAGCACTCCGCTTGCGTTTGGGTTCGGGTTCTACTCGAGTGCCGAATTGGTAGCGGATACTCCGACGAGTCACGTGTCAGAGCAGCGGGTTGTGCTGGCTGACAACTTCAAGGTGACGGTGACGCAGGTTGTTCCCGAGCCATCGGTGGTTCTGCTTGGTTCACTGGCACTCCTTGGAGGGTGCCTGGTGAGGAGACGCTGAACGCGAGGATGGAGGCTACTATTTGCCCAGCGCCTTCAGGTTACGGAAGATGAGGATGGCGTCGGCTTCGTTGCGCCAGGGTCGCCATTCCCAGAAGCCGAGGTCTTTGAAGGTGAATTTTTTCTCATCGGTGAACTCACCGGTGAGGGTGTTGAACCATTGGGTGGTGGCGTTTGAGTAGTCGAACTCGCGCTGGAGCTGGCCGTTGGCGCCGATGAAGTGATTTTCCTTGGGGCAGTAGAGAAGGACGATGCCGTCTTTTTTGTTGGTGAGATTGAAGCCGCTGGAGTTGTCGCGAGGGCTGGGTTGGCAGTTCTCAAAATTGACGGTGTCGAAGAGGGTGCGCATGTGGGCGAAGTAGTCGAAGCGGGGTTTGATGAAGTCCTCGGGTTGTTCGAAGGGGTTGTGGATGACGGCGTTCCAGGAGGCACCCTGCCAGTAGTAGGTGGTGTAGCCTCCGGCGAAGAGGCAGAGGTAGTTCCGGCGGAGGCAGGTCCCGGCGTCTACATAGGCACCGGGGAAGACGACGTAGGGTGATTCCTCGTAGCCGCCGTGCTCGATGTTGAAGATGGGCATTTTGGGGAATTCCCGGCGGGCTTCGAGCATGTGTTGGTAGAGGGTGTGCTTCCAATTTTGCATGGAGATGAAGTCGACCTGGTCGGCGTGATTTCGGCAGAAGCCGTAGTCGTGCACGGAGACGAGGCGGTTGTAGGAGTCGAGCTTGCGGGTGCGCTCGATTCTTTCGGAGATGTATTCCTTGGTGGCGCGGGTGCGGTGGAGGGCTTCTTTGGAGACGTCCCAGATGATGTTGGGGAAGGCCTGGTAGCGTTTGATGACGTAGTCGTAGTAGAGGTTGTCGGCCTCCGATTCCATCTCGGGCCAGGCGACGAGCTTGTTCCAGACGTAGATCATGAGGTGGGAGACGAGCTCGCGGTCGTGCATTTCCGAGATGACTTTGTCGAAGTGCTGGAAGAAGGCGAGGTTGAGGGAGGAGTGGTCGGGATTGGAGTTGGAGCCGAGGAAGGGGAAGATGTCTTCGCGGCCTCCGTATTCGTGTTCCGGATGTTGGGCGAGGCGTTTGTCCTTGGGCCAGTCGACATCGTATGAGTAGACGTTCATGACGATTTGGTTGAAGCCGTGCTTGGCGATTTGGTCGAGGAGGTGGTTGGTTTTTGGGGTGTTGGGTTGGCCGTAGTCGAGGGCGAAGAGCCAGTCGCACTCGAAGGCGAGATTGAAGTAGTGCGAGCCGTCCTGGTAGAAGAAGTGTTGGGGGTTTTCTTTATTGAGGACGATTCCGCCGTGGCGGTTTTGTTTTTCGTTGGGGGTGATGTTGAAGGTGCCGGACTTGCCGTTGAGTTCGGGGATTTCGGACTGGATGGTGAAGGATTGGGAGCCGGTGGTGGCGCTGGAGAAGCGGAAGACCCAAGTGTTGTTGCCGTTGAAGAAGAGGGAAACTTTTTGGGTGGCGTCGCCGTGCTTTACGAGGGCGTGGGCTTGTTTGGAGAAGGGGTTGGCGACCGGGTCCTTGAGGGGGTAGGAGAGGTCGGCGACCTGCCATTGGGCGAGGGAGATGGGGGTGGCGGGGTCGGGATTTTCGAGGGGAAGGATTTTTCCGGAGACGCACTGAAGCGAGAGGAGGAAGGAGGCGAGGGCGAGAAGAGATGGTGTGAAGGAAGGCATGGAGACAGGTTTGGTGGGTGGTTTCCAGGTAGGGAGATGTTCTTGTGGGGTGCGGGATTGTAAACAAAAACGCCAGAAGAGGACTTCTGGCGTTCGGTGATGGAGGATGTTGATGGGGGGCAGGTTATTTCTCCTTGAGGAGTTTGGCGACGACGGCTTCGACTTCCTTTTTTCCGTAGGAGTGGCCGTGGACGAGTTCGACGATTTTGCCCTTCTTGTCCTTGGCGATGATGCCGTGGCTTTTGAGTTTGGCTTTTTCGATTTCCTTGACGCTGTTGCCGGCGCCGACGAGGACGTTGCTAAAGGCGATTTGTTCTCCTTTGGTCTTTTTGAGATCATTCACGATGACCTTAATCTTGGCGCACATCGGTCATCCGTCGAAGTAGTAGTAGGTGAGGACGGGGGTTTTGGTTTCGACGGTTTCTTCGGCCGCGGGGCTGGCCGGGGCCTCGGCGGAGACGGGGGTAGTTAAGAGGATGGGCGCGAGAGCGGCGACCAGCCAGAGCGTGATTTTTTTCATCAGGTGAGTTTAGCCTTTGCCGGTGAGATGACAACGAAAGATGAGAGAGGGTCTTTACGGGGGGCGGGGTGTGGTGCTTAGTTGGAGGTGATGAAACGGACTTTTCAGGTTTTTGCGCTCCTTGTGTCGTCGGTGTTTGGCCAGTTACCGGAGATGAGTGAGGGGAAGGAGTGGTTGGCTTATTTTGTGGGTTGGGAGGAGCGAAATTTTGACTTTGGGGTCGGGGCGGATGCGGAGATGGTGATGATGATCAAAGATGATCGGAAGCGGGTGCCGCATAAGACGTTTCCGATTCGTCAGTTCCTGCAGGAAGATTTTAACGGGAAAGCGGTTTATCGAAAATTGGCTGAAGAGAATCCCCATACGAGCGAGGATGAGAAGGGGCTGAATCCGAAGGGGCCGGTGACGCTAGTGACGACTTATGGGGGCGAGACCCAGGTGGAGTGGACGTTTTTGATGGATGGCGGGGAGATGGTGATTCGTCCGAGGATTGTGGGTCAAAAGACGAAGAATCCGGTTCGGGTGGGTCTGCAGTTGTGGATGCCGAAGATGTATTATCTGGATGACGATGTGAGTGAGCGGGAACTGAAGAAGTTGGTGGGGAAGGATACCTTGGAGGGGGTGCGGGTGAAGGATGGGAAGAAGGTGCGGCTGAAATTTCACGAGACGGATGAGGATGTGAACGGGGAGGAATATTTTCAAGAGGGTGCGAGTGAGATCGAGGTGAAGGCGAAGGGTCTGGAGGACCGGACCCTGGTGATGAAGCAGGGGAGCCCGAAGGCGGGGAAGATCATGATCGAGGCGGAGAAGGAGATTTATCATCCCTTCAAGTTGATCTGGTGGCCTGATCCGGCGGAGTTGGGCAAGGAGGGTTGTGTCCTGAGGGTCTCGGTGGAGTAGAGAGTGATGTTTGTTGAGGGGAGGTTGTTTGTCATAAGTAGGGCTTATGGCTTTATGGGTCGTTGGTGTTTTGCTGATGGACAGGTTGTGGTGAGGTTTTAAAAGAGGGATGCCTGTTAGGATCAGGTGCTATTTTTTAACCCAACGAAATTACGATGTCTGAAGAAGGAAAATGTCCGGTGATGCACGGTGCGAACGAAGGAAAGGCCTGGAAGGGAATGACGAACAGTGACTGGTGGCCGAACCAGTTGAATGTGAAGTTATTGCGACAGAATTCGACCTTGTCCGACCCGATGGGTGAGGGGTTTGATTATGCGGAGGAATTCAAGTCGCTTGATTTGGCGGCGGTGAAGCAGGATTTGGCGGTGCTGATGACGGACTCGCAGGATTGGTGGCCGGCTGATTACGGGCATTACGGTCCGTTCTTTATCCGGATGGCGTGGCACAGTGCGGGGACGTATCGGACGGGTGACGGGCGCGGAGGGGCAACCTCCGGATCGCAGCGGTTTGCGCCCTTGAACAGCTGGCCGGACAACGGGAACCTGGATAAGGCGCGTCGGCTTTTGTGGCCGATCAAGCAGAAGTACGGGCGGAAGTTATCGTGGGCCGACCTGATGGTGTTGGCGGGGAATGTCTCTCTGGAGACGATGGGCTTTGAGACCTTTGGTTTTGCGGGTGGTCGTGCGGATGTGTGGGAGCCTGAAGAAGATATTTATTGGGGGCCGGAGAGCGAGTGGCTCGGGGATGGCCGTTACTCGGGTGACCGCGAGTTGGAAGCGCCTTTGGCGGCGGTGCAGATGGGTCTCATTTATGTGAACCCGGAAGGACCGAACGGGAATCCCGATCCGTTGGCTTCCGCGAGAGACATCCGGGAGACCTTTGGGCGGATGGCGATGAACGATGAAGAGACGGTGGCGTTGATCGCGGGCGGTCATACTTTTGGAAAAGGTCACGGAGCGGGCCCGGCCGATCATGTGGGTCCGGATCCCGAAGCGGCGCCTTTGGAAGAGCAGGGCTTTGGCTGGAAGAACAGTTATGGCACCGGAAAGGGTGCGGATACGATCACGAGTGGTCTGGAAGGGGCCTGGACGACGCAGCCGGCGAAGTGGGACAACGAGTATTTCAACAACCTGTTCAAATTCGAATGGGAGCAGACGAAGAGTCCGGCCGGGGCGACGCTCTGGAGACCGAAGGGGGGCGCGGGTGCGGGAACAGTTCCCGATGCCCATGACGCGGGCAAGATGCATGCGCCGATCATGTTTACTTCGGACCTGGCGTTGAGGGAGGACCCGATTTACGGGCCGATCTCGAAACGCTTCCAGGAGAACCCGGATCAGTTTGCGGCGGCCTTTGCGAAGGCCTGGTATAAGCTGACCCACCGTGACATGGGTCCGATCGAGTGCTGTCTGGGGCCGGAGGTTCCGGAGGTGCAGATTTGGCAGGACCCGGTTCCGGCAGTGGATCACGAGTTGGTCGATGAGGCTGATGTGGCGGAACTGAAGGCGAAGATTCTTTCGTCAGGACTGAGCATTTCGCAGTTGGTTTCGACCGCGTGGGCTTCGGCTTCGACCTACCGCGGGACGGACCGTCGGGGTGGAGCGAACGGAGCGCGGATTCGTCTGGCTCCGATGAAGTTCTGGGAGGTGAACCAGCCGAATCAGCTTACGCAGGTTTTGGATGCCCTTGAGGGCGTGCAGGCAGCCTTCAATGCGGGCGGCAAAAAAGTGTCACTGGCTGATTTGATTGTGCTGGGTGGCTGTGCGGCGGTGGAAGAAGCGGCGAAGAAGGCCGGGAAGGAAATTACCGTTCCCTTTACGCCGGGCCGGACGGATGCGAGCCAAGAGCAGACCGATGTGGAGTCGTTTTCGGTGCTGGAGCCGAAGGTCGATGGTTTCCGGAATTATGTCGGGAAGAAGTATGGCTGGACGCCCGAGGCGCTCTTGATTGACCGGGCCCATTTGCTGACGCTGACGGCACCGGAAATGACGGTGATGGTGGGTGGACTGCGGGTGTTGGGTGCGAACGTTGATCAATCCGATTTGGGAGTGTTGACGGATCGTCCGGAAACACTGACGAACGACTTCTTTGTCAACCTGCTGGATATGGCGACGAAGTGGGAGAAGGTCGAGGGAGCTGACAATCTCTATGAAGGATTCGATTATGCGAGTGGGGAGAAGAAGTGGAACGCGAGTTCGGTGGATCTTGTGTTTGGATCGGATTCCCAAGTGCGTGCGATCTCCGAGGTTTATGCCTGTGAAGACTCGCAGGAGAAGTTCCTCAATGACTTTGTGGATGCCTGGTTGAAGGTGATGAACCTGGATCGTTTCGATCTTGGCTAAGGCTGCTTCCGATCACTCCGAGTGAATCTCAACCCGTTCTGCGATTGTTCGCGGGGCGGGTTTTTCTTTGGGGGAGGGAGGGCAGGGGAACCGGTCAGCAGTTTGTATTTGAGATTTTCGGTGAGAGGCTGGTGGTGAGTCAGGAAGGAGAGAAGTTAGAAAAGATGTGAAGAACTTCAAAGATTGTTGACATTTTATAAAATTTAATAAAAATACCTGCACCCCCTTATGAATAGCTATCTTTACCCGAAGATTCTGTTGGTGTCAGCGAGTTCGTTGAGCGCCCAGGAGCTTTTTAACTACACCAATGATTTCACGAGTATTGGGAGTGTGGGGAGTGATTTTACCCAGACGGCAACCGGGGAAGGCGGGCTGAATCCGGGGCAGGTTTATGTTGGTCAGACCAAGCATGGGCATGGGAATGCGAACTCGGTCTCGATGAATTCCACGACGGCGAGCGGGACTTCGGGAGTGGCGGTGTTGACGGCTGTTGACGTGACGGGGGCGGAATTGGTGACCGATGATGTGGAAGGTTCGTTGTCTTTTGATTTCCGTTCCGATGATGACGGGGCGGTGACGGCGGGGGATCAGTATGGAGTGGGATTTTTCAGCAACACCGGGAATTCCGCGGCGGATTCGTTTCGGGTGTATGTGGAAGCGACGGGAATCAGTGACTACTCGGTTTTTGCGGATAGTGGGGCGACGAAGACCTCGCTCGCCTCGTTCAATAATTTGGGATACGCCGGTGATTGGATCACGGTGAATTTGGACTACGCGATGAAGAGCGACGGGACGGTTGAGTTTTCGTCGGTGGTGAATGGAATCTTTGATGACAGCGGAGCGACGATGACCGGAGTGAGCTTTCCGCAGTCGACGACGGGGCAGGTGATGACGCTTGCGGGTGGTCTGGGGAGCGCGCCCAGTGTGAGGGTGGGGATGTTTGGCAATGTGAGTGCCAATCCGAACACGGCTCACGGAAGTCTGGATAATGTTGGTTTTTCGGCGGAGTCGGTGCCGGAGCCACAGAGTGCGTTGCTGGCGCTCATCGGGTGCCTTGGGTTGCTGAGGCGCACGCGCAAGGGTGTCTGACTGTCAGACGCAAGGAGAGGGGAGGGATGAGGTGGAGGTTTGAAGAGGCCTCTTTTATTGGTCGGTGATTTGGTTCCCAGGGTTCCCGGGGTGCCTTTGGTGTTCTTTTTTTGTGCAGCTATTCGTTTTATAGGGAAATATGTGGTCAGGCATAAAGTGGGCTTATGGCTTTAGCGTTGTGGGGTGGGTTGGTGTTAGGTGCTTTGGGAGAGGTGGTTGTGGGGATTTTGAGATGTGAGGGGTGAGAGAAGGGGTGGAGAATAGAGGCGGTATTTTGGAACGCACAAGCTAAAGTTATCGAAAGTCACCTTTTTTCAGTAATTACTGAAAATGGTGCTTTTGTGGTGGGTCGGAAGAAATCCGGCACCAAGAACAAAACTGAACTCAAAGAAAACCAAGATTATGAAAATTACTACCGCACTCTTCGCAGCCGCATCCCTCGTCCTGCCATTGACCGCTCAGGCGGGTTCCGATTGCAAGGCTGACAAGACCGTTGTCGAGATCGCTGTGTGCAATGAAAACTTCTCAACTCTGGTCGCTGCGGTGAAGGCGGCCGGGCTGGCCGAGGCGCTTTCGGGCGACGGTCCGTTTACGATTTTTGCGCCGACGAACGAGGCTTTTGAAAAGCTTCCGGAGGGGACGGTGGAAAGTCTCTTGAAGCCGGAGAACAAGGAGAAGCTTGCTGCGATTCTGAAGTATCACGTGGTCGCCGGGAAGGTGATGGCGGCCGATGTAAAACCGGGCGAGGTGCCGACTCTGAATGGAGCGAAGGCCACGATCGCGGTGGCTGATGGGAAGGTGACGATCGATAAGGCGAACGTGGTGAAGACCGATATTGCCGGAACGAATGGGGTGATCCACGTGATCGACGCGGTGATACTTCCGGCTGAGTAATTTGCCGGGGATTGATTGTATCGTGTGTGCCCGTCTCTCCTTGTGGGAGGCGGGCTTTTTTTTGTGGTTTCCAAGCGACCGCTCTAAGGATCAGTGGCTCTGATACTTCTTAAAGTTTTTCGCTTTCTCAAAGACTCGTTTGTAGACCTCGTCTCGGTTCGGTGAACTTCATGAGGTCTCGGAATGCTCGCTCCACTGTCGGGAGGGTGTCCAGTGGTGGTTGGTCACTTGCTGCGCGAGGACTGGCTGGAGGAAGTTTGAGATATCGGTGATGGCCTCGGCCAATCCAATCACTGGCAGTTTTCCTTTTTGGATAAAGGCGGCCCATTGACGCATCTTATCCTCGTCCAAACCAAATTCTTCAGTGAAGGCGATCGGAGCCTTTTCTGGAATTGGGGTAGAGCGTCGGGCGAAGGTATTGGTGATGGCTTCGGTGAGAGTCTGTCCGTTGAAATTCACATGAGATTGAAGCCAGTGAAGATCGTAAAAATCCTTCATGCGACTATTGCCGATGCCGAGTGAGACGGCCGCTTCCAGCTTCTCGGCGATGACCGTTTCAGGAGGATAGACGAGGAGGCGGGCGCTGGGAAAATTGAGAAGTTCACGCCATTCTTTTTCCACCGCTTCCGGTGTGATGGCATCGCCGAATCCCACATCGATCTGGATGCTTAAACGGGCCCCTGCAAGTTGAACGGGCAGGGTGGCGCGGACGCCACCGTAAGTGAGGTCGTCACGGATTGGGGTGACCGCGAGCGCTCCCCATTCCAGGCCGTCTGGCGGTTCCACCGACATTTGCGTTAGCTCGGTAAAGATCTGGTGAATGGCTTCCTCTGTGGCTTCTCCAAATCCGAGGAGGTCCAGATCCCTGGTGGGGCGATGCTCCTCCGTCTCCCAAATTCGGAAAAGCTGGGCTCCTTTCAGCACAAAGCGCTCCCGATACTTGCTCTGGGCGAGGCGGTAGAGGAATCGACCGGTGGCATAACGCTCCATAAGGGCGCTGAGCGACACGCCCTCCGCACGCGAGAGGTTTAGGAGTTTGGCGCGAACAGAAGCGGCGACGTTCTTCATATCATCGCCTCCAGGTAAGGTTTCATCACTTTTCCGACCCGCAGAAGACGGCCCATCTCGCTCATCTCTGCAATTGTCGCCTTTTTTCCTCTCAGAGTTTCTCGCAGGGCTTCGACGCAGACGTCGATGCCGAGCTTGTTGCGGTGTTTGAAGCAATCGGCCACTGTTCGTGCGGGCGTTGTGATCGAGACCTCGGTGCCGCCGAGGTGATGTTGTTTGACTCCCACTGTTTGAAGCTCCTTCAGCCGTGTTCTGATGACCCGGATTGGGGGCCAGACGATCTTCGGGACCCGGGTCTGTGCGGGAAGTTGAATCCAGACCTGATAAGGCTGTTGGGTGCCGATGTTGTGAAACCTCAGGGCGCTGATTAGGACAATGACGGCGCGGGAAGCGCTCTTGGTGACCTGAATGAGGTCATGATTTTCGCTCACGGGGCAATCTGCGTGCTGATAGATGCCGCGCCGTTCACGTATCAGGATTCCTTGTTCGACGAGACGGGTGATGCTCCGGTCAGAGATGCCGGCATCCAGAAGCTGTGCCGTCGTCAGCACTTCGTGAGCGGAGGCGAGGGAACTCAGTTTGTTTTGGAGACTGGACGACATGGGGTTGCCGGAAAATGTTACACATTGTGTATTAAGTGTAACGTTTGGCAATGGAAAAACTTGGTGGGCACTTCCGTTTTAGCAGAAAGCCATCCGAGACCAGCTTCATGATTGCCTTGCTGCTCTCGTAGAGATCGGAGGAGGAGTAGGCTGAAAGCCGGTTGATGACCGCCTCGAATTGCGGCGGGGTGATGTGGTCGGCGGCTTATTGTTTTGCGAAGAAGGCGCGCAGGTCGAGGTGATCTCTCACCACGATGATGGAGGCCTCGATCTCTTCGATGTTGCTGCTGTCCGCTTTCGAGTAATGCGCCAGCGCCAGGTTCATCTGCTTCTTGATGCCGATGTAGTCGACGACCAGTCCCCTCTTCTTGTTCTCAAACTTCCGGTTCACCCGCGAGATCGTCTGGATCAGATTGTGCCGCTGGACCGGCTTGTCGATGTAGATGGTATCGAGGAATGGCACATCAAAGCCCGTCAGCCACATGTCCACCACGATGGCGATTTTGAAATTGGATTCCGCCTTCTTAGACTGGGTATCGAACTTCTTGCGCTCGTCCTTGTTGCCGAGCAAGTCGTAGAGCGCCTTCTCGTCGTCCTTGCCGAGGTTCTCGAGGGTGTGGTGGCAGTGAACCTGTTTAGTGCCCCAGCACCACTGCTCGGCTCTCTCGTGGGACACAGTCGTCCAACCGCAGGCCTCGGCGTATTCGAGGATCCGGGCTTGGACAGTTATGTGTTCTCCGGGGGGGGGATCTTTGGCTGGGGGTCAGCCAATTAATTCGAAGCAGGCGATATCATTCCAGAAATCAGCGCCACCATTTTCAACTGTATCCAATGCCTTGCTCAGCGAAGAATTAACTGAATCACCTGACGCCAAGTGTATGGCGAATTCCTGCATCAGAGTCGCCGCGAACTGCGCATCAACTGGAAAGCGAGTCGCCAAGCAGAGTTTTGCGCCTTTCCGGAGCAGATCGGGACCTGAGCCTAGAGGGTAGTCCCCCCAAGCAACTTCGTAGACTCCCGAATCACAAGCTGACAACACAACAAGATTAGAAACGACAACATCCGGCCAGACCTCGTCAGCGGACTTATCGCCGTCACCCAACGAAAGGTAGAGGTGGAAGATACCGCTATTCAGATCCTCTCTCTGTCTGCCATGGCAGGAGATGAGAACTATACCACATCGACTTAATGTACTTCGTATGTGAGAGGAGGTGGCGTTCTCCATCACCGATCCATGATCTCCAAACACATTGGCGAAATTACGAGCTTCTTGGTTCAAATTGATCGAACCAGCGGTGCCATGCCCCAACGCAATAGTATCTCCCTGAACCACAGTAAGCTTCGGCCTTGCTAAAAGCATTCCGAATCCGGTCACCGCTGAAAGCTGGCTCCAATTCATCCCGAACGATCGCAAAAGGGCACGCCAAGGCACTCCATGCAAAATCGAATTGGGAAGAATCGACACCACACTACTTGCCCCAATCTCGTTGAAAATTTTCTGGCCAAACTCTTGAATTACCAGAGGGACTGCACCAATTCCTTCCTTCTTGTGAAGCCGCCGAGGGATCCTCCGAATTGAGTCGAAGAGCAGACGGCAGTCATTGTCGTCGGGTAGTCGATGCGCAATCACTGTAACTGACTCCTTCCGAACAACAAATGCAACAAAGTCCGGCGGAAGAATGGCCATCGAGATGACGACCTCGGTTTCGCATAGGGCTACCTGAATTGATTGAAGGCCCGCACAGTCCAAAGACGGTTGCGATCTTGAAAATGGGTCGAGAGCCAGAATAGCTGGAAGCGCGAACTGATCGACCTCGATTGCGAATCCAAGCGCACGGCCAGCTTCAAATGCCATGCACGCTTCATCATTTTTTCCTTCATTAAGAAGCTTCCGTGTGAGAAGCCGGAAATGATCGTGCATCGACTGTGTTTTCACTAGCACGTCAGCTGTCAATTGCGGTTGCCGCAGAACATCCCACCACAGCCGCGCCCCTTCGAAAAGCGCTTCCAAGACTTCACTTGCTGGCCGCCCGGCTGCGCCCCGCAAACGAGCGAGAACGAGCCGCATGTTTGCCGGAGTGGAATCACCCGAATCAAGCAGATCCTCAATTGCGCGCGCGTCCTCACACGCAGCTAGGCCGCCGGAGGCCTTTCCAAGGGATTCTGCAACGGTCGCCCGAATGCACTGGCGCACGTAACCCGTCGAGTGCCGTCCGTCAGCAATTGCTTCCTTTGCAGCATAATCCAGCAGCTTCAGCGGATCACCCTCAATCAGCGTGGGGTCCAACTGTATTGTTGCGATCTCAATTCGACGAACCTGATCTTGATCGCCGCCCAACTTCGCTACGCCTAAGGCCTCTTGCAATGCGAGGGCGGCTTCATACTTTTTTCCAACACCGCGAAGAGCCAAGCTGACATTTGTAAGGGTTTCGGCAAGCCCGGCTTTGTTCTCGGATTCGTATCGCTGATAAATGTCTCTTCCGCTTTGAAAGCAATCGAGCGCGGCATCGGGGCTTTCGAGCCGGATCAATGTTCCTCCCCAGCTATTGAATGTATGCGCGATTTCCAGTTCGATGTCCTGCCGGAAGTTTTCATGCTTTTTCGCCAGTTCGCGAGCCGTGGCAATTGCGCGATTGAACTCCTGAAGTGCCTCCTGCGGGCGGCTCAATGCAATCGTCTCAACGTAGTTTCGAGCGAACTGAACCCACGAGGGCGGATGGGGACAGCCGTGCTTATCAAAATGATTATCGGCTTCGAGTAAGCGCTTGCGGGCGCGTCCAAACTTTTCCAAGCGCAAGAGCGCAAGACCTGCATTCCCAAGAGCAAGCCCGCGGCACGGAGAATCATCACATTCTGCCTCTAACAGTGCTATTCCGTCCTCGATGCGATTCTCATCAATCGCCGTCATCCCAACTACGTAACTCTTTGTCACCTCGTGTTTGGGTGTATACAACCGTTTGAGATTGGGAGGGAGCGGCACGATCTCTTTGTCTGACTCGCTCATTTGCACACCTCCAATTCTTGGCTGCGGCCTGCCGCGTTCATAGTGCCATGAAGTAATCTGCAGTTGACGAGCGAATGAACCGTGTGGCGCGGGCCGGGCCAAACCAATCGCCGCTGCTCGGCTTCCTCGCGGGACACAATCGTCCAACCGATGGCCTCGGTGTATTCGAGGATCCGGGCTTGGACGGTTTTGTGTTCTCCGGATTTGGGCATGGGTTAACGTCCTTTTATCAATTTGTGGTCTTCACAGCGTTTGGTGAGGCTCTTCAGCCCAACCACAAAGTCGGTTGCTTGATCGAAGGTGATTTCAAGCCGTCCCGGGTTGTCGTGGCTCAGGTCATTGATGAGATTGCCCTGTCCAAAAACCTTGGCAACATCCGTTAGAATGTCTGCCTCGTTGGCTCCATCCAATCTGATTAACTCGCCCCGAATGACGTCCCGAATTCCAGCGTTGACGAAGTCCCCACCCGTGTAACTCCCATCGGGCTTAAATTTGACCTTCAACTCTTGCTTGGCAGCAGTGCGTTTGAGAAAGTCTTCGATTACCCTGCGAAATGGACCGCCAAGATTCCGGTAGTGCTCTTCGGTCAAGTGTTCGTCAATAAAGTCCCAAGATGCTTCGACGACCGAAGAAACCGGCCCTGTCTCAACGGTCCAACCCTCGAGTTTGATATAGCGCCAATCCCCCTGGACGCCACGGGCCTGAGCCGATGACACCAAGAGTTCGTTCCAGTGTTCATCATGGGTCGTGAGAATGATCTGGAAGTCTTGGAACTCCGAATACAGAAGTTCCCCCACTCGTCGGCGATGCTCTTTGTCGATGCTAGTAAGCACGTCATCGAGAACGAGCAAAGATCCCGGCGGGTTAAAGATCCGAACAGCTGCGAGGAAAAGACAGAGGCCTAGCGAATCCAAATGCCCCTCGCTGAGGAATGCCCGGGGATCCTTAGAATCCGCAAGGCCCAAGAACTGGATGGCTAGTTGCAAGCCGCCTGCCGCGGCTCGGGACGTCGGCTTAAGTTCAAGCGCAGTGCATTCGGACGACTCTTCACCACCGCCAAAGTCATGAAGGCGCTTGTAGTAATCCAGAACAGTTCCCGAAATATGCGTGAACACCTGTTGGACCGCGCTCTCACGTGCCGAGGAAAAAGACTCTTTCGCCACTTTCGTTCGGCGAAGGACTTCTCTTGAGCTGATAATGGCTTGCTCAGCCTTCTCGATGTCTTTCCAAGAAGCGATTCCGCGCTCAACCAACGCGATTGCGGACTCAAGTATTGTGGAGTCTGGCGGAACCAGTGCAGCCTTCTGCGATTTTAATGAAGCGGCGAGCGCAGTTCGAGTTTCGGGGATCGAAAGCAATACGTCCGGCAACGCCACGTCTCCCATGAAGGTATTCTTCATTACGCGGATGAGGAGGCGAGATAGTAGAAGTGCCGCTGCTCGAGCGTTTCTCAATCCGGTTTTTGCTGCATCGTCGAATAACTCCGAGTGCTGGAGGTCCTTCTTGAGCTGGGACGCAACGTCATCGGTATATTGCTTGACGCGTCCCACGGCTGCCTGACGATCTGAGGTCGCATTGCGCAGTTCGAGCAACGCATCGCTCCGCTCCTTCAATCGAGCGAGAACAGTCTCAAGTGGTTGGTTGAACTGCGTTTCGCAAAGTGGGCAGTGTGTCTCGTCGGGATGACTCGCAAGATAGCTTCTTCCCTCGTCGATTGTGCTGCTTCTTGGCGCATCCTCAGACGAATCAGCTAGCTCAGCGATCTTCGCCCGCAGTTCATTCGCCGTCGTCACGTCGTCTTCCGGCGAAGAGGCCAGTGGTGTCTCAAAGCTGACGAGGGCGCGGGTGATCGCATCGATCTTCTCGCGATTCGCCTGCGGCCTCTTGGCTTTAAGTAGTGGAAGCCGGACTTCGAGGTCCTCCCACTTTTCGAGTTTATCCAGTTTAAAGGATTCAACGGTTGCGGAGATGTGCGTGAAGACCTGAGCGAGGCTACTCGGAGTATATCCACTTACAGGATCGTTGAAAACGGCGAGCTTTGTTTGATGGGAACTCGTTGCTCTTTCAGCGCCAGTTTTCGCTTGCCGCTCGGCTTCCACGAAACCGCGCTGGAGGTGATCAACCTTTGTGATCCCCAGTAGCTGGACGAATTTCTGATATCGGTCAGCATCTTGATCACAAACAAAATCCAGAATCTTGGATCGGCGGAGAACGAAACCATCAACCCGCGGATGTTGGTCGTAAAAGTCCTTTACCGGCTGCCTGTCGGTGACCTCGGTAGCGTCGGAGGAGAGTCTGCGGGAGATTTCGCCGTTCGACGGACTAAGCGCGAGGGTTACTTTCGGGTCGCCACCGGTTTTGACATTTTTCACCGCATCGTTGTGCGATATGCTACCTGTCCCAGCTCCGGTGAATCGTGCCACTTGGCCCGAGAACACGAACTCGATCCCGTCAACAACTGCGCTCTTTCCTTTGCCGTTCGTTCCAAGAATCACGAGACTCTTGCCTCGGAGTTTGAAATCGTTCGCCGGCAACCCTCGGAAGTGCTCGAACTTGATCTGGCGGACGCTTTCACTCATTGGGAACCTCCTCTTCGTCAGGTTCGTCTTTCGATGCCGCTGCAATGATCTGGGCTGCGGTAGGCGCATCAAGATCAAGAAGCTCTACCAGTGCTTGCTGAGCAGCGATAGGAAGTGATCCATTGGCTTCAAGGGTTGCGCCAAAATGGGTTGAGAGGTTCTCAAACAGTTCTGCACGCAGATCTCTCGGAGCCTCCGGTTCTTCGGTCGCATGTGGGGTGGGGACGATCATGCGGCTTCTTCGGTTTGATCAGGAAAAGCTATGATGATTTCCTCGCCTTCGCCCTTGGTGTTGGTGGACATGGAGCCGTTGGCGAGAACGAAGCCGGCCATGCCGTGTTGATGAGCGCCGCCGCGCTCACCCTTCGGGCAACCCTGGCGGGTTGTTTGCCTCCGGCTATCTCCGCTTCGCTCCGGTTCTGTCGCTCCGCTCCAGTCAGAGAGCTTGGAGACCATGTGGAGAATCCAGGCGTAGTTGGCATTGCCGATGGGCGGGGTGTCGTAGCCTTTCCAGCGTCCGTCGTGGACGAGGTTGTCCTTCGCTTCGCTCACGACCTGCGGATTAGCCGTGGTTTCCAGATTTGCGCTATCGCGCATGGCAGTGTCGGCGGCGCGCCAGTCCTTCAAATTGAAGGGAGGATTGGCCATGATGTATTCGGCCTTCTTTTTGGCGGATTTTTTAGAAGGAGGCATTTGTAACAGATATCAATTGATCTCTTGGGGGAAGCTAGGGGTTGGAGAAGGGAGAGGGAAGGGGAAAGAGGGGGTTGAGATTTGAACACGAAGGATGAGATTTGAACGCTTGGTTGTGGGCGGGGAGGATTTGAGATTTGAACGCTTGGTTGGGGAGGATGATGAAATTTGAGATTTGAGCACGAAATTTGAGATTTGAACGGCTTGGTTGGGGACGTGGTTGGGGGGCTTGGTTGTGGGCTTGGTTGTGGGCTTGGTTGTGGGCGGGGATTTGAGATTTGAGATTTGAACACGAAATTTGAGATTTGAACGCTTGGTTGGGGAGGGGATTCGAAATTTGAGATTTGAGCACGAAAGGTGAGATTTGAACGGCTTGGTTGTGGGCTTGGTTGTGGAAGCTTGGTTGGGGGGCTTGGTTGATAGCGACTCCTTTGGGTTGAGGGGGCTTGGTTGGGGGCGGGGATTTGAAATTTGAGATTTGAGCACGAAATTTGAGATTTGAATGGGTTGGTTGATGAAGGGAGGAGGGGATTTGGGGTTGGGTCTGATATGTGCTTGTTGATTTGGGGGAAGTGTCGATGGTCTTTTTTATGAAGCCTTATGTGAAGCTTGCGGAATCGACGATGCCTGATGGGACGCATTATTCGCTGCATCAGCATGACGGGAAAATTTACCTGAAGTACAATGGCTTTGAGCTGATGAGCACGGCGCTCACCTTTTCCGAACAGATGTTGGCGGATGTGGGATTGAGGGGATTGGAGAAGGGGAGCGGGACGCGGCCGGGGCATCCGAAGGTTCTCATCGGGGGACTGGGGTTGGGGTTTACGCTGAAGCGGACGCTGGAGTTGGTGGGGAGTCCGGCGACGGTGGATGTGGCGGAGTTGATGCCGCCGCTGATCGAGTGGAATGAGACGTTTCTGGTGGAATACAACGGGCCGCTTTTGGACGATCCACGGACGAAGATTATCCAGGGGGATCTTTTCGATATTGTGTCGGGGAAGAGTGCGGGGGCGTATGATGCCTTGTTGCTGGATATCGATAACACGCCGGATGATTTGATTACGAAGGGGAACTCGCGGCTGTATACGCCGGGGTTTTTGCAGAAGCTGAGGAATGTGATCACGCCGCAGGGGTGTGTGGCGTATTGGTTGTCCGAGCCGGCGCCGAAATTTAAGAAGCTTCTTATCAAGGCGGGTTTTGAGGTGGAGGAGCTGGCATCGAAGCCGCATGAGAAATCGAAGAGGTCGCGGCATTGTATTTTGCGGGCGAGCCGGAGATCGTAGGGTCGGGTTAGAAAGTGGATGCGGTGGGGCGGATTGGGGTTACGGTCATTGATGTTTGGAAAAATGATGACGATGGGGCCTTCGTTGAAGGTGATGGGATTGATGGTGGCCGGGGCGGTGTCGGTGCAGGGGGAGACGAAGGAGTTGGTTGATTTTGGGAAGGAGCAGCCGGGGATTTCGATGGGGATCACGGATGACGGGGTGATGGGCGGATTGTCGAAGGGGAAGATGGAGAAGACGGATGAGGGGGTGTTGAAGTTTTGGGGGACCTTATCGCTGGAGAACAACGGTGGGTTTTCGTCGTTTCGGATGGATATCGGGGAGTGGAATCTGGAGGGCTGGAAGGGGCTTGAGCTGAAGGTGAAGGGGGATGGGCGGAGCTATAATTTGCGGCTGACAACGGATGAGCGATTCCGGGGGTCGCCGGTGTCCTTTCAGGCGGAAGTGCCGACGGTGAAGGGGGAGTGGAAGACGGTGCGGGTTCCGTTCGCGGAGCTGAAGGCGGGGTGGCGCGGGATGACGCTGAAGACGGCTTTTGACCCGGCGAAGATTGAGGGAGCGGGGATTATTTTGGCGGATAAGAATGCGGGGAAGTTTGAGATGGAGGTGAAGTCGATATCGGCCTGGAAGTGAGGCGGGGGCTTTTTGAGTCCTTGATGGGGTGAGAATGGGCCTTATGGTTTTGCTCCATGAGGGCTTTCTTACTCGGGGTGTTGGTGGTGGCGCAATCGCTGGTGGCGGGCGAGCGGCCGAACGTGGTGGTGATGATGGTGGATGATCTGGGGTTTTCGGATATCGGGTGTTACGGGGGGGAGATTGAGACGCCGAATCTGGATGCGCTGGCAGCGGGCGGGATGCGGTTTTCGCAGTTCTACAACACGGCGAAGTGTCATTCGTCGCGGGTGTCGCTGCTGACGGGGCAGTATTGCATTGCGGCGGGGGATGAGGCGCTGACGCACGGGGTGACGTCGGCTGAAGTTCTGAAAGAGGCGGGATACTTTACGGCGATGACGGGGAAGTGGCACTTGAAGAAAGAGCCGACGGACTTTGGGTTTGAGCGGTATTTTGGGCACCTGAGTGGGGCGACGAATTTTTTCCTGGGGGACGGGACGTTTCGGTTGAACGGGGAGAAGTGGGAGGTGCCGAAGGAGGGATTTTATACGACGGTGGCGGCGGTGGATTATGCGCTGGAGTTTCTGGAAGAGGCGCGGGAGACGAAGAAGCCGTGGTATTTGTATGTCGCCTTCAATGCGCCGCATGAGCCGCTGCATGCGCTGCCGGAGGATTATGCGAAATACAAGGGGCGCTACACCGAGGGGTGGGATGTGGTGCGGGAGGCGCGGATTGCGAAGCAGAAGAAGCTGGGGATTTTGGATGAGGGGCTGACGCCGAGTCCGCGGCCGGAGCATGTGGCGGCGTGGGCGGGGATGGAGCCATGGAAGCGGGATTATGAGGCGAACCGGATGGTGACGCTGGCGGCGATGATTGATCGGGTGGATCAGGAGGTGGGTCGGCTGGTGGCGGATTTGAAAAAGAACGGGGAGTTTGAGAATACGCTCATCCTTTTTGTCTCGGACAACGGGGCGTGTCCGTATGACCGGAGGACGCCGCTCCTGAATGTGGAGCCGACGAACGGGTCGGTGTTTTTAGGGGATTCGACGGGGTGGTCGTGGGCGCGGAACAGTCCGTTTCGTTTTTATAAGCAGAATCAATATGAGGGTGGGATTTCGACGCCGGCGATTGTGCATTGGCCGAAGGGGTTGAAGGTGGCGAAGGGGGGGATTGTTCATGAGCCGGCGCATTTGATCGATGTGTTGCCGACGCTGGCGGAGGTGACGGGGAGTGAGATTCCGAAAGCGTGGGAGGGGCGTGAGTTGCGGGCGGTATCGGGGGTGTCGCTGAAGCCGATATTGGACGGGGGATCGCTGGGGGAGAGGGGGCCTTTGCATTTCCTTTTTGCGAAAGATCGCGGGTTGCGGGAGGGGGACTGGAAGCTGGTGAGTTTTCAGAGTGAGGCGTGGGAGCTTTACAATTTGGCGGACGATCGGGCGGAGACGAATGATTTGGCGGCGCAGGAGCCGGAGCGATTGGAGAAGATGGTGGCGACGTGGACGGCGATGGCGAAGGACGTGTTGCATGCCCAGCCGCAGGCTTATGCTCCGGTGAAGGAGAGCGGGCCGCCGCACCGGCATCCGGAGTGGACGTTTTTTGAAGCGAAAACGCCGGAGGAGTATTTGAGAAAGGGGGGAGTGAAGCGGAAGAAGGCGAAGGGGCCGGTGGGGATTCGGGCGCGGAAGAATACGGTGCTGAAGGTGGTGGGGGACGAGCTGCGTCTGCGCTTTGACGGGGAGGACCCGGGGATTGCGATGGACTTGCGGGGGAGTGATCTGGCGGGCGGGCCGTATCGGCTGGAGTTTCAGCTGGTGAGTGAGACCGCGAGTCAGGGTGAGGTGTTTTTTACGACGAGTGCGCAGACGATCTTGCCGAAGGGGATGAACGTCATTTTTCCGGTGCAGACGGGGAAGAGGCCGTCATTGGTTACGGTGCCCTTGAGGACGAAAGAACGGCTTCATCAGTTGCGCCTCGATCTTGGGGATGGGCCGGGGAGTGCGGTGATTTCCAAGCTGCGGCTGCTGAGTGAAGAGGGGAAGGTCTTGATGGCCTGGCCGCAGAAGTGAGGGGGCGAATTGAATTGGAGTTGGACAAGAGGGCGAGAATAAGAAACGTTACGTATCTGGCGATTTCGACCGATTTGGCCCTGACACCTATGAAAAATCCACTTTTTGCGACGTTCCTGATGGGGGCGGGCCCGTTGCTGGCGACGCAGCCGAACATCGTCTTCCTGTTTGTGGACGACATGGGCTACTCGGACATTGGGTGTTACGGGGGCGAGATTGAGACGCCGCATATTGACAGCCTGGCGGACGGGGGATTGCGGCTGACGAACTTTCATGTCACGCCGATGTGTGTGACGTCGCGGGCGAGTTTGCTGGCGGGGATGGAGTACAGTGCGGCGGGATACTCCAACATTTCGAAGGGGGTGTCGTTTGCCCATCTGCTGCGGGATGCGGGGTATCACACGAGCCTGGCGGGGAAGAGCCATGCGATCAGCAATATTTCGACGGGGAACGCGAACACGGATTACGGGTTTGAGCGGTTCTTTGGGTTTCGGGGTGGGGCGACGGATAACTTTTCGGGAGATGGGACGTGGCGTTTGGATGATCAGGACTTTACGGGTTTTGGGCCGGACTTTTATGCGACTGATGCGATCACGGATTACGCGATCGATTTTATTGATGAGGCGGTGACGCTGAATAAGCCGTTTTTTACGTGGGTGTGTTACAATGCGCCGCACGGGAAGCTGCAGGCGCCGGAAGCGGAGGTACGAAAATATTACGACAACGGGGTTTATGATGCGGGTTGGGATCAGCTGAGGAAGGACCGGTTGGCGCGGCAGAAGGCGATGGGGATTGTGCCGGCGGAGATGCCGCTGGCGGATTACGGGGTGGAAGTGCCGAAGTGGGATTCGTTGCCCGAGACGTCATCGGATGCGTGGGCGTTGCAGAAGGACTTTGAGACGCTGTGCATGTCGGCTTATGCGGCGATGATGGACAAGGTGGATCAGAACGTGGGTCGACTGATCGCGCATTTGGAGGATCCGGACGGGAATCCGGCGACGGATGACTCGGTGCTGGATGACACGCTCATCATTTTTTGTTCGGACAATGGCGGGGCGTATGCGGGGCAGTATACGGACCGGAATGCGCTGCCGTGGGACCGTGCTTCGAATGCCAATTTTAACACCAATTACGGTTGGGGCGCTTTGCAAAATACGCCTTTTCGATCCTACAAGCACTCGGGTTACAACGGGGGGATTCGCAGTCCGTTCGTGGCGCATTGGCCGGACGGGATCACGCTGCCGGGCGGGTCGATTCTGCATCAGACGTCCAATTTGTGGGACTTCTACCCGACCTTTTTGGAGTTGGCGGGAGCGAGCTATCCGTCGAGTTATGGCGGGAAGGTGACGAAGCCGTTGATGGGGGAGAGCATTGTGCCGCTGTTTACGGATGCGAGTTCCGGGGCGGGGAGTGATTTTTTCATCAGCCATTACGAGACGCGGTCGAAGGCCCTGATGGATGACGGGTGGAAGGCGGTTCGATATACGGACGGGCCGTGGGAGCTGTATGACCAGGTGAACGATCCGGCGGAAATTCGCAATTTGGCGGGGAAGCATCCGGGGCGGTTGAGTGGGTTGGTGAGTCAGTGGGAGGCGCATTTTGCGGCGAATCCTCCTCCGGGGTCGGCGAATCCCGGTGGGTCGGTTTGGAATTTGCCGGCGGGAACGAAGCATCGTGGCTGGGGGTATGACCGGATCATGGACGGGCTGGTGGGTTCGACTCCCGAATACATGGCGAGCGGGGTGCCGCTGGATACGAAGCTGAGCTTCGAGTTTGCGGGGGCGGTTGATTTCAATGGGACGGCGGGGTTGAAGATTCGGCTGCAACGGTACGGGGACCCGGCGATCTTGTGGGAGTCCGATCCGGATGCCTCGCATGTGGCGCAGGGAACGACGTCGATGGTGTTTCAAGATTTTCCTCCGCTGCAGCCGGACACGCATTATTCGATCACGTGGGATCAGGGTTGGGCGAAGTATGACGACAACGGGACGAGTCGGGTGGTGCGTTGGGTTCGCGAGGCGGCGTTTGCGTTTCGGTTCAAGACGGCATCGGCTTACGGTTCGCGGTTGGAGGATACGCTGACGGTTCCTCCCGGGGGGACGGCGTTGCTGAATGAGGATGCGACGGGGAATGGAAAGGCGGACTTTTTGGACTATCTCAATCCGGATGACTTGAGGTTGGAGTTTGATGATGAGGTGTCGCCGCCACGGGCGCTGCTGCGATTTTCAAGCAGGCAGGCGACGGGTGATGAGGGGTTGGCGGTGGAGTACTCGCCCGATCTCGCGACGCCGTTTGCGTCGGTGTTTACGGTGAGTGGCGGGGTGGAGGCGACCCAGGGGACGCTGGTGGAGGAAGTGTATGGGACGCCGGCGGGTGAGGCGACGGATTATATTTTGCGATTGGAGGATACCGCGTTTGATTCCGAGAAGGGATTTTTTCGGATTGCGGGGGAGAAGAATGGGGAGGAGCCACTGGCGATCTGGACCTTTCGGGGGGGATCGTTGGCGCCGGTGAGCTTATCGACTTTGGCGAATCCGCTGGACGCGACTTTTTCGGGAGGGAACTCCGGGGTGATTTCGGGTGCGGGGGTGTTTGGTTTTGATGACCCGGTAGTGGCCTGGAGCGGGGCGCAGCTGCAGGCGGCGGCGATTGGGACCCAGATTCAGACGGCGGTTATCGCGGCGGAAGCGATTACGGTGACGCGGGTGGTTTACTCGGGGACGCTGTGGACGAATCGGACTGCGGGAGCGTTGACGGAGGTGAGTGCGGACCTGGTGGCGTGGCTGAACGGGGCGTTGGATAGTCCGGGGATTGTGTCGCCGAGGCAGACGATGGTGAGCACGGCGGGTGGGAGTGCGGTGGTCAATTTTACGCTTACCTACCCGATTAACGGGAAAGTGCTTCAGATTGGAGACAAGTGGGACCTGCGCTTGCGACTTCAGGACGGGAATGGTGCGGCGTATTCCCTTGATGATGAGGGGGTTGGCGTGGATACCGTGACGGTTTACGGACAGCGAATTCCCTGATGGGAGCGGGCGGGAAGGCCGGGAAGAGGGAAAGGGGGTGGAATATTTCAGGCTGGTGTTTCGGATTGTGGGAAGTTAGGCTACCGACCCGAGGGGGAAACGTGTTGTTGTTTCTTCTTCAGTTCCAAAACCATTGTCTTTGATTATGAATCGTATTCCTTTCCATCGCGTCAATTGGGTTAACACCTCTTTTTTGTTTGTGATCACAACGGTGGGCATCATTGCCGCGCCGATTTTCCTCTTTTTTAATTTTAGCGAGGTGAGCCCCTTGATGTG
This sequence comes from Verrucomicrobiaceae bacterium, assembly GCA_051252135.1. Classification (GTDB taxonomy): domain Bacteria; phylum Verrucomicrobiota; class Verrucomicrobiia; order Verrucomicrobiales; family Akkermansiaceae; genus SW10. Next base: position 47,234 of record JBPOGH010000013.1, on the reverse strand, counting down.
GGGGATGTTCGCCTTCTACATGATTGCGACCGGGCTGAGCATCACGCTGGGCTACCACCGTTTGTTTTCCCATCTTTCCTTCAAAGCGAAGTGGCCGGTTCGTCTGGCGACGTTGGTCTTTGGGGCGTGCGCGTTTGAGAACTCGGTGATTCACTGGGCCTCCGATCACCGTCGTCACCACAAGCACGTGGATGAAGATGAGGATCCGTATGATATTTCGAAGGGTTTCTTTTGGGCGCACATTGGCTGGATTTTGTTCAAGCTGGATGCCGAGCAGCCGATTGATAATGTGAAGGACCTTCGCCGTGATGTGTTGGTGCGCCTTCAGGACCGGTTCTATGTGTTGGTGGCCTTTGTGGTGGGTTTGATTCTTCCGGCGGCCATCGGATACATCGAAGGTGGTGCGATTGGTGCCTGGGCCGGCTTTTTGGTTGTGGGTGCTCTGCGGGTGGTGCTGGTGCAGCAGTGCACGTTCTTCATCAACTCCCTCTGCCACATGATTGGCGACCAGCCTTATTCGACCCGCTGCTCCGCCCGTGACAGCTGGATCATGGCGCTGGTGACCTACGGTGAGGGTTATCACAACTACCACCACGAGTTTCAGCACGATTACCGCAACGGCGTGAAGGTTTGGAATTTTGATCCCACGAAGTGGTCGATCATTGCGCTTGAGAAGATGGGTCTTGTTTCCGACCTCCGCCGGGTGCCTACGAATAAGATCGTGGCTGCCGAGATGCGGGAGGCGCAGCGTAAGGCCGAGCAGCGGATTGCGGAGCTTTCCGAGCAGGGTTCACTCTGTGATCAGGCCGTTGCCAAGATCAACGGGATGATTGACCAGCTTTCGAAGAATCTCGAGGAGATCGAGAAGATGGTGACCGAGCAGATCGAGACCTCCCGTGAGAACGTGAAGCGCTGGCGCAAGGAAACCCGAGACCTGATCGACCAGCTTGGAGATCTTCGTCTCCTCCCCGCATAAATGAGCACAGAAGAACGCGACTTCGGCGTCCAGCCACTGGACGCCATCCTGACCGGTTGGAATTTAACGAACCATCAGGTGGTGGAGATTTCCCCGGAGCAACTGACCCACAAGCAGGTGCAGAAGTCCCGCAAGGGGCGGAAGCTTACGCTGAAGATGAAGCAGAAGCTTGCGCGCTCAGTGAACTTTGCGGTGTGGGGTCGTCTGACGAGTCAGGAGCGGGAGAAGTACGTGGAGTATTTTCCGAAGCACTTGTTCAGCTACGACAAGGGATATGATGCGGCGGCGGGTGATCCCAATGCGGCACTTTACATTGACCTGGCGGAGCGGAAGGTGCGGAACGATTTCCGCAAGGAACTCGGAGAGTAGGATGGCCTCTTTGTTAGGTCGTGGAAGCGACAACGGTGGAGGTTGTCTTGGCACCTAGCGGTGGATTTTGAGCATGCGCTGGCCTTCTTTGATGAGGAAGTCGAGGTCCATGAAGGGGTCGGCGGAGATGTCCTGCCAGAGGATGCGGCCGGAGGGGTCGATGATGAAGGTGCCGTGGAGGGGTTGGTCCTCGAAGTCATCGTGGGCGGTGTAGGCTTTGAAGATGTCTTTGGCGGAATTTGAAACGATGGGGAAGGGGATGGTGCCTTTGGTGTAGTTATCCTGGGATTCCTTGAGTTGGTCGACGGGATCGGTGGAGATGGCGAGGATGGGGAGCTTGGCCTTTTGGAAGTCGGGGTAGCGGTCGGCCATGGCGGTGAGTTGTTCGGTGCAGTGGAGGCAGCCGGCGCCGAGGTAGAAGACGAGGATGAAGGGTTTTCCTTTTTGGGAGGTGAGGGCGAGGTTTTTGCCGTGTTGGTCGGGGAGGTTGAAGTCGGGAGCGGCGGGTGGGGTCCAGTGGAGGGGGCCGAGGGAGTCGAGGCTCGGTCTAGGGAGGAGGTCGGTGGCGGGAGTGTGGGGGAGGCGCCAGTCGGCGGGGTAGGCGAAATCCTTGGCGAGGGGGGCGAGGCGGGCGAAGGGGGGGGCGGTGAGGTCGATCTGGGAGGAGAAGGTGCGGAGTTCGTCGAAGGCCTTGCGGGCCTGATTATTTTTGCCGAGTTGGTGGGCGAGGTGGATGGCGTTGGCGAGGGGGACGGCTTGCTTGGTGCCGGAGGTGAGGTGTTTTTCGACTTCGGGGAGGAGGTCCTCGCTGGGGGCGCCGAGGGCGAGCTTGCGGCCGAGGTCGGGGAGGGCGTTGGATTTGGCGATGGATTCGAGGGCGGCTTTTTTGTCGCCGGATAATTGGGCGTGGCAGCCGCGGAGGAGTTTGAGCTGTTTGTTGAGGTTTTTGATGCTGCCGTTGAAGCGGTTACCGGCGTCCTTGACGGCTTTGGCGACGGGGTCGTTTTTGGCGTCCTTGGGTTTTTCTTTGGGCGCTTCGTCTTTTTTGATTTTGGCTTCGGCTTCGGTGCGGGCTTTGTCCTCGGCTTCTTTCTTTTCCTTTTCTTTGCGGGTGAGGTGGGCTTCGAGTTGGGTGATGGTGTCGGCGAGTTCTTGTTGTTGGCCGAGGTGGAAGTGGGCGAGGCCGACGAGGCGGAGGCGTTGGGCGTCGAGGGATTCGTTGGCGGGGAATTTTTCGAGCCAGCCGGAGGCCTGGAGGTCGAGGGCTTGCTGCCAGAGCTCGAAGTCCTCGAGGGCGCGGGTGAGGCGCTGGAGGCCTTCTTTTTGGGAGCCTTTGCTTTCGGTGTTGAGCTTAGGGTGGCGGGGGTTGGCGAGGAGGGATTTGGCCATGTCGACGGCGGCCTGGGCGTTGCCGAGGTAGGCGAAGTTTTCGGAGAGCCAACCATTGTTGTGGGCGTAGTTATGGATTTGGTCGGGGAGGAGGAAGTTGGCCATCATGTGGGCGTGGTCGACGCGGGCGGAGGCTTGTTGTTGCCAGGCGGCATCGTGGTAGCGCTTGGACTTGGAGTAGGTGTGGCCGGGCATGTGCCACATGTGGGCGATGCCGGGGGCGGTTTGTCCGAGGCGGGCGGCGGACCCGAGGGCTTCGGCGGGGCGTCGGTAGTCCCAGAGGTGGATGCAGTAGTGGTGGGCGGGGTGGTGGGGTGATTTGAGGAAGATCTGGTCGAGGATGGCATCGAGGGCGATGTGGCTGTTGATCTTGATGCCCTTGCGGCTGAACTGCCAGGTGTGGCAGACGTAGAAGGCTTTGGCTTCGAGGTCGTGAGGGTGGTCGAGGATGATGTTCTCGAGATCGGCGAGGAGGGCTTTGCGGCGTTCGAGGGCTTCCTTGGGTTTGTCGCCGAAGTATTTGGCGTAGGCGTTGAAGTAGGCTTTTTCGAGTGGGGTGAGAGTGGCTTTTTCGAGGAGTTCGCTTCCTTTGGTGATGAACTCCTTGGCGCGTTTTTCGTTTTCCCAGTTGGCCATGGCGAGGCCCCAGTAGGCCATGGGGCAGGCGGGATCGTGAGCGAGGAGGTTGCGGAAAGAGCGTTCGGCTTCGTAGTACCAGAAGCCGTGGAGTTGGCCGATGCCTTGGTCGAAGTAGGCCTGTCCCTGGTCCCAGGTGGTGGTGACGGGGAGGTGGACTTCTCCGGTATTTCCGAGGAGGGGGCCGGCCTGGCGGGGGCCTTCGTTGAAGGCGTGGCCCTGATGGGAGTGTCCTTCTTTTAGTTCATCCTGGGCGAGGAGAGGGAGAACGAGGCAGAGGGAGATGAGCGAGAGGAAGTTGCGCATGGGCTTGGGTAGAAGAATGGCGGATGGTGAGGATACGGCAAGACTGGGGTGTTCTTGCGGATTGATAGAGGGATGTTCTTTGGTCAGGATTGCGAAATGAAGCGGATTTTCGGAGTTTTGTTAGCGGTGACGACCTGGTTGAGCGGGGTGGAGAAGCCGAATGTGGTGCTGATTTATTGTGATGATCTGGGGTATGGGGATGTGGGGTGTTTTGGGGCGGAGGGGTGGGAGACGCCGCATATTGATTCGATTGCGCAGGAGGGGGTGAAGTTTACCGATTTTTATGTGGCGCAGGCGGTGTGCTCGGCATCGCGGTGTGCGTTGCTGACGGGGTGTTATGCGAACCGGTTGGGGATTCATGGGGCGCTTTTTCCGGCGAGCACGACGGGGCTGAATCCGGAGGAGACGACGCTGGCGGAGGTTTGCAAGAGTGTGGGGTATGCGACGGCGATGTTTGGGAAGTGGCATTTGGGCTATCAGGAGCCTTTTTTGCCAGTGAACCAGGGGTTCGATGAGTATCACGGGTATCCCTATTCGAATGACATGTGGCCGAGCGGGCCGGTCCATTTTAAGGCGAAGTTTCCCCAGCTGCCGGTTTATGAGGGGGCGGAGATTGTGAGACGGGAGACCGATCAGACGGAGATGACGAAGACGCTGACGGAGAGGTCGGTGGCGTTTATTGAGAAGAACAAAGAGACGCCGTTTTTTCTGTATCTGGCGCACCCGCAGCCGCATGTGCCGCTTTATGTTTCGGAGGAGCGGAAGGGGTCGTCGAAGGGCGGGCTTTATGGAGATGTGATTCAGGAGATTGATTGGTCGACGGGGCAGGTGTTGGCGGCGTTGGAGAAGGCGGGGGTGGAGGAGAAGACGCTGGTGATCTTTACGAGCGATAATGGTCCGTGGATGGTTTACGGGAACCATGGGGGCGTGACGGGTGGGTTGCGGGGGAGCAAGGGGACGAGTTGGGAGGGCGGGGTGCGGGTGCCTTGTGTGATGAAATTTCCGGGGAGGCTAAAGGCGGGGTCGGTGGTGAAGACTCCGGTGATGACGATTGATTTGTTACCAACGATTGCGGGCTTGATTGGGGCGGCGCTGCCGGAGAAGGAGATCGACGGTAAGGACGCGTGGAAGGTGCTGACGGGAGAGCGGGAGGAGTCGGTGCAGGAGGCTTACTTTTTCTTTTATGGTCGGGGGAATCTGGAGGCGATGCGGATGGGGAAGTGGAAGCTGCAATTTCCTCACAAGTGGCGGGACGAGAAGACGCATCCGGGGAAGGACGGGCTGCCGGGGAAGTATCTTTTTCCGACGGTGGGGCTGGAGTTGTTTGATCTGGAGGCGGACCGGAACGAGACGAGGGATGTGAGTGCGGAGCATCCGGAAGTGATGGCGCGGATGCAGGCGCTGGCGGATCAGAAGCGGGCGGAGCTGGGGGATGGGTTCAAGAAGCTCAAGGGGCTGGATAACCGGGAGCCGGGGAAGGCTCCGGTAGCGGAGTGGGCGAAATGACGATTTGTACGATATTTTTCTTACTTTTGCTGAGTCCGTTGAGCGGGATTGTGTGGCGCGGGGATGTTGGGGAGGTGGAGAGGGAGCAGCGGGGTGAGATGAGCCAGACGGGGAAGGTGTTTTATTCGCCGCTGCGGGTGTTTGGCGGGTCGTGTTATGCGCTGGGAGGGAAGTGGGTGCTGACGTGCCGGCACGGGACGGAGAAGTGGAAGGCGGGGATGTTGAAGGTGGGGTTTCCGGCCCTAGGGGAGGAGACGTTTGCGGTGAAGCGGGTGGTGTATCCGGAGAAGGGAGACTTTGCGCTGCTGGAACTGGAGAAGGCGGTGAAGGGGGCGAAGAAGGTGTCGTTTTTCACCGGGAAAGCGGAGAAGGGGCAGCGGGCGTGGCTGGGTGGATTTGGGTTGGGTGGGCCGGTGGGTCAGGCTAAGACGCGAGGGGAGTTTCACGCGGGGCACAATCGGGTGGATGGACTGCGGGGCGGGAAGATATCGATCAGCCTGGGGAAGGCGGATGATGCGACGACGGAGAAGGATGAGGCGACGATTGCGCTCTTTGACAGCGGGTCGCCTTTATTCCTCGAAGTGAAGGGGGCGTGGCAGCTGGCGGGGGTGGCGTCGACGGCCTCCGACGGGATGAATCCGAAGGTGGGGGATCGCGGGAATTATGCGCCGGTGGCGGAGGTGGTGAAGTGGATCGGGAAGATTACTGCGGATTGATGACGAGGATGCGGGCGAAGCGGGGGGTGGCGCCGGTGGTTGGAGTGTTATCGCGGACGGTGAAGTTTGTGACCGAGTCCGAGATGATCTCGTAGGTTGCGCTGGTGCCCGGGGTGGGGGAGGCGGGGGACCAGGTGGAGAGGTTGCTGCTGAACTGGGCGGCGAACCAAGCGCCCTTGGGGAGGGCGGTGCGGTCGAGGCTGATCTGGAGGTATTGCTGGCTGTTGTCTTGCTGGAGAGTGATGCCGCTTCCTTTGACTTGAAATGCGGGTTCGGAGTTGGCGAGGTTGGGGTTGGTGGAGAGGGCCATTTCGACGAGGTTGACGAGGCCGTCGGCGTCGGGGTCCTGATCGGTGGCGGCTTGGCCTGCGGCGATTTGGGTTGAGGTGAATTGGGATTGGGCCCAGAGATCGTAGGGGCTGACGCCGCCGGCGATTTTAACGACGGGGCGTGAGGAGGAGCCGTTGTAGTTGAAGAAATTTCCGCCGGCCCAGAGTGAGCCGTCGCTTCCATTGGCGAGGGCGTAGACGGTGCCGCTGGGTCCGCTGCCTTGATTGAATCCGAGATCAGATGCGCCGGAGGGGGTGAGGCGCTCGAGGCGATTGACGGGCGAGGTGAAGCCGCCGGCGGTGACGATGAGGCCGGAGGGTTGGGTGAGGATGACGCGGGCGGTGTCATCGAAGGCGGGAGGGGTGAAGGAGGAGTCGAAGGTGCCGTCATTGTTGATGCGGGCGAGGTGGGCGACGGCGTTTTCATCGTAGGCGGTGAAGCTTCCGGCGATGAGGTATTTTCCGCCCGGGGCGGAGGTGAGATCATAGACGCGACGGAGGCTGGAGTTATTTCCGGAGGCGTGTGCTCCGGCGTCGGGATCGAAGGTGGTGTCACGGGATCCGTTGGAGTTGAGGCGGGCGAGGCCGGCGCGGAATCCGGAGCCGGTCCAGCCGACGTAGAAGGATCCGGCGACGACGATTTTTCCGCTGGGCTCGGGGAGGATGGCGTAGATCTCGGTGCCGAATCCGGTGTCGAAGGGAAGAGTGATGGGGGAGGCGGAGTTGCGGGAGCCGGAGGCGAGGAGTCGGGTGAGGCCGAGGTCGGGCGAGCCGTCGAAGGAAGTGAAATCGCCACCGACGAGGATGTTTCCGGAGTCCTCGATGGCGAAGGAGCGGACGGTGTCGTTGGCGCCGTTACCGATGGCGGTGGCGAACGAGGCGTCGATGTTTCCATCGGGAAGGAGACGGGTGAGGCGGTTGCAGGAGGTGCCGTTGTAGGACGTGAAATCGCCGCCGACGAGGAGTTTGCCATCGGGTTGGGCGACGATGGTCTCGACGGGGGCGTTGAAGCCGGTGCCGGTGAGGAAGGTGGTGTCGACTGAGCCATCGGGGAGGAGTCGGGCGATGTGGAAGAGGGGGGCGACGTTGCCGATGGCGCCTCCGATATTTCCGCCGATGATGACCTTTCCATCCGCGAGGGGGACGATGGCTTCGACGGTGGTGTTGAAGAAGCCGGGGGCGAATTCCTCGATGCGTTGTCCGGCGTCGAGGATGGAGATGGTGGCGAGGGAGGCATCGGGATCGAGCTTGCCGCCGATGATGCCGGAGAGTGCGAGGGTGAGAGTTTCCGAGCCTTCGCTGATGATATCGGGACGGATGGGGATGGTGATTGTTTTATCGGAGAGGTCGCCATCGGCCCAGGTGAGGGTGCCGGAGGCGGGGTAGTAATCGGTTCCGGCGAGGGCGGTTCCGTTGGCGGTGGCGTAGTTGACAGTGACGGCACCGGAGTCGCTGAATTGGCGTTGAACGGTGACGGTGGCGGTGCCGCATTGTTCGTCGATGGAGAGGGCGGTGGAGGCGATGGAGATGCGGGGGTCGAAGAGGACCTGGACCTTGATCCATTGGTTGGGGTCGGAGCCTCCGCGCTCGAGGGCGTTGAAGCGGACGCCGGAGGTGGGTTCGTAGAAGGTGCCGCCAACGGGGAGTCCGGCATCCCGGCGGTCGGCGGTTTCGGAGGCCTCCGATTCGGGGGTCATGTCGATGAGGGAGGTTTCGCGGTTGCTGGCGAGATTTTCCCCGACGACGTAGGCGGCGGTTTCGAGGTTGTAGGTGCTGGAAGTGTAGAGTTGGCGGTAGCCGATCCAGTAGTTTACGTCGTCGGACATGGGGACCTTGACGGCGAGGAGGGGGTTGGAGAGGGCGTTGGGGTCGTCGAAGCGGTAGATGGTGTAGGTGGCATCGCCGGTGGCTTCGGCGACCTTGGAGTCGGGCATCCACTGCATGTAGTTTTTGGCGAGGTGGCTGAAGTGTGCTTCGGGTGAGTTGCCGCTGCCCATTTCATCGAAGATGTCGCCGTATTCGAGGCTGTTGGCATCCTGGTAGGTGCCGGAGAGTTCCATTTCCGGATGGTGGTAGTTGGCGTGATAGAGGCCGTAGTTGTGGCCGAATTCGTGAAGGATGATGCCGACGCTGTTGGTGCCGTTGATCCAGTGATTTTCCCCGCCGATAGAGGCGAGGCCGCCGTAGGTGATTTGGGAGCCGGGGACGTCTCCGATATCGGGGAAGAAGACGGCGATGACATCGTAGTTTGAAAGGGTGAAGTCGGCCGAGGCGAGGGCGCGGGCGTGGGTCTGGATGTCGTCGTTTGCCTTATTGACGGCGTAGGAGGCGCCGGTGGAGGGCATGCGGTAGACGGAGTCGCTGACTGTGTAGGTGATGCCGGCCTGATTGTAGGAGTAGTTGGCGAGGTGGCCATCGACGGTGGCGAGGGTTGTTTCGAGGGCGGCTTTGGAAACGGGTGCGCCGGGGAAATCGGAGAAGTCGACACGGATGAAGAGAACGTCGATTTGATCTTCCTGGTAGGGGGTGGCGTCGGTGGGGGCGGACGCGTGATCGCCTCCGTCGCTGCCGGCGAGGGTGGGGGTTGTTTTTTCGCCGGGGGCGCTGCTTTGGTAGGTGGCGATTTCCCCGGAGTCGGTTGAGGGGGAAATGACAGCGTGGTTGCCGAGGCGGATGCCGGAGAGGGGGACGTTGTTGAGGACGGGGAGGAGGGTCAGGTCCGGGGTGTGGGCGGTGAGGGTTTCGGTGCCGAAGGTGACGGTGTTTTCCGAGGTGCAGCGGCGGGAGCCATCGGGGAGTTCGGTGACGGCCCAGAGTTGATCGATGGAGCCGGGGGAGGTGAAGGGTTGGGCGAAGAAGGGTTTGAGTTCGGGTGGGAGGGCGTGGTGCTCTGCGGAGGAGAGGGCTTTGATGAGGGCGACATCGGGGGCCTCGATCATGAGTCGGGTGAAGGACTCGCGGTGCTTGCCGGCAGCCTGAAGAAGATCGGATTGCGGGGAGGAGGGATCCTGCCAGGCGGTGATGAAGTCGCGCGCGGATTGCGGTGGAAGTGATGCTTTGCTGGCTTCCTCCCGGGTGGTGGGGGTGGGGAGGAGGAAGAGGAAGGCTGAGAGCAGGAGGAGGACTGCCAGGGAAAGCCGCAGAGTTTTCATACTCTGGCAGGGTTCCAACTGGAGCGCGAGCTGTCGATGATTATCGGAGGGGCGCTAGTCGCGCTGGTAGTAGGAGGGGTCGGTGACGGAGCCGACGGACTGGACCTCTTTATGGAGCATGGCGAAGCCGCCGGAGATGAGGCGTCGGACGGGTTTTCCGGTGCCGGGTTGCTCGGTGAGTTTGGGATCAGACATCCCTTGCCGGTGCTCGAAGCGGACGGGGAGTTCGTCCCCGGTTTGAGGGATGGTCTCGTAAACGTAGGTGGTCATTCCCCAGCATCGCTGAGAATGATGGGGAATGATAGGGAAATTTATGATTGATTAGGCGAGCTTCACGGCGGTGCCGTAGGCGAGCATTTCGGACATGCCTTGGGCGACCTGGGAGGTGGTGAAGCGGACATTGACGACGGCATCAGCGCCCATGGACTGGGCTTGGGCGACCATGCGGTCGATGGCCTGGTTCCGGGATTCCGAGAGCATCTCGGTGTAGCCGCGGACTTCTCCGCCGATGATGGTTTTGAGGCCGGCCATGAAATCGCGGCCCATGTGCTTGGCACGGACGGTGTTTCCACAGGCGATGCCAAGGTGGGAGGTGATTTCGCGTCCGGGGACGGTTTCGGTGGTTGAGGTAATCATAACGACCGGATGGTAGCGGGTGGGGGCGGGCTGTCCTCTACAGAAAATGTTATTTTTTGTATTGTGGATTGGGCTCGGTGGGGATGGGGGCGTTGGTTGTTTTTTGCCAGGCGGTGAGGGTGTTGAGGAGGAGGTTTTTTTGGGCGAGGTTTTTTGTGGAGAGGTTGTTTTTTTCGCCGGGGTCGTCCTTGAGGTTGTAAAGCTCGAGGGTGTTGTCCTCGAAGTATTGGATGAGTTTCCAGTCGCCATCCCGGATGACGCCGCAGGGGGTGGTGCGGAAGTTGAGGAAGGGGGAGTCGAGGTGTTTGCCGTATCCCTGGAGGTAGGCGGGGAAGTGCCAGAAGAGGGGTCGGTCGGGGAGGGGTTTCCCTTCGAGGGCGGGGAGGATGTTGATGCCGTCGAGTTGGGCGGCTTTTGGTTTTTGAGCACCGGTGAGGGCGAGGAAAGTGGGGAAGAGGTCGGTTTGGTGGATGGGTTGGTGGTTGCGGGAGCCGGGCTTGATGCGGCCGGGGAAGCGGGCGAGGAAAGGCTCGCGAATGCCGCCCTCGTAATACATGCCTTTGGAGCCGCGGAGGGGGTGGGCGCGGGAGTAGGAGCCGTGGGGGCCGTTGTCGGAGGTGAAGATGACGAGGGTGTTGTCGGCGAGCTTGAGCTCATCGAGGGTGTTGAGGATTTGGCCGATGGCGAGGTCCATGGCGTAGATCATGGCGGCGTATTGAGGGTCCTTGTGGGAGCCGTCGGGAGATTTGTTTTTGAAGAGGGCGGTGTGGTCGGCTTTTGCCTGGATGGGGGTGTGGACGGAGTAGCAGGGGAAGTAGACGAAGAAGGGTTTTTCGGCATGGGATTTGATCCAGGAGGAGATTTCGCGGCCGAGGCGTTCGGGGAGGTGTTCTCCTTTGGGGCCGTCTTTGAGGTAGGGGTTTTTGTAGGGGGCGAAGTAGGATTTGGGGTGTCCCCAGGTGGTGCCGCCGAAGTTGGTATCGAAGCCGTCCTGGGTGGGGTCCTTGGTGAGGTGCCATTTTCCGGCGATGCAGGTTTGGTAGCCGTGGTTTTGGAGGGCTTCGGCGATGGTGGGGAACTTGGGGTCGAGGAGCTGGGTGTTTTTGATGGGGATGAGCTTGCGGTGTTGGGCTTTGCCTCGGTCGGAATTTCCGACGGTGTAGATGCCGTGGCGGGGGGAATAGGAGCCGGTCATGAGGCAGGCGCGGGAGGGGGCGCAGTTGGCGGCGCCGGCGTAGGCCTGGGTGAAGGTGACGCCTTCGCGGGCGAGGCGGTCAATGTTGGGGGTTTGGTAGTATTTGGAGCCCTGGCAGGAGAGGTCGGTGTAGCCGAGGTCGTCGGCATAAATGAGGACGATATTGGGCTGTTGGGCGGCTTCAGTGCTCGAAAAGAGAGCGAAAAAGAGGAAGAGGTGGTATAGTTTTGAAATCATGGGCTTTTCTTCTGAAGATATTTTATGCAGAAATGATTTTTGTAGGACATGTTCTTCCTAATCTCATCACCACTTTCCATTGTGACCAAGTATACTACTCTCTTATTTTCCCTGTTCCTTGCAACCCCATTGGCGGGGAAAGTCTGGATTTCCGAATTTGTGGCCAACAACGACGGGTCCCATTTGGATGAGGACGGGGATGCGGAGGATTGGGTTGAGTTATTCAATGACGGGACGGCTCCGGTTGATTTGGGTGGTTGGTCATTGACGGATGACGCGGCGATTCCGCAGAAGTGGATATTCCCGCCGGGGGCGACGATTGGGAGCAAGGGGTATGTGGTGGTGTTTGCCTCGGGGAAGAACCGGAGGATTTTGGGAAGTGAGTGGCACACGGGATTTTCGCTGAAGAGCGGGGGAGAGTATTTGGGGTTGATCCAGGGTGACGGGGTGACGGTTGAGGATGATTTTAGTCCGGAGTTTCCCAAGCAGTTTGCGGGAGCGAGTTACGGGGTGAGCCAGGTTGGTGGATTGAGCACGGTGGTCCGGCAAGGAACCAGCGGCCAGGCGGGAGTTCCTGAGAGTGCGGCGGATTTCGCGGCAAATTATCAGGGGTGGAACGAGAACAACGGAACAACGTTTTCCGGTTCGACCTGGAGGAGCGTCAAGAACGCGGTGGGTTACGAGCGGTCGGGAAGCTATGGAAGCTGGATTGGGAATGGCGGGGATTTTGAGGCGGAGATGTATGAGGGGAATGCGTCGATTTTTGTGCGGATGCCGTTTTTGCTTCCTCCGATTGCGGTGGGTCAGTTGACGTTGAAGATGCGTTGGGATGACGGGTTTATCGCATATATCAACGGGCATGAGGTGAAGGCGAACCGGAATGATCCGACGCCGGATTGGGATTCGACGGCGACAGAGAACAGGGGGGACAGCGAGAATGACGATTGGGTTTATTATACGATTGATCCGGCTGGTCTTGATTTGGTGGGCGGGCAGAACGTTCTTGCGATTCACGGGATGAATGAGGCGGCGGACAGCTCGGATATGCTGATCTTTCCCGAGCTGCTGGTGTCGATTCCCGGAGTGGTGAGCGGAGAGAAGGGTTATCACACCGTGGTGACTCCAGGGGGACCCAACGGGACGAGTCTGGCAACGGTGCCGCCGCTTTTTGGCGAGGTGACCGATCAGCCGGAGCGTCCGACCGGGGGAGCGGGAAGTGCGCCGTTATTGATTACGGCTGAGATCGATGAGGGGACGAGTCCGATCTCGACGGTGAAATTGTATTACCGGGAAATGTTTGATGCCGAGGTGCAGCTGACGATGAACGACAGCGCAAGCGGGGGAGATTTGATTGCGGGAGATGGGATTTATTCGGTGGAGGTTCCAACAACCGGACTTGGGGCGGGAGAGATGCTCCGGTGGAGGGTGGAGGCGGAGGATGCGGATTCGGGGATGACCTTATCGCCGCCCTATCTGGATCCGTTGGATGCGGACCGTTATTACGGGACGGTGGCTCTCAATCCGGCTCATGGAACGTCGCAGCTGACGATCATGGAGACTTTTGTGCAGAATACCGCGGCGGTGGATACAGTGGCGGGAACGACGGGATCGGTTTTTTATCTGGGAGAGTTTTACGATAACCTTCAGATGGATCGGCACGGTCAGTCGACGGGAGCTTTTCCGAAGAAGAGTTACGATGTGGACTTCAATAAGGGGAATCGTTTTCGGTGGAAAGTGGGAGAGGAGCGGGTGAAGGATATCAACCTGCTGACGAACTGGGCGGACAAGAGCAAGGTACGAAATTTGATGGCCTACGAGTTTCTCAAGCGCTGTGGCGCGGGTCACCACTACGCCTTCCCGGTACGGGTGGAGCGGAACGGGGACTTCTTTTCGATCGCCGACATGGTGGAGGATGGTGATGAGCGGTATCTTGACCGGATTGGTCTGAGCCGTGAGGGGACGCTTTATAAGATGTATGATCGGATCGAGGTGGCCTCGAAGGCGGTGAAGAAGTCTCGCAAGGAATTGGGGACCGAGGATTTGCAGGCGTTGATTGACGGGTTGGACGAATCGAATTCACGAAATTCGCGGCGGGAGTATGCTTATGACAATCTGGATATTGCGGCGACGGTGAATCATTTGGCGGCTTATGTGGTGATCGGGATTTCCGACACGGGGCACAAGAATTTTTACATGTATCGGGATACGGAGGGGAATGGTGAGTGGCGTCCGCTTCCGTGGGATGTGGATCTTTCGGCAGGGCGCCGGTGGAATTCGACGGACAAATATTTTGACGACAGCTTGTTCAGCAATATGTGGATCCGGAGTCCGAACCGGCTATGGGAGTTGATTCACGAGACTCCGGAGTATCGCCATATGATCATGAGGCGGATCGGGACGCTGCGGGATCAGCTCCTGTTGTCGAATGCGGCTGCGGCTGCGGGGCCCGATTGGTTTTCCGATATGGTGGGAGAGTGGCGTGACCGGATCGATCCGGTCGGGATCGTTTCGGATGCCGATCTTGATTATGACAAATGGGGGTCGTGGGGGAATGAGTTTCGGGCGCGCCCGGCGGCGGGCCGTATTTTGCTGGAATGGCTGCCGGACAAGAGAAACTACATGTTTAGCGGATCACGGAATCATGACGGGGTGCCGATTGCTTCGGCGCAGCCATCGATTCCCGATGTGACGGTTGAGACGGTGGAGTTTCTTCCTTCTTCGGGCAACCAGGGGGAGGAATATGTGATCCTTAAGAACAATGAGAATACGGCGATTGATTTGTCCGGGTTCACGTTGGCCGGAGCGGTGGAGTATTCCTTTCCACCGGGGACGGTGGTGCCGGCGGGTTCCGGGACTGCGGGAGGAAACTATATCGGGACGATTCACGTGGTGAAAGACGGGCCGTCCTTCCGGGCGAGGTCGACGGGACCGACCTCGGGTGAGTATCGCTTTATTCAGGACGGTTACCAGGGGCAGTTCTCGGCACGGGGGGAGACGCTTGAGTTGCGCAATGAGGCGGCGCAGTTGGTGGATTCCTTTACTTACACCGGGACGCCGACGCTGGCGCAGGAGGCGCTTCGGGTGACGGAATTGAATTACCATCCGGCGGCGCCGACGGCCGAGGAATTGGCGGCGCTTCCGGGAGTGATTTCGGAGGACTTTGAGTTCATTGAGCTGCGGAATATTTCCGGGGCGGCATTGGATCTCGAAGGGGTGCAATTTACGGAGGGGATCGAGTATACCTTTGGTGCCGGAACGTCCATCGCGGCTGACGAGCGAATTTTGCTGGTGAAGAATCCCGCAGCATTTGCCTTACGATACCCGGGGCTTGGGGCGGCGGTTTACGGGCCGTTTGGAGGATTGTTTAACAACGATGGTGAGACCGTTCGTTTGGTCGACAAGATAGGGGAGAATATTTTGGTCTTCACTTACAATGACGTTTGGTTCCCGGAGACCGATGGACCGGGAGCGACCTTGGTTTTGGTGGATCCGGATTCCCCTTATGATGGTCTGGATGAAATGTCGGCCTGGACCTTCAGTGCGACGATGAACGGGACTCCGGGGACGGCGGATTCCATTTTGCCGACGACGTTTACGGCATGGCAGAATGAGAAATTCAATCCCGCCCTGCATGCAACGATTGGGGCGGCGGGTTCCGATCCGGATAACGACGGGCTTCCGAACTGGAAGGAGTATGCCTTTGGGACCGATCCGGTGGTCAAGGATGAGGCGGTGTTTCAGGCGGAGATCGTGGAAGATGGCGGGCAGCGTTATCTGGGAGCGCGGACCCGTCGTATTAACAACGGGAGTGATTTGATCTGGACCCTTGAGAGTGGAGACGACCTTGGTGCTTTGGCATCGGGGGAAGCGGTTGTTGTTTCGACGATTACGCATGGTGATGGGACCGAGACGGTTGTGTTGCGTGAGGCCACTCCGGTGGGAGGCAATGCCGGAAGGTTTGCGCGTTTGCGTTTGGTCTTCCAGCCGTAGGGGCGGGTGACGGGACGTCCACGGTGAGAGTGCCGTGGACGGATGGCGGGGGTTGTTTCCTGTGCTGAGCGCTTGCCAAATTGGGTTGGCGTTGGAAGTGTTGCTTGCATGGAAAAGAGACGTCTGGGGACAAGTGGGATTGTGGTGAGTGAGATCGCGTTGGGGACGATGACCTTTGGAACCCAGGCGGATAAGGAGGAGAGTTTGCGGATCATGGATGAAGCGGTGGAGTCGGGGATTGATTTTTTCGATACGGCGGAGATTTATCCGGTGCCGCCGAGTGAGGAATTGGCGGGGCTGACGGAGGAGTGGGTGGGGAGGTGGTTGTCGAACCGTGCGAGGGAATCGATGATCATCGGGACCAAGATCGCGGGAGCGGCGCACGGGTGGTTTTGTCCGCCGATTCGTGATGGCAAGGCTGCCTTGGACCGGGTGCATTTGCGCAAGGCGCTGGAGGGGAGCTTGCGGCGACTGAGGACCGATTATGTTGATCTTTACCAAATCCACTGGCCTGATCACGGGATGCGGGCGGAGGATACGCTGGAGGTGCTTGATGAGTTTGTGCGGGAGGGCAAGGTGCGGGCGATCGGATTGAGCAACGACAACCCGTATGGGGTGATGAAGAGTCTCTGGACGAGCGATTTGAAGGGGTATAAGCGGATTGATACGGTGCAGAACAATTTCTCACTGAACAATCGGCGGGATGAGAATGAGTTGGCGGAGTGTCTTCGGCGGGAGCAGGTGAGCCTGCTGCCCTACAGCCCGCTGGCGGGTGGGGTGCTGACGGGGAAATACAATGAGGGGATTCCCAAGGGCGCTCGTTTTTCGGAGTATCTTGAAAGCGGAGGACCGAGGCAGAAGGCGATGGCGATGCGCTTTGTGAATGAGAAGTCGCTGGAGTCGACAAGGCGCTTTGCGGAGATTGCGGAAGAGGCGGGGATTCATGTGACGACTCTGGCGGCGGCGTGGAGCAAGCAGCATGATTATGTGGCGGCGACGATTGTTGGGGTGTCTTCGGCCGATCAGTTGCCACCCATTCTGCGAGCGGCGGGATTGCATTTGGACGAGGATACTCTTTCGAAGATCGATGAGGTGAGTGAAGACCTCCTCTATCCAATGGGATAAAAAGCGGTGATGGATGCTTCCTATGAATCGTTGGTTGTGGTTGAGTGGCGGAGTCAACAATGAGTAACGATCATGAAACCCCCGAGAGCGATGGTGCTCTTGATCTGTCCGGATTGAATTTCGGCCCTGCCTGGGCACGGGATCCTGCGGAATCGAAGTCCCTTAAGAAATATAAAGATCGTGGTGATCGACCCGATTCGCGTGACCGTCGCGGAGGCGGAGGTCGAGGTCGCGATGGAGATCGTCGAGGCGGCGGTGGAGGTGGAGACCGACGTGGAGGAGGCGGTGGAGATCGCAGAGGTGGAGGACGTGGTAATTTTCAAGGAGGACGTGGCCGTGATCGTCAGGATGACCGGAACCGTCGTCCGGAAGTGGAGCCCGCTGAAGGTTTTTCGGTGAGCTTCATGCCGAATGAAGAGAGTCTGGATCTTCTTGCGAAGGAAGTGACGCAGACGGGCCGGACGTTTTCGGTCTTTGATTTGGCGAAGGTTCTTTTGCAGGGGCGTGATCGATTCCGGGTGATTTTTGAAAACAAGGAGAAGCCATTTTTCCGTTGTCGTGAAGATAGCTCGGTGTGGCTGACCAAGGAGGAAGCCCTGGGACACGTGTGGAAATCCGAGTGGCGGAAGAAATTCTACACGGAGATCGAAGTGGAAGGGGAAGCGCCGAAGGGAAGTTTTTCATCGGTGGCGAAGTGCGGCATGAGCGGGACACTTTTGGGGCCTCCGAATCATCATGCCTATCAGCAGAATGTGGCGGCGTTGCATCGTGAGCGTTTTTCCAACATGTCGCTGGAGCGTTTCAAATCACGTATTGTGATGGAGCAAGGTGAGGAGGCGGTGGAAGCCTGGGTTGAAAGCATGAAGACGGTGACGCAGTGGAAGATTGCGGACCCGTCTGATGCCGAGGTGAAGGAAGAGGAGCCGCAAGCTGAAGAAGTGCCGGTCTCCGAAGAGGCTCCTGCCGAGGAGGTGTCTGCGGAAGCCGAGGCTGCTGTGGAAGCGGAAGCGGAGGCAGCGGTGGAAGCGGAAGCGGAGGCAGCGGTGGAAGAAGAATCCGCGGAAGTGGTTTCGGAAGGAGAAGAGGCGGAGGTTGTTTCCGAAGAGGAACCGGCGGAAGTTGAGGCATCGGAGGGTTCCGATGATAGCGCGCCAGCGTTCAAGACGTCGCGTGAAGTTGAGCAGCATTTTGTAGCGAATCATTTTAAGGACGCTTTTGAGGAAACGAACCGGGCTTGGGTCTTGGGCAATATCGAAGGGAAATTGCTTTCTCCGGGGTTGCTCTCGCTTCTGAAGATTTCGGTGATGGAGGAGAAGCGTTATCCGGCGAATCTGATGCCGATTGTGTGTCGTCAGCTTTCAGGTCGTCATGTGGCGGTCTTTAAGTGGAAGAAGAAGCTGAAGGTGGGTCCATCACGGCCGCATGCGGTTTCGGATGATATGAAGCTGGCCGAGCGTCCGGCGGCGATCATTGAATATTTGAAGGAGAACTCGGGTAAGAACCTGAAGGAACTCTGGGCAAAATTTCTGCCGGAAGGAACGGACGATGAGACAAAGAGTGGGTGGTATCATGACCTTCACTGGCTTCTCAATCAGGGTCATGTGATTCTTCTTTCGGATACTTCCCTTCATTTGGCCAAATCCGGTGATCAGGTCCAGCAGGCTCCGGCGAAGAAGTCATCCAAGAAGAAGGCGGCAAAGGAGACGGCAAAGGCGCAAAACCCCGCAAAGGAAGAGGCCGCTGTCCCCAAGTCTGAAGACGGTGCTGTGGAATCACCGGATGTGGAGAAATCCCCAGATGTGCCGGCCGCTGAAGTGGCTCCGGAGGCGGAAGCCCCGGTGGCCAAGGAAGTTTCCGAAGTGCCATCGACTGAAGGAGGTTCCGGAGAGGAGCCTGCGGTTGAGGCTGCTGGTTCCGAAGACGAGGAAACAAAGGGTGATGCGCCGGAAATTACGGATGAGACAGCCTCATAGGATTACGGCGTGATAAAATCGCCGTGATATTCTCATTGCTGGTCCGAGGGGCAGGGGTGAGGATGGCCTTATGGCAACTATTGACATTTCATCCGAACAGGCGGGTGAGGCCTTTCGCAAGGTGAAGTCGCGCGCGAAGTATCTCGTGCCGGCGTTCTTCATCCTGATTGGCGTTTTCACCTCCTATTTTACGGTGCCGGCGGATTCGGAGGCGGTAATCTTACGTTTTGGAAAGTATGAGCGGACGGCAACATCCGGTCTTCATTTTAAGATTCCCTATGGAATTGAGCAGAAGGAGATTATTCCGGTAGCGCGGACATTGAAGATGGAATTTGGCTTTGGAACCGATGGTTCGACCAATCGTTTCCAGACCCGGCCGCAGGAGCATAAGGCGGAGCAGTCGATGATCACGGGTGACAAGAACTCGGCTTTGGTGGAGTGGGTGGTGCAGTATCGAATCAATGATCCCGAAGCCTATCTTTTCCGGGTGCGTGATCCCGAAGATACGATGCGTGATGCGTCGGAGTCCGTGATGCGGGAAGTGGTGGGGGACCGGACGGTGGATGAGGTGATTACGATTGGACGTCAGTCGATTGAGACCGATGCGTTGGTGAAGCTTCAAGAGTTGGTTGATTCCTATGGCCTTGGTTTGCAGATTGATCAGCTTCAGCTGAAGAATGTGAATCCGCCGCAGCCGGTGCAGTCGTCATTTAACGAAGTGAACCGGGCGCAGCAGCAGAAGTCCGAGCAGATCAACGTGGCGAAGGGACTTTACAATAAAGCGGTTCCGAGGACCGAGGGTGAAGCGGATCAGAAGATCAGTGCGGCGGAGGGGGCGAAGACCCAGCGGATTAATGAGGCAACTGGAGATGCCGAGCGATTTTTGGCGCTTTTTAATGCTTATCAAAAGGCTCCGCAAATCACGCGGCAGCGACTGTATCTTGAGAAAATTCAAGAGGTGATGCCCCGCCTTAAAAGCAAGGTGATCATGGATGGTGATGCCTCCAAGCCGCTGCCTTTGCTCGATCTTAACAACGCTCTTCAGAAAGGAATCCAACGATGAAAAAACTAATATCCGCCTCTTTTGTCCTCATCATTATCGTGGTGCTGATGGTGCTTTCGGGAGCCATTTACACTGTGCGTGAAGACCAGCAAGTGATTCTAACCCAGTTTGGAAAGCCGGTGGGAGAACCGATCTCCGAAGCGGGGTTGCACTTCAAGATGCCCTTTGTTGTGAAGGTCAATGTGATCGAGAAGCGTGTTCTGGCCTGGGATGGCGTGAGCTCGCCGATGCCGACACGGGATAAGACCTACATCGAGGTCGATACCTTTGCGCGTTGGGAGATTTCGGATCCCTTGGCTTATTTCCAGAAGTTGCGCGATGAGCGGAGTGCTCTTTCCCGTTTGGATGACATTCTGGGATCGGAGACACGGAACGCGGTGGCGAAGCATGATTTGATTGAGATTGTCCGTTCGACGAAGGATCGGGTTCCGACTCCGACGGGGCTGGAGTCCGAGAAGGAGATTGAGTTTGAGCCGATCACGGTAGGACGTCGATATATCGAGAATGGGGTATTTGAGACGGCTCGGGAGAAGCTTGAGACCTTTGGGATCAACTTGCTTGATTTGCGATTCAAGAGAATCAATTACAACCGCGAGGTGGCTCCGCAGATTTATCAGCGGATGATTTCCGAGCGGCAGCAGATTGCCGAGCGCTTTCGTTCCGAGGGTGCCGGTGAGGCGGCCCGGATCATGGGGCAGATGGAGCGCGAGGTGAAAAAGATCGAGTCGGAAGCTTACCGGGATGTGCAGTCGATTCTGGGTGCCGCTGATTCGGAGTCGACGCGGATTTATGCCGAGGCGTTTGGCGGCACGCCCGAGCGTGAGGAGTTCTACAAGTTTGTGAAAACGCTGGAGGCTTATGATGATATTTTGGATGGAAATACGACGGTGATTCTTTCGACGGAGTCCGACCTTTTCAAGATGTTGAAGGGGGCGCCGTAAGGGGCGGGGAGGTAAAAAGGTAACTGTTCCAAAGGATTTGACTTGAGGGAAATTGTTCCCGTTGGTAGAGATGTGCCGATGTCCGGTCATCGAGCGGGACCATAGTATGCAATCAAAAGCACGGGAAGATGGGTCCATCTTCCAGAAGATGTCAGGTGGTTTGAGCGCACTCCTTTTTATGGGAGTTGCGGCCACGGGTAACGCGGGCGAGGTGGTGACACCGGTGCCGGCCAGTGAACCAAACAATGGAAGCTGGTGTGAGATTCTTCAGGGGATTGGAACGCTTCATTCGGACAAATCGAATCCATGGATTCAGGAGTTCAAGGTGAACGGTCGTTTTCAGTATCAGTTGGGCTATGTGGACGGGAAGGTGAACGGAACGCGGGACTTCAGCTACAAGACCGACGAGGTGCGCCGATTTTATTTGGGGTCGAGTGCGAAGTTATTCCAACACCTGAAGGTGAGCGGGCAGGCAATTGTCTTTGATGATGACGGTCCGACGGGCGGCGAGGAGGGGTTTGAGTTTCAGCACATGTATGATCTGTATGCTCTTCTCAATCTGAAGAGCGCCTTTGGTCTGGAGGGGTTTGATGCGCTGGGGATCGGATACGGTGCCCGGGAGGTGAACATGAGTAATGAGTGGAATACCTCCTCGAAGAATATCAAGACGGTGGAGCGCTCCGCGATTTCCAATAAGATTTGGGCCTATGATACGGAGTTCTCGAATCCGACCGGTGTTTGGGTGGAGGGTCAGAACGGCAATCTGGCCTGGACGTTGGGTGCGTTTTCGACAACGCAGGATGACTGGTTGGCTCCCTGGGATGACGGGGTGCTTTATTATTCGAATTTTGGATATGATTTCAGTGCTTCCACGGGTGCGGATGTGTCCAAGGTGCTGTGGACTTATTTCCATCAGGATGTCGATGCGGGTGATCAGGTGCTGGCCGACGGGGTGGAGTGGGCGACCTCGCTCTCGATGAACTATGGTCGTGGTCCCTGGGAGCTGATGGTCGAGGGGATCTACGGTAACAACGGGGATCAGGTCAATCCGGCCCGGGAGGGAGACTTCTGGGGATTGGTGGTGATGCCGACTGTTTGGCTACAGAAGGACAAGCTGGAAGCGGTTTTTCGCTATCAGTATGAAGGTTCCGATGAGGATCAGGGGATCCGGGTTTACTCACGCTACTCGCGTCGTGCTGATGTGAAGGAGGGATTGGGGATGCTGAATGGTGGTCGCGGTGACGAGCATCACAGTGTTTACGCCGGGCTGAATTACTACCTTTGCGGTCACAACGCGAAGTTGATGACGGGGGTGCAATACGACACCATTTCATCCAACGGAAACGATGTTTACGAAGGGTTTACCGGGTTGTTTGGCTTCCGGGCCTTCTTCTAAGATTTTGTCAGGGTTCACTTCATGACATGCGGCGCCCGGGGGACCGGGCGTCGTTTTTTTATGGAGATGTGGGTGGCTGGGTGGGTGGGAGTTCGGTGCCTTCTGCGAGTCTCTTTGCCATTTTGGGAAAGAGGATGAGGTGGAGGGGAAGGACGGAATACCAATAGAGGCGGCCGAGGAGTCCGCGTGGGCGGAAGGTGGCGGTTTGCTTGAGGGATTTTTCGCTGATGGTGAACTCGAGCCAGGCTTCGCCGGGGAGTTTCATCTCGGCGGTGAGGATGAGGCGGGCGGGGGTTGATTCGCGATCGGCGAGGACGACGCGCCAGAAGTCGAGGGCGTCGCCGGCGTTGAGCTCGGTGGGGTGGCGGCGGCCACGGCGGAGTCCGATGCCTCCGGTGAGGCGGTCGAGGTGGCCCCTAAGTTTCCAGGCCCAGTTCATATTGGGCCAGCCCCGGGTGCCGCCGATGGACCAGACGGCATCAACGACATCCTTTGGGTTGCCTTTGAGGGGGACTTCCTGTGAATCGGTGAGAACGCCGTGGGCGGGGACCTGGACGGAGTTGAGGAAATCGGGGTCGAAATTTCCGGAGGCGAGGGAGTCGAACCACGAGGAGGGGACGCGGTTTTGGGCGATGCGGACGAAGGCTTGTTCGATTGATTCGGCGTAAGTGAGAAGGTCCTGGGGGATGAGTTGGGTGATGGAGTTGTTGCGGCAGATTGTTTCGTTTACGAGGGATTGGACGAGGGATCGGGCGAGCGGGTAGCTGGTGGCGGTGACGGCGTAGAGCCAGTGGGCGGAGAGCTTGGGGGTGAGGAGGGGGACGGGGATGATGAAGCGTTTGAGGCCGCGGGCTTTGGCGTATCCGAGGAGGAGGTCGCGGTAGGTGAGGATGTCGGGGCCGCCGATGTCGAAATCTTTTCCGGTAGTTTCCGGATGATCGAGGACACCGGTGAGGTAGCCGATGACATTCCGGATGGCGATGGGTTGGCAGCGGGTGTTGGTCCACCTGGGGGTGATCATGAAGGGGAGTTTTTCGGCGAGGTCACGGATGATCTCGAAGGAAGCGGAGCCGGAGCCAACGATGATGGAGGCGCGGAGGGTGGTAACGGGGTGCGGGCCCTGGCGGAGAATTTCATTCACACGCTCGCGGGAGGCGAGGTGCGGGGAAAGGGGGCCGGCGGGGATGAGTCCGCTGAGGTAGATGATGCGGCCGCCGGAGATCCAGTCGCGGAAGTTTTGGGCACAGTTTGTTTCGCGCTCGTGGAAGTCATCGCCTGCTCCCATGGAGTGGAGGAGGTAGAAGCTGGCGTCGATATTTTCCGGAGGAGGGGGAAGTTCCTGGAGGAAGTCGGCAGTGAGGAGGGAGAGCTTTCCGGAGTCGAGGAAGCGTTGGAACTGAGCTGAAGGGAAGCGGGCCTCCGAGCGGATGACGGCGGTGACGCGATGCCCGGCATTGAGGAGGGTGGGGAGGAGTCGGAGGCCGATGTAGCCGTTGGCTCCGGTGAGGAGGATGTGCACCCCTTACCTTGGCCTATGAATGGGATTGGTCGACGAAAAGTTGGTGGAAGTGGGCGAATTGCAATGTGGAGTGGCAAAGTAGCTTCCTTCGTTGCGAGGGGTTCGGCGGAGAAATCGTTGTCATCAGGGCGTTTGAGGGAATTTTGAGGTTTGGTTCGAAGTTTGCGAAGAGAGAGGGGATATGGACAGACTTCACCCTGAACATCGACACGATCCTGTTAATGCGCTTGCCCGTCTCATCGGTGAGAACAAGGACGCCATTGCGATCTTCGAACGTGCGGCGAGGCTATCGGCGGACGAAGAGTGGACCAAAATTTTTCGTCGCCATGCCGAGAGTCATCAGGAGATGGCTTCCGATCTCAGGCGCTTGGCTTCCAATGTGGGTGCCCCTTATCGGGCCCGTCCGTCGTTGATCGGGAGACTGCGCCTTTATTGGGTTAGTGTCCGGGGGATGCTGGCTGCGGGGACGAGTCTCGATTTGGTCGATGAATGTGTGCAGGTGGCAGGACGTCTCGCGGAGCGGTATGAGGATGTGTTGTGTGGCGGGGGTCTACTTCCGAAGGTTCGTTTTGAGCTTAAGAAGCAGCATCGTGCGATCGGCTCTGCCCTTTCCGAGTTCCAGCAATATGAAGAGGAGTTGCGGCTGGCTCCTCTCCCGGCCCGAGTCACGGCGAAAGCGACGTCAGGGGTCGGAATGGAGAGGGGTTTATCCGACCGGCAATTTGCCTCTTAATCGACGAGGGCCGGGTCGGTGCCGATGGTGCCAACGAGAGAGGCGCGGAAGGCGGGAGAGGCGACATGCTCGTTACGGGCCTTTGCGGCGGCGAGCTTTTCGTTGATGTGAAGGCGGTGGAGTTCGGTCTCGTGGGAGGCGCGCTTGAGGAAGTCCTGGAGGGCGGCAATTTTTTTGGCGGCGAGGTTTTTTTCGACGGTGACCTTGGCATCGAGGCGGGCTTGATACCAGGCGGAGGCGAGGAGGTTTTCGCGGGTGAAGAGGTCACGCACGGCGGAAGAGGTGATGGGGTTTCCCTCGTGGTGGCCGTCGACCATGATGTGGAGGAGGGCTTTGAGCGGGGGGCAGGCGAGGTCGACACAGCCATCGGTGAAGTAGGCTTGGGCGATGCGTTTTTGGGTTTCGACGATGTTGTTGATGCCATCGACGAAGTCCTCGGTGGACTGTTCTTCGGGGCGGAGCATTTCGCCGGTGAAGACGGTATCGGGCGCGGAGAACATGCGACCAAAGAAGGTGGCGACGAAGCTCTCGGTGATGCGGTAGCCGAGGCGGCTGGCGAGGATGGTCTGACCATCGTGCTCGAAGTCGTCGATTTTTTCGAGGAAGCCGTTGCTGATGAGGAATTCCGGGTCGCGCTCGGGGATGAACATGCGGGACCAGATTTCGGGGACGAGGAGCGAGATGTCGTGCTCGAAGCGGTATTTGCGACCGATGTGTCCGGCGGCGGTGGAGAATCCGGAGTCGCCGGTCAGGATGTAGCTGACGAGGGCGGCGTTGAGATCATGGATGGGGAGGAGGGCGTTGAAGGGGCCTTTGGTGAGGGCGCCCTCGCTGCCGGCTCCGGTGGTGGAGGGGCTTTTCCCGGTGAGGGAGGCGATGAAGTCCATGAAGAGCTCGGGGAGCTCCTGGTAGTGGAGGGGATTGAAGACGGCGAGGGAGCGGATGCCGGGCTCGGCAGGGTTGTTGCGTCGGCCCATGAGGACGGAATTGACGGGCATGGGGACGGGGGCGTCGATGGGGAGGCGGCGGTAGAAGCGGGAGCCGATCTCCGCGATGTAGAGGCTGCGCGGGTCTTCGAGATCGGGTCGATTTTGAAGGTAGCGGGGGTTCTTGGTGGGCTTGCCGTTGACGATGCGGGGAAGGTGGGAAGAGATGACGTAGTCCGGTTTTTCTTCGGCAAGGTAGCTGGTGAGCATGTCTTGCATCGGCTGGGTGAAATACTCGAAGCGGATGGCGTCTTTTTTCATTTCCCCGGCATCGGCGCGAGGGATGGGTTCGTAGTTTGAAAAGAAGGTGCCCTTGCGGCTGAAGTCGATTTCGGTCTGCTTATCGTAGCCGCGGACGATGGCGTCATCGGGGCGTTGGAAGAGGCGGTATTCGCAGTTCTTGGCGAACTTGAGCGAGGGTTGGACGAGGTCGGGGTGGAGGCCTTCGACCTGGTCGGCGGGGATGACGCTGGTGGCGGTGATGTCGTCCTCGGTTTGGATTTTTTTGGCGGGGGCGAAGTCCTTGCGGAGACTGAAGGTGCGCCAGGTGCCGTCCGGCTCGAAGCCGACGCGGAGGTATTGGGAGACGAGGCGTTGGCGGTTGTAGATGAGTTCTTTTCCGGCGCGGCCGTTGATGAGGTCGACGCTGAAGCGGGTGCTCCAGTCGGCGTCATTTTCCCAGTCCGGTTTGTAGAGGCGTTTGATGACGAAGACGAGGTCGCGCGCCGAACGGGGGATGGAGTCGAGCCATTCGTTGTAGGCGTCGGTGTAGTTCGGGTTGGGGGTGAAGAGGCGGATGACGGAGCCGAGGGAGCGTGAGTTGCAGAGGAGGGGGCGGGAGGGTTTGCCGGGCTCGTTGGGGTTTTGGTAGCGGTCGGCGTAGTCGCGATGGACGAGTTCGAGGGCTTCCTTGAGGTCCTTTTTGAAATTCTTTACGATGACGGGGCCGGTGATCATGGCGTCCGAAAGGGACTTTGAGATTTCGGATTTTCCGCCGCCGGAGACGGTGCAGGGTTTGTGGCAGAAGGTGCCCTCGGCATTGGTGCCTATGAGACGCCAGCGTTGGCCGACGGAGGGCTTGACCATTTCGACCTTGTAGCCGGAGGGGAGGATGTAGGTGATGCCGGGTTGGAGGCTGATTTTTTGATCGTCCCAGGAGATGGATTGGTCATCGAGCTGGATGCGGACGTTCTCGGGGAGGTAGAAGATGTTGGAGTGGATTTTATCGATGCCGTATCCCTCGGGTTGGAGGTCCATGAGGTCGCCGTAGCGTTTGATGACGCTCTCGAATTTGTGTTTTACGTCGCGCTTGAATTCACTGAGAGCGAAGTCTTCTCCGAGGTCGGCTCCGGGGAAGGCGATGGCTCCGCCGGCGTGTTCTTCCTCGGCATTTCCGAGGAGGTTGGTGGCGTAGCTGAGCTGGGTTTTGACCTCTTTTTTGCAGTAGCCGTAGTAGTTATCGGCGATGAGGGTGACGACGGTTCCGGAGGTGTCACGGGAGGTGATTTTGAAAGCGGAGCCGTTGTTGTAGAGTTCGTCCTCAGATTCCCAGCACATGCCGTCGGCCTTTTGGCGGTCGGTGGCTTCGGAAATATGGGGGAGGCCGAGGTCCTTCTTTTTGAGTTTGGTGAGTTGGGGGGCGAGGATGACGCAGCCGGTATGGCCGGTCCAATTTTCGTCGAGGCGGGAATCGTTTTCCGGGAGGTAGGGGTCTCCGCCGTTGCCGAAGATGCTTTCGACGAAGTCGAGATTGGAGACGAGGTTGCCCGGAGCGAAGAAGCGGACTTCCATGCGCTTTTCGGCGGAGACGCCGGGGATGGCGGGGCAGACGATGGGGCGGAGGAGGAGGGAGACGAAGACCTTGGCGGGGTTCTCGCTGGTGCCGGTGAAGGGGAGGACCATGATGTCCTCGGGCGGATTAAGGGCGGCTTTGAGGAGGCCGGCGAAGGTTTGGAGAGGGACTTCTTTTTTATCGGCGGGGACGGGGAGTCCGCCCTCGGCAACGTGGAAGACGCCGCTAGTGGTGCGTCGGTCGGATTTGGGGTTGTGGCAGACGCCCTGGTAGACGCGGTAGGAATCGAGGATGGACGACTGGAAGTGGTCCTGATCGGGAGGGAGGGAAAGCATACGGCCGATGCCGTGGCGCTCGAGGACGAGGGCTCCGGCGGGGACGAGGGCGGGTGTTTCGGTGTCGTCGAGGGTTTTGGCGAGGTAGTCGTGAATGGCTTGGTCGACGGGGCAGAGGTAATCGGAGAGGAGGCGGGTTTTTTCCTGGAAGGAAGCGATGAGGGAGCGGCCGAGGTCGAGGAAAGGGTAGTCGTCTTCTTGTCCGACGATGTGGTGGCCACGGGCAGCGAGCTTGAGGTTGACGAACTCGCGGAGGCGGTTTTCTTCGTCAGGAGAGGCGATGGCAGGGCCGTTTTCGGTGAAGCCGATGGTGTCTTTGAGTGGCATGAGCGTGAGTGGTGCAGAGTCTGTGCCGATTGTGGCAAGATGAGCTGTCGGATGGAAGAGGCATTTTGGAAGGCTGCGGGGTTGTTATTTAAGAATCGCTCCCCGTGTCTGTGGCTTGACATTTTCGGTGTTGATTCGCATACCAATCGCCGATGAAAACACTGACACTTTTGGTCCTTGCCGCCGCCTTGACTGCTCTTTCCAGCTGCCAGACCATGCAGGGTTTGGGGCGCGATGTTCAAAGTGCCGGTGACGGCATTCAGAAGGCCGCGAGCCAGTAGTCCGGAAGGAGACAGCCAGAATTCAAGAGAGTGGTTTTAAACCACTCTTTTTTTTGTCATGTTAAGAGGTAGCGATGACAGCAAAGACAGTTTTGGCAGAATTGAAGAAGCTCGGAAATGAGCAGACGAAGAAGACGCTCATGCGGCACGGAGCGGTGGAGCCGATCTTTGGGGTGAAGATTGGTGATATGAAGGCGCTGATTAAGGCGGGGAAGAATAATCACCCGCTGGCGCTGGAACTTTATGCGACGGGGAATTCGGACGCGCAATATCTGGCGGGATTGATTGCGGATAAGGATGCGGTGACGAAGGCGGAGTTGAATCTGTGGATGAAGGAGGCGCCCTGGAGATTGATTTCCAATTCTGCGGTGGCTGCGCTTGCGGCGGAGTCAGGTCATGCGGTGGCGTTGGCTGAGAAGTGGATTGAATCGAAGAATGAACTGATTGCCTCGGGAGGATGGAGCACGTTGACGCATTATATTTCGATCACGCCGGATGAGGAGGTGGATGCGGCGGCATGCGAGGGGTGGCTGGACCGGGTGGTGAAGGAGATTCATAACGAGCGGAATGAAGTGAAGGCTGCGATGAACGGTTATGTGATTTCCGTGGGGAGCTACGTTCCCTCACTTACCAAGAAGGCGAAAGCGGCGGCGAAGAAGATCGGGAAGGTGAGCGTCGATCAGGGGGCGACGGGGTGCAAGACGCCGGATGCGCTTTCCTATATTGAGAAGATTGAGGGGATGGGGCGGATCGGAAAGAAAAGGAAAGCGGCGCGGTGTTGAATGGGGTGGTGGGACGAAGATTGCAAAAATCCCATCTTATCCCGCAAGGTCATTCAATCTGCATGCCGGTTGTGAAGCGTGATGCTTGTAACTTATTGAAAATCAGTGAAGAAAATCTGGAATGAGCTCTGCAATACCTTTGGTGTTATGAGTGAAAACAACCAGAAAACGATTGATATCCTGCAAGACCTCCTGACCCGTGCCTATGATGCCGAGCAAGGGTTTAACCATGCGGCAGAGGCGGTGGAACACGATGCTTTGGCTTCCTTGTTCCGCGAGTACTCGGACCAGCGTCGTGCTTTTGGCGGAGAGATTAAATCAGTTCTCGTGTCGTTGGGAGCCGAGCCTGACAAGGGTGCGAGCATGATCGGCAAGCTCCACCAGTTTTGGATCGATCTTCGCGGCAAACTTTCGGATAGCCCGGAGCATGAAATCCTTGATGAGTGTCTTCGCGGAGAGGACAAGACGATCGAAGACTACCGCGAATATGCGCGGGCTTCTGATGTGACACCGGCTGCAAACCGGGTGATCACGAATCAGTTGATGGAGATTGAAAAGATCCACAAAAGGCTGAAGAGCCTTGAGAACGCCGCTTCGGCAATGTCCTCCTAATAGAGCCAATACAGCATGATCGACAGGCCGGGGTCCGAGAGGGCTTCGGCCTGTTTTTTATCGATTTCGAAGAACCCCGGCTTCGAAGTTTTTGGAGAGGGAGAGGTCGCGAAGCGAGGGAAGCTACTGGGCAGCGCTGAGTTCGAGTCTGACGAATTCCTTTTCTTCGGTGAGGGGGAATTCGTATTCGTAGGAGCCGGGAAATTCGCTGCTGATGGTGGCATCAAAATGGGAGCTCCAGCTACCGAGGGTGCTGCTTTTCTGAAGCTTGTGGGTGAAGTTGAAGCTGCTGAAGGATGAGGAAACCCCGTAGTGGAAGGCGCGCTTGCCGTTGGCTTTGAGGGAGACCTTGGGGTAGGCCGAGGCTTTGGGGTCGGCGGTTCGGGCGATGGCGCCATTGGTGCCGAGGAATTGTTCGAAGAGGTCGTTGTAGCCGTCCTGATCGTAGTCGGCGATGAGGCGGTTGGGTTTGATGGTGAGGTCCTTGTCTTTGTTGGGAGCGGAGCCGTGATCGACCTCGACATTGGCGGCGAAGGTTTGGGGGGCGAAGTCATCGAGCTCTTCCATTTTTGCGAGGGCGGCGGGACTTGGGGAGTTTCCGGCGTTGAGGTTGTTGTGCTCCATGGGGTCGGCGTTGCGATCGTAGAGTTGTTTGGAAATGAGATTGCCGACGTTGTCCTTGGGGCGGTCTTCGATGTAGTGCCAATCTTTGGTGAGAACGGAGACTCCTTTTGCGCTGACGGTGATGGCGGCGCTCCCGGTATCCAGTGAGGGGTTTGAGAGCATGGAGCTGAAGTTTGAGCCATCGAGATCCGGCTTGGGCTGGAGTCCGCAGAGGTCGATGAGGGTGGGGTAGAGATCGATGAGTCCGACAGGGTTATCGCAATATTGATAGCTGGTGGAGGCGGGGGTGGAAGGGGTGCGAACCATCATGGGGGTGAGGACGGATTCAGCCCAGAGGGTCTGCTTGTGATATTGGAGTTTTTCTCCGAGGTGCCAGCCGTGGTCTCCGACGATGACGACGATGGTGTTGTCCTTATAGGCGCTGGCGTTGAGGGCATCCATGATGCGGCCGAGGCATTTGTCGGATTGGCTGACGCAGGCGAGGTAGTGGCGGGTGGCTTCTTTGATGGTGTTATGCTCGGCGTCGTTGGCGACGACCCAGTCGTAGTCCTTCATGGAGGAGAAGGTGTCGTTTCCGTTTGAGATGCGATTGATGTCCTCGAGGTCGGTGGCGAGGACGGTGGGGGTGACGAGGTTGGCGAGGTCCCCTGCGCCGGGTGAGGAATCGAATTCATCGTAGAGGTCGATAAACTCTTGAGCGACGAACCAGGGGACGTGGGGTTTGTAGATTCCGACGGCCATGAAGAAGGGTTCCTGAAGGGAGCCTTCGAGTTGATCTTTGGCCCAGGTGGCTTTTCCGTAGTCTTTTTGAGCGGAGAAATCGGGGTCCAGCGACGGTCCCCATGAGAGGCCTTTGGTTTGTGAATAGTTGGGGTAGTTGGCGGTGGTATCGACAACGCCCTTGAAGGTGTTTGTTTTGCTGACGGTTTCTTTGGTTGGGTCCGTCTTATCGAAGAGGGGGGTCCACTCGTGGAGGTCGAAGGCCCAGTGTCCGTAGTCCTGGCCGTTAACGGATTCGTGACCGTGGAAAAATTTTCCGGTGGAAAGGGTGTGGTAGCCGTGGAGGCGGAAGTATTCGGGGAGAGTTGGGTTTTGCCGGACGAGGGGGGAGTCGAGCATGTTGGTGCTGTTGTTATAAATTCCGGTGCGATGGGGCAGGTAGCCGCACATCATGGCGGAGCGGGAGGGGCCACAGACGGGGGCGGCGCAGACGGCGTTGCGGAAGACGATGGCGCCCGGGGTGGTGGCGTTGCCCTTGCAGAATTTTGCCATTTCGGGTGTTTTGGTCTGGGGGTGGCCGCCGTAGGGCTCGATCCAGTCATTGAGATCATCGACGGTGATGAGGATGACATTGGGCTGGGAGGCGAGGCCTAGGCTGGCTGAGCAGAGGGCCAGAAGGAGAATTTTAGGGAGGTGCATCGCGTGGGGGAGATGTCGGGAGGGGAGATGTCGCGCAGTTTTTTTTCCGGGGTGATGGCTGATGGGAGCGGGCTATTTGGTGGAGGGGATTTGCTGGGTGTAGCAGTGGATGCCTCCGCCGGCTTTGGCGATGGCGACGGATTTGATGGGGACGACTTTGGGGTGCAGCTTGCGGATAACGGCAAGGGCGGGATCGTCTTGTGCGGGGTCTCCGCAGGTGGGGACGTAGGCGACTTTTCCGCCGGAGCCGAGGTAGTAGTTCATGTGGACGATGTCATCGGCAAGGGGGAGGTCGATGACGTTGATTCCGTGGGACTGGAGGATTTTTTTGGCGTCGAGGCAGATGGTGTAGTTGGGGTCTGATTTGAGGTCGCAGGAGTGGAGGAGGACGGTGTTGGGGGCGACCCATTTGCAGAGTCCGTCGACGTGGCCGTCGGTGACGGGATCGGGCATGAGTCCGCTGGGGAGCCAGATGATCTTTTTTAGCCCGAGCATTTCGGTGAGTTCCCGGGTGACTTCGGCTTTGGTCCAATCGGTTCGGTTGGGGTTGAGGACGCAGGATTCGGTGACGATGCCGATGCCATCGCCGATTTCGATGGAGCCGCCCTCGAGGACGAAGTCGGAGTGGAAGACGGGCCATTTCATGGCGCGGGAGATGTCATCGCGGGTGTCGGCATCGTCTTTCCAACCGCGGTATTTTTTGCCCCATCCGTTGAAGCGGAATCCGGCGGAGGCGAGTTGGCCGTTCGGGCCGACGAGGACCATTGGGGCGTTGTCGCGGGCCCAGTCGATTTGGAAGGGGCCGGGTTTGATGGTGAGGTTGGGGATTTTGCCGAGGGAGTTTTGGCAGGTGGCGAATTCTTCGGTGCGGCAGAAGACGATGACGGGTTCGTTTTGGGCGATGGCGGCGGCGACGTTGTGAAATTCGCGGCGGAGGGCGTTTGTTTGTTTCCCGTAGCCTTCGCGGGCGGGAAAGATCATCATGGTGCCGGTGTGCGCTTCCCATTCATCGGGGAAGGTGTAGCCCTGTTGTTTTGGGGATTTTTCTTCGGAGTATCCGCTTTGAAGAGTGAGGGCCATGATGAGGATCGAGACGACACGCATGGCTGAAGGTAGCGTTTCGGTGGATCCGGGCCAGCTTTTAGAATGTCCCTAGGTGTTGAGCTCGGCTTCGAGTTTTTCGATTTGGGCGCTGAGGTCCTCCCATTTTGAGAAGGCGTTTTCGAGCTTTTGGGAGAGGGCCTGGTAGGCGTTGGTGGCTTCGCGAAGTTTGTCGGGGTCCGAGGAGACCTCGGGAGATTCGAGGTGGGTGGTGAGGGTGGCCTGGGCGGTTTCGAGCTCGGCGATGGTGGCCTCGACCTTTTCGAATTCCGATTGGAGGGGCTTGAGGACTTTGGTGCGCTTTTCGCGCTTGGCGGCCTCGAGCTTGCGCCGCTCTTTGGGGTTGAGGCGGGGGCCTTGGGGTTGGGAAGGTTTTGCGGCGGCCTGGTTGGGAGTGGCGGTGGCAGGAGCTTGCCCGCCTTCGTCTTCCTCGATCTTGTTGAGGTAGTAGGTGAGGTTTCCGGCGAATTGGCGGGGGTCTTCACCGGGGCGGAACTCGAGGGTTTTGGAGACGATGGGGTCGAGGAAGTTCCGGTTGTGGGAGACGATGAGGATGGTGCCGGGGTAGTCGATGAGGGCTTTTTGCAGGATGTCCTGCGATTTCATGTCGAGGTGGTTGGTGGGCTCGTCGAGGATGAGGAAGTTGGCGGGGCGGACGAGCATGCGGACGAGGGCGACGCGGGAGCGTTCACCGCCGGAGAGGACGCCGACTTTTTTGAAGACGTCATCGCCCCGGAAGAGGAAGCAACCGAGGACGTCGCGGGCGGACATTTTGGAGCCGCGGGTTTGGATTTGTTCGACGGTTTCGAGGACGGTGAGGGTGGGGTCGAGCTCGTCGGCGTGGTTTTGGTTGAAGAAGGAGGGGCGGGTTTTGGGGCCGAGTTCCTGGAGGCCGCTGACGGGGGCTTCCTCGCCGGTGATCATGCGGCAGAAGGTGGATTTTCCGGCTCCGTTGGGGCCGACGATGGCGATTTTTTCGCCACGGGTGACTTCGAAATCGAGGTTGCGAAAAACGGTGAGGTCCTGGCCGTTTTGGAGTTGGTAGACTTGGGCGGCTTTTTCGAGCTTGGCGACGAGGTGGGTGGAGGCGGGGGGATCGGGGAAGCGGAAGGAGACCTCGGATTCCTCGGCGTCGATCTCGATGCGCTCGATCTTGGCGAGGGCTTTGATGCGGGACTGGACCTGGGAGGCTTTGTTGGCCTGGGCGCGGAAGCGGTTGATGAACTGTTCGGTCTTGGCGATCTCGCGGTCCTGGTTGACTTTTTGTTTTCGGAGGTTGTCCTGACGTTCTTTGAGCTGGGTCTCGTAGGAGGAGTAGTTGCCGGTGAATTCCTCGGCGCGGCCGTGGTGGAAGGCGATGGTGCGGGTGGTGAGGCCGTCCATCATGGAGCGGTCGTGCGAGATGAGGATGATGGCGCCCTTGTAGTTCTGGAGATAGCTCTCCATGAAGCTTTGAGCGTTGATGTCGAGGTGGTTGGTGGGCTCGTCGAGGAGGAGGACTTCGGGCTCGGCGAGGAAGAGCTTGGCCATGGCGATGCGCATTTGCCAGCCGCCGGAGAACTCGCCGCAGTCGCGGTCGAAGTCGGAGTGCTTGAAGCCGAGTCCGGTGAGGATGGCCTGGATGCGGGGGCGCATGCGGGCGGGATCGTGTCCGTCGAGCTGGAGTTCGAGTTCGCCGATTTGGTTGAGGAGGTCGGAGTAGGGGGCGGAGCGGGGGTCAAGGTGGGGGAGGTCTTTTTCGAGGCGGGCGACCTCATCCTGGATGGCCTTGGTCTCGGCGAAGGCGGATTCTGCTTCGTCGTAGAGGGAGATGCCTTTGATGTGGATGCCTTCCTGTGGGAGGTAGCCGATGCGGTGGTGCTTGGGTTTGGTGATTTCCCCGGCATTGGGCTGGAGGGCGCCTCCGATGCATTTCATGAGGGTGGACTTACCGGCGCCGTTGTGTCCGGCGAAGGCGATACGCTCTTTGTCACCGATGGAGAAGGTGAGATCTTTGAAGATGACACGGGGGCCAAATTCGACGCGGAGGTTTTTGACGGCGAGCACGCGGGAGGGATAGGGGAGGTTAGTGGAATTGAGAACCCCGAAGTGAGAAAGCTCGAAAGAATTCCGTATCTCTTAAATGAATGAGTGGAAAATCTGTTTGACAGATCTTGGGGGGA
The DNA here is from genome assembly GCA_051252135.1 of Verrucomicrobiaceae bacterium. GTDB lineage: Bacteria > Verrucomicrobiota > Verrucomicrobiia > Verrucomicrobiales > Akkermansiaceae > SW10. Next base: position 12,626 of record JBPOGH010000013.1, on the reverse strand, counting down.
GAAGGCTAGCATGGCACCGCATATGATTAACAAACTACTACTGATTGGTTTGGCATCGATCACCTCTTCTTTCGGGGTGACGATCCTCAATCAAGCGAACTGGGATGGGATCGACGAGCTCAATGATGGAAACAACGGAGCTGCGGTGACTGAAGTGTTGGGGGCTGGTGCTCCAGCGGGTTCCAATGGAACCGTTGCCGCAATTGACCTGAGCGGTGGCAATGTATGGGGAGCGTTGAACCCTCCAGGGAACACGATCGATATCCCGGCTGGAGTGATTGCAGGAACTGATACGTTCACGGCCACTTTCCGCCTCTTTATTCCTTCCTCAACGACATTTACGGAAACGGATCGAGTGAACCTCATTGTTCGCCGGAACAACAACAATGCCGGTGGGACGTTTGCTAACAATAATGTCTGGAATACCCTTGCGGCGGATACGTGGCATACGATCTCAATGACGGAGACGGTTCCCGAGTTTGAAAATGACGGAACAACGCCTGTTACCGGTTTCACACCGATTCTTAGTTTCTATGATCGTACCGATGGTGCAAACGCCGAAGCTGGCGCCGGCGTTGCGGCTTACATCGATGACTGGAGTTTCTCGGTGACCACTTCGGCCATTCCCGAGCCGTCGGCAAGTTTCACGATGCTTCTCGGTCTGGGGCTGCTCGGACTTCGCCGGAAGCGCTAGTTTCGAGTTGAACTTTTCAGAGCCGCCGGATGATTCCGGCGGCTTTTTTTGTGCCGTTGTTTGAGGGGAGTGGAGCGGGGGCACAAAAAAGCCACGGCGGATTGGGCCGTGGCTTTTGAAAAGGTTGGGGAAGGGCCGGAGTTAGCTTTTTTTCCAGTCGTCGATGCGAGACTGGTGTGCGGCGAAGAGGTCATCGGTGGAGCCGTGGATGGTGATTCCTTTGATGAGGTCGCCTCCTTTGATGGAGTTGATGACGTCCTGACCCTCCGTCGTTTCACCGAAGACGGTGTGCTTGCCGTCGAGGTGGGGGGTGGGGCCGTGGGTGATGAAGAACTGGGATCCGTTGGTGTTGGGTCCGGCGTTGGCCATGGAAAGGATGCCGGGCTTGTCGTGGCGACGGTTGGGTTTGCATTCGCACTCGAACTTGTAGCCGGGGTTTCCGGTGCCGGTTCCGAGGGGGCAACCGCCCTGGATCATGAAGTTAGGGATGACGCGATGGAAGGAAAGGCCGTCGTAGAACCCGCTGGAGGCGAGGTGAAGGAAGGAGGTGACGGTGACAGGTGCGTCATCGGGAAAGAGGGTGAGGTTGATGTCGCCCTTGCTGGTTTGGATGGTGATTTTGATGTCGTCCATGATGTTAGTATAAAGTGTTAGCGGCAGCTTTTGAGGAGCTCGTCGACGAAGTGGGTGATGTCCTCAAGTGCGGTGCGTGAGGGGGAATCGTTAAGAAGTGCGAGGGTGCCGCGGGCCTCGGCGACGAGGGTCATCGCGGTCTTGAGGGCGGCATCAACGGCTCCCTCGTAATCAGCAATGCCGACAAGGACGGAGAAGTCGAGCGGCTGCTGCTCGATGATGCGCTTGGTGAGCTTGTCACGCTGGGCAGGGCTGGCGACTTCGAGGAGATTGAGGATGGGGAGGGTGAGCTTCCCTTTTTCGAGGTCGGTCCCGAGGGTTTTTCCGATGGTTTCCTCACTGCCGATCATGTCGACGACGTCATCGTAGATTTGGTAGGCGGTGCCGAGCTTCATGCCGTAGTCGTACATGGCCTGGCAGAGTGATTCGTCGTGGCCCGAGATTTGGGCGGCGAGGCCTGCTGCTGCTGCGAAGAGGGCGCCGGTCTTCATTTCGATCATCTTGAAGTAGTCCTTCTTGGTGATGGTGAGATCGAAACGGCGTTGGGTTTGGAGGATTTCACCCTGGCAGACTTCGCGGGCGGCCAGGCTGATGGCGCGGCTGAGTGAGAGGTCGTTGAAATCGGTCGAAAGTTTAAGGGCGTGAGAGAAAAGGGCGTCGCCGAGGAGGACGGCCATGCCGTTACCCCATTTGGCATTGGCGGTGGGAACCTTGCGTCTGGTGCTGGCTCCGTCGATGATGTCATCGTGGACCAGAGTGGCCATGTGGATGAGTTCGAGAATGACGCCGAGTTCGAGGTGCTCGTCCTTGAGTTCGCCGGTGGCACCACCGGTGAGGATGGCGAGAGCGGGACGGATGCGTTTGCCGCTGGTATCGCAGATATATGCCATGTAGGGCTCGACGCCGGGATCGAAATCGCGGACCTGTTCGCGAATCCGGGATTCGACCTTGTCGAGATGGGGTCTCACAAGTTCGAAGGGGAATCGTTCCGGGTTTGCCGTCTTGGTATTCATTCTGCTTTGGGGCTTGTGAAAAGTTTCACAAAGTCGGTCATCCCGCAACCCCTATGGTTGTGATCGTTGAAGATTTTGGGGGATTCTGTTGCGAATGGAAGGAGAATTCGGTTGGATTCAACCATATGAAGCTCAAACATGTAATCCAAGGCGGCTTTTTGACAGCTGCCGGTGGGCTGGCGCTTGCGGTGAACTTTGGTGAAAAGCCCGATACCCCTCAACTTCCGGGAGTGGAGTGGGTGGTGCACGACGGGACCCGTCCACAGCCGCGGAAGGTGGCAACGCAGGGTGCGGTATCCGTGGCTCCGCCGGCGGATGCGAAGGTTCTGTTGGGAGCAGATGGTGCGCATGGCTGGACCAACGAAGGGTGGAAGGTCGAGGAGGGGGTGATGACGGTGGGAAAGAAGTCCAATCAGACCAAGGATCAGTTTCGGGATTTTCAGATGCATGTGGAGTGGCGTATCCCTGCAGACCGGAAGGTGAACGGGCAGCAGGGAGGGAATAGCGGACTTTTCCTGATGGGGCGTTATGAGGTTCAGGTCTTGGCCTGTTACGAGAACAAGACGTACCCCGACGGCCAGGCCGGTGGGATGTATGGTCAGTATCCGCCTTTGGTGAATGCTTCAGCTCCCAAGGGGGAGTGGAATAGCTACGATATCGTTTTTAAAGCACCCCGCTACGAGGGGGAGACGTGCGTGGAGCCGGCGAAATTGACCCTTTTCCATAATGGAGTCCTGCTGCACAATGCGAAGGAGTATTTGGGACCAACGCAACATAAGAAGCTTGCCAGTTACCCTGCAAAGCATCCCGAGCGTGGACCCATCAGTATTCAGGATCACGGTGATCCAATTCAGTTCCGTAACATTTGGATTCGCGAAACCGGCGAATATGACCAACCTTAGTGATCATTCCAATTGCGGACGCAGCTTGTAATAGGCTTTTTCAATTAAACCCCCTAATCTGACAATCTCATGAAACTAAAGACCATTGTAATCCCATCGCTGGCGTGCGGTCTCTTCTTCTCTCTCTCGTGTGGAGAAAAGAAAGACAAGACCACGGCTGATGGCTCATCAGCTACTGAAGAAGTAGCTACCATCGTCGACAAGGTCGTCGACGCAGTCACTCCCGACGGTGGAGAAGAAGCGGGGGACGTTCCCGAAGTGTCCCTCGAGGATTTGGCCAAGAAGACGGGTTTTGCCCAACATCTTTCGGCTGATGTGGAAGGTTATCTTTCCATTGTGAATGCGAGCGATATCTATGATCGGGTCCTTGCCAGCAAGATTGGCCAATTGGTCAAAGATACGCTGAAGGAAGACGGGATGGATTTGGACGAAGCGGAAGATGCTCCCGAGGCCCAGATGATTCGCGCGGTGCTTGGTGAGGAGTTGTTTCTCTCCTTTGGCAACAATTCCGGAAACCAGGCGGTTAATCTGAACCAGTTCAGCAATTCCAGTAACTATCATCAGATCAAGATGCTGGTGGGAATGATGGAGATGCAATTTGGCGGAGCTGTTGATCCGAATGCGATGCAAGCGCAGGCGATGTCATTCCTGAGCGGCTTGATTGGCGATCCCAAGGCGGGAATCGGAGTGCTTGAGAAATCCTCAATGCCTCCGGTGATGCTGGGAGTCAAAATCAGCGACGAGGAGATGCGTAATCAAATTGCCGACATGGTCTCCGGACAGCTGACCGAATTGGTTCTTGAGGCTGATGGATTTCTTGAAGATTTGGCGCTGGAGAAATCGGGCGTGCAACTCACCGGATTTACGATTGCGGGTCAGACTCTGGCTACTTTGGCTGAAGAGAACGGACGCGAGGAAATGGCCCAAATGCTGGGTGGTGAAGAGGAGGCGGATCGTCTGATCAAGGCGATTGCGGAAAAGAATCTTCATGTCGCTACGGGCAGTTACGGGGACTACGTGATCATCTACGTCGGCAATGCGATGGAGGACTTCGTGCTTGCCGAATCGATCTCATCGTCATTTTTGGCTGAGAAGGACGCGCAGTTCCTAAAGCGTTACGCGGATAAGGAAGTGCGCCTTATTTCCTATGCGGAAGAGGAGGCGATGGACGGGATCACCGGTTCGACGAAATTCCTGGGAGCGATGCTCAGCGGTCTTAAGGACGGTCTTGCCGAGGCTGAAGCCTTCGGAGACACCCGTGATATCCAGACCTTGCTTGAGCAGGCGGTGGGTCTTGAAGAAGCGATGGTGAAGATGATTGACTACAATCCATACGGGTTGGTGGGTTTCATTGAAGACGGATTTAAGATGGAGTCGCATGGCGGGTCCAATATGCCTTCGGTCGATTTTGATACCACTCACACCTTCACTCCAGTGGGTGAAGGTGACGGGGTGGTTCTTTTCGCCAATTCCACCAGTGATCCCGAGTTCTCGGAGAAGCTGGGAGAGTATCTGGCGACTCTAGGTGAAGCCACCTATTTGGTAGCCCGCCAGATTGGTGAATTGGATGCGGACGACAATGAGCTTGCAGAATTCAAGGAAGGCTTCGCATTGTTTGACCAGCTGGCGGCCAAGGATTTGGCTGAAATTTGGTCGGCGCTGACTGATGATTTTGCTGCCGGAACCGGAAATGAGTCCGCAATCATTGTGGATTTAAACGGAACCCTTCCCAAAGTCCCCGAGGTTCCCGAAGTGGTCATCAAGGATGGCAAGATTCCCCGTTTGGCAATCATGATGCCGGTGACCGACCGTGAGAAAGTGGCCAAATCCTGGGAGCGAATCAATGGATCTGCCGAGCGTCTGCTTAAGGCGGTGAGCGAGGCCGGTGGGCCTGAGATTCCGATGCAGGAGCCTCTGGAGAGCTCAAAGGACGACCTGACGACGTATTTCTTCCCGATTCCAACGGTGACCAAGGATGCCAACCCCAATATTTCGATCAGCGATGAAATCTTCGTTGCTTCGACATCACCCAAGTTTGCCAACGAGCTCATTGCTTCGGTGGCCGGGGGTGGAGCTACCAAGCGCACGGGTTCCTATATCAAAGTGAATTTCGCCGAACTGCAAACCTTTGCAAAATACTGGGTGGAGCTGGCCAAGAACAATGCCGACACGCTTTTTGAGGGAAATGAGAGTGAGAAAGATGACTTCCTCGCGAATCTACCCCTGATCAATCAGGTGCTGGAAGCTTCGGGTGAGTTGGATTCCCTGACGATCTACACCCGTGAGGCGGGTGGCGAAGTGCGTTCTTCGCTTCATTTCAAAACAAAGTAAGCTCACCTAGAGCCAGTCATTTCAATGCCCTTCGGAGTTTTCTCCGGAGGGCATTTTGCTTTTTTGGTCCGGTGGAAACTGCTGGTCAGAGGATGATGAAGCTTCTAGGTTCCCCTCCTGATGAACGATTTGCTGGTGACTGAAGCTGATGAGGATCGGCTGCGAGCGACGGCTGAAGCGGTCGACCGGGTGCTTGCCGAGCAGCAGAAGAAGGAGACGATCCAGTCTTCTATTACGGCCCTTTTGGCTGTGGCATTTGTGGTCTCGATCCTGGCGCTCATTGCGATGATCCCGGTTCAGAAGGATATTCCTGTTCTGATCACCTACAATGCACCATTGGAAGAAGAGGAACCCCAGTTGCAGAAGAAGGAGATCAGTAACAATGCCCAGCCGCGTCCCCCGGGAGCGAGTTCTTCGATGGCCCGAGTGGTCGCATCAAGTGTGCCAAGCGAGGTATCGGTTCCGATTCCCGAGATGTCGATTCCGGATGCGATGCTTGGAATGGAAGATGATTTCGGGATGGGGTTCGGTTCCGGAGAAGGGGATGGAAGCGGCGGAGGCGGTGCTACATTCTTCGGGGGGCGCATGCAGGGCAAGCGAATGGTCTACATTGTGGATTTTTCCGGATCAATGAAGGAGCGTACCGAATCGGGAGGGACCCGGATCGCGGCGCTGAAGAAGGAACTTATTCGGTCCATCAACGAGCTTCCGCCCGGGATGGAGGTGGCTGTCGTCTTCTTTTCCAACACAGCCTGGACCTTTGATACGAAGGGTTCCATGCCGAACGAAAACGGTTGGATTGGAGTGGGAAAAACACCGCAAGTGGCATGGTATCCCGCCAATCCAAAGTTAAAGAAGGAGTTAATCAGTAAAATTACGGCGATGCCAACGGCCGGTGGAACGGTTTGGTATCCTGCGCTAAAGATGGCGCTTTCGATGGATCCTCCCCCAAACGGGGTTTTTCTGCTTTCGGATGGTGATCCACGCGACGGGGATTTGGTGTTGGATGAATTGAAAGAGATCAACGTCCATCATGTTCCGATTAACACGATCGCTCTTGAGCTACCGGGTAGCCCGGCGGGACAGTTGATGGAGATTTCCGAGAAGACTGCGGGGAAGTTCAGTATGGTCTACAAGGGGAAGCTTTATAAGGGCGGAAATGCCGAGCAGTTTACGCACGGCAAATACGACGACGACTGATCGCTATTACCGAAGGGCGTTGAGATCAGCCTCAACGGTAATTTTGGGGTTTGGGCTACGATTTTCGACCAAAGTGGTGCCGTGTCCCAAAAGTTGGAGGGCGGAGACTTCGTCTGTGATTCGGGCATCGCCTGTTTTGACGTTTACGTAGGCTTCTCGAATGAGTTCCACGGAGAAAACTTGGGGTGTTTCCATGATCCAAAGGTCATCCCGTGAGACTGATTCGGTGGTAATTCCTTGAGGGGTTGCTTTTTTGAGTGTTTCGGTGACGCGGCGAGCGAGGGCGGCCGCTCCTGATTCTTTCGCTGTGGAAAGCGTTTCACGGATCGCCTCCGGCGAGACGAGAGGGCGTGCGCCATCGTGAATGGCGACGTGAGTAATGTCTTTTCTGAGTGCGGCCAGTCCCGAGGCTACAGAATCCGGTCGTTCGTCGCCACCATCGACCCGGGTGAGCTTGTCACCGAGATCGGTCAACCATGCAAAGCGTTCCGGTGTGGTGACAACGATGACCTGGCAGATCTCATCGAGGGATGAAAAGGCCCGGACACTGTGCCAGAGAACCGGCTTGCCGTTGAGTTGCGCGGCGAGTTTGTCAAAGCCCATGCGCCGACTGGACCCTGAGGCGACGATGATGGCGGCGAGGCTCATGAAAGGTGCTTCATCACCTCTTGTGAGAGGGTTTTACCATCAGCTCGTCCGGCGACTTTTTCTTGAACGATCTTCATGACCTTTCCCATGTCGGCACGGGAAGTGGCTCCGGTTTCGGCAACAGCATCACTCACAATTTGGGAAACTTCTTCGGGGCTGAGAGCCGCCGGAAGATACTTTTCCAAGATGACGATCTCGGCTTTTTCGTTATCGGCGAGTTCGGCGCGCCCGGCATTGGAGAATTGCTCGATGGAGTCGTGGCGCTGTTTGATCTGCTTGCGAACGATGGCAAGGGCATCGGCCTCTTCGACGACGTTGTCCTTGTTGCCTGATTCAATGGCAGCATTGGTGAGGGCCGTTTTAAGAGCGCGGAGGGTGGTGAGGGCGACGGAATCTTTAGCCCTCATGGCGTCTTTGAGGTCGGACATGACTTGATCAGAAAAGCTGCTCATGGATGGTTTGTCGCTCCCCCGGGCTCATGAGGCAAGGGCGAATCGCGGCATCCGCTTGCAGGGGAGGGGGGATGTGATAAGGAAGCACGTGCGCAAAACGAGTCTGGCCGGTCCGATCTACCTGATCTTTATAGGAACATTGGTTCTTATCATGGGGGGGATTTTCGTGGCGCTTCTATGGAAGTCCTACCGCAGTGCTCAAGAAACACGAAGTTGGCCGGTGGTGCAGGCGACTATTTTGGAGTCAGCGGTGCAGGAGCGGAAATTGGGTGCCGAGATCCCAATCGAATATTCGTTGAAGATTATCTACGAATACCAATTTGAGGAGGAATTCTATATCAACAATCACCTCAAGCGTCGAGAAAACCCCTGGTATAAGGAGAGGGCGAAGATTGAGCCTGAGGTAAAAAAGTGGCTTGTGGGGCAACCTTATCCTTTGCACGTGAATCCAGATGTGCCGCAGGAGTCGGTTCTGGCACACGAAACGAAAGCAGGAGGATATTCGATCTGGTTTCCTTCACTCTTTGTTATCGGTGGGCTTGGGATCATAGGTGGGGCCATCCGGAAGATACTGGGGCGGAAGGATCAGGCAATCGCGCCTTGAATGAAGGTATAAACTAACGGACGCTACAGGTAATGAAGGTTTGGACCATTCTAGCCATTTGCGCGGCTGCCGTGCTTTTCCAGTCGGGAGTGAATGGCGAGGAAATGGCTCCCACCAGAGATCTGGGTGAATGGTCGGTTGGAAAAACAATTTTTGGAACCGAGGTGAATCTCGAAACCCTCGAAGGGCAGGTGGTGATGATTACCTACTGGTCGGCTCGTGATGGCGGAGAAACCCTTTCCCAACTTGCGGGATGGCATGGGAAGCACAAACGGGAGGGCTTCATGATGATCGGAGCGGAAATGTTTGAGAGTGGAGCGGATGAGGTTGAATCAGTGGCGAAACGAAATAGGGTTGATTTCACGCTAACCAAGGGTGCTCGGGGGCCGGTGAGCATCTCGGGATTTCCTCACACTTTTATTTTTGGGCGACGTGGGCAGATGGCATTCAGCGGTCCTACGGATGACCCGTCACTTGAAAACGTGCTTAAGAGTGAGTTGGCAAAGCTCACGCTTCGGCGCAAATTGGTGACTGAAGAGGACAAAGCTGAAGCAGGCAGGGTAATTATTCCTCTCCGGACCTGGACAAATAGGGAAGGTAAGGATGTTGTTGCCGAGGTGATCGACGTGAAGAAAGGCTATGTTCTCTTTCGTCTTGAGAGCGGGAAGGAGTTGTCTTACGAGATTGAAAAGCTTTCTCCCGACGACCAGAAATTGATTCGCGATACGCTACTGGAGCAATCGGGGAACTAGCGGATCGAGAATCCGCGACAATTGTCCAAGGGAGGGATTTCGGTTGCGGTGAATTCCTTAACGTGACTTGCGAGGTCGGACTCTTCCACGATCTCCCGGACAAAATCCTCAACTTCTACTTCTTCACCCATGACCTGTAGTTCGACGGTGCCGTCTTCGCAATTTCTCACCCAGCCGATGACATCGAACCCGAGAGCGAGTCTTTTGGTAGCATAGCGGAAACCGACACCCTGGACCCGCCCGGTGAAGGTGATTTTTTTGGCAATCATGGTGCGACTTTGACGGTTAGAGAATTTTCGTTGCGGGAAATGTTACGAGCGGGTCCTTCAATTTGGGCCATGGTGATGGCCAGATTCTCCGCTGCTTCCGGTGAGGAAAGTGAAATGGACCATGTTAGGGTGTCATCTTCTGTGATGTATTGGTCACCCACCCAGGTGCGGGCCATGGAGTCGGCAGCTTCAATGCCCACGTAGGGTTCGACCATAAGGCGGAGACCCAGCGCGCCTATGGATGGTCCTGGGGCTGGGCCCGGAGGCGATGCTTCAGGAAAGATGATTCCGAAGGTGGAGGAAGGGGGTGTTTTGAATATAGATAGGAATGCTTCGCGACTTTCTAGATAGGCAGCTTGGGCGAAGTTTGCTCCTTCAAGGTAGGGGAAATTGGTCATGCCCTGGACGGCGGGCGAGAGGCTGAGGAGGATTTCCTCCCGTTCTCTTTCGTCCTCGCTCCATTCGACTTCCTCGGCGGCAGATCGGCGCCGCATGTAGCGGGCTTGCACGCTGGACGCGGCTCCCCGGTGGACTGCCTGCCAGGCACGCGCGGCATCGGGGTTGGTGAACTCCGGAACCGGAAAGTTTTGAAGTAGAAGTTGGCGCATGAGGAGATGGACCAGAACCGAGGAATCCGGGATGCTGACAGGATCGAAGGTCTCAGCCAGAAGGATCTCTTCCGAATGGAAGTCAATCAGTCCGCGAGCGCCAACGGTCTCAATCACGATCCATTGACCGCGAAGTGAGTCATTGGCTGAAAGTAGCCCGAGGGCCTGCCATGCTTGTTGCTGGTCTTCCAATCCACTCTTTCCAAAAAGCTTCTCAAGGTTGAGCTCTGCGGTATTTCGAAGAATTTCAGGTGAGGCGAGTCGGGCGGCAGGCGCCTTGAGAAAGGAAAGGCCGGCATCCGTCTCAACGAAGGCGATGAGGTCTTCGGGGATGGGAAAAGGGCCTTTTGAAAGCAATGAGCGAACTTGGGCGATCTCATCGCGAGCGGCATCAAGCTCCACTGTGAGTTCTGCATTCTGAGCGCGAAGTTCGGCTATTGCGTTGTCACCGCCCTCAGGTGCCCCGACTTGTTTCCAATATTGCCCGTAAAACCATCCCCCTGCGAGGAGACCACCGGCCATGAGTAGCTGGAAGAGGCGCTCGGGGCTCATACGAACTTAGCGCCCTTGGGCTGCTTTCTTTTCCTCGTCGAACGGGTTGTCGTCGGGACGGAAAGATTTTGAAGGGTCGTATTTCTCCTCGTTGTAGATATCGGCATCGTTGATCTCCTTTTTTTGGAAAAGCTCCTCCGCCTTAATTCCCTTTTTAGGGACGAGGGAAATGGCCTTACTTTGGCTACCTTCGTCATCGTAGAAGTAATAGATTCGGCGGACCGGCATTTCGCGCATTTCGCCCTTTTCATCGGGGATCTCAAACTTGGCCCGGGAGTCAAACATGTCCTCGGCGATCAAGTAACCGGTTTTGCGGTGGTAACCGTAGCGGACACGAAAGAGAGCTGCCCCCTGTCCATCGAAAATTCGACCTGCGGTGAGGAAACCCCGGTCGTTCCGGTAGTAGACTGCGGTCATGGTGACGTTGCCGTCCTTGTCCTTGGTTGTTTTTACGAGTTTCTTGTCATCGGGAGTGCGTTTGAACACAACGTGAGTCCCGTCGAAATTGTTCCGTTTGATTCGGACATGAGGTCCTTTGGCGTCCCATAGGTCGTCGTCGCAAATCGCGGCCGGAGCCATGAATAGGCAGAGAGATAACAGAGAAATGAGTTTTTTCATTGTGATGGGATTGGTGTGGCGGAGAATGTGCCCGATCTCATGAGCGAGCGCAACTCTGGAACTGCATTCCACTGGAAGGCCGGACGGTATTCCTGGGACCTTTCTCAAAAGGGGCTCATTATGGGGATCCTAAATGTAACACCTGATTCGTTCTCAGATGGGGGGAATTACCGGACAATCGGTCTGGCTGTCGACCATGCGGCGAGAATGATGAAAGAGGGCGCTGACATCCTTGACGTGGGTGGGGAATCGACAAGACCCGGGGCGGAATCTGTTTCGGAAGATGAGGAGTTGGAGAGGGTGATCCCTGTGATCCTGGAACTGAGGAAGCGGTTTGATGTCGCCCTTTCCGTGGATACTTCCAAGCCGCAGGTTGCGGCCCAAGCTATGGATGAGGGTGCGGATATCGTGAATGACGTGACGGGATTCCGAGACAAAGAGATGATCGGGGTGTGCGCCCATCGTTCGTGTGGGCTTGTTGCGATGCATATGAGGGGTGAGCCACGGACAATGCAGAGCAAACCGATTTACGAAGATGTGGTTGGGGAGATCATTTTCTATTTTGAAGAGCTCGTGAAAAGTATGAGCGAGCACGGGATTGACAGGAGGCGGGTGGTGGTCGACCCCGGGATTGGTTTTGGAAAGACCTTGGATCACAATCTGGAGATCCTGAGCAAGCTTTCATTCTTTTCCAGGCTTGAGAGGCCGATTGCTGTCGGTCTCTCGCGGAAATCCATGATTGGTTCTCTTCTTCAATCCTCCGGGGTGGCAGACCGTGATGCCCCCACAGTTGCACTTACGGCATACTGCCAATCTTTCGGTGCTAGGATTCATCGTGTGCATGATGTTCGCGGAAATAGGGATGCTGTCCGGATGGTCGAGAGTTTGAGGAACTACTAATCATCTCGTACAAAATCCAGCAGTAGAGGGCGGAGATGGGATCCGTTTGGTCGTGCTCTCGTGGTTGGGTATAGAGGGAAATGCGATGTCGGGAAGGTGTCGAGTTAGGCTGGTTGGGAGGAGAGAGGTTGGGTTTTGTGGCCAGAAGACCCTCAGGGAAGGGGAGGTTCCGCGGCGTTCATGAAGTAAAGTGACTCATGATGACTTCAAATGGCCCTCATCTTCACCGATAGTTAATACTTCCAAATATTTCCAATGGTCAGTGGTGGTAAATTGAGAAAAAAAGTAAGCCCCTCAATCCCTTTAGTTTAGGGGTTTGGCGGCATTTTAGGAAAAACCGTGGGAAAGATTATCTTAAATCGTTGACGTGGGTCCGAAATTTACTAGAGTGGCCCTGCGGCAGCGAACGCCGCCAGTGAGAGACCATGTAGTCGATCGCCCCTCAGGACC